>NZ_JALNMH010000002.1 GCF_023156535.1 Pseudomarimonas salicorniae | reverse complement strand
AGCGCCACCAACAACACCACCTCTCCGACATACACTTCCCACTCGCGGGCCGTTCGCATGTTCGCCTCCGTTGGTTGGTCCCAATTAGAGGTTTAACTGCGGACGGCCCGCATAGCATCTACAGTCGGGCTTCGTTGGGCGTCAGCGAGCCCTATAGGGTGTGCCTTGGCGCACCGATACGGGCGTTCGGACGGTACGCCCGGTGCGGCCAGCCGCACCCTATGAATGTCTGCTTTGTGCCATTTCTTGCCGTTCCACCGCGCGCCGCGCGCTGGGGTCGCGAACCCGCAGCCGCCCTTGTGCCCCGCGCGGGCGTCCACAGGACGGCGCTGCAGCTTGCTGCAGCCGGTGCCACGCGTCAGGATCGGGGCACTTTGAAGCCCTGCCGCGACAACCCGCCGCGGAAGACCAGCCCCATAGCGGATCTGCCATGCACGTCTCCCGCCTGTTCATCCACCCCATCAAGTCCTGCGCGTCGCTGGCCGTCGAGCACATGGAGGTGCGCGCACGCGGGCCGCATGCCGACAGGCGCTGGATGCTGGTCGACGAGTCCGGCCGTTTTGTCACCGGTCGCAAGCTGGCCCCCATGGTGCGGCTGCGCGCGGCGCCGATCCCGGCCGGCCTGCAGCTGGGCTGGGACGCGGAAACGATGAGGATCGCCGAGCCCGGCGGCGAGCATGGCCGCTTGCAGGTCACCGTTTGGAAATCCGAGGTCGATGCGGCCCTCGCCGATCCGGCGGTGTCGAGCTGGATCAGCGAACGGCTCGGCGCACCGCTGCGCCTGGTCTTCATGGACGCGCGGTCCGAGCGCTGGGCCAGTCCGGAACGCGCCGGGCCCGGCCAGCCGGTGAGCTTTGCCGACGGCTACCCCTACCTGATGTTTGGCGAATCGGCGCTGGACGCGATGAATGCCCGCATCGACCCGCCTGTGCCGGCCGAGGCGTTCCGTCCCAACATCGTGGTCGCTGGCAATGCTGCCCATGCCGAGGACGGCTGGCAGCGCCTGCGCATCGGCTCGATCAGCTTCCGCCAGACCAAACCCTGCGTGCGCTGCGTGTTCACCACGGTGGATCCGCAGCGCGGCGAACGACGCCCCGATGGAGAGCCGCTGAAGTCATTGCGCGGGTATCGGCTGGCCGAGGACGGCGTGCTGTTCGGGGTGAACCTGGTCGCCGAGTCCTCGGGGATCATCCGGCTGGGTGATCCGGTGGAGGTGCTCGATCAATGAGGGGGTGCAGGCGAGCCTCTACGGTCGCGTTCCTCACGTAGAACGCAGCTTGCTGCGCAGATCCCGGCGCCGCGTGCGGGCGAGCTCGCCCCTACCGTTGCTGTGCGGTCGCGGCCCGGGGCCAGCCCGTCGGCATCGCTCAGACCGGTTGACGGCAGCAGCTGGAGCGCGCGTGCGGCAGGGTGATCAGCCAGCGCAGGCGGGCGGCCTGTTCGGCGCGGATCGGCGTCTCGACGACTTCGGTCTCCGTATTCACCTCAACCTCCAGCGTCTCCACCGGAGAGCCCAGATCGGCGGCCGCGAGGGCGCAGTGCGCGGTGTCGTCCCCGACCCCGGCCGCCATCGGCGTGGCCACCGGCTCGCCGACGGCCACCACCATGCCGGTGGCAAGCAGGGCAAAAAACAGCGGTCGGGTAAGCAGGCGGTGGAAGCGGTTCATGGTGACTCTCCGGTCGGTGACTCCGTGTACGCTGTGACGAAAGCAGCTTCCGTGCCAATGCGATGTGTCTTTTTGTTTCAGTCACTTGCAAGCCAGTCGAGGCTGGGGTCGCCTGTCCGGTTCCGCTTTCGGGCGTCCGTGTCCGGACATCAGGACGCAACCGCCCTCGGCCTGTGACGAAACCGCTGCATACGAATGGCGGCTGGTCGCGGGGCCTCCGCAGCGGCCACAATAGGTGTTCAACGATCACGCCTTGGGAGGGCGCAATGGCCGCACTGAAGGAAGCGCGGGTACCGGACATCGGGGATTTCAGCGGCATCCCGGTGATCGAGCTGCTGGTGGCGGTGGGCGATTCGGTCAAGGTGGACCAGGGACTGGTCACCCTCGAATCCGACAAGGCGACGATGGAGGTGCCGGCCCCCTTCGCCGGCGTGGTCCGCGAGCTCAAGGTCAAGCTCGGCGACTCGGTGTCGGAAGGCAGCGTGGTCGCGATAATCGAGCCCGAGGATGCCGCGTCGGGTGGCGACAAACCCGCCGGCAAGCCGGCCGAGGCCAAGGCGGAGCAGAAGAAATCCGACGAGAAGCCGGCCGATGAGAAGCAGGCCGATCAGAAGCAGGCCGAAAAGAAGAAGCCGGAGAATCGGCCGGATGCATCGGCGAAGGCCGAGTCTTCGGGCCAGGGCGGCAAGACCTCGGAGCCTTCGCGCCAGGACGCCCCGACGCGCAGCCCGCCGGTCAGCTTCGGCGCCGACAGCGTGGCCCCCGACAAGGTCCCCTACGCCAGCCCGGCGGTGCGCCTGTTCGCCCGCGAGCTGGGCGTCGACCTTGGCGAGGTCAAGGGCAGCGCGCGCGGCGGACGGATCACCCGCGAGGACGTGCAGGGTTTCGTCAAGGGCGTGATGCAGGGCGGCGCGCGCGCCTCGGGCGCTGCCCCGGCCGGCGGCGGCAGCGGGCTCAGCCTGTTGCCCTGGCCGAAGGTCGACTTCTCCAAGTTCGGCGAGACCGAGAGCCAGCCGCTGTCGCGGATCAAGAAGATCTCGGGCGCCAATCTCGCCCGCAACTGGGCGATGATTCCGCACGTCACCCAGTTCGAGGAGGCCGACATCACCGAGATGGAGGCCTTCCGCAAGCGCATGGGCGAAGAGAGCAAGGAGACCAAGCTCACCCCGCTGGTATTCCTGATCAAGGCCGCGGTCGCCTCGCTGCGCAAGTTCCCCAGCTTCAACGCTTCGCTCGACGAGACCGCCGAGAACCTGGTGCTGAAGAAGTACTTCCACATCGGCATCGCGGTCGACACGCCGAACGGCCTGGTCGTGCCGGTGATCCGCCACTGCGACCAGAAGGGCCTGCTGCAGCTGGCCGCGGAGCTCGGCGAGATCAGCAAGAAGGCGCGCGACGGCAAACTCGGTCCGGCCGACATGTCCGGCGGCTGCTTCTCGATCAGCTCGCTGGGCGGCATCGGCGGCACCGCCTTTACGCCGATCATCAACGCACCGGAGGTCGCCATCCTCGGCGTTTCCAAGTCGCAGATGAAGCCGGTGTGGAACGGCAAGGAGTTTGCCCCGCGGCTGATGCTGCCTTTGTCGCTGTCCTACGACCATCGGGTCATCGACGGCGCCGAGGCGGCGCGCTTCACCGGCTACTTCGCCCAGCAGCTGGCCGACCTGCGCCGGCTGCTGCTCTGACCGTGGCCGGCACCGCCCCGGCGCCGGCCGCCGGCGCTCCCGCCAGGCAGGCGGAGGCGGCCCCGGCCGCGAGCGAAGGCCTCGGCGATCACGTCAGCTGGGCCTGGGATCTGCCGCTGATGCAGCTGGGAGAGGTGGCGCTCACCCCCGGCAAGCTGACCCTGGCTGCGCTGGCGCTGCTGGTCGCCTTCCTGGTGTCGGCGATCCTGCGCCGCGGGCTGTCGCGGGTCGAGTCGCGCAGCACCGACGTCAACCGCCGGGCGGCGCTGTACGCGGTTGGCCGCATCGTCCACTACACCGCGCTGATCATCGGCGCCATCCTGGCGCTGGAGCTGATCGGCGTACCGGCCAGCCGCTTCGCGGTGTTCGCCGGCGCCATCGGCGTCGGTCTCGGTTTCGGCCTGCAGGCGATCTTCAACAACTTCGTCTCCGGCCTGATCCTGCTCTTCGACCGCTCACTCAAGGTCGGTGACTTCGTTGAGCTCGAATCCGGCGTGCACGGCGAGGTGCGCGATATCCAGATCCGCGCCACCCGCATCGTCACCAACGACAACCTCGACATCCTGGTTCCGAACGCCGAGTTTGTCTCCGGGCGGGTGGTCAACTGGACCCACCGCGATGTCTCGCGCCGGCTCAAGGTTCCGTTCGGGGTTGCCTACGGCTCGGACAAGGAGCGGGTCAAGAAGGCTGCGCTCGAGGCCGCCGCCGAGGTGCCCTTCACCCTCGAGCAGGACGGCCGCCGCGGGCCGCAGGTCTGGCTGGCGGGCTTTGGCGAGAGCAGCCTCGACTTCGAGCTGGTGGTCTGGCTGACAGCCGAGGCGACCAAGCGACCGGGCGCGGTGCGCGCGGCCTACAACTGGGCGCTGGAATCGGCGCTCGCCCGGCACGGTCTGGAGATTCCCTTCCCGCAGCGCGACCTGCATGTGCGCAGCTGGCTCGGCCGCACCGATCGGCCCGACGCCGCGGCCAACAAGGAGGCGGATACGCCCTCGCTGCCCGCCGAATTGCGCGAGGAGCTCTCGCGCAATGATGCGCTGGTCGACGCCGAAGGGGTTTCGGCCAAAGCGGCCGAGGAGGAGCGCGAGGCCGCCGAGGAAGAGCAGGTGCCGCCGGAACGACGGCCCAAGGACAAGGAGTCCCGATGATGAGCGAGAAAGACCCTCAACAGCCGCCGCGCCGCCGGGCGCTGCTGGGCATCCGCCAGGCCGATCGCCGCGACATCGAGGCGATCGTCGCCCTGTCAGCGCGGGTCTACGGCGATGATTTCTGCTACCTGCCGGAAATGGTTACGGGCCAGCTCTCGCACTTTCCCGAGGGGCAATTCGTCGCCGAGTACCAGGGCCAGATCGTCGGCTACTGCTCGACCTTCCGCATCGCCGGCGACATCGCCCTGAAGCCGCACACCTGGCGCGCGATCACCGGCGGCGGCTATGGCTCGCGGCACGACCCCGAGGGCGACTGGCTGTACGGCATGGAGGTCTGCGTCGACCCGGCGCGGCGCGGCCTGCGCATCGGCCGGCGCTTCTACGACGCGCGCAAGAAGCTGTGCATGGACAAGCGCCTGCGCGGCATCGTCTTCGGCGGCCGCCTGCCGGGGCTGTCGAAGAAGATCAAGAAGTACGGCACGCCCCAGGCCTACGCCGAGGCGGTCCAGGCCGACAAGCTGCGCGACCCGACGCTCAGCTTCCAGCTGCGCAACGGCTTCGAGCTCATCGGCCTGCTCAAGGACTATCTGCCCTCGGATCGCGAGTCGCTCGGCTGGGCCGCCCACCTGGCCTGGCGCAACCCGCAGCAGGCCGAGCACCCGGTCGTTGCCGCGGTGCAGGAGCGCGGCCGCCTGCCATCGGTGGTGCGCGTGGCCAGCGTGCAATACCAGCAACGACGCATCGCCACCTTCGAGGAGTTCGCCAACCAGGTCGAGTACTTCGTCGACGTCGCCGCCGACTACAACGCCGACTTCGTGGTCTTCCCCGAGCTGTTTACGCTGCAGCTGCTCAGCGTCGAGAACCAGAAGCTCTCGCCCGCCGACTCGATCCGCTCGCTGACCAGCTACACCGAGCGCTACTGCGAGCTGATCTGCAAGCTGGCGGTGAAGTACAACATCAACCTGATCGGCGGCACCCATCCGACCCGCATGCCGGACGGCGACATCCACAACAACTGTTACGTCGCCCTGCGCGACGGCTCGCTGCACGTGCGCGAGAAGCTGCATCCGACCCCGAACGAGCGCCACTGGTGGAAGATCACCGGCGGCGAGGGCGCGCAGGTGATCATGACCGACTGCGGACCGATCGGCATCATGATCTGCTACGACAGCGAGTTCCCGGAGCTCGGCCGCCATCTCACCGACCAGGGCGCGCTGATGCTGTTCGTGCCCTTCTGCACCGATGTCCGCCAGGGCTACCTTCGGGTGCGCTACAGCTGCGCGGCGCGGGCCATCGAGAACCAGTGCTATGTGGTGCTTTCGGGCAACTGCGGCAATCTCCCCGGGGTCAACAACTTCGATATCCAGTACTCGCAGACCTGCATCCTCACGCCCTGCGACTTCCCCTTCGCCCCGGACGGCATCGCCGCCGACACCTCGCCAAACGTCGAGGCCGTGGCCTTTGCCGACCTGCGCCTGGATTCGCTGCTCGAGGCCCGCGCCTCGGGCACGGTGCAGAACCTGAAGGACCGCCGCCACGACCTGTACCAGCTGAGTTGGCGGCGCAGCTCGTACTGACGCACTCCGCCGCCATCCGCCCGCGATGAACCGGAAGAAGGACCCATTGACCATGCGCCCCAGCCTTACTGCCGTTGCGCTCCTCCTGCTTCTCCACGCCTACGGCACCAACGCCGCCGACTTTGCCGCCAAGGGCGTCGCGCCGCCCACGCCCGTCGCGGACTACGATTTCCTCGGCTGGCTGGGCGATGCACTGGGCAACGGCCCGGTGCTGGAGCGCATCGGCGGCCCGGGCACCGGCTACGTCGAGGTCACTGCCGACGGCAATACCCGCCTGGTGTTGAGCGTGCCCGAGGGCGCGGGACTTCGCCTGGCGAGCGGTCCACTCCTGCCGCTCGATACCTACTCGATCGCCATGATCGTCAGCCTGTCCAGCACAAACAGCTATGCCAAGCTGCTCGACACCAATGCGCTGACCGTGGACTCCGGCCTGTATGCACGGAACAACCAGCTGCGCTACTACACGGCGGGCCAGGCCACCTCCACCAGCTTTCCCGACGGCGTGCTGCGCCAGGTCGTGGTCACCCGCGCTGCCAACGGGACCTATACCGGCTACCTCGACGGCTTCCAGCAGTTCAGCTTCGATGACAGCACTGCCGGCCAGGGCACTCCGATCAGCGCGCAGCGCCTGCTGCACTTCCTGCGCGACGACGACATAACCGGCAACTCGGAAGAGAGCAACGCGGTGATCCACCGCATCCGCCTGTTCGATTCGGCGCTGTCCGCAGCGCAGGTCGCGGCGCTGGAGGCCAACCGCGGCGATCTGGTCAGCCTGTTCCGGCGCGGAAACTTCGAAAGCACCCCCTGACCGCACCACGCCGGCGCCCCCATCCACCATTCCAATGCAGCCTGGAGCACAGCATGGCCACCATCGAAGTGAAGGTTCCCGACATCGGTGATTTCAGCGACATCCCGGTGATCGAGCTGCTGGTCAAGCCGGGCGAGTCGGTGAAGAAGGACCAGGGCCTGCTGACCCTGGAATCGGACAAGGCGACCATGGAGGTGCCCTGCCCGGCGGACGGCGTGATCAAGGAACTCAAGGTCAAGGTCGATGACCGGGTCTCGGAGGGCAGCGTCGTGGCCCTGCTCGACACCGAGTCTGCCAGCGAGGCGAAGCAGGGCGGCGGCGCCGAGCCCTCTCCGGAGAAAAAGGCGGAGTCTGCGCCGCCCTCCTCGACCGAAGCCAAGGAGACCGCCAAGGACGCGCCGGCTCCGAAGGCTGCCAGCGCCTCGGGGCGCAAGGCCGACATCGAGTGCCGCATGCTGGTGCTGGGCGCCGGCCCGGGCGGCTACACGGCGGCCTTCCGCGCCGCCGATCTTGATCTCGACACCGTCTTGGTCGAGCGCTATCCCAGCCTGGGCGGCGTCTGCCTCAACGTCGGCTGCATCCCGTCCAAGGCCCTGTTGCATGCGGCGGCGGTGATCGATGAGGCGGCCCACGCCAAGGACTTCGGCGTCAGCTTCGGCGCGCCGAAAATCGACCTCGACGCCCTGCGCGGCTACAAGGAAAAGGTGGTCGGCCAGCTGACCAAGGGTCTGGCTGGCATGGCCAAGCAGCGCAAGGTGCGCACCGTGCAGGGCGTCGGCCGCTTCCTCTCGCCGAACGAGGTCGAGGTGGAGGGCGAGTCGGGCAAGCAGGTGATCCGCTTCGAGCAGTGCATCATCGCCGCCGGCAGCCAGCCGGTGAAGCTGCCCGGCTTCCCCTGGGATGACCCTCGGGTGATGGACTCGACCGACGCGCTGATGCTCGCCGACATCCCGAAGAAGCTGCTGGTGGTCGGCGGCGGCATCATCGGCCTTGAGATGGCGACGGTCTATCGCGCGCTTGGCAGCGAGGTCACCGTGGTGGAACTGCTGGATCAGCTGATGCCGGGCGCCGACAAGGACCTGGTCAAGCCGCTGGCCGACCGCCTGAAGAAGCTCGACGTGTCAACGCATCTGAAGGTGAAGGCGGCTTCGGTCAAGGCCGAGAAGAAGGGCATCAAGGTCGAGTTCGAGGGCGACAACCTGCCCAAGGACAGCCTGTTCGACCGCGTCCTGGTCTCGGTCGGTCGCGCCCCCAACGGCGGCAGGCTGGATGCGGACAAGGCCGGCGTCAGCGTCACCGAGCGCGGCTTCATCCCGGTCGACCGGCAGATGCGCACCAATGTGTCGCACATCTTCGCCATCGGCGACCTGGTCGGCCAGCCGATGCTGGCGCACAAGGCCACCCATGAGGGCAAGCTGGCTGCCGAGGTCGCCGCCGGCGAGAAGAAGGAGTGGGTGGCGCGGGTGATTCCGTCCGTGGCCTACACCGACCCGGAAGTCGCCTGGGTCGGCGTCACCGAAACCGAGGCCAAGGAGAAGGGCCTCAAGGTCGGCGTTGGCAAGTTTCCCTGGGCGGCCTCGGGCCGCGCCATCGGCATCGGCCGCACCGAAGGCTTCACCAAGCTGATCTTCGACGAGGCGACGCATCGGATCATCGGCGCGGGCATGGTCGGCCCGCACGCCGGCGACCTGATCGCCGAGGCCGGCCTGGCCATCGAGATGGGCTGCGAGGCCGCGGACATCGGCCACACCATCCATCCGCACCCGACCCTCAGCGAATCGGTCGGCATGGCAGCCGAGGTCTATGAGGGAACGATCACCGACCTGTACATCCCGAAGAAAAAATAGCGCGCAGGGTCTGCAACCGCTTGGCCATCGGGTGCGGCTTGACCGCACCGATCACGACGCCCGAAGGACCGTTCCGGCGTAAAAAGGCGAACAAGGGGGCGCGAACCGGACATTCGCCACCGACCCCGATCGGGCGGGCTTTTCGTAGGACCGGACATGGCCGCGACCGCGGAGGTTTGCTCTGGCCGCGGTCTGTGGAGAACACGTCACGCCGCGGTCGCGCCCAGGTGCGCTCCACAGTCGGGCTTCGTTGGGCGTCGGCGAAGCCCCATAGGGTGTGCCTTGGCACAGCGATACGGGCGTTCGGACGGTACGCCCGGTGCGGCCAGCCGCACCCTATGAATGTCTGCCTTGCGCCGCAATCCGTCATTGGCCCTTCCGCCACCCACCCGCTAAGCTCGAAGCATGGACACCCTGACTGAATTGAGCGTCGCGGCGGCCCTTGCGTGGGGGAGCGGGCTGCGGCTGTACGCGGTGGTGTTCCTGGCCGGGGCGGTGCAGCGGATGGGCTGGGTGGCGCTGCCGGGGGATCTCGCCCTGCTGGCCGGGGATCCGTTCCTGATCGCCGCGGGAGTGCTCCTGCTCGGCGAGTTCATCGCTGACAAGGTGCCGGCCTTCGATTCGCTCTGGGACGGGCTGCAGACGTTCGCGCGGATCCCTGGCGGCATGGCGCTGGCCTGGGCGGCGCTCGGCGAGCATGGAGCCTCGGCCCAGCTGGCCGCCGCCCTGCTGGGCGGCAGCATCGCCGGCATGACCCATCTCGGAAAGAGCGGGGCGCGGGCGGCCATCAATCATTCACCGGAGCCGTTCTCCAACTGGACAGCCAGTTTCGCCGAGGATGGTCTTGTCATCTTCGGGCTGTGGCTGGCCTGGCAGCATCCCTGGATCTTCCTGATCCTCCTGGCCCTGTTCCTGCTCGTACTCGCCTGGTTGCTGCCCAAGCTCTGGCGACTGTTGCGGGCGACGATGCGCCGACTGAGGCAGTTTCTCGCCCGGCAGCAGGACGGCGCCGGGGCCCGTCTCGGCTAGTCACGGCGCTCCAGGCGAGCCAGGCGAGCCAGGCGGACTTCCAGCGCGGCCCAGGCCGCCGGCAGCGCGGTAAACGCCAGCAGGGTGCCAAGCGTGGTGCCCAGGGCATTGGCCAGCAGATCTCCAATTTCGGCGCTACGCCAGGGCAGCAACGCCTGCGTGGCCTCGACCAGGGCGCCGAAGCAGAGCAGCCAGAGAACGGCCAGCGCACGAGCGCGTGGGCGACGGAACACGGCGACTGCGAAGGCGGCAAGCCCCAGATGTGCGAGTACATGGCCCCACTTGTCCCAGTGCGGCATTGGAGCAGGGGCTTCGGGCAGGGGTAGCAGCGAAGCGCCAAGAACGCCCAGCTGTGCCGCTGCGAACAGCCATCGGCCAAGAGATGGAGGGCTAGGGCGTTCGTCGGCAGTCAATGCGGGTGAAGTCGCTGGGGCGGGGCGCCATCATGCCTGCCTCGCGTGGAATGCGAGGCGGTCAAGATTCACGCTGCAGCGAATGGCGGGATGCAGGCGTGCGCTCAGGCCGCCAGCCGGGTGACCTCAAGCGCCTGGAAATCCTTGGCCAGGGCCTTCAGTTCATCGGTCTGGCTGTCCTTCAGCGGAGCATCGCCGACGGCCATGACCCGGACCTCCCGGTCCCTGCGGTCACAGGCCATGACGGGCGTCTGGCGGGCGCTGATCTCGTCGACCTTGTGGACGAACTCCTCGGCCTGATATTCGCTGGCGAACTTGGCGAGTACACCGGAAGCCATCTTCGCACCTCTGCTTTTGCCACCCCGACTCTCGGCGGGACGGCCTGCTTGGATTCACCTTGATGCTAACGCCGGGCGGTGGCCGCAGCCTGAATCTCCGGCAAAGCCCGGCCCCGGGTGCTTGGCCCGGGTGCGTCCTGCGTCCGCGCCGGTGCTAGTCTTGAAGATCCTCCCGTAACGCTCTTTCGCTGGAGGTCGCCATGGCTCATCTCTACACGTATGAACTGCCCGACGGGCAGGCCGTGATCCGCTCGTTGGCCGAGCACGACTGGGGGGTCGCCTTCGAGGGCAATCCTTTCATCGGCCACTTCCCATCGCCTCAGGCCGCCCTCAACGCGGTGCGCAACGGCGAGGCGAAGTGGAGCGGCCCTCCGGGCACCTCCCCGGCTGATCGACTGCCCGCCCTGCTGGGGCAGTGGAGCGCCCCGCAGTAGCAGCCTCGCGGATCGCCTCAGGCCCGGCAGGCGGCCGTTGTCAGGCTGCCCGCAAGGCGCGCTGGGTGGCGGGACATGGATCGGCGCCTCGTCAGTAGCCGGCTGCCTGCCCATCCTTGCGGCTTTCCGAAGCTCCTGCGTAGACGCCGGATGCCGGATCGCGGGCGATGGCCTGATAGCCGCCGAACGGCCCGACCGCGACCTGCAGCCGGTGGCCGCGCTTGGCCAACTCGCGCTGGACGTCGTAGCCGAAGCCCGACTCCAGGTTGAGCACGCCGCCGTCGCTCATCTCGCTGAGCTGGCCGGCCGGATCGGTGCTGCCGTCGTGGTGGATACGCGGTGCGTCTCCGGCCTCCTGCAGGTTCATGCCGAAGTCGACCAGGTTCATGACGATCTGCGCGTGGCCCTGCGGCTGCATGGCGCCGCCCATGAGTCCGAAGCTGACCCAGGGTTTGCCGTCGCGGGTGATGAAGGCGGGGATGATGGTGTGGAAGGGGCGCTTGCCCGGCGCGAAGCTGTTCGGGTGGCCGGGCTTGAGCACGAACTGCTCGCCGCGGTCCTGGAAGATGAAGCCGAGGCCGGGCGGGGCCATGCCACTGCCCATGCCGCGGTAGTTGGACTGGATCAGGGAGACCATCATGCCGTCCTTGTCCGCCGTGGTCAGATAGATGGTGTCGCCCTGGTTCAGTACCTTGCCGGCATCGACGGCCCGGGCCGCGCGCTGCGGGTCGATCAACTCGCGCCGCTCGGCCGCGTAGTCCTTGGAGATCAGCTTTGCGACCAGCGCCTCGGCCGCCTTGCGGTCGGCGCCGGGGAAGAAGTCCGGGTCGGCGTACCAGCGCGCGCGATCGGCGAAGGCCAGCTTCTTGGCCTCGACAAACAGGTGGATGTGCTCGACGCTGCCGAAGGCGATCTTCGAGAAGTCGAAGCCCTCGAGGATATTGAGGATCTGCAGGGCGGCAATGCCCTGGCCATTCGGCGGCAGCTCCCAGACGTCGACGTCGCGATAGCGGGTGGACACCGGCTCGACCCACTCGCCTTCGTGGGCGGCGAGGTCCTCGTAGCGCAGGAAGCCGCCATGGGCCTTGAAATAGGCATCGATCCGGCGCGCGATCTCGCCCTTGTAGAAGGCATCGCGTCCGCCCTCGGCAATCGCCGACAGGGTGCCGGCGAGGTTGGGGTTCTTCCACAGCTCGCCCTTGCGCGGCGCGCGGCCGTCGATGGTGAACTGTTCGGCAAAGCCCGGCCATTTCGACAGCACCGGCACCGAGCGGTCCCAGTAGTAGGCGATCACCTCGTGCACCGGATGCCCTTCGCGGGCGTAGCGGATCGTCGGCGCGAGGACCTCGGCCATCGGCAGCCGGCCGAAGCGGCCGTGCAGGGCGAACCAGCCGTCCACTGCGCCGGGTACGGTCACCGGCAGCGGCCCGTGCGGCGGGATGTCGGCATAGCCATTTTCCTGGAACCACTGCAGCGACAGCCCCTTGGGCGAGCGGCCAGAGCCGTTGTAGCCATGAAGTTTGCCGGTCTTCGGATCCCAGACGATGGCGAACAGGTCGCCGCCGATGCCGTTGCCCGTGGGCTCCATCAGTCCGAGCGCGGCATTGGCGGCGATCGCCGCATCGACGGCGCTGCCGCCGGCTTTCATCACGTCGAGCGCGACCTGGGTGGCCAGCGGGTGCGAGGTGGCCGCCATGGCCTGGGTAGCAAACACCTCGGAGCGGGTGGCGAAGCTGCGATCTGAGATACGGTCCACGGCGGTGGCCTGCAAAGGCGAGAGGAACAGGGCCAGCAGCGAAGCGGCGGCAAACAGGCGCATCGTCGAACTCCTCGGGGTCAACGGGCCGATGATAGTGCCCACCGCCGTGTAGCGCGCCGTGAATACCGCCTCGGCAGCGGCCCGGACGAGTGCCGCGCGCGTCGCGACGAGCTGCTCAGCCGGCCAGCCACCAGCGCCAGCCGAGCAGGGTGAGCAGCGAGAGCGGGATACCGAAGCCCACCAGGGCGGCGGCCAGCCCCGGTGCGAGCCGATGCGAGATGGCCAGCGCACTGGCGGTGATCATCGGGGCCATCGCCGACTCCAGCACCACCGCCTGCCGCATCAGCGGTGCCATCGGAATCAGCGCGGTAAACAGCCAGGCCGCCAGCGGCAACACCAGCAGTTTCGCCGCGAGGCCAAAGGCGAGCGGACCGCGCTCGCGGGCAGGAATGCGGAAGCGCAGCTGCAGGCCGATGGCCAGGGTCACCACCGGGAGCAGGGCGTCGGAAAGCCGCGCGAGCAGCCGCTCAAGCGCCGCGGGAGGCTCGGAAGGCATGACCGTCAGCGCGATGATCAGGGCGATGAAGGGCGGAAACCGCAGCACCCGCCGGCCGATATCGGCCGCGGTGGGCGGCGCGTCGCCGCCGTAGCGCGCCAGCACCCACAGCCCCCAGCTGCTGAGGATCAGGAAACTGCCGAACTGATCGTAGGCCACGGCATAGGGCAGGGCATCGGTGCCGAGAAAGGCCTCGGTCAGTGGATAGCCCAGGAACGAGGTGTTGCCGAGTGGAATGCACAGCAGCAGCACCGCCTTCTCGTCCTCGCGCAGCGACATCAGCCGGCCAGCCAGCCAGACCAGGGCGATGCTCAGCCCCAGCAGGATCCAGGGCACCGCCATCAGGCCGAGCAGGGCACTGTCGAACTGCAGCTGCGGTGCAAAGCGCAGCACTGCCGCCGGCAGGCAGACGTTCAGCGCGAACTGGTTGAGTACCTCGGCACTGTTGTCCGGCAGCAGCCGAAGCCGCGCGCAGACCACGCCGGCCGCGATCATCAGGCCAATCAGAAGAAAGGAATCGAGCGCCATGCACAGACGATAGCGGACCGCGCAGCGCGGGTGCAGCCCGGCGGGGTGCGAGGCCGGTCAGGCCGCCAGGCGATCGGCCGATCGCTCGACTCGGGCGCGGACCGGACAGGCAGAAGGCGCGCCTCGGGCGCACCCTATGGGCATGCCTCAAAGCGCGCCGACCGATCTTCGCGCCGGCGCCATGCCGTGGCGAACGGTGTGTGGTGCGACACCCCGCGGCTCGCGCGGGGCGCTCGGCGGTCAGGCCTGGCCGCGTTGGCCGCCGGCTTCGCGGCGGCGCTGCTGGCCGCGGCCGGGCTGGCCGCCGGGACGCGGGTGATGACCGGGGCGACCATTACTCTGGGGGCGGCGCGGGGCATTGCTGCGATGGCTCCCCGGCGCGGTCAGCTTGAGCGGCTGCGTCGGCACGAACCCATCGATCTCCACGCGTGGAATCTCGTTGCCGAGCAGGCGATGGATGGCGCGCAGGCGGTCGGACTCGTCCTGGCAGACCAGCGAGATCGCCTGGCCGCTGCGGCCGTTGCGGCCGGTTCGGCCGATGCGGTGCACGTAGTCCTCGGCAACCATCGGCAGCTCGTAGTTGATCACCACCGGCAGGTCGTCGATGTCGATGCCGCGGGCGGCGATGTCGGTCGCGATCAGCAGGGTGACCGCGCCCTTCTTGAAACCATCGAGGGCACGGACGCGGGCGTTCTGGCTCTTGTTGCCGTGGATCGCCATCGCCTTGTGGCCGGCCCGCTCGAGGATCGTACACAGCTTGTCCGCGCCGTGCTTGGTGCGGGTGAAGATCAGCCGCTGCTGGCGGCTGTCGGTGGCCAGGAGGTGCAACAGCAGCTCCTTCTTGGCCGCCATGTCGACCGGATGCACGCGGTGCTCGACGCGCGGCGCGGTGGTGTTGGCCGGCGTGGCCTGCACTTCCGCGGGCTGCTGCATGAACTGCTGGGCCAGCTGCTTGATCTCGCTGGCGAAGGTCGCCGAGAAGAGCAGGGTCTGGCGCTGCTTGGGCAGCACGGCGAGGATTCGCCGCATGGCCGGCAGGAAGCCCATGTCGAGCATGCGGTCGGCTTCGTCGAGCACCAGCGCCTCGACCTTCGACAGGTCGATGGTGCGCTGTTGCATGTGGTCGATCAGCCGGCCCGGCGTGGCGACCACGATCTCGACGCCGCGACGCAGTGCCTCGACCTGCGGCTGCATGCCGACACCGCCGAAGATCGTGCAGCTGCGCATGCGCAGGTGCTGGCCGTACTCCTTGAGACTCTGCTGGACCTGCAGGGCGAGCTCGCGGGTTGGCGTCAGGATCAGGGCACGCGGCTGGCGCGGGCTGGCGGCGCCGCCCGGAGCGAGTCGCTGCAGCAGCGGCAGGGAAAAGGCCGCGGTCTTGCCGGTACCGGTCTGCGCGCCGGCGAGCAGGTCGTGGCCGGCGAGGACGGTGGGAATCGCGAGCTGCTGGATTTCCGTAGGCTGGTGATAGCCAAGACCATCGAGCGCGCGCAGCAGGGCCGGGTCGAGGCCCAGGGAAGCAAAGGACATGAAAGTACTCCAAGATAGATCCGGAGCGCTCCCACACCACGCAGCCGACATTGAGGGTCCGCCGCGAAGCGTACGGACGCAGGGACTCTGTCGAGGCCAAGGGACGAGGGGCGAGGGGCGGCCCTGCAGGGCTGCCGCGATCGGGCTCGGAAGGGGATGGCCGGAAATCGACGGACGTCTAAGCGCCGCGCACTATACGTGAGCGCCGGTGCCGCCGCCAGCGCGGAGGCCGCTCACCGTTCAGCTGCCCGGAAATGCCCTGCCGGGGGTGCAGGCAGGCACAATGGAGCCCTGTTGAAGAAGAAGGAGGATGCATGCCCACCGCGTCCGTAGACCCTTCGCCGCGTCGTCCGCTCCGGCAGTGGCTGCACTGGCCGCTGGCGGCCGCCGTGCTCGCTTTGCCTGCCCTGGCGATGCGCTTCACCGACGAGGTGGACTGGAGCCTCTCCGACTTCCTGGTGATGGGCGCGCTGCTGAGCGCGGTCTGTCTGGCCTGGGAGGCCGCGCTGCGCGGTCCGCGGCGGATCGCCTGGCGAGCCGCATCGGGCCTTGCGATCCTGACCGGCTTCCTCACCGTCTGGGCCACGCTGGCCGTCGGCCTGGTGGGGGGCGCGGTCGATATCGCCTTTCCCGTTCTGGTCGCCGCGGTCGCCTCGGTTGCGCTGGCGGTCGGTCGACATGCCGGGCGCCTGGCGGTGCTGATGGCGACGGCGGGCTGCGTCCACGCCCTGGTCCTCGGTCTGGCCTCGGCGGCGGGAATGCCGGCGCCCTGGCAGGCCGGAGCCTTCGTCATCGGCTGGCTGGCGGCTGCGGGGCTGTTTTCACGCTGCGTGAGCGCATCGAAGGCCGGCTAGCAGTCCCTGACCCGCTGCAGGTAGTCCTCCAGCCGGCGGCCCGGTGGCCATTCCGGCTGGCCCTCGCCGCTCTCGAGGGTGGCGATGCGGTCGACCCGGAAGTGGCGAAAGTCGCCGCGCAGATGGCACCAGGCGACCAGGGTCCAGCGGTCACCCCAGAAAAACAGGCCCAGCGGATCGACCCGCCTCGAGCTGCAGCGGCCCTCGGCGTCGGCGTAGTCCAGGCACAGGCCGCGACGCTCGCGCAGGGCACGGCGCAGGGGCCCCAGCCAGCGCCGGGTGGCGGGCTCGATATGGAAATCCGGCACGTGCAGGGCGAGGCCCCGGGCGCCGCGGGCCAGGGCCTGCGGCAGCGCCTCGAGGATCCGGTCGCGGGCGGCGCGCGCCGAGCGGGCCAGTTCGGCATCGCCCCAGGCGGCACTGATCGAGAGCCCCAGCATCAGGGCCTCGATCTCTTCGATGTCGAAGCGCAGCGCCGGCATCTTCCAGCCGGGGCTCAGCCGATAGCCCTCGCCGGGCGTGCCCTGCACCGGCACGCCCGAGGCGGACAGCGCCTCCAGGTCGCGATACACCGTGCGCACCGAGACCTCTTCCGCCGCCGCCAGGTCGCTGGCGGTGCGCCGACCATGGATTTGCAGCTGCCTGACCAGGCGGAAGAGGCGATCGGCGCGTCGGCTCATGCGGGTTCCAGGTCCTCCGTCTCCTCGCGGGCCGGCTGGCCGATCCGCCAGGGCTCGCGCAGGCCGCCGAGGAAACTCTCGGCCATCGGCCGCGGACTGTAGCAGTACAGCTCGAGACCGGCCGGGTCGATGCAGGAGAAGCCGCGGTCGCCCCAGGGGTGGTCTTCCAGCGGCATGGCCATCGGCACCTGGGCGGTCGCCAGCCGGGCGTGCAGCGCATCGACCTCGTCGCACTGCAGGTTGAGCAGGATGCCGCCGCCGGCGAACGGCCGGCTGCGGGGCTCGGGCTGCATCAGGTGCAGCTCGGGGGCCAGCGGGCCGCCGAGCTGCAGCACCAGGTAGCGCGGGTCGTCGAACAGCGCGCGGGCGTTGAAGTGGCGCTCGTAGAACTGCCGCACGGCGCGGAAGTCCGCAAGCAGCAGGGTCGGGCAGGCCTGCCGCACCGGAGGCTGGGTGCTCCACAGCGCCGCCGGCGGCGGCGCGGCGAAGTGGCGCATCCGCACCGACTCCATGTCGATCTGTCCGAAGAAGTGGGCGATGTCCGGATCGCGGCCGGCCAGCTCGGCAGCCTGCTGGGCGTGGGCCATCGACTGCCAGCGCACCACGTCGATCCACTCGCCCTGCTGGTCGCGGCCGAACTGGCGCGAGACAAATCCCGGCAACCGCTCCATCGCCGGCTGTGCGGCCCAGGCCGCCTCGGCCATCCGCGACTCGGCCTGTGCGCTGCGCGCGCGGAAACTCACCTGCTCGATCACATCGTGCTGCATGTCGGCTCTCCTCTCGGGGTGGAGGAGACAGCCTGCGCCGGGGCTACTGACAGCGCTGTGTCAGCAGTCGGTTGGGTGGCGGGAAGCGAGGTGCCGGCTTGGCTGCACATTCCGCTCGCCGTGGTCGCGCGAACCGGAGTCGTCGTCGCCTGCAACGGTGGTCGTGGACACTGGCTCCTCGCAGGCACTGCATGGCGCGAAGGACAGGAGACGACCGGAGGTGAGCGTCCGGCAATGCGTGCTGTGGGCGCGAAGTTCGCATTCGCCCCGGTCCCGCTGTAGGAGCCAGCTTGCTGGCGATAGGCGCCACGGATGGGACGATCGCCAGCAAGCTGGCTCCTACACGCAACGTCGCTGCCAGGTCCGGTTTGCGCCGCAAAGCAGGCCTTGCCGCGGTCAGATTGTGGGAGTGCCCTTGGGCGCGACCGCAGCTCTACGGATTCACCACAGACCGCGGCCGGAGCGGATCTCCGCGGTCGCGCCCAAGGGCACTCCCACATTCGGGTCTCGTTGGGCATCGGCGAAGCCCCATAGGGTGCGCCTTGGCGCACCGATACGGGCGTTCGGACGGTATGCCCGGTGCGGCAAGCCGCACCCTATGAATGTCTGCTTTGCGCCCGAACTTAACGTCGCGAAGCGCTCATTCCTGGCCGGAGCAGGTGCTTGCAAGGCGCCGGTTCTCCGTGTCTGACGGCGCTACCGATGGGCCAAGGATGACCAGGGCAGGCCGAACAGGGGCCCGGTAGCTGAGCACGACGAAGCGCAGCAGTTGTCCACGTTCCATCGTGAGGCGCTGCTAGGCCGCTATTCCGCGGTGCCGGCCTGGCTTGACCCTTCTCCGCGGATAAAGGCCGCGGCCATGGCGACGGTGCCGTCGCGGTCGCGGTCCTCGCGCAGGGCCTGCAGCAGGCGGGCGGGCGTCAGGCCGGTCAGACGACGCAGCTCGCGGGTGGCATGGGCCTGGTCGCTGAAGCCACTGGCCAGGGCCAGCTCGGCCAGTGCCTGATCGCCGGCGTCGAGTGCGCGCAGCGTCGCCTGCAGTCTCAGGACGCGGGCGAATTCCTTGGCCGACAGGCCGACCCAGCGCGGGAACTGCGCCTGCAGGGTGCGCAGGGGCAGGCCGCAGGCGAGCGCCAGGGCGTCGATGCGCTGGCTGCCGTCGGACCCGACCAGGCGTTCCACCGCCTGGCGGAGCCTGCGCGGGACATCTGCTTGCCCAAGCAGGGCGTCGAGGCGCTGCCAGCGCGGGTCCGAGGCCTCTGCCTCGAGCAGTTCGGCCATCAGGGCAGCGAACTCTGCGCCGCCGTCCGGCCGCAGCCGGTTGAGATCGACGACCTGGTCGACCAGGCCGGGCAGGGCATCACCGGCCAGCCGGGCACCCGCCCAGGGCTGCAGGCGCAGGCCCATGCAGTCGAGCGGGCCGCACGCGCGCAGGCGGATGGCGCTGCGCTGCTGGGCCGCGAACAACCGTTGGGCCTGATCCTGCCACTGGCCTGCCTGCCAGCGCTGCATGGGTCGACCGAGGTGAACGATGAGCTCGCAGCAGCCGTCCGGATAGACCACCTGTGGCGCGCCGTCGGGCCGCGCGTCACGCAGCCGCCAGGCGCAGCGCAGGCGATCCTGCAGTGCGGCGGGTGGCTGCCACTCCCGGTAGTCGACGCCCATGCTCGGCCTGCACATTCCTTCAAGGCGGCGCGGCCTCTGGGCGATAGTCTGGCTCGCAGCTACGGCCCGGCCGCATCGCAGCGGGTATCGGAGCGATCATGGACCCTTGGGGGGCAAGATGAGAAGCATTACTGCAGGCGTGTTGTGCTGGACCTTGGCATTCCCGGCCTTGGCTGCCGAGCCGGTGTCGCTGGACTGGCTGTCGGGCCACTGGTGCGGAGAGCAGGGCCAGACGCGCATCGAGGAGCAATGGACGCAGCCGGCCGGCGGCGCCCTGCTCGGCTTGTCGCGGACGCTCAAGGACGACCGGATGACCGGCTTCGAGTTCATGCGCATCGAGCGCCAGCAGGGTGTCCAGCACCTGCTCGCCCAGCCGGGAGGTTCGCCGCCGACCGCGTTCAGGCTGATCGAGAGCGGTCAGCAGTCGGCCCGTTTCAGCAATCCGCAGCACGATTTTCCGCAGACCATCCGCTACTGGCGGGAGGGTGAGTCGCTGCGTGCCGAGATCAGCGGGCCGGATGGCCGCGGCGGCGAGACCCGTATCGGCTTCGAGTACGCCCGCTGTCCGGGCTAGCCCTGCTGTGCGGGGAACACGCCCTCGAGTTCGACGTCCAACTCACGGCGGCAGATGTCACCGTGCAGCAGTCGCACCGGGGCGTTGATGCCGAAGGTCCGCCGCAGGATCGGCAGCAGACGCGGCGCATCGCCGGCATGCCGCAGGTAGACGCGAAGCGCGGCGCAGCCGCCCATCCGGAAGCGTGAGCCGCTGCGCCGCTCGCCCTCCTCGAGCAGGGCCTCGAGGTTGCGCAGGCTCTCTTCCAGCTGGGTTTCGACATCGCCCGGGTGGCGGGAGATGTGACCGATGATGCTGGCGGTGCCCGAAGCCAGCAGCACCGACCCCTCGCCGCTTCCCAGCACGGCGCCGCGGGAAAAGCCCGGCGACACCGGTCCATACTCGCGGGGGTAGCGCCAGGCGGGCGTCTGCCGCGGATTCTCGAGCGCGATTCCGGTGTTGGCGCCGCACAGGGCGACGACCTGCAGCAGGCTGGGGCGTCCGGTCGGCAGGCCGATCGCGGTGGCCGCCGGCGGCGGGGCGTGGAAGCTGGCATCCACCGCGGCGGCACGGCCCACGCAGAAGGCCCGGTAGCGCTCGGCGTCCCCTTCGCCCTCGTTGATGCCGTCGAGGAAGTTCCAGATCCGCAGCAGGTAGGGCTGCGCGCTGCCGCGCACACGCTGCAGCAGGAGGGTGTAGGCCCGGTGCGCAGCGCTCTCGATGTCTTCGCTGTCACCGACGCTGACCGATTCGATCCGGAATGCACCGGCCGGGGTCGCATGCCAGCACTCCGGGTCGGCAGGGCCGGCCAGGCGGGGCAGCGGGCAGGCCTCCGGCCGCCCCGGGTCAGCAAAGGAGAAGGCCGCGAGAAGGCTGTGCGCCGGCTCGGTGCTGGCGCGAACATCGATCAAGCTTGCGCCGGGGGCGGGAGGGATCATCGACACCGTCATCCGCCGAGCGCGCCGCTTCGGCCGGCGCGCATCGGGGATGCGTCGGCAGGGGGTGCGTTGGCAGCGGATCGCGACAAGTTCCAGCGCTTCTGGACGGCGGGACGGGGCGGCGAGTATAGGTAGCCCCCCTCCCCCCGGCAACGCAGGACCCCGCATCGGTGACAGGAAAACGGCTGCGTCTGCTGGCCCGCGGCCTGGCGCTTTGCCTGGTCAGCGGCGGCTGGTTCTACCTTCGCGCCTGGCGTACGGCCTATGCGGTGGCGCGTCGCGCGCCCTGCTTTGCCGAGGGCGAGGTGCTGCTGGTGCCGGGCTATCGCTTGCATGGTGACGAGGTGCCGAAAACCTACGTGCGCCGCCTGAGGCGCGCCCGGCGACTGTGGAGCCCCGATAGGCGGATCGTGCTTTCGGGCTTTGCCGCGCGAGCGGGGGAGCAGAGCGAGGCCCATGCCGGCTACGCATTCCTGCGTGACCTCGGCCTGCCCGGCTCGGCGCAGGTGGATCTCGACATCCAGGCGCGCGACACCGAGGAGAACCTGCGCGAGGCGGCGCGGCGGACCGCCGCGGGTGAAACGCTGGTCATCATCAGCAACCGCTGGCATCTTGCGCGCTGCATCCTGATCGCCCGCAGGCTGGGCGTGGCCGCCAAGCCCTGCGCTGCCGAGCGACGCTGGCAGGGAGGTGTCTTCGCCTGGCTGGCGCTCGGCCGGGAGGCGCTGGCCCTGCTCGCCCACGGCGGCCGGGATGCGCTGCACGCCTCCCCGAACTCGCTCCTGGAACCGCCACGATGACCGACTCCGCTGCCCACGCCGGCCCCGTCCGCGACTTCCTCACCGGACTGCAGGACCGCATCTGCAGCGCGCTCGAGCAGGCCGATGGCGCCGGCCGCTTCGAGGAGGACGCCTGGCAGCGCGCCGAGGGCGGCGGCGGCCGATCGCGCGTGCTGAAGGCAGGCCGGGTCTTCGAACAGGCCGGGGTCGGGTTCTCCGACGTGTCGGGCTCGCGGCTTCCGCCGAGCGCCTCGGCGCATCGTCCGGAGCTCGCCGGCGCCGGCTGGCGGGCGATGGGCGTGTCGCTGGTCCTGCATCCGCACAATCCCTACCTGCCGACCACGCACATGAACGTGCGCTTCTTCCAGGCCCAGCGCGATGGCGAGGAAGTGGCCTGGTGGTTCGGCGGCGGCTTCGACCTGACCCCGTTCTACCCGTTCGACGAGGACGTGCGCCACTGGCACGAGGTTGCCCGCGATCTCAGCCAGCCCTTCGGCGAGGAGGTCTACCCGCGCTACAAGCAGCACTGCGACGAGTACTTCCATCTCAAGCACCGCGGCGAGACCCGCGGCGTGGGGGGTCTGTTCTTCGACGACCTCCACGAGTGGGGCTTCGATCGCTGCTTTGCCTACCAGCAGGCGGTCGGCAACGGCTTCCTCGATGCCTACCTGCCGCTGATCGAGCGCCGCCACGGCACGCCCTTCGGCGAGCGCGAGCGGGAGTTCCAGCTGTATCGACGCGGTCGCTACGTCGAGTTCAACCTGGTCTGGGACCGCGGCACCCTGTTCGGCCTGCAGAGCGGCGGACGCACGGAGTCGATCCTGATGAGCCTGCCGCCGCGGGTCCGTTTCGAATACGCCTACCAGCCCGAGGCGGACAGCCCCGAGGCCCGGCTCGACGACTACCTGCGCCCGCGCGACTGGCTCTCCGAGCTGCCTGCGCCCTGATCGACGAAGCGTTTCGTCAAAACAGGGAACTTCCCCGACGAGGCCCGTGTCATTAACATTGCGTGCCTACGCGCAGCCTGGTCGAGCAGCAAGGGACAGCGCCCAGGGAAGGGCGCCGGACAGGAGGCAACGGGGACGGCATGTCCTGAACACATGCCTTGGATTCCGGGGACACACCCGGGACGTTTCGGAGTGCAACCATGAAACCCTGGCTCTTCCTGCCGCTGGCGCTATGCGCTGCCGGCGCACAGGCCGCTTTGCCCGAAGGCATCGCCGGCCCCTGGTACAACCCGGCACAGAGCGGCCACGGCCTGACCCTGAGCCTTGCCGACCGCGGCAGCCGCGGCGTCGTGCTCTGGCACGTCTACGACCCTGACGGCGCGCCGCTTACGCTCTACGTCGACGCCGTGGTCGAAGGTCGCGACCTGGTCGGCCCGGCCTATGCCCCGCGAGGCATGCGCTTTGGCGAGTTCGACCCGGACGATATCGAACTGCCCGAGTGGGGCACGGTGCGGATCCGCTTCGATGACTGCGACCACGCCACGCTCAGCTGGGACGCCATCGATCCTGACTATGCCGACGGCGAGATGCCGATCGACCGGCTGGCCCGCATCGATACCCTCGACTGCGTGCTGCCACCGCCGAACACGATTCCTTCCGGGCTCTACCTCGGCAGCATCGATCCCGGCCATAGCGGCGTGCCGACCGCGGCACTCGGCATCGTTGATCTGGAAGGGCGGCTATGGGGATACAGCGGCGAGCTGGAGGGTCAGGGCATCCGGCTGTCCGATGTGCCAGGGCCGACCTTCGTCTCCGCGGTGCAGCCCAAGGCCTACATCTCGAATCCAGTCGCGCCGGCGGCCGGCGGCTCGATTTCGGTAAGGTTGCAGCTGCTGGAGCCGAACTGGTCATCCTTCCGCGGCGGCCGCAGTGAAACGATTGGAAGCTGGGCGGTCACCGCGAGCGGCAGCCAGGCACGATTCCCCGCGCCCGCGCTGACGCCACTGGGTGAGCTCGTTTGGAGGACGGCGCCCGAATCAGTCGCCAAGCTTGTGCAGCCCGTGAATGCAACCCTGCTTGCCGGCACCTATGCCTACCGTCTGCGTGGACAGCTGGTCGAGTTCGCTCGCACCCTGCGGATCGACCCGGATGGTGCGGCCTGTCTGGGCAGCGGGTCCGATTGCGAGTATCGAGGACACGTTTCGGCGCTGGAGGGTGATGCGGGCCTGCTCGACTTCCGCCTCCAGCAGGTTGGCGATCCGCGCTTGCCGACCTATGCCGGGCGGGGCTGGATCGATGACTCGAACTCCGGCCGACGGCTGGTCCTGGTTGGTGAGAACGGGAGCAACGGACTTGCCCTCGTCGCTACCCGGATGGAGGGCGCGCGATGAATCACTCGTATCGCATCTTTAGTGCGCTGAGCGCGCTGATGCTGACGCCCGCGGCATCAGCGGCGCTGCCCGACGGCATCAGCGGTCCCTGGTTCGATCCTTCCCAGAGCGGTCACGGCCTCAGTATTTCCCTGGTCGATGGCGGCACCCGCGCCGCAGTGATCTGGCACGCCTACGACAATGAGGGCGAGCCGCTGACTCTGTACCTCGACGGCGTGGTCGAGGGGCGCGAGATCGTCGGCAGCGTATTTGCTCCCAGCGGCATGCGCTTTGGCGAGTTCGACCCGGCCCGCCTCGTCACGCCGGCCTGGGGCGAGGCCTCGCTGCGCTTCGACAGATGCACGGCCGGTAGCCTGACCTGGACGACCACCGTTGAGGGATTCAGCGACGGCAGCCTGCCGATCGTTCCGATTGCGCCGATCGAGGGGCTGTCCTGCTCGCTGCCACCGCCCAATGACCTGCCACCCGGCCTCTACCGCGGCGCCTATCTCGATGAAACCGCGGGTTTTGACGAGGCCTGGGGCATGGTCGACGGGGAAGGGCGCCTGTGGGGCGGGACGCTGTTTCGTGGCGCCCAGGTCTGGCAGGTGCCCTCGTTCCAGCTGCGGGCCAAGGTCAGTCTTGGTGAGCTGGCTTCGAGCGAAGGATGGCGGTTCGAGGCGCGCTTGTTGGCTGCCCATGCCGGGTTGGACCGGCTTTCCCCGGTGCCGGGCACGGGCGAGATCGCACCGGCGCCGCGGATCCACTTCCCCTCCGACGAAGACCGACGCTTCGCCCAGCGCTGGGAGCTCGGCGCCCCGGCCAATGTGTCGTTGGTTGCGCCGGTCGACCTGAATCGGCTGGCCGGCGAGTACGCCGTGCCCTACCTCGCCCCGCCGCTGTCCTTCATCGTCGAAGGCACGATGACGGTCAAGGCAAACGGCGAGGTCTGCATCCGCTACCGCCTGGAGGACGGCCCTGACTGCAACCTGGCCGGCAGGCTGCGTACCCATGAGGGCCAACTTGGTCTGGTCGATTTCGCGCTCGGCGTGCCCGACTCCTCGGCCGCGCCGGAGCGCGGCCGGGGCTGGCTGGCCCGGGTCGACGGGGTGGAGACGCTCAGCCTGATCGGCAGCGATGGCGACGTCGGCTACTACCTGCTGGCCCGGCGTCGCCCCTGAGCCCTGCCGCGGGGGCGCCTTCATGGCGCCTCCGCATCGCGGCCGCTAGTCTGCAGCGATCTTCCCGGGAACGCAGACGATGGATTCGGTCTCGCAAATCGTGCTGGGCGCCGCCGTGGCCGCTGCCGTGGCGCCGCGCATTCCCAGACGCGCCGTGGTCTATGGCGCGATCTTCGGGACCCTGCCCGACCTCGACACGTTCTTGCTCAGCGGTCTGGATCCGCTGCGCCAGTTCACCGAGCACCGGGCCTGGAGCCACTCGCTGATCGTGCTGAGCGTGCTGGCTCCGGTGCTCGCCCTGCTCAGCTGGCAGATCGACCGCGGGCTGCAGGCGGTCGGCCGGCTGCGCTGGTGCCTGGCGGTGTCCCTGGTGCTGCTGACCCACCCGCTGCTCGACGCCCTCACCGTCTATGGCACCCAGCTGCTCTGGCCGCTGCCCTTCTACCCGCCGACCATGTGGGGCAGCCTGTTCATCATCGATCCCCTCTATACGCTGCCGCTGCTGATCGCCGTGCTGCTGGTCTGGCGTCGGGGCGAAGACATGCGGCGGGTGCGCAGCGCGGCGATGATCGGCCTCGTTCTCTCCACCGCCTACGTCGGCTGGAGCGTCTGGGCCAAACAGCTGGCGACCGAGCGCGCCGAAGTGGCTCTGGCCGAGGCCGGCCACGGGGCCACCCAGCTGATGGTTTCACCGGCGCCGTTCACCACGCTGATGTGGCGGGCGGTGGCGGTGGGGCCGCAGGGTGACGGCGAAGCCTTCGTCTCGCTGCGACCCGGGGCGCCCGAGGTGCGCTGGCGCTGGACGCATACCGAGCCCGCCGCGCGCAGCGCGGCGATGATCCTTCCGGGGGGGCAGAAGATGCACTGGTTCACCCATGGCTTCATGCGCGTGGCCATGGCCGAGCACCGGCTGCGCATCGCCGACCTGCGGATGGGCGCTGACGGCGATTACTTCTTCGTCTTTGATGTCGGCGAGCGCCAGGATGGGCGCTGGCAGGCGATCACGCCCGAGCGCGCAGAGCGGCCGCGTGCCCGGGCTGACCGGCTGAGGGATACTTTCGCCCACTTCTGAACCGGCAGCTCCGCCCCCGGGTTGCTTATCCGCTCCAAGGGGCGACAATGCCGGACGTTGCCGCGAGGGAGCCCCCATGAAGACCCGTGCCGCCGTCGCCTGGGAAGCAGGCAAACCGCTGCAGATCGAGGACATCGACATCGAGGGTCCGCGGGCCGGCGAGGTGCTGGTGCGAATCATCGCCACCGGTGTCTGCCACACCGATGCCTTCACCCTGTCAGGCGACGATCCCGAGGGGCTATTCCCCGCGGTGCTCGGCCATGAAGGCGGCGGCATCGTCGAGGAGGTCGGTGCCGGCGTCACTTCGGTGAAGCCGGGTGATCACGTGATTCCCCTGTATACCGCCGAGTGCCGGACCTGCAGGTTCTGCACGAGTGGCAAGACCAACCTCTGCCAGGCGGTGCGCGCCACCCAGGGCAAGGGCCTGATGCCCGACTCAACCAGCCGTTTCAGCAAGAGCGGCAGGATGATCCACCACTACATGGGTACCAGCACCTTCTCCGAGTACACCGTGGTGCCCGAGATCTCGCTGGCGGTGATCAACAAGGCCGCGCCGCTGGACAAGGTCTGCCTGCTCGGCTGTGGTGTCACCACCGGCATTGGCGCGGTGCTGAACACGGCGAAGGTCACGCCCGGTTCGACGGTGGCCGTGTTCGGCCTTGGCGGCATCGGCCTGGCGGTGATCCAGGGCGCGGTGATGGCCAAGGCCGCGCGGATCATCGCCATCGACATCAATCCGGGCAAGTTCGAGCTGGCGCGGCAGATGGGCGCCACCGACTGCGTCAATCCGAGGGACCACGCCGACACCCCGATCCAGCAGCTGATCGTCGACATGACCGATGGCGGCGTCGACTACAGTTTCGAGTGCATCGGCAACGTCGAGGTGATGCGCGCGGCGCTGGAGTGCTGCCACAAGGGCTGGGGCGAGAGCGTCATCATCGGCGTCGCCGGCGCCGGCCAGGAGATCCGCACCCGGCCTTTCCAGCTGGTGACCGGGCGGGTCTGGCGGGGCAGTGCCTTCGGTGGCGTGAAGGGCCGCACCCAGCTGCCGGGCATGGTCGAGCAGGCGATGCGCGGCGAGATCGACCTCGATCCCTACATCACCCACCGCATGCCGCTCGAGCGCATCAACGAGGCCTTCGAGCTGATGCACGAAGGCAAGAGCATCCGCACCGTCATCGGCTTCTAGGAGCCCGCGCATGGATACGATCACGCCGCCGGATGGCGTCAGCCGCATCGAGCATCACGCCTGTTTCGGCGGCTGGCAGGATGTCTGGCAGCACCGCTCGCCCCTGCTCGGTTGCGACATGCGGTTCGGACTTTACCTGCCACCGCAGCTCGAGAAGGGGCCCTGTCCAATCGTCTACTGGCTGTCTGGCCTGACCTGCAGCGAGCAGAACTTCATCACCAAGGCCGGGGCGCAGCGCGTGGCGGCCGAGCTGGGCCTGGTGGTGGTCGTGCCCGACACCAGCCCGCGCGGCGAGGGCGTCGCCGATGACGAGAACTACGACCTCGGCCAGGGCGCCGGCTTCTACGTCAACGCGACCGAGGCGCCCTGGGACACCCACTACCGGATGTACGACTACGTGGTTGCCGAGCTGCCGGCCCTGGTTGAGAAGGCGCTGCCCTTCGATGGGCGGCGCAGCGTGATGGGCCATTCGATGGGCGGCCACGGCGCCCTGGTCGTCGCCCTGCGCAATCCCGACCGCTACGCCTGCGCCTCGGCCTTCGCCCCGATCGTGGCGCCCAGCGAGGTGCCCTGGGGACGCAAGGCGCTGACTGCCTACCTCGGCAGCAACGAGGCCCACTGGGCCGCCTATGACGCCTGCAAGCTGGTCGCCGCCCGCGCCCGCGAAGGTCGCCCGCCGCTGGCCGAGATCCTGATCGACCAGGGCGAGGACGACGATTTCCTCGGCGTGTCCCTGACCCCCGAACGCTTCGAGGCCGAATGCGCCGCCGCCGGCCAGCCCCTCACCCTCCGCCGCCAGCCCGGCTACGACCACAGCTACTACTTCATCGCCAGCTTCCTGCCTGAGCATCTGGCCTGGCATGCGGAGCGGTTGGGCAGCTGAGGGCTCAGGGCGCAGGGCGGAGGGGCTAGGGATCAGCCGCTACGCGGCAATGGCGGCTGCGCCGCCTGCGCCTCCGCTTCGCTCGGCTTGTTCAGAGTCTCCCTAAGGCTGCTCCTGCGCACTGACAACGACCCCGAGTTCCCGAGTGAGGCCTTCGCCTCCTGGCCAAAGCAGCAGTGCATGGCGATCCAGTGCATCCAGCCCGGCAAGCCGATCCAGAACGACCGAATCGAGCGCTTCAATCGGCTCAACCAGGACGAGGTACTGGACCAGTACCTCGTGGCCGAACTGGACGACGTCCGCGAAGCAGACAGGGAGTTCCTGAACGACTACGACTTACACCGCCCCCTCCAAGCACTTGATGGCATGACGCCAGTCGAGGAGCGAGATCGCCACGCCAGGAGTTCCACGTTTGAAGCGTCCGGTTGATGGGGAAGCTGCGAAGGCTTTTGCACACAAGTCGGGACACTACCGAACACTTCCTGATTGATTGGGCATCGCGGCCGGAGTGCCAACGGGAAGCAGCAGGATTTGGCAACCGGTGTGTCCCGCCGCACCGACGGCTCCCCGCCAGGTTGCGATGATCCGTTCAAGGTAGCCAACTACTCCACACCATCTGGCGCAGTCCCGTCCTGCGCCCGCGGGGCTGAGCCCTCGCCGCCCTACATACCCATGTATCGGCCCCGCCGCATCGTCGCCTCCGGGCGCTTGCGATGCAGCGAAGGCGGTCAAGCGATCTGCGACCCAAGACCGGGGTGCAATCCGCAGATCGGTGACTGGCCGCTCAAGAGGCAGACCTCGTCAAATGCCTCCCAAACCAGACGCAAGAACGGGCCGCCTTCTGTGTTCCGGCCCCGGCATGGCGGCCGCTGAACGCGAATCCACCCACTGACAATCCGTCCTCGGAACTTCATCATGTACACGGACCAGCCGCACTGCCAGACCATCGATTCGTTGCGTGCCTCGCTCGCGTGCGCCATCGCTCTGGTCATGCTCACGAATCCGGCCCAATCGGCGGTTGAACCCGAGCTTCCTGCTTTCACGGCGCGTCAGTCTGGGCTGCGAGCGCTGGGTGACCGCACTCAGACGGTTAAGGTACGTCTTTCGAAGATCATGGATGCCGGGTTTGAGGCCCTTCGGGCCTGTGAGGTGGACAGCGATGGTGACGGGCTCTCCGACTGCATCGAGACAGATGACGGTCAGTTCATCAGCGCCACCTCGACAGGCACCGACCCGCTGAACCCAGACACTGACGGCGATGGACTTTCTGATGGCGAGGAAGTCCTGGGTACCGAGACCGGACTCGATCTGCGTGCGCTGGGCGTGCATCCCCTGCGTCGTGATCTGCTGGTCGAGATCGACTGGTTCGTGAGTGAGTATGACTGCGGTCTGCACAGTCAGCGGCCGACTGCTGCCTCGGTCCAGCGCCTGGTATCGATGTTCGCTGCTGCCTCCACGCTTAACGCCGACGGGAGCACTGGCATCAACGTGATCATCGACTCCGGTCAAGGTGGATTACTCACCGGAGGCAACCGCATCACCGGCTACGACGCCATCCTTCCGGGCTCCATGGACAAGGTTTTCCATGAGATAAAGCAAGCAAATTTCGCCCCCAGCAGGCTGGGCTACTTTCGCTACGTGATGATGCCGCACCGCTATGACGGTGGCAGTGCAAGCAGCGGGGCTGCTGAGATCGTTGGCGACGACGCGATCGTCTCGCTCTACTGCCTGAACACCGAAAGCAATGTGACCCGCACCCTTGCGCATGAGATCGGGCACATGCTGGGTCTGCTCCACGGAGGTTTCGAGCATTGCAATCGGAAACCGAACTACAACTCGCTCATGAACTACCGATTTCAGTTCACGGGCACGGACGCCAATTGCGATGCACTTGGGGATATCACTTCGGACGATATGTCGCGCGGTACCCGGCTGATGCTTGACGAGTTGGCGCTGAACGAGCTGGAAGGCGTGTGCGGCACCCTGCCGGTCGATTGGAATCGAGACGATCGGTTCGACCTCGGCTTGATCATGGATCTGAATCCAGGTGAGGAGGATCGGTGCGGTGGTGCGCTGGTCAGGCTGCACGATTTCGACGACTGGTCGAATCTGACCTTTATCGGTTTGGCGGACCGCACAGGAACCCTGAAGTCCATTCAGACGCAAGCATTCTGTCCCCGCGTGCAGGGTGAGATGTAGCAGGGCGTTCCCCGAAAGGATGGATCTACTGTCACGTATCTGTCAGCCGTTCAACCGGGCGCCGCGGAGAAGAGCTCTTTCGACGCTCACGGAATCGGGGTCGCCATTGCACTGCCCATGTCAAAGCGATTTCGCGGACCCGGCCCGCGTGATCGGTTGTTGGAGTTGAACTCCAGGCCAGAAGGGTAGTGAGCCGCGCAAGGATCCGTGGTCACCCATGCAGTCGATGAACTGATCTCTGGGCTCCTCAAGGCAAACACGAACGCTCACCCCGGGCCGCTATCCGCAGGTGAGGCGGCCGCTCACGATGGCCAGCTTCGCTTGCGAGGATGGTCAGCTCGCATGGCGAAGGGGAGGCGACGCCTCGGGGGTTTGCACTTCCTCGCGCCGGGCGTCTTCTAATCGCCCGCCATGACGCCGGGCTCAGCGCCAGAAGTCGATGACGTGCGGGGCGGGGCCGTCGTCGGTCTCGGCGACCTCCGTGCCTTCTTCCCCCTTCTCCGCGCCCCCCTCCATCGCGGTGGAATTGTCTTCGCGGCTGCGCAGGTCGATGGATTCGAGGCGCAGCGTGTGGTGGCCATGGGTCAGATCGCGAATGTCGATCAGGGTCGTGATGCCGTCGGGCAGGTCGTCGGTGCGCTGCAGGCGCAGGAAGCTCAGGCCATGCAGCGGTTTGCCATCCAGACGGATGTCGAACTGGTGGGCGAAACAGTCGACGCGCGCCTGGTGTTGCTGCATGCGGGATTCGCGGCGGGCGCGAGCGCCGGCCTCGTCAAGGTTCGTGGCAGCCTCTGGCTCGGGGCAGTGCTTGTCCAGCCACTCGTCGTGACGATTGGCGAAATAGGGGATGGTCAGCCGCAGATAGGGGCCTTCGGCGATCTCGGAGTCAACGAAGGGTGCGCTGTTGAAGGCGTAGATGCCGACGCGCTGGTCGGCGTAGTGGGCGGGATAGATGCCGAACTCGCGGCTGGTCTTGCCCAGCGCATCGCCGCGCAGGCGCTGTTCGCGGTCGATGCGGGCGAAGGTGTCCAGTGCGGCAAGGCCGATCACTGCATAGAGCACGCCGACCAGCAGCCAGGCGCCATGACGACCACCGATGTTGGTCGTGATGAGCGCGGTCAGTGGTTGCTGCGCGCGGCCAAATGTCAGCGCCAGCGAGAGCTTCATGGCTGACTCGCACACGCGTGAGATCCAGTGGCCCTCGCGCAGGCGCGGAAGCAGCCATTTGTCGACCAGCATCGGCAGGATCAGCACGGCGACCACGCTCCCCATGAGCCACAGTTCGGCCGCCTCGGGTGCGCCGAGCGCGCGGAGCACGGCCACCACCCCGAACATCGCCAGCGACACCGCCAGGATCACCAGACCAAGCTGGGCGGCGAGGATGCCGTAGCCGAAGATCATGCTTGCCCGGTTATCGGCCTGCTCGATCGCGTCCTCCACCCGTGGGGTACGTTCGCGCGTGAGCTTGCGAACCAGCGGGCCGCCGCTGAGATTGTCCCAACGCGGACCCTGCGGATAGATCGAGTGCACGCCGACCAGGGCCACCCAGCGCGCCCGCGCGGCGAGGTGCAGGACGAAGGTGATCATGAGCGCGAACAGCACCACCTTCCCGTAAAGGTAGGTGTACCAGACCAGGGGCTGCACGGCTTCGGTGACCACCGGCAGCGTTTCGCGGAAGAACACCTCAAGCGGCTCGCGCAGCGAGAACAGCGAGAACACCAGGGCGCCCGAGATCAGCAGTTCGATCTCCCAGGTCGGCGTGGTGAGCCTGGGCAGCTGCAGTCGTGGCGGGCTTTCGGGGGTCTCGCTCATGCCTGGCTCCTTCGCGGATCAGCGGCGATCATACAGACGGTGCCGGCCGGGTCCGCCGGCTGTCAGTCGCCGCGTGCCGCAGTCGAGAGTGCCGAGCGCAACGACAGCACCTCCTCGCGCAGCGCCCGGACCTCGGCCACCAGGGGTTCCTCGCCGCGCTCGACCGCGGCCTCGACCGCGGCTTCGCGGTCGGCCTGGATCTCCGACTGCATGGCGTTGACCACCACGCCGATGAAGAGATTGAGCGCGGTGAAACTGGTGGCCAGGATGAAGGGCACGAAGTACAGCCAGGCCAGGGGGTAGACCTCCATTACCGGGCGTACGATGCCCATCGACCACGACTCCAGGGTCATGATCTGGAACAGGGTGTAGAGCGAGGCGCCGATCGAGCCGAACCACTCCGGGAACGCGCCGCCGAACAGCTTGGTCGCCATCACCGCGCCGACGTAGAAGATCAGCCCCAGCAGCAGGACGATCGACCCCATCCCGGGCAGGGCCCCCAGCAGCGCGCCCACCACGCGTTTCAGCGAGGGCAGGATGGTGATCAGGCGCAGCACGCGCAGCACGCGCAGCGCGCGAAGCACGGTCAGCGGGCCGGTGCTGGGCACCAGCGCGATGCCCACCACGAAGAAGTCGAACAGGTTCCAGGCATCGCGGAAGAAGCGCAGCCGCTGCACCCACATCTTGGCCAGCAGCTCGAGCACGAACACGGCGAGGATCAGCTTGTCGACCAGGTGCAGCAGGTCGCCATGCCGGGCCATGACCGAGGCATCGGTCTCCAGGCCCAGGGTCACGGCGTTGAGGAGGATCAGGACGAGGATGAAGCGCTCGGTGCGCGGGTGGGCGATCAGTCGGGCAAGAAAGGCGGTCATGGCGGGCCGGGGCAGGGGGGCAAACCGGCGCATTCTACCGGTGCCCGACCGTCGGGCAGGCGAAGCGGGCCTGGCTGCCGGCGGCGCCTTCCCTGCCAGCGAGGCGGTATCCGGCGCGGAGTCGCCGGCGGCTCAGCGCAGCTCGTCGAGCAGGACGTCGAGCTCGTCGCGGCCGGGGTCGTGGCAGAGGTATTCGAACTGCCTCAGCCTGCGGATCTCTCCGGGAGCCTTGCCCGGCGGCGCGGTGCGCTGGCGGTAGACGCTGTAGCGGATGCCGAGCACGGGCAGGTCGGGATGCGCGGCGTTCCAGCTGCGGCAATGCAGGGCGCCAAGGCGCGGGCCCTGCTCATTCCAGTCGATGCGTGAGAACAGCTTGCGCCAGCGGAAGGTCCGGTACAGGGCGTAGCCATCGGCGGGGCGATCATGGGACGGGGCTTCACGGCTCAGCTGGAGCACGTCGACCGGCGCGCCGCCGGCGACCCAGCCCTCGGCGACCACCCAGCGGCTGCTGCGGGTGGCGTTGGGCGCGTACATGTTCCAGCGCTGGCCCAGCGCCAGCAGGTCGAGCGGGGCGCGGGCCCAGGCCGGCATGCGCGGCAGGCTGTCCTTCAGTGGGTACTGAAGGCAGGACCAGGCGCTGAGCGGGATCAGCACGGCGAGCATCAGCGAGGCAGTCCTGCCCGGCGCAAACGCGGGTGGCGTCTGCCAGGCCAGCGCGGTGGCGCTCAGCCGGGCCAGCGCCGGGCGCAGTGCCGCGATCAGCCGATACAGCCCGTTGCCGAACTGGCGCAGCCCGGGCAGGGCGAACAGCCAGCCGAGCGGCGCCAGCAGCGGCGAGCGCCGCCAGACATAGGCCACCGCGTCCCAGCGCAGGCGCTGCACGCCATCATGGCCTCGCACCACCCAGCTGTTCTCGCGCTCGAGCACGGCGCCCACTGCAGGCGTGTCCTGGGCGACCTCGATGCGGGTGTCCGGATGCATGCCAAAGGCGCGGAAGATGCGGCAGGTCTTCTCGCAGAATCCGCAGCCGCGATCGAAGTACATGACGATGCCGCGACGCGCCGGCCGATCCAGCCAGGGGCGCAGCAGCCGGTCCCAGAGCAGGGGCGGCAGGAAAAGACAGAGCCCGGAGAGGCTGACCCAGGGGAAGATGCCGATGCTGAGGAAGAGCACGAAGGCCAGGTGCAGGGACATCAGCAGGGGCACGCCGACAAGCCTCGCCCACTGGGTGAGGAAGGGCAGGAACAGCAGCAGGGGCGCTCCCAGTTCGACCGCGTAGACGAACTCGGTCAATGCGCCGGCGAGGCCCGGGTAGGCGGCCAGCCAGGCAGCCAGGGGCGAGGTGGATTCGACCGAGGTCACCGCGTAGTAGACCGCCAGCGAATCCTGCTGCCAGCTGCTGCCGGTCTTCTCGAGGGCGCCGACGAAGTACAGGTACATGACGTTGAGCAGCACCGCGAGGCTGGCCACCGAGGCCACGTCGCGGCGCCGCTCCTCAGGCCGGCACAGCGCGGCGTCGATCGAGAAGCGCGCTGCGAGGGGCAGGAACATGCCCCAGAACAGAAGGATGGGCAGCTGTGTATCGGCGAGGCTGACGAACTGCGCTGCGCGATATTTCAGGGCCAGCGCGCAGAGCCAGCAGAGCACCGTCGCCGCCCGCGTGCGCCAGCCCAGCAGCAGGGCAAGGCCGGCCAGGGCATTGAGGGCGAAGAAGGCATGCAGGAAGGCCGGGTGCCCAGCCATCAGCAGCGGGCTCCAGCGGAAGTCGCGCTGCACCTCCATCGCCATGCTGCGCGGGTAGAGGCCGCCCTCGTCGGCGAACAGGGCCACGGCGTCGGGCCAGTACAGGCCGACATTGAGCAGCACGGCGAAGGCGATCACCACCCGGAACAGGGCGAGCGAGCGCAGGTCGATCGCAATCAGCGGACGCAGCAGGGCCAGCACCGGTGTTCCTCCCCAGGGTGTCCCCGAATGCTAGCCAATGCGGGCCGCGCGCGGCGGCCGCCAGTCAGCCTCCTGCGCCGGACGACGGCAAATCGCCCGCTTTCGGGCGCAGGGCAGCGGCGTAGAGCGCTGCCAGCAGGAGCAGCAGCCCGCCCCAGACGCTGGAGTAGACCGCGTAGTGGGTATTCAGCGGAAACAGCATCGCGAGCAGGGCGACGCCTGGCGCCAGGGCCAGAGCGCGGCGTTCCGGGCTGGCCCAGATCCAGCCACGCCACGCGGCGAAGGCCGCGATGCCCCAGGCCAGCAGGCCGACGAGGCCGGTCTCGCTCAGCAGCTCGAGCACGATGTTGTGGGCATGCGCCGCGCCGTGCTCGCCGTCGAAGCCGATCCAGCGGTCGTCTTCGTCGGCGTATTCCTCATAGGCAACCCGGAAGCCGCGCACGCCAACGCCGTTGAAGGGATGGGCGACGGTCATTCCGAGGGCGGTCTCCCAGATCGGCAGGCGGAAGGCCAGCGCATGGTCGATGCCGGCGCGGTCGCCGCTGAGCACCGCCACGCTGCGATCGATGCGCGCGGCGAAACTGTCCGAGCTGCGATAGCCGAGCGCGCCCAGCGCGCCGCCCAGCAGGACCGCGACGAGCAGGCCGAGCAGGGCGCGCCGCGCGCCGAATCGGGCAAGGCCGAGGCCGAGCAGCACCACGGCGAGCATGATCCAGGCTGCCCGGGTGCCGGCCAGCAGGACCACGCCCAGCACGGCCAGCGCCGCCAGCCCGGCCAGCAGCGGATGCCAGCGCAGCGATAGGTTCAGCAGGAAGACGCCAAGCACCGCGACCATCGCGCCGAGCTTGAGATGGTCGGCGCCAAAGATGCCACTCAGCCGGTCCTGGCTGCCGGCACCGCCCAGCGACCAGCCGCTGGCCGCCTGCACCAGCGCATCGAGCACCCAGAGGCCCACGATGACCGCCAGCGCGCCCTGCACCCGGCGCTGCGCACCGTCGCCGCACAAACGGTCGGCGAAGTACCAGAGCATCGGCAGGTAGCGCAGGTCGACCGCCACCTCGCCCCAGCTGCGGCGGAGATCGACGGCGTCAAGGGCGGATACCAGCTCGGGAATCCAGTAGGCGGCGAACACCAGGCTGGCGAAGTTCAGCTGCCAGCGCTCCCAGGGGCGCGGCGCGTGACGCAGCAGGCCGAGCCCGAGCAGGGCGGCGATCGCCATCGGCAGCTCGACCAGGCGGCCGAAGGGCAGCAGGGCGAAGCAGGCGATGAACAGGCCGACCGCCAGGCGCTCAGCCATGGCCGGCTCCCACCAGGGCGTGGCCCGCCACCTCCCGGTACAGGGCCAGCGTGCTGGCCTGCATGGCCGCCTTGGTCGGCCCCTTGATCGGCGCCAGCCGCGGCGGGAAGCGCAGCAGCTCGATCGCGCGCACCGCGAGGCGGGTGGCATCGCCCAGCGGCACCGCGCCCTGCGGGAACCATTCGCGCAGCTGCTCGCCGACGCCGCCGTGATCGAAGCCAAGCACGGGGCGGCCCAGGCTCAGCGCCTCCAGCACGGTACGCCCGAAGGCCTCGGGCTTGGTCGACAGCTGCAGGACCAGGGCGGAATGCGCCAGCACCTCGCGCACGTCGCTGCGCGGCGGACTGATCGCCATGACGTCGGCAACGCCCTGGCGGCGGGCCTCGTCCCACAGCTCGTCGAGATAGTGGCCGCGCTCCTCGTCGCCGGCTCCGAGCAGGAGCAGGCGGGCGTCGATCCCGGCCGCGTGCAGGCGGGCCAGCAGGGTGATTGCCTCGGCATGACCCTTCAGCCGCGTGCCGCGGCCGGGCAGGGTCAGCAGCCGGCCGCCGGCCAGCTGGGGGAAGTCCTGCGCGAAGCGGTCTCGCCATTCGGCATCGGGCACGTAGCCGTGCGAGAAATGGTCCGGGTCGACGCCGCGAGGGATGGTCTGCAGCTTGCGCGCGGAGACTTCCGGGTAGTGCTGCAGCACGTAGTCACGGACGGTTTCCGAGACGCATATGACCCGCTCTCCACGGGTCATGATGCTGCTGTAGTGGCCTGGCGAGTTCAGCCCGTGCACCGTCGTCACGAAGTGCGGGCGCCGCCCGCGCATGCCGGCCAGCGCCCACCAGCAGACCCAGGCCGGAAGGCGTGAGCGTGCGTGGACGATATCCGGCTCCAGCTGCTCGAACAGGCGGCGCAGGCTGACGATATGCCGCAGGGTCCAGGGCGACTTGCGCCCGAGGTCGAGGTCGACGTGGGTGCTGCCGGTGGCCAGCAGGGGCTCGACCAGTCGGCCGCCGGCGGAGGCGACCACGCTGTGGTGCCCGGCCTCGACCAGGGCCTCGGCGATTTCGAGGGTGGATCGCTCGACGCCACCGGACTCCAGTGCCGGCAGCAGCTGCACCACGCGGAGCGGCTGGCTCACCCGTGGATCAGTCTTTCAGGACGTAGCGCGCGCCGCAGTAGGGGCAGAGGGCCTCACCGCTGGCTTCGATCGGCAGGTAGACCTTGGGGTGCGAGTTCCACAGCGCCATGTCGGGCATCGGGCAGGACAGGGGCAGCTCGCTGCGCGAGACCTCGTAGCGCTGTTCGGCGTTTGCCGGTCGGGGGCTTGCGGTGGCCATGGGAAACCGGTGCTGAAGAAAGTCAGCCATTGTACCGCGGCCCCCTATCGGAGAGGGCGCCGTGACCATCCCGCGGCCGCAGGCCGACCGCGCGATGGTCGCAGCAGGCCAGGTCAGGCCTTCGGCACGCTGGCCTCGACCGTGATCTCGATGCTGACCTCGTCGCTTACGTTCGGCGCGTACTTGCCGACCCCGAGCTCCGTGCGCTTGAGCTCGGTGCTGGCGTTGAAGCCGATCGAGGCACGCTGGGTCATCGGGTGGTCCTTCATCGCGTTCAGGCTGACGTCGAGCACGACCTCGCGGCTGATGTCGCGGACCTTCAGTTCGCCGGTGACCTTGAGCTTGCCCTCGCCGGCCACCTCGACCTTGCTGCTGGTGAAGCTGGCGGTCGGGAAGGTCGCCACGTCGAAGAAGTCGGCGGTGCGCAGGTGCTCGTCCATCTTGGCCACCCCGGTGTGCACGTCGGCGATCGGGATCGTCGCCTTGACCGAGCTGGCCTCGGGCTTGGTCGGGTCGTAGACGATCTCGCCGGTGACCCCGGCGAAGATGCCGACGATGTCGGACAGGCCGAAATGGCTGTAGCCGAAGCGGACCTGGGTGTGGCCGGGATCGATCACATAGGTCTCGGCCAGCGCCGGCGAGGCGGCGCCGAGGGCGATCAGGGTGCAGAGCAGGGACTTGCGGATCATGGGGGCTCCTGTGGGGCGGCGTCGGACGTCTGGGGCGTCCGGGGTGGGGCAGGCCTCGTCGCGACCGCGCGAGGGATCAGACGATGCGGCAGGCCTCGTCGAAGGACAGTCTCGGGGCACGCGGGTGCAGGGTGTCGCGGTTGCCGTAGCCGAGATTGATGATGAAGTTCGACTTCCACTCGCTGCCGGCGAAGAACAGCTCATCGACCTTGGCGTTGTCGAAACCCGACATCGGGCCGCAGTCCAGGCCCAGGGCCCGCGCGGCGAGAATCAGGTAGGCGCCCTGCAGGCTGCCGTTGCGGAACGCGGTCTCACGGATCTTGGCCTCGTTGCCGGCGAACCAGCTGCGCGCGTCGGCGTGCGGGAACAGGTAGGGCAGCTTGTCGTAGAAGCTCAGGTCGTGGGCCAGGATGGCGGTCACCGGGGCCGCCATTGCGGAGGCCACGTTGCCCTCGTCCAGCGCGCCGCGCAGCTTCTCCTTGGCGTCCTTGCCCTGGACGAAGAGCACGCGGCCCGGCGAGCAGTTGGCGCTGGTCGGCGGCAGGGCGGTCAGCTGCCAGAGCTTGCGCAGGGTCTCTTCGGGAATCGGCTTGTCCTGCCAGGCCTTGGCCGAGCCGCGGAAGGTGCGGCCCTGGAAAAACAGCAGGTCCAGTGCGCTCTGGTCGATCATGGCGTGCCCCATCAGTTCGGAAAGCCTGACAGCTTAGCCGCCCCGGCGTGGGCGTGGCGTCTGCTGTGGAATACTCGGCGCCAGTGTCCGCTCCAAGGCCGTCGATGCCGATCCCCGCCACCGCAACACAGTGTTGCGCTGCCTTGCCATGCTGATCCTCGCGGTCAGCGACGGACGCGCCGGCAACCGGCGCCAGGCCACCGCCCTGGCCGGCGCGGTGGCGGCGCTGTTGGGCGCGCGCTGCGAGCACCACGCGCTGTCGCCGCGCCCCCCCTGGCGCACTCTGGCGCCGCGGTGGCTGCCGTACGCCGCACTCGGCTTCGACCGCGACTGGCTGGCGCGTCTGGACGACCAGCGCCCGGCTCTGGTCATCGGTTGCGGCCGGCAGGCGGCGCTGGCCACCCGCATCGCCCGCCACCGCCTTGGCGTCGCCACCCGCTGCGTGCAGATCCTCGATCCGCGTCTGGGTCGCAATGCCTGGGACCTGCTGGTGCTGCCCGAGCATGACGACTTCCGCGACGAGTTCACCGTGACCTGCCGCGGCAGCCTGCACGGGATCGACGCCGACTGGCTGGCGGCGGCGAGGGCGCGGCATCCGGGCATCGGCGCGCTGCCGGGGCCGCGGCATGTGCTGTTGCTGGGTGGACCGACCGAGGACTGCCCGTGGACGGTGGAGGACGCCCTGGGCTGGGTCCGGACCCTACGTGACTGGCGCCAGCGACGCGGCGGCTCGGCCCTGCTGATCGCCGCGCCGCGCACGCCGGCGGAGCGCGTGAGCGCCCTGCGCGCGGCCTGCAGCGACCTCGATCTCAGCTGGTTCGACCCGACCGACGGCGAGAATCCCTATGCCGGCGCATTGGCCTTTGCCGATGCGCTGCTGGTCAGCCCGGACTCCGCCAACCTGCTGAGCGAGGCCTGCGCCACCGAGGCGCCGGTCCGCCTGCCGCCTGCACCTGCCCAGCAGGGCAGGCTGCGCCGCCTGCACGAAGCGTTGATCGCCGCCCGCCGCGTCGCTTGGCTCGACGACGCCCTGCCGGAGGGCCCGCAGGTGCCGCTGCGCGAGACGTCCCGCGTGGCCCGCGAGGTGATCCGCGCGCTCGGCCTGCGTCAGGCCTCCGTCGAGGCCTGAACCGGGCGCAGTCACCGCGCGGGCAGTCGCCTGTTCTGGCCGCCCTGGTTCGCCCACGCCGGCGTGCAGCTCGACCCACTGCCTGGACGACCTCTGTGCCCGCATCCCGCGACCCGGCCTGGTAGTTGAGCAGCATGGCGGGCCCGACCTGCTGCTCCTGCAGGTAGGGCCCCATCGCTTTATCGGTCGGGTCGGATAGTCAACCGGCCCGAAGCCCGGGCGATCGGATTGGGCGCGAATCGGACATTCGCCACCGACCCCGATCGGGCGGGCTCTTCGTAGGAGCGGACATGGCCGCGACCGCGGAGATTCGCTCTGGCCTCGGTCTGTGGTGAATACACCGCGCCGCGGTCGCGCCCATGTGCGCTCCTACAGTCGGGCTTCGGTGCGCGTTGGCGAAGACGCATAGGGTGCGCCCTGGACGCACCGATACGGGCGTTCGGACGCTATGTCCGGTGCGGCGAGCCGCACCCTATGAATGACTGCTTTGCGCCCTCTGCTGCCCGTCCCTCCACGCCGCTACGGCGCGCGGGTTCGGCCTTTCCTCAGGCCGCCACGCTGAGCGGTGCCACGGCGGCGAAGTCGAGTGCCCGGGCGAGGTCGGCGAGGATGTCGTCGATATGCTCAAGGCCGGCCGAAAGCCGGATCAGGCCCTCGCTGATGCCGTGCGCGGCGCGCTGCTCTGGGCTGTAGGTCGAATGGGTCATCGAGGCCGGGTGCTGGGCGAGGGTCTCGGCATCGCCGAGGCTCACCGCGCGGGTGATCAGCTCCAGGGCGTCCATGAACCGCTGGCCGGCCAGCAGGCCGCCGTGCAGCTCGAAGGCCAGCATGCCGCCGAAGCGGTCCATCTGACGTGCGGCCAGGGCGTGCTGCGGGTGACTGGCCAGGCCCGGGAAGGCGACGCTGGCGACAGCCGGGTGGGCTTCCAGCCATTCTGCGATCGCCTGGGCGTTGTCGCAGTGGCGCTCCATGCGCAGGTGCAGGGTCTTCAGGCCGCGCAGGATGCCGTGGGCATCGTGCGGGCTGAGCGCGGCGCCGGTGAGGTCCTTCAGGCCTTCCATGCGGATCCGCGTCGCCAGTTCGGCCGAGGTCGCGACAAGGCCGGCGGTGAGGTCGCCGTGGCCGCCGAGGTACTTGGTCGCCGAGTGCACGACGATGTCGGCGCCGAGAGTCAGCGGCCGCTGCAGGAAGGGGCTGCAGTAGGTGTTGTCGACCACCACCAGGGCGCCGCGCGCCTTGGCCTGTTCGGCCACCGCGGCGATATCGACGATACGCATGTTGGGATTGGCCGGCGTCTCGAAGTAGACGATGCGGGTGGCCGGCGAGAAGGCCTCGGCCAGGGCCTCCGGGCGGGTCAGGTCGACATGCCGCACGCGCACGCCAAAGCGCGCCAGGCCGTGGTGCAGGAAGGAGAAGGTGCAGCCGTACAGGGTGGTGTCGACCAGGATCTCGTCGCCCGGAGAAAGCAGGGTCCACAGTGTCGCGGTGATCGCCCCCATGCCTGATGCGAAGGCCACCGCGGCCTCGGCCTGCTCCAGCGCGGCGATGCGCTGCTCGAGCAGGTCCAGGGTCGGATTGGCGATGCGGGTGTAGATGTAGCCCGGACGCTCGCCGGCGAAGCAGGCCGCGGCGCTGGCCGAGTCAGGAAATCCGAAGGTCGCGGAGACGTGGATCGGCGGCACCAGCGCGCCCTGGTTCTCCTCGGCGCGGTAGCCGTGGTGGATGGCGCGGGTGGCGAAATCGGCGGGTCGCGGGGACATGGGACCTCCTCGGGCTGAACGTGGGGGCATTCTTGCGCCGATGGCCGGGCATGTGCTGCCCAAATCCACCGCCGACCGAGCCGAAGAGTGGAATATCCTTCCCAAACACGAAGCAAGGGAGGCAGCGCATGCCCGAGACCCTCGACCGCACCGACCGCCGCCTGCTGCTGGCCCTGCAGGGGGATGCCCGGCTGACCACCGCGCAGCTGGCCGAGCGGGTCGCACTCAGCCCCTCGCCCTGCTGGCGTCGGATCAAGGCGCTGGAGTCGGACGGGGTGATCCGTGGGTATCACGCCAGGCTGGATGCCACACAGCTGGGCTGGGGCGTGACCGCCTTCGTCCACATCATGCTGGAGAACCACAGCCGCGACCTCGGCGAACGCTTCGAGGAGGCGGTGCGCGGCATCGACCGGGTGATCGCCTGCCACAACGTCTCCGGCGAGTACGACTACCTGCTGCAGGTGGTTGCCCGGGACCTGCAGGATTTCGGCGAGTTCGCCCGCGATCGCCTGCGCAGCCTGCCCGGCGTCAAGGAGATCAACTCCAGCCTCTCGCTGCGCGAGGTAAAGTCCGGGCCTGACCTGCCCGTCCCCGACCGCTGAGCGGACCAACACCAGGAGTTTCGCCGATGCATCTGCGCCCGATCGCTGCCCTGCTTTGCCTTGCCCTGACCCTGCCGGCGGCCGCCGTGACCCGTGTCGAGAACGCGCGGATCATCACCATGGACCCCGCCCGGCCCTACGCCGAGGCGATGGTGTTCGATGATGGCGGCACGCTGCTGGCGGTGGGCGACGGCGCCACGCTGCGCGCGTCGCATGCCGAAGCCAGGCGGGTCGATGCCGGCAATGCGGTGATCGTGCCCGGGCTGATCGACGCCCACGGCCATGTGCTTGGGCATGGGCTGTCCCTGCTGCGGGCCAACCTGGTCGGCGCACGCAGCAAGGACGAGATCATCGAGCGCCTGCGCGCCTTCGCCAGGGACCTGCCCGAGGGCGAATGGCTGCTCGGCCGCGGCTGGGACCAGAATCTCTGGCCCGAGCGCGAATTCCCCAGTGCCGCCGACCTCGACGCCGCCTTCCCCGATCGACCGGTCTGGCTGGAGCGCGTCGACGGCCACGCCAGCTGGGGCAACAGCGCGGCCCTGGCCAAGCTCGACCGATCGCTGGACGGCGACTGGCAGGTCGAGGGTGGCGAGATCCTGCGCCGTGACGGCAAGGCCACCGGCGTCTTCATCGATACCGCGGCCAACCTGATCGAAGCCCTGGTGCCGCCGCCCGATGCCGCCCAGCTGCGCCGCGCGCTGGATCGGAGTGTTCAAGCCCTGGTCGCTGCCGGACTGACCGGCGTGCACGACGCAGGCGTCTCGGAAGCGACGCTGGACCTGCTGCGCGGCATGGCCGACGACGGCGCCCTGCCCCTGCGCATCCAGGCCTGGGCCGACGGTGACGGTACGGCGCTGGCCGCGCGCTGCCGCGACGGTGGACCGTATGCCCATCCGGGCGGTCGCCTGGCCATGCGCACGGTCAAGCTCTACTCGGACGGCGCACTCGGCTCGCGCGGCGCCCTGCTCAAGTCGGACTACAGCGACGCCCCCGGCCAGCGTGGTCTGCCGGTGACCTCGGCCGAGGGCCTGCGCGCGGCGATGCGGAAGGCCAAAGGCTGCGGCCTGCAGGTTGCCACCCACGCCATCGGCGATGCCGGCAACCGGCTGGTGCTGGACCTCTACGCCGAGGTCCTGGGCGAAGACGCCGCCGCCGACCATCGCTGGCGCATCGAGCATGCGCAGATCGTCTCGCTGTCCGATATCCCGCGCTTTGCCCGGCTTGGCGTCATCGCCTCGATGCAGCCCACCCATGCCACCTCGGACATGGGATGGGCCGAGCAGCGCGTCGGCCCGCTGCGCATCGTCGGCGGCTATGCCTGGCGCAGCTTCCGCGACGCCGGCGTGCGCCTGGCGCTGGGCTCGGACTTCCCGGTCGAACATATCGATCCACTCGCCGGCCTGTATGCCGCGATCACCCGCCAGGATGCGAAAGGCCAGCCCGCCGGCGGCTGGCTACCCCAGGAGAAGCTCACCGCCCACGAGGCCCTGCGCGGCTTCACCCTGGATGCCGCCTTCGCCGCTTTCGACGAGGCGCGGCTCGGCTCACTCAGCCCCGGCAAGCGCGCGGACTTCGTGATCCTCGACCACTCGCCAATTCGCGACCCTGCCAGCGACCTGCTGCAGACCGCGGTGATCGCTACCTGGGTCGACGGCCAGCCGGTCTATCAGCGCCCCGAACTGCGCGACTGAGTCTGGCGTCGGTCCAGCCCCATCCGTTCGCGGTGAGGTATCGAGCCGCGAAGGCCGCAGCCCGCGCCGCCGGGCCAGTTTCCGTGACCGCACAAGCCCAACCGCGGCAGACGCGTGCTGGGGTCGCCTCAGGCCTCGCCTCGCAGCAGTCGCTGGTAGGCCTCGCGCCGGGCCAGATCGGCGTCGTCGATGTGCGCCACCGCTTCGATTCCGGCGATGTAGTCGGGCGGCAGGCCGTGTTCCCGGGCGCCGGCCAGCACCAACTGCTTGTACCAGCACAGCGGGCGAAGTGAGGGATCCTTGTGCGTGGCGACATAGGTCGTGCATCCCAGCTCGACCCCTCCCGATTCGACCTGCAGCGTGGCCCGCTCGTAGCCCTGGCCCAGCCCCTCGGCGCGGTCGAGCGCCCGGCCGTCCAGTTCATCGATCAGATAGAGGACGCCGTGGACGACGTCCTGCGCGTCTCCCGTCCACTCCGCATCGCACTTGCCCGTGCCGTCGTCGCTGCCAACCTTGTCGAAGCTCAGGCGATGGCCGCGCAGGCTGGCGCGACGCGCCTGGCGCGCGGTGGGGGCCCGGCTGGCCGCGCGCAGTCGCGGGCTGAACATGTTGGAGCCGTAGGCGAAGTAGAGAAAGCTGGACTGCGCCATACCGGGCCTCCGTTCTACGCGGGCGCCCGGCCAGTAGAGCACGCGCGCCACGCGCCGCCCTAACTGCCGGGCAGCGGATGGAGGGCGCTAGCGCGGGGCGCCGTAGGTGAACCAGGCTACGAAGGGGACATCGCCTTCCAGCACCTCAAGCAACAATCCCTCACCGCTGCGGGTGTCGCCGCCGAACCAGGCGCCGACGATCCAGTCCTTGCCGCTGACATTGGCGAAGCCCTGCGATTCGCAGCGCCGCTGCGCCGCCGAGGGCAGGCGCGACAGCGGGTAGCCTCCGCTTCCGAAGCGCGGATCGGTCGCCGCGTACTCCAGCACCGCGCCGCTGCAGGAGGTGAAACGGATCTGCAGACTGCCCCAGTCGGCGTAGCGCACGCGGGCTGCATCGAATCCGGCGCCGAACTCGGTGCCGAACGTGCTGGCGGCCTCGTCGACGATCAGCGTCGGCCCCTCGAACCGGCCGACGCCGCTGATCCAGTATTGGTCGTTGGATGCGGCGTCCGTCACGGTCGGCCGCAGGTCAAGATTCAGCCCCTCGAAGTAGGCACTGCGCGCCGGCATGACGCGGGCGACGTTGTCGCGGAGGGTGGTATCAATGCGCTCGGGACGGTGGCGCGCCGCGAACCACGGCAGGAAGGATTCGGCGAGGTCCTCGCGGCCGGGAAAGTCGCGGCCATAGGTGGAGATGAAGTCGCCATCCGCCTGCTGCGCGGCGAGCCAGCCGGGGGCGGCGGCATGCGCCGGGTCGAGCGAGGTGTGTACGGCCTCGTGCAGCAGAACCTCCTCGAGGATGCCGTCGGCCAGATACTGCGCGGCGATGCTGCCGGTGTGGATCAGCAGGTTGTCATTGCCGCCGCCAAAGGCCTCGTCACCCTTGTGGATCCACACGGTGCGCAGACGCTCGCGGAGCGCGCGCGGCAGCTGGCCGATCGCATGGGCGTAGAAGCCTGCCACGGTCTGCGCGTCGCTGGCGCTGCCGAACTCCGGATTGACCTGGACCTCCACCGAGGCGCCATCGGAGTAGGCCGCCTGGAACAGATAGGCATCGAAGCTGGCGAAGACGTTTACCCGGCGATCGAACATCTGGCGCTGCCCGCGGCCTGCTGGCGTGAGTCCGGCGAAAGCGCTGGGATCACTGGCAAGGATGATGTCGGGATCGAGAAATACCGTGCCGGAATACGGCGGCGCCGCCACGGCGCCGACCGCGAACAGGGCGCCCAGGGAGAAAGCGATGAATCGACAGCGCATGGACCGACTCGTAGAGCAGATGGCCGCGGAGCATAGCCCACCCGCGGCAGCCCAGCGCGGATGACGCGCCCATCGGGCCCGCCGCCCGCTCCGGGCGTCGTGCCCGAGCGCCTCGAGCATCGTGGCAATGCGGATATCGGGCGCGAAGCACACATCACATAGGGTGCGGCTGGCCGCACCGGACGTACCGTCCGAACTTCAGAATCGGTGCGCCCAAGGCGCACCCTATGAGGCTTCGCTGAAGCCCAACGAAGCCCGACTGTAGGAGCGCACATGGGCGCGACCGCGGCGTGGCGTGTTCTCCACAGACCGGGGCAAGGGCGAACCTCCGCGGTCGCGGCCATGTCCGCTCCTACGAAGAGCCCGCCCGATCGGGGTCGGTGGCGAACGTCCGATTTGCACCCGTTCCGGACCTCAGGCCGCCCGCCGCGTCGAGGTCTGGCTGGGCGCCGAGCCCCGCCGTGGCTCGCTGGCCTGCATCGAGGGACAAAGCGGATCCGCGGGCGGGTCGCGATAGGGGTTGGCTATCGTTGAGGTTTGGACAATCCATTGGCTGGATTGAGAACGGATCGCGATACTGCTGACAGTCCACCGGGAGCCACCGACATGGCCAAAACCCTCACCTTCGCCGGCATCCACATGGGCGTTGCCTTCGGGGTCGGCTACGCCTTCACCGGCGACGTGATCGTCGGTGGTGCCCTGGCTCTGGTCGAGCCGGCCTGCAATACGGTGGCCTATTTCTTCCACGAGAAGATGTGGAAGCGCATCGAGGTGCGCCGGGCGAATGGCCGATCCCTGACGTCGATGGTTGGGGCCTAGCGGCAGGCCGGTTTGGGCGCGAAGAAGACCTTCCACAACACCCGAATGTAGTAGCCAGCTTGCTGGCGATCGTCCCATCCGGGGCGTCTATCGCCAGCAAGCTGGCTCCTACAGGGGACCGAGGCGAATGCGAACTTCGCGCCCAAACGCGCCTGTCGGCTCGTCCAAAAAAATGCCCCGGCCGAAGCCGGGGCACGCAGGGCCACTGGGTGGCTCTTGTCGCTTTAGAACTTGACCTCGGCGCGGGCGTAGATGAAGCGGCCGGCGGGCAGGTCGTAGGTCGAGGCGTCGTAACCGTTCAGCGAGCACGACAGGCAGATCGGCGGATCCTTGGCGAAGGCGTTGTTGACGCCAAGGGTCAGCTGGGTGCCCTCGAACCAGGGCGCCTTCCAGCCCACGCGCAGGTCGTGGTACGTGGTCGAGCCGAGGTTGTTCACCCCATTGGCCTGGTCGGAGCAGACCGCAAACGAGGCGGCATCGCCGCAGTCCTCGGTCAGGTCGCTGATGTGACGCAGGCGCCAGGAGGCGACGAAGTCGCCATAGGTCCAGTCGACGTCGATGTTCGAGGTCCACTCGGGGATGGCCGAGTCGTTGACCTCGACGCCCACGCCCTGCGGCTGCAGGGTGCCGAGGCCATCCACCGCCTCGTAGTCGTCGACGATGGTGGTGCTCCAGCTGACCTTGAACTGGCCGATGTCGGTCTCCGGAAGGGTCCAGAAGACGTCGAAGTCGTAGCCGTCGGTTTCGATCTTGCCGAAGTTGACCAGCTGGTTGGCGAAGCCGTTGATGTCGCCGGTGGTGGCACGGGTGATGCCGTTGCAGAACTGCTGTTCCAGCGTCGCCGCGCAGAGGTCGAGCTGGGTCTGCGCGTCGATGGCCTGGATGGCGCCCTCGACCTCGTGGCGGTAGTAGGTGAACTCGAAGTCCAGGCGCTCGGACCAGGCGGTGTTGCTGGCGAAGGCCGGGCTCCACACAAAGCCGGTGGTGAAGCTGTCCGAGAGCTCGGGGTCGAGGTTCGGGTTACCGCCGGTGGTCACCGAGATCTGCGAGTTGATCTGCTGCGATCCGACCGGCACGCCCAGCGCGCGGCAGTTGGCGGCCGGCGCAGTGGGCGGCGAGCCGTCGAGGCCGATCTGGCAGGGATCATCGAGGGTGGCATCGAAGCGTGCGGCGGCGCCGAACAGCTCGCCGATCGACGGGGCGCGGAAGCCCTCGGCGAAGGTGCCACGGAACAGGAACTCCTCGGACAGCTGCCAGCGCAGGCCGAGCTTGCCGGTGGTTTCGCCGCCGAAGGTCGAGTAATCGGAGTAGCGACCGGCGGCGCTGAGGTCGAGCCGCGAGGAGCCCGCCTCGTACACCGGGATGCTGAACTCCAGGTAGTACTCGTCGACGTCGTAGCCGCCGCGGGTGGGCTGCGAGGGCACGCCGTTGTATTCACCGGCGACGGTCAGCGCGTCCGGACGGTACTGGCCCTTCTGGTTGCGCTGCTCGACGCCCGCGGCGAAGGCCAGCGGGCCGGCCGGCATGTCGAACAGATCGCCCGAGACGTTGAACGAGAGCAGGCGCAGCTCGTTCTCGCTGAAGTCGCGGACCACCGGCTGGATGTAGTTCAGCATCGCCGGGGTGATCGAGCCGGGGCCGCTGAAGATGTTGAGCGGGACGCACTGCGGATCGGCGTTGCAGGCCGCCACCGGGCCGAGGGCCAGGTTGATCCGGCGGATGTTGTACGAGCCGAAGTTGGTCTGGTTCGCCTCGTTCTTGCTGCGGACGAAGTTCAGGTCCCAGAACAGCGCGCGGTCACCCAGCTCGAACATGCCCTCGAGGCCGGTGGCGATGTACCAGGTGTCGACGTCCTGGAAGAAGCGGCGCGGGCCGCCTTCGATCGGACGCCGGCCGACCAGCACCAGGTTGGCGCCGGGGCCGCTGGAGATCAGGTCGAAGCCGAACGGATTGAACGGATTGCTGGCCGAAATCAGGATGTTGTCGGCATACGGGTTTCCGGTGCCGGCGCCCGGGCCGAGGAAGATCGGCTCAGGGGCGGCCTGGTTCAGCGACTCGCGGGTGTTGTAGAGCACCCGGGTGTACCAGTTCACGCCGTTGTCGAAGCTGAAGGTGGTCTGCCCGAACACGCCCTTGCGCTCGTTCGGGGTCAGCATCAGGTTGAACTGGGAGAAGTTGAAGCGCGTCGCGGTGGTGAACGGGATGAAGTCCTGCGGGTAGCGCGGACCGTTCGGGAAGAACTGGCCGTTCGGCGTGGTGATGTTGCGGGTTACGCCGGTGTTCGGGTCGGTGAAGATGAAGCGGCCGTTCGGGGTGGCCGAACTGCCGAAGGTCAGCCCGGTGCCGGGAACCGGTACCGAGGACGGGCCGTAGACCGTCGAGCTGATGCCGTCCTGCTCATTGTGGCTGGCGGCCATGAAGAAGCTGAAGTTGTCGCCGGTGCCGCCAAAGGCGATCTCGCCGGCCTTGGTGTCGCCGCCTTCCTCGTACTCGCCGTAGTAGACCGAGGCCGAGGCGCCGTCGAAGCTCTTGCGGGTGATGATGTTCACCACGCCGGCGATGGCGTCGGAACCGTAGATCGAGGAAGCGCCGTCCTCAAGCACCTCGATGCGCTCGATGATCGCAACCGGGATGGTGTTGAGGTCGGTGGAGCTGGACACGCCCGAGGCCGAGGCCTCATTCACCCAGCGGATGCCGTCGACCAGGATCAGCACGCGCTTGGTGCCGAGGTGGCGCAGGTCCACGGTGGCCGAGCCGGCGCCGACGCCGGAGCCGTCGGGCGGGAAGCCGAAGTTTCCGCTCGAGTTGAACTTGGTGTTCAGGGACGAGCCGGAGCCGGTCAGCTGCTGGACGATATCGGCCACCGAGGTGAGGCCGGTGCGGGCGATGTCCTCGCGGCTGATCGTGGTGATCGGCGTCTGGCCTTCGATTTCGGCCTTCTTGATCCGCGACCCGGTCACTTCGACGCGATCGAGGGTGGCGGCGTCCTGGGCGACCGCCAGCGCGGGCAGGACCGCGGGTGCAGCGACGGCCAGGCTCATCCAGAGTGCGCGACGGATGCCCGTCGACAACGGCGTACGATTCGACTTCATGCAGTGCTCCGCGTGGTTTTCGTGTGGGACGCGCCGTGCGCGCCGTGAACTGCGTCGGGAACCAGCCCCCCTGGGTTCCCCTCCCGACGTCACGGGTTTTTAACGTTTCCGGCACAACTTGTATAGGGAAAGACCCGTACCCAAGGCCTGGGTTTGGGTGCCGTTCAGCTTTCCAGCTCGACCCGGTCGGCGCCCAGAAGCTGCTCCAGCGCGTCCAGCGCCTGCTGAAACAAGGGGTTGAGGGCCGGAGCGATCAGACTTTCCCGATCGATCCCCTCGGTCCAGCCGAAGATCGACTGTCGGAGCTGTTCCTCGCTGCGCACCCGGTGAAGCAGGTCGTCGAGCAGGCGCGACAGCTCGCGCGGTGTCGGCGAGGCGTCAATCGCCGTGAATACCTCGGCCAGCGCGGCTAGCAGCGGCTGCGCCTCGGTCGGCAGGCCGAAGTCTTCCGCGCGATAGGCGAGGTAGGCGCGCTCGGCATTGGTCCAGACCCGGTAGCTGCGTCGGGCCAGCGAGTGGTAGATCGGCTCTTCGCTGATCAGGGCGAGCAGGAAATTGCGCGGGTTGGCGTGGACACTGGCGTTGCCCGCCGACCACTCACCATCCTCGACAAAGCCGACCAGGCGCAGGTGGTCGGCGAACGGGGCGGCCTGCAGCTGGTCGAGGATCAGCAGGGTGCGTGCTGCCTCCGAATAGGCGCATGCCTCGGTCACCACCCGCTCGAAGGCACCGAGCGCGGGTTCCGGCGGGCCACCGGCCGCCTCCTCGACCAGGCTCAACGAGCGCGCGGGCGGCGGCGGCTCCGGGCGGCTGAAGTCGTGGTACAGGACATGATCGTAGGCCAGGGCGTGGCCCAGCGCGTGCGCAAAGGCGGTCTTGCGCCGCCCCGCACTGCCGTCGACATGCAGCACCCGGAGGTGCCCCAGCTCGGCCTCGAACAGGCAGCGCAGGGCGAAGTCGTAGTCATCATTGGACTCGAAGCCGTACTCGGCCAGTCGTTTGCGCAAGCTCACGGTGATCGGCTGCCGGGGGAATGCACGCGAGTGTAGCCAGCCTGCGCCAGCCGGGGGCAATTTCCTGGTTGCGGGCCGGGCGGGGGACGGAGAGACTGCTCCGGCCGCGGGACGCGGGAGGGCCTTCCCCGGCGACGATCAACCAGTCCAGACATCCCGGGGGTAGCATGAACAGGTCCACCATCCGGCGTGGGGTGCCACGCCGTTCGCAGCTCGCCGCAGCGATCTCGGCGCTGCTGCTCGGCGCCGGCCTGTCCGCGCCGGCGCTTGCCGAGGAGCCCGCCGGGCCCGGCGCCGAGGAGCGCAAGGCCAAGGAGCTGGAGGCGCTGGTGGTCACCGCCACCCGCCGCGCCAAGAGCGCGCAGGAAGTGCCGCTGAACATTTCCGCCATCGACGGCGAGAACCTGCGCCAGCAGGGCGTTGGCAGCCTCGCCGAGCTGGGCCGCGTGGTGCCGGGCCTGTTCGTGCTAGACCAGGGCGCACGCGCGTCGAACCAGATCATCGTCCGCGGCCTGAATGCCGACCCGGTCGCCGCCTCCGAGGCGCTGGGCAATGGCAGCGGCGGCACGGTGGCCACCTACATCGGCGAGATTCCGCTGTACGTCGACCTGCGCATGGAGGACCTGGAGCGGGTCGAGGTGCTGCTCGGCCCGCAGGGCACGCTGTACGGTGCCGGCACGCTGGGCGGCGCGATCCGCTACATCCCCAAGCGCCCGGAAATGAACGCCAGCACCGTCGAGGTTCGCGGCTCGGGCTACGGCCTGTCCAAGAGCGGCGGCATCGGCGTCAAGGGTGGCAGCACCCTGAACATCCCGCTCGGCGAGACCTTCGCCCTGCGCGCCAACGTCAACTATCTCGATGATCCGGGCTTCATCGACTACAACTTCCTTGTGCGCCAGCCGGGCGTGTCGGACCCCGAGCCGGCCCCGGGCCGCGAAAGCGACAACCTGCGCCAGCGCAAGGACGCCGACGACCAGCAGACCCTGACCACGCGATTGGGCTTCCGCTGGCTGCCGGTGGACTCGGTGGACGTGAACCTCACCCACTACTACCAGAGCCAGGAAGTCGGCGCCCGGACCATCAACCACGAGGTGGCCTTCAACACCGGCCGCTACGAGTCCGCGCACCGCTTCCTCGAGCCCAACGACCGCGAGAACGCGCTCACCGCGCTCGAGATTACCGCCGACCTCGGTTTTGCCGAGCTCACCTCGGCGACCGGCTACAGCACCTATGACGAGCGCGGCCAGCGCGACCAGACCGACCTGCTGATCACCCTCGAGTACAGCTACGAGGCCTTCCCGGCCTTCGCCGCCTTCACCCGCGAGGATCAGGACGAGCGCACCCTTAACCAGGAGCTGCGCCTGGTCTCCACCGACGAGGGCCCGCTGAGCTGGATCCTCGGCGGCTTCTACAACGAGCTGAAGGTGGACGCCCAGTCGCGCGAGTTCACCCCGGGCTACAGCCAGTACCTCGGCGGCGGCCGCCCGGACAACCTCGAGTATTTCTCGGTCAACCGCACCGACCTCAAGGAGAAGGCGATCTTCGGCGAGCTGGGCTACGAGTTCACCGATCGCTGGCAGGTCACGGTCGGCGCGCGTTTCTACGACTACGACCTCGATACCCAGGACGCGGTGGACTTCCCGCTGTTCAACTCGGTGTTCGGCGGCGCCGGCCCCGATGAGATCAACCTCGATTTCGAACAGGGCGGACAGTCGGATAGCGGCAACCTGTTCAAGTTCAACACCTCCTACCAGTTCAGCGAGGCAGTGCTGGGCTACTTCACGGTCAGCGAGGGCTACCGGATCGGCAACTCGAACGGCATCGCACCCTGCCCGGATCCGCTGCCGCCGAACCAGATCGCCTGCGCGCTGCCGGACGAGCTCCAGTTCTTCCCGGACAAGACCACCAATTACGAGATGGGCCTGCGCACGCAGCTGTTCGATCGCCGGCTGACCCTCAACGGATCGATCTACCACATCGACTGGGAGGATCCGCAGCTGGCCGGCACGACGGAGAACGCGGCCCTGCCGATCACCCGCAACGGCGAGGGCGCCGAGTCGCAGGGCATCGAGGTCAACTTCAACGCCCTGCTGACCGACTTCCTCAGCCTGCGCGGCAGCTTCGCCTATACCCGGGCCGAGCTGACCGAGGACGCGCCAGGTCTGCTCAATACCATCGCGCCGCCCGGCTTCAGCCCGCGCATCGACGTCGACGGCCGCGCCGGCGACCGCCTGCCAGGCTCGCCCGAGAAGCAGGCCAACCTGTTCGCCAGCTACCTGATGGAGCTGGAAGGAGATCGCTACCTGACCTTCAACTACGGCGTCTCGGCCATCGGCAACATCCTCACCCGCACCGGCGGGCGCGCGGATGGCGAGAAGCTCCCGGGCTTTGCCGTGCACAACGCATCGCTGGTGCTCGATGGCTACAACTGGTCGGTGACCCTGTATGCCGAGAACGTGCTCGACAGGTTCGCCCGCACCGGCGCGCGCAGCAGTCGGCCCTACGTGCAGACGGTGAGCGACGAGAACGGCGACCCTGTCACCGTGCGTCGCTACTACCACGACGTGCTGCGGCCGCGGGAGGTGGGGCTTAGTTTCGTCTACTACTTTGACCTCTAGCGAAACCCGTCGCGCCGCGCTCGACGCGGCGCGCGCGGCGCTGGCGGCGCGCGAGTTCCAGCGCTGCCACGCCACCTGCATCTCGCTGCTGCAGCAGGACCCGCGCTGCGCCGAGGCCCTGTTCCTGCTCGGCGTGATCGCGGCCGAGCACGACAACTTCGCCAAGGCCGTAGAGGTGTTCGACCGGGTGCTCGCAACCGGCCCGCCCCAGGCCGAGGTCCACGCACAGCGCGCACGCTGCCTGCTGCCGCTGCAGCGGCATCGGGAGGCACTGGAGGCGGCCCGCGCCGGTCTGGCCTGCGGGCCGCGCGACGCGCTGACCTTCGATACGCTGGGCGTGGCGCTGACCCGCGCCGGCGCCCAGGACGAGGCGGTCGAACCCTTCCGCGAAGCCTGCCGGCGGGCGCCGGAAGTGTCCGGCTATCGCTACAACCTGGGTTCGGCGCTGCAGTTCGTGGGTGATTTCTCCGGTGCCGAGTCCGCGTACCGCCAGGCCCTGGACCTCGACCCCGCCGACCATCGCGCCTGGTCCGCGCTTTCCCAGGTCGCCGCCGGCGGGCTCGGCGCGGTCGATCAGGCCCGCCTCCACCAGCAGATGCGTCGAGATGGGCTTGACGCGGATGCCGCCCTGCATCTTCACCACGCCCTGGCTGCCCAGCGTGAGCGCGAGGGCCGCCCGGCCGAGGCCTTGGCCCTGCTGGAGCAGGGCAAGGCAGCCAAGCGCGAGGCGCTGGGCTACCGCTTCGAGGCCGACGCTGCCATGTTCGAGGCCGCCCTGCGCATCGATCCGGCGCGGCCGGCGGCGGATGCCTGCCCGAGTGAGGAGCCGATCTTCATCGTCGGGCTGCCGCGCACCGGTACCACCCTGGTCGAACGCATCCTGTCCTCGCACCCGGAGGTGTTCGCTGCCGGCGAACTGACCCACTTCGCGGTGGCGGTGAAACGCTGCGTGGCCACGCCCGGCCGCCATGTGCTGGATGCCGATACGTTGCGCTCGGCCGCGCTGCATCCGCTGTCCGGGGTCGGGCAGGCCTTTCTCGACAGCACCCGCCCGCGCACCGGCCGGACGCCGCGCTTCATCGACAAGATGCCGCTGAACGTCTTCTATGCCGGGCTCATCCACCGCGCGCTGCCGCGGGCGCGGATCATCTGCCTGCGCCGGCATCCGCTGGACAGCTGCCTGTCGAACTACCGCCAGCTGTTCGCCACCGGCTTCAGCTACTACAACTATGCCTACGATCTGGCCGACTGCGGACGCTACTGGCTCGGCTTCGACGCGCTGTGCCGCCATTGGCGGGCCACGCTGGGAACGGCCTGGCTCGAAGTGCACTACGAGGACGTGGTCGACGAACTGGAGGCTCAGGCGCGGCGCCTGCTGGAACACTGCGGGCTCGACTGGCATCCCGCCTGCCTCGACTTCCATCGCAATGCGGCGCCGGTCGCCACGGCCAGTTCGGTTCAGGTGCGCCAGCCGCTCTACCGCAGCTCGGTCGGGCGCTGGAAGCGGTACGGAGCGTTGCTCGATCCGCTGCGCCGGACGCTGGGCAGGCGGCTTGAGGACTGGGAGGCCGAGCGCGGCTGCGGCGGATGATGCTGGCCGCGGCCTGCCGCAGGCCGGATAATACGGGGCTCCCCCGCGCCCCGAAGGCGCCCTGCAGAGAAGCCCATGTCCGAGCTGACCGCTGAATTCGACACCGACCGCGGCACCATCCGCGTTGCCCTGCACGCCGACAAGGCGCCGCTGACCGTGGCCAACTTCGTCAACCTCGCCAAGCGCGGGTTCTACGATGGCCTCAATTTCCACCGCGTGATCAACGATTTCATGATCCAGGGCGGCTGCCCGCAGGGTAGCGGCACCGGCGGCCCAGGCTACCGCTTCGAGGACGAGGTCAAGACCGGCCTCTCGCACAACCGCGGCGTGCTGTCGATGGCCAACGCGGGCCCCGGCACCAATGGCAGCCAGTTCTTCATCACCCACGTCGCCTGCCCCTGGCTCGACGGCAAGCACACCGTGTTCGGCACCGTCACCGAAGGCCAGGATGTGGTCGACGCCGTGCGCCAGGGTGACAAGATCAAGTCGCTGACCATTCACGGCGACGCCGAGGCCGCGATCGCCGCCAAGGCCGACCGCGTGGCCGAGTGGAACAAGGTGCTCGACAAGGCCTGATCGGGGCCCTCGCCTGATGCAGCCCGGCGCCCGTGCGACCGGGCCGCGTCTTTCCCGCCTCCCGCCTCCCGGCGCATGGCAAAGCACTCAGTGCTGTATCGCGGAAGGCTGAGGGCGAGGCGCGCAGTCCGGAAGCGTGGCGACGTGTTCGCGCAGGAACGCCTCGACCCGGTCGAAGTGCCGGATCGATTCGGCGTGACCGCCGGGCACCTCGATCAGCCTGTGGGCGTGGTCGAAACCTGCCGCGTCGAGGCGTTCGACGATGCGCTGCGACATTCCAAGCGCCGGCCACATCTCGTCCTCGCTGGCTGCGACCAGCAGCAGCGGGCCCTTGATGCGTTCGACCGGGATGCGTGCCGCTGGCGCCGCCTCGCCATCGAGGATGCGCTGCATCACGGCGCCGATATCCCCACGCAGGAAATCCCAGGTCGCCGACCACGGCATCGGTGCGAAGGGCAGGGGCTGGCCGTCCTTGCTCCATGAGGATGTGGTCATCGCATCGGTATGCGCGGGAAACACGGTGTCTGCCGGTGACAGGGCGACCACGGCGTCGATGTCGGGATAGTGGGCGCCCATCGCAAGGGCCAGTTCAGCGCCTTTCGATCCGCCAACAAGAATCACGCATTGCTTGCTGACCGCTGCGGACTGCTGCGCTCTCTGGATCGCGGCGTGCACGCCGTCCAGCGCGATGCGGTCCAGCCGTTCGGGCGTGCCGGGCATGCCGAAATAGCCCAGGGAGAGGAAGGCATAGCCCTGCGCCTGGAAGCGATCACGCTGCGCCATCCAGCGATCGCTTGCCCAGCTGTTGCCGCCCTCGGCACCGCCGAGGCCGACGATCAGCGGTCGCGGCGGGCCTTCCGGTGCATACAGCTGCGCATCGACCTCGCCGTGCAGTGACGGCAAGGTCTCGGTGTCGAAGCTGTAGACCACGTACAGGCTGTAGCCGACCAGCAGGGCGAACAGGGCCAGGAGGCCGAGCAGGCCGCGCAGTGCCCAGGTGGTCAGGCGGGAACGTCGGGTGGCGGGCATGGTTGTTGGCCTTATGGTGGCGGGTAGGGCAGGGCTTCGGCGACGTCCGGATGACGCCGCAAAGGGGAGCTGAGTGACGGGTCAGGCGGTCTGGTCGGGCGACTCGTTCCAGAAGAACACCTCGTCGACACCGAGTCCGAACTCGCGGGCCAGGCGCATCGCCAGCTCCAGCGAGGGCGCGTAGCGGCCGCCTTCGATCGCGATGATGGTCTGGCGGGTCACGCCGACCCGGCGGGCCAGCGCCTCCTGCGACAGCTCGCCGTGCTCGAAGCGCAGGCGGCGCAGGTGGTTGCCGACCGCCGAGCCGCTCATCGCTCAGCGCGTTCCGCGGTGGCATCCAGCGCGTAGCAGCGCAGCCGGACCAGGGCATCGGCGACGACCGAGAGCATCAGCACCAGGATCAGACCATGGGCGATGGCGGCATGACTGAGCTGGCCGATCCACCCCCCTCGGACGAAGCCAAGCGCGAGAATCATGGCGATGAGCAGGGCGACCAGCGTGTAATAGCCGGCCTGCATGCCGAGCTGGGCGAAGTGGCTGTCGCGCTCGTCGCTGCGCGGCTCGGGATCGCGGGCGATCAGGTAGGCCAGCACCGCGCCGGCGACCAGGGTCCAGCTGTCGATGCCCATGGCATGGGCGGCCGGCGTGTGCAGCGCAAGCTCGGGGCCGATGCGCCAGAGCGTGGTCAGCAGATGACCACAGACCACCGCGTGCCCGGCCAGCGAGACCCACAGCTGGCGCTCCGGGGTCCCGGGGGCGGCTTCCTCGAGCAGGCCCCAGCGTCGGCGTACGGCCAGCGCGACCAGGAGCATGGCTGCCAACCCCAGCAGGCCGCCCGGAACCGGCAGGCGCCCGCCGATCGAGGCCAATGCCACGCCGAAGCCGAGGGCGCTGGCGAACACGAGGAGGAGCTGCGTCATATGTAAGCTATACAAGACATGGTGTCCGGTGAACATTACATATCGTCCGCTTCCACCACAAGCGGCCAGCGCTCGCTCAGGGGGGCAGCGAGTCGATTCGCTGCCGGTACTCGTTCAGCGCATCGGTGGCGCGGGGCGGGGCCGGGCTCAGGCTCAGGCTCTCGAACTCGTCACGCAGGCGCTGCAGCAGATCGACCCCGGCACGCGCGTCGAAGCCGGTTTCGCCAAGGCGCGCCGCGGCCCAGGCGTCGGCCTCCAGCTCCAGCGGCAGACGTTCGCCTGCATTGCGCGGTGGCCGGTGTCCGAGTCGCAGGTGGGCCAATTCGTGGGCCAGCAGGAAGGCACGCTCGTTCTCGCCCACGGTGCGCGCCAGCATGCCGCGACTGAGCCAGATCTCGAAGCCGTAGCGGATCTCGGCCAGCGGCAGCTCGGTGTCGTAGAGGCGAAACTTCAGCCAGCGGCAGTCCGCATCGAGGCGGCACAGAAGCTGCTGCAGCGAAGCCTCGACTTCCGGGTCCACCCATGCCGGCGGCCGATTGCGGTAGGCCTCGGTACAGCCCCCGAGCAGGCACAGGAAGATCAGCGCAAGGACTTTCAGAGGGGGGCTACCGGAGCGGGGCGGGCAGGGGCCCTATGCTAAACTCCCGCGCCTGTTTTTCCCCCGCTGATGGAGCCGAAATGCCCGCGCTAGCCCGCCGTATGAGCCGTGCCAAGCCCAGTGCCATCATGGCCGTTGCCGAGAAGGCCAAGGCGCTGAAGGCTGCTGGCCGCGACATCATCAGCTTCTCCATCGGCGTGCCCAATTTCCTGCCCGGCGACCACGTCTACGCCGCCGCGCGCCAGGCGCTGGAGAAGGACTCCGGTCAGTACGGCAGCAACCGCGGCGCCGACGCCCTGCTCGACGCCTTCCTCGGACACATCGAGGCGCTGGGCCTGACCGGTTACACCCGGGCCAACTGCTCGACCGGCATCGGCGCCAAGCACATTCTCTACAACCTGGCCGAGGCCCTGCTCGACGAGGGCGATGTGATCGCCTTCCCGACGCCGTACTGGACCACCTACGTCGACATCGCCGACATCTGCAATGCCAGGGCGGTGACCTTGCCGTGCCCCGCCGAGCAGAACTACAAGCTGCTGCCGGCCCAGCTCGACGCTGCGCTGGCCGAGCACAAGCCCAAGGTCTTCCTGTTCAACAACCCGTCGAACCCGACCGGGATGGTCTACACCCGCGAGGAGATCGCCGCGCTGGCCAAGGTGCTGGTCAAGCACCCCGAGACCTGGATCATCACCGACGACATCTACAACACGATGATCTTCGACGACATCGGTTACCACAATTTCGTCCATGTCGAGCCCTCGCTGCGCGACCGGGTGATCTTCGTCGACTCGCTGTCCAAGACCTATGGCATGCCCGGCTGGCGCGTCGGCTTCATGGCCGGTCCCGAGATCGTCGCCAAGGCGCATACGACGCTGAACTCCAACCACATCACCAACATCCCGGAAGTGACCACGGCCGCTGCCGTGGCCGCGCTGTCAGGCCCGCAGGACGTGCCGCGCGAGCGGACGCTCGAGTTCCAGCAGAAGCGCGACCAGGTGCTGGCGGTGCTGGGCAGCGTGCCCGGCCTGAAGTGCCCGCGGCCGCAGGGTGCCTTCTACGTGTTTCCGGACATCTCCTTCGCTTTCGGCAAGTCGCACAACGGGACCCGGATCAACAACGACGTCGACCTCTGCAATGCGCTGCTCGAGGCCAAGGGCGTTGCCTGCGTGCCCGGCTCGGCCTTCGGCGAGCCCAATGCGCTGCGCATTTCCTACACCTGCCCCACCGCCCAGCTGGCCGACGGCATCGAGCGCATCCGCGCCTTTCTGACCGAGCTGGCGTAATTGCCGTGATTCGTGATTGGTGATGGGTGATTCGCAAGAGCAGGAAGCCCTCGCGGATCGCAACGCCAACGCACGAATCACGAATCACGATTCACCAATCACGGAGCCATCCATGAAGACCCCCGTTCGCGTTGCAGTCACCGGCGCCGCCGGTCAGATCGGCTACTCGCTGCTGTTCCGTATCGCCTCCGGCGAGATGCTGGGCCGTGACCAGCCGGTCATCCTGCAGATGCTCGAGCTGCCGATGGAGAAGGCCCAGGCCGCCCTGCGTGGCGTGATGATGGAGCTTGAAGACTGCGCCTTCCCGCTGCTGGCCGGGATGGTTGGGACGGATGATCCGGAAGTCGCCTTCAAGGACGCCGATGTCGCCCTGCTGGTCGGCGCGATGCCGCGCGGCCCGGGCATGGAGCGCAAGGACCTGCTGCTGAAGAACGCCGAGATCTTCACCGTGCAGGGCAAGGCGCTGAACAAGGTCGCCTCGCGTGGCGTCAAGGTGCTGGTGGTCGGCAACCCGGCCAACACCAACGCCTACATCGCCATGAAGTCGGCGCCGGACCTCGACCCGAAGAACTTTACCGCCATGCTGCGCCTCGACCACAACCGCGCCCTGTCGCAGCTGGCGACCAAGGCTGGCGTGCCGGTGGCCGACATCGAGAAGCTGGTGGTCTGGGGCAACCACAGCCCGACCATGTACCCCGACTACCGCTTCTGCACCGTCGGCGGCGCCTCGCTGAAGGACAAGATCGGCGACGAGGCCTGGAACCGTGAGACCTTCATTCCCAAGGTCGGCAAGCGTGGCGCGGCGATCATCGAAGCCCGCGGCCTGTCCTCGGCCGCCTCGGCCGCCAACGCCGCCATCGACCACATCCACGACTGGGTGCTGGGCACCAACGGCAAGTGGGTGACCATGGGCATTCCGTCGGACGGCAGCTATGGCATCCCGAAGGACGTCATGTACGGCTACCCGGTCACCTGCAAGGACGGCAAGTACACCATCGTCCAGGACCTGCCGATCGACGACTACTCGCGCGAGATGATGAACAAGACCCTCGCCGAGCTGGAGGAAGAGCGCGCCGGCGTGGCGCACCTGCTCTGATCCCGCGCGCCGCGCCCCGGCCGCATGGCGGGGCGCGGGCTGGTCGCGCCGTCGCGACCGCCTTGACTGACAGACCTGCATCCCCGTTCGTGCTGAGGTATCGAAGCACGTGCGGGTCGCGCCGCCGCCGCTCGCCCTTCGATACCTCAGGGCGAACGGTTCTGGAGCCACCCGAATGAGCACGAGCCCTTCCCCCGGCGCCCGCTTCCGCGCCGCCCTCAAGGCCGAATCGCCGCTGCAGGTGATCGGCGCCATCAACGCCAACCACGCCCTGCTGGCCCAGCGCGCCGGCTACCGCGCGATCTACCTGTCCGGCGGCGGCGTGGCGGCGGGCTCGCTGGGCCTGCCGGATCTCGGCATCAGCGGGCTGGAAGACGTGCTGATCGACGTGCGCCGGATCACCGACGTCTGCGACCTGCCGCTGCTGGTGGATATCGACACCGGCTTCGGTCCCAGCGCCTTCAATATCGAGCGCACTGTGAAGTCGCTGATCAAGGCCGGCGCCGCCGCCTGCCATATCGAGGACCAGGTCGGCGCCAAGCGCTGCGGTCATCGCCCGGGCAAGGAAGTGGTCAGCACCGAGGAAATGATCGACCGGGTCAAGGCCGCGGCCGATGCGAGGACCGATCCCGACTTCTTCCTGATCGCGCGCACCGATGCCATCCAGGTGCACGGCGTGGACGCTGCCATCGAGCGCGCCATCGCCTGCGTCGAGGCCGGCGCCGACGGCATCTTTGCCGAGGCCTCCTACGACCTCGATACCTACAAGCGCTTCGTCGAGGCGGTGAAAGTACCTGTTCTGGCCAACATCACCGAGTTCGGCAAGACTCCGCTGTTCACCCGCGACGAGCTGGCTTCGGTGGGCGTTGGCATCCAGCTCTATCCGCTGTCCGCCTTTCGGGCGATGAACAAGGCCGCCGAGGCTGTGTACACCGCGATCCGTCGCGACGGCCACCAGAAGTCGGTGATCGATGCGATGCAGACCCGCGAGGAACTGTACGAGCGGATCGGTTACCACGCCTTCGAGCAGAAGCTCGACGCGCTGTTCGCCAAGGGCAAGGGCGGCTAGGGGGCAGGCCGGTCTGGCCGGCTGCCGACCGGTGGCGCTGCAGACGCCTCGCCTGCTGCTGCGCCGCTGGCGCGCCGCCGACGCGGCGCCCTTCGCTGCGATCAACGCCGATCCGGAGGTCGCCCGCCACCTGCCCGGAGTCATGCCCCGCGCGCTCAGCGATACGCTGATGGCGCGCATCGAGGACCATTTCGACGCTCATGGCTTCGGCCGCTGGGCGGTCGAACGGCGTGAGGACGGCGCCCTGCTCGGCTTCGTTGGCGGGCAGCAGGTGCACTTCGAAGCGGCATTCACGCCGGCTGTCGAGATCGGCTGGCGATTGGCATCCTCCGCCTGGCGCCAGGGCTATGCGCGCGAGGCGGCCGAGGTCTGTCTGCGCGACCTGCGCCAGCGGGTCGGCCTGATCGAGGTCGTCAGCTTCACCGTGCCGGCGAACCGGCCCTCCTGGGGCCTGATGGAGCGGCTGGGTTTCCGCCGTGATGCCGCCGGTGACTTCGCCCACCCCCAGCTGCCGGCCGACCATCCGCTGTCCCTGCACTGGCTGTACCGGGCGCGGCTGGATGACGAAGGGCGGCCATGCTGAACTGGCTGTGGCTCGGCTTCTTCCTGGTGGCGATGCTCAGCGGCCTTGCCCGCTGGCTGCTCGGCGGCGAGGCCGAGGTCTTTGCCGCCATGGTCGCCGCGCTGTTCGACATGGCCCGGCTCTCGGTGGAGCTGATGGTGTTGCTGTTCGGCACCCTCACACTCTGGCTGGGGCTGCTGGCGATTGGCGAGCGCGCCGGCCTGATCGAGGCGTTGGCGCGGTGGCTCGGCCCGCTGTTCGAGCGGCTGATGCCAGGCGTGCCGCGTGGCCATCCAGCCGTTGGCCTGGTGACCCTGAACTTCGCCGCGAACGGCCTCGGCCTCGACAACGCGGCGACGCCGATCGGGCTCAAGGCTATGCGGGCCCTGCACGAGCTGAATCCGGTCAAAGACACGGCCAGCAATGCGCAGATCCTGTTCCTGGTGCTGAACAGCTCGGGGCTGACCGTGCTGCCGGTGAGCATCTTTGTCTACCGCCTGCAGCAGGGCGCGGCGGAGCCGGCGCTGGTGTTTCTGCCGATCCTGCTGGCGACCTGCGCTTCGACCGTGGCCGGCCTCCTGGCGGTCGCCCTGGTCCAGCGCCTGAAGCTGCGCGACCCGGTGGTGCTGGCCTGGCTGCTTGGCGCCGGGCTGCTGCTCGGCGGCTTCATCGCCGTGCTGGCCGGGCTCAGCGCCGCGGCCCTGTCCTCGCTGTCCTCACTGCTCGGCAACCTCACCCTGCTCGGCGTGGTGATGGCTTTCCTCATCGCAGGGGCGCTGCGTCGCGTGCCGGTCTACGAGGCCTTCGTCGACGGGGCCAAGCAGGGATTCGAGGTCGCCCGCGACCTGCTGCCCTACCTGGTCGCCATGCTCTGCGCAATCGGCATGTTAAGGGCTTCGGGTGCGCTGGACGTGGCGCTGGAGGGTGTGCGCTGGCTGGTCGCGGTCGGCGGCTTCGACGACCGCTTCGTCGACGCCCTGCCGACCGCCTTCGCCAAGCCCTTCTCGGGCAGCGCCGCGCGGGCCCTGCTGATCGAGACCATGCAGCATCACGGGGTCGACAGTTTCCCGGCCTTGCTTGCCGCGACCATGCAGGGCAGTACCGAGACCACTTTCTACGTCATTGCGGTGTACTTCGGCGCGGTCGGCATCCGCCGGGTGCGCCACGCGGTGGGCTGCGCTCTGGTCGCCGACGCCGCCGGGCTGATCGCGGCGATCGGCGTCTGCTACGCGTTCTTCGGCTGAGCGTCGGGCTGAGCCGGACGCGCGGTATCCGGAGCGGACCCGGTCGGCGAATGCGGGTAGCGTAGGGGCCACCTCGCGCGATACCGGAGATCGCCATGACCCTGTTTGCCGCCCCGTTGGTTCTGCTCGCCCTGGCCGCCGAGCCTGCGTCCGTGCCGCCGCCCGCGTCCGACTGCACCGCTGCCGAGCACCGCGCATTCGACTTCTGGCTCGGCGAGTGGAAGGTGCAGGCGAACGGCCAGCTGGCCGGTCAGAACCGGATCAGCGAGGAGCAGGCAGGCTGCGTGTTGCGTGAGGAGTGGCGCGGGGCCAAGGGTCTGAATGGCACCAGCCTGAACTTCTATGACCGCGGCGACGGCCGATGGCACCAGCTGTGGGTCGACTCACAGGGCAACGTTCTGCGGCTGGCCGGCAATGCTCCGGCCAGCGGCGAGATGCGCCTCGAATCCGACCCCGCCGCTCCTGGTCCTCGGCAGCGCATCCACTGGCGCCTGCGCGAGGACGGCGTTGTCGTCCAGCACTGGGAGCAGAGCACCGACGGCGGCGAGAGCTGGACCACCGCGTTTCTCGGCGAATACCGCAAGGCCGCCGAAGGGAAGTGAGGGCGTGAACGAGACCTTCCGCAGAAGCCGAATGTAGGAGCCAGCTTGCTGGCGATCGTCCCGTCCGGGGCGCCTATCGCCAGCAAGCTGGCTCCTACACACGCAACAGCATTTCCAGGTCAGGTTTGCGCCGCGAAGCAGACCTTGCCGCAGTCAGATTGTGGGAGCGCCCTTGGGCGCGACCTCGGCGCTACGGATTCACCACGGACCGCGGCCAGAGCGGATCTCCGCGGTCGCGCCCATGTGCGCTCCCACAGTCGGGCTTCGTTGGGCGTCAGCGAGACCCATAGGGCGTGCCTTGGCGCACCGATACGGGCGTTCGGACGGTACGCCCGGTGCGGCCAGCCGCACCCTATGAACGTCTTCTTCGCGCCCGCAGCTGCCGGTCCCTTCCGGTCAGTACCGCACCCCGGATTCGGCATACTGGCGGAGCACGGCGCGGGCGTTCTCGCGGAGGATGTCGCGCTGGACGGAGATTCCGCGGCGCTCCAGCTCGCCGATCCAGTCGGCGGGCAGCGGGCCCTCGTCGAACTCGGTCAGCTCCATCACGTCTTCGGAGCGGGCGCCGATCAGCAGGCGGTCGAGGCCGGCCCAGAAGCTGGCGCCGTAGCACATGCAGCAGGGCTGGGCCGAGGTGGCGAGGGTGATCGGGCCGTGGGCGCCGCCAGCGGGATCGTTCAGGCGGAACAGCTGCAGGCGCTGCTGCGCGGTCATGAAGGCCATCATCTCGGCGTGCGCCACCGAGCAGGTCTGAGGGACCACGCGATTGACCCCGGCGCCGATCAGCCGGCCCGACCCGTCGAAGATTGCCGCGCCGAACGGGCCGCCGCTGGCCTCTGCGACGTTGCGCGCGGCAAGGTCGATGGCCAGGGCCACCTGCGACTCGGCGTCGGGGTAGCGGCGCTCGTGGATGTCCAGCTGGTGCAGCCAGGCCGGCAGGGTGAGATGGACCTGTGCATAGAGCATCACTGCACCTCGGCACCGGCGGCGGGGGCCGCCACGCAGCGGTTCTCGACGCACTGGCAGGCGTCGATCTCGGCGAATCCGCAGATCGCCATGCGGCCCTCGCGGGCGCACTCGGCCTTGACCTGTTCCGGGAAGGTGGCGGCGTCCTTGTGGACGCAGGCCGGGAAGTAGCCGCAGCAGTTGCCGACGTTCTTCACCGCGCAGTCGGCGTCGACTTCGCAGTGCCGGGATGGCTCCTGGACGGCAGCTTCGGCTGGCTGCGCGGGCGGCGACTCCTCGCGCGGCGCGGCGCCGGCGCAGGCCGCCAGCCACACGCAGCAGGCCAGCGCCAGGCCGCGCCCGATCATGCCTTGCTGGCCCAGGTGTCGCGCAGCGAGACGCTGCGGTTGAACACCGGTGCGTCGCTGCGATGGTCGCGGCGATCGGTGACGAAGTAGCCGGTCCGCTCGAACTGGATGCTGTGCTCGGCGGGCAGGGTGGCGGCGGCCGGCTCAACCCAGCCGCGGACGATGCGCTTCGATTCGGGGTTGAGGTGGGCGCGGTAGCCCGGTCCGCCCTCGTCCTCGTCATCCGGATCGGCGACATTGAACAACCGGTCGTAGAGGCGGATCTCGGCGGCCACGGCGTGTCTTGCGCTGACCCAGTGGATGGTGCCCTTGACCTTGCGGTCGGCGCCGGCCATGCCGGGCCGGGTCTCGGGATCCAGCGTGCAGCGCAGCTCGACCACGGCATCGCCGTCCTTGATCACCTCGTTGCAGCGGATGATGCCGACACCGCGCAGGCGCACCTCGCCCTCGGGCTTCAGGCGGTGGAAGCCCTTCGGCGGAACCTCGGCGAAGTCGTCCTGCTCGATCCATACCTCGCGGGAGAACGGCACCTCGCGCTCGCCCTGCGACGGATCCTTGGGATGGTTCGGGAAGCGCAGGGTTTCCTCGTGTCCGGCGTCGAGATTGGTCAACACCAGCTTGAGCGGATTGACCACCGCCAGGCGGCGCTGGGCGTGGGCATCGAGGTCGTCGCGCAGGGCGGCCTCGAGCAGACCGAAGTCGGTCATCGAGTTCTGCTTGCTGATGCCGACGCGCTGGGCGAAGAGGCGCAGCGAGGAGGGCGTGAAGCCGCGCCGGCGCAGGCCCTGGAGGGTCGGCATGCGCGGGTCGTCCCAGCCGTCGACCAGCTGCTCGGCGACCAGGGCGATCAGCTTGCGCTTGCTCATCACGGTGTAGTTGATGTTCAGCCGCGAGAACTCGATCTGACGCGGTTTGGCGGCCTCCTCGTGCCAGCCGAGGCGGTCCAGCGGGGCCAGCAGCTCGCGGTGGTTGACCAGGTCGACGTGGTCGACGAACCAGTCGTAGAGCGGTCGGTGGTCCTCGAACTCCAGCGTGCACAGGGAGTGGGTGATGCCCTCGATGGCATCGCTCAGGCAATGCGCGTAGTCGTACATCGGATAGATGCACCAGGCGTCGCCGGTGTTCTGGTGGGCGACGTGCTTGATCCGGTAGATCGCCGGGTCGCGCAGGTTGATGTTGCCGCTGGCCATGTCGATCTTCGCCCGCAGGGTGCGCGCGCCGTCCGGGAACTCGCCGGCGCGCATGCGGCGGAACAGGTCGAGGTTCTCCTCGACGCTGCGCGAGCGGAACGGCGACTCGCGGCCCGGCTCGGTCAGGGTGCCCCGGTACTCGCGGACCTGCTCGGCGTTGAGGTCGCAGACGAAGGCAACGCCGTCTCGGATGAGCTTCTCGGCAGCTAGGTAGAACACCTCGAAGTAGTCCGAGGCGTGGCGCAGCTCGTGCCACTCGAAGCCGAGCCAGCGCACGTCGTCCTTGATCGCCTCGACGTACTCGGGATCTTCCTTGGCCGGATTGGTGTCGTCGAAACGCAGGTTGCAGGTGCCGCTGAATTCCTCGGCGACGCCGAAGTTCAGCACCAGCGACTTGGCGTGGCCGATGTGCAGGTAGCCGTTGGGCTCGGGCGGGAACCGCGTATGCACCTGAGCGTGCTTGCCCGAGGCGAGGTCCTCGCGAACGATGTTGCGGATGAAATCGAGGCGCGGGGCGTCGGTGGCGGGATCGGCGGCGGTCATGGTCTGTGCACTGCGGAAAGCGCGACATTCTAGCCCGCGCGCCCCATCACCGCAGGCGGCGGCCGAACGTGGGCGCAACGCCCACCAAGTGGGGCAGGCTCGGCACGCTCGGCGTATGCTTGGAAGCGCCGGGCGCGGAAGCCGAGGACGACGCATGCAGGTGGTCTACCAAGCCGAGCACCTGATAGATGCCCACCTGGTCAGGGGCCGGCTGCAATCCGAAGGCATCGACGCCCACGTGCGTGGCGAGTGGCTGACCGGTGCGCTGGGTGAGTTGCCCCTTCAGGGCCTGCTCGGCGTCTGCGTGGCGGAGCGCGACGTCGAGGCGGCGCTGGCCCTGCTCGCGACCTGGCAGGACGAGGCGCGCCGGGAAGCAGAGGAGGAGCGCGCCTCGAATCCGGATGGCGGCGACGACGAGGATGCCGGCCCCGATCCCGACGCGGCCTTCCTCGCATGATCCGCTTCCGGGTCACACTGCTGATTGCCCTGTGTGCGTTGATCGCCGCGCCTTCGCTGTTCGCGGCGGCGCGCATCGAGCTCGCCCGGCTGGATGCCTCGATGGATCTGGCCGAGGTGCTGCAGCAGGACGGCGCGTTCGAGGCGGTTTCGGATGATCGGATCGTGCTGGAACCACAGCAGGGCAGCCGCTACTGGCTTCGTATCGAGCCGATGCAGGAGCCCGGGCGTACCCAGGTCCTGCGCCTGGACCGGGTGCCGGTGTCGCGCCTGGTGGCCTGGTATGACCCGCTTCCGGGCGAGGCCCCCGGGGAACTGATCGACAGCTTCCTTGCGCCCCCGTCGGGTGAGCCCCTGCGCTCCGACTTCAGCCTGCCGTTGCGCGATGCGCGGCGCATCCTGGTCGCCATCGATCCGCTTCTGCCGGCCACGGTCAGCTGGTCGCTGGGCGGCGAGCGCGAGGCGCTGATCGCGTCGCGCGGGGCGGGCAACCTCGCAGCCGCCAGCTATGCCGCGATCTTCGCCACCGCCCTGGTCAGCCTCGCCCTGACCCTCGCCGTGCGTGAGCCTGCCTACCGGGACTTCACCGCCTTCGCCGTGCTCGCCGGCGGTTTCCTGGCCCTCGCGCAGGGCCATGCCTTTGAGCTGCCGCTGCTTGGCCCCCTGCTCGGTGCCTGGGGAATCGGTGTGCTGTGGATGGCCGCCGCGCTCTGCGCCGCGTCCGCGCTGTCCGCGGCCCAGGGACTGCTCGGGCTGTCCGGACGCGCGCCGGCGCTGGTCCGGGTGGCGAGGGCGCTGGTCTGGACCCTCGCCGGATTCGGACTGCTGCTCGGCATACTGCCCGCGACCGTCCACGCGCAGTTCGCCCCGGCGGCATCGGCCGTGCTTTCGGCCGGCCTACTGTTGCCGGTGCTCGCCACCGGTTGGGGCTGGGCGCATGGCGCCCGGCCGGCCGCGGCGCAGTGCCTGATGTGGGCCGTGTTCTGGCTGGCCGCCACCTCGCAGCTGGCCCTTCTGTCCGGGTGGCTGGCCGACTCCGGCGGGCTGGCCTGGCTGCAGCAGGGGGGCACGGCGCTGGCCGTGCTGGGCCTTTCCATCGCGCTGACCGACCGGGTCATCGCGCTGCGCCAGCGCGCCGAGGCGATGCAGGCACTGCACGCCTCCAGCAGCGCCGTACTCCGGATCGAGCAGAAGCGCCGCGAGCTGGTCGAGACGCTCGAAGCCTCGACCGGCACCGCGGTGGAGCCGAGCGACCTCGAGTGGCGGGCGTTCCGTCAGCTGCTGGTGGTCCTGCCGGACGTGCTGCCACTGCGTGCGCAGGCGCTCACCGTCAGTGGCTACCGCGGCTTCGATTACCTGCTCGCCGAGCCGATGAAGGAGAAGCCGCGCATCTGTGCCCTGCTCGCCGACCGCAGTTCGACGCTGAAGGGGATCTGCCGGGCGCGGACCGCCATGTCCCTGCCGCCGGAGGGCGCCGATCCCGCGGGGCCGCGTTTGGGCGTCGTGCCGCTTCCGGTGCCGCGACCGGGCTGGGGCGCGCTGCTGCTGGAGCGGCAGGAGGGCGCGTTCGCAACCGAAGAGCTGGAACTCGCCGGCGAGTTCGCCGAGCTCGCCTTCAAGGCGGTGGAGCAGGGCGCCCGCGCTGTCGAACTCAAGCGGCGCGCCGAGACCGATCCGCTGAGCGGGATGCTGAACCATCGTGCTGGAGAAGAGCTGCTGGACAGCCAGCTTCGCGCTGCGCGCCACGCCGGTGAGCCGCTTGGGGTCCTGTTTCTCGATGTCGACCTGCTGCGGACGGTCAACGAGCGGTTCGGCATGGCGGTCGGCGACCACTTCCTGCGCAGCCTGGGCGGCAACCTGCGCCCCCTGCTGCGCGACGACGACCTGATGTATCGCCACGGTGGAGACGAGTTCGTGATCGTCCTGCCTGGCCTTGGCATCGAGCAGAGCGAGGCGGTGGCCGAGCGCATGCGCGCACAGGTCGCCAGCCAGCGCTTCCGCAGCGAGCAGGGGCCGATCAAGATCACCGTCAGCCTGGGGGTTGCGGCGCTGCAGCCGGGCGACGAATCGGCACGCCGATTGGTCGAGCGTGCCGCCCGCGCCACCGAGATGGCCAAGGGTCAGGGTCGCAACCAGGTGGCGCGTGCCAAGGGTTTCGGAGCCTCTGCCGAGGCCCCCGATGCGCCGCCGATATTCTGAATCCAACATGCCGGGGCTTGGTGGCCCGGCGCGGCTCGGCGACACTGTCGCGGGATTCTGCGGAGACAGGCATGCAACCGCTTCTGGTCATCGGAAACAAGAACTACTCTTCCTGGTCGCTGCGCCCCTGGCTGCTGCTCAAGGCCTTCGGGGTTCCCTTCGAGGAGCGCCGGCTGGCGCTGGGCAGCGAGGAGTTCCGGCGCGAGATTGCGCGCTTCTCGCCGAGCGGCCGGGTGCCGGTGCTGCATCACCAGGGCCGGGTGATCTGGGATTCGCTGGCCATCGTCGAGTACGCCAATGAAGTCTTCCTCGATGGCCGCGGCTGGCCGACCGACCTCGACGCACGGGCGCTTGCCCGCAGCGCCTCGGCCGAGATGCATTCGGGCTTCACCGACCTGCGCACCCAGTTGCCCATGAACTGCGGCCGCGACCCCTCGACCGGCGTCTACCGCTGGGATGCCAATGCCCAGCGCGATATCGACCGGGTCCAGCAGCTCTGGCGCGAGCTGCGCGGCCGCGCCGGGAGCGGCGAGTTCCTCTGCGGCGCCTTTGGTATCGTCGATGCGATGTTCGCCCCGGTGGCGGTTCGCTTCCGTGGCTACGGCGTCGCCCTGGACGACACGGCGCGGGCCTATTGCGACGCGGTAGAAGCCCTGCCGGCGATGCGTGAATGGCGGGAGGGCGCGGCGGAGGAATCCGAGCGTCTGGCCAAGTACGACAACGTCGGTCAGTGAGCGCCCCGGACTGGCGCGGCCGGATCCGCCGGTACGCCGACTTTCCCCGGCCTGGTGTCGGCTTCCTCGACCTGATGCCGGTGCTCGCCGACGGCGAGAGCTTTGGCCAGCTTCTGGAGGCCCTGGCCGAACCCTGGCGCGGCTCGATGAAGCCGGATGTCGTGGCTGGCGTGGAGTCCCGAGGCTTCCTGATCGGCGCACCGCTGGCCCGGGTCCTGGGCTGTGGCTTCATTCCCCTGCGCAAGCCGGGCAAGCTGCCCGGCACGGTGCATCGCCGGTCCTACTCGCTCGAGTACGGAGAGGACGCCCTCGAGATGCAGGCGGACGCGCTGGCGCCCGGCCGCCGGGTGCTCCTTGTCGATGACGTGCTTGCCACCGGCGGCACCCTCGCCGCCGCGCTGGCGCTGCTGGGCGAGCTCGGTGCCGAGGTGGTCGGCGCCGGGCTGGTGCTGGAGATCGTTCCCCTTGGCGGTCGCGCCCGGCTGCCGAGCGACTGCCGCGTCGAGGTGCTTGAGCGGGTCGGCTGAGCTGGCCGCTTGCGCGGCGAACTTTCCTGGTCCGCAAACGACGACGCCCCGCGGTGCGGGGCGTCGAAGGAGACAGCGGGAGACCGCTGGCGGTTACAGCTCGGCGCAGACGGTGAACACCAGGTCTTCGGCGTAGGCTGCGGCAGCATTGGTCGGCGCCGCGTTCACGCCGGCACCGCTGGTGAAGCCGCGGAAGGAACCGGTGGTCGGATTGCCGTCGTCCAGGCGGTTGTCCAGCGCAGTCGCCGCCTTGCCCGGCACCTGGCTGACGCAGACGGCGCGGCCATTGATGCCCGGAACACCGTTACCGGCGACGCCCAGCAGGCCGCCCCAGGGGTTGCGCGGCATGGCGGCCGCGCCAACCTGGGCCGGGTCACCCGAGATGAAGCCGGCGGCACGCAGCTGGCGGAAGAAGTTGTCGACTTCGCCCTGTCCGGTGAAAGTCTGGGCGGCAGTGGCGTCGAGCACGCCGTTGTTGTTGCCGGCCATGTTGGCGGTCCAGGAGCCGCCACGAGCAGCCACGGCGGCGCCGGGGCCATCATCGCCCGGCAGGCGGCGGTAGCGGTCGAGGTAGGCATTGACCGCGGCGCGAGTGCCGTTGATGTCATTGGTGGCGTTGGTGACGCGGGAGTTCTCGATCAGCTCCTGACCCTTGAGGATGCCGCCGAGGAGCAGGCCGATGATGACCAGCACGATGGCGATCTCGACCAGGGTGAAGCCGGACTGCTGACGATGGGAAGTCATGCTCGCGTTGTCCTGTGGGAGGGAGGATGGAACGTACTCTAGTGGCCTGCGGGCCAGCGAGGGAGTGCAGAATCCTTACGCGGGTTCAACCCGATGGCAGGGTCAGCGCGTAGACCAGGCCCTCCCCGCGGGGCTGGGCGGTCAGTCCACCGCCCAGCGACAGCGCGGCGGTGCGGGACTGGTACAGACCGAGCGCCGGCAGGCCGTGCTCGTCGCGGATCCGCGGCTCGAACAACCGGGCAAGGCTGATCGGCGGGCGGCGGTCGGAGCGGATTTCGATCTTGGTCCAGCCGTCTTCCTCACGCAGGTCAAGGGACACCTTGGGTGGTGGCGTGATGCCGGCGAGGCTGGCGAACAGCGGGTCGAGGATGCGTTCGACGTTTCGCTTGGGCAGCGCCACGCGGAGCGCGCCGTCGGGAGTCTGCAGGTCGAGGCCGTGGAGGGAGGCGAATATTCGCGCCTCCTGCAGCAGGTCGTAGGGCTTCTGCTGCTCACGGATATCGCCACGCGGATCGCTGAGCTGGTCGACCAGTCGCTCGGCGCGCTGGCGCGCAAGCGGGGCGTGCTCGCGAAGGTGTCGGGCGAGCATCAGCAGTTGGTCATCATCGGCAGCCGCGAACTGGTCGGTCACCAGCAGCACCCATTGGGTGAGGTTCTTCAGGTCGTGCTGCAGATACAGGGACAGCTCGGCCTGCTGGGCCAGCGCCGCGGCCACTGCCTCGGACTTGGCCAGCACCGACTGCTGCAGCAGCAGGTCGAACACCGAGAGCACGCCCTCGCGCAGCATCCGCCGCTCGCCGCGCATCGGGCGAACCCATAGTTCAACCGTCAGGCTGAGGTCGCCCGCATTGAGCATCCGCGTGCGGCGCTCGCCGCGTCGCTCGCCCCAGTCGCCCTCGACCTGGCCGCCGAACCACAGGCCGCGATAGCGCAGCCCGTTCACGCCGGCCTGCTCGAGCGTGGTGCGGCAGGCGGCGAACCAGGACAGCACGTCGCCGCCGATGTCGGCGCGGCGGGCGGTCAGCTCCTGCGCGAGGGAGACGTACTGCCTGGCCGCGCGGCGCAGCCATGACAGGCTGAGCACCATGCTGAGCCCGACCAGCACCAGACTGCCGGCGAACCACTCAAGCATCGCGCTGGATGCCGAACTTCTTGATGAAGTAGTAGAGGTTCTCGCGCTGCAGGCCCAGCCGGCGGGCGCTCTCGGCGACATTGAAACCGGTGTCGGACAGGACCTGGCGCAGCAGTCGCTCGGCCGCCGCCTCACCGGCCTCGCGAATGCCCTCCTCGAGTTTCGCGGCGATGGTGATCCGCGATTCGCCGGCTTCGAGAAGATTGGCCTCGGTCCGCACGAAGAGCTGTGCTCGCTCCACTGCCGCCAGCACCTGGGCAGGTGCCACCGGCTTGGCGAGGAAGTCGAACGCGCCGGCGCGGATCGCCGCCAGCGCCGCGGCCTGCTGGTCCTGGCCGGTGACCACGATGATCTTGAATTGCGGCCGCAGCTGCAGCAGCTGGCCGATCAGGGTGATGCCCTCCTCGACCTGGTTCGGTCGAGGCGGCAGCCCGAGGTCGCAGAGTGCGATGCTGGTCTCGGGATAGGCGCGGGCCAGCTGCATCGCTCCTGCACGGTCGCCGGCGGTGACCACGTGGTGGCCGGCGCCGGCGAGCATGAAACCGAGCAGGTCTGCCAGCGAGGCATCGTCCTCGACCACCATCACCGCCTGCGGGCGGGCGGTGGTCTCGGCGTCAGGGGTTTCTTCGGCTACTCCGTGTTCCATGCGCGGGCTCTCAGATCCAGCGGCTGAGTATGGCCAGCCCCGCCCCGGCGATCACCAGCGCCATGCCGGTGAAGGCATGGTCGGTGGCCTCGTCGGGGCTGACCTCGGGATCGACAAACAGGTGCCAGTATCCGCCTGCGATCAGGCCCAGGCCCAGGACCAGAAGCCCCCAGCGCAACCACCTGAGATCGCGGCGGCGATGGGCCAGCGTCATCAGGGCAGGCGGCCTGCTTGCACCATGCGGTGCATCAGGATCGAGGGCACAACCCAGTCCAGCTCGTCGTCGAACTCGCCGGCGGCGGCGCCTGCATCGCGGCGCGGACCACTTCGAAACTGGTCGTCCGCATCACTGTTCTCGACTTCATCGGCACTGCCGCCAGCCACCTGGACGCCGCTGATGATGAAGCCCCCGGCCTGGTTGGGGCCATGCGAGACCATGACGGCGGGAACGTTTGAGGCCAGAGGCGTGCCGGCGCCGCCGGGGTTCTGCACCGTGAGGGTGGCGAGCGAACAGATCGCAAAGGCCGATTGCGCGGGTGCGCTGGCCGGCGCGGTCGCGCAGGCGTACTGGTTGGTCGGGCGGGCGGGGCCTGCGGTTCGGGCAAAGGTGGCATCGACCCGGTAGCTGATGCGCCCGCCATAGGCGTCGGTCTCGGCAAGGCCCAGGGTGGCCCAGGGCAGGACGCCGCTGAGGGCCGCAGCTCCGCCGGTGCAGCCGGCGGCGGTCGGCACCCGCTCGATGCCCGCGTTCGCCGCGCCCGAGGCAACGTTCGGCGCAGCCGGGCAGGGCAGGCGGCCATTGGTCATGGCAAAACCGTAGAGCGCCTCGCGGGCCTGGCTCAGATAACGCCGTGTCTCGGCCTGCCGGGAGGCATCCTGCTGGGCACCCAGGGTCATGATCAGGCCGGTCAGCAGGATGCCGACGATGGCCAGGGTGACGCCCATCTCGATCAAGGTGAAGCCGTGCTGGCGCGCGCTCATGGCAGGGATCTCCGGATCGGCTAGCAGCTCTGCAGGGCAGTGATGGCCGCCTGGCACTGGGGTGGATTGAGGTTGTTGATGCAGGGCGGATTGACGAACTGCTGGGCCTCCGTCGCGCAGCTGCAGGCGTTCGCCGGGTCGGTCAACGCATTCGCCGCGGCCTGGCAGCTCGCCGAAACCGAATTGCCGGGCGGAACCCGGCAGTTGTTGGAGTTGCCGCTGACGTTCGAGAGCAGGGTTTGCGCGTTGCTGGTGCAGGCAGAGGCGGCCGGGCAGGCGGTGGCCGCCTGCTGCAGGTCGGCGTAGCGGATCTCCAGGATGCTGTCGTTCGGCATCGGCGGTGGGGCGGTCCGCTCGATGTAGTCACCGGCCACGCCGTGGTTGCCACATGCTCCGTTCTGGCTGCCCGGGCGCGACTGTCCCTGCAACGCCGGCCCGGGCGCCAGCACCCGGGCGACGACGGTGTCCGGCGGCGGCGCGGGGGAGACCTGATTGGGCTCACGCTCGTACCACAGGCATTCCGCCGCGGCATCCCGGAGCGGCCCGGTCACCAGCGTTCGCCAGGGCAGGCGACCGGTTTGCCGGGCGGTGGAGCTGCAGGCCCCGAGCGCGTTGCCATCGCTGTTGGCGCCTGCCGGGCAGGGAAGCCGCCACTGGGGAGTCTGTCCCGGCTGGGGACTGCTGCACCATTGCTGGGTGGCGAAGGCGACCAAGGCATCGCGGCCTTCGGCAAGGTGTCGCTGCTGCGTCTGCTGTCGCTTCTGCGGCCGGTGCTCGTTCTGGAAAGTGGCGAGCATGAAGGCCACCAGTCCCACCACCGCCAGCAGGACCAGGGCCAGTAGCGCCGCCCCGCGCTGGCGGTGTCGGCGGCAGGGCAGGTTGCGGGGCAGGTTCATGGCGGGCTGCTCAGCGAATGCGGTGGCAACGGGTCGACGATACGCCCTTGTTCGCGCATCAGGGACTGACCCACCAGAAGTCGGACACGCTGTCCGTCGGCGCCGAGGAGGGTGACACTGCTCGTGCCGGCGACGACCCGGTACTCGAGGATCGCGCCGCCGTCCTCCACGGGCCGCCCGTTGAGGAAGGCGATGGAGGGCTGCGCATCGCGGTGGACCAGTCCATCGAGGCGGAGCATCGGGACGGCGATGGCGACCGGCGTGGCGGTGTCGGTCGGCTGTACCCCGGCGAGCGGCTCGGGGCCCGGCGCGAGGCGCATGCCAACCAGTGCCACACGTTCGGCGGGGGTGAAGAACAGGCGCCCGAGCTGGGTCGAGGTCCCGCTGTCCTGGGCGGCCGCCCATGCAGGGACAAGCGCTACGAGCAGAGTCGCCGCGCGGATCACGGGGCGGCCTCCTCGTAGTCTTCCTCCAGGAACTCGGGCTCGGGCGCTGGCGGGGGCAGGTAGGTCACCCAGCGAAGGGTGCAGTCGAGCGCCAACCCGATGCCACGGGGGTCGCGCTCCATCTTGCAACGCTGCACCCTGAAGAACCCCACCTGTTCGGCCTTGAGCTGGGCCAGCAGCGCCAGCACTTCGCCCTCGTGCACGCGCTGGATCTGGATCCTGAGGTCGTGGGCGAGCGGCCCCGAGGCGGCGGCCGTCTGGCCGTCGACCGGAGGCAGGGACGGGTCGGTCATCGGCGGTTCGAGCATCTGCTGCGGGGCCAGTTCGAAACTGGTCTCCGGGAGACCGAGGCGCTGCTGCACGCGCAGCAGCGCCTCGGTCCACGCTATCCGGTCGCCGCCGCCGATGAAACCGCCGCGCTCGAGGCTGCGGTAGCGTTCGACGTTCCCTTCAAGCATGGCGAGCGACTCCTCCAGCCCGGCGCTTTCGCCCTGCAGGGCCGCCAGCTGGGCCTCGGCCTCGCTGCGCGAGCGCTGCTCGTCCCCGATGTCCGCTCGTGCGACCAGCAGGGCCGCGGCACCCACCACCAGCATCGCCGCCGCGATGCCGATATGCATCCCGGCCCGGCGAAGGCTGTCGCGGCGCAGGGACATGGCAAGCAGGCTCACGGTGGGGGCTCCATCGACAGGCAGTAGTTGAACGCCCGCTGCGCCGCTTCCTCGCCGCCGCCGCGGAGCACGCCGGTGCCACTGGAGTCGACGGCAGCGGATTGGGTCTGCAGCGAGAATCCCGGCACCTCGCCGAGCAACGCATCGAATCGTTGCCGGGCGTCCAGCATCTGGCGCAGGGAGGTGTCGCCCACGAACTCGCCGGACAGGGAGAGGCCGACCCGGGGCAGCACCGGGCGCTCGCCGGTCAACGGGTTTGCCGGCCAGGAAAGCGGGCAGTTGCCCGTCGGGGCTTCGGCGGCCAAGCCGCTCATGGGGTCGATGCGGGGTGGATCAGCTACCGACCAGACGAGGGTGTCGAGGCGATACGCGGATTCGGCATCGAACGCGCGGCTCGTTGCGACGAGAATCGGTGACAGCTCGGGCAGCTTGCCGAGATGCGTATCGAATGCGCGAATGCTTTCCGCAACGGTCTGCGGGTCGGCGGCGATCGCCTCGATCCGCTCACGAAGCGCGGTGTTGGCCTCTTCGACGGCCGTTGCCTGCATTTCCAGCTCCAGCCGCTGCGCCCGGAGGTCTGCTGCGCCATACCAGCTCCAGGCTGCGACAAGGGCCAGCAGCAAGCCGCCGGATGCGCCCCCCAGAAGCAGGCCGCGGCGCAGCCGGGCGAGCGCGTGGAAGCGGCGGATCGCGTCCGGTGCGAGCTGTTCGGCGGGGGGATGTTCGGCCGCAAGGCGGAGCAGGCATCGCATGCCTTCCCGGGTCGGGTCACCGAGTCTTGCATCCGCCGGTCCCTGGGCCTGCTGCAGGCCCGCCAGCTCCCGCTCACGAAGACCCTGGCAGGCAGGCTCGCTTCCCCACACCCACATCTCGATGCGCTGGCCCCGGTCTACCAGGCGCGCGTTGTAGAAGTACTGGACGGTGCGCTCGATCTCTTCTGCGAGTGCGGGCGCGCCCTCCGGGTCGGACGGATCCACGCCCGATGTGAGGCGCGACAGCACCGCCTGGCTGCGGTCGAGCAGGACGAAGCGCACGCCGGCCGGCGTCGGCAGGACCACGAGCCGCGGTGCGACTGGAGCGCGCCCGCGGCGGGCCCAGTGCGCCACCAGCATGGACGGCGTGTAGATGCCCCGGACCGCCACTCCCTGTTCCACCAACGGCCGCAGCCGCTCGTCGAGACGCTTGGCGATGGGCAGCCCGACGAACAGGAAGTCGAGCTGCTTCTCGGTGCGCGAAGCCCCCAGTCGCATGGCGGCGCGATACGGAGTCTCGCGGAACTCCTGCTCGAGGCGGCGCTGGACCAGGGCCTGCATGTCGCGACCGAACATCTTCGGCAGTGATGCCCGGACCAGGGTTTCCTCGACAAAGTCGGCGACTACGCTCAGCGTCTCGAATCGCGTATCGGAGGCAACCGGCGCCAGCCCCCCGCGCTCGACCCGGTAGAGCTGTTCGACTTCCGATCCGAGGTAGAGCAGGCCGTGCGCCATCAGGTCTTGATCTTTGAAATGGTGTCGTAGATCGGGCCGAGGACGGAGAGCATGATCCAGCCGAGGATCAGGCCCATCACCACGGTCATCGCCGGTTCGATCATGGTCTGCAGGCGGTCGACCGACTCCCGGATGTCCCGCGAGTAGAAGTAGCTGACGTTGCGCAGGGCATTGTCCAGCTCGCCGGTCTGCTCGCCGACCTTGATCATGCGCAGCACAAGGGGCGGGAACAGGCCCACCGTGGCGAAGGCCTCCGAGACCGGCACGCCCTGGGTGATCAGATTGCGCACCATATGGATGGCATCGCCGACTTCGAGGTTGCCGGCGGCCTCCTCGCAGCTGGTCAGCCCCTCGATGATGGTGAAGCCGGATGAGTACATCAGGCCGAAGGTATTGGCGAAGCGCGCCAGCAGGATCTTCTGGATCACCTCTCCGATCACCGGCACGCGCAGCCAGTGGCGGTCGATCCACAACCGGACCGAGCGGTTGCGGGCAGCGAGCCAGCGGATGCCGAGGAACAGCGCCACGGGCACCGTGATGATCGCCCACCACCAGGCGATGACGAAGTCCGAGGTGGCGATGAGGGCCCGGGTGTGCAGCGGCAGGTCCTGGCCCATGTTCTGGATGAAGGCCACCAGCTGCGGCACCAGGTAGGTCATCAGGAAGAAGACCACGCCGGTGATGACCACCGCCACAAAGGCCGGGTAGGTCACCGCCTTCTTCAGCTGCGCCGTGACCTCGTCCTGCCACTTCAGGCTGGCGGTGATCTCTGCCAGAACCTCGGGCAGCTTGCCAGCCATCTCGCCAGCCCGCACCAGACCGATCAGCAGCTTCGAAAAGGTTTGCGGGTAAGCCTCCATCGCAGTCGACAGGGGCGAACCGGTCTCGATGCGGTCGCGCAGGCCACCGGCCAGTTCGCGCATGGCAAGGGTGTCCGCCGAATCACGGAGATCGGCCAGCGCCTCGAGCATCGGCACGCCCGCGCGCAGCAGCGACTCCATGTGGAAGAAGAAGTTGATCAGCTCGCGAGAGCCGACCTTGCGTCGTCGCAGCAGGCTGGCGCCATCGTCGCGCAGGGCATCGGCGCGGATCAGGGAGAGGCCGATGCGTGACAGGCGTGACTCCAGTTCCGGCAGGTTCAGCGCGTCGGCCTGGCCGGACACCACCTTGCCGTCCTCCGCCACCGCGCGGTACTTGAACTGGCTCATGCGTGGACGAGACCGGTGAGGTCGATGACGCGGGCGACCTCGTCGATGGTCGTGATGCCGTCGCGGACCCGGCGCAGCCCATCCTGGGCGATCGGAATGAAGCCCTGGGAGATGGCGTAGTCGCTGATGTCGCGCTGGGTGGCGCGGCGCGCGATCAGTTCGTCGAGCCCGGTATCGAACTTGAGCGTTTCGATGATCGCCACCCGGCCCTTGTAGCCGCTGAAGTTGCAGCGGTCGCAGCCGACAGCTCGGTAAAGGGTCAGCGGCTCGTCGTCCTCGGCGCCCAGCAGGGCCCGCTCGACCGGCTCCGGAGCGTATTCCTGGCGGCAGTGCGCGCAGAGCTTGCGCAGCAGGCGCTGGGCGACGATGCCGATCACGTTGCCGGCGATCACCTCGGGTTGAACATTGAGATCCAGCAGGCGCGGAATCGAGCGGATCGCCGAGTTGGTGTGCAGCGTGGTGAACACCTGGTGGCCGGTCATCGCCGCGCGGAAGGCCATCTCGGCGGTGTCCTGGTCGCGCACCTCGCCGACCAGGATGATGTCCGGGTCCTGGCGCATCATCGAGCGGATACCCTCGGCGAAGCCAAGCTTCGCCGCCTCGGACACCGCGGTCTGCCGGATCATCGGAATCGAGTACTCGACCGGATCCTCGAGAGTCATGATGTTGACCTGCTCGGAATTGCGGTAGTTGAGGATCGAGTACAGCGTGGTGGTCTTGCCCGAGCCGGTCGGGCCGGTGACCAGCAGGATGCCCTCCGGTCGCGACAGCATCAGCTTGAGCTGGGTGAGCTGGTCGTCGCGCAGGCCGAGGGAATCGATCGGCACGATGCCTTTCTTGCGGTCGAGGATGCGGACGACGTAGTTCTCGCCGTGAATGGTCGGCTGCACCGCGGCGCGGAAGTCGAACTCGCGTCCGGCCAGCACCAGCGAGATGCGGCCGTCCTGGGGCGCGCGGTTCTCGGCGATGTTCATGCCTGCGAGGATCTTCAGGCGCACCAGCATCGCCGCCCAGTAGCGCGAATGCAGGGCACGCACCTGACGCAGCACGCCGTCGACGCGGTAGCGGATGCGCAGGAAGGAGGGCTCGGGCTCGAAGTGAAGGTCCGAGGCGCCCATGAGGGCGGCGTCGGCGAGCAGGGCGTCGACCAGGCGGACGACCGGATGGCTGTACTCCGAGGCATCCGAGGCGGACAGCGAGGTGAAATCGATCTCGCCGGTCTCGATCTCGTTGAGGATGCCGTCGATCGACAGCTCGTGGCCGTAGTACTGCTCGATCGCACGCAGGATCTCGCCGCTGGAGGCCAGCCGCCACATCGGTTCGGCGCGGTCACCGAGCAGCGCCCGCGTCTGGTCCATCGCGATGATGTTGTTGGTGTCCGAGATCGCCAGCGTCAGGCGTCGCGTCTCGCGGTCCAGGCTGACCGGGAACAGGGTGTGTCGGCGCGCGACCTCCTTGGGCACCAGGAGCAGGGCCTCGCGGTCGACGAAGATGTCGGACAGCGAGATCGACTCGAAGCCGAGGTTCTCCGACAGCGCCTCGCGCAGCGTGTTCTCGGTGAGGAAGCCGAGGGTGACCAGCACCTCGCCGAGCGGCTTCTTCAGCCGGTTCTGCTCGAACAGGGCGATCTTCAGCTGGTCGGAGGTGATCAGCCCCTGGTGGAGCAGTTCGTCACCCAGCCGGCGCTTGGTCGGCTGGGCGCTCATCGCGTGCCGTCTCCGCTACGGGCCAGCTGCTGGCTCAGGGTGGTGATGCGCGCTGCCAGCGCGTAGGGGTCGTAGTTGGCGGGACGGGCCCGGCGCAGTTCCTCCGCGCGCAGGTAGTGGTCGAGCGCCAGACGTGGCTTGTGCAGCCGGTCCAGTGCGACGCCGAGGTTGAACACGACGTCAGGGTCATCAGGGGCCAGCACGGCGGCGTCGAAGTAGGCCTGCTGGGCTTCGTCCCAACGGTTGGCTGCTGCGAGCAGGTTGCCCAGGGCGAAGTGCAGGGCGGGCGAGCGTGGCTGCGCCGCCAGCGCCTCGCGGAGTTCGCTCTCACTCCGCCGGCCGGCAGCCGGCGGCGCGCTTCCGATCAGGGCGGCAAGGGCGGTTGGATTGCGCGGGTCGACCTTCAGCACCTCGCGGTAGCGGCGGGTGGCGCCCTCGTAGTCACCCTCCCGTTCGGCGATCACCGCGAGGCCAAGCAGAGCGTCTGGATGGCCGGGGTGCAGCTGCAGGGCGCGCTGGTAGTCACGCCGGGCCGCGGGCAACTCGCCGCGATTCAGCGCGGCATAGCCCGAGAGCAGGGGTTGCTGGGCCTGGCGGGCACGTTCGATGCGCAGGGTGGGGGCCGGATCAACGCGTTGCGCCGGTGAGGCGATCAGGACCGGGGTGGCGGCCGCGGGCATTCCGGGCGCAGTTTCACCGCCGCCCCCCGCGAAGGCAGCCGGGCCGGCGGCGGGCGCGACGGCGTCCGTATTCGGCTGCGGCGGGTTAAGCGTGCCCGGCGAGCTCCCGTCGGACCCTGCCACGAGGCCGGTGGTCTCGGAGGGGGGCGCTGCTGTCACGGTCGGGTCGGCGGTCGGGAGGGCATCGCCGGCGCCGGCATCGAAGCCCTGCTCGGCCTCGGCCAGCACCGCGTCGGAGACCGGCTGCACGCCCGTTGGCGTGGTCGCGAACTGGCTCTGGTTCTGCTGGGTCAGCCACCACATGCCGCCGGCGAGGAGCAGGGCGACCACCACCAGGGCGCCGAGCAGGACGCGCCAGCCCCTGCGTGGCGTTGCGGGACGCTGCTGGGCGGCGGCCGCCATCACCTCGCGGGCCGCCTTGCGCCGTGCATCGGTCCCGGGGCCAGGACGCGACGGGGGCTCGATTCGCGCGGCCTCGGCCGGCGTCGGCGTGCGCGGCGCGGGGCCGGGGGCAGGCGCGGAAGGAGGCGCCTTCGTCACGGGTGGCGGCACAGGGGCAGCAGGTTCGGAGGGGCCTGGCGTGGGTGCCGGGACGTCGGCTTCGGCCGGGCCTGGCCCGGCGCTACGCGGGGCAGGCGCCGGCTGACTCGCAGCAGGCGCGGAATCAGCGGGCGGGTCCTGCTCCTGCGCTTGGCTGGCGGGCTTCCCTTCGTCGGAGTCTTCGGACGGCGCCTCGCGCGTGGGCTCCCGCGGGGGCCGCTCCTCCTGCGGGGCGAGGCTCAGCTGCAGACCGCCCTCGCTATTGCCGGAGGACGCCTCCGCTGCCGGCGCGCCGGCAGCGTCGGCGCCGGTTTCGGGTGTCGATTGGGCCGCGGCCTGGTCGTTGTCCTTGTCCTTTGCCTCGTCCTTTGCCTCGTCCTTGCCTTCGCCGGGCTTGCCGCCCTTGGGGCCCTTGCGGGCCTCGGCCTGCTTCAGGGCTTCGATCAACAGGCTCATGGCCGTCCGCCGGTGACCGGCGCCTCGCCTTCGAAGAAACGTTCATTGGGCAGACGATCGGCCAGCCCGCGGTAGTCACCCTGCAGGCTGGGGTCGCGGATGATCGTGGGACGCAGGAAGATCACCAGCTCGCTCTTGCTCTTGCGGTCGTTGCGGTAGCGGAACAGCTCGCCGACCACCGGGAGCCGGCTGGCGCCCGGCACGGCGTCGCTATTGCGCTCGCTCTGGTCGCGCATCAGGCCGCCGAGCACGGCGGTCTGTCCGTCGCGCACCTTGATGATCGACTCCATTTCGCGGGTCTGGATCTCGGGCACCAGGCTGGAAATCGCCGGCAGGCTGGCGGCGCTTTGCCGGGCCAGGGCCAGCGTCAGGGCGACGCCCGGGTCCTGCACGTAGCGGGTCAGGCGCGAGATCGTCGGCCGCAGGTTGAGGGTGACCTGGTCGTCGTCGCCGATCTGCGGAGTGACGTTCATCAGGAAGCCTACCGGCACCGTGCTGGGCGTCGACTGCACGGTAATCTGCGGCGGCGTGTTGTCGGTGGCCGGAGTCGAGTCGATGGTCAGGGTGAAGTAGACCAGGTTGTCGACCACCTTGATCAGCGCGGTCTGGTTGTTCAGCACGCTGATCTTGGGGCTGGAGAGGACCCGCGTGCGGCCGAAGTGTTCAAGCAGCCGGATCGACAGCGCGACGTCGACGCTGCCGATCGAACCCAGGTGTTCAAGCACGCCCAGTGCCGGGATATCGCTGTCCACCGGCGTGCCTCCGGGCAGCTGGGTGCCGCCACTGGGCCCCTGGCTCAACCGGAACCGCGAGTTGCTCTGCCGCAGCAGGTTCCAGTCGATGCCCTGCTGGTAGCCGTCACCCAGTTCCACCTCGACCACGGTCGCCTCGATCAGCACCTGGCGCTGGGCGTTGTCGATCAGTCCATCGATGAATTCGCGCACCTTGGCGTGCTGTCGCGAGCTGGCCCGCACCGCGAGCATGCCGGTCTCGGCATGTGCAATCACCGAAGCGGCTTCGCGGAACCTGACCGGTTGCGCCTGCGCAGGCGTGGGGGCCCCGCCCTCCGCGGCCGATGCGGCCGGCGCCGCGGCTCCGCCACTGCTGGTTTCCGGAATCAGCCTGTCGGTCTCGCGGAGCAGGTCCTGCACCGCGGTGATCAGGCTCTCCCAGAACCGGTTGTTGGCGGTGTTCGACAGCTCGGTCGAGGAGTTGTTGCCGACTTCGCCCTGCGCCTCGCCCAGACCACCGGGGGCCGCGACCTGGGTGGCGATCGACACCCGCGAGACCGCCTCGCGGGACATGTTGAGGTAGTCGATCTTGTACATCTGCAGGTAGGGCGAGTCCGGCATCACCGTCAGGTTGTCCTCGCTCAGCTCGTAGCGCATGTCGACCTGGCGGGCGATGCGATCGAGGATCTGCGGCAGGGTCTGGTCAAGGGCGTTGAGGCTGACCGTGCCCTGGATCGCCGGGTGGACGTCGACATTCAGCCGGGCGTCGCGGGCCAGGGCGAAGAGCAGCTCCTGGGCCGGCACGCCATTGACCACCACGTTGTAGGTCTCGACCGGCGGAAGGGTCCGCGGCGGCGGCAGGCTGGCGCTGCGCTGTACGGGCTGCGGGATGTCCGCGGCGGGCATGCTGGGCAGCGGCCCCTGGAGGTGACCTTCGGAAACCTGCGGGGGCTGGTGGGCACAGCCGGCCACGAGCAGGGCAAGCGGCAGGGCGAGGCGCAGTCGGGGGAGCATGTTCACCGGATCGAGTCTCCGCTTCGCAGGGTGGCGCGTGAGCGCACGATGGGCTGGTTGGTTCGGATGGCGGCCGGCAGCTGGTCGACGGCGGCGGCGGCGCTGGCGGCATCCTCGTGGCTGCCCACGAAGACCACCAGCGTCGGCGCCGCATCGCTGCCGCGCAGCGCGGCCATCGGCGGGCGCCCGTCGAGTTCGGCGGCCAGGGTGTCGAGCTGGCGCAGCAGTCCGGCTCGCTCGCGCCCGGCCAGCGTCGCCACCTGCAGGGTGTAGGCATTGCCTTCGGCAGACAGCCAGTGGGCGAGGCGTTGGGCCGCCAGCTGCAGGGTGTCGCCGCCCATCGGCGCAGCCGTGGGCGGCGCATCGGCGGGAGTCGGCGACGACGCCACCGCGGCGGGCTCGGGAGGCATTGCCGCCGGGGATTCGGGGCTGGCCGCGGCGCGGTCCGGACGCCCCTCGGGCCGGGGTGCCGGGACCAGGCTTCCGCTCGCCGGCGCCGCGTCGGCAGCGGCGGGGCCCCCACCGGTGCCGGCGCTGAAATGACCGATACCGAAGGCCAGGGCCACCGCCGCAGCGATCCCGGCGGCCCGCCATCCGGGGCGCCAGGCCGAAGGCAGGGCCAGGCCGGCGTCGCGGCAGGCACGGCGCACATCCTCGGACTCGGCGCGCGGCGCATTGCGCGCAAACGCCGACAGCAGGGCCTTGTCGGCCAGGATGTGGATGCGACGGGTGATGCCCCCGGCGGCCCGGGCGATCAGCGCCACGGCGGCGTCGCTGAAGGGCAGCGCGCCCCGGTAGCCCGCTGTCTGCATTCGGTAGGCGAGGTAGTCCCTGAGCTCGCCACGTGGCAGGGGCCCCAGCTCGAAGCGCTGGACCACCCGCTCGCGCAGCTGGCGCAGATCGCGCTGGGCGAGCAGCTCATTGAGCTCGGGTTGGCCGAAAAGGACGATATTGAGCAGCTTCTGCGTGCTGGTCTCGAGGTTGGACAGCAGGCGGACCTCTTCCAGCGAGTCACGCGGCATGGCGTGGGCCTCGTCGATCAGCAGGACCACCCGGCGGCCCGCTCCGAAGCGGCGGATGAGTTCGGCGTTCAGGGCGTCGACCCGGGTCGGTGCCTGACTGGTGTCGACGCCCAGGTCATGGGCGATCGCGTCGAGGATCTCGTTGCGCGAGAAGGAGGGGTTGGCGAGATAGATCGCGTCGATGCCCTCGGGCAGGTCGTCGAGCAGCATGCGACAGAGCATGGTCTTGCCCGACCCGACCTCACCGATGACCGTGACGATGCCCTCCTCGGACTGCACCGCATAGCGCAGCGCCTGCAGCAGCGAGCCGCGCCCGCTTCCGGCGTAGAAGAAACGCGGATTCGGCGTGATCGAGAACGGCGCCTCGCCCAGTCCGAAGTGCTCGAGGTACAGGGTGCTCACGGGGCGTCGAACCGGATGATCGTGGTCACTGGCGGATTGCCCGCGGAGATCGGACAGCTCCAGCTGCCGCTGATGGTCGTCCCGCTGTTCAACACGAAGCTTGCCGAGGTGGCGCCCTGCTCGTTGGTCGGCGCGATCGTGGTGGGTGCCAGGATAAAGAATCCGGACGAACTGCCCGGATCACAGGCGCCGACCACGGGACGGATGCCGGAGACCGGCACCAGCGTGCCGCCGCCGCCCTGGGCGAACACCGCGATCTGTACGTTGAGCTCGGCGTTCTGCTGGTCGGGCTGGATGCTGAAGGTGCCGGGAATCGCATCCACGCGGACCACGTTGGGTGTCGCGGCATCGAAGCGGACGTCCGCCGACTGGTCGCCGGCCAGGATGCTGCAGGTCACACTGCCCAGCGGCAGTGCCCCGGCGTCGATCTCGAAGGTCAGCGTGGTGGTGCCGGTACTGTCGGTGGCGCCGATCGTCGCGGGTTCGGTGATCTGGAAATCGGCCGCATTGGCCGACGGGGTGCAGCGAACCCCCGGAGTCACGCCCGAGAACGGACGGCGCTCGTTGCCCGTGCCGGCGAAGACGCCGACGCTGACGGTCACCCTGCGATCGGCATCATTGGGCTGGACGGTGAACTGGCTGGGGTTGACCACCACCGAGCCGACCGAGGTGTCGCCTCCCTGGCAGCCCGGGGGCAGCGGGGCCGGCAAGGCGTCGCAGGCGCGGATGTCGGTCACCGTGATCTGCCGGCGGCTCACCACGCCGGAAGGCGAGGACACCGAGACCGTGAGCTGCCCGCTCGAGGGCTCACCGTCACCGATCAGCTGGGCCTGCAGGCGCAGCGGCCCGCGGGCATTGCTGTTACCCACGGTGAAGCTGGCCTCGCTCAGCAACTCGCCATTGCTGGTGGTGACCTCGACCGTACTGCCGGCGGGAGGAAGATTTCCGTTGAGGTCGGAAATGTCGATCAGCACCGTTCGCGGCGACAGTTCGTCAAGGCTGAGCTGGGAGGGCGAGATACTGATCGAGGCGCTGCTGGTCGAGAATACGATAACCGTGCTCGCGCGCACATCGACCTCGGAGCCCTGCGGGCAGCCGGCGCTGGTGCAGAGGATGCCGTCGTAGCGGCCGTTGCCGGGGTCGCGCACGCCGTTGCCATTGCGGTCAACGAAGGGCTCGCCAATCTGGTATCGCCCGTCCTCATTGTCGTCGCGGAACGCTTCTGCCAGGTCCTCGAACGGCTCGCCGGTGTCGTACTGGCCGTTGCCGTTCTGGTCGGTGAAGCTCTCGTCACCGGGCAGGGTGAGCAGAACGCTGACGCGTCCATCGGCCGGGCGGGGATTCTGCGAGCGCAGGACCACCGAGCAGACGCCGCCTTGCAGCACACAGACCGGATCCACGGCGCCGCCCTCGGTGGACAGGACAGCAAGGGTGCCGTCGGCGACCGGGTTGTTGAAAAAGTCCGCGGCGCGCAGGGTCAGCTCGGTGTCCACGCCGTCGATGTTGAAGCCCTCGATGTTGAAGGTACGCACCGCCAGTGACGTCGAATCCTGGTCCGCCGTGCCCGAGGAGATGCTCAGCGTCGTCGACTGCGCGACCAGGCCGTTGTCGAGGCTGGCCAGCACCCGGAAACCCACCGCGCGGGTGCCGCTGGTGACGTTGACCGCAACCAGGCCCTCGCTGTCGCTGACCGCCTCGGTCGGGCTCAGTGAGATGCCGCCGGCCGAATTGCTGAGGCTGAAGCGCACCCGCGCCCCCGGAACCCCGATGCCGCTGCTGCTGCTGGCTCGGAAGCGCAGGGTGGCGGACTCGGGGCGCCCGCTGCCGCCGCGTCCACGCAGGGCCAGCTGGGTCGCGCTGGCGTCGACGAAGACCAGTCCACCGGCCGGCGCCTGCTGCACCGACAGCACCGCGCTGGCGGTGGCACCGAGCACCTGGCCGGGCAGCCGGGCATCGGCCTCGATGAGGTCCTCGCCCAGGCAGCCGGACTGTGGGGTGTAGCTGGCGTTGAAGCGGCCGTTGAGGGCGCGCACCGGGCTGGTCAGCTGGGCGCTGCCGAGCGCGGCGCAGCGGCTGCTGAGGAACACATCGACCGGCGCGGCGAAGACCACGCCATTGGCGTCACGCAGTTCGCCGCTGACGGTCACGGTGTTGCCGACCGCAATGCTTGACTGCGACAGGGCCAGACGACCCGGGGTAAACGGGCTGCCGCTGCCCAGCACCAGGCTGGGCAGGCGGATCTGCAGGCTGCGCGAGGCGCTGAGGGTCGTGTCCTCGCCGAGCTGCAGGCTGGCGGTGACCTGGAAAGCGCCGGCGGCGGTGCCGGCACGCAGCTGGGCCACTGCCACTCCGTCCGGGCCGGTCAGCACGCGCCCGCTGGCCGGCTCGAACTGGCCGCCATCGGTGCTGAAGACAATCTCGGCATTGGCCATCGGCTGGCTGTTGACGACGCTGCTTCCATCGGAACCCAGGGTGACCTGGGCGGCCCGCGCCTCGACGGCGACGACCTCGCCGGCGCGCAGGGTGCTGGTCTCGATGCCGGTGGCGTCAAGCACGCGCAGGCTGATCCGCGGCGTCGGCCCCGGGACGATCTCGAAGTTCAGGCTGGCAATGCCCTGCACCCCGCCCGAGCTGGCGCTGGCCTGCAGCACGCTGGCGCCGGTTTCGCTGCCGGCAATCAGCACCGCCCGGCCGCGGCCCTGACTGTCGGTAAGCACGTTGCCATTGCTCGGCTCGAAGCTGGCGCCGCCGGCGCTGAGCGCGACGATCAGGTTGCCAAGCGGGGCGCTGGTGTCGCTGGTGACCCGTCCACCCTGGCTGACCACCGTGCGCAGCACCGCAGTCACTTCGACCTGGCGGCGCGAGCCCGCCGGCACCCGGGTCGACGGCTGGCCCGCCGGATCGAGCAGCACGAGGCTCAGCTGCAGCGTGCGGCTGGTGGTGGTGGGAATCGGATTGCCATCGGCGTCGGTGCTGGATCCGCCGCAGGCGGCGAGCAGGCAGCTGCACAGCAGCAGGAGGATGAGATGTGCGCTGCGGCCGAGTCGTTGCATCCAATGCTTCCCCGATAGAGCAGGCTGGACCCGCCCCGCGGGGCAGGTGGTTGGCCTGCATTGTGCAGCACCGGCGCGGTGCGTGCATTCGGGAATGCCCCCCGTTCTCGGGGGAGGTGGTACAGCCGCCCTCGGGCGGAACGCCCGATGGGGTCTGTCAGCGGGAAGTGCTAGTGGGGAATGCCGAGGCGCTTGCGCTCAAGGCGGCGGAGGAACTCCTCCATCACCCGGCGGTACAGGTCATCGCCGAGGTAGGCGTCCTCGATGCCGGCGTCGATGTTCGGGTTGTCGTTGACCTCGATGATCGCGAGGCGCTTGTCGGCGGCCTTGATGTCGACCCCGTACAGGCCATCGCCGATCGGCGCGGTGGCGCGCAGGGCCAGCTTGACCACCTCGGGCGGCGCCTCGCGGATCGGCAGGGTGCGGAACTCGCCGCTCTTGGCCGCGCCGGTGGCGCCATGGTTGTAGATCTGCCAGTGGCCACGCGACATGAAGTACTGGCAGGCGAACAGCGCCTGGTTGTTCAGCACCCCGATCCGCCAGTCGAACTCGGTGTACATGTACTCCTGGGCGAGCAGCAGGGCGGTGTGCTGGAACAGCTGCTCGGCCCCGGTCTTGAGCTCGGCCAGGGACTCCGCCTTGGTGATCCCGCGCGAGAAGCTGCCGTCGGGAATCTTCAGCACGATCGGAAAGCCGAGCAGCTCGGGCAGCTGCTCGAGCCGCTTGAGGTCATCGCGGAACACGGTCTCGGTCCGCGGCACCGGCAGCTTGCGCGACTTCAGCAGATCGTTGAGATAGATCTTGTTGGTGCAGCGCAGGATCGAGACCGGGTCGTCGATGACCACCATGTCCTCGCGCTCGGCGCGGTGCGCGAAACGGTAGGTGTGGTTGTCCAGCGAGGTGGTCTCGCGGATGAACAGGCCGTCATATTCGGCCAGCCGGGCGAAGTCGTTGCGGCCGATCGGATCGACCTCGATGCCCAGTTCCTTGCCCGCCTCGATGAAATGCTTGAGGGCCTTCTTGTTCGAGGGCGGCATCGCCTCGGCCGGGTCGTGCAGCATGGCCAGGTCGTAGCGGAACTTGCGCCGTGCCCTCGGCTTGCGCCACAGCTTCTTGCTGAAGGCGTCCAGCGCGGCGGCGAAGGCGTCCTCCTGCTGGTCGGTCAGGGTGTGGAAACCGGCCGGGCGCAGGGAGGCGATCTGCCAGACCTTCTGCCGCTCGAACTCGATCTTCAGGATCGGGCAGGGAAAGGTCTCGAACACCTGGCGGGCGAGGTCCTGCAGCGGGCCGTAGCTGGTCTGGCCGAAGTAGACCAGCAGGCTGAAGTCGGTGGTGTCGCGGCCGTCCTCGGGCAGGAACTTGGCCAGCTTCTGGTTCAGGTCCTCGATGTCGATGCCGTAGAGGGAGCGCCGGCGCAGGTCGTTGATCGTGCGCACCGAGGGGATGACCTTGTGCCCGCGGGCCTCCGCCAGCAGGGAGACGTAGTAGCCAAGGCCTAGATACTTGAAGTTGCGGCACAGGTTGATCACCTGTACGCGCTCGTCATCGGCACCGACCGGCTGCTTCAGGTAGTCGATGGCGGCGACCACGTTCTCCGAGGGATAGTAGGACCCCCAATCGGACAGCTTTTCGACAACAATGACGAGGCGGCTCATGGCACGGGCGCGGCAAGGGACGGCAAAGTCTGAAGCAAAGCGGCCGTCGGTGCACCCCGCGGCGAAGCGGGACGTTCAGGCGGCGGCCGAGCGCATACGCCCGGCAACCCTGACGGATCTGCCTCGCCTTCTGGACCTGGAGGCGCGCTTCCCCGGCGACCGGCTCAGCCCGCGCCAGTTCAGGCATCACCTGCGCTCGCCGCGTGCGGTCCTGAGGCTGGCCGAGGCGGGCAGCGTGGTCGGCTACAGCATGCTGCTGCGCCATGGCCAGCGGCCGGCCTGGCGCCTCTACTCCATCGTCGTGGATCCGGACTGCCGCGGCCGCGGCTGGGGTGCCCGACTGCTGGACGACGCCCTGGAGCAGGCGCGGCGCGCCGGGGCTCCAGGCCTGACCCTTGAGGTACGCGCCGACAACGCCGCAGCTCTCGCCCTGTACCGGGCGCGCGGCTTTGAGGAGATTGGCCTGCGCGCCGGTTACTACGACGATGGCGTGGCCGCGGTCTGCCTACGGAGGGTGTTGCTACCGGGCTCGTAGCGGCCGAGCTTGCTCGGCCGGCAACTGCCGGCGTTTCGATGGCGGGCCACGGCTCGTCAGTTGTATTTGGTTTCGCGGTGTCGCGGTGTCGCGGTGTCGCGGTGTCGCGCTCGCACCGGGGGCTCGGGCGCGATGGTCTGCCGCAACGCTTCGGAGTGGCTGGGTTGCAGAGCAGCAAGCTGCGCTCCACGAACGCCGGTGCCGCCCGTTCCCCGTTCCCGAGCCCCGACCGAGCGCAGCGAAGACGCAGGCAGCGCAGCTGCCGTGGCCGCGTAGCGGCCGACTCCCGAGTCCCTGACCCCAACCCCCGGTACACTTCGCCGCCATGATCTCCCCCGACCTGATTCCCTGGCTGCTGGCGCCGGCCATCTTTCTTGCCCGCGTCGCCGATGTGTCGCTGGGCACGGTGCGGATCATCATCGGCTTCCGCGGATACCGCTGGCTGGCCGCGCTGATCGGTTTTGTCGAGGCGCTGATCTGGGTGCTGGCGGTGCGCCAGGTGCTGCTGCACCTCGACGCCCAGCCCTGGCTGGCGGTGGCCTATGCCTCGGGATTCGCCGCGGGCAATTACCTCGGCATCTCGCTGGAGCGGCGCCTGGGCGTCGGCCGCGAGCTGGTCCGGGCCATCTGCTACCGCGAGGACGCCTCGCTGGCCGGCCACCTGCGCGAGGCCGGCTACCGGGTGGTCGAGCTGGAGGGCAAGGGCAAGGGCGGGCGGCGCGTCCAGGTGGTCTACGTGGTCGAGCGGCGGCGCAAGGTGCCTGCCCTGGTCGCACGGATCGCCGCCTTCGACGCCGAAGCGATCTATACCGTGGCCGACGTCAAGACCCACGTCGGCGAGGAGGGTGACCTGCCCCCGGAGAGCGGGTTTTCGCTGCGGTTCAAACGAAAGTAGGGGTGCGGTCGGCGTGACTTCCGGGACTGGACCATGCCCGGCAGCCCCGCAGACTGCCCGCGCATCGGGTCTCCGGACCAGACCATCGACGAGGGAGAAGAGCGTGAATCGGAACATCTGGACGCTGGGCGCCGTGGCCATGTTGGCCGCGCCGCTGGCCATGGCGGAGAAGGCAATGCAGGAAGACCCCTACCTCTGGCTGGAGGACGTGGGCGGCGACAAGCAGCTCGACTGGGTCCGCGCCCGCAACGCGGAGTCCGAGAAGCTGCTCAAGGACGACGTGGCCTTTGCCCAGCTCGAGGCCGACCTCAAAGCCATCCTCGACTCCGACGAGAAGATTCCCTACGTCAGCAAGCAGGGCGACTACTACTACAACTTCTGGAAGGACCAGAAGCACGAGCGCGGCATCTGGCGGCGTACCACCCTGGCCGAGTACCGCAAGGACGAGCCGGAGTGGGAGGTCCTGCTCGACATTGACGCGCTGAACAAGGCCGAGGGCGAGAACTGGGTCTGGCACGGCGCCAACTGCCTGAAGCCGGACTACACGCGCTGCCTGGTCGCGCTCTCGCGCGGCGGCGCCGACGCCGACGTCACCCGCGAGTTCGACCTGTCGACCAGGCAGTGGGTCAAGGACGGTTATTTCCGCCCCGAGGCCAAGGGCGGCCTGCAATGGATCGACCGCGACACCGTCTACGTCTACACCGACTTCGGTGACGGCAGCCTGACCAGCTCCGGCTACCCGCGCATCGTCAAGGAATGGAAGCGCGGCACGCCGATGGTCGAGGCCAAGGTGGTCTACGAGGGCACCGACGAGGACATGTATATCGCCGGCTACCGCGATCTGAGCACCGGCTTCGAGCGTGACTTCGTCAGCCGGACCATCGCCTTCTACAACGACGAGCTGTACCTGCGCGGTCAGGACGGCAAGCTGACCAAGATCGATGCCCCGAACAGCGCCAACAAGTCGGTGCACAAGGACTGGCTGATCCTCGAGTTGCGCGAGCCGTGGAAGGTTGGTGACAAGGAGTATGCCGCCGGCTCGCTGATCGCGTCCCGCTTCGATGACTTCATGGCCGGCAAGCGCGAGTTCGACGTGCTCTTCGCGCCGACCGACACCACCTCGTTCGCCAGCTTCAGCCCGACCAGGAACCACCTGATCCTCAACGTTCTGGAGGACGTCAAGAACCGCCTCTACGTGCTGACCCACAAGGACGGCAAGTGGGAAAAGGCGCCGCTCAAGGGCGCGCCGGCCTTCGGCACGGTCAGCGCCGGCGGAATCGATGATGAGGAGTCGGATGCCTACTTCCTGACCGTCAGCGACTACCTCACCCCGACCACGCTGATGATCGGCGAGATCGGCAAGGACCCCGAGCCGCTGAAGAAGATGCCGGCCTTCTACGACTCGTCGAACTACGAGATCGCCCAGCACTTCGCGACCAGCAAGGACGGCACCCGCGTTCCGTACTTCATGGTCGCCCGCAAGGGCCTGAAGCTGGACGGCAGCAACCCGACCCTGCTCTACGGCTACGGCGGCTTCGAGATCTCGTTGACCCCGAACTACGCGCCGGCAGCCGGCCGCGGCTGGCTGCAGTACGGCGGCGTGTTCGTGGTCGCCAATATCCGCGGCGGCGGCGAGTACGGCCCGCGCTGGCACCAGGCGGCACTCAAGCAGAACCGCCTGCGCGCCTACGAGGATTTCGCCGCGGTAGCCGAGGACCTGATCAAGCGCGGGGTGACCTCCAGCGAGCGGCTCGGCATCCAGGGCGGCTCGAACGGCGGCCTGCTGGTCGGCAACATGGTCACCCTGTATCCGAGCCTGTTCGCCGCGGCGGTGTGCCAGGTCCCGCTGCTCGACATGCAGCGCTACAACAAGCTGCTGGCCGGCGCCTCGTGGATGGCCGAGTACGGCAATCCGGACAAGCCCGAAGAGTGGGAGTTCATCAAGACCTTCTCGCCGTACCACAACGTGAAGGCCGGCGTGGACTACCCGGCCGTGCTGTTCACCACCTCCACCCGTGACGACCGCGTCCATCCCGGCCATGCCCGCAAGATGATGGCGCGGATGAAGGAGCAGGAGCACGAGGTGTACTACTACGAGAATATCGAGGGTGGCCATGGCGGCGCCGCCAACAACCAGCAGTTGGCCCACATGCAGGCCCTGGCCTACACCTTCCTGCGCCGCCAGCTGATGCCGGCGCCGGGACAGCAGGCAGCCGGCGCCCGCTGAAGCCGCGTCGGCGCGCCCGAACGGGCGCGCCGACGGTCCCGATACCCCGGTGACGCCCAAGCCCCTCCGGACCCCTCGGGCCAGGGGATGCGCACGACCCCGCCGCCCCTCTCCCCGCCCGGCGTGCCGCGCAGCATCGCGGTGCCCGGCCGCGCCCACGCGTGCGCGGCTCGTCTGCGTTGGCTCGCCCGTCTGTCATCCGGACTGACTGTGCGCCCGCCGGAATCTCCCTCCGAGACATGCGCCGAACCGGAGGGGCCAGGCAGCCAAGGCTCCGGGAAAATCCCTTGGGCACCTCGCTAAACTGTGACAGGCTTCATGAATCGGGCCGGATTCGCCCCTAAAGTTTCCGCAGAACCGGCCGATAGCCCCCAACAGGCACCAATCCGTTTACCGAGTCGCGTCGTGCAGATCTCTCCGAGCCAAGTGGTAGTGCAGCTGGCCTCGACCTCCTTCGGGAGCGCCGAGATGCCGGTATTCAGCATTTCCACCTCGCCCTCGCCCTCCGGGCAGGCGGGTACGGTGCAGATTTCTGCCCTGGCCCGGGCCATGGCCGGGGTAGCGCCGGTGGGGGCCACTCCGCAGCTCAACCTGGCCGTGCAGTACGTCGGCAGCTTTGGTACCGGTTCCTCCCTCAGCTTCACCCCCTTCTCCCCGGCGGCTGCTGCAGCGGATCGCTACTCGGTGATCGACAGCGATCCGGGTGAGGCCGCGCGCACGGCGGCGGCCGACGCTGCCGCCGAGAAGTTGGCTGCGGAGCAGGTCGCGGCAGGGGCAGCGCAGCAGGCCGAGCCGATTCCGCTGGCGGCATCTCTGCCCGCTGCTCCCGCTCCCGCTCCGGTGGCCAGTGCCGCCTATGCCAGCACTGCGTCCGCCGCCCCGGCGCCGGCCGCGACCACGGTCGACGTCAGCGTCTGAGCGCGACTGTACGCCTTCGGGTGCTCAGCCGCGTCGTTATACTTCGTCGATGACTACCTCCCGCCTGGCCGCGCGCCTGTTACTGATCCTCTGTATTGCCAGCCTTGCCGCGCTGGTCGGTTGCGGCAACAAGGGGGACCTCGTCCGCCCGGGGCCGGCCCCGCCCGCCAGCGCCGGCTGAGACGCCCCGATGGGGCTTCGTTTCACCAAGATGCATGGGGCCGGGAACGACTTTGTCGTGATTGATCGCCGCAGCGCCACGGCGCCGCTCGATGCCGCGCTGATCGCCCGGCTCTGCGACCGTCATCGCGGCGTCGGCTGCGACCAGCTGCTGACCATCGAGCCGCCGCGCACTGCAGGCAGCGCCTTTGGCTATGGGATCTGGAACCAGGACGGCTCGCCGGCCGGGCAGTGCGGCAACGGCGCCCGCTGCGTGGTGGCCTGGGCCCGCCGGGCGCGGATCTTCGAGGGCGCCAGCGTACGCGTCGACAGTCCCAGCGGTCCCGTGCAGGCGGCCCTGCAGGGTGAGGGCATCGAAATCGACATGGGTCGCCCGGATTTCAGTCCGCATGCGGTGGGGTTCGACGGTGACCGGCCCGAGGCGACGCTGCGGGCGGAGGGACACGACTGGTGGTTCGGACTGGTCTCGATGGGCAATCCGCACGCGGTCACCCGGGTGGACGGCGTTGAGGACGCCCCGGTGTCCGCGGTGGGGCGCGCGCTACAGGCCGACCGGCGATTCTCGGACAGCTGCAATGTCGGATTCGCCGAGCTGATCGGTCGCGACCATATTGCGCTGCGCGTCTTCGAGCGCGGGGTCGGCGAGACCCTGGCCTGCGGCAGCGGCGCCTGCGCGGCGGTGGCCGTGTTGCACCGGCAAGGCTTGCTCGATGACCAGGTGAGGGTCACCCTGCCCGGAGGCGACCTGCATATCCGCTGGAGCGGCGATGGATCGCCGGTGCGCATGCGTGGGCCGGCGCAATTCGTATTCGAAGGAGAGATCGAGGCATGAGCGACATCGACCGCGAAGGTCCCTCGCCGCACGAGGTGGCGTCCTACCTGCGGCGCAATCCGCGTTTCCTCGCCCAGTTTCCGGATCTGGCGCTGGGTCTGGTGGTGCCGCGCGACAGCGGCCCGGCGACCTCGCTGGCGAGCTACCAGCTGGAAGTGCTGCGCGACAAGAACCGCGAACTCAACCGGCGGCTGCAGGAGCTGTTTGCCAACGCCCAGGACAATGAGCGCCTGGCGGTGCGGGTGCACCAGCAGGCGCTGCTGCTGATGCGCCAGCGCAGCGCCACCGACACCCTGCGCGCCCTGGCCGCCAACCTTGCCGAGGACTTTGCAGGCGAGCTGTTCCAGGTCCTGCTGTTCGAGCGCCCGGCCGATCTTGAAGACGACGCACCCTGGCTGCGGGTGATTTCCAGAGGCAACCCGCGCCTGGCCCCGTTCGAGGAGTTTCTTGCCGCCGGCGAGCCGCTGTGCGGGCGCATTGATCCGGACAAGCTCGAGGTGTTGTTCGACGCGCGTACGGTCGAGGTCCAGTCGGTGGCGCTGCTGCCCCTGAACGGGCGCGGCATGCTGGCCGTCGGCAGCCACGATGCGAACCGCTTCTTCCCCGGCATGGGCACGCTGTTTCTGCGCATGATGGCGGACAGCCTGGAGGCGGCCCTGGCCCGTTTCGACGAAGCATCGCCGGAGCGCTGATGCAGGCCCTGCCGCAGCAGCGCGAGATCGAGGCCTTCCTCGAGCGCCTGCGCGTCGAGCGGCGGTTGTCGCCGCACACCCTGCTTGCCTACCGGCGCGAGCTGGAGGTGCTGTCGAGGATGATGGCCGATCAGGGCATCGATGGCTGGCAACGGCTCGACGCCGGCGCCCTGCGCCAGTCGCTGGCCGCGGCGCACCGCAGCGGCCTGTCGCCGCGCTCGATCCAGCGCAGGCTGTCGGCTTGGCGCTCGCTGTTCGACTACCTGGTCGAGGCCGGGCATCTGAAGGCCAGCCCGGCGCTGGGAGTGAAGGCGCCCAAGCAGGCCCGGCGCCTGCCCCAGGTGCTGGACGTCGACGAGGCCAGCCGGCTGGTCGAGGTGGAGGGCGATGATGCGCTTGCGCTCCGCGACCGGGCGATCCTCGAACTTTTCTATTCCTCGGCCCTGCGCCTGTCCGAGCTGTGCGGGCTGCGCTGGGCCGACATCGATCTTGGCGAGGGCGAGCTGCGGGCCCTGGGCAAGGGCCGCAAGGTGCGCGTGGTGCCGATCGGCCGCGCCGCGCGCGAGGCTCTGCAGGCCTGGCGCGCAGAGTCCGCTGGCCCACCCGACTCGCCCGTCTTCCCCGGCCGCGGCGGCCGCCCACTGTCGCCCCGGGCCGTGCAGCAGCGCCTGCGCCTGCGCGCCCAGCAGCAGGGCGTGTGGAAGCGCGTCCATCCGCATCTGCTTCGCCACTCCTGTGCCAGTCACCTGCTCGAGTCCTCCGGCGACCTGCGCGGCGTCCAGGAGCTGCTCGGACACGCCGACATCGGCACCACCCAGATCTACACCCACCTGGACTTCCAGCACCTCGCCCGCGTCTACGATGCCGCCCACCCCCGCGCCAAGCGCCGGCAGGGCAAGGACTAGGCGCGTTCCCTGCGCAAATCAGGCCCTCATAGGGTGCGGCTGGCCGCACCGGGCATACCGTCCGAACGCCCGTATCGGTGCGCCCAAGGCGCACCCTATGGAGCTCGCCGACGCCCAACGAAGCCCGACTGTGGGAGGGTCCTTGGGCGCGACCGCGGAGATCCGCTCTGGCCGCGGTCTGTGGTGAATCCGTAGCGCTGCGGTCGCGCCCAAGGCGCACCCACAGTCGGGTCTCGTTGAATTGCGAGAATGCGGTCGAAAGAGGGTGGGATTCAGACGCGCCGGAAGGGCGCAAGCTGGACCTGGCAGCGCCGTTGCACGTAGGAGCCAGCTTGCTGGCGATAGGTGCCCCCGGACGGGAGGATCGCCAGCAAGCTGGCTCCTACGTTCGGCTTCTGCGGAAGGTCCGCTTCGCGCCAGAAGCCGCCCCTCGCTCCGACCGCGGGCCTAGCCGCTGCGCCGGAAGTACAGCCAGGCACCGGTGGTTGCGAGGGCCATGGGGGCGATGTTGGCGAGCCTGAGGTCGATGCCGTAGACCTGGGCAAGGTCGACCGAGAGGCGCTGCAGCAGGAAGTAGCCGAGACCGAAGACCAGGCCCAGGAAAAGCCGCTTGCCGAAGCCGCCCGAGCGCAGGGCACCGAAGGCAAACGGCATGGCCGACAGGCACAGCACCAGGGCGTGCAGCGGGTAGAAGAAGCGCGACCAGTAGGCGACGGCGAACTGTCCGGGGTCGAGGTTGTTGCGTTCGAGGTAGTCGAGGCTTTCGCGAAGGGTGGCGGTCGAGAGGTAGCGCGGTCGCTGAAGCGACAGGTTGAGGATCTCCGGGGTCAGTCGCGACTCCCAGGCCTCGCTTTCGGCCTGGGCGCTGCGCACCCGTCGCGGTTCGAACTCGACACGGTGGATCTCATGCAGCGTCCAGCGGCCGTCCGTGTGCTCGGCGCGCGCGGCATGGGTCAACGAGGCCAGCTTGCCTTCGTCATCGAAGCGGTACAGTCGCACCTGGTCCAGCACCACCCGCGCGCTGGCCGCGCTGCCCTCGACGCGTCCGGCACGGGCGTTGAGGAAGGTGTCGCCCTCTCGGGCCCAGATGCCCGACCCTTCGGCCAGCGCGACGTCATCGCGGGTCGCCGTGAGCTGCAGGGCCTGGGCCTTCTGCTCGCCCCAGGGGCCGAGGGTCTCGCCGCTGGCCACCATCAGCGCGGTGAGCAGCAGAACGCTACCGGCAGCGCCGAAGCAGATGCGCAGTTTGGACAGGCCCGCGGCGCGCAGCGCGGTGAGCTCCGAGCTGGCCGCCAGCGCGCCAAGACCGAGCACGCAGCCGATCATCGCGGCGCTGGGAAACAGCTCATAGGCGCGACGCGGGATGGTGTACAGGGTGTGCAGCAGCCCCGTGCCCACGGTATAGCTGCCCCGGCCGATGTCCTCGAAGGTGCCGGAGAAGGCGACCAGGGCATCGAAACCGAGCAGGGCAGCCCAGACCAGCAGGGCAGAGAACAGCACCTGCCCGCCGATCAGACGGTCGCTCTGGCGCAGCAGGATCACGCGGCGGCCCTCCGCCGCGGCTTGCGCAGCCGATCGCCCCGCCAGATCAGGATCAGCGCGCAGGCCAGTACGGGCAGGTGTACCCACCACAGGCCGAGCGCTGCCGGTACGCGCTCCTCGCCGATCCAGGAGCGGCCGAGGAGCAGGGTGTTCAGGTAGACCAGATAGCCGAGCAGGGCGATCAGCAGACCACCGTAGCGAGCGGCCCGCGGCGGGCTCCGTGACAGCGGCAGGGCAAGCAAGGTCAGTGCGAAGGCGGCGATCGGCGCCGCCAGGCGCCAGTGCAATTCGGCGCGCCGCGGCGCCTGCTCCTCTTCGAGCAGCTGCAGGGTCGGCACGCGGCGGTCGCGGTCGCGGTCGCTGCCAGGCTCGCTGTCCGGCACCCGGATGTCGTTGCGCTCGAAGCGCATCACGCGGAAGTCGTTGCGCCCCGGCACCCCTTCGACGCGGAACCCTTCCTCCAGCCGCAGGTAGCGCTCCTCGCCGACGCTTTCGGTGAACAGCTCGCCGGCCCGGGCGGTGACCACGTCGATGCGATCCTCGCGTTGGCTGTGTACGAACAGGCGTTGGAAGCGACTGCCGTCGCTGCTCATCGCCCCCAGATAGACGACGCTATGGCGCCCGGGCAGCTCGACGAAGCGGCCGGGCTCGAGGCCTGCCACCAGAAGCGAGCGGTTGGCTTCGTCGAGCATGCGTTTGGACAGCGCCATCGCCGCCGGAGCCGCCCACAGCGAGAGCAGGCCGACCAGCAGGGCGACCAGGCCGCCAAACAGCAGGGCCGGCCGCAGGAGCTGGCGCAGGCCCTGGCCGGCCGAGGCCAGCACCGCCATCTCGCTGTCCCGGTACAGGCGCGAGTAGCACAGCAGTACGGCGACGAAGAGTGCCAGCGGCACGAGCATCGGCAGGGCATCGACCAGGCGCAGGCCGAACTGCGAAAGAAGGAGGCTGGCCGGCACCTTGCCCAGCGCGATGCGCCGCAGCAGGTCGACCAGCACGCCGGTCGCCGAAGTGAGCAGCAGCACGGTCAACGAGGCGGCAAACGCACCGGCCAGTTCTCGCAGCAGATATCGGTCGATCAGGCGCATCGGGCTCAGGCGAATGGCTCCGGGCTGGTAACATTACGGGTCCTGCCCGCGAAACCGGCCGTGCAAAGCCCGGGGCGGCAGTATCTCCCACCGACTGCAACCCGGAAAACCCATGAACCTGAACTATCGCCTGCTCGATCACGATCCCGCCCAGCTCGACGTCGACTGCATCGTGGTGGCGGTGTTCGCTGATGGCAGCCTGTCGCCGGCAGCCCAGGCCCTGGACGCGGCCAGCGGTGGCGCCCTGCGCGGCTGGATCGAGAGCGGCGACGTCCAAGGCAAGGCGGGCAAGTGCGCGCTGCTGCGTGGCCTGCCGGGCGTGGCCGCCCGCCGGGTGCTGGTGGCCGGTGCCGGCCCGGCCGGCGAGGTGGCGCCCCGCACCTTCCTCAAGCTGTGTGCAGAATCGGCGAAGCTGCTTGCCCAGGGCACCGCGCGCTCGATCCACGTCACCCTCCACGAGCTGTCGATCGCAGGCCGCGATGCCGACTGGGCCCTGCACCAGGCGCTGCTGGCCTTCGACCACGCGGCCTACCGCTACACCACCACCCGCAAGCCACGCAGCGACGCCGGCTACCACAGCGTCAGCTTCGCCGGCAGCGATGCGGCGACGGCCGTGCTGCAGCGTGCCCAGGGCATCGCCGAGGGCGTTGCCTTCGCCCGCGAACTGGGCAACCTGCCGCCGAACATCTGCAACCCTGCCTACGTGGCCGACAAGGCGCGCGAGTTCGCCGCCGCCCACGAGGGCCTGCGCTGCGAGGTGCTGGAACGCGAGCAGATGGAAGCGTTGGGCATGGGCTCGCTGCTGGCAGTTGCCCGTGGCTCGGCCAATGCGCCGCGGCTGATCGTGCTCGAGTACCGCAACGGTGGCGAGGCCAAGCCGCTGGTGCTGGTCGGCAAGGGCATCACCTTCGACTCCGGCGGCCTGAACCTCAAGGTGCAGGGCGGCATCGAGGAAATGAAGTTCGACATGTGCGGCGCGGCCAGTGTGTTCGGCAGCTTCGTCGCCGCGGTCAAGGCAAAGCTTCCGGTGAACCTGGTGGTGGTGATCGCCGCGGTCGAGAATATGCCGGACGGCAACAGCTATCGTCCGTCCGACGTGCTGACCTCGATGTCGGGCAAGACCATCGAGGTGCTCAACACCGACGCCGAGGGCCGGCTGATCCTCTGCGATGCGCTGACCTATGCGCAGCGCTTCGAGCCGGCGGCGCTGATCGACGTCGCCACCCTGACCGGTGCCTGCGTGATCGCGCTGGGCAAGCATGCCCACGGCCTGATGACCAAGCACGACGATCTGGCCGCCGAACTGCTTGCCGCCGGTGAGCACAGCGGCGATCGCGCCTGGCGCCTGCCGATCTGGGACGAGTACCAGGTCCAGCTCGACTCGGCCTTCGCCGACGTTGCCAATATCGGCGGCAAGTCGGCCGGTGCGATCACCGCCGGCTGCTTCCTCTCGCGCTTCACCGAGGGCCAGCGCTGGGCGCACCTCGATATCGCCGGCACCAGCTGGGACGAGGGCCGCAAGGGGCTGGCCAATGGCCGCCCGGTGGGGATGCTGGCGCAGTGGATGGTGGACCGCGCGAGCTGAGCCCGCGCGATCGTGATTCGTGATTTGTGATTTGTGATTCGCAACAGCCGGCTGCCGGAAGCGGGGGGACAATCGTGCTTGCAGCGCGCCCCGAGTTTCGCCGCGAGACATGGCCAGGTCCGTTCGTGGGGGAGTTCCAGCGTTGACGAATCACGAATCACGAATCACCAATCACGGCGCGGGACGCGCGGATTTCTACCTCATCGACAAGCCGCGCTTCCGCGAGGATCCGCTGCTCCTGGTCTGCGAGCTGGCCAAGCGCTGCTACGGCACCGGCAAGCCGACCCTGATCCTCGCCCGTGATGCGGAGCAGGCCGAGGCCATAGACGGCCTGCTCTGGGAGTTCGACGAGTCGGCCTACCTGCCGCACCAGATCGCCGGCCAGGACGAGGATGACGAGATCACCCCGATCCTGATCGCCACGCCGGATGTCGACGTGCCGGCGCGGCCGATGCAGATCAATCTCCGCGATGAGCCTGCCGCAGGACCCTGCGAGCGGGTGCTTGAGGTCGTGCCGGCCGACCCCGCGGCCCGCGGGCCGCTGCGCGAGCGCTGGAAGCAGTATCAGTCGCGCGGCTGGGAACTGAACAAGCACGACATGTAGGGCGCGGCGGTGATCTGCCGAGCCGGGCCGACGTGATGCTACGTCGCGTTGGGCGGCGCGCGCGGCGGCAGGGCGAGACTCGCCTCGAGCACCTGATCAAGCGCGATGTCCGCGACCCGCGACAGGCCGTCCTCCTCGCCGCCGATCGGCACCACTGTCGTGCCGGCAGGGCCGCGTGGCAGCCAGGCGCTGCGGCTGGCCCGGCCGTAGAGCACCACGCTGGGACAGCCCAGGGCCACCGCCGCATGCGCCGGGCCGGTGTCCACCGAGGTCATGCCCACAGCGATCCGGCACAGTGCCAGCAGACGGGGCAGGGGCAGGGCATCGCCCAGGGCATGGACCCGCCCATCGCCTGTCGCGGTCACGATCGACTGCAGCAGGGGCTGTTCCGGCGGAGCACCGCAGAGCAGGACGTGCGCCGCGCGACCGTTGGCAAGCAGGGCATTTGCAAGCCCCGACCAGCGCTCCACCGGCCACCACTTGTCATCGTCGAGCGCCGCCAGACGGCCACGTTTCAGGGTGCGTTTGCTGCCGGGCTGCAGCAGCCACAGCGGGCCTTCGATGCTCCGTGCAGCCAGGAAGCCAGCCAGATCGGCGCGGGCGGCATCGCCCACCACCAGGCGTGGATGGGCCGGCAGCGCGGACGCGGGGGGCACTGCGGCATGCGCCTGCGGCGCGAGCTGGCCGAAGCGCTGCAGGCGCTCGATCCAGGGGCGAGTCGTCTCGTTTGGATCGCGCTGGCGCAGCAGGACATGGCGGTCGGCGATGCCCGCGCGGCGCAGCCAGGCCTGCAGGCGGTCCTGCTTCGTGGTGTCGACGACGTAGACCGCTCCCGGGGAGCGCGCGCGCAGTGCGCGGACCAGGGCCCACTGCTGCGGATCGCTCCAGTAGGGGCGGGTGCGGCTGCCTATGACCGTGATGGTGCTGACCGAGGGCTGGCCCTCAAGCAGGGCGCGGCTCCAGGCGCCCGAAGTCAGCAGGTCGCAGGGACGGCCGTAGCGCTCGGCCAGCATGTCCAGCAGCACGGTCAGCAACACCATGTCGCCCATGGCTCCGAAGCGGATCACCAGCGGCGGCGCGGTGGGGTCGTTCATGGCGGATTGGTCCGTTCTGGCGCGCCGCGCTTGGGTCGCGGGCGCGGCTCGCCTAAAATCGCGGGTTTCCCGGCTCGAGGCCGCGAATCCGGCCTGGTCCGGGCCGCGATTATCCCCGATTGCCGATCCCGCGCCCGCCACCCGAGCGCCGCCGACACCCGGCGCGTTGCTCCCGATACCGAGTGTGCCCATGAGCATGGACAAGTCCTTCGAGCCGTCTGCCATCGAGACCCGCTGGTACCAGCACTGGGAGGACAGCGGCTGCTTCAAGCCGAGCGGCCAGGGCGAGCCCTACAGCATCATGCTGCCGCCGCCGAACGTCACCGGCACCCTGCACATGGGCCACGCCTTCCAGCACACCCTGATGGACGCGCTGATCCGCTATCACCGGATGCTTGGCCGCGACACCCTCTGGCAGGTCGGTACCGACCACGCCGGCATCGCCACCGAGATGGTGGTCAACCGCAATCTGGCCCAGGAGGGCAAGGGCGAGACGCGTGACTCGCTCGGGCGCGAGGCCTTCATCGAAAAGGTCTGGGAGTGGAAGCAGCAGTCCGGCGACACCATCACCCGGCAGATGCGCCGCATCGGAGCCTCGGGCGACTGGTCGCGCGAGCGCTTCACCATGGACGAGGGCCTGTCGAAGGCGGTGGTCGAAACCTTCGTCCGCCTGCATGAGGAAGGCCTGATCTACCGCGGCCAGCGCCTGGTCAATTGGGACCCGGTTCTGCAGACCGCGATCTCGGACCTGGAAGTGGTCAGCGAGCCAGAGGACGGCTTCCTGTGGTCGATCGCCTATCCGCTGGCCGACGGCAGCGGGCAGCTGGTGGTGGCGACGACGCGCCCGGAAACCATGCTCGGCGATACCGCGGTGATGGTGCATCCCGAGGACGAGCGCTATGCCCACCTGATCGGCAAGTCGGTGCGCCTGCCGCTGTCCGATCGCGAGATCCCGATCATCGCCGACGACTACGTCGACCGCGAGTTCGGCACCGGCTGCGTCAAGGTCACCCCGGCGCATGACTTCAACGACTACGCGGTGGGCCAGCGTCATGGCCTGCCGATGATCAACCTGTTCACCCCCACCGCGCACATCAACGACAACGCACCGGAGAAGTACCGCGGTCTCGATCGCGTGGCCGCGCGCAAGGCCGTGCTCGCCGACCTCGAGGCCCTCGGCCTGCTCATCGAGGAGAAGAAGCACAGCCTGCAGGTGCCGCGCGGTGACCGCACCGGCCAGGTCATCGAGCCCTACCTGACCTACCAGTGGTTCGTGAAGATGGACGCGCTGGGCAAGCGTGGCCTGGAGCTGGTCGAGTCCGGCAAGGTGCGTTTCGTGCCGCCCAACTGGATCAACACCTACCGCCACTGGATGAACAACATCCAGGACTGGTGCATCTCGCGCCAGCTGTGGTGGGGGCATCGCATCCCCGCCTGGTACGACGAGGACGGCAACATCATCGTCGCGCGCAGCGAGGAAGAAGCTGTGGCCAAGGCCGGCGGCAAGCCCCTGCGCCGCGATGAGGACGTGCTGGAGACCTGGTTCTCTTCGGCCCTGTGGTCGCACTCGACCTTGGGCTGGCCGGATGAGGTCGCCATGCAGCAGCAGGGCTTCGATCGCTACCTGCCGAGCTCGGTCCTGGTCACCGGCTTCGACATCATCTTCTTCTGGGTCGCCCGGATGATCATGATGACCGACCACTTCACCGGTCAGGTGCCGTTCCGCGACGTCTACATCACCGGTCTGGTCCGCGACAAGGACGGGCAGAAGATGTCGAAGTCCAAGGGCAACGTGCTCGACCCGATCGACCTGATCGACGGCATCACCCTCGATGCGCTCGTTGCCAAGCGCACCGCGGGACTGATGCAGCCGCAGATGGCGGCCAAGATCGAGAAGGCGACGCGCCGCGAGTTCCCCGACGGCATCCCCGCCTTCGGCGCCGACGCCCTGCGCTTCACCTTCGCCTCGCTGGCCACCCACGGTCGCGACATCAAGTTCGACCTGCAGCGCTGCGAGGGCTACAAGAACTTCTGCAACAAGCTGTGGAACGCGGCGCGCTTCGTGCTGATGAACTGCGAGGGGCATGAGCTGCATCAGGCGCCCGCCGGCTGGCCGGTGACCGACGCCGAGAAGTGGATCCTCGACCAGCAGCAGATGATGCTGGACGAGGCGAGCGAGGCCTTCGCCGCCTACCGCTTCGACCTCGCCGCGCAGGCCATGTACGAGTTTGTCTGGAACCAGTTCTGCGACTGGTTCCTGGAGCTGGCCAAACCGGCGCTCAACGGCGGCGATTCCGCTGCGGCGACGAGCACCCGGTATACCCTGCTCCACGTGCTGGAGCAGGCTCTGCGCGCCCTCCACCCGGTGGTGCCCTTCATCACCGAGGAAGTCTGGCATCAGGTCGCGCCGCGCCTTGCGATCGGCGGCGACAGCATCAGCCGGCAGGCCTATCCGTTGGCCCGCGCCGAGTTGCGCTTTGCCGGCGAAGCACGCGATATCGAGTGGCTGAAGACGGTCATCGGTCAGCTGCGGCGCATCCGCAGCGAGTTGCAGGTGGCGCCTTCGAAGCAGATCGCCCTGCTGTTCGACGGCGGCAATGATGCCGACCGCGCGCGCAGCGAGCGCTATGCCGACGCCATCGCCTTCCTTGCCCGCACCGAGTCGCAGCGCTGGCTGGCCAAGGGCGAGGACGCGCCGGCAGCGAGCGCGGCCGTGGTCGGCGACATGAGCCTGCTCGTGCCGCTTGCCGGCCTTGTCGACCTTGATGCCGAGAAGACCCGCCTGGCCAAGGAGATCAAGCGCATCGAATCCGAGATCGGCAAGTGCAATGGCAAGCTTGGCAATGCCAACTTCGTCGCCAACGCGCCGGAGGATGTCGTGGCACAGGAGCGCCAGCGTCTTGCCGACTACCAGGCCCAGCTGGTCGGGCTCAAGCGCCAGGCCGAGCGGCTGTAGCATCCCGAGAGCAGCGCGCGTTCCGAGGTTCGGCGGACGTCATTGCCGCGAAAGCGGGAATCCAGATGCGCAGGCGCTGACGACTCGCGTCGCGCGGATCCCCGCCTTCGCGAGGATGACGGATTGGCGCACAGCGTCCTGTGAAGTACGACCCGGTTGGAGTCTGGCCGCGCATCCAGACTTGGCCCCGCCACGTAGCAGGCGCACAATCACATGACATCTGCAGGGGGGAGATTCCGCGTGACCCGCAGGATGGTGCTCTATTCATTCGTGCCCTTTGATCGCAGCGCCCGGGTGCGCTGGCTGGCGCACGAGCTGGGCATCGAGGTCGAAGAGCACAAGCTGGACTATGCCGGCGGCGAGCACCGCGGCGAGGCCCATCTGGCCCGGCATCCGTTCGGCCTCGTGCCGGCGATCGAGATCGATGGCGACAGCCACTGGGAGTCGGTGGCCATCTGCCAGGCGCTTGCCGAGCAGCAGCCCGAGGCCCAGCTCACCGTGCCGATGGCCTCGCCGCTACGCCGGCAGTACCTGTCCTGGCTGATGTTCGCCGCCTCGACCTTCGACTCCGCCGCCTTCAACGTCTTCCACCCGACCGCGATCAAGCCGGACGAGGAGCGAGCCAAGGTCGGCAAGGCGGCGCTGTTTCCCCTGCTGGTGCATCTCGCCCGCCACCTGCATCAGCGCGACTACCTGATGGGCGAGCGTTTCATGCTGCCCGATCTGATTCTCGGCCATTCGGTGAACCTGCTCTACCTGGTCAAGGCGCTGGACGACTATCCGGTGCTCAAGGACTACCGAAAGCGCCTTGCAGAGCGGCCCGCCGCCAAGGCCAGCAAGGTCTTCACCCCGCGCCCCGGCTGAACATTGCCAGGGCGCCGCGGCCGGCGCCACACTTCGCGCCCCGTTCCCTGCGAGTGGCTGCCGTGTCGTCCGCGCCGCTGATCCGACCCGCCGTTGAATCCGACGCCGAGTCCATTGCCCGGATCTACAACCAGGGCATCGAGGAGCGGCGCAGCACCTTCGAGACCCGGTTGCGAACCGTCGACGATACCCGCGCCTGGCTCACGCCCGCTGCCCGCTATCCGGTACTGGTCATCGACACCGGTGGAGGGATCGGCGGTTGGGCCAACCTGTCCAACTATCGCCCGCGGGCCTGCTACGACGGCAACGCCGAGTTCTCGATCTACGTCGACCGCGCCTGCCGCGGCCGCGGCTACGGCGCCCTGCTGCTGCAGGCACTGATCGACGAAGCCCGCGGCCGCGGTTACTACAAGCTGATCTCGCGGATCTTCACCGACAACCAGGCCAGCCTCGCCCTGTGCCGGCGACTGGGCTTCCGCGAGGTTGGCACGTACCTGCGGCACGGTCAGCTGGACGGCGTCTGGCGTGACGTGGTCATCGTCGAGCGCTGGTTGCCCGAAGAAGCCTGACGGCCGGAGAGGGCGCCAAGCAGACCTTCCGCAGGACCCGCCTGTAGGAGCCAGCTTGCTGGCGATCATCCCATTCGGGGCACCTATCGCCAGCAAGCTGGCTCCTACACACGCAACGGCGCTGCCAGGTCCGGTTTGCTCCGCAAAGCAGACCTTGCCGCAGTCAAATTGTGGGAGCGCCCTTGGGCGCGACCGCGACACTACGCATTCACCACAGACCGCGGCCAGAGCGGATTTCCGCGGTCGCGCCCATGTGCGCTCCCACAGTCGGGCTTCGTTGGGCGTCAGCGAAGCCCCATAGGGTGCGTCTTGGACGCACCGATACGGGCGTTCGGACGGTACGCCCGGTGCGGCCAGCCGCACCCTATGAATGTCTTCTTTATGAATGTCTGCTTCGCGCCCGAATCTGCCGTCGCGCTTACCGCTCGGCGAGCTTTTTCAGCCGGTACAGCGCCTCCAGCGCCTCGCGCGGGCTGAGGTCATCCGGGTCGATCTCCTTCACCGCCTGTTCCAGCGGCGAGGCCGGCGCGGCGAACAGCGACATCTGCGGGCTGGGCGGGTCGCGCCGAGGCGCAGGCTTGTGACCGCTCTCCAGCTCCTCCAGCACCTCCCGGGCCTCGGCGATCACGCCCTTGGGCAGGCCGGCCAGGGCCGCGACCTGCAGGCCGAAGCTGCGGTTGGCCGGGCCGTCCTTGACCGCGTGCATGAAGACCAGCTTGTCGCCGTGTTCCACCGCGTCGAGGTGGGCGTTGGCGATGCCGTTGCCGGGCGCGGCGAGCTCGGTCAGCTCGAAGTAGTGGGTGGCGAACAGGGTCATGGCCCGGTTCACCCGTGCCAGCTGAAGCGCGCAGGCCCGGGCCAGGGCCAGGCCATCGTAGGTGGACGTGCCGCGGCCGATCTCGTCCATCAGCACCAGCGAGTGCTCGCTGGCGTGGTGCAGGATGTAGCTGGTCTCGGCCATCTCGACCATGAAGGTCGACTGGCCGCGGGCCAGGTCGTCCCCGGCGCCGATGCGGGTCAGGATGCGGTCGATCGGCCCGATCCGCGCGCTGCGCGCCGGGACGAAGCTTCCGATATGGGCCAGCAGGACGATCAGCGCGGCCTGGCGCATGTAAGTCGACTTGCCGCCCATGTTCGGGCCGGTCAGCACCAGCAGGCGACGCTCGGGTCCGAGCCGCAGCGAGTTGGGCTCGAACGGCTCGGCGCGGACCGCTTCCACCACCGGGTGGCGGCCGTCGATGATCTCGATGCCCGGCTCCTCGACCAGCTCCGGCGCCGACCAGTCCAGCGCCTCGGCGCGTTCGGCGAAGCCGCACAGAACATCCAGTTCCGCCAGGGCCGCGGCGCACTGCTTGAGCGGGGCAAGCTCGGCGTTCAGGGCGTCGAGCAGGGATTCCCACAGCGCCTTCTCGCGGGCTAGCGACTGGTCGCGGGCCGAGAGCACCTGGTCCTCGAACTGCTTCAGCTCCTCGGTGATGTAACGCTCGGCGTTGGCCAGGGTCTGCCGGCGGGTGTAGTGCGTCGGCACCTTCCCGGCGTGCGCCTTGCCCAGTTCGATGTAGTAGCCGTGCACCCGGTTGTAGCCGACCTTCAGCGCGCTGATGCCCGTGGTCTCGCGCTCGCGCAGCTCCAGTTCGGCAAGGAAACTGTCGGCATCCGATGAGAGGGTGCGGTAGCGGTCGAGTTCGGCGTCGAAGCCGTCGGCGATGACGCCGCCGTCGCGAAGCAGCACCGGCGGCTGCGGCAGGATGGCCCGCTGCAGCAGGTCGGCGGTCGGTGCGTGGTCGCCGAGGCGCTCGCAGAGTGCCGCAAGCCCGGGGCTGTCGACGCCCGGTGCCGACAGGGCCCCGCGCAGGGCGGGCAGGGCGATCAGGGCGTCGCGCAGGGTGCTGAGATCGCGCGGGCGGGCGCTGCGAAGGGCGACCCGGGCGAGGATGCGTTCGACGTCGCCGACCCCGCGCAGGGCCTCGCGCAGCCCCTCGTAGAGCGCCGAGTCGCGCAGGGTGCCCACCGCCTGGTGACGCTGGCGCAGCAGTTCGCGGCGGCGCAGTGGCCGGTGGATCCAGCGGCGCAGCAGGCGGCCCCCCATCGGCGTGATCGTGCTGTCGAGCACGCCGACCAGGGTATGTTCGTTGCGGCCGTCGACGCGCTGGTCCAGCTCCAGATGGCGGCGCGTCGCCGCATTCAGCGCGATGCTGTCCGAGGCTTCCTCCACCGCGATGCCGGTGAGGTGCGGCAGCTGCTGCTTCTGGGTCTCCTCGACGTAGTGCAGCAGCGCACCGGCCGCGCCGACCGCCATCGGGCGCTCCTCAATGCCGAACGCGGTGAGGTCATGCAGGCGGAAGAACCGCAGCAGGGCGCGGCGCGCGCTGTCCGGGTCGAAGTGCCACGGACCGCGCCGGCGCAGGCCGCGTTGTGACTGAAGGAAGGCAGGCCAGCCATCCTCATCGGGCAGCAGCAGCTCGGCCGGGTCGAGTCGCGCGATCTCGGCGGCCAGCGCATCCTCGCTGTCGACCTCGCAGACCTGGAAGCGGCCGCCGGCGAGATCCGCCCAGGCCAGGCCAAAGCCCCGCCTGCCTCGGCTGACCGCCATCAGCAGGGTGTCGCGGCGCTCTTCCAGCAGCGCCTCGTCGGTGACCGTGCCCGGAGTGATCACCCGCACGACCTTGCGTTCCACCAGCCCCTTGCTGGCGGCCGGGTCGCCGATCTGCTCGCAGATCGCCACCGATTCGCCGAGCGCGACCAGCCGCGCGAGGTAGCCTTCGGCGGCGTGATAGGGCACGCCGGCCATCGGAATCGGCGCGCCGGCCGACTGCCCACGCTGGGTCAGGGTGATGTCCAGCAGTTTCGCGGCGCGGCGCGCGTCGTCGTAGAACAGCTCGTAAAAGTCGCCCATGCGGAAGAACAGCAGGATGTCCGGATGGTCCGCCTTGGCGGCGAAGAACTGGCGCATCAGCGGCGTGTGCTGGGCGTTGGGGTCGACGGTGTCGCGGGACATTCGCAGGGCGGGGCGGCGTTCGGGGCCGGACATGGTACCTGCAGGGCGCCGCATCCCGCCGCGGCGGCCGGCGCGGCAAGGCCAGGTAGCGTCTGGCGCAAGGCCGCTCACGGCGACCTCGCGAAATGTCCCGGCTGGCTATACTTCGCGCGCCGGGCGTTCCGTGCGCCGACCGCTGGCCGGTCGTGCGCGCGGCAGCCCCATGGAAGCGACGGCAAGCGGATGGCATGGCGAAGTGATCGGGCCTGGGCCCTGGTGGGACTGCTGGCGGTGGCCCTGTCGGGCTGGCTGCTGTATCGCGAACTTGAGGGCATGTCGCTGGACAGCCTGCTCGGCAGCCTGCGCGCCATCCCGGCCGGCGACTGGGCGCTGTGCGTCGCGGCCACCCTGCTGGCCTATGCGGCGCTCGCCGGCTACGACCGCATCGCCCTGAATCACCTCGGCCGGCGGATCGGCTGGGGCTATATATCGGTGGTCTCGTTCACCACCTACGCGGTCGGCCACAACGTCGGCGCCTCGGTGTTCTCGGGCGCCCTGGTCCGCTACCGCGCCTACCGGCACAAGGGGCTGACGCCGGTGGAGATCGGCCTGCTGGTCGCTTTCTGCTCGTTCACCTTCGTCGTCGGCACCCTGCTGCTGGCGGCAGCCGTGCTGCTCATCGAGCCGGAACTGGTACAGCGATTCCTGCCCTCGGTGGGCGTCGGGCTGGCCCGCGGCATCGGCGTGCTGCTGCTGCTGGCGGTCGGCCTCTACGCGCTGGGCAGCCTGCTCAAGTTCTCGACCCTGCGGCTGCGCGGCATGGAGCTGGGCTATCCGCGCCTGCCGACCGTGCTGCAGCAGCTGGTGATCGGCCCGCTGGAGATCATCGGCGCCGCGGCGATCCTCTATTTCGCCCTGCCCGAGGCCGGCAACCCCGGCTATCTGGTCGTGCTCGGTGTGTTCCTTGCCTCGTTTTCCCTGGCCCTGGTGTCGCATGCGCCGGGCGGGCTCGGCGTGCTCGAGGTCAGTGTCCTGCTCGGCCTTCCGGAGATGGACAAGGCCGACGTGCTGGTTGCGGTGCTGGTCTTCCGCCTGCTCTACCTGCTGATTCCGCTGGCCCTGTCGATGCCGGTGATCCTCTGGTTCGAGCGTGCGCGCTGGCAGGATGGCCTGGCGGGTCCGCCCCCGCCCTGAAACCCCCGGGCGTGGAGCCTGCATACGAATGCGTTGGATATTCCGCGCGTTTCGCCTTGCGCGCGCCGCCCGACCGGCTACGCTGGCCTGCACCCCCGGCGGCGCTGACCAGGGCAGCCGGGGCCGTTCCGGGAGGGGAACATGGCAGACAGCACATCGGCGGTGGCCGTCCTGGCGCCGCTGTCGGGGATCCGCGTGGCGCTGGAGCGCGTGCCGGATCCGGTATTCGCGCAGCGCATCGTCGGCGACGGCTGCTCACTCGACCCGGTTTCGGGCACCCTGCTCGCGCCGATCGACGGGCGGGTCGTCCAGCTGCATGGTTCGCGCCACGCGCTGACCCTGCGCAGCCCGGCCGGGATCGACCTGCTGCTGCATATCGGCGTCGACACCGTCGGCCTGCGCGGCGAGGGCTTCGAGGCCCTGGTCGCCGAGGGCGAAGAAGTCCGCGCCGGCCAGCCGCTGATCCGCTTCGATATCGATGGCGTCGCCCAGCGCGCGCGTTCCCTGCTGACCCAGGTGCTGGTCGCCAACGTCGACGCCATCGAGCGCATCGAGCTGGGCCGCGGCGCGCTCGAGGCCGGAGGCAGCGTGCTGTTCCGGGTCTTTCCGAAATCGGCAAGCACCGGCGCCCCGGTCGGCGGCGACGCCGCGGCCGGTGAGCTGCTTGTCAGCGACCCGCTGCCGCTGCCGAATCCGGCCGGCCTCCACGCCCGGCCCGCCGCCGTGCTCGCCGAGCGGGCGCGGGCCTTCGATTGCCCGATCTTCCTGCTGCTTGGCGAGCGCCGGGGCAACGCACGATCCGTGGTCGAGATCATGGCGCTGGGCAGCCGGCAGGGCGACGCCCTGCGCATCGAGGCGCGGGGTCCGGCGGCGACCTCGGCCATCGAGACGCTGTCCGCGCTGATCAGGCAGGGCTGCGGCGAGGACCTCGAAGCCGCCGCGGCCCAGCTCGCGGCGATGACGGCCGCCGCCAGCCAGCCCGCGGCGTCTAGCCGTCGCGAGCCCGGCGTGCTGGTCGGGGTCACCGCGTCCCCCGGCATGGCGCTGGGCGCGGTCGCCCGCTGGCGTCGCGCCGCGCCGCGGATCGTCGACCAGGCCGGCGCGCCCGAGGCCGAGCGCGAGAAGCTGACGAAGGCCCTGGACGAGGTCCGTCGCCGGCTGGCCCGGCTCGGTTCGGCAGCGCATGACGCTGCGCGCTCCGGCGTGCTCGGAGCCCAGCAGGGCATGCTCGACGACCCCGGTCTGGCTGAGAAGGCCGAGGAAGGCATTGCCGCCGGGCTCAGCGCCGGCCGCGCCTGGCAGGCGGCGGTGGAAAAGCAGGCAGGGGTGCTCGAGGCCCTCGACAACCCGCTGATGCGCGAACGCGCCGCCGACCTGCGCGATGTCGGCGCGGCGGTGCTGCGCGCGTTCAGCGGTGAGGTCGAGCAGCCGGCGGAGCTGCCCGAAGGCTGCATCCTGGTGGCCGAGGACCTGACCCCCTCGGAAACCGCCCAGCTAGACGTGTCGCGCGTACGTGGCCTGTGCACCACCGGTGGCGGGCCGACCGGACATGTCGCCATCCTCGCCCGATCACTGGGACTGCCGGCGCTGTGCGGCGTTGATGCGGGGGTGCTGGACCTGCCCGAGGGCAGCGAGGTCCTGCTCGACGCCAGCGCTGGTCGTCTGCTGAGCGCTCCCGATGACGGGCAGCGCGAGGCGGCGCGGGCCGCGATCGAACGCGCGCGCCAGCGGCAGGCCTCGATGCAGGCTGCCGCGGCGAGGCCGGCGCACAGTCGCTGCGGCGCGCGCATCCTGGTGGTCGCCAACGTGCGGCACGCGGGCGACGCCCGCGAAGCGCTGGCCGCTGGCGCCGAGGGCGTTGGCCTGCTGCGCTCGGAGTTCCTGTTCGATGCCCGCGACAGCGCGCCGGACGAGGCGGAGCAGGCAGCCGCCTACGCCGAGGTCGCCGAGGCGCTGGGCCCGCAGCGTCCGCTGGTGATCCGCACCCTGGATGTCGGCGGCGACAAGCCGCTGCCCTACCTGCCCCTGCCGCGCGAGGACAATCCCTTCCTCGGGCTGCGCGGCATCCGCGTCAGCCTTGCCCACCCCGAGCTGTTCCGTGTCCAGCTGCGCGCCCTGCTGCGCGGGGCAGGGCAGGGCGACCTGCACCTGATGCTGCCGATGGTGGCCGGCGTCGAGGAGCTGCGCGAGGCCCGCACCCTGCTGCAGCGCGAAGCCGATGCGCTGGGCGTCGCGGCGCCCAAGCTCGGGGTGATGATCGAGGTGCCCTCGGCGGCGCTCACCGCCGACGCGCTGGCCGCCGAGGCCGATTTTTTCTCGATCGGCAGCAATGACCTGACCCAGTACACCCTGGCCATGGATCGCGGCCATGCCCGCCTCGCCGCCCAGGCCGACGCCCTGCACCCCGCCGTCCTGCGCCTGGTCGGGATGACCGCCGAGGCCGGCAGCCGGCATGGCCGCTGGGTCGGTGTCTGCGGCGCGATCGCCGCAGATCCGCTTGCCGTTCCGGCCCTCCTCGGGCTTGGGGTCACTGAGCTATCCGTTCCCGCGCCGGCCGTGGCGGCCACCAAGGCCACGGTCGCCGCGCAGTCGCTGGAAGACTGCCGCGCGCTGGCCGCCGAGCTGCTGCGCCTCGGCACCGCCGCCGAGGTGCGCGCGCGTCTTGCCGACTGGGAGGCCGCCCATGCGATGTAGGAGCCAGCTTGCTGGCGAAGGCCGCCTAAGAAACGACGCGTTGAGAGAGGGTCGTTCCCGCGAAGGCGGGGAGTCAGTCCTTGTGTTGGGGATAGGCCGCGGCCGACGGATCCGTGGCTTGGCGGGAGCACCGATTTCTTGCAATGGCTCCGCGCGATTCCCGCCCATCGATCGCCAGCAAGCTGGCTCCTACGGCAAGACTCGAGAATCGATGTGGGTCATGGCCCACCTAGGTGAATCCTGATGTTTAAGAAGCTCTACGTACTGCTTCAGCAGATCGGAAAGTCGCTGATGCTTCCGGTCGCCGTGCTGCCCATCGCCGGCCTGCTGCTCGGCATCGGTGCCGCCGGTTTCGCCTGGATTCCCGCCGAGGTCTCGGCGGTGATGAAGGTCTCGGGTGACGTCATCTTCGGCAACCTGCCGCTGATCTTCGCCATCGGCGTGGCCCTGGGATTCACCGAGAACGATGGCGTGGCGGCCGTGGCGGCGACCATCGGCTACCTGGTGATGTGCGCCACCCTCGGCGTCGTCGCCGGCATGCTCAGGCTGCCAACCGATACCGTGATGGGCATGCCCTCGGTCCAGACCGGCGTCTTCGGCGGCATCCTCGCCGGCATGCTGGCGGCCTGGCTGTTCAACCGCTATTACCGGATCAGCCTGCCGCCCTACCTCGGCTTCTTCGCCGGCAAGCGTTTCGTGCCGATCGTCACCGCGCTCGCTGCCATCGGCCTCGGCCTTTTGCTGGTGGTGGTCTGGCCGCCGATCGGATCCGGCATCAAGACCTTCTCGCACTGGGCGGCGGTGTCCGACCCGCGCACGGCGGCGACGGTCTATGGCTTCGTCGAGCGACTGCTGATTCCGTTCGGCCTGCACCACATCTGGAACGTGCCGTTCTTTTTCGAGATGGGGGCCTTCACCGACCCGAGCACCGGCAAGGTGGTCAGCGGCGACATCAACCGCTTCTTCGCCGGCGACCCCACCGCCGGGGTGCTGGCCGGCGCCTTCCTGTTCAAGATGTTCGGCCTGCCGGCGGCGGCCATCGCGATCTGGCACAGCGCCCGCCCGGAGCGCCGGGTGGCGGTCGGCGGAATCATGATCTCGGCGGCGCTGACCTCCTTCCTGACCGGGATCACCGAGCCGATCGAATTCGCCTTCCTGTTCGTAGCCCCGCTGCTATACCTGATCCACGCCGTGCTGGCGGCCTCGGCCCAGTTCGTCGCCAATACGCTGGACATGCATATGGGATTCACTTTCTCCCAGGGCGGCATCGATTTCCTGATGTTCAACGTGCTCGGCCGCAATGCCCAGAACGCCTGGTACGTGTTCATCCTCGGGCCGATCTACGCGGCGATCTACTACGGCGTGTTCCGCGCCTGCATCCACTACTTCGACCTGAAGACGCCCGGCCGCGAGGCGCAGGCGCTGGGTGCCGAATCGGCCTCGGGCGATGAGGGCGGGATCGCCGCATCGCTGGTCGCTGCTTTCGGCGGCCGCGACAATATCGCCAGTCTCGATGCCTGCATTACCCGAGTGCGGGTGGCCGTGCGCGACCCGGCCGGGGTCGACGTCGAGCGGCTCAAGGCGCTGGGGGCCGCGGGGGTGGTGACCGTCGGCAACGCCGTCCAGGCGGTATTCGGCCCGCTCTCGGAGAACCTGAAGACCGACATGGAGCTGTACCTGCGCCGGGCCGGATCCGATCCACTGCTGGCGGCCACTCCCGCGCTGGAGGCGGGCCGGGGCCAGCCGGCCGGAAGCGGCGCCGGGACCGGGGCCGCGGACACGCCGCCCGACTGGCTGCGCGAGGCGGCGCCGGCCCTGCTGGCGGCCCTGGGCGGCCGCGACAACCTGCGCGAGGTGCGCGCCATCGCCCATACCCGGCTGCGGGTCGAACTTGCCGACGCCGGGCGCTTCGATGCCGCCGCGGCGCGGGCCGCTGGGGCCGATGCGGTGCTGGACCTGGGGGGCGGTCGCTATCACCTGCTGGTCGGCGAGCCGGCCGGGCAGTGGGCCGCGGCGGTGCAGGCCGGCTGACCCGTTGTGCGCCGCCCCAGGCACTGCTAGACTTCGCGGCCCGCAGCGGCGTGTCCGCCGCGGACCTCGGGCGGTTAGCTCAGCGGTAGAGCACTACCTTGACATGGTAGGGGTCACAGGTTCGAACCCTGTACCGCCCACCACGACCTGGAGTCGTGGCACCGAGGAAGACGACCGGCATCCAGCAAAAGGTGGTCGACGGGAAACCGGCGATCGAGCGTGCGACATGAGCACTACCGGAACCGCTGTTTCCTGACGCATACCGGGCGCTCGCTGCAGGCTGCATGACGAAGGGCGCTCGGCGCCCTTTTTTGTTGTCCCGAGCCCGGGACGCCCGGAATCCGGAGTTCCCCCATGCCCGCCATCACTCTCCCCGACGGTTCACAGCGTGCCTTCGAGCAGCCGGTCACGGTCGCCGAGGTCGCTGCCTCGATCGGCCCGGGCCTGGCCAAGGCCGCCCTGGCCGGCAAGGTCGACGGCAAGCTGGTCGACACCAGCCACCGCATCGAGCAGGACGCCGCGCTCGAGATCGTCACCGACAAGCACCCCGATGCGCTGGAGATCCTTCGTCACTCCACCGCGCACCTGCTCGCCCAGGCCACGCAACGGCTGTTCCCGGACACCCAGGTCACCATCGGCCCGGTGATCGACAACGGCTTCTATTACGACTTCGCGCGCAAGACGCCGTTCACCCCGGAAGACCTCGAGAAGATCGAGGCCGAGATGGCGAAGATCGTCAAGGAGGACCAGCCGGTGCAGCGCTCGGTCATGGCGCGCGACGAGGCGGTCGAGTTCTTCCGCGACAAGGGCGAGGTCTACAAGGCCGAGATCATCGAGTCGATTCCGGCCAACGAGGACCTGTCGCTGTACTCGCAGGGCGAGTTCATCGACCTGTGTCGCGGCCCCCACGTGCCGAGCACCGGCAAGCTGCGCGCCTTCAAGCTGATGAAGGTGGCCGGGGCCTACTGGCGCGGCGATGCCAAGAACGAGATGCTGCAGCGCGTCTACGGCACCGCCTGGCTGAACGACAAGGAGCTCAAGGCCTACCTGCACCAGCTGGAAGAGGCCGAGAAGCGCGACCACCGCAAGATCGGCAAGGCCCTGGACCTGTTCCACCAGCAGGAAGAGGCCCCCGGCATGGTGTTCTGGCACCCCAAGGGCTGGCAGCTGTGGCAGACCGTCGAGCAGTACATGCGCCGGGTGTACAAGGACTGCGGCTACCAGGAAGTCCGCTGTCCGCAGATCCTCGACGTGTCGCTGTGGAAGCGCTCGGGGCACTGGGACAACTACCAGAACAACATGTTCTTCACCGAGTCCGAGAAGCGGACCTATGCGGTGAAGCCGATGAACTGCCCGGGCCACGTGCAGATCTACAACGCCGGCCTGCACAGCTACCGCGACCTGCCGATCCGCTACGGTGAGTTCGGCGGCTGCCACCGCAACGAGCCTTCCGGTGCCCTGCACGGGATCATGCGGGTGCGCGCCTTCACCCAGGACGACGGCCACATCTTCTGCACCGAGGAGCAGGTCGAGGCCGAGGTCACCGCCTTCCACGCCCAGGCGATGAAGGTCTATTCGGACTTCGGCTTTTCCGACATCTCGCTGAAGATCGCCCTGCGCCCGGAGCCGCGGCTCGGCGACGACGCCACCTGGGACAAGGCCGAGAACGCCCTGCGCGCGGCGCTGAAGGCGTCGGGGGTGGAGTGGGAGGAGCTGCCCGGCGAGGGCGCCTTCTACGGCCCGAAGATCGAGTACCACATGCGCGACTCGATCGGCCGCGGCTGGCAGGTGGGCACCATGCAGGTCGATTTCATGATGCCCGAGCGCCTCGGGGCCGAGTATGTCGATGAATCCTCGACCAAAAGGCATCCGGTGATGCTGCACAGGGCCATCGTCGGCTCGATGGAGCGCTTCATCGGCATCCTGATCGAACACCACGCCGGACTCTTCCCGTTCTGGCTGGCACCGACCCAGGTCGTGGTGGCCAATATCACCGACGCCCAGGCCGACTACGTGAACGAAGTGGCCAAATCCCTGTCCGATCAGGGGGTTCGCGTCCGTGCCGACTTGAGAAACGAGAAGATCGGCTATAAAATCCGCGAACACACGCTGCAGCGGGTCCCGTATCTGCTCGTGGTCGGCGACCGCGAGAAGGAAAACGGGCTCGTTGCGGTGCGCGCGCGTTCAGGGGAAGACCTCGGCTCGATGAGCCTTGCCGACTTCCTTGCACGCATCAGCGCGGAGCGCGGCCCGCTGGCCTGAGATGGTCTTCGGATGCGGCATGTCACCGACAAGAGGAATAGCGAATTAGCACCGACAAACTGAATCGGAAGAACGAGGAGATACGGGTGCCGCGCGTGCGCGTCATCGGGTCCGACGGCGAGATGGTCGGCGTACTCTCCCGGGACGAGGCACTTCGCCTCGCGGAAGACGAGGGCCTGGATCTGGTCGAGATCCAGCCGAATGCGGATCCCCCCGTCTGCCGCGTGATGGATTTCGGCAAGTTCCGCTTCGAAGCGCAGAAGAAGGCCTCGGCCGCGCGCAAGAAGACGAAGCAGGTCGAGATCAAGGAAGTGAAGTTCCGCCCGACCACGGACGACGGTGACTACGCGATCAAGCTGCGCAACATGCGCCGCTTCATCGAGGAAGGCGACAAGATCAAGATCACCATCCGCTTCAAGGGCCGCGAGATGGCGCATACCGAACTGGGTGTGCAGATGATCCAGCGGCTCGAAGAGGATCTGAAGGACGAGGTCGTCATCGAATCCCGCCCGCGCCTGGAAGGCCGGCAGATGGTGATGATGGTCGCGCCGAAGAAGAAATAGTTTCAGCGAAAGATCGGGCATCCTGCCGCGACTTTCGCGAAGGCAGCAAGAAGCGTGGTTCTTGCTGCCTTCCGCCCGCCGGCGCTGCCGTCGGGCGCCGGGCCTTCCCTGGCCCGGGTCGCTTCGTTGAGGCGCCTTCGGGTGCCGAAGCGGGCTCCACGCAAACAGGAACAAGCCCGGCAACGGGCCTACAAGCCGCATCAGGCAGGAAGGAAAGCGCGGGTAACCGCCGCCTGGTTCAGTGTCATAACTAGATGTTCAGTCAAGAGAGTTTCAGTCATGCCCAAGATCAAGACCAATCGGGCGGCCGCGAAGCGCTTCCGGAAGACTGCTTCCGGCAAGTTCAAGTGCGGTCACGCCTTCAAGAGCCACATCCTCACCAAGAAGGCGACCAAGCGTAAGCGCGGTCTGCGTGCCACCAACCACGTACGTGCGGAGGACGCAGGTCGCGTCCAGCGCATGCTGCCGTACCTGTAAGGGGAGGATGAACCATGGCACGTGTTAAGCGTGGCGTTACCGCCCGTCGTCGTCACAAGAAGATTCTCAGCCGCGCGAAGGGCTACTTCAATGCCCGTCGCAAGGTGTTCCGCGTTGCCAAGCAGGCGGTCACCAAGTCGCTGCAGTACGCCTACATCGGCCGCAAGCAGAAGAAGCGTCAGTTCCGCGCCCTGTGGATCGTGCGCATCAATGCCGCGGCCCGTCAGTACGGCCTGTCGTACTCGCGTCTGATGAACGGCCTGAAGAAGGCCGGCATCGAGCTGGACCGAAAGGCCCTGGCCGACATCGCCGTGCACGACATCAACGCCTTCGGCGCCATCGCCGAGAAGGCCAAGGGCGCGCTGGCGGCGTAAGCTGCGTCCACATTGCGGGGCTTAGGCCCCGCGATGAACGGCAAACGAGCGGGGTTCGCCCCGCAACCGATGGGGAAGGGCGCCGCTCTTCCCCATTTGTTTTTTTGCAGGTCTGAACGGCTCGCCCGGTGGAATGATCGCCAGCAAGCTGGCTCCTACAGGGTAATCGTGATGTAGGAGCCAGCTTGCTGGCGAGGTGTTCCCGGGGCGTCCGCCAACGGAAGAACAATGAGCGACCTCGACACCCTGCAGTCCAAGGCCCTCGCCGACATCGGCGCCGCTGACAGCCTCGACGCCCTGGAGACCCTGCGCGTCGCCCTGCTCGGCAAGAGCGGCGCGATCACCGCCCAGCTGAAGACGCTCGGCACCCTGCCGCCGGAGCAGCGCAAGGCCCAGGGCGAGCAGATCAACCGGGTCAAGGACGCGGTGGGCGCGGCGATTGGCGAGCGCAAGCAGGCGCTCGAGGAAGCCGCCTTCGCCCAGCGCCTGGCCAGCGAGCGCATCGACGTGACCCTGCCGGGCCGCGACGGGCAGCGAGGCACGATCCACCCCGTGTCGCGCACCCTGGAGCGCATCGCGGCGATCTTCGCCGGGCTCGGCTACCAGGTCGCTGACGGCCCCGAGATCGAGGACGACTGGCACAACTTCGAGGCCCTGAACTTCCCGCCGCACCATCCGGCGCGGGCCATGCACGACACCTTCTACTTCCCCGACGGCCGACTGCTGCGCACCCACACCTCGCCGGTGCAGATCCGCTCGATGGTCGGCCGCGAGCCGCCGATCCGGATCATCGCCCCGGGCAAGGTCTATCGCAGCGACAGCGACCAGACCCACACCCCGATGTTCCATCAGGTCGAGGGCCTGCTGGTCGACGAGACCTCCAGCTTCGCCGACCTCAAGGGCACGCTGAAGCAGTTCGTCGACGCCTTCTTCGAGCGCGACTTCGAAATGCGCTTCCGACCGAGCTACTTCCCCTTCACCGAGCCATCTGCCGAGGTCGACATCCGCTGGGATCGCGGCGACGGCAGCGAGCCGGGCTGGCTGGAAGTGCTTGGCTGCGGCATGGTCCACCCCAACGTCCTGCGCCACTGCGGCATCGACCCCGAGCGCTACACCGGCTTCGCATTCGGCCTCGGCGTCGAGCGCTTCGCCATGCTGCGCTACGGGGTGAATGACCTGCGCAGCTTCTTCGATAACGATCTGCGCTTCCTGCGCCAGTTCGCCTGACCCGCGAGGGCCAAGGGGCCAGGGCCCAGGGCTCGGAAGAGCCCGCTCTGGCCTGAGCCCTGAGCCCTGAGCCCTGAGCCCTGATATCTGAGCCCTCTCCTATGAAATTCCCCGAATCCTGGCTCCGCGAACATGTCGAGGTCGACGCCGATACGGCGCGGCTGTGCAGCACGCTGACCGCCATCGGCCTTGAGGTCGAGGGCAGTGAAACGGTGGGTGGTGAGCTGCCCGGCGTGGTGGTCGGCGAGATCATCGCCTGCGAGAAGCATCCCGAGGCCGACCGCCTGAAGCTGTGCAAGGTCAGCGTCGGTGGCGGCGAGCCGCTGCAGATCGTATGCGGCGCGCCCAATGCGCGTCTGGGGCTGAAGGCGCCGCTGGCGAGCGTCGGTGCCGAGCTGCCGGGCGGGCTGAAGATCAAGCCGGCCAAGCTGCGTGGCGTGGAGTCCTTTGGCATGCTCTGCTCGGCCAAGGAGCTGGACATCGATGCCGATGCCAGCGGGCTGATGGAGCTTCCGGCCGACGCACCGGTGGGCGAGGCGCTGTCGAAGTATCTCGGCCTTCCCGACACCAGCATCGAGATCAAGCTGACCCCGAACCGCGCCGACTGCTTCTCGGTGCGCGGCATCGCCTACGATGTCGCCGCGGCGCTGGGCAGCTCGGTCAAGCCGCTGCTGATCGAGCCGCAGCCGACCAAGATCGAGCTGATGCTGCCGATCGAGCTGGCCGCCGGCGCCGACTGTCCGCGCTATGCCGGTCGCCTGATCCGCGACGTCGATGCCTCGACCCCGACCCCGGTGTGGATGGCCGAGCGCCTGCGTCGCTGCGGCATCCGTCCGATTTCCCTGCTGGTCGACGTCACCCAGTACGTGATGCTGGAGATCGGCCAGCCGATGCACGCATTCGACGCCGACACCCTGCGCGGGCCGGTCGGCGTACGCAAGGCGCGCGACGGCGAAACGCTGAAGCTGCTCGACGAGCGCGAGGTGAAGCTCGACGAAGGCTTCCTGCTGATCACCGACGCCGACCGTCCGGTAGCCCTGGCCGGGGTGATGGGCGGCTGGGACACCCGGGTGACCGAGTCGACGCGCAATGTCTTCCTCGAGGCCGCCCACTTCGCCCCCGAGGCCATCATCGGCCGGGCCCGCAAGCTCGGCATGCACACCGATGCCTCGCATCGCTTCGAGCGCGGCGTCGACCCCGGCCTCCCGCGACAGGCCATCGAATTCGCCACCCGGCTGATCATCCAGATCGCCGGCGGCAAGGCCGGCCCGCTGAAGATCGCCGAACGTGCCCAGGACCTGCCGCAGCCGCAGCCGGTCACCCTGCGCCGCGCCCGTCTGGCCCGCGTGCTCGGCATGCAGGTGGACGACGCCGTGGTCGACGCCCTGCTGCGCGCGCTGGGGATGGAAGTCGAGTCGACCTCGGAGGGCTGGCGGGTCACCGCGCCCAGTCGGCGCTTCGACATCGCCATCGAGGAGGACCTGATCGAGGAGGTCGCCCGCATCCACGGCTACGACCGCATCCCGATGAGTTCGCCGACCGGCGCCGTGCCGCCAGGCCGCCATCCCGAGGACCGCGTCCCGGTCGCCCAGCTGCGCCAGGCCACAGCTGCGCGCGACTACGCCGAGGCGGTCAACTTCGCCTTTGTCGACGCCGCCCTGCTGCAGCGTTGGGGCCTGCCGGCCGAAGTCGTGCTGGCCAATCCGCTGGCCTCGGACATGGGCGTGATGCGTCCCTCGCTGCTGCCCGGCCTGGTCGAGGCCGTCCACCGCAACCGTGACCGCCAGCAGGACCGCGTGCGCCTGTTCGAGATCGGCCGGGTGTTTGCCCGTGGCGCCGATGCCCCGGTCGAGACCGAGCGCCTGGCCGCCGTGGCCCTTGGCGCCGCGCGGGCCGAGCAGTGGGCGGCCGACGACCGCGCCGTCGACTTCTATGACGCCAAGGGCGACCTCGAGGCCATCTCGGCCCTGTCTGCGACGACCGACCTGCGCTTCGAACCCGGCCAGCGTGCCTTCCTGCATCCGGGGCGCTCGGCCGAGGTCTTCCGCGGCGACGTCCATCTCGGCTGCGTGGGGCATCTGCATCCGCGGCTGCTCAAGGCGCTGGACCTGGCCCAGGAAGTGGTGGTGTTCGAACTCGACGTCGGGCCGCTGGCGCAGCGTGCCGTGCCCCAGGCCGCTGTGCTGTCCCGCTTCCCATCGGTGCGCCGTGACCTCGCCATGGTGGTGCCGGAAGGGACGACATGGGGCGCCCTGGAAAGCGTGATCCGGCGCACGCTTGGTCCGCAGCTCAAGCGCGTCTGGGTCTTCGACCAGTACGTCGGCCCCGGGCTTGAAGCTGGTTTCAAGAGTCTCGCTATGGGCTTGATTTTGCAGGACGACTCCCGCACCCTAGCCGAGCAGGACGTAGAGCAGATGGTGCAGGGGGCGGTGTCCGCCCTTGAGACCCACTGCGCTGCCCGGCTGCGCGGCTAGCCGCACGGACACCGCGGTACCACAGGGGATACGATGGCGCTCACCAAGGCCGAGATGGCCGAACGTCTCTTCGAGGACGTCGGCCTGAACAAGCGCGAGGCGAAGGAGTTCGTCGACGCGTTCTTCGACGCGATGCGCGAGGCGCTGGAGGGCGGGCAGCAGGTCAAGCTGTCCGGCTTCGGCAACTTCGACCTGCGCGAGAAGAACCAGCGCCCCGGCCGCAATCCCAAGACGGGAGAGGAAATCCCGATCTCCGCCCGGACGGTGGTGACCTTCCGGCCGGGACAGAAGCTCAAGGAACGAGTGGAAGCGTATGCTGGACCCGGGCAGTAACAGCGAACTCCCGCCGATCCCGGCGAAGCGCTACTTCACCATCGGTGAGGTCAGCGAACTGTGCGACGTCAAGCCGCACGTGCTGCGCTACTGGGAGACGGAATTTCCGGCCCTCAAGCCGGTCAAGCGGCGTGGCAACCGGCGCTATTACCAGCGCCACGATGTGCTGACCATCCGCCAGATCCGCTCCCTGCTCTACGAACAGGGCTTCACCATCACAGGCGCCCGACAGCGTCTAGAAGGCGAGCAGGGCCGGGCTGACAGCAGCATGACCCTGCAGGTGATCCGTCAGGTGCGCATGGAGCTGGAAGAGGTCCTGCACCTACTCAAGCGCTGATCACGCCGCGCCTCATGGCTGCACGCCGGCCCCGCGAGCCTGTATACTTCGCGGCCCGGCCAGAGCGGCCGGACAGACTACCCGGGGTATAGCGCAGCCTGGTAGCGCACCAGTCTGGGGGACTGGTGGTCGTCGGTTCGAATCCGGCTACCCCGACCAAAACGCCAGCGGCGGATCCGGCAACGGATCCGCCGTTTTCGTTTGCGCGGATCGCGCATCCGGCGGGGAGGTCCGGGCGCAAAGCAGACATTCATAGGGTGCGGCTGGCCGCACCGGGCGTACCGTCCGAACGCCCGTATCGGTGCGCCAAGGCACACCCTATGGGGCTCGCTGACGCCCAACGAAGCCCGACCGTGGGTTCGCCCTTGGGCGCGACCGCGGCGCAACGGATTCACCACAGACCGCGGCCAGAGCGATCCTCCGCGGTCGCGCCCAAGGGCACTCCCACAATTTGACTGCGGAAAGGTCTGCTTCGCGGCACAAACCGGACCTGGCAGCACCGTTGCTGTAGGAGCCAGCTTGCTGGCGATCGTCCCATCCGGGGCGCCTATCGCCAGCAAGCTGGCTCCTACATTCGGGTGATGCGGTACGTCTGCTTCGCGCCTCTTCCGGCACCTCCAACCCGGGCTCAATTCGGTGGCTGTACGTCCTGTCCTGCCTCGCCGACCGGCGGAATGGGCTGCGCGGGAGGCTGCTCGACGGGGGAGGTGCTCAGCCGGTCCTTCAGCAGTTGGATGGCGGCGTCGAGCTGCCGGTCCTCGCCTTGCCAGGACGCGTGCGGCAGGTTGTCGACCTCGATGTCGGGACTGACCCCACGGCCCTCGATCAGCCAGCGGCCGTCGGCGCCGAACTGGCCGAACTCGGCGATCCGGGCGATTCCGCCGTCGGCCAGCCGATTGCGGTCGGACAGCCAGATCCCGGCCCCGGCGGTTCGCGTGCCGATGACCGGTGCGATACCCAGCGCCTTGACCCCGGCGGCGAAGGTCTCCCCATCGGAATAGGTCAGCGGATCGACCAGCACGACCAGGTGGCCGCGGAAGCTTTGCTGCATGTTCCAGTAGGGCCTGCGACCCGGCGACTGCCAGAACGCCCAGGTCCGGCGCAGCAGCTTCTCGATGATCCAGGAGTCGATGTTGCCGCCGCGGTTGCGGCGCACGTCGATGATCAGGCCCTCCCGGTCGACCTGGGCGTAGAAGTCGCGGACGAAGCTGGCGATGTCGTTCGGGCCCATCGCGCGCAGGTGCAGGTAGCCGATGCGGCCTTCGCCGCCTTTGTCGACTACGGCGCTGCGACCCTGCACCCAGTCGGCATAGCGAAGTCGTGCATGGGCGCCGGCATCCACCGGGACCGCCACCGTGCGCAGGGTGCGGCCCTGTCGTTCGAGTTCGAGCAGCACCTGCTGGCCGGCCTGGTGGTGCAGGGCCGCGGCCAGGTCGCCGGCGTGGGCGATGTCGCGGCCATTGACGCGCAGCAGCCGGTCGCCCGCTCGCGCGTCCACGCCCGGACGCGCGAGCGGGGAGCGCTCGCCCGGCAGTTCCGGGTCGCTGCGGTAGATGTGCGCGATGCGCAGGCCGTCGGCGCCCTGCTCGAAGCGCGCGCCCAGCATGGCGGCGCGCGGGGCCTCGCGATCCTGGGGAAAGTCGGCGCCGCGTACCTGCGAGTGCAGGATGCCGAGATGCCCGATCATCTGGGCAAGCAGGTCGTCGAGCTCGGCGCGATCGGTGAGCCGATCGACCAGGGGCGCGTAGCGATCGCGCACCGCCTCCCAGTCAAGCCCGCGCATGCCGGCGTCGAAGCTGAAATCGCGATGCATGCGCCAGGCATCGCTGAACATCTGTTTCCACTCCTGCACGGGGTCGATGGCGAGGCGCCAGTCGGCAACCCGCACCGTGGCCTTGGCGGTATCCGAAGGCAGGGAATCGCCGGCCTCCACCACCAGAAGCTTCGGGTCACCCTCGCCCTGCCGCTGGACCAGGGCCAGGCGCTTGCGGTCGGCGGACAGCTCGAACTGGACGACATGGTCGGCCAGCAGTTTCGGCTCGCTGCCCTGGTTGCCGATGTCCAGGGTTTTCAGCTGCTGGCGCTGATCCACGCTTTCGAGCAGGTAGAGCCGCTTGCCGTCTGCGGCCAGCGCTTCGTAGTCGCCCGCCGGCGCCGGTACCTCGTGAAGCCGCATGGCAAGACCATCGAGCGCGATGGCCGGCCAGACCTTGGGGTCGGTCTGCTCCGACGAGTCCTCCGGGGTCGCCTTGCCATCGGCCGACGCCGCGTCCTTGTCCTGACTGGCGGCTGCCAGCTCATCCTCGGGGGCGAAGGGGAACCGGTTGCCCGGCTGCAGCGCCAGTGCGTACAGCTTGGCCCGCCGGGTGAAGCCCGGACCGGTATTGCGGTCGCCCCAGGGCGAGCCCGGCGAGGCAACGAAGTTGCGCTGGGAGAGGAAGTACAGCCAACGACCATCCGTCGAGAAGGCCGGGGCGTAGGACTCGAAGCGGTCGCTGCTGAGCGTTTCGGTGCGTCTGGAAGCGACATCATGCAGGAACAGCTGGTCGCGGCCGGCGGCACTGCCGACGCGTACGAAGGCCAGGGTCTTGCCGTCGTCCGACCAGACCACATGGCGGTAGGCGTCATCACCGCCCCATTCGCTGCGGTCGATCTGGCGGTTCTGCAGCTGCTGCAGATCGAGCAGGTGCAGGGCACCGCGCTTGTCGGTATGGGCCAGCCAGCGCCCGTCCGGTGAGGGGTAGAGACGCCATCGGTGCGCCTCGCCATCGCGGGTCAGCTGCCGGGACTCGCTGCGACCATCCGCGGCGAAGCGCCAGATCTCGTTGCGTCCGCTGGCGTCGTTGATGGCATAGACCCAGCGCCCGTCATGGCCGGGCACGGCCTCGCGCGAACGGCTGTCTGCCGGGGTCGCGATCTCGACCCGGCGCCGGGGCCCGGGGCCGGCCACGCTGATCCGGCCGCGTACGGTCAGCGCGACCCGGTCATCCGTGGCCGACAGCCGCGTCGAACTGAGATGGGCGAGCGGCTTCTCCAGCCAGCGTTCGCGGCGACCAGCAAAGTCCGACAGCAGGCGCACTTCGAGTGCGCGGTCCTCGCCGGTTGAAAGCTCGAGCAGGCGCAGGTCTGCGCCCAGCTGGTAGGCGATGCGCCCACCGTGCAGGCGAGCGCTGCGCACCTCGAAGCCGGCGTGCCGGGTCAGCGCGCGCGCGTCGCCGCCCTCGGCGTCCATCGTCCACAGGTTGTCCTGTCCGTCGCGGTCGCTGACAAAGAGCCAGCGCCCGTTGTGCCACATCGGCGTATGCATCGCCCCATCGGCGTCACTTCCCAGGCGGCGTGCCTCCTTGCCGCTGGCGGGGTCGAACAGCCACAGCTGGGCCAACGCACCGCCGCGGTAGCCCCGTGCATTGTCGCCGTTGAGGTGCTGGCCGAAACGGGTGAACAGCACCCGGCCGCGATCATCGAAGGCCGCCTGGTTGGCGTCGTGCAGGGGCAGTTCCCGCGTCGCCCGCGACACCGGGTCGACCAGCCGGATCACCCGCAGCAGGGTCGGGCCGGTCAGGTCCTCGCTGCTGTAGATCACCTCGCCGCCCGGAGACCAGCCATGAACCTGGACGCGGCCGGCATCGAAGCTCAGTCGCCGCGGTTCGCCGCCGGCCAGGGGCATGACGTAGACGTCCTCGTCGCCCGCATAGGTGCCGACGAAAGCGACCTGGCGCCCGTCGGGGGAGACCGCGGCGTGGGTTTCCTGGCCCTCATGGGTCGTGATCCGCCGCGCCTCTCCGCCGCTGATCGGTACCCGCCAGAGGTCGCCCTCGGCGGTGAACACCAAACCGTCTGCAAGCGGAGCGGGAAAGCGGAAATAGCCCGGCGTGGCCAGCCCCGGTGCGCTCCACGACAGCAGCGCTGCGGCAAGAGCCAAGGCGAGGAATCGATGCATCGGAGTGCACTCCGTCCGTATCAGCCCGCATCTTTGCCCGAAGCGGCGGGGCAGGGCTATCCCGCGCGGTGGATCGAAGCCCATCGCAGGTGGAGCGAGCGGGGCCGAAGGGCAGGGCAGGGGGCGAAGCAGACATTCATAGGGTGCGGCTGGCCGCACCGGGCGCACCGTCCGAACGCCCATGCCGGTACGCCAAGGCACACCCTATGGGGCTGCGCCGACGCCCAACAAAGCCCGACTGTGGGAGCGCCCTTGGGCGCGACCGCGGAGTTCCGCTCTGGCCGCGGTCTGTGGTGAATCCGAAACGCCGCGGTCGCGCCCAAGGGCGCTCCCACAGTCGAATCTCGTTGAAGTGCGGTAATGCGGTCGAAGGGGGTGGGATTCAGACGCGCCAGAATGGCGCAAACCGGGCCTGGCAGCGACGTTGCGTGTAGGAGCCAGCTTGCTGGCGATCGTCCCGTCCGGGGCGCCTATCGCCAGCAAGCTGGCTCCTACATTCGGGTCTTGCGGAAGGTCTGCTTCGCGCCCATATCCGCCCGCCGTGCCGGGTTCCGGCGCCTAGGTGGCAAGCCTCCGGGCAAACAGCTCGAGCGTGCGCTTCCAGGCCTCCCTGGCCGCCGCCTCGCTGTAACGGGGCGTGGTGTCGTTGTGGAATCCATGGACCGTATCCGGCGGCTGGAACAGGCTGAAGCTGATGCCGTGCCGGGTCAGGGCTTCCCTGTACGGGGGCCAGGCGTCGTTGATGCGAGGGTCTTCCGCGGCCAGCACCACCAGCAGTTCCGCTTTGATGCCGGCGACCTTGTCCGCCGGCGCGGGGCCGCCGTAAAAGGGGGCCGCCGCGTTGAGCTGGGGTAGCTCCGTGGCAAGGAAACTGGTGATCGCGCCGCCATAGCAGAAGCCAACGGCGCCCAGCCGGCCGTTGCCGCCGTCCTGTGCCTCGAACCAGGCCGCGGCAGCGAGGAAATCGGCCCGGCACTTGTCCTGCTGCAGGGTGGCGAACAGGCTGCGTGCCTCGTCCTCGTTGCCGGGATAGCCGCCGAGCGGGAAGAGTGCATCCGGGGCGAAGGCGTCATAGCCGGCAAGCCCCAGTCGGCGGGTGACATCCTCGATGTGCGGGTTAAGTCCGCGATTCTCGTGGATCACCAGCACCCGGGGCAGCGGCCCCTTGGCCTCCGCGGGCAGCACCCGGTAGCCCCTGCCCCGGCCGTGCCCCGCCGGTGAGTCGAATTCCTGACGAGAGGTGGTCAGGCGGGCATCGTCCTCGGGCACCTGCTGCGCCTGGGCAAAACTCGGCGCCAGGGCACCCAGCACGCCTACCGCGGCGGCCGCGCCGACGAGCTCGCCGACCCGCGAGAGAAAGCCGCGGCGATCAAGCTCGCCGTGCACATAGGCATCGAACAGCACCAGCACCTGGGGGTCGAAGTCGTGGTGGGTGAGGCGCGGAGGCTGGGGCTTCATGGCCGATCCCTCTATGACGTTCGGACCAGCGTCCACCCCGCGGCGTGAAGACGGCGCAGGCGGCCCCGGAAACGACACGGGGGCCCGAAGGCCCCCGTGCGCTGCATGCGCCAGGCTCGATCAGAAGCGTTGGGTGTAGCGGACGAAAGGCACGCGGCCGTAGCCGTCGTACAGCTGGGTGCAGTAGCCGCGCGGAGACCCGTCGGAGGCGCAGCCGCCCGAGGGATCCAGCACCGGATCCTTGTCGGTGGCGTTGTTGACGCCAACGCTCAGCTTGGCGTTCCACGGCGCGTCCCAGGTCAGCACGATGTCGTGGGTGGTCCACGAGGCCAGCTGGCCATTGCCGAGGAAGTTCTCGTGCGAGTCGATGTGGCTGAGGTTCCAGGCCACGCCGAAGTCGCCGTAGGTCCAGCTGTTGGCCAGCTGGGCGCGGTACTTCGGAGCGCTGTTGGTGCCGATCTGTTCCGCGCCGTCCTGCTTGAAGCTGTCGGTGTAGCCGATGTTCAGCTGGTTGCGCAGGCTGCCCCAGTCGCCAAGGGTGAAGTTGGTCGTCAGGTTCAGGTCGGCGCCGCGGGTGTCGATCTTGCCCTGGTTGGCGTAGCCCTCGTTGACGAAATCGATGGTGCCATCGGCGAAGCGGAACACGCCCAGGCCGGGCGGGATCGGCCGGTTGGTCAGGTTGCGCTGCACCAGCTCCTGCGAGCTGAAGAAGGCGATCCGGTTCTCGATCTCGATGTTCCAGAAGTCGAGGGTGAAGCTCAGCCAGTCGGTCGGATCCATGGCGATGCCGAACGAGATCTGCTTGGAGCCTTCCGATTCCAGGGTCGGGTTGGAAAGGCGGTAGGCCTCGATCTGGATCGAGCAGTTGGCAGCCTGGCCGAAGGCGGCACAGGTGGCCGGGTCACTGACCGCGGCGGCGGTGAACGAGGTGGCCTGGGTCAGGATGTTGAGGTTCGGCGCCGCAAAGCCCTCGCCATACGAAGCGCGGACGGTCAGGGTGTCGAGCGGCTGCCAGCGCAGGCCGAGCTTGGGCGAGAAGTCGCTGCCGTAGTCGCTGTACTCGTCGTAGCGGCCGGCCAGGCTGACCTCGACGTTCTCCAGCACCGGGAACAGCGCTTCGGCGAAGGCCGCGCGGACGCTGCGGCCACCGGCCGCGGAATTGCCCGACGAGCCGCCGATCACGCCACCCTCGGACAGCGAGTCGTAGCGGTCGGCGTAGTCCTCGCTACGGTACTCGAAACCCGCCGCGAGACCGGCCATGCCGCCGCCCATCTCGAACAGGTCCATGTTCGCCAGCAGGAACAGCTCCTCGATGCGGAACTCGGACTCGCGCGCCGTGGTGGTCTTCATGCCGTTCAGCACGTTGGCCGGGTTCTGCCGCGGGCGGAAGATGTTGTAGTCGCCGCGGGCGATGAACTGTTCGGCCAGCGGGATGACCAGGTAGTTGCGGCCGAGGTTGATCGACTTCGACTCGCTGCTGCGGATGCCGAAATCGAGGTCGACGCTGCCCATGCGGCCGTTGAAGCCGAACAGCACGTCATAGACATGGGCGTCGACGAAGTTGTCGCGGTTGCCCAGCGAATCGAAACGATGGCGCAGGAACATCGGCGAGCTGGACGGGTTGTTCGGCGTGTTCGGCGGGATGAACACCGTGGCCGGTACCGGCGCGTAGCGGCCGAAGGACTCGACGCGGCTGACCGTCGAGTTCAGGTAGGTCGCCCACTCGTCATTGATCTGGTAGTTCGCGCGGGCAAACATCGCGCTGTTGCGGACCTCGGCCTCGTCGGCAGCGACCCGTGCGAAGTCGTACAGGCACAGCGCCTGGCCCTGGGCGCCGGAGCCCAGCGAGAAGCCAGGGCCCGAGCAGCCACCCGGCACCGCAAACTGGGCCGCGGTCGAGCCGGGCTTCCAGTGCCGCGCGTTGGTCGGGTCGGGATTGGCGACAGTCGGCGTTGCCGACACATAGTTGTTCGAGAAGGTCGAGACGCCGACCGCCGACCACGGGCGGTCGCGGGCGAAGACGATGCCGCGGTTGCTGTACGACACGCCGGCCAGCAGGCTGGCGCGGTCGTTGGAGGCGCCGAAGATGATAGAGCCCTCCTCGGTCTCGCCGCCCTCGCGCTTCGGATTGCTGGCACCGGCGGTCACTTCCACGCCGCTGAAGTCCTTGCGGGTGATGATGTTGACCACGCCGCCGATGGCGTCGGTGCCGTAGATCGCGGAGGCGCCGTCGGAAAGGATCTCGATGCGCTCGACCGCGGCCATCGGAATGGCATTAAGGTCCTGGATGCCCGAGACCACCGCCGAGGCGGCCTGCGGAGCGCGCCGGCCGTCGATGAGGATCAGGGTGCGGCCCGAGCCGAGACCGCGCAGGCTGAGGCCAGCGGTGGCCTGGGCGCTGGAGCCCGACTGCGGACGGAAGCTGCCAAAGCTGTTGAACGAGGTGTTGCGCAGGAAGTCGGCCACGGTCACGTCGCCGGAGATGTCCAGCTGCTCACGGTCGATGACGGTGACCGGCAGGGCACCCTCGATGGCGGCACGCTTGATGCGCGAGCCGGTGACTTCGACGCGGTCGAGGGTGGATAGCGTGTCCTGGTCGTCCTGCGCCATGGCGGCGGTGGCAGGAAGGCCGGACAGCAGGGCGCCGGCGACAGCGCCGGCAAGAACATTGCGTTTCATCAATACTCTCCAATCGGGGCGAACCGTCACCTCGCGTGACAGTGCCGTGGAGGGTAGAAGGCAGACTCCGCACAGCCTGCGCAGGCCGTGCGCATCTGCCTGACATTTGGTGCGATTTGCGCAACTTTCGAAAAGAAGCGCTTGCGCAGAGGCAGGGCGATTGAACGATGCGTTAACCCGGAGTCGCGTCGGCGACTCCCGATAGGGAGCGCCTCGTGCCTGCCGGGACGGGTGTTCGGAGGGTACGTCCGGTGCGGCCCGCCCCAGCCTATGCGGTGACGGCGCGGCCGGGCGCCGCGCCTGCGGCTGATCGGCGGCGGTCGACTCCGGCTTGCCGGTCTACCCGGCCTTCTTCAACAGTTCCGCCTCGCGCTGGAAGCGCCATTCGCTGGCCGAGCGGCCATAGTGGCTGCGGAAGGCGCGGGCGAAGGAGGCGTGCGAGCCGTAGCCGGCCATGCAGGCGATCTCGGAGATCGACAGGTCGCTGGTGGCGAGCTGCGAGGCACACCAGTTGAGCCGGGTCTCGCGGAGGAACTCGGCCGGGGTGTCACCGTAGATCGCCGAGAAGGTGCGGATGAAGTGCCAGCGCGTATAGCTGGTGCTGCGGGCCAGATCATCGACGTCGGCATCAAGCAGGGACTCCGACCAGGCAAAGCGCAGTCGCGTCCGCTCGAAGCGGGCAAGCACCGCGCGACGCTGACTGCCGGTTCGGCCCGGGCAGCGCGCCTGCAGGGGCGTATAGCGCTGGTCGAGCAGCAGGGCCTCCCGCAGGCAGTCCTGCAGCACGCCTTCGCCGGGCGTGCGGGCCAGCGCATCGCCGCAGGCCTGGGCCAGGTGGGCGCCGAGTGCTTCCGCATCGTGGTGCACCGCGGTGATCCACAGGGGCTCGAAGCGATGCAGGGGGGCGATCTGCGCCAGACCCTCGGCGAGCGTGGACTGGTCGAGTCGCAGCAGTACGGCCTGGCTGCCACGGTCGACCTGGATGACCGCCGGTGCATCCTGGCTGCTCAACAGGCACTCACCCGGGCGGACCCAGGGCAGGGCATGGCCCAATCGGACCCGTGCCGATCCGTGCAGGCAGAACAGGGCGAACGCCCAGCCTTCGCCCACCTGGGCGGAAGGCCGTCGGGCATCAAGGCGGACAATCTCGGGCTGGCCGGCGAAGCGGCCGTTCCAGGGGAGCGGCCGGGAGGTGAGGGAAAGCATGGTGGCGAATCCTGGAGGGCAGGCGGGCCGGGTCGGCCCGCCCGCGGGTCACGTCAGTGGCAGCGGTACTCGGTTGCCGGCGTCGCGGGGGAGTCGGCGAGCGCGGCGGGAGGGAAGTGATACGACCCGGTGGTGGGCGGGTGGGGAAGGTTCTCCTTCAAGCAAATCTCCTTGTTGTGGGCTGTCGTGGCACAGAGCGCTCCACGCGCCGGGGGAACGACCGGAGGGAATGGTTGGCGAGTGTCCGGAAGCGATTCGCGACGCCCTTGCACAAAACTGACGTGGCTCTCGGAGCTGAAACTACGAAAGAGCCCGTAGAGCGAGGTGTTATCCAGGTTTGCTGAAAGTTCGGCACCATGAAACGCACAAGCGGTGTTCAGCTGACGGTGGGTTTCGCGACTCGCAAAGCGGTCTCCGGCGGCGTGGTCAACCAGCGTGCCTGCGAGAACGCAGATCCGCGGCTGCACGTGTCATGCACTAGATCATCGCTTCGTCTCGCGCGAATCCCGGGCGCCGCAGCGCAAGTCCAAACCTGCCGTTGCGCCCCAATGCCCGAGCGTCGAAAGGGCGCAAATCGGACATTTGCCACCGACCCCGACCGGGCGGGCTCTTCGTAGGAGCGGACATGGCCGCGACCGTGGAGGTTCGCTCTGGCCGCGGTCTGTGGAGAACACGTCACGCCGCGGTCGCGCCCGTGTGCGCTCCTACAGTCGGACTTCGTTGCGCGTCGGCGAAGCCCCATAGGGTGTGCCTTGGCGCACCGATACGGCCGTTCGGGCGGTACGCCCGGTGCGGCCAGCCGCACCCTATGAATGTCTTCTTCGCGCCCCCTCCCACCGCTCGATCCGAGGCGCACGCGACCCGAGTGGCTGCGCTCTAGGCGCTGGCCGCGCCGCGCTCGGCGCGGCCGAGGCGCTGGTAGGCCAGCGGGCTGATCCCGAAGGTCTTTCTGAAGGCGGTGGAGTAGTGGCCGTGCGAACTGAAGCCCGTGGCCAGGGCGATGTCGATGATCCGCAGGCCACCGGCCTCCAGCAGGTCGAAGCTGCGCCGCAGCCGGATCTGCAGCAGGTACTGGTGCGGAGTGAGGCCAAGCCCGCGTCGGAAGCTGCGCAGCAGATGGAAGGAGGACAGCTCGAAGTGCGCGGCCAGCGCCTCGAGGCAGGGTCCTTCCTGCCAGTGCATCTCGATCAGGGCGGCGGCCTGCTGGGCGAGTTCGAAGCGGCTGCGGCCGCCGGCCACCTGTGCACCGGCGTTCGGCACCGGGCGCCGCCTCCAGTCGTTGGCGGCGCAAAGCAGTACCGCGCGGCACACCGCTTCCAACGCCTCAGGCCCGCGGTCTGCCGCATTGGCGGACCAGTCGAGCAGGCGCCAGCGGAAATAGGCCTCGGGGGACAGCCGCGCGATCGGCATGCGGAAGCGCCGATTGCCGGCGGCCAGCACGCCCAGCTCACGCTCGGCGACGGCCAGGAGCCCGGTCGGAACAGGAAGCTCGGCGACGTGGCCTGCCACCCCGTCGAGCGGCGACTCCTCGTGCGCATCGCCGGGACCGAGGAGCAGAACCGAATTCTGCCCGGCGAGCAGCGGCTGGAAACCAGGCAGCTCGACCCGGCAGGGTGTCGAAAGCCGGCGCAGCCTGAATCCCCGCAGCGACGGTTGGTCACGCTCGGTCGTCCGGTTCAGCAGATCCCCGCTCGGCAAACGGGAGCTGAACAACACGTTGGAAGTGGGCTGCATGTCCATGAGGCCTGATCGTCGGGCCGCAACAGACAGCCCGCTGAGTACAAATTAGGCCCGCGCCCTGGTCCCGGCCTGTGCCGGAATTGCTGGATCGGACCCAACACATCGCATCCGCGGATCGCTCCGGCTGCGACGGGCTCGCTTCGGCGCATCGAGGGCGCGTCGACACGAAGAGCATGACTTCCGCCACAAGAGTACGAACGCGTTCGTACGAAATTATCAGGATACCAGCGAAAGGAGCGGTACTGATGCAAGGGGTGGCCTCAGGCCTGGCATGGCTGCGACCGGGAGAGCCGGGATACGGCATGCTGGGTATCAGCGTGGCGGTGCAGGCCGACGCCGAGGCGGGCGCCCCGGGGACCGAGGTCGCCGCCGACCTTGTCTTCGCCGCGCTCGACCTGCCACCGGCCCTGCCCGAGCGGCAGATCGAACAGTGGCTGGTGCTGCAGCCACAGGCGGCGGGCCTGCGCGAGGCCCTGATGCTGGCCAGCGTGGCCCATGCCGCGGTCTACCTGCCGCCGGCGCTGCAGCTTGGCCTCGCCTGGGTGGCCCAGCAGCAGCGGGCCGGACTGCGCGTCGACCCGGCCCGCCTGGTCGCGCTCGGTGAGCAGCTGGCTGGCTGGCTGCTTGCCCTGCGCAGGCTGCCGACCAGCATCGCCCGCGCCCGGCGGGGTGACGGTCAGGCCGACAGCCTGGCCCGCGCTCGCGCCGCCGTCCACGCATGCCTGCCGAGTCTTGGCGGCCTCGACGCGATGGCGGCCGCGGCGGACCTCTCCCGCGGACAGTTGAACCGTGTGCTCAGGCGCGGCTGTGGGCTGTCCGCCGGACGCTACCGCAGCGAGCTGCGCCTGCGCCGCGCCGCCCTGCTGATCCTGGTCGACGGCGAGCGCTGCGCCGAGGCCGCCGCCGCCGTCGGCTACCGCTCGGGCAGCCAGTTCAGCCAGGAGTTCCACCAGCTGTACGGTGTCCGCCCCTCGCGATTGGTTTCTCTGGTGGAAGCCCTGCTGATGCGCTGGTCACAGGCGGCCTGAGCGCGGAGCCGGGGCGCGCCCGTCGCCTGATCCTGCTGCGGGTTTGCCCTGTCTTTCCTCGGTCCTGCCTGATCGGGCTACACTGCGGCTGCAGCCGTCATCCGTGCGCTGAGGCAGGCGCGGCAGGGCGGCCTTGCGGCATCCGCGTTTCCCACAAGGAGCTTTCGCATGACGGCCAAGACTCGGGTTCTGCTCTGTGACGACTCCCGGGCCATGCGCGTGATGACCGCCTCCATCCTCGAGGAGAACGGTTTCGAGATCGCCGGCGAGGCCGACTCGGGCCTGGCGGCCATCTCCCAGTACAAGGCCACCCGCCCCGACGTAGTGCTGCTCGATCTGGTCATGCCGAAGATGGACGGCAAGGCGGCGCTGCGCGAAATCCTCGATTTCGACCCGAAGGCGGTGGTCATCGTGCTGAGCTCGCTCGGTGCGCAGAGTGATATCGAGAAGTGCCTCAAGGTCGGTGCGAAGTCCTACCTGCAGAAGCCGATCGAGCCCGAGGCCCTGCTGCGGGTGATCGGCGAGGCGGCGGGCGGCTGAGCCGGTCGACGGTGTCCACACAGAGCGTGCAGGGGAGGTAGCGGATGGCGGTCAAGTTCCTGGGGCAGTACCTGCTTGAGCAGGGCCTGCTGACGCGAGAGCAGCTGCTCGAAGCGCTTGAGGTGCAGCGCCAGTGCAGCCCGATGCTGGGCGAGCTGGCGGTCGAGGCAGGCCTGCTCGATGCCCGCCAGGCGCAGACCATCAACGACCGGCAGCGCCAGGAGGACAAGCGCTTCGGCGATATCGCCGCCGAGCTCGGCCTGCTCGACGCCGCCCAGGTCGACCAGCTGCTGGCCCTGCAGAAGTCCCGACGCAAGCTGTTCGGCGAGATCCTCACCGAGCGCGGCATGCTGACCCGCGCCCAGCTGGAGCAGGCGCTCGCCGAGCAGCAGGCCGAGCGGGCCAGTGCCGAGCAGGACTACCGTCAGGCCCTGGCCGGACATCCGCTGGAGCGCGAGATCGCGCTGGCCATCGACACCGCCAACAAGCAGTTCACCCGCATCCTGAAAAGCCGCTCGCAGTTTTCCGCGGTTCGTGATGCACCGTTGGAGCAGGTCGACCGGGTCAGCGCCTGCATCGAGGTAGAGGCCAGCCGCCGCCTGCTGATCGGCCTCGCGGCCGATCCGGCCACCACCCGCCAGATCGCCTGTGCCTTCATGCGCATCAAGCCCGAGCGCTGCGACGATGAACTGGCGCGCGACGCCCTCGGCGAGCTGCTCAACGTGATCATGGGCTATGTCATCCGCGACACCCTCGCCGACGACGAGGGCTACACCCCCTCACCCCCGGACCTCGACCTCGGCCTGCCCGCCCTCGCCGCCAAGGCCGACCACGCCCTCACCGTCGCCATGACCTCCGAACTCGGCGAGTTCGAGCTGCTGGTCGGGCGATAGCGCGCAGCGCTGGCGAATGCGCAGGGTGGGCGCGAAGAGGACCTTCCGCAAGACCCGAATGTAGGAGCCAGCTTGCTGGCGATAGGCGCCCCGGACGGGACGATCGCCAGCAAGCTGGCTCCTACACGCAACGGTGCTGCAAGGTCCGGTTTGCGCCGCAAAGCAGGCCTTGCCGCAGTCAAATTGTGGGAGCGCCCTTGGGCGCGACCGCAGCGCTACGGATTCACCACAGACCGCCGCCAGAGTGGATCTCCGCGGTCGCGCCCAAGGGCGCTCCCACAGAAAACCGGCCCCTTTGATGGGCCGGCTCGAATGCGCACTTCGCGCCCGAAGTTCCCATCGGTGCAGCCCCTCCCCTTGCGCCGCGGAGCGGCGTAGGGGGAGGTTGGGAGGGGGTTCGCCGGGATCGCCACGTTCGAGCCGATGGTCGGTGGGTCCGGGACCCGCCCAGCACGATCTCGCTGCGCCCTGGGCGCGCCGATACGGGCGTTCGGACGGTACGCCCGGTGCGGCCAGCCGCACCCTATGGCTGTCCTTGCGCCCGGCCGGTAGAGACTGCGAATCCGATGCGACTCCACCGCGGCCTTCATCCACAGGTAGGTGTCGTCGTCGCTGAACATGTAGTAGGTGGTGTCGTTCGGCAGCAGCAGCACGCTGATGCCGCCGTAGCCCGACATGAAGGGCACCCAGACATCGACGGGGCAGCCGACGTTCGCCTTGATCTCGTGGGCCCAGAACCCGTTGTTGTACTTGTAGCCGCTGAGGGGGTCGAGGCCGCGGTCGCCGGGCGAGCGCTGCATCGCGGCATCCAGGTGTGCGGTGTTGACCAGCGGCGTGCCGGCGAGCCTGCCGTCGTCGACGTTGATGAAGCGGGTGATCTTGGCCACATCGTCGCGCAGGAAGCTCATGCCCCAGCCGGTGAACGGCTGCTGCACCGCGTCGTAGGTGCGCCGCGAGACGTGCGAGGTGGGGCTGGTGCCGATCGGGGCGAGGATCTCGGCGACCAGGGTATCGGCGAAGATGTCCTTGCCGCTGCCCTCCAGCGTCTTCAGATGCGCATTCATCGCGGTGCCGAGGATGTAGGTGTCCGAGGTGTGGTAGACCCACTTGGTGCCCGGCGCCACCTTGCGTGAGTACTGCGTGCAGCTGTAGCTGATCTTGCTCGCGTGGTCGAGCGGCAGGAACAGGTTGTTGGTGTGGCTGCGACCCTCGTCGCTCATGTACAGCGCCGAGCCGTAGTTGCCGGTGCCCATGTCGATGGCATGGCGGTACTTCACGTCGCCCCAGTTTCCGTTGGCCGCACAGTCCGGCACGCGCGGCGCGATGGTGCTCTCGCTGAACCCCGGGTACTTGAGCTCCATGCGCATCAGGGCAAGGCCGGCAAACACCGACTTGGCCGAGGAGTACGAAGGCAGCACGAGGCTGTTGCAGTAGGGGTAGGTGCCGTAGCGGGTCTGGCAGCCCCCGGTGTAGTGCACGCCGTCGATGATGAAGCCGAACAGCGTGACGTGGGCCGGATCGGTTTCGCTGCTGGCGCCGAACTGGCTGGGGTCGGCCCCCGGATGGTCGGTGGCCAGGGCCGAGATCGGCTTCACCGGCATCCGTCCGTTGACCTCGGCCTGGTAGTCGGCGCGCAGGCCGTCGGCATTGGCCACCGGCATCGGCGTGTAGCTGGCGGCCAGCGAGCCCCACATGTCCACCTTGAAGTACAGGCAGGTCTCGCTGGAAATCTGGTAGGCCACCCGCGAGGTGCTGCCATCGGCCTTGAACAGGAAGCTCATCACGCCGTTGTGCATGCAGTTGGCGTTCTTCTGGTGCAGGGTGAAGGGGATCGAGGCGCGGCTGTAGCCGTTGTCGCCGTTCTCCTTCCACACCCGTCCGGCTTCGAGGATGTACTCCCACTCCGGATGCGAGTCGGTCATCGTGCCGCGGGCCACCGGGAACAGGTGGGTGCCGGTCTGCACGAACTCGAAGTCGAACTCGGGCAGGTGCTTGCGCGTGGTGTCGGCATTGCCGGTGTACGCGAAGTCATCCTTGATCTCGGCAAACCCGCCGCCCGTCGCCTCGCCGAAGAGCTCCAGCGAGCCCTCGAACAGGTGATCGGGCTGGGCAGCATTGGCCGGCACGGCGTAGGCGGACAGGTCCACCCGGCTGCCCGGGTCGGGGCCGTTCATCAGCGTGCTGTAGGTGAGCAGGCTGCGGCTGACGTTGCCGTTGCCGGTCAACGGATCGAAATTGGGGTCGAAGCCTCCACCGCCCGGCGCGCTGCCGGTGCCGGCCACGGCCAGGGTGGTCGTGGGCTGGTCCGGGTCGTTGGACGGAATATTCAGGGTGTCGGAGAAACTGCCGGTGGCGGTCGGGGCAAAGCGCAGGGTGACGTTGCAGCTGGCAGCCGGCGGCAGGGTGGCCTGCGAACAGGCATCGGCCTGGATCGCGAACGGCGGGGCGAGGCCGTTCAGGCTGACGATGACCAGGTTCGCCGTGCCGGTGTTGCTCACCGTCAACAGGCGATCCGCGGTGTTGCCGGTGGTCACGCTGCCGAACTGGCCGCTGCCGCTGAGTGAAAGGTCGGGCGCCGGGTTGCCGCCGCCGGCGGTGCCCGACACCAGGACCTCGTCGTCGTAGCAATAGTCGCCGGTCGTGCCGCCGGTGCTGCGGAAGCGGACCTTCAGGTTGGGGTTGTTGTCCGCCCCGGCCGGGCTGACCGACTGGGTGAAGAAGGTGCCGTTGTCCTGGCCGTTCTGCACCAGCACCACGGTGGTCCAGCTGCCGCCCCCGTTGGTGCTGACCTCGGCGTAGCAATCATCGCCGGTCTCCAGCGAGGTCGCCGCCAGGCTCATGCTGACGCTGACCCCGGTGAAGCCGGTGCTCGGTGTGTTCAACACCGAATTCGCCGTCGCCCGCAGGCGCAACGAGTAGCTGCCGATGGCCTGGGCCGTGCTGACCGACACATCGCCAGTCGAGGTCCAGCCATTGGCATCGCCGTCCTCGAACGTGTCCTGGACGATGACCGCCGCCCAGGCGGGAGCCGCCACCAGCAGGGCGATGGAAAACGCGGCAGAGCAAAGCGCAAGGCAAGGGCGATGCATGGCAACCTCCACGACCGGCTGGACGCGGCCAGCAGTACGAACGGGAAGAACCAGGAAGGCGCGAGCCCGGCGCCCTGTCGTGACATCGACCCTAATCCGGGCTAATGGCCTCGGATAGGGCCAGTTCGGACCTGTCGATGTGGCCAGTTGGGGGCTCCGCGGAGTCGATCACTCCGGCGACGGACGCCGCACCCCGCAACCGCTGCGCAGCGGCAAGGTCGGGACGACTGGTCGCGCCGATCACGGTGCTTGCGTCCGAAAGGCCCCTTGTTGATGATGCGCGCGGCGACAGAAAGGGCTCAGGGCTCAGGGCTGAGGGCTCAGGGCTCAGGGCTCAGGGCTCAGGGCTCAGGGCTCAGGGCTAGGGGCTAGGGGCTAGGGGCTAGGGGCTAGGGGCTAGGGGCTAGGGGCTAGGGGCGGCCCGGCCGCCAAGAGCGAAACGCAGTCTTCGCGAGGTTGGATCGCCCGATCCAAATGCGTGAACAACAGGTGGCTTCCCGCGGGCTGCACTGCAGGCTGTGCGACCCCTGTTCCCCGGGGGCGGTCAGCTGTTACAGTTCTGAACACATAGTTTGTCTTTATTTTCCGGGCCTCCACATGCTACGAGTTGCGTGCGCGCTGCTGCTGATCTTCCTCCCCGATCTGCTGTTGCCCGGCGCCGCTGCGCACGCGGCTGAGCGCAGCGAGATTGAACGACTCCATACGATTCACGCGGCCCTGCAGCGCAGTCTGTTCGTCGGCCTTCCTCCCGGTCCGCTGCCCGACCTGCCGGCCTCCGCGGATGCCGGAGCCGAGGCAAAGCGCCGCCATGTCCTCGCCCTGCACGCCCGACTGTCCTCCCGACCGGCGCCCGAGGCCAGTCGGCAAGGTGAATCCACGACTGGCAGTCGTCTCAAGGTCGGGCAGACTGCTGCGCTGGGCAATGCGTGCACGAACGCGGTTCTGCTGCAGGAGGGCGATGCCTCCACGCTGAGCCTGGCGCCGGGTGACTCGGCCTGGCTTGGCTGGAATGCCGGCGAGGCGGGCAGCTTTCTTCTCTCGACCCGTGGCTCGACCGCGGATACCCGCATCGAACGGTTCGAGTCCTGCGCCGAACTTGCGGACCCCCTAGCCGTGGCAGATGACGGGTTCGGGCTCAACGCCGAGTTGGGTGGAACGACAAGCTATGCCGGACAGCCGGTCCTGGTCCGGATCAGCAATCTGGGTGGGGAGGATTCCGTCAAGGTGGCACTGAACCGCTCAGTGGTCGTCTCGGGTCGGGTATCCGCCCGAAACAGCGGCCTCGGGCTTGTAGGAATCTGGGTAGCCCTCATCGAGCAGCAGTCCCCCTGGCGGGAGTTTGTTGCCTATACCGATCAGAATGCCCGCTATGAGTTCCACCTTCCTGCGTACGGCAGTACCGTGGCGTTCAAGGCGCGGACGTTCGAGGGGTGGCAGACCTTGCCGGGCTATCTGCATCGTGGGCTTGGCGGGGCCTACTGCCGCGTTCCGACCAGTCGCAGCATGTCTGACTGCGATCCCAGTCCAGATCTTCTAGTCCCTGAGGCCGGTGTAGGAGGCGTCGACTTCCAGCTCGATCAGGGACATGTGATTACGGGCGGCGTCACGGTACGCGGCGGCAGCGAGGGCATTGCCCATTCCACGATCGAGGCGACGGGTGAGCGAGGCGGACTTTTCTCGGCCAGGGCCGACTCGACGGGCCAGTTCAGGCTGGAGGGTCTCGCACCCGATCGATACAGGCTGGTCGCCAGACATTTCGGCTACGAATCGCGTTGGCATGATGACCAGCGCTGCACAAGTGGGTGCGACCCGCAGAGTGTCGCGCCGCTGGAGATCGACGTGCCCGGCCAGAGCCGTGTCGATTTCGCTCTGGCGCCGATGGGTCATATCAGCATCCAGCTCAGCGTCGATGGACAGGCTCCCGCCCATCCGTCTTCCGTGTTCGTCGCGCTTCACAGCACCGATGGCTCGATCGTGCAGGTCGTTCACAGCGCGTCCCGCGAAGGCGATCGGTATCGGGTGGGGGGAATAGAGCCCGGCGCCTATCTGCTGCGTGTAAGCCCTTACGGTACTTTTCCCGGGCTGTATCCGGACATCGTCTGCAGCATTTCCTGCATGGAAGAAATGGCGCTCGCCGAGCCGATCAACGTGCCCTCTTCGCTTGAACCCCTGCAGCTGACGGTGGCCCTCCGCTCGTTGCCGTCCATCACCGGCCGGGTGATCGACCGGAACTCCGGTGCAGGCATTGCGAACGCCTGGGTGAGGTTGTTCACCACGCGGCATGAGACGGCGGGCGCCGTGAGGACCGATGCGGACGGCTACTACCGTCTGGCTCAGCTTTCACCGCGCAGATACTTCGTCCACGTGGCCTCCGATGCCCACATCGACCAGATCAGCCCGGGGATTGAATGTCAGAGGCCCCTGCCTTCGAGAGACTGCGCCGGTGCGCAGACCGTGGAGGTCTCGCTGCAGTCCGGCGACGTCGAGGCCGATTTTTCACTGGGGCCGACCGGCAGCATGCGGGCGCGACTGCTGGATCCGAAGCAGTCGCCCATCGCGCTTACCCGGGCAGGCCTGGGCGCGCACTCGGTCCGCCTGCTGGACGAGGCTGGGGCGTCCGTCACCCTGGCCCTGACCGATGCCGACCCGCAGACCGGCGAGTTGCTGCTGACCAACCTCGAGCCTGGGCGCTATCGGCTCGGCGTGCAGCTGGATGGATTCTGGCCGCAGTTCCATGGCGCGCCGCCCTGTCGCCTGCCCGAGGACCCGGCCGCGGACCGCTTCTCGCTGTGTGCGAGTGGTGCCGGTAGCGAAATCGAGGTCGCCGAAGGCGAGACGAGGCTGGATGTTGCTGTGGAGCCCTGGGCAGCGCGCAGCATCCGCGTCTCGCGTCAGCTTGACGACGTTCCTCTGGGCCATGTGTTCATCGATGTGTGGAACGAGGCGGGGCAGCCTCTTGCCCAGCTGCGCTCGGGTAGTGACGGTAGCGTCCCGCTGCGACTCCCGGGCCAGGGCCCCTACGACGCCCTGCCGGGCAGCGTGCTGCTTTCGACCGACAATTACGCCGGTTTCGTCGACCAGGTCCACGCTGGTGTCAGTTGCTCGCCCGGCACCTCCGTCCACCGTGGCGGATGTGATCTTGCCGGGGCCACGCCGGTTTCCCTGCTGAATCTCGACCCCGGCGTCGCGCCACTGCAGTTCAGGATGAGCGGCTCGGATGCCGGCAGCGGCGTGCCCCTGTTGTTCGTCTCCGGCTTCGAGATCCCGCGCGCACCGCGTTAGGCAATAAGTGGGCGGCCATGGCCCCGCCGTCGCCATGAGCTCCGGGCTTGGCCAGTTCGCGCTGGCGGTCGCACGCCGGCGCTGCGCCGCTCTGTTGAGCCGCGCCGTCGAGCGGCAAGGTCGGGCGCAAAGCAGACATTCCAAAACACCCGAATGTAGGAGCCAGCTTGCTGGCGATCGTCCCATCCGGGGCGCCTATCGCCAGCAAGCTGGCTCCTACAGCGGGGCCGGGGCGAATGCGAACTTCGCGCCCGCTCCGCGCATTCAGCTCCGCCGCCCCGCCCCGGGTTACCCCCAAGGCGACAAGCCGGCCGGCATCGGGGACAATATGGGCCCCCCGGTTCCGGGGGTTCTCCCCCAAGCAGACAGGTTGCCATGACCACGCCCAGCCGGCGCGAGCTCGCCAACGCCATCCGTTTTCTTGCCATCGACGCGGTCGAGGCGGCCAAATCCGGGCATCCGGGCATGCCGATGGGCATGGCCGACATCGCCGAGGTGCTGTGGAACGACTTCCTGGTGCACAGCCCGGGCAACCCGAAGTGGTTCAACCGCGACCGCTTCGTGCTCTCGAACGGCCATGGCTCGATGCTGCTCTACGCCCTGCTGCACCTGTCGGGCTATGACCTGCCGATCGAGCAGCTCAAGCGCTTCCGCCAGCTGCATTCGATCACCGCCGGGCATCCGGAGGCCTCTGAAACCCCGGGCGTCGAGACCACCACCGGTCCGCTGGGGCAGGGTCTGGCCAATGCCGTCGGCATGGCCCTGGCCGAAAAGGTGCTGGCGCAGCGCTTCAACCGTCCGGGGCACGAGATCGTCGACCACCGCACCTGGGTGTTCCTCGGCGATGGCTGTCTGATGGAAGGCATCTCGCACGAGGCCTGTTCGCTGGCCGGCACGCTGGGCCTGTCCAAGCTGGTCGCGTTCTGGGACGACAACCGCATCTCGATCGACGGCGACGTGGCCGGCTGGTTCAGCGACGACACGCCGCAGCGTTTCGAGTCCTACGGCTGGCTGGTGATCCGCAATGTCGATGGCCATGACCCGGAGGAGGTCTCGCAGGCCATCCGCACGGCGATGGGCCAGAGCGAGCGCCCGGTGCTGATCTGCTGTCGCACCACCATCGGCTTCGGCTCGCCGGGCAAGGCCGGCAAGGAAAGCTCGCACGGCGCGCCGCTGGGCAAGGACGAGGTGGTGGCGACCCGCGAGAAGCTTGGCTGGTCGCATGCGCCGTTCGAGATCCCGCAGCCGGTCTACGACGGCTGGCGCAGCCAGCAGAAGGGCGCCGAGCGTGAGCAGGAATGGGAGCAGCGCTTTGCCGAGTACGGCCGCGCCTTCCCGGAGCTCGCCGCCGAGCTGCTGCGCCGGCTGCGCGCCGAGCTGCCGGCCGGCTTCACCGAAGCGGCCTGGGCCTATGCCGACAAGCTGCAGGCAGAGGGGCCGGTGGTGGCCTCGCGCAAGGCCTCGCAGATGGCCCTTGAACACTTCGGTCCGCTACTGCCCGAGCTGATCGGCGGCTCGGCCGACCTCGCGCACAGCAACCTGACCCTGTGGAAGGGCTCGCGCGACGTCAACGCGGGCGGCGAAGACGGCAACTACGTCTACTACGGCGTGCGCGAGTTCGGCATGACCGCGATTGCCAACGGCATGGTCCTGCACGGCGGCCTGATTCCCTACGACGCCACCTTCCTGGTCTTCTCCGACTACGCCCGCAATGCGGTGCGGATGAGCGCGCTGATCCCGGCCGCAGCGATCCACGTCTACACCCATGATTCCATCGGCCTCGGCGAGGACGGCCCGACCCACCAGCCGGTCGAGCACCTGGCCTCGCTGCGCTACATCCCGAACAACCGGGTCTGGCGCCCCTGCGACGCGGTGGAGTCGGTGGTGGCCTGGAAGGCGGCCATCGAGCACCGTCTTGGCCCGTCCTGCCTGATCTTCTCGCGGCAGAACCTCGACCACCAGCCGCGCAGCACCCAGCAGGTGCGCGACATCGAGCGCGGCGGCTACGTGCTGATGGAGGCCGAGGGCGGCAAGCCGGATCTGATCCTGATCGCCACCGGCTCCGAGGTCGGCATCGCCATGGACGCGGCGCGCACGCTGATTGCGGAAGGCCGCGCGGTGCGCGTGGTGTCGATGCCCTGCAGCAATGTCTTCGATGCCCAGCCGGTCGAGTGGCGTGAGGGCGTGCTGCCGTCGTGGTGCCGGGCGCGGGTGGCGGTCGAGGCGGGCGTCACCGACTTCTGGCGCAAGTACGTCGGTCTCGACGGTGCGGTGGTCGGCATCGACCGCTTTGGCGCCTCGGCGCCGGCCGGCGACCTGTACAAGCACTTCGGCATCACCGCCGAGGCGGTGGTCGAGGCGGCGAAGGGCGTGGCCAAGCCGGCTGCATGAGGCACTGGATCGCCCTGCTGCTGCTCATCGTGCTCGCCGGCGCGACATCGCCGGCGCGCGCCTGGAGCATGTTCGGCCACGAGCTGGTCGGAGAGCTGGCCGAGCGCCAGCTCTCCGCGAAGGCACGGGTCGGGGTGCAGGCCCTGCTCGAGGAGGGCGAGAGCCTGGCCTCGACAGCGGGCTGGGCCGACCGCATGCGCGACGACAAGGCCTACGCCTGGGCCACGCCGCTGCACTTCGTGAACTTCCCGCGCGGCCGCTGCGAGTACGTGGCGCGGCGCGACTGCCCCGGGGGCGACTGCGTGGTGGCCGCGGTAGAGCGCTTCCGCGCCGAGATGCTGGATGCCTCGCTGCCGCGCCAGCGGCGTGCCGAGGCGCTGAAGTTCCTGGTCCACTTCGTCGCCGACATCCACCAGCCGCTGCACTGCGGCTACGGCCATGACCGCGGCGGCAACACCTATCAGGTCAACGTCGACGGCGAGGGCAGCAACCTGCACCGGGTCTGGGACCATTTCATGCTGGCCCGGACCGGTCGCGATCGCGCCGGGCATCTGGCCGCGCTGTCGGCCGAGCCGCTGCCCGAGGCGGGCCCGTTCCAACCCGTGACCTGGGCCGAGGACAGCTGCCGCATCGTCCAGGCTGACGGCTTCTATCCGCAGCGCCGCCGCCTGTCCGACGCCTATTTCGAGCGCTTCCGGCCGCTGGCCGAGGCGCGCCTGCGCCTCGCTGCCTCGCGCCTTGCCAGCATTCTCGAGGCCGGCTTCGCGCCGAGCCCCTAGCCGTCCGCGGGCAGCCGCCCGCGAAATCCGCGACAATGACCGGCACCTGCCGGACACGGAGGGAGAACGCTCATGTCCGCCGCCATTCCGCACCCGGTACCGCACCGGGACGACACCGCTGCCAATGGATCGCGCAGTCCGGGCGAGCTTGAGGCCTGGTTTGCCCGCTTCCGCCCCGGCGTAATCGGCAACGATCTGGTCCATCCGCTTCCGGGCGGCGCCCGCCGCGTGGTCTATGCCGACTGGACCGCCAGCGGCCGCCTGTACGGTCCGATCGAGGACTATCTTCGCGACACCCTCGGCCCCTTCGTCGCCAACACCCATACCGAGACCACGCTGACCGGCACGGCGATGACCCGCGCGTACCACCAGGCGCAGTGCATCATCAAGCGCCACGTCAATGCCGGCCCCAAGGACGTGCTGATCGCCCAGGGCTCGGGCATGACCGGCGTGGTCAACAAGTTCCAGCGCATGCTCGGCCTGCGCATTCCCGAGCAGCTGTGCGACAGGGTGGCGTTCTGCGACGAGGAGAAGCCGCTGGTGGTGGTCACCCACCTCGAGCACCACAGCAACCAGACCAGTTGGGAGGAGTGCGCGGTCCACGTCGAGATCATCCGCCGCAAGCCGGACGGCAATCCCGACCTCGACCACCTCGAGCAGATCCTCCGCGAGCACGCCCACCGACCGCTGAAGATCGGCGCCTTCTCCGGCTGCTCCAACGTCACCGGCATCGTCACTCCCTACCACCGGATGGCGGCGATCATGCACGCCCACGGCGGGCTGTGCTTCGTCGACCTCGCCGCCTCGGCGCCCTACGTGCCGATCGACATGCATCCGGCCGACCCGGCCGAGAAGCTCGACGCGATCTACTTCTCGCCGCACAAGTTCCTCGGCGGTCCGGGCTCGTCCGGCGTGCTGGTCTTCGACGCCTCGCTCTACCGGCTGAAGGTGCCGGACACACCGGGCGGCGGCACCGTGGCCTGGACCAATCCCTGGGGCGGCCACCGATTCGTCGACAACATCGAGGCGCGCGAGGACGGCGGCACGCCGGGCTTCCTGCAGACCATCCGCGCCGCGCTGGCGATCCGCCTGAAGGAAGCGATGGGCGTCGACCGCATCCATGCCCGCGAGGAGGAGCTGAAGTCGATCTTCCTCCGCGAGCTGCTGAGCCAGCCCGGCATCCAGCTGCTCGAACCGCAGCGCCACGACCGCCTGTGCATCTTCTCCTTCTACTCGCTGGAGAAGCACCACAACCTGATCGTCAAGCTGCTCAACGACCGCTTCGGCGTGCAGGTGCGCGGCGGCTGTTCCTGCGCCGGCACCTACGGGCACATCCTGCTCGGGGTCGACCCCCAGACCTCGCAGAAGATCACCTGCGAGATCGACGCCGGCGACCTCAGCAACAAGCCCGGCTGGGTGCGCGTCTCGCTGCACCCGACCATGACCGACGAGGAAGCCGCTTACATCGCCCACGCCATCCATGAGGTGATGCGCCACTACCACGCCTGGAAGGACGACTACCGCTTTGATGCAGGGTCGGGCGAATATCACCACAAGTCGTTCGAGCAGCCGTATCCAGATCTGGGCGATTGCAGGCTGGTGGCTGGGTAGGGCTCAGGGGCTAGGGCCTAGGGCTCAGGGCCTAGGGCTCAGGGCTCAGGGCTCAGGGCTCAGGGCTCAGGGCTCAGGGCTCAGGGGATAGGGTTCGGCCGCTACGCGGCAACGGTGGCTTCGCCACCCGCGCCTTCGCCCGCAACTCCGACCCTGTCCGGAGGCTCGACTGACCACATCGGGCAGTGGTCTGACCGGCCGAGTTCGGCCGGGAGCGAGCGTTTGCAGAAGCGAAATCTGGGCGCGAAGCAGACATTCATAGGGTGCGGCTAGCCGCACCGGGCGCACCGTCCGAACGCCCGTATCGGTGCGCCCAAGGCGCACCCGATGAGCCTTCGCTGACGCCCAACGAAGCCCGACTGTAGGAGCGCACAAGGGCGCGACCGCGGAAATCCGCTCTGGCCGCGGTCTGTGGTGAATGCGTAGTGTCGCGGTCGCGCCCAAGGGCGCTCCCAAAATTTGACTGCGGCAAGGTCTGCTTTGCGGAGCAAACCGGACCTGGCAGCGCCGATGCGTGTGTAGGAGCCAGCTTGCTGGCGATAGGCGCCCCGAATGGGATGATCGCCAGCAAGCTGGCTCCTACAGGCGGGTCCTGCGGAAGGTCTGCTTGGCGCCCAAAGCACACGTCAACGAACGCGCGTTCTGGGTCGATATCAGCCCGTCAGCTTGCTGCCAGGGCTGGGCAGTGCGCTTGCCCGTGGCTGTCATGCGCACCGGCAACGCCGGTCATTGAGCTTGGCAGGAGCCGGTCAGCCTCACGGCCACATGCAGTGGTCACGACCCCGCAGTGCGCGAGGATTGCCCGAGACCCCATAACACCAATTTCCCGCGACGGGTGCATTCCCGCGAAACGCGCCTTCGCTCCGCGCACCCTACGCGCGCATAAGGCGCTCGCGCAGTCCGCCCTGGCGCAGGCTGCGCCGGGCGAGGGCGGCGCGGAGGGTGGGTTCGTCGGCCCAGAGTTCGAATCCGTGGCGGGCGCGGGAAAGGGCGGTGTAGACCAGCTGGCGGTCGAGCAGGGCCAGGGCCGGGTTCGGCGGCAGGATCAGGGCGATGCGGTCGTACTCCGAGCCCTGGGCCTTGTGCACGGTGAGCGCGCTGGCCGAGGCATGCTCGGGCAGGTCGCCGGGGGCGAAGGCGCGCAGGGCGGGGTCGCTGCCGGCGGGAGCGAACCAGGCGCGGAGCTGGCCGTCGTCACCGGGCAGCAGGACGCCGAGGTCGCCATTGAACAGGCCGCGGCTGTAGTCGTTGCGCAGAACGATCACGCTGCGCCCGGCCCACAGGCGGGACTCGGGGGGATGGCCGAGCGCCTCGCGTATAAGCGTATCGATATGTTCAGCGGCGGCCGCGGCGCCGAAGCGTCCCTCGCGCAGGGCGCAGAGCAGCTGCTGGCGCTGCCAGGCGGCGAGCAGGGCGCGCGCGGCCGGCTCGCCGCGGCCGGCGGCCAGCGGCGCGATCGTCTCGACCAGCTGCCCGGCCCAGGCATCGAGGCGCGCCGAGAGGCCGGTGGCATCGGTCAGCGGCCGGAAGTCCAGCGCGGCCTCTTCGCGGCACAGCATCAGCAGGCCGTCGGCATCGCCCTGCCGCGCCGCGCCGAGCGCCGGCATCAGCGCGGCATCGCTTCGGAAGCCGTGGTCGAGGCGCACCACCGGACCGCCGACGCGGCCCTCCAGCGCCTGCACGACATCGTCCAGCACCGATCCGCTGGCCACCGAGCTGAGCTGCTCGGCATCGCCCAAGAGGACCAGACCGGCGTTCTCAGGCAGGGCATCGCAGACCGCTCGCAGTGTCCCGAGGTCAAGCATCGAGACCTCGTCGAGCAGGACCAGGTCGACCGCCAGGCGCTCCTCGATGCCGTGCCGGAAGCGCCGCATCGAGGGCGACCAGCCGAGCAGCCGGTGGACGGTGCGGGCCGGCTGGGCGAGGACCCGGGCGCAGGTTTCGCCGAGCTGCGGATCGAGGGCGACGATCTGCTCGGCGCCCTGCTGCAGCGATTCATTAAGTCGGTGCGCGGCCTTGCCGGTGGGCGCGGCCAGCGCAATGCGCAGAGGTTCGCCGCGGCCGGCCCGGTCGGCGAGCAGCTGGCGCATCAGCAGCAAGCGCAGCGCGGTGCGCGTCTTGCCGGTGCCCGGGCCGCCGGTCAGCACCAGCAGCGGAGCGTCGGCGGCGGCCACGGCGCGACGCTGGGCCTGGTCATGGGCGGCATCGCTGCCGGCGAACAGGCGCTCGACCAGGGCGGCCCGGGTGTCATCCGCGGCCGGTACCTGCAGCCGGGCGCCCAGCACCTTGGCGATGCGCAGCTCATGGCGCCAGCTGCGCCACCAGTAGCAGCGCCCGGCGGCGTCGATCACCAGCGGGGCGCGCGCGGCGCCATCGCTGACCAGACGCTCGCCGCGCAGGGTGTCGATTACCGCTGCGTCCCAGCCCGGACTGCCACAGCGCTGCGGCGTGCCCAGCGGCAGGCAGCTGTCGCCCTGCGACTCGGCGCGGCGCAGCCAGGCGGCGACCGCGGCCAGGGCCTCGCTGCCGCCGTGGCCGCGGATCCAGCTGGCCAGCATGCGCTCCTCGGGGCGCCAGCCGTCCTCGGGCGCCGGCACGGGCTCAAAGGGCAGCAGGGACAGGCGATTCATTGCGCGTCTCCGGCAAACACGGCATCGACGGCCTCGATCAGGGCGGGCTCGAACGGCCGCCGCCAGACGCCGGCGCCGGGGGCCAGGCCCATTCCGCGGAGGAACAGGTACCAGCTCTCGCCGAGGTGGGTGCCCGGGTCGTAGTCGCGTCGCCGCTGGCGCAGGTAGCGGTGCACGGCCAGGGTGTAGAGCAGGGCCTGGAAGCGGTAGCCGCTGTGGTCCATGGCCCGCTCCAGCGAGCCGCCCAGATAGTCATCCACGGCCGGGCCGAGGCGGTTGCTCTTGTAGTCGGCGACGTGCAGCCGGCCGGCGTGCTCGAAGACCAGGTCGATCTTGCCGCTGAGCAGGCCGCTGACCGCGCGCAGCGGCACCGAGGCGGGCAGCAGGCGCGATTCACCGAGGTCGCCCAGCGCCTCCTTCAGTCGCGCGAAGGACACCGCATCGAGGCGCATGCGGAAGTCCATCTCGGCGCGCTGGGCCGCCGCGGGCAGGGCGGCCAGCCGGATACCCTCGCCCAGGTCTGTGTCGAGGGCGGCGTCCAGGCGCTCGGTCACCCGTGCCCGCCAAACAGCGTCGCGATGCGCCGGCGGCCAGCCCTGCTCGCGCAGGCAGGCCTCGACAAGCGCCGGCTGCTCGGCCAGCGTCCGGCCGATCGCGCGACGCTCGAGGATGGCGTGCAGGGCGTTGCCGACGGTCGCGCCGCGCAGCGGTTCCCATTCAAGCAGGGTCGGATGCGGCGGGGCGGGCTCGGGGTCGGCGGCGGCCTCGACCTCGTCCTGGGCACCCCGGGTCTCGCTGCGCCGCTGGTGGGTCAGGCTGGAGAAGCTGACCAGGCTGTCCAGCACCGGGGCGCCCGGGACGGGTGGCCAGTCGGGCAGGGCGCTGGCGTCCGACTCGGCGCCGAGGCGCGCATCGCCTTCCGGCCAGCCCGGCAGCCAGGCCACCTGTTCGAGGGCGGCCGCATCGGGCCTTGCAAACAGCGGCGCCAGAAGCAGGTCGAGCGCGCTGCGCACGGCTTCGTCCTGGGGGCTCCTGGCCCGCGCATGGGCCAGGCGCTCGGGGTCCATGGCCCAGACGTCGCAGCGGTACACGGCGCGGGTCAGGGCCACGTAGAGCACGCGCAGGCGCTCGCGCTGATCGTCCCGGGCGGCGGCCTCGGCCGCCTCGGCCCACTGCGGGCTGCCCAGGTCGAGTACGCGCTGGCCGGCCGACTCGTCCCAGGCCACCGGCCAGTCGATGGAACGCGGTGTGTGGTTCCACATCAGGGGCAGCAGGACCCAGTCGAACTCCAGTCCCTTGCTGGCATGCAGGGTCATCAGGCGAACCCGGCGGCCGTCCGATTCGATGCGCAGCTGGCGCGTGTCGGCATCCTGCGTGGGTTGCTCGCGCTGCGCCGCCAGCCAGTGCCAGAGGGCTTCGCCGCGCTGGCCGGCGGCTTCGGCTTCGGCCAGCAGCTCGCCGAGGTGGCGCAGGTCGGTCAGGGCACGCTCGCCGGCACCGGGTTCGGCAAGCAGGTCGGCGCAGCGCGCGTCGACCAGGGCGCCGATCGCGGCCTGGATGCCGGCGCGTCGCCAGCGCTCGGCCTGGGCGGCATTGGCGCGATGCGCCGCGGCCAGCAGCCCCGGATCCTGGGCTGCGGGATGCAGGGCGGACAGCGGCCAACGATAGAGGGGCGAGCGCAGCACCTCGCGCAGGGCGTCGCCGTCCTCCGGATTGAGCCAGGACCAGAGCTGCAGCTGCAGGGCGCGGGCCCATTCGGTGGTGAACACATCGCTTCGCCCTGCGCCGCTGCTCGGGATGCCGCGGCGGCGCAGGGCCTCGCGCATCGCGGTGACATCGCTGTGCCGCGGCAGCAGCACGGCGATGCGACCGGCATGCAGCGGCGCATCGCCGATGCGCTGGTCGCCGCGGGTGAGGGTCTCTGCGATCAGCGCGGCGCAGGAGTCGATGGCGCGCTCGACGCGCAGCGGCGCCTTCTGCGGATCGTCCTCGGATGGCAGCACGTGCAGACGCAGCGGACGAGCGAGTGGCCGGCCGTCGTCGCGCCAGGGCGCGTCGTCGCGGCGGTTGCTGGGGCGGACCGGGACATAGCCGAAATGACCGGGCCCCGGCGGGATACGGAAGCCGTCACCGCCCTGCGCGTACAGCTCGTTGAGCGCGGCAACCATCTCGCGGCTGGCGCGGTGGTTGGTGGCGAGGCTCAGTCGCTGGTCGCTGGCCGCCGCGGCCCGCTGATAGGTATGGATGTCGCCGCCGCGGAAGGCGTAGATCGCCTGCTTGGGGTCGCCGACCATCAGCAGGCAGCCGCGCGGCCGGCCGTCCGCGCCGCGGAACAATCGGTCGAAGATCGCGTACTGGCGCGGGTCGGTGTCCTGGAACTCGTCGATCAGGGCCACCGGCCAGCGTGCGAACAGGCGCTCGGCCAGCTCGCCGTCGGCGGCCAGCACCGCTGCATGCACGCGCTCGACCATGTCGTCGTAGCCGATTGACCGGTTCTGCTGCAGCCGCTGCTGGCGAAGGCCCAGCAGGCGCTCGCGGCACTCGGCGAGGGCAGCGCCGCCGAGCAGGCGCCGCGCCTGCATGGCCGCCGCGCCGGCGCGCAGGGCAAACCGGAAGTCCGGGTCGCCGCCCAGCCGCTCCAGCGCGCCGTCCGCAAACTGATCGGCCAGCGATTCCAGCGAGGCGTGTCCCTCGGCAAGTCGGGGGAACTTGTGGTTCGCTTCGGCCTCGTCCTCGCCCAGCTCCAGCCGCTCGGCCAGCTTGCGCAGCTCGGTGCGGACCGCGGCGTTGGCGCGCCTGTACAGGCTGCCGTCGTCGACCAGCCGGCGCAGCGCCGGCGCCCGGGCGGCTTCGTCGAGCAGGGCGCAGTCGGCCAGCGCCGCGGCGTCTGGCCGGCGCACCTCGATGCCGGCCTGGAGCAGGCCCGGCAGGGTCGACTGCAGGAAGGTCCGGCCCTTGCGCAGCAGCCAGGTGGTCAGCGCATCGGCCTGTTGCTCCGACTGCATCCGTTCGCGCCAGATGTCATCGATCAGCGCGCGGCGCAGGGCCGGCTCGTCGACCAGGGTCAGCCCAAGCACATCGCTGCCGGTGAGCAGCGGAAACTCCCGCAGTACGCCAAGGCAGAGACTGTGCAGGGTGCCGATCGGCGCGCGATCGAGGTCGAGCAGGGCGAGCTTGAGCCGCGGGGCGAGCCGGGACGGCGCGGTCGGCAGGCCGCTGAGGTACGCGTCCAGCGCGGCATCGCCGGAAGGACGCCCCTGCAGCACGTCCAGCGCCTCGCGGACCCGGGCCCGGATGCGTCCGCGCAGCTCCTGCGCCGCGGCCTCGGTGAAGGTGGTGACGGCAATCGCCTCGGGCGCGTGCCCACCCTCCAGAAGCAGGCGCAGGTAGAGCATGGCAAGCGTCCAGGTCTTGCCGGTGCCGGCGCTGGCCTCGACCAGCACCCGGCCCTCGAGCGGCAGGTTTCGCCAGTCAAGGCTCATGCGCCGCGCTCCGGTCCCGGCGCCAGCAGGGCGGCCAGTCGCCGGGCGGTCTCGGCGAAGAGCGGGCTGGCCGGGTCGCGTGCGTCCCAGAATTCGCGCTCTCCGGCCAGCAGCCAGGCATAGCCCGGCGACCAGTCGCGCTCGCCGGTCTGCCGGTCGCTGCCAAGCCAGGCGCCGGCGATGTCGCCGTCCTCGAGCAAGGCCTGGCTGGCCTTGGGGAAGTAGGCCAGCGGCTCGCGCAGGGCCGCCTCCCAGGATCGGGCTATCGTGGAAACGACCTGTTCAAGACCGGCGCGCCGCACGGTCAGATCGGAGGCCTCGAGCGAAAGCGTCGCCGCCCAGCTGTCCTGCTTGCCGGGAGCCAGGCGCAGCACCTGCAGGGCCTCTCCGGGCTGCAGGCAGAGGCCAAGCAGGGCGGCGCGCAGGGCGAGGTCCAGCCGACCCGACAGCCCCTTGAAACGCTTCGGTTCGTCGGCGAACTCGACCAGCCAGAGCACCTTGCCGCAGCGCCAGACCGGGCCAGGGCGGCCCTCGATGGTCTGGCCTTCGAGCTCGAACGAAAGGTCCGGGACGAGGCGCTGCGAGGGCAGGGCGAAGCAGGGCAGGCCGGCGGACTCCTCGAACAGGGCGCGTGCGATCGCGGCCTGGCGGGCGTAGGCCATCCGCCCGGGGCGGCCCGGCGGGAGCTGGCCAGAGGCGAGCAGGATCTCGTCGGGCTCATCGGGCGGCGCCCGGCCGCTGACCAGGGCCTGCTGGAGCAGGGGGCGCCAGAGCGCCTCACGGGCATCGAGCCGGGTATCCAGCGGCTCGTCGGCGGGCAGGGTCTCGGTATCCAGGCCGCGCATCGGCATGCGCCAGCGCTGGCGCAGCAGCTCCTGGGCCGGATTGCGCAGCCAGCCGCGCAGCGATTCGATGCGCAGCGCGGCCGCTGCCGGCTCCGGCAGCTCTGCCCCGTCGCCCGGGACGGGTACCGGCGCAGGGCGCCAGATCGGGCCGAAGCTGTGCAGCGGCTCGCGGGCGGCCGGGTCGCGGGCGTAGCGCACATCGAAAGGCTGCAGCGGATGCTCGATCAGCCAGGCCTCGCGTGGCTCGGCCCCGGCGACCGACTGCAGCAGGCCGATCAGCTCGCCGAGCACCGGCGAGGGCTCGCGGGCGCTGCCGTCGCGCGGGTCCTCGCCGACCCAGGACAGGTGCAGGCGATCGCGGGCCGACATCAGGGTCTCGAGGAACAGGAAGCGGTCGTCGCTGACCACGTCGCGATCGCCGATCCGCGGATGCCGCGGCATCGGGTCGCCCAGCACCGCCGTGGGGCGGCGCGGAAAGTCGCTCTCCGACATTCCGAGCACGCAGATCATCCGGTAGGGCAGGGCACGCTGCGGAACCATGCCGCAGAAGGTGATGCCGCCATGCAGGAAGGCGCCGCGCCCTCCCAGCTGGGCGAGCAGGCCGTCGAGCATGGCCATGGCCTGGGCATGGCTCATCGTCGGGTCGACCCCGGCATCGGCGATGGCGCGCTGCGCGCCGGCCAGGCACTCGAGCAGGGCGTCCTCGGAATCGACTTCGTCGCGCAGGGCGGGATCGACGCGGAACAGCGACTGCCAGAGGCGCCTGAACAGGTCGATCCAGCGTCCGGCCGGGCGCGGCGAGCCGGCCTCGATGCGCAGCCGCTTGATCGCCGACAGCAGGCGATACAGTGCGCCCAGCGCGTGGGCGTCGCCCTCGTCCGGCGCGCCGGACGGGCGCAGGCCATCGAGCAGGGCCGGTTCGCCCTCCTCGTCGCCCAGGGCGTAGGCAAGGCACAGCCGATCAAGCCCCCAGCCGAGGGTGTGCGCCTCCAGAGGCGGCAGCCCCTCGTCGGCGCGTGCCTCGCCGTCGAGTCCGAGCGCTGCGGCGGCGGCGCCGAGGCCGTGTTGCAGGGATTCGAGGTCCGCCTCGTCGAGGTCCAGCGCCCGGCGCACTGCCCCCAGGCGCAGCAGGGCCATCAGCCCCGGCGCGGTGCTCCGCTGCCGCGCCTGCTGCAGCAGGTCGAACCAGGCCAGATGCAGCGGATGGCTGCGGCCGATGGGCAGATCCGCCACGTGATAGGGCAGGGGCGTGTCGGCGCTGCCCGCCGGGCCGAACACCGCGCCGAGCAGGGGCAGGTAGTCGGCCATCGAGGGCGCCAGCACCGCGATCTCCGACGGCCGCAGGTCGGGCAGGTCGACGCGCGCCTTGAGCAGGGCATCGCGCAGCACTTCCAGTTCGCGCCAGCGGCTGTGGCAGCGGTGCAGGCGCAGCGAGGCGTCGCCGCGATCCGAGTCCGCCGCGACCAGGCCGGCATCGAGCCGGCGGATGCTCTCCTGCAGGCGGCCGAGGCGGCTCCCGAGGGCGCCGCGCTGCGGCTCGGCATCCAGGCTGTGACGGACGTCGATGACGATGTCCTCTTCCGCGGCCGCCAGCAGGGCACCAAACTGCTGCCCGAGGCGGCCCAGGCTGGCCAGCAGCGGATGACCGGTTTCCAGATGGAGCAGGGCGACCTCCGGACCGGCCGGTGCCTCCAGCAGCTGGCGCAGCCGGGCGCGCTCGTTGCCAAGGCCGGCCCAGTGCTCGACGCAGGGGTCGGGGCAGTACATCACCACCAGGCGTTTGCGCGACACCGCGCGCAGCACGTCGAGGTGCCGCGGTGGCAGATGGCTGAGGCCGAAGACGTGCAGGGGGGCATCGCCGCCGGGCGCCTCGGCCACCGCGCGCAGCAGCTCGGCGTGGCGCTCGCTGCGGTGCGGGCTGCCGATCCGCTCGCGCAGGGCTCGCCACAGCGCCGGCAGCTCGCCAGCGCCCTCGATCGGCTGCTGGCCGCGGGCCCAGGCCTGAAGCCAGTCCGGCCGGTAGACCAGCAGGCGCCCGAACAGCTCGCCCAGCGCCGCGGCCAGCTGCCAGCGGCGCGGGCCGGCGGGATCGGCATCCAGGTACTCGGCCAGACGCGGCGCCTCGATGTTCCCGTCGCTGATCGCGCCGGCCAGCTCGAACAGGCGCCAGCGCAGCGCATCGGTGCCGTAGGCCGACTGCGCATCGGACAGGCCGGGTTGCCAGCGCCGGCTTAGCCGGTCGATCCACTGCCCGGGCAGATCGATGTCGATATTGGCCGCGATGCCGTAGCGGCCGCCGGCCTCGGCGAGTCGGTTGAGTAGCCAGCGACGCATGCCCGGATGCGCGGTGATCAGCTCGGCCGGCTGCAGCAGGCCGTCGGGCGGAGCCGCCGCGAGCAGGGCATGCAGCGGCTCGAGCAGGGCCTCGAGGCGGCTCGCGCGGTAGACGATCAGCCCGTTGCCGGGTACCTCGCTCGACTCCACCGGGTGCAGGTCAGAACGGAATGCGACCGGTCAGCATGTCCCGGAACATCACCCAGTCGCCCATCAGGCTGTACCAGGGATGCTTGAAGGTCGCAGGCCGGTTGTGCTCGAAGAAGAAGTGGCCGACCCAGGCGAACCCGTAGCCGATCAGCGGGATCGACAGCAGCCACCAGGGCGACAGCGAGCCGATCAGCACCGCCAGCAGCACCCCCAGCACCAGTGCGCTGCCGACGAAGTGCAGGCGGCGACAGGTGCGGTTGCTGTGCTCCTGCAGGTAGTACGGATAGAAGGCGGCGAAGTTGTCGAAGCGGGCCATGGGGACCTCCCTTCAATCCATTGTTGCGGCCCGTACCCGGGGGGGCAAGCCCGCGCCGGTTTGCGCAAGAAAACTGAACAGGTCGGAAACGAAGAGCTCCGTATTGTGAAGAGAACAGCCGTTAGTCGGCAAAAAAGCACCGTTCGTCATGAGTCGCGCAGAACTGCGCGTCTCATCACGAATTCGCAAGTGGTTGAAGCAGCATGGGCCACGCGCGTCGGCTCGGGGAACTCCCGATACCTGAAGAAAAACTGAACACCACGCGAACACTGCTAGTTTCCGCCCACGTCGTTTCATCCATTCACCGCCGGCGGACCCTGGGAGGGGACCTACGGCCCAAGAGCTGGGGATCGTTTCGTGAAGAAAGCAGTGCGTATCGGCGTGTTGGCGGCCGGGATTTCCCTGGCCATGGCGGGGACGGTATCGGCGGCCGACGGCCACCGCTACATCGTCCAGCTGGAAGAGGGCGTCTCGGCCAAGCAGATGACCGGCGCGCTTGCCGGCAAGGTGGCCGGGCAGGCCGCCAAGGTCCACCACGAATTCGAGGACCTCGGCGCGATCGCCATGACCCTGTCCAAGGCCCAGCTCGCCGCCATGCGCAGCGATCCGCGGGTGAAGTCGATCGAGATCGACCCCGAGCGCTACCCGATGGCGCAGACCCAGCCCTACGGCATCGCCCAGGTCGGCGCGCCCAGCGCCTGGGCCAGCGGGCACACCGGCAACGGCGTCATGGTCTGCGTGATCGACTCCGGCCTGAAGGCCGACCACGAGGACTTCGCCGGCGTCGACATCCGCGGCGGCTATCCGAGCGGCTGGAACACCGACACCTGCGGCCACGGAACCCATGTCGCCGGCACCGTCGCTGCCCAGGACAACAACGTCGGCGTGGTGGGCGTCAGCCCGGGCGTCGTCTCGCTCTACATCGTCCGCTACTTCGGCGGCGCCAACTGCGGCCTCAACTACGCCTCGACCCTGATCGACGCGGCCAACCGCTGCAAGACCGCGGCCGACGCCGCGGGCAAGAAGCTGGTCATCAACATGTCGCTCGGCGGCTCGGGCTCGAGTACCACCGAGCGCAACAGCTTCCAGTCGCTGCTTGACCAGGGCGTGCTGTCCATCGCCGCTGCTGGCAACGACGGCAACAGTTCGCTGAGCTACCCGGCGTCCTATGATGCGGTGATGTCGGTCGCCGCGATCGACTCGAACAAGGCCAAGGCCGACTTCTCGCAATTCAACAGCCAGGTCGAGATCTCCGGTCCCGGCGTCGGGGTGCTCAGCACCTACCCGATCGCCTCGGCGACCACCAGCGTCGGCGGCGCGGCCTACAGCGTCACCGCCATGACAAACACGCCCCAGCTCACCCGCAGCGGCGCCATCGTCAACGGCGGCACCTGTGAGACCGTGGGATCGTGGTCTGGCAAGGTCGTCCTGTGCCAGCGCGGCAACATTAGCTTCGAGCAGAAGGTGGTCAACGCGCAGACCGGCGGCGGCACGGCGGCCATCGTCTACAACAATGCTCCCGGCACTTTCGGTGGCACCCTGTCCTCACCCACGCAGACCACCATTCCTTCGGTGGCCATGTCGCAGGAGGACGGCCAGGAGATCGTGGCCTCGCGACTGGGCCAGAGCGCGACCGTCAGCACCATCGCCAACAACAACACCAGCGCCTACTCGCCGCTGGACGGCACATCGATGGCCACTCCGCACGTGGCCGGCGCGGCCGCCGTGGTGTGGAGTTCGAATCTGTCCGCTACTGCCCTCGACGTGCGCAACGCCCTGACCTCCACGGCGGAGGACCTCGGTACCGCCGGCCGCGATACCAGCTTCGGCTTCGGCCTGGTGCGGATTCCGAACGCGATCGCCGCCCTGGCCGGCCCGGCGCCCGACACCACGCCGCCCAGCACCGTCGCCAGTCTCTCGGCTTCGTCCGCCGGAACCTCGGCAGTCTCGCTGTCCTGGTCTGCGGCCACCGATACCGGTGGCTCGGGTCTGGCCGGCTACAAGATCGAGCGCTGCTCGGGCGCTAGCTGCTCGAACTTCGCCCAGATCGCCACCACCACGTCGACCAGCTACAGCAACACCGGGCTGACCGCGGCGACCACCTACCGCTATCGCGTCCGTGCCTATGACGGCGCCGGCAACAACGGCAACTACAGCGGCATCGCCCAGGCGACCACCGACTCCGCCGGCGGCGGTGGCGGCAGCGTGCTGAGCAACGGCGTGCCCGTTAACGGCCTGTCGGGCGCGACCGGCACGCAGCTCGCCTATACCCTCGTGGTGCCTGCTGGTGCGACCAACCTGTCGTTCAACCTGTCCGGTGGCAGCGGAGATGCGGACCTCTACGTGAAGTTCGGTTCGGCGCCGACCACTGGGAGCTACGACTGCCGCTCGTGGGCTTCGGGCAACACCGAGAGCTGCAGCTTTGCCAGCCCGCAGGCCGGGACCTACCACGTACTGGTCAACGCCTATTCGACCTTCTCCGGCGCCAGCCTGGTCGGCAACTTCACCCCGCCGAGTGGCGGAGGTGGCGCCACGTTCTTCGAGAACACCGCGGACTACGCCATCCCCGACAACAACTCCACCGGCATCACCAGTCCGATCACCGTCAGCGGCCGGACCGGCAACGCACCGACCAACCTGAAGGTCGCGGTGGACATCCGGCACACCTATATCGGCGACCTGATCGTGGACCTGATCGCTCCGGACGGCAGCGTGTACAACCTGCACAACCGCACCGGTGGCAGCGCCGACAACATCATCCAGACCTACACCGTGAACGCCTCCAGCGAGGCGGCGAACGGCACCTGGCTGCTGAAGGTGCGCGACCGTGCCCGGGCTGACACCGGCTACATCAACGCATGGAGCCTGCAGTTCTAAGCACTCCGTTCCACAGCGTAAAGCGAAGACCCGGCCCCGGCCGGGTCTTCGTCGTGGCGCGAGCGCCATCTTTGCCAGTGGTCGCGAAACAGCCTGCGTCGCCCTGTTCGCCCGCCCCGCAGGCGACACCTGTCCCACGCCCCAGCCGAGCAGAACGTGAAGGCGGCAACCGTTTATCGCTAAATATCTACCGCTTATCTGGCAAATAGATCGCTTGCGCTTTCGCTCGAAACCATCCAAGTGATTGACACGGGGTGATTCGGAGGCCCCGACTGGGGAACCTCCCGATGGCTGAAGGAAGTATGAACGCCCGTTGAGCGCTGGTAGGGTCACCCCTCCACCAATCGATCCACTCACGCCGGGCGGGTTGCATCAGGGGCGTCCGGCTTAACGCTGGAGGGTAGCAAGTGAACAAGGCAGTACGCAGAAGTGTGTTGTGGGCTGGCATCGCGCTGGCCATGGCCGGTGCGACGTCGGCCCAGGGGGGGCAGCGCTATATCGTCGAGCTGGAGGAGGGGGTCTCCGCCAAGCTGATGACCGACTCGCTGGCTGGCAAGCTCGCCGGGGCCACGGCCAAGGTGCACCACGAATTCGAGGATCTCGGCGCCATCGCCATGACCCTCAGCAAGACCCAGTTGCATGCTCTGAAGAAAGATCCGCGCGTGAAGTCGGTCGAGCCCGACCCCAAGCGCTACTCGCTGGCCCAGTCCACGCCCTATGGCATCAACCTGGTCGGCGCGCCCAGCGCCTGGGCGCAGGGCCACACCGGCAACGGCGTCATGGTCTGCGTGATCGACTCGGGCGTGAACGCGAGCCACGAGGACTTCGCCGGCCTCGACATCCGCGGTGGCTATCCGAGCGGCTGGAGCAGCGATGCCTGCGGCCACGGCACCCACGTCGCCGGCACCATCGCCGCCCAGGACAACACCAAGGGCGTGGTGGGCGTGGCGCCGGGCCCGCTCTCGATGTACTTCGTGCAGGTGTTCTCCGGCTCGCAGTGCCAGTGGACCTATGCCTCCGACCTGATCAACGCGGCCAATCGCTGCAAGAGCGCCGCCGACAGCGCTGGCAAGAAGCTGGTGATCAACATGAGCCTCGGCGGCGGCGGCTCGAACAGCACCGAGTCCAACGGCTTCCAGTCGTTGTACAACCAGGGCGTGCTATCCATCGCCGCGGCCGGCAACGGCGGCAACTCGTCGTTCAGCTATCCCGCCTCGTACTCGAGCGTCGTGTCGGTGGCGGCGGTGAACAGCTCGAAGGCGCGCGCGAGCTTTTCGCAGTACAACAGCCAGGTGGAGATCTCCGCGCCGGGCGTCAATGTGGAGAGCACGTACGGCAGCGGCTACAGCAGCCTCAACGGCACTTCGATGGCCAGCCCGCATGTGGCCGGCGCCGCCGCGGTGGTCTGGAGCTCTGACCTCAGCGCGAGCAACGCCGACGTGCGCAACGCGATCAATGCCAGCGCCGAGGATCTTGGCAGCAGCGGTCGCGACAATTTCTATGGCTACGGCCTCGTCGATATCCCTGCTGCGATCTCCGCTCTCAACGGCGGTGGTGGCGGCGGCGGCGGCGGGGGTGGCGGTGGCGGAGGTGGCGGCGGCGCGCTGACCAACAACGTGCCGGTGACCGGCCTGTCCGGTGGTGCCGGCAGCGAGCAGCGCTTCACCCTCGACGTGCCGGCCGGGGCCAGCAATCTGGACTTCCTGACCAGTGGCGGCTCGGGCGACGCCGACCTGTACGTGCGCTTCGGCTCGGCCCCGACCACCAGCAGCTACGACTGCCGTTCCTGGACCAGCAGCAGCACCGAGAGCTGCAGCTTCACCAGCCCGCAAGCGGGCACCTACCACGTGCTGGTTCGTGGCTACACGAGCTTCTCCGGCGTCAGCCTGGTCGGCAGCTATGATCCGCCCGGCGGCGGAGGTGGCACCACCTTCTTCGAGAACACCAGCAACTACACGATCTCCGACTACCGCACGGTGGAAAGTCCGATCACGGTCAGCGGGCTCTCCGGCAATGCGCCTTCAGATCTCGTGGTGACGGTGGACATCAAGCACACCTACCGCGGTGACCTGGTGGTCGATCTGGTGGCCCCGAACGGCGCGACCGCCAACCTGCACAACCGCAGCGGCGGCAGCGCCGACAACCTGCAGCAGAGCTGGACGATCAATGCCTCCTCGGTGTCCGCCAACGGCACCTGGAAGCTGCGCGTCCGCGACGCCGCACGCGGCGACACCGGCTACATCGACGACTGGAGCCTGCAGTTCTAGTCGAAGCGATACAGCGTGACCCAGGAAGGCCCGGCGATTGCCGGGCCTTCCTGCATCTGCCGCGGGATAGCGGGATCAGGCATCTGATCGGGTCGATGCTAGGTATGGGCACAAGTTTGCCGTTCGCCCTGGCCGGCGAGATGGGCCTTTCGGGCGAAGCCAGATCAAGAACAGGATCAAGAGCTTTCAGACCGACCTGCGGTCGGCCCGAGTCACTTTCTCTTGATCGGCACGAGCCGCGCAGGAGCGCGGCCGAACGCCGCAGGCGGCCCGAAGGGCGGCGGACAGGAGGTCCGCCGTAAGAGAAAGTAACCAAAGAGAAGCCGACCCGACTTCCGCGCCGTCATTGCTGCGCAATGCCGGTGCCCTGCGTTGCTCGGAACCCGGCGGCCGGCGTGAACTCGCGCATCCCTGCGCTCAAACATCCACGCCTTTCCCCGCCGGCTTCCTGCGCTACTCGGCGCTGCACACGGGACCCACGCGCAATGAGGTTTTCGAGATTCGAGGGCCACGTTCCGCGACACGCCGCCTGAAAAGCCTTGCCCGGTCGGTCCACGGGCTGTGCGGCCAGGAAGGCCGATCAACGGGGCCCCTGTCTGGCGGCGGGCGGGTGGAGGGTGAGCCGGACAAAGGCGACGCATGCGTCGCCCCGGCGAACGCCACGGGCACGGAATGCCCGTGGCCGGACCTGCTGGAATAAGCATGGCCAGGATGGCCATGCCCAGCAGGAGCCCGCAGGGACGCGCGCACGATGCGCGCGTGTTTTTCGCCAGGACAAGGACGTGCTGTCGAAAAACCCCGGAGCCCGCACGCGAACCTGGAGGGCAGGAAGCCCGGAAGGCGCCTGACCGGGGTGCCCTTTCTCTTGGTTACTTCTCTTTGGGCACGCAAAGAGAAGTGACTCGGGCCGGCCGAAGGACGGTTCGAAATGCCCTTGATGTTGATCTTGATCCGGCTCTGGATCCAGAAAGAAGGCCCTATTCGCCGGCCAGGGCGAACGGCAAATATGCGCCCCAAGCGGGCTCTGGGTCGCTCCCTCTTGAAGGCGCGCAAGCGCCCTAACCTTTGCGCTCCTCGCGCTTGGCTTCGTCCCAGAGCTTGTCCTGCTCGGCGAGAGGCTGGGCGGCGAGCTCGATGCCGCGCTCGCGGGCGAGGGTTTCCATGCGCCTGAAGCGCCGCTCGAATTTGGCGTTGGCGCGACGCAGGGCGCGGCCGGGATCGACGCCGGCGTGCCGGGCCAGGTTGGCGGCCACGAAGAGCACGTCGCCCAGCTCGTCCTCGAGGCGCTCCAGGCGACCCGGGTCCTCGGCGCGGAACTCCGCGCGCAGCTCGTCGATCTCCTCATGCAGCTTGTCGAAGACGGGATCGGGCGAGGGCCAGTCGAAGCCCACCCGCGCCGCGCGCTTCTGCAGCTTGATCGCGCGCATCCACTCAGGCAGACCGCGTGCGATGCCGGCCAGTGCGCTGTCGTCCGTCTCCCCCTTGGCCGCGCGCTCGGCGGCCTTGCCCTGCTCCCAGGCCTCGGTCTGCTCGGCCGAATCGCGCATCTCCACGTCACCAAACACGTGCGGATGGCGGGCGACCATCTTGTCGCTGATCGCCCGGGCTACGTCGGCGAGGTCGAAGGCGTCGCGCTCCCGGGCCATCTGCGCGTGGAAGACCACCTGGAGCAGCAGGTCGCCCAGCTCCTCGCGAAGATCGCCCATGTCGCCGCGCTCGATGGCGTCGGCCACCTCGTAGGCTTCCTCGATGGTGTACGGGGCAATGCTGGCGAAGTCCTGCTCGAGATCCCAGGGGCAGCCACCCTCGGGGTCGCGCAGGGCGGCCATGATGGTGATCAGGCGCTCGAGTTGATCGGCGGCGTCACTCATCGGGCAGGGGCCCTGCGGGTCAACGAGCCCATCACACCCAGTTCCGCCATGGCAGGTCGCGGCTGGCCAGGGCCAGGAAGTCGGTGTTCAGCAGGCTGTCCTTGGTGTTGTAGCGCAGCGGCTCGCCATCGACCTTGATCACCGCGCCCCCGGCTTCCTCGAGCAGGCACTGCGCGGCCGCCGTGTCCCACTCCGAGGTCGGCCCGAAGCGCGGGTAGAGGTCGATCTGACCCTCGGCGATGCGGCAGAACTTCAGCGAGGAGCCGAGGCCGATGCGCTCGTGCTCGCCGACCCGCTCGAGCAGGGCGAGCGTGCGTTCGTCGAGGTGGGAACGGCTGGCGGCGACGCGCAGCGGGCCGGCGGACTGCGGCCGGGTGGAAAGGGCGATGTCCTGACCGTTGGCGGCGCGACGGAAGGCGCCGCAGCCGGCCGCAGCGTAGGCGAGGTAACCCAGCGCCGGCGCATAGACGACGCCGAGCACCGGCCGGTCGTCGTCGATCAGGGCGACGTTGACGGTGAACTCGCCGTTTCGCTTGACGAACTCACGGGTACCATCGAGTGGGTCGACGAGCCAGTAGGTCCGCCAGCCACGCCGGGTCTCCCAGGGGATATGGGCGGACTCCTCGCTGAGCACCGGATAGCCGCCTGCCAGCGCTACCAGACCGGCGTCGAGGATGCCGTGGGCGGCGCGGTCGGCGGCGGTCAGCGGGCTACGGTCGTCCTTGTGCTCGACGTCGAAGTCCTCGGCGTAGACCGCCATGATCGCCTCGCCGGCCTCGTGCACCAGGCCGATGACCGGTTCCAGCAGGGCCTGCACGGTGGCCGGCTCGCTCATGCCTTGCTCCTCTTCCACAACAGTTCGCGGGCGATGAACAGGGCCGCCAGCGAGCGCCCCTCGGACACGTCCTCGCGCAGCATCAGCTCATCCAGGGCATCGAGCCGCCAGGGGACCACATCGAGGGGCTCGGGCTCGTCGCCTTCGAGCTTCTCGGGGTACAGGTCGCTGGCCAGCACCAGATGGGTCTGGTGGCTCATGTAGGTCGGAGCGAGGGTCATTGCCCTCACCACCTCAAGTTTGCGCGCGCCGTAGCCGGCCTCTTCCTTGAGCTCGCGGTCGGCAGCCTGCTCCGGCGTTTCGCCGGGGTCGATGCGCCCCTTGACCAGGCCCAGCTCATAGCGGTGCACGCCGCAGGCGTACTCGCGGACCAGCAGCACGGTGTCGGCGTCCCGCATCGGCACCACGATCACCGCGCCGCGGCCGCGTGGCTTCATCCGCTCGTAGATGCGCCGGGCGCCGTTGCTGAACTCGAGATCCAGGCGCTCGACCTTGAACCGCCCGCCGAAGTCGAGGTCCTCCTGGCCATGCACGGTCGGCAGCGGCTTCATGCGCGCCAGTTCCTGAAATGGTCCAGCCCGCGGGCATGCAGGTCGGGCACGCCGGCCAGCACGCTTGTGGTGGCAAGCCCGGGCGGCTGGCCGTCGAGATCGGTGAACACGCCGCCGGCCTCGCGGACGATCACGGTGAGCGCGGCGATGTCGAGAATGTTGACGTCGGACTCCAGAACCAGGTCGATCGAGCCACGGGCCAGCAGGTGGTAGTGGAAGAAGTCGCCGTAGCCGCGGATCCGATGCAACTTCGGAACCAGCTCGCCAAGCTGCCGCCATCCACGCCCGGTGGCCAGCGACTTGAGGTTGCCGGTGGACAGGGTCGCCCGGTTCCAGCCCTCGGTGGTGGCGCAGCGGACCGGCCGGCCGTCGAGGAAGGCACCGCCGCCGCGCCGGGCCCAGGCGGTCTCGCCAAACTCGGAGGCGCAGGACACGCCCAGCACCAGCTCGTCGCCGACCATCAGCGCGACCTGGGTACTGAACATCGGGTAGCTGCGAACGAAACTCTTGGTGCCGTCGATCGGATCGACCAGCCAGAGGAAAGGACTGTCGCCGCGACGCCCCTCCTCCTCACCGTAGATGGCGTGGTCAGGAAAGGCGCCGAGCAGGACCCGGCGGATGGCCTGCTCGGACTCGACATCGGCGCGGGTCACCGGCGAGTCGTCGGCCTTGTGCTCCACGCCGAGCGTCTCGCTGCGATAGTGGCCATGGATCACCTGCGCCGCGGCGTCGACCGCCTGGCGGGCGACCTGCAGCGCATGGTCAAGGAAGGCGTCGTCGAGGTTCATGGGCAAAGGCTAGCGGATCGGCAGCATCGAGCCGGTGATCGTCAGGTAGGCGCTGCCGTCCGGCTGGCGCTCGCCGATGTGGTTGAGGGCCTTGTCGAGGGCCAGATTGCTGCCCCGCGGGGTCAGCAGGGCCTCGGCCTCATAGCCGGTAAGCGCAAAGCGGAAGCTGCCCTCGACCTTGAGCGGGCCGCCGAGGTCGCTGATCACACCGGTGATCGCCCCATCGGCCGTGGTGCGGAACTCGGCCTTAATGTCGCCCAGCGCAGCCGCGGCCTCGCCGGCTACCGCCGCGTCGCGCCAGATCGCCTCGCCGCGCAGCGAGCGCGGATAGCCGCCGACGATGTTCGCGCTGGGCAGGTCGACCTCGACCGTGCCGGTGGGCACGAGGCCGGGCACGTCCAGCGCCGGGCGCAGCTTCTCCGCCGGGAAGCGGAACTTCGCATCGGCCAGGTCCATCGACAGCGCGCCGTGCAGCACCGCAAGCGTGCTGCCCTGGTAGCGCTCGCCCTCCAGCTCCAGATTCACCCGCGGCGCCGCGCGCAGGGCGCTGATCGGGCTGGCCGTCCAGCGCAGGCGGCCCAGGTCCTCGCCGAAGGCCGTGGCCCGACCGGCATGGCCGTCCCAGATCGTGCCGCCCACCTCTTCGAGCTGGACCGGTCCGAGGCGACCGCCCATCCAGCTGATCGCGGTACTGGCGGGAAACAGGAAGATCGCCAGCGCGGCCAGCGCCAGCAGGAGCAGGATCACCAGCAGCAGCGCCTTGATGAACTTCATCGAGCCATGTCTCCTGAACAGATTGAATCGTTGTCCTAGCCGCCCGGCGCGGCCAGCGTGATCCGCGCATCGACCAGGCCGACGCCGGTGCTGCGCTGCACGGACAGCTCCTCGACCTGGACGCCCTGGGCGCGCAGCGGCTGCAGCCAGTCCATGGTCTGGTCGAAGGGCGCGGCCTGAAGCTGGATGCGGACGCGGCCGTTGGCCAGTGGCTCGACCCGCAGCAGCGAGGTGCCGAGGCCGGCGCTGCGTGCGCCCTCGTCGACCCGCGCCAGCAGCGAGCGACGGTCGTCAAGCGCTGCCGGCGCGGCCGGTCGCGCCGACAGCTGGCTGGCCGCGGCCTGCATCCAGCGCAGCGCGGCATCGGCGGACTCGGCACGCTGCCGCCATTGATCACGGGCCTCGCGGGCCGGGGCGAACAGCAGTCCGAACCAGAGCATCAAAAGGGCCAGCCCGGCGCCGAAGCGGACAAGGCGGCGTTCGCGCTCGGCCAGACCCTGCCACCAGGCCCTCATGCTCCACCCCCGCTGATCCGCAGCCGGCCCTCGACGCCCTGCGAACCCGGATTGGCCGCGGTCAGCTCGGCCTTCAGTCCCTGCTGCACCAGCCGCTCGCGCAGCCCATCCAGGGTCGCCACATCGGCGGCGATCACGGTCATCTCGAGGGTACCGGCGCGATACTCCACGGCGTCGAGCGTGGTCCGCGTGCCGCCGGCGAGCAGAGGGGCCACGCGGGTGAGCAGCTCCAGTCCGTCACTGCCGGCGCCGGTCTGGCGCAGGGCGGTGCGCATCTGGGCCACCGGGTCGACCACCCGCGTGACCGAGGGCACGGCCTGCTGCAGCAGACGCGACATCTCGGCCTGCCGGGACTCGACGTGCCGCTCCAGCATGCCGCGCTCGACCAGCGGCAGGGCGGTGCCAAGGGCCAGCGCGCCCAGCACGAAGGCCGCGGCCAGACGCCACAGGGTCTGCTGGCGCTGCGAGCGGCGGCGCGGCGCAAAGCTGCCCTGCAGCAGATTGAAGGGACGCCGCCCCAGTTGGGCCGCAAGCGTCGCCAGCGGCGCATCGACCGGCTGCTCGCCGGGCGCCGCGGCGCCGTCGGCGCGGAAGCGGGACAGGGCCTGCGGATCGAACCCCTGGTCGCGCAGCCAGTCGCCGAGCGCGGGCAGGTCCGCCTCGGGCAGGCAAAGGGCGCGGCGCTCGTCGACCAGCAGGACGCGGCCGCGCTCCAGCCAGATCCGGCTGCCCTCGCCCGGCAGCAGCTGCCATTCGGCGTGGCAGGCATCGACGGCCAGTCCGGACTCGGCGAGGTCGTCGAGCCGCCGGCGCAGGGCCTCGGCATCGACCACGGCGGCCGGCACCCGGTCGCCGGCGGCCGCTGCGTCGAAGGCGACGTGCAGGGACTCCACCGGTGCCGCCAGCTGCTCCTCGATGGCATACGGCAGGGCCTGGGCCAGGGCCGCGGGGCTGCGCGCCACGCGCGGGGCGGAAAGGCAGAGCACCTGTTCGGCCGGCAGCACCAGGCTGGTCCGCTCGGCCGGCGAGGACGGCAGGCCGGGCTGCGGCCCGGACAGGATGCGTCCCTCGCGGTTCAGCGACAGCCATTCGCTGGTGCCGTCGGGCAGGCAGCGAACGAGGTGGTGGTGCGACATGGATGGCCCTGGCGGGAAAGCCCCGCAGTGTAACCCGGGCTTCCTACCAGCGCCCGCGCAGGCGGACGTGGGTGCGCAGCCCGGCGCGGTCGCGGCGGATCAGGGCGGCGTACTGGAACGGCAGACCGTCGACGTCGACCTCGGCCTCCAGCGCAAACCAGGTGCTGTGCACCGAGAGGCCTTCCAGCGGCGGCGGGGCGAAGCCCAGGCGCTGGGCCTCGTCGCGCAGTTGGTCGGGCTGCTGGTAGTTGGCCTGGCCATCGCGCCACAGCTGCTGGGCGGTCTGCGCGGTGATCTCGTCGGACAGGCTCATCCACAGCGGCGGAGTGAGGAAGTTGAGGTTCATCGGCGCAGGCTCGGGCAGGGCGCAGACGTGCGGAGCGAGGCGCTCGTAGACCTTGCCGTCGACGCCGTCGACCAGGCGCAGCTCGGAGATGTGGGCCATCGGCCGGTTGGCGGCTCGATAGGCCGGATTGCGCGCCAGATAGCGGCCGTCCTCGGCGCCGCCGGTCTCCGGCATGGCATTGGCGTCGATCCAGTCGACGATAGCCGGCAGCAGACGCGGGTCCAGCTCCAGCGCGCGCAGCAGGCGCTCAAGCCGCTGCCTCTGCAGGGGCGCGGCGGCGGCATCGGCCAGCCGATTGAGGTCGAGGCAGGCGCCGGCATCGCGCAGCCGGCCGAGCAGCTGACCGCCCGGCAATGGCACCGGCGGCAGCGGCTGGCTCCAGCCGTCACCGCGGGCGTCGAACTCGGGCCGGGCCTCGTAGTCGCGGCGCAGGGCGTCCATGGCCCAGTACTCGGCGCCCAGCGCCAGCTGCCAGGTCTGCTCGGCGCGCAGCAGGTTGCGGCTGCGTGCCCGCGACTGCTCACCCTGGTCGAGCAGGGCCGCGACCAGCACGGTGGCCAGGGCCACCACCACGATCGCCGCCAGCAGGGCGACGCCGCGCTCGCGACCGGGCCGCTGGCGGCTTCGACGCGTCACGGCTGCACCGCCTCGGCCAGCTCCAGCACCCGCTCGATGCGGCCGAGGCCGTCGACCTCAAAGCCGATGCGCACCGCGCGCGGCCAGTCGTCCTCCCGCGCGCCGGGCAGCGGCCAGCGATTGACCCAGCGGCCATCGAGGGTCAGGGCCTCGACGTCGAGGGCGGAGACCCCTTGCAGTACGGCATCCTCACGCGGGCGCTCGCTGCCGCCGCGGTCGAGGGCGACAAAGCGGGTCCGGGCAAGGCCCCCTTCCTGCAGCGTCCAGCGCACCCGCTCCAGCTCGGCGCGCGGCTGGGCAAGGCGATTGGCGTGGCCTGATCGGGTGAGTTCGATACCGTCGGGATCGATCAGCAGGGCCGGCAGCTGGCGCAGGTCGCCGAGCCTGACCCCGCGCGGCACGGCGGCGCGCAGGTCACGCTCCAGCAGGCCGACCACGCGCTGCAGCTCGGCCAGCCGGGCGGCCTCTTCCTGCAGCTGGGCGCGGCCGCGGACCACGGCATCCAGGCCGCCGTAGGCCAGGCCCATGGCCAGGGCAAACAGGGCCACGGCGACCAGCACCTCGAGCAGGCTGAATCCGCGGCTGGGCCTCATTGGCGGTAGAACCCGAGCAGGGTTGCGGCAGGCAGGGCCGCGTCCGCGCCCTCGTCGTAGACGCGCAGCTCGACCTGCAGCAGGCCCGGCGTATCGGTGGCCCGGGCATCGAGCTGCCAGCGCCAATCGCGCCCGCCCAGCCGGCTGCGCCCCTGGGCCTGCCCGCTGCGCGGCAGGTCGCGAGCCAGGCGCAGCTCGGCAAGCCGGTTGGCGGCCACCCACTGCGCCAGCGTGGCCTCGCGCTGCTGGCCCAGCGCCGACGCTTCCTGACCAACGCTGCGGACCAGGGCGACCATGGCCAGTGAGAGCAGGAGCAGGGCGACCAGCACCTCGAGCAGGGTGAAGCCGCGGCTGCGCCGGGCTAGCGACTTGACCGGTCGCGAGCGATTCATCGCGGCGCCGGAGTGATCGGCTCGAGGGTAAGCGCGCCGTCGGCCTCGCCCTGCAGGCGCCAGCGTACGGCGCTGCCGGCGTGGCGCAACTCCAGCTCGAAGGGGGTCATCTCGCCGGAGGCGACGCAGAGCAGCTGAGGCTGCAGCGGATCGGCAGCCGGATCGACCAGCAGGCCGTCGCGGCGCAGATCGAACGCCATGCCCTGCTCCCAGCGCCGCGGACGCAGCTCGTCGCCGCTGTCCTCGCCAACCTCCTGCCAGCCATCCGGGCGCAGGAAGCCAAAGCGCCAGCCCTCCGGCTCGAAACGCCAGCCCATGTCCAGCCCGGTCAGCACGGCCCGCTCGCAGGCAAGGCCGATCAGGGCCTCGACGCGGCGGGCGGTGTTCTCCAGCAGACGCTCGGGGCGGCTGCCCAGCGACAGGCTGATCGCGCCGAGCACGGCGCCGACCACCGCCAGCACAACCAGCAGTTCGATCAGGCTGAGCCCGCGCTGGCGGCCGTTCACTCGCCCCAGTTGCCGATGTCGGCAGCGGCCCCGTCACCCCCCGGCTGACCGTCGGCGCCGAAGCTGTAGAGGTCGAAGTCGCCGCGCTGGCCCGGGCTGAGATAGCGGTACTCGCCACCCCAGGGGTCCTTGGGCAGGCGGTCAATATAGCCACCCTGGCGCCAGTTCGGCGCCGCCGGGCTGCCCGAGGGCGCCGACACCAGCGCCTGCAGGCCCTGCTCGGTGCTGGGGTATGCGAAGTTGTCCAGCCGGTAGAGGTTCAGCGCCGTGGTCAGGGCCTGGATGTCGGTTCGCGCCCGGGCCACCCGCGCCTCGTCCGGCTTGTCGAGGAAGCGCGGCACGACGATGGTGGCGAGGATGCCGAGGATCACCACGACGACCAGGATCTCGATCAGGGTGAATCCACGCTGGAAGCGCGGGACGGGTTGGACACACAGCCGGCTGGGACGGATCATTCGGGGTCTCTTGGCAACTCGCGGCGGATGGTAGCAAGGCATGGACGCGGCGGCATGGCGTGAACGCGACCTCAGGGTGCTCTGGCACCCCTGTACCCAGATGCAGGAACACCACGAAGGGTCGCCGCTGATCCCGATCCGGCGCGGCGAGGGCGTCTGGCTGGAAGGCTACGACGGGCGCCGCTACCTCGACGCGGTCAGCTCCTGGTGGACCAACCTGTTCGGCCACGCCGAGCCGCGCATCGCGGCGGCCATCGCCGAGCAGGCCGCGCGGCTGGAGCAGGTGATCCTCGCCGGCTTCAGCCACGCCCCGGCGATCGAACTCGCCGAGGCCCTGCTGCAGCGCGCGCCACCCGGGCTGGACAAGGTCTTCTACGCCGACAACGGCTCGGCCGCGGTCGAGGTCGCGCTGAAGATGAGCTTCCACGCCCATCGCAACGGCGGCGACGAGCGGCGCACCCGCTTCCTTGCCCTGTCCAACAGCTACCACGGCGAGACGCTGGGCGCGCTGGCGGTGACCGACATCCCGCTGTACCGGCGCACCTATGCGCCGCTGATGATGAAGCCGCACTTCGTGCCCTCGCCGGACGCCTGGTACCGCGCCGCGGGCGAGGACGAGGAGGCCTGCGCCCTGCGCGCCGCAGCGGCCCTCGGCGCGACGCTGGAGGACATGGGCGAGGAGATCTCCGCCCTGATCGTCGAACCCCTGGTGCAGTGCGCCGGCGGCATGCGCATGCATCACCCGGCCTATCTGCGCGAGGCCAGGCGACTCTGCGCGGCGCACGGCGTGCACCTGATCGCCGACGAGATCGCGGTCGGCTTCGGCCGCACCGGCACCCTCTTCGCCTGCGAGCAGGCCGGGATCACGCCGGACTTTCTCTGCCTGTCCAAGGGGATCACCGGCGGCTTCCTGCCGCTGGCCGCGGTGCTCACCGGAGACGCCGTGTACGAGCGCTTCCTCGACGACAGCCGCGAGCGCGCCTTCCTGCATTCGCACAGCTATACCGGCAACCCGATCGCCTGCGCGGCCGCGCTGGCCAGCCTTTCCATCTTCGACAGCGACGAGGTTCTGGAACGCAACCGCGAGCGGGCCAGCCTGATGGCTGAAGCGGCCGAACCCTTGGCCGCCCTGCCCGGCGTCGCCGAGGTGCGCCAGTGCGGCATGATCCTCGCCGTCGAGATGGCGCGCAGCGACCGCAGCCCGCACCCCGCAGAGCAGCGCCGCGGCCGCCGCGCCTACGTGCATGCCCTGGAACAGGGCGTTCTGCTGCGCCCGCTGGGCGATGTCCTGTACTGGATGCCGCCCTACTGCATCGATGTCGAGGGCATCGCCCGGCTCGGCGAGGTCACCGCCAGCGCCATCCTGCATGTAGCGGGAGACGACGATGCGTGAGGTCCGCTGCTTCGTTGACCTGCCGCTCGCCGAGGGCGCTTCGATGGAACTGCCTGACGTGGCGGCCGGCCACCTGGTGCGCGTGCTGCGCCTGGGCCCCGGTGCGGCGGTAACCCTGTTCAACGGCGATGGCTTCGACTATCCCTCGACCGTTGAGGAGGCGCGAAAGCAGCTGTGCCGGGTGCGGGTCGGCGCCGCGCAGCGCAACGCGGCCGAATCGGCGCTGTCGATCACCCTGCTGCAGGGCGTGGCCCGGGGCGAGAAGATGGACCTGATCCTGCAGAAAGCCTGCGAGCTGGGCGTGGCCGAGATCTGGCCGGTCATCACCGAACGCACCGAGGTGCGCCTTGACGGTGAGCGCGCCGAGCGCCGCCATGCCCACTGGCTGGGCGTGCTGCGCGGTGCAGCGGAGCAATCCGGCCGGGCCCGCGTGCCGCGGCTCGCGCCGCTGGAGTCGCTTTCATCCGCCCTGGCCCGGCTCCCGGCCGGCCAACGCCTCACCCTGTCGCCGGGCGCCCTCGCCGCGCTGGCTGCGCTCGACCTCGACAGCGCGGCAGCGGTCCAGCTGCTGATCGGTCCGGAAGGTGGCCTGGGCGAGCGCGACCTGCAGACCGCGGCCGCAGCGGGCTTCACCCCCGCCCGCCTCGGCCCGCGCGTGCTGCGCACCGAAACCGCCGGCCTCACCGCGCTCGCCGTGCTGCAGGCGCGCTGGGGGGACCTCGGCTAGCCCGGCGAGCCGGGCCCGCAGTAGAAGGAGTTGGGCGCATTCTTGCCGTTCGCCCTGGCCGGCGAACTGGGCCTTTCGGGCGAAGCCAGATCAAGAACAGGATCAAGAGCTTTCAGACCGACCTTCGGTCGGCCCGAGTCACTTTCTCTTGATCGGCAAGAGAAAGTAACCAAAGAGAAGCCGACCCGACTTCCGCGCCGTCATTGCTGCGCAATGCCGGTGCCCTGCGTTGCTCGGAACCCGGCGGCCGGCGTGAACTCGCGCATCCCTGCGCTCAAACATCCACGCCTTTCCCCGCCGGTTTCCTGCGCTACTCGGCGCTGCACACGGGACCCACGCGCGTTGAGGTCTTTGAGTTTCGAGGGCCGCGTTCCGCGACACGCCGCCTGAAAAGCCTTGCCCGACCGGTCCACAGGCTGTGCGGCCAGGAAGGCCGATCAACGGGGCCCCTGTCTGGCGGCGGGCGGGTGGAGGGTGAGCCGGACAAAGGCGACGCATGCGTCGCCCCGGCGAACGCCACGGGCACGGAATGCCCGTGGCCGGACCTGCTGGAATAAGCATGGCCAGGATGGCCATGCCCAGCAGGAGCCCGCAGGGACGCGCGCACGATGCGCGCGTGTTTTTCGCCAGGACAAGGACGTGCTATCGAAAAACCCCGGAACCCGACCGCGTACCTGGAGGGCAGGAAGCCCGGAAGGCGCCTGACCGGGGTGCCCTTTCTCTTGGTTACTTCTCTTTGGGCACGCAAAGAGAAGTGACTCGGGCCGGCCGAAGGACGGTTCGAAACGCCCTTGATGTTGATCTTTGATCTGGCTCTGGGTCCAGAACAAAGGCCCGTTTCGCCGGCCAGGGCGAACGGCAAATTTGCGCCCGAAGCAGCCGCTCGGCCTGCGCCCTGGCCTTTCGGGCTAAAGCTGGAGCGAGATCACGCAGGCGAGACCCGCGGTCTCCAGCCTCGCGCTGGCCGCGCGGATGGCGGTGTCGTCCTGCTGGCGGGAGAAGCCGATCCGGAACTGCACATCGCCTTCCGGGCTGCGCGATGAGTGGATGGACTCGATGCTGATGCCGTGCTGTTCGAAATCGGCGAGCACCGCGCGCAGCGCGCCGGGTCGGTCCTCGGGCAGGTGCAGGGCCAGACAGCGCGGCTCGGCAAGATCGGCCAGCAGCCAGGCGAGGCGCTCGAACCCGGCATTGCCCTCGCCGAGCGGGGCGCCCCCGAAGGCACTTCTGGGCGCGTCGAGGAAGCGTGTGCGGAAGGCCTCGCGGGCGGCCTCGTCGCCGTCGGCGACCAGGTCCGCCAGCGCCCGGGTGCGGACGGCGAGCCGATCGAGGATCGGTGCGACCGCCTGGCTGCCGAACTGGATGTCCTCGTATATCTGCGGGTTGCTGGACAGGATCCGCGTCATCATCGCGTTGGCCAGCTCGAAGATCGGCGTGCGGTAGGGCAGGAGTGCCGCGGGCGGAGAGAGCGGGGCCTCGTCCTCGGCCAGCACGCCGGCCAGCGAGAGGATGGCGGCATGGGCCAGCGCCTGCACGCGGGCCATGATCTGGTCGTGCTCGGTGGGCGCACAGTGCACGCACTGCGCTTCCAGCGCATCGAGCAGGCGACCGGTGAAGCCACGCCAGTGATCGAGGCGCCCCTCGCAGACCACCAGCACGCGACCCTTCAGGGTGGGCGACTTGGGCGGTGCCGCCATCGGATGCAGGCCGAGCACCTCGACCGGCGCGGCCTGCATGGCTGCCACCGGTGCCTGCTTGATCGAGGTGACGTCAAGCCATAGCGGCGGAACGCCGCGTTCGGGCATGTCCGCCGCCAGCTCGGCGATGATCCGTGCGGTGTGGCGGATCGGCACCGCGAACAGCAGCACGTCGGCGCGGTCGCGAACCTCGCGGGCAGAGGGGCCGTCGGGCAGCGCGGGATCGCAGCCGATCACCGCAAGGCCCATGCGTTCGCGGAAGAAGCGCTCCAGCCAGCGTCCGTAGGCGCCGGCCAGGCCGACGATGCCGACCGTCGGTGCCGCGCTCATCCGCCGCTGCCGACGAACTGCCTCAGCGCCGGATTGGCCGTCTCGTCCACCCACCAGAAGCCGAGCCGCTCGAGTTCGGCCGCAAAGGCCGCATCATCGCCTTCGGCGACATCGAAGCCGGCCAGCACGCGCCCGTAAGCCGCGCCGTGGTTGCGGTAGTGGAACAGGGTGATGTTCCAGCGCGTGCCGAGCGTGTCGAGGAACTGCAGCAGGGCGCCCGGCCGCTCCGGGAACTCGAAGCGCAATAGCCGCTCGCGCTGCAGCTCCCGCGCCGGGCCGCCGACCAGGTGCCGGACGTGCTGGCGGGCGACATCGTTGTCGGTGTAGTCGGCGCAGGCATAGCCCGCCTCGGTGAGCGCGCTGCGGATCGCGCTGCGCTCGGCCATGCCGCCCTTGAGCTGGATACCCACATAGACCTGCGCCGCCACGCTGGCGTGGTAGCGGTAGTTGAACTCGGTGACCGGTCGCCGGCCGATGGCACGGCAGAAGTCGAGGAAGCTGCCTGGCCGCTCCGGGATGGTGACGCCGAACAGCGCCTCGTGCTGCTCGCCGATCACCGCGCGCTCGGTGATGTGGCCGAGGCGGTCGAAGTTCATGTTGGCGCCGGAGAGCACCGCCACCAGTTCCTGGCCCTTGCCGCCGGTCTCTGCCGCCCAACGTTTCAGGCCGGCCAGCGCCAGCGCGCCGGCTGGCTCGACGATGCTTCGGGTGTCCTCGAACACGTCGCGGATGGCCGCGCAGATCTGGTCGGCATCGACGGTCACCACGCCGTCGATGCGCTCGCGGATGACTTCGAAGTTCAGGGTGCCGATCTGGCGCACCGCGCAGCCGTCGACGAACAGGCCGACCTGGTCGAGGCGCACCGGTTTGCCGGCCTCCATCGCCGCCTTGAGGCAGGCGGCGTCGTCCGGTTCCACCGCGATGACCTTGACGGCCGGGTCGAGGGCCTTGATGTAGGCGGCCATGCCGGCGCAGAGCCCGCCGCCGCCGACCGGCACGAAGATCGCGTCGATCTTCCCCCGGTGCTGGGCCAGGAGTTCCATCGCCACCGTGCCCTGGCCGGCGATCACCGCGGCGTCGTCGTAGGGATGCACAAGGGTACGGCCGTCGCGCTGCGCCAGCTCACGGCCGTGGGCGGCGGCGTCATCGTAGGAGTCGCCGTGCAGCACCGCGGTGGCGCCGAGTGCCTGCACCGCGGAGACCTTGATCTGCGGCGTGGTCGCCGGCATCACGATCACCGCGTCGATGCCCAACTCGCGCGCGCCCAGTGCAACGCCCTGGGCATGGTTGCCGGCGGACACTGCCAGCACCCCGCGTTCGCGCTCCTCGGCGCTCAGCTGGCAGAGCCGGTTGTAGGCACCGCGCAGCTTGAACGAGAACACCGGCTGCAGGTCCTCGCGCTTGAGCCACACGCGATTGTCCAGACGGCGGCTGAGCCGTGGCGCCTCGTCCAGCGGCGAGCGCCGGGCCACGTCATACACCGGCGCGGTGAGGATGGCGCGCAGCCAGTGACTGGCCTCGGCGGCCTGGCGCTCGGCCTGCGTCCCGGTGCGGGCTTCAGGTAGTGTGTCAGGGGTGCTCACGCGCGCCGCCGCTTGGCGAGCTTTCGATAGCGCTTGCGCACCGCCTCGCCGGCTTCCCGGGTCGACACCGCATGCTTGCGCGACAGGTCGGCGGTCAGAACGCCCTCATCCAGCACATCGGCGACCGCCTGTTCGATGCGTGCGGCCTCGGTCTCCAGGCCCAGCGAGTGGCGCAGCAGCAGGGCGACCGAAAGCAGGGTCGCGTAGGGATTGGCGATGCCCTGACCTGCGATGTCCGGCGCTGATCCGTGGATCGGCTCGTACAGCCCGACCCGTCCCTCTCCCAGCGAGGCGGAGGGCAGCAGCCCCATCGAGCCGGCCAGCACCGAGGCCTCGTCGGTGAGGATGTCGCCGAACAGGTTCTCGGTCAGGATCACATCGAAGCTGGCCGGCCGGGTCAGCAGGTACATCGCCATGGCGTCGACCAGCAGGTGCTCGACCGCCACGTCCGGAAACTCATCGCGCATCACCCGGGTGACCGTCGAACGCCACAGCCGTGAGGTCTCCAAAACGTTGGCCTTGTCGACATGGGTCAGTTTGGCGCGACGGCCGCGCGCCAAAAGGGCCGCCTTGCGCGTGACCCGTTCGATCTCCGTGACCGTGTAGCGACATTCGTCCACGGCGGCATCGGCTTCGCGCCGCTTGGCGCCGAAGTAGCTGCCGCCGGTGAGCTCGCGCACGAACAGGATGTCCACGCCCTTCAGCAGCCTGGTCTTCAGCGGTGCCAGCTTGGCGGCCACCGGGTGTGGGGCCACCGGCCGCAGGTTGGCGAACACGCCGAGCTGGGCGCGCAGACGCAGCAGGCCCTGCTCGGGCCGGACCTTCGCATTGGGATCCGACCACTGCGGTCCGCCCACCGCGCCGAGCAGCACGGCGTCGGCCTTGGCGCACAGCTTCACCGTCTCCTCGGGCAGCGGGTCGCCATAGGCATCAATGGCGCAGCCGCCGATCAGACCTTCCTTGAGTTTGAACGTATGCCCGTCCTTCTCCGCCACCAGTTCCAGCAGCTCACGCGCTTCCGCGCAGATCTCGGGGCCGATGCCGTCGCCGGGGAGCAGGGCAATGGTGGCTTTCATGCGGTGAGTCCTTTCAATGGGATGGGTGCCTTCCCGGCGCCGGGGAACATGCCGATTCTTGTAGGAGCCAGCTTGCTGGCGATGGTGTACGGACTGCCGGTGCGCCGATCGCCAGCAAGCTGGCTCCTACAAGTTAGTGATGGCGGGCGCACTCAGGCCGCCCGCTGCGCCTCGAAGGCGCTGATCGCCGCGTCTTCGGCGAGCAGATAGCCCAGCTGGTCCACGCCGCGGAGCAGGCACTGCCGCGCGAAGCCCTCGACGCTGAATCCGATGGTCGTTCCGTCCGGCAGCTCGATCTGCTGGCGCTCGAGGTCCACCGCGATCGACTGCGCATTGAACGCGGCGATGCGCTGCCAGTCGGCCTCGCTGACCACGATCGGCAGCAGCCCGTTCTTCAGCGAGTTGTTGCGGAAGATGTCAGCGATCTGGCTGGAGATGACCACTTGGATGCCGAAGTCGAGCAGCGCCCAGGGCGCATGCTCGCGGGAGCTGCCGCAGCCGAAATTGCGTCCGGCCAGCAGGACGCCGGCGCCGCGCAGCTCGGGGCGGTGCAGGATGAAGTCGCGGCGTTCGTTGCCGTCCTTGTCGTAACGCCAGTCGGCGAAGCAGTGCCGGCCAAGGCCGCTGCGCTCGGTGGTGGTGAGAAAGCGGGCGGGGATGATCTGGTCGGTGTCGACGTTCTCGGTCGGCAGGACGGCCAGACGCGATTCAATGCGGCGGATCGGCTTCATCAGGCGGCCTCCTCCTGCAACACATCCAGTTCCCGCGGGTCGGCGATCGCCCCGGCGACGGCGCAGGCCGCGGCGGTGGCCGGACTGGCGAGCACGGTGCGGGCCCCGGGGCCCTGGCGGCCCTCGAAGTTACGGTTGCTGGTGCTGACGGCCAGCTGGCCCGGGGCCACCTGGTCGCCGTTCATGGCGATGCACATCGAGCAGCCGGGCTCGCGCCATTCGGCGCCTGCCTCACGGAACACCCGGTCCAGCCCTTCGGCCTCGGCCTCGCGCTTGACCCGCTCCGAGCCCGGCACGACCAGCATGCGGACATGCCCGGCGATGCGCCGGCCGCGCAGCAGGGCGGCGGCTTCGCGCAGATCGGACAGTCGCCCGTTGGTGCAGGAGCCGATGAACACGACGTCGACCTTCTCACCGAGGATCGGCGCGCCGCCCGCGAAACCCATGTACTGCAGGGCGCGCTGGGCCTGCGGATCGGCGGACGAGGGAATGGCCCGGCCGACCGGCGTGACCTGGCCGGGATGGGTGCCCCAGGTGATGGTCGGTTCGACCTGGGCGGCGTCGATGCGGACCTCGCGGTCGAAGCGTGCGCCGGGTTCGCTGGCCCAGGCCAGCCAGGCCTGGGCCGCGGCTTCGAAGGTCTCGCCCTTGGGGGCGTGCGGGCGCCCGCGCAGCCATTCCACGGTGGTGGTGTCCGGCGCCACCAGCCCGGCGCGGGCGCCGGCCTCGATGCTCATGTTGCACAGGGTCATGCGCTGCTCCATCGACAGCGCGCGGATCGCTTCGCCGCGGTATTCGATGACATGGCCGGTGCCACCATCGACACCCAGCACGCCGATGATGTGCAGGATCAGGTCCTTGGCCGCGACGCCGGGCCGGAGGTGGCCGTCGACGGTGACCGCCATGGTCTTCGGCCGCCGCTGCAGCAGGCATTGCGTGGCCAGCACATGCCCGACTTCGGTCGTGCCGATGCCGAACGCCAGGGCGCCGAACGCGCCGTGCGTGGCGGTGTGCGAGTCGCCGCAGACGATGGTCATGCCGGGCTGGGTGGCGCCCAGCTCCGGGCCCATCACGTGGACCACGCCGCGGCTGCCAGATCCGAAACCGTGCAGGGTCAGGCCGAACTCGGCGCAGTGGCGCTCCAGTGAGGCCACCTGTTCAGCCGCCGAGGCATTGGCGTAGGGCAGCTTGCCGTCGGGCCCGGCGGGCAGGGTCGGCGTGCTGTGGTCGAGCGTCACCAGCGTGCGCTCGGGACGGCGCACCTTGAGCCCGCGTGCGCGCAGCTCGGAGAAAGCCTGCGGCGAGGTGACCTCGTGGACCAGATGCAGGTCGACGTAGAGGATGGCCGGCGCGTCCTCGCTCTCCGCGCGTACGCAGTGCGCGTCCCAGATCTTGTCGATGATCGTTCTGGGGCCGTGATTCGTGACTGGTAATTCGTGATTCGTCTTCATTGCGCTTCGCTGTTTGGGGGCCAACGGAGAGGAGCTGGTCTGCAGGCGCCTCTCGACGCCTACGCCGCTACCTCCACCGCCTGCGGGCTGCCGACGTGGACATGGTCCAGCCAGCCCCAGCGGTCCTCGGTGCGGCCGTCGAACAGGCCGAAGAACTTTTCCTGCAGTGCGGCAGTGATCGGTCCGCGGCCGCCATTTCCGACGGGTCGGCGATCGACCGAGCGAACCGGGGTGATCTCGGCCGCGGTGCCGGTCATGAACACCTCGTCGGCCAGATACAGCAGCTCGCGCGGCAGCGGCTGCTCGACGATCTTCAGGCCGAGGTCGCCGGCCAGCTCGAACACCGTGTCGCGGGTGATGCCGACCAGGATCGAGGCCGCGGCGGGTGGGGTGTAGAGCACCCCCTTGCGGATGATGAACAGGTTCTCGCCGCTTCCCTCGCTCAGGGTGCCGTCGGGCGCGAGCGCGATGCCCTCGCCGAAGCCGTTGGCTCGGGCCTCCATGGCGATCAGCTGCGAATTGAGGTAGTTGCCGCCGGCCTTGGCCGCGGTGGGGAAGGTGTTCGGCGCGGCGCGATGCCAGCTGGAGACGCAGGCGTCGATGCCGTGCTTGAGACCTTCCTCGCCGAGGTAGGCGCCGAACTCGATCGCGGCGATCGCGACATCGACCGGGCCATCGACCGGCGCTGCGACGCCGAAGCCGCTGATGCCGCGCATCGCGATCGGACGCAGGTAGGCCGCGTGCAGCCGGTTCTCGCGGATGGTCGCGCGGCAGGCTTCGACCAGATCGGCGGGCGAGAAGCGCAGGTCCATCCGGTAGATCTTGGCCGACTCGTAAAGCCGCTCGATGTGGTCGACCAGGCGGAATATCGCCGGCCCGTTGGGGGTGTTGTAGCAGCGGATGCCCTCGAACACCGAGGAGCCGTAGTGCAGGGCATGGGACATCACGTGCACATTGGCCTCTGCCCAGGGCAGGAAGCAGCCGTTGAACCAGATCGATTGGGAGGTCTTCATGGGGCGCTCTCTCGTTGGCGGGGCGGCTTCAGGCCACGGCTTCTTCACTGGCGCCGGCGCTGGCCTGCAGGGCTCGCCGGCGTTCGATGCGGTTGATCACTTCGACCAGGGCCAGCGCGCTGGCCTCGAGGATGTCGGTGCTGACCGCGCGGCCGCGGTACTCGCGACCGTCGGCCTCGATCTCGACCCGGGCCTCGCCCTGGGCGTCCTCGCCGGTGGTCAGGGCGCGGACCTGGAACTGGCGCAGGGTGACTGCGGTGCCGGTGGCGCGTTCGATGGCGGCGAAGATGGCATGGACCGGGCCGTCGCCGACTGCCGCCTCCTGCACCACGCGGCCGTCCTCGTGCGCCAGGCGCACCGAGGCGCTGGGCACCGCGTCGCGCCCGATGGCGCCCTGGATCTGCAGCGCCAGCAGCCGCCACGGGCCCTGCTCGTTGCCGGTCTGGCCGAGCGCGATGGCTTCCAGGTCGGCGTCGAAGACTTCCTTTTTCTTGTCGGCCAGGGACTTGAAGTGCGCAAACGCCTGGTTCAGGGCTGATTCGTCCAGCGCGAAGCCCAGTTCGCGCAGGCGGTCGGACAATGCAGCGCGGCCGCTGTGCTTGCCCAGCACCAGCTGAGAGCGGGATACGCCTACGTCGTCCGGGGACATGATCTCGTAGGTTTCGCGATTGCGCAGCATGCCGTGTTGGTGGATACCGCTTTCATGGGCGAAGGCGTTCTCGCCGATGATCGCCTTGTTGCGCGCGACCGCCGAGCCGGTCACCGCGACCAGCTGCCGCGAGGTCGGGTACAGCCGCTTCGTGTTGACCCGGGTGCCGACACCGTAGAACGGCGCGCGGGTGCGCAGGGCCATGACGATCTCTTCCAGCGCGGCATTGCCGGCGCGCTCGCCGATGCCGTTGATGGTGCACTCGACCTGGCGCGCGCCGTTCTGCACGGCGGCCAGCGAGTTGGCCACGGCCATGCCGAGATCGTCGTGGCAGTGGCAGGAGAGGATGGCCTTCTCGATGCCACGGACGTGCTCGCTCAGATACTTGAACAGCGCGCCGTACTCCTCCGGTACCGCGTAGCCGACCGTGTCCGGCACGTTCAGGGTGCGCGCACCGGCCTCGATCGCGGCGCTGAACACATCGGCGAGGTAGGCCGGATCGGAGCGCGAGGCGTCCTCGGCGGAGAACTCCACGTCGTCACAGTACTGGCGAGCCAGTTCGACGCCGGCCGCCGCCGCGTCCAGTGCCTCGGCCCGGCTCATGCGCAGCTTGTGCGCCAGATGGATGTCGGAGGTCGCGATGAAGACGTGGATGCGGCCTTTCTCGGCGGGTTCCAGAGCGGCGGCAGCTCGCTCGATGTCGTTGCGCTGGCAGCGCGCCAGCGCCGCGACGCGCGGGCCGCGCGCCTCGCGGGCGATCGCCTGCACCGCCGCGAAGTCGTCCGGGCTGGCCGCGGCGAAGCCGGCTTCGATCACGTCGACGCCCAGCTCGCTCAGGGCGCGGGCAATGGTCAGCTTCTGCGGCGTGGTCATCGAGCAGCCGGGCGACTGCTCGCCATCGCGCAGGGTCGTGTCGAAAATGCGTACGAAATCCTCTGATACGCCGCTCACGCCACACCCCCTTGCGCGACAGACACGCGCTCCGGAATACCCAGGAAGCTCATCCCCCGGCGCTGGCGCAGGGCGATGCGCGACAGCTCCGGCGCCGGGTCGGGCTGCGCGGGCAGGGCAAAGGCCGGGCGGACGATGTCCAGGCTCACCTCACGCACTTCCATCAGACGCTGCAGCTGGCGCACCAGCACCTCGGCCGGCCGCGCGGTGTTGCCCAGTGCCACCTTGATCCGCTGCGACGTGCCCTGCGGGGTGACACTCAGCGATTCGATGCGGAAACCGCGACGCTCGATGGTGCCGAGCAGGCGCAGCAGGGCACCTTCGGTCTGGGCGATGGTCAGGTTCAGTTCCAGCATGGCGGCGGTCCTCGTGGCTCAGGCAGCGGGCGTGGACGCGGGCGGGGCAGCGTCCATCATCTTGTGGTTTGGGGTGTTCGGCGGCACCAGCGGCCAGACGTTGGCCTTGGGGTCGATACGAACGTGGAGGAGGAAAGGGCCGTCCGTGGCAAACAGATGCTTGAGGGCGTCCTCGACCTGGTCGCGGCGCTCGATGCTCGCCGCCTCGATGCCGAAGGCACGGGCCAGCACGGCGAAATCCGGGTTGTCGGACAGGTCGATCTCGGAATAGCGCTCGGCGAAGAACAGCTCCTGCCACTGGCGCACCATGCCCAGCGCGCTGTTGTCGAGCAGGATGATCTTCACCGGCACCTGGTAGCGGCGCAGGGTCGCCAGCTCCTGGATGTTCATCATGATCGAGCCGTCGCCCGACACGCAGACCACCGGCCGCTCGGGCATGCCGATCGCCACGCCCATCGCGGCGGGCACGCCGAACCCCATGGTGCCGAGGCCGCCCGAGGTCAGGTGCTGGTGGATCGAGCGATGGATGCAGTGCTGCGCCACCCACATCTGGTGCTGGCCGACATCGCAGGCGACCACGGTATTGGCCGGGGCGATCTCGCTCATCCGGCGCAGCAGGGCGGGAGCGTAGATGTCCTCCCCGGGCGCGTCGTAGCGCGGCTGCGACTCCGCCCGGCGCTCGGCGCACAGCGCCTGCCAGTCGGCGATCTGCGGGCGGCAGTCCAGCTGGGGCAGCAGTTCGGTCAGGGTGCCGAGCAGGTGCACATGGGCATAGCGCAGCTTTGAGATCTCCGCGGCGTCGGTATCGAGATGGATGACCTTGGCGTGCGGGGCGAACTCGGCCAGCTTGCCGGTGGCCCGGTCGTCGAAGCGCGCGCCGACGCAGATCAGCAGGTCGCACTCCTGAACACCGAGGTTCGCCGCACGGCTGCCGTGCATTCCGAGCATGCCGAGGAACTGCGGGTGATCGGTGGGGACCCCGCCCAGCCCCTTCAGCGTGCTGACCACCGGGATGCCGGTGTCCTCGGCCAGCCTGCGCAGGGCCGGCTCGGCGCCCGCGACGCCGACGCCGTAGCCGGTGTAGAGCAGCGGGCGCTGCGACTGCTGGATCAGGGTGCGGGCGCGCTGCACGGCGGCGCGGTCGATCGGTGTCGCCGGCTCGCTCGGCGAGGTCGCGGCGCCGGTCCAGTCGACCTCGGCCACGGCGACGTCCTTCGGCAGGTCGATCAGCACCGGGCCGGGACGGCCTTCGCGGGCGATGCGAAAGGCCTCGCGCACGGTGGCGGCAATGTCGCGTGCGTCGCGGATGACCCAGCTGTGCTTCACGATCGGCAGGGTGATGCCGAAGATATCGACTTCCTGGAAGGCATCGGTGCCCATCAGGTGGGAGGGCACCTGACCGGTGATGGCGACCATCGGCACAGAGTCCAGATAGGCGTCCGCGATGCCGGTGACCAGGTTGGTGGCGCCGGGACCGCTGGTCGCCATGCACACGCCGACCTCGCCGCTGGCCCGGGCATAGCCGTTGGCCGCCAGCGCTGCGCCTTGCTCATGGCGGACCAGGATGTGGCGGATCGGCGAGTCCACCAGCGCGTCGTAGACCGGCATGATCGCCCCGCCCGGATAGCCGAACACCGTGCGTACGCCTTCCGCTTCCAGCGCGCGGAGCAGGGCGTCGGCTCCACGGATACGGGGCGTGGTGGCGGGCGTTGGCTGGGCGTGTGTGCTCATGGCTGGATCTGTTCGACTCTCTTGGCGGTGGCAGCCGTTCGTCCTGAGGTATCGAAGGACGGACGGCTTCGCTGCGCCCGTTCACCCTTCGATACCTCAGGGCGAACGGGCAGCGGTACGGGCCTCAGCTTGCAACCGCCTTCGGCTTGGCCTTGCCTTGTGCTGCTTCCTGCAGCCAGGGCATGCGTGCGCGCAGCTTCTTGCCAACCACTTCGATGGGATGCTCCAGGTCCTTCTGCTTGAGGGCGTCGTAATTGGCACGGCCAGCCTTGTGCTCGGCCACCCACTGGCGGGCGAAGGTGCCGTCCTGGATTTCGCGCAGGATGGCGCGCATCTGCTCGCGGGTATGCGCATCGACGACGCGCGGGCCGCGGGTCAGGTCGCCGTACTGGGCGGTCTCGGAGATGAACTCGTGCATGCGTGCGAAGCCGCCTTCCCAGAGCAGGTCGACGATCAGCTTCAGCTCGTGCAGCACCTCGAAGTAGGCGACCTCGGGCTGGTAGCCCGCTTCGACCAGGGTCTCGAAGCCGACCGCGACCAGCTCGGTGGCGCCGCCGCAGAGCACGGCCTGCTCGCCGAACAGGTCGGTCTCGGTTTCTTCGGCGAAGTTGGTTTCCATCACCCCGCCGCGGGTGCCGCCGATGCCGTGGGCGTAGGCCAGGGCCAGCTCCTTGGCCTTGCCGGTGGCGTCCTGGAAGACCGCCATCAGCGAGGGCACGCCGCGACCTTCCTCATACTGGCGGCGCACCAGGGCGCCGGGGCCCTTGGGCGCGACGAGGATCACGTCGAGGTCCTTGCGCGGGCTGATCTGCTTGTAGTGGACGTTGAAGCCGTGGGCGAACAGCAGGGCGGCGCCTTCGCGCGCCAGCGGTGCGATGTGCTTCTCGTACAGCTCGGGCTGCTGCATGTCCGGGGTCAGCAGGGCGATCAGGTCGGCGGTCGGGATGGCCCGCTCGGGCGTGTCCACCGCCAGGCCATCGGCCTTGGCCTGGTCGAAGCTCTTGCCCGGGCGCGCGGCGACGACGACGGTCATCCCGCTCTCGTGCAGGTTCCGCGCGTGCGCGCGGCCCTGGCTGCCGTAGCCGTAGATGACGATGGTGCGGCCACGCAGGGCGTCGGGATTGGCGTCGTTGATTCCGTAGTACTGCATGGCAAAGCTCCGTGTTAAGTAGGTGAGTGCTGGTTCAGAAGCGCGGGGCGGGGAAAGCGGTGGAGGCGCCGGTCGAGGCCGAGCTGACCGCGGCGGCGAACTTGGCCAGCGCGCCGGAGCGCGGCGGCGGCGAGGGCGGCGACCATTCGTTCGGGCGCGATGCGAGGTCGGCATCGGTGGACAGCGTGCGCGCCTCGACGTCGATCACGATGCGGTCGCCGTCGCGCAGACGGCCGATCGGTCCGCCCAGCGCGGCCTCCGGGCAGATGTGCCCGACCATGAAGCCGTAGGTGGCGCCGGAGAAGCGGCCATCGGTGATCAGGGCGATATCACCGCCCAGGCCCTGTCCGACCAGGGCCGCGGTGACTGCCAGCATCTCGCGCATGCCCGGGCCGCCGACCGGGCCTTCGCCGCGGATCACCACGACGTCGCCAGCGACGATCTCGCGGCGCTGCACGGCGGCGAAGCAGGCCTCCTCACCGTTGAACACTCGGGCGCGACCCTCGAAGCGCAGGGCATCGTGCCCGGCCAGCTTCACCACGCAGCCTTCCGGGGCGATGTTGCCGTAGCAGATGCCAAAGCCGCCGCGCGCCTTGACCGGCGCCTCGCAGGAATAGATGACCTTCTGCTTCGGGGTCTCCTCGGCGCGGTCGATCTCGCTGAACAGGGGGTTTCCGCTGACGGTCGGCTGATCGACGATCTTTCCCGCGGCGCGCAGGCGCTCGCCCAGCAGGCGCGAGCCACCGGCCAGGTACATGTCCGGGGCCATGAAGCGACCACCGGGCTTGAGGTCGGTGATCACCGGCGTGTCGCGGCTGATGCTGTCGAACTGGTCGATGTCGAACTCGACGCCGGCCTCGCGGGCGATGGCCAGCAGATGGAGGATGGCATTGGTGGAACCGGCGGTGGCGGTGACCGCGACGGCCGCGTTGCGCACCGATTCGGCGGTGATGAACTGCCGCGCGTTGATGCCTTCCTTCACCATCTGCACCGCGCGCTCGCCGCACCAGCGCGCGGCGGGCTTCTTCGCCGGGTCCGGCGCAGGAATATCGTTCAGGCCCATCGGCGCGAGGCCCAGGAAGGTGCTGGCCAAAGCCATGGTGTTGGCGGTGAACTGGCCGCCGCAGGCGCCGGCGCCCGGGCAGGCGGTCTTCTCGATCGCGGCCAGTTCCTCATCATCGATCTTGCCGGCCGCGTGCGCGCCGACCGCCTCGAACACGTCCTGAATCGTCGTCGCCTGGTCCTTGTGGCAGCCGGGCAGGATCGAGCCGCCGTAGAGCATCAGCCCGGGCAGGTCGAGGCGCGCCAGCGCCATCGCCGCGGCGGGGATGGTCTTGTCGCAGCCGCAGAGCACCACCAGGCCGTCCAGGCAGTGGCCGCGCACGGCCAGCTCGATGGAGTCGGCGATCACCTCACGCGAGGCCAGCGAGGCGCGCATGCCCGGCGTGCCCATCGCGATGCCGTCGGTGACCGCGATGGTATTGAACTCGATCGGCGTGCCACCGGCCGCCTCGATGCCGGCGCGCACTTCGGCGGCCAGTTCGCGGTGGTTGATGTTGCAAGGAGAGACGTCCGACCAGTTGTGGATCACCGCGACCAGCGGCTTGGCGATGGCGGCGTCATCCAGCCCGGTCGCGCGCAGCATGGCCCTTGCGGGGGCGCGGTCCGGTCCGGTCTTGATGGCATCGCTTTGCATGGATTCGGGGTTCCTCGGTGTCGTCTGCAACGTTTTCGGGGGCCCATCAAGCAGAAACCCCGCACTGGTTGCCCGGTGCGGGGTTTCGGTTTTGTCTGGGTCTGCTGTCGCTCAGGCCAAACTCGCCGCTCCGCACCGTTGTCGGCTAATAAGGAGTACGAGTACGAGCGCGAGCAGGCCGTCGAGCTTCTGCCCGATAGCTTGCAGGTGGAACGCTCTGTTCAGTGCGGCGGAGGTCATGGGTCTATGCTGTGCCGCAACAAAGAACGTTGTCAAGTGGTTTTTCACGGGCCTGCCATGATTTCCCGTGAAACCGATTAAGTGACTGATAGACAGAGCGTTATTCTTGGCGTGGCAGGCCTGAATCCGCTTGACGATTGCCTGCGCTGACGCAGCTCGGGCCACTGAACGACGGGATCCGCCTTGGTCGGTGAGGCCTTGAGGCAAGGTCGGGTTCAACCCATCGGCGCTTCGCGAACGGCGGCGCGAAGGCGGATGCGGCGTTGGAGTGCATCCACCACCCTCAGTCCAGCACGGCGCAAATGCGAAGGAAGGGCGAGAAGTTCGCATTCGCCACGGTTCATCAAATGGGCCGATATTCTGTGGGAGTGCCCTTGGGCGCGACCGCGGAGTTCCGCTCTGGCCGCGGTCTGTGGTGAATCCGTAGCGCTGCGGTCGCGCCGGAGGGCACTCCCACAATTTGACTGCGGCAAGGCCTGCTTTGCAGCGCAAACCGGACCTGGCAGCGACGTTGCGTGTAGGAGCCAGCTTGCTGGCGATCGTTCCGTCCGGGGTGCCTATCGCCAGCAAGCTGGCTCCTACAGCGGGGCCGGGGCGAATGCGAACTTCGCGCCCAGACTCCGCATTGGCCGGGCTCAGCCCGGCAGCGTGCGGCAGCCCAGCGCGGTGAGAAGGTCGTGCATCGCGGGAACGGAAGCCAGCCAGGGCGCGAAGATGGTCAGGAGGCCCGCCGCGATCAGCGCAGCGCCGGCCAGAGTTTTTGCGGGTGGCTGTCGCAGCCAGCCGATCAGCCGCGATCCGCTCCAGGTCAGGGGCAGCATGGTGGCCCAGGTGCCAAGGCCGAAGGCGAGCATCAGCAGGCCGCCCTGCAGCGGATCGACGGTCAGCCATGCCGCACCCAGCATGGTGGCGCTGAGGCCGCACGGCATCCAGCCCCAGAGCGCGCCCAGGGCCAGCTGGCGGATCGGCGTATCGGCGGGAATCAGATGCCGCTTCAGCGGTCCCAGCTTGCCCCACAGCCGCTGGCCCGCGCCGGCCGCGAAGCGCAGCCGCGGCCACAGCACGCGCAGGCCAGCCAGCATCAGGACGACGCCGACGCCCATGCGCAGCGCCAGCTGCAGCGACTCGAACCGGGCGAGGCTGAGCAGGCCTGCGCCCAATCCACCAACCAGCGCGCCGGCCAGCGCATAGCCGAGCACGCGACCGAGATTGAGCCGGAGCGCCGCGGCGAAGGGCTGCCCTTTCGGGAACGTCGCACTGAGTCCGGTAGCGATTCCGCCGCACATGGCCACGCAGTGCAGTCCGCCGAACACGCCGGCGAGGGCGGCGCCGGACAGGACCAGCCAGTCGATCACCCGGTGTGGTCGCCGTTGCTTGAGGCAGGGGCCGCGCCCCGTCGCGGCAGCGGCTTCGACTCATCGGCCAGCACGTCGACGGCCGGCGTGTCGAGATCGTCGAACTGGCCGCGACGCACCGCCCAGATGAAGGCCCAGACGGCGATGCCCAGCAGCACCAGGCTGATCGGAATCAGGACGACAAGGATGCGCATGGGCTGAGCTTATACCCGGCCCGCGAGCGGGGTCCTGTCCAGCGCCACGGCTGTATCGGCGTCCACGGGCGCACGCGGCGCGTCCGCAACCGGCCGTGTTCCGGAATGGGTGGAACGGTGTGATGTGACGCGCTGCAGGCGCAGCGCATTCAGGGTGACCCCGAGCGAGGAGGCCGTCATGCCGAGGGCGGCCAGCCAGGGCGCCACCCACCCGGCCATTGCAAACGGCAGGGCGACCACGTTGTAGGCGAGCGCCCAGGCGAGGTTCTGCCGCAGCACGCGGCGCGCGCGGCGGGCGAGGGCGAGCGTCTGCGGGATGCGGGTCAGGGCGCCTTGCAGCACCACGAGATCGGCGGCGCGGTGGGCGATGGACGAACCGTCGGACAGCGCGAAGGAGATATCGGCACCGGCGAGCACCGGGGCATCGTTGATGCCATCGCCGATCATCGCCACCCGGTAACCCTTGGCCTGCAGGGCGCGGACCCGGGCCAGCTTGTCCTCGGGGAACTGCCGCGCGGTCCAGGCCTCGACGCCCACGGCTTCGGCCACCTCGCGTACCGCCTGCTCCCCGTCGCCGCTGGCGATGTGCAGCGCCACGCCGAGCCGGCGCAGTTGCCCGATGGCCTCCAGCGCGTCCTCGCGCAGCGCGTCGCGGACCTCGAAGCGGCCCAGCGCTCGACCCTCGTCATCGCCGAGCCAGAGCGCGCCATCGTCCTCTCCACTGCAGGCAAAGTCGGCCCGGCCGAGCCGCAGGGACTGCCCCTGCACCCGGCCGCTGACGCCCAGGCCGGCGTGGACGGCCACGTCGCTGGCCTCGGGGACGAGGCCCACGTGTTCGAACGCGCGCGCCAAGGGATGCCCGCTGGCGCGCTCAAGTGCCGCCGCCAGTCTGCGCACCTGATCGCGGGTCAGCTCCCCGAAGGCCTCGCAGCGAAGCAGGGTGGGCGCGCCCGCGGTCAGCGTGCCGGTCTTGTCGAGGACCACGCAGTCGACACTGGCCAGGCGCTCAAGCGCATCGGGGGTGAGACTCAGCACGCCGCTGCGTGACAGTCCGGACTGCGCAGCGGCGATCCCGGCAGGCACCGCCAGAGACAGGGCGCAGGGACAGCTGACGACGAGCACGGCCAAGGTGACGGCAAAGGCTCGCGAAGGGTCGAGCCACCACCACACCAAGGCGGTCAGCGCCGCGGCGACGAACAGCACCAGCACGAAATGGTGGGCGAGGCGCTCGGCCCAGCGGGCCAGCGGCGGCCGGTGCTCCTGCGCGCGCTCGATCGTCTGCACCAGTCGCGACAGCCGCGTGTCACTGCCCACGCGGGTGACCCGAAGGCGGACCGGCCTGCCAAGGCACTGGCTGCCCGCGAGCACCTCCTCGCCGGCCGCGCGAGCGACCGGGCGCGATTCGCCGCTGACCAGGGCCTCGTCGAAGTCGCCCGGCTCCAGCAGCACGCCGTCAGCGGGCAGGGCCTCGCCGGCGCTGACCTGCAGGACGTCGTTGGGATTGAGCCCGGCCAGCGGCACGCATTCGACGCCGCCGTCGGCATCAAGCCGGGTGGCGCTGCCCGGCTGGGCGCGGGCCAGGCGCTCGACCACCGCCTGCGAGCGCTGCCGGGCGAAGCGCTCAAGCGCGCGCGCGGCGAGCAGGAAGAAAACGAACATCACCGCGGCATCGAACCAGACGTCCGGTCCGCCACGCACGGTCTCGATGGCGCTGGCCGCCCAGGCCAGCAGCACCGAGCTGGCGATCAGGCTGTCCATGCCGGCGTGCCGGGCGCGCAGCTCGCGCAGCATGCCGGCGATGAACGGCCAGCCGCTGTAGAAGACCACCGGCGTAGAGACCAGCAGGGTGATCCAACGGAAGAAGTCGCGGGTGGCCGGATCCATCGCGCGGTCGAAGTCGAGGTACAGCGCTTCGGCCAGCATCATCGCCTGCATGGCGCCGAGCGCGGCCACGCCAAGGCGGATCATCAGGCTGCGCTGCTCGCGGCGGCGGGCGTCCTCGCGGGCCGGGTCAGGCGCGAGATGCACGCGGTAGCCGAGCTCCGCCAGGCGTTCCAGCAGGCGGCTCAGCGCTATCTCCTCAGGATGCCAGCGCAGACGGATGCGTCCGGTCACGGCATTGACGCCCACCTGCTCGACGCCGGGCTCGCGCTGCAGGGCGCGATCGATCAGCCAGGCGCAGGCGGCACAGCGCATGTCGTCGCTGACCACGGTGATCTCGCGCAGCCCGGGCGAGCCGTCCACCGTTCGGCAGTGTTCGGCGAGGATGTCCTCGCGGTCCCACAGGGCCAGCGACTCCGCGCGCGATCGGCCGGCCGGCTGGCTGCGCAGACGGTAGTAGTCGGCGAGCCCGGCGTCGCGGATGAAGCGCGCGGCCGCCGCGCAGCCGGCGCAGCAGAAATCACGCGGCTCGCCGTCCAGCGTGAGCCGCTCGGGACGCGCCGGCAGCGGCTCACCGCAGTGGTGGCAGCCGGCCATTCGCGGCTCAGCCATGGCCGAATCGGGGGGACAGCACCGCAATGCCCGAGTGGCCGCGCAGCTCGCCATCGAGCCGCCAGCTGGCATCCGATGCGCGCAGGACGAGGCGCCAGTGGTCGGCGACGGGCAGGTCGATCCGGGCCGTCCACACCGATCCGTCACGCTGCAGGGCGATGTGACGGTCCAGCTTCGAGTTGGACGGATGCTCGAAATGCAGGGAGAGGGCGTCGTCGGCCTCCCCTGCGCCCAGCAGCTGCAGCTGCAGCGCGCCATCCTCGACGCGCAGCGAGGCACTCAGGCCGCGGCGCAGCGCCTGTGCATCGGCCCTCATGTCGGTCTGTTGCACCTGCGCCATGCGCCGCACGGCATCGCTGCTGGCATCGAGCTGGCCGGCGCGGATCGCGATGCCGAGGGTGACCAACCCGGCCACGACGACCACCGCGGGCAGCCCCCAGACCAGCAGCAGCATCGGTTCGAAACGACGCGGGGTTTCGTGGGAACGATCAGAAGTGTTCATCGGCTGCCCTCCTCGGGAGCGAAGAATCGGGCCACGTGGGTGACGCTCAGCCGGGCGTCGTCGAGCCCGGTGACGCGCAGTTCGATGTCACGCCTTCCGCCGGGTCCGCCGGCGGGCGCGGTCAACGTCAGCGGCAGGCTGGCGACCTCCTCGGCCTCCACCCGCACGTCGAGCGGCCCCCCGACGACCTCGGCCGCGCCGCCCGCCACCTCGACGCGCAGGCGGACCGGCGCGCCCTGCTTGTTGACCAGCTTCAGGGTGTAGGCGTTCTCGATCCGGCCATCCGGGGCGACGCGATACAGCGCGTTGCGGTCACGAAGCACGTCGACCAGCAGGGGCTCGCGGTTGAAGACGCCGTACAGCCAGCCGAGGCAGATCAACGCCAGCAGGGTCCCGTAGGCGAGGACACGCGGACGCAGCACCTTCGATGGCTTGCCGTCCACCGCGTTCTGCGTCGTGTAGCGGATCAGTCCGCGCGGATAGTCCATCCGCTCCATCACCGAGTCGCAGGCGTCGATGCAGGCGCCGCAGGCGATGCATTCGTACTGCAGGCCATTGCGGATGTCGATGCCGGTGGGGCAGACCTGCACGCACAGCGTGCAGTCGATGCAGTCGCCGAGCTGCTCGCGCTTCAGCGGCCCGCGTTCGGGCAGCGGCTTGCCGATGTCCAGCGCGCCCGTGGTCAGCCGCGCGGCGGCCTGCCGGTCGGCCGCGCTGCGCCGCCCGGCGGCGCGGACCAGTTCCTCGTGGGCCCGCTCGGGCGAGAGCAGGCCGCGGGCCCGCTCCAGCACCGAGGCCAGCGCGCCGCGCTTGCGCGGCCCGCGGGGTTCGCCGCGCAGCGGGTCATAGCTGATGATCAGGGTGTTGCGGTCGAACATCGCGCCCTGGAAGCGCGCATAGGGACACATGTACTTGCAGACCTGCTCGCGCAGCACGCCGGCATTGCCCCAGGTGGCCAGCGAGTAGAACAGCACCCAGAACGTCTCCCAGGCACTCCACTCAAGCGTCAGCAGGCGCGCGCCGAGGTCCTGGATCGGGGTGAAGAAGCCGACGAAGGTGAAACCGGTCCATAGCGCGAAAAGCAGCCAGATGAGGTGCTTGCTGCCCTTGCGACGGACCTTCTCGGCACTCCACGGCCCGGCGTCGAGCTTGATGCGCTTGTGACGGTCGCCCTCGGTCCAGCGCTCCATCCACAGGAACACCTCGGTCCATACCGTCTGTGGACAGGCATAGCCGCACCACAGGCGTCCGGCCACCGCGGTGAAGAAGAACAGGGACAGCCCGGCCATGATCAGCAGCAGGGCGAGGAAGATGAAGTCCTGCGGCCAGAAGGCGAGGCCGAAGACATAGAACTTGCGCGCCGGCAGGTCGAACAGCACCGCCTGGCGTCCATCCCAGGTGAGCCACGGAAACAGGTAGTACATGCCCAGCAGCCAGAACAAGGCGGCAGTGCGCAGTCGCGTGAAGCGGCCCTGCACGTCGCGCGGATAGACCTTGCGCTCGGACACGTACATCGCGCCGTCGTCAGGGTCGAGCGTGCTGGGAATCTGCTTGCTCATCTCGGTGTGGCGCAGGGCGTTGGCTGCAACACGCCGGCCTCAGTCCAGCGGCCGGTTGAAGCGGCTCGCCGGGCGCAGCAGGATCCAGGTGAACAGCGAGCTGGCCGCGGTGGCCAGCCAGAACATGAAGAAGCCGATCGTGTAGCCGAGCTCGCGGCTGATCTCCCAGTCGACGAAGCTGATGTCGCGCAGGGCAAGGGGGTCGATGAAGGCGAAGAACACCGTGGTCGAGACGCCCGCAGCGAAGAAGCTGGGCCAGAGGATGGCGCCGACCCGCTGCGCCATCGGGCGCGGCGGGTGGTCGAACAGCTCGCTTTCACCGGTGTTCACGGCGCCGTACCGCTGCCCGCGGTGCTCGCGTCTCCGTGCGAGAGTGACCATACCCAGGCGCCGGCCAGTCGCGCCCGGGTCTCGCCGATCAGCGGCTCGTGGGCAGGCATGGCGCCGGCGCGGCCCTTGACGATGGCCGTGCGGATGGCATCGAAGTCGCCGCCATAGAGCCAGACATCGTCGGTCAGGTCGGGGGCCCCGAGGGCCGGATTGCCCTTGCCCTCAGCGCCGTGGCAGGCCGCGCAGACGTTGGCGAAGCGCGGCTTGCCGGCGGCGGCGAGCGCCGGATCCACCGGCTGCCCCGACAGGCTCTGCACGTAGACGCCGGTTTCCAGCACCGCGCGATCGCTGCCCAGCACCGCGGCGAACGGCGGCATCGCGGCCTGGCGACCGTCCAGGATCGAGGTCAGCACAGCCTGCGGATCGCGGCCCCACTGCCAGCTGCCATCGGCAAGGTTGGGGAAGCCGCGTGCGCCGCGGGCGTCCGAGCCGTGGCAGGTGGCGCAGTTCGCGGCAAACACCGAGCGACCATGTTCGACGGCCTGCGGGTTGCGTGCCAGGACGTCGATGGGCTGCCCCTCGAAGGGTGCCAGCGCCGCCATGATCTTGGCTTCGGCGACCGCGCGGTCGGCTGCGTGCTCCTTGGCCGAGGTCCAGCCCGAGGTGCCGGCAAAGCTGCCCGCACCCGGGTACCAGATGAGGTAGCCGACGGTGAATACGATGGTGATGTAGAACAGGTTGATCCACCAGCGCGGCAACGGCTTGTTGTACTCGCGGATGTCGCCGTCCCAGACGTGGCCGGTAGTCTCCGGCTCGCCCGGGCGGCGCTTGGAGGTCCACCAGAGCAGCCAGATGCAGCCGGCGATATTCAGGACCACCAGCAGGATGATGAAGATCGACCAGAAAGTGCCCATGGCAGCCCTCAGTGCTTGTCTTGGGAGCGGGAGGACGACGTCGATTCGTCGTGCAGCGGCAGGCGCGCGGCGGCGTCCAGAGAGGCCTTGCGCTTGCTGCTCCACAGCCAGAGGGTCCCGCCGATGAAGGCGATCAGCAGCACGGCGGTGATCAGGCCCTGGATCATGGTGCACCCCCTGCCGAAGCGCTGGCGGAGGCAGGGTCATCGCCCTCCGGGCTCGCACCCGGACGTGGCGCATGGCGGCCAAGGGCCTGCATATAGGCGATCAGCGCATCCATTTCGGTCTTGCCATCGACCGCGACCGGTGCCCCGGCGATCTGTTCCTCGGTGTAGGGATCACCAAGCGTCTTCAGCGCGCGCATGTGCCGGACGATGGCGCTGGCGTCGACGCGGGTCTTTTCCAGCCAGGGATAGCCCGGCATGTTCGATTCCGGCACCACGTCGCGCGGGTTGATCAGGTGGACGCGGTGCCACTCGTCCGAGTAGCGGCCGCCGACGCGGGCGAGGTCGGGCCCGGTGCGCTTGCTGCCCCACTGGAAGGGGCGGTCGTACACCGACTCCCCGGCCAGCGAGTAGTGTCCATAGCGCGCGGTTTCGAAACGCAGCGTGCGGACCATCTGCGAGTGGCAGTTGTAGCAGCCCTCGCGGACGTAGACATCCCGCCCTGCCAGCTGCAGCGGCGGATAGGGCTCGATGCCCGGCGTCGGCTCGACGGCCTCGGCCTGGTACATCAGGGGCACGATCTCGGCGAGGCCGCCGAAGCTGATCGCCACCGCGATCAGGATGCCCATCAGGCCGACGTTCTTTTCGATCTTCTCATGGCTCATAGCGGGCTCCTCAGGCGTGGGCCGGCTTCAGGACCGGGCTTTCCGGGGTTTCCTCCCGCGCCATCTGGAAGGTCTTCCAGACGTTCCAGGCCATGACCAGCATGCCGGCGACGACCAGCACGCCGCCGAGGAAGCGGACCAGGTAGTAGGGGTAGGTGGCGACCAGCGACTCGACGAAGCTGTAGGTCAGCGTTCCGTCGGCATTGGTGGCGCGCCACATCAGGCCCTGGTTGATGCCGGCCACCCACATCGCGGCGATGTAGAAGACGACGCCGATGGTGTGCACCCAGAAGTGGGTGTCGATCAGCTTGACCGAGTACATCGCCGATAGGCCCAGCACCCTCGGGTACAGCATGTACATCGCGCCGATCGAGATCATCGCCACCCAGCCCAGCGCGCCGGAGTGCACGTGGCCGATGGTCCAGTCGGTGTAGTGGCTGAGCGAGTTGACCGTCTTGATCGACATCATGGGCCCCTCGAAGGTGCTCATCATGTAGAACGACAGCGAGACGATCAGGAACTTGATGATCGGATCGGTGCGCAGTTTGTGCCAGGCACCCGAGAGGGTCATGATCCCGTTGATCGCGCCGCCCCAGCTCGGGGCCAGAAGGACCAGCGAGAACACCATGCCGAGCGACTGCGCCCAGTCCGGCAGCGCGGTGTACTGCAGGTGGTGCGGGCCGGCCCACATGTAGATCGCGATCAGCGCCCAGAAGTGCACGATCGACAGCCGGTAGGAGTAGATCGGCCGGCCGACCTGCTTGGGTACGAAGTAGTACATGATCCCGAGGAAGCCGGCGGTCAGGAAGAAGCCGACCGCGTTGTGCCCATACCACCACTGGACCATGGCATCCACCGCGCCGGTGTAGATGCCGTAGCTCTTGCCGAGGCTCACCGGCAGGGCCAGGTTGTTGACGATGTGCAGCACCGCGACGGTGATGATGAAGGCGCCGAAGAACCAGTTGGCGACGTAGATGTGCTCGACGCGGCGCTTCGCGATCGTGCCGAAGAAGACCACGGCGTAGGCGACCCAGACCGCGGTGATCAGCAGGTCGATCGGCCATTCCAGTTCGGCGTACTCCTTGCCCTGGGTCCAGCCCATCGGCAGGGTGATCGCGGCCAGAACGATCACCGCCTGCCAGCCCCAGAACACGAAGGCCGCGAGCCGGTCGGAGATCAGCCGCGCGTGGCTGGTGCGCTGAACGCAGTAGAGGCTGGTCGCGAACAGGGCGCAGCCGCCGAAGGCAAAGATCACCGCGTTCGTGTGCAGCGGGCGGAGCCTGGAGTAGGTCAGCCAGGGAATGTCGAAGTTGAGCGACGGCCAGTAGAGCTGGGCGGCGATGACCACCCCCACCAGCATGCCGACGATGCCCCAGACGAGAGTCATGACGGCGAATTGGCGCACCACCTTGTCGTTGTAGGTTTCCTGCAATGTCGCGGACATGCCTGCCTTCCCGGAAATCGGTGGCGCGATTGTCCGTTCGGGAACTCGGGGAGGGCTTGACCGTGGTCAAGTCGTCGCCGGGAGCACGATCGGCAGTGCAAAGTCGCGCAGCCGGGCCGGTCCCGGCGAAAGCCTGCAGAGCGCGTGGGAATCAGGGATAATTTCGCAAAGCCGGGCCGCGTCCTGGCTTTTTCTGTGCCTGCGTCGGGAAAAACCCTTGCCCCGCCCACGCCGGTTCGTGGTCCTGGCCGGGGTTCGCCAGCAAGCTGGCTCCTACATCGGATGCGCCCTGTGTAGGAGCCAGCTTGCTGGCGATCAGACGCGCGAACCTAGTCAGCGACGTCGCCCCCAACATTGCATTTCAATCGGAGTAAAGACATGGGTCAGTCAGTGGTGGTGATCGGCGCGCAGTGGGGGCTCATGCCGTCGCTTTCGCGTGCCGTTCAGGCACGCGAGACGGCCTGAGCGCCCGAGGCAGGAGCCGAGGGCCGGCTGACTTGGTGAGCGCTGGACGCGCGAACCTAGTCAGCGACGTCGCCCCCAACATTGCATTTCAATCGGAGTAGAGACATGGGTCAGTCTGTAGTAGTGATCGGCGCGCAGTGGGGCGACGAAGGCAAGGGCAAGATCGTCGACCTGCTCACCGAGCAGGTGGGTGCCGTGGCGCGCTTCCAGGGCGGCCACAATGCCGGACATACGCTGGTGATCGGCGGCAAGAAGACCGTCCTGCACCTGATCCCGTCCGGCATCCTGCGCGAGAACACCCTGTGCCTGATCGGCAATGGCGTGGTGCTGAGTCCGGCGGCGCTGAAGAAGGAGATCGGCGAACTGGAGGGCGAGGGAATTGACGTGCGCTCGCGGCTGAAGATCAGCCCGGCGACGCCGCTGATCATGCCGTACCACATCGCCCTTGATCAGGCCCGCGAGAAGGCCGCCGGTGGCAAGGCCATCGGCACCACCGGCCGCGGCATCGGTCCGGCCTACGAGGACAAGGTTGCCCGGCGCGGGATCCGCGTGGCCGACCTGCACTACCCGAACGAGCTGGCCGAGAAGCTGCGCGGCACGATGGAGTACCACAACTTCGTGCTGACCAAGTACCTCGGCGTCGAGGCCGTGGACTACCAGAAGACGCTCGACGAGGCGCTGGCCTTCGGCGAGTACGTCGAGCCGATGAAGACCGACGTCGCCGGCCTGCTGCACGACCTGCGCCGCCAGGGCAAGCGCGTGCTGTTCGAGGGCGCGCAGGGCGCTCTGCTCGATATCGACCACGGCACCTATCCCTACGTCACCTCGAGCAACACCACGGTGGGCGGGGCGCTGGCCGGCACCGGCGTCGGCGCCGATTCGATCGACTACGTCCTCGGCATCGCCAAGGCGTATGCGACGCGCGTGGGTGGCGGCCCGTTCCCGACGGAGCTGGACGACGCGATGGGCGAGGACATCCGCAAGCGCGGGGCCGAGTTCGGCGCCACCACCGGCCGCCCGCGCCGCTGCGGCTGGATCGACCTCGTGGCGCTCAAGCGCGCGGTGGCGATCAATGGCATCTCCGGCCTGTGCATCACCAAGCTCGACGTGCTGGACGGACTGCCCAGCCTCAAGATGTGCATCGCCTACCGCTACCGTGGCAAGGAGACCGAGTACTCGCCGCTGGACGCCGCCGGCTGGAACGAGTGCGAGCCGGTATACCTCGAATTCCCGGGCTGGCAGGAGTCGACCCACGGGGTGACCGAGTTCGCCAAGCTGCCGCCTGCCGCGCGCGCCTACCTGCGCTCGCTGGAAGAGCTGGTCGGCTGCCCGCTGGCCATGGTCTCCACCGGCCCGGACCGCGACGCCAATATCGTGCTGAGGGACCCGTTCGCCTGAGCGAAAGGCGGACTCGGGCGCGAAGTTCGCATTCGCCACGGCCCCGCTGTAGGAGCCAGCTTGCTGGCGATAGGCGCCCCGGATGGGACGATCGCCAGCAAGCTGGCTCCTACATTCGGGTGTTGTGGAATGTCTGCTTCGCGCCCGAATCGGCCGCCCAACGAGCGCCCACACGCCTTCAGCCGACGCCTCGCGGCGTCGGTTCGCTGGTGCTGCGAATCAGGCGGTAACGTCTAGAAGGCTGCCCGGGCCGCGCGGGTCGGTGTCGGCGCGGCGGGTTTCGGCGCCGGTGGCGCTGCTGGCGTTGCCGCCCTCGACCACCTGGGTGGCGTTGAGGTCGGCGCCGGCGCGTTCGCGGGCGGCGTCGCTGATGGCGACGCTGACGCCGCTTTGAGCCTGGGTCGCACGCTCGGACTGCTGCTCGCGGCTGCGCTCCGTGCCGGCGGACGGATCCTGCGGACGGGCCCCGTCAATGCGGAGCGGATTCTCGAAGGCGGTGGCCGGGGAGGCGGTGCTGAGCGGGTTCATGGGCGCTCCTCTGCTGCGAGGAAACCGCAGCATACCCCGACGGCGCGCGGGGTGTGCTGCCAGAGTGTGAAGATCGTGAACTCCGGGCGGATTCGCGAACCCCCGTTCAGGCTGCGGCCGGCTTCCGGCCCCGTCCCCGTGGCTTGTCCGGCCCCGGCGCCGTAAACAGCTCGGCAGGCAGGTCGCGCATCACTTCGGCCAGCTTGCCGAGGAATCCGTCCAGCGCCGAACTGCGTCGCCAGATCATCGCGATCCTCCGGCTGGGCGCTGTGCCCTGGAACGGCACCAGCTCGATCGCCGGGGAGCGTGGTACCGGCGGCTTGACCGCGAGCACAGGAAGCAGGGTGATGCCGACGTTGGCGGCCACCATCTGGCGCAGGGTCTCGAGGCTGGTCGCGCGGAATTCGGCCTTCTCCTCTGCTCCCGCGAGATGGCAGACGTCGAGCGCCTGGTCGCGCAGGCAGTGTCCCTCCTCGAGGAGCAGCAGGCTTTCGTTGGCGATGTCCTCCAGGCGCAGCGGTCCGGCCTTGGCCAGCCGGTGCAGCTCGGGCACGGCAAGGACGAAAGGCTCCTCGAACAGCGGCTCGACGTGCAGCTGATCATCGCCGACAGGCAGGGCGAGGATGCCGGCATCGAGCCTGCCCTCGCGCAGCATGCGCAGGATCACCTCGGTCTTCTCCTCGACCAGAAGCAGCTCAAGCTTGGGAAACCGCTTGCGGATCGGCGGCACCACGTGCGGCAGCAGATAGGGGCCGAGGGTCGGGAACAGGCCGATGCGTACCGCGCCGGCTTCCGGGTCGGTCGCCCGGCGGGCCGCTTCGCGCAGCTGCTCGACATCGGAAAGGATCCTGCGGGCGCGATCGGCGACCTCACGACCGACCGGGGTCAGCATGATCCGTCTCGGCGCGCGCTCGACGAGGGCGACGCCCAGTTCCTCTTCCAGCTTCTTCAACTGGGTGGACAGCGTAGGCTGACTGACGAAGCAGGCCTCGGCAGCGCGGCCGAAGTGCTTGTGGTCGGCCAGGGCGACGAGGTAGCGCAGGTCGCGAATATTCATCCCGTTTCCCGCTCCGGTGTGGGTGATCTATCCATTTTCTCTATGGAAAGGATAAACACAATCAACTTGATCGATTTTGTGCGTCGCAGCAGACTGAGGTTGAAAGCAGCCCGGTCTCTCCCTTGCCGCGGCGGCCTTCGGCGTCCGCGAACCTCCCCCCGGTTCGGCGCGTCAGGACGGCGGGGTGTCCACTCCCGCCCCGCCGTCCGCCCTTCCCTCGGGCTCGCGGTCGAGGCCAGGCGAAGGGACCAGCGTCTCCAGGGCCTCGCGCAGGGCGGGCTCGGCGATCGAGCTGCGCAGGCGCAGCACCCCCCTGGCGATCAGACCGGCGGCCTCGCGCGGAAGCGCTTCGGATAGCGGCGCGTCACCCGTCGCCTCGATGCCGACCCAACCGTTTCGCCCGGCATGCTTGACCGCATACAGGGCGAGATCGGCCAGTTCCACGGCCTCGGCCCAGCCATGCCGTTCCGGGTGGGCGGGCTGCAGGGGCAGGGCTGCATAGCCTACCGAGCAGGTACAGCGCAGCCGGCGCGGTCCGGGCAGTTCGAAGGCGAAGTCGGCCACCGCGCGGACCGCGCGCCCGGCAAGCTCGGCGGCGCGCTGGCGGTCGCTGTCGCGAGACACGACCAGGAACTCCTCGCCGCCCCAGCGGACCAGGTGGTCGATATCACGGAAGCAGGCCTGCAGCCGCTCGCGCATCTGGATCAGCACGGCGTCGCCGGCCGCATGGCCGTGTTCGTCGTTGACCTGTTTGAAATGGTCGAGGTCGACGAGGAAGAACACCAGGTCGGCGTTGCGCGGCGCCTCGCCTCGGTCAAGCGCGGCGCGATGGCGTCGACGGCTGCGCATCACGTCCTCGTCGATGTGCTCGGCGAAGAAGCGCCGGTTGCGAAGCCCGGTCAGCGGGTCGGTGAGACTGGCCTGCTCCAGGGCATCCGACTTCTCCTTGAGCCGCGCCGACAGCGCCTGCAGCTCGCGGGTTCGTTCCTCAACACGCAGTTCCAGCTGCGCCTCGCGCAGGCGCTGGCGGCGGTTGCGCCGGTTCAGCAGCAGCAGGCCGACCGCCAGGACCAGCGCCGCGGCCAGGGCATGGACCATCCGGCGCTGCCACCAGGCCGGGATGACCTCGACCGAAAGCACGATGCGCTGCGCGGTCCAGCGACCATGCCGGTCGCTGGCCTCCACTTCGAGCTGGTAGCTGCCGGGGTCGAGGTTGGCGAGGATCACCCGGCGGTAGGCGGCATCGGTCTCCTGCCATTGAGGTGATTCGCCGCTGATCCGGTGCCGGTAGCGCAGCTGCTCCGGGGCGCTGTAGTCGAGGGCGGCGAACTCCACGCTCAGCCGGCGCTGGCCAGGGCTCATGGCGAGGGCGCGGTCTTCGGGCACCGGAAGGGGCTCGCCGTCGAGCAGCAGCTCGCTGATCACCAGCGGGGCGTCGTAGTCGGGCAGGCGGTAGCGATCCGGCTCTACGTGCAGGAGGCCGCGGCTGCCGCCGAACAGCAGGCTGCCGTCGCGGCCGCGGGCATAGGCGCGGAACCAGGCGGAACCGATGTCGACGCCGTCGGCCGGGCCAAGCGCCACCAGCCGACCGGCGTCGGGGTCGAGCATGTGGTGCTGGGTCCAGATGCGTCCCCGGGAATCGGCCAGGAGGTTGGCGCCGAAGGGTCTTGGCGGAGCACCGAGCTCGATGCCCACGGCCTTGACCTGCCCCCCTCCCTCGGCGTCACCCGTGCGCCGGAACAGGCCGCGGGGCGTGTCGAACCAGAGCGCGCCTTCGGCGTCGACCAGCAGCCCCAGCACGTCGTGGTTGTCGCGGCGCAGCGCGTGCTGCACCGGCACCCATCCGGCCTGCTGCGCCGTCGCCGGCAGGCGCAGCAGGCCCTGGTCGCCGCCGATCCAGAGCGTGCCGGCCTCGTCATAGGCCATAGCATTGACGTCCCGGTCGAGTGCCGGCCCGTCGGCCACCGGCAGGGCGGTCGCCATCGTCTCGCCGGCACGGGCCCGCAGCAGTCCAGCCTCGGTGGCCACCCAGACGCCGCCGTCGGCCGCGGGCCCCAGGCGACGTATCCGCCGCGCGCCGAGGTCAACGGTCTCAAGCGCCTGCGAACCCTCGCGCAGGCGATACAGCCCGGCATCACCGCCGATCCACCAGCTGCTGTCGGCATCCTCGGCCAGGCCCGAGATGCGGGTGCCATCGAACAGCGGGCGACCCGATGCGTCGCGCAGCAGGTCGATCGGTGCGAGGTCGGCTGCTACCAGGGCGACGCCCCGGTCCTGGCTGCCGAGGAGGAAGCGGCCGTCGCGCAGCGAGGCGATGGCGCGGATGTTGGGGTCGCCGAGCAGCCGGCCGAGGCGGCTGTGGCGGTCGTGGACGCGGAACGCGGCGTTATGTGGATTGTGTCGCTGCAGGCCGCCGCCGTAGCCGGCCACCCAGATCAGGCCGCCGCGGTCACGGATCAGCGCGCGCACCTCGTTGCCGGCCAGGCCGTGCTCGACATCGGGACGGTGCCGCAGCTTGGCGCGCACCGCCCCGCTGTCGAGCGAACGGATCTCGATGCCATCGCCGCGGCCGACCCAGAGCGTGTCTTCGTCTGTTTGCAGGAAGGTGAACACCACGGCTGGCGAGGCCCTGCCGGCCTCGCCCAGTCGCTCGACGCCGCGCTGCGCATCCCAGCGGTACAGAGCGCCCTGCCGCGTGCCGATCCAGATCCGCCCGCCATTGTCCTCGTACAGCGCGCTGATTCGGGGTTCGCCCCGTCCGGCCTCGAGAGTGACCGTCTCGAAGCGCCCGCCGGCCTTGTCGAAGCGCAGAAGGCCACTCCAGCTGCCGACCCAGAGGCTTCCGCGATGGTCCAGCAGCAGGCTGTCGATGCGATCGTCCAGCAGCCCGGAAGCGGGGCCAGCCTCGAATCGGTGCACCCCGCCATCGGCTTCGCGGCGGAACAGTCCCTCACCGTCGCTGCCGGCCCACAGGGTGCCGTCGGATTCCAGGGCCAGCGCATTGATGGACAGTGGCGCATGTGCGTGTGTGAGCGGCACCCGGCGCAGGCGACCGAGCATCGGGTCGTAGCGAAGCAGGCCGGCGAAATCGGTCCCGACCCAGAGCCGGCCGCCTTCGGGCTCGGCGAGCAGGGAGCGTACGAACAGCGCGGCCTCGCTGCCGGGCAGGCTCCAGTGGTCGCCGTGGGTGCGGAAGCGGTACCCGTCGTAGCGGACCAGGCCGGCCGGCGTGCCCAGCCACAGGAAGCCGCGGCTGTCCTCGGTCAGCGAGGAGATCACCCCGCTCGGGATCTGCTGCGGGGCGACGCTGGTAAAGCGCGGCGGTTCGGCGGACGCGGGGGCGCAGCACGGAATCGCGAACAGCAGGAAGAGCCGGGCGAGCGCCCGAAGCCAGCGTGACATGTGCGAATGGTAGGCGAGCGCCGGCAGCCTGCCCAGCAGGCCGTCGGGCTCGCCCTGAAGGCTCCCTAGAAGCCGCTCTCCGGCATCTCCAGCGCGCTGCGGTCGACGTCGGACACCAGCCGCGCCCAGTGCTCGATCTGCGGCAGCTCGGTGGCGAAGAAGAAGCGGCAGGTGGCGAGCTTGCCGGCGGCGAACTCGGCGAGGGCCGGCTGCGCCGCGGCGCGTCGGGCGGCGGCGCTGGCCTGCCAGAGCCACATCCACGCGATGCAGGTATGGCCGAGCAGCTGCATGTACCAGTTCGCATTGGCCAGCACCGCTCGGACCTCGCCTTCGGCGATCCGCTTGCCGGCCTCAAGGGTGGTGCGTGCGCAGAGCGCGGCGGCCTCGCGCAGGGCCGCGGCGTAGGGCGCAAGAGCGGCATCGTTCTCGGCCGCGGCGCAGCAGGCCTCGATGCGCTGCAGCAGCAGCTTCAGGCCGGCGCCCTGCGCCTGCATCGCCTTGCGACCGAGCAGGTCGAGCGCCTGAATGCCGTTGGTGCCTTCGTGGATCGGATTGATCCGGTTGTCGCGGTAGTACTGCTCGACCGGATACTCGCGGGTGTAGCCGTAGCCGCCCAGCACCTGCACCGCCAGCTCGTTGGCCTTCAGACACCAGTCGGACGACCACGCCTTGACGATCGGGGTCAGCAGGTCGAGCAGCTGGGTGCTCTCGCGGCGGGTCGTCTCGTCGCCCTCGTGCCCGTGGTCGACCAGGGAAGCGGCGTACAGGCCCAGGGCCTGGGCACCCTCGACGTAGGCGCGCTGCTGCAGCAGCATCCGACGCACGTCGGCGTGCTCGATGATCGGCAGCATCGGCGAGGCCGGGTCGCGCTGGTCCGGATGCCGGCCCTGGCGACGCTCGCGCGCGTACTGCAGCGAGTACAGGTAGCCGCCCATGCCCTGCTGCACCGCGCCCATGCCGACGCCGATGCGCTCCTCGTTCATCATGTGGAACATGTAGGCCAGACCCTGGTGCGGCTCGCCGACCAGATAGCCGTGGCAGTCGTCCTGCTCGCCGAACTTGAGGAAGGTATTGACGCTGCCGCGCTGGCCCATCTTGTGGTTGAGGCCGGCCAGGCGCACATCGTTGCGCGCGCCGCGCGAGCCGTCCTCGTTGACCCGGAAGCGCGGCACGATGAACAGGCTGATGCCCTTCACCCCGGCCGGCGCACCGGCGATCTTGGCCAGCACGAGGTGCACGATGTTCTCGCCCATCTCGTGGTCGCCGGCGGAGATCCACATCTTCGACCCCGTGATGCGGTAGCCGCCGTCCTCATGCGGCGTGGCCACGGTCTTGATGTCGGCCAGCGATGAGCCGGCGTGGGGCTCGGACAGGCACATCGTGCCGTAGTAGCGACCCTCGATGATCGGGCGCATGAACAGGCGCTTCTGCTCCTCGCTGCCATACACAGCCAGCAGGTTGGCCGCGGCGCGGGCCAGCAGCGGGTAGGCCGGGGTGCTGGCGTTGGCGGTGGCGAACAGCGCGTCGCAGGCCGAGGTGATCAGGAACGGCATCTGCATGCCGCCGTCCTCCGCGGCCGCGTAGATCGACATGAAGCCGGCCTCGCTGAAGGCCCTCAGGGCCTCCTCGATCTCCGGAATCAGCACCACCTTGCCGTCGACCATCTGCGGCTCGTTGAGGTCGGACTTGCGGTTGTGCGGGGCGAACTTCTGCTCGGCGATCTGTTCGGCGAGGTCGATCGTGGCGTCGAAGATCTCCCGCGAATGCTCGGCAAAGCGCGGGTAGCGGCACAGGCCTTCGGCATCGAGCATGTCGTGCAGGATCAGGTCCAGGTGGCGGCGGTCGACCAGGGTCGGGTGGCTCATGGTGTTTCCTCGGGTGCGATCCGGCCGGGGCGCAGGGTCGGGGCGCCCGTGACTCGGGAAAGGGATGAGTCATTTATCGAATATGACTCATCCGCAGTCAAGCCTTGCTGACTTAGACTCCCGTCATGAGTCCCGCCGAACGTCCTTCCCACCGCGCTGGCGGCCGGCGCCGCGCCGACGGCCAGCCGCGCGCCACGCCGGCCGATGCGCTGCGCCTGGCGCGCAAGCGCTGGCTGGACGGTGAGCGACTGGACATCGGCCAGCTGGCCCAGGAGCTGGGGGTGGCCCGGGCCACCCTGTTCCGCTGGGTCGGCAGCCGTGACCTGCTGCTCGCCGAGGTGCTCTGGTCGATGTGCGCGCCGACCCTGCAGCGGGCGGCCGACTCGACGCGCGGCGAGGGCGTGGCGCGGATCGCGATGGTCTGCGAGACCGCGGTGCGGCAGATGATGGATTTCGAGCCTCTGCGCCGCTTCATCGCACAGGACGCCGATCTCGCCCTGCGCCTGCTCACCTCCAAGGCCAGCCCGGTGCAGGCGCGCACCATCGCGGCCGTCCGCGACCTGCTGGAGAGCGAGCGCCGGCGCGGCAGCTGGACGCCGCCGCTGGCCATCGACACCCTGGCCTACCTGATGGTCCGGCTGGGCGAATCCTTCCTCTATGCCAACGTGCTGAGCGGCCAGCAGGTCGACGTCGGTGACACCGGGTTGGCCGTACAGCTGCTGCTGTCCGGACGCATCGAAGAGCCGCGGCTCAGCGAGCGGCGTGGCGGTGGACGAATTCGATGAGGTCGGTGCGGGTCGGCGCCAGCGCGGGATAGCGCAGCGAGCCGAGGATGCGTACGTGGCCGACGCCGGGATAGAGGCGCAGCTCCGCCGGGGCCCCGATCGCGTCGAAGCGCGCCTTCAGCCTGCGGCTGTTCTCGGCCCAGACCAGCAGGTCGCTTTCACCATGCAGCAGCAGGAAGGGCGGCTCGTCGCCGTCGATGTGGTTGACCGGCTGCGAGGCCGCCTGTGTGGCCGGGTCGGCACTGAAGATTTCGATCAGGTCGTCCGCGCGAAGCGGCAGGAAGTCGTAGGGACCGGCCACGCCGATCACCCCGGCGAGGTCCTTCGGCCGCAGGCCATGCGCCGCCAGATAGCGCGGATCGCTGCCGATCAGCGCCGCGATATGTGCCCCGGCCGAGTGGCCGGCGACGAACAGGGCATCCGGCCGGCCGCCGTAGCGGGCAGCGTTCTCGCGCGCCCAGGCCACCGCCGCCGCGGCATCCTCGACGAAGGTCGGAAAGCGCACCTCGGGGTAGAGTCGGTAGTCGGCGACCACGGTCACGATGCCCGCCGCGGCCAGCTGCTCGCCGACAAAGGCGTAGTCGGCGCGCTCGCCGTCCTGCCAGCGGCCGCCATAGAAGAACACCACGACCGGGGCCTCGCCTTCGCCCTGCACCGGGAAGACGTCGAGGGCGACGTCCTGGCGCGGCAGGAAGGACAGGCTGCTCGGCGGCGCCGGAGGCGCGCCGCGGTTGAGTGCGGCAAAGTAGCCGGATACGCAGCCGCCCAGCAGGGGCAGCAGCGCGATCAGTGCCGCGAGGACGGCGCGGCTTGCTAGTCTTTGCATTGGCACGGCGCGGACAGGGCGAGGAAGGGGAGTATGAGCGAAGCCGTCGAGGCATTGAAACCGAAGCCGGCCGCGACCATGGCCCAGGTGCCCGAACGCAGCAGCTCCGACCACCTGCTGCGCCTGATCCAGCAGCACCATGTGCAGCTCTCGACCATGGCCGACACCAAGGCGAGCATGATCATCACGGTTTCGTCGATCGTGTTGACCCTGGCCCTTGGCCGCCTCAACGACCCTGAGTTCCGTCTCGCCCTGATCGTGCTATCGGTATTCACCATGCTGGCCCTGCTCTGCGCCATCTTCACCGTGCTGCCGAAGTTTCGCGGCGTGAAGCGGCTGCAGGGCGAGATTCCGCCCGGCTTCAACCTGATGTTCTTCGGTCACTTCAGCGCGCTCGACCAGCAGCGCTGGATGGACGAGATGGCCGCGAGGATGATGCCCGGCCGTGCCTACCAGACCGTGCTGGAGGACGTGTATGGCCTCGGCATGTATCTGGCCCACCACAAGTACCCCTGGCTGCGCATGGCCTATCTGTTCTTCCTGACCGGCTTTGTGCTGGCCTGCGTAGCGCAGCTGTATACGGTGGTGGCGGCGTGGACGTAGGCCTCCCGCCCCGGCAGCGGTCTTGATCCGCAGGGCAAGGCCTCCTACCGCACGACGAAGCCGTTCGCCCTGAGGTATCGAAGGGGGAAGCCTCGGACCTAGACAGGCCGTTCGTGCTTCGATACCTCAGCACGAACGGCTGCGGGGCGGTCGGGACTCCGGGGTGGAATGCACGCGGCGTGGCTGGGCGCGTTGATGGACCCGGACGGGCGAACACCAACGCATCTCTCAGCTCAACGAAGCCGTTCGCCCTGAGGTATCGAAGGGCGAAGCCTCGGCTCTCGGCAGGCCGTTCGTGCTTCGATACCTCGGCACGAACGGCTCGGGGCCGGGCTGGGCAGGGCTGCCGAGCTAGGCGCGATCCCCACGCAGGGCGCGGACCGCTTCCTCAAGCTCGGCCGCGCTGGAGGTCGGCGGCAGGGCGGGGCCCGCCACCACCCCGATGTGCGCGCGCAGCCTCCGCGGCACGCGCATGCGGCCGAGCCGCGAATCGCGCCGGCTCCACATGCTCTCCCAGAGCCCGGTGATGGCCATCGGCACCACCGCCACCGGGGTCTCGGCGAGAATCCGCTCGACGCCCCCGCGGAACGGCGCGATCTGGCCATCGCGGGTCAGCGCGCCCTCGGGGAAGATGCCGACGATCTCGCCGGCGCGCAGGGCGGAGCGCACCTCCTCGAAGGCCTTCTCCATCAGCGCCGGATCTTCCTTGGCCCCGGCGATGGGGATGGTCCGCGCCGTGCGGAACAGCCAGCCGAGCAGCGGGATCCGGTGGATCTTGTAGTACATGACGAAGCGCACCGGCCGCGGGATCGAGCCGCCCAGCACCAGGGCGTCGACATAGCTCACGTGGTTGCAGACCAGCAGCGCCGGCCCCTCGTCCGGCACATGCCGCTCGACGCCGCGGACCTCGACCCGATAGAGCAGGTTGACCAGGCCCCAGGCGACGAAGCGCATGGCGAACTCGGGCACCAGGCTGAAGATGTAGACGGCCACCACCGCATTGAGCAGGGCGGTGGCCAGCAGCAGCTCGGGGATCGTCAGCCACTTCAGCAACAGGATGGACAGCAGGGCCGAGACCACCATGAAGGCGGCATTGAGGATGTTGTTGCCGGCAATCACGCGGGAGATGTGCGCGCGCTCGGCGCGCTGCTGCACCAGGGCGTACAGCGGCACGATGAAGAAGCCGCCGAACAGGCCGATCAGCACCAGGTCGAGCATGACCCGCCAGCTGCCCTCGCGCTCGGCGAAGGCCCGGGCGCCGAGGTCCAGCGCGCCGGCTGCCTCGGGATGGGCCAGGTACAGGTCGACGCCAAACAGGGTCATGCCGGCCGCACCGAGCGGAACAAGGCCGATCTCGACCGTGCGATGCGAGAGCTTCTCGCAGAGCAGGGAGCCGATACCGATGCCGAGCGAGAACAGCACCAGCACGAGGGTGGCCACCTGCTCGCTGCCGCCGAGGATGTCCTTGGTATAGCTCGGCAGGACCTGGAGGATGGTGGCGCCGAAGAACCAGAACCAGCTGATCCCCAGCACCGAGAGGAACACCGTCCGGTTGCCGGACAGGAAGCGCAGGTTGCGCCAGGTCTCGCTCAGCGGATTCCAGTTGATCGCAAGGTCGGGGGCGCTGGGCGGGGCCGGCGGGATGGCCCGGCTGGCCAGATAGCCGATGACCGCAATCAGGACCACGCTGACCGAGACGATGATCGGGCCGCTCGGCTGCAGGGCGATCAGGATGCCGCCGGTCATCGTACCGAGCAGGATGGTCAGGAAGGTCGCGCTTTCGATCAGGCCATTGCCGCCGACCAGCTCCTCGGGGGCGAGGTGCTGGGGCAGGATGCCGTACTTGGCCGGGCCGAACAGCGTGCTCTGCGTGCCCATCAGGAACAGCACGCCGAGCAGCAGCTCGATCGAGCCGAGGGCAAAGCCCAGTGCGGCAAGGCCCATCACCCCGATCTCGAGCAGCTTGGCCGCGCGGATCAGCCGCGACTTGTCGTACTTGTCGGCGAGCTGGCCGAAGGTCGCCGAGAACAGGAAGAACGGCAGGATGAAGATGCCGGCGGCGGCGATGGTGAGTTCGGTCGAGGCAAGGCCGGCAAGGGTGGCGCCCTGGAACGCGATCAGGATGATCAGCGCATTCTTGAATACGTTGTCGTTGAAGGCGCCCAGCGCCTGGGTGCAGAAGAAGGGCAGGAAGCGGCGGGACTGCAGCAGGGCGAACTGGCTCTGACCAGACATGGGGCCTCCGGGCGCTGACGGGCGAGCATAGCAATGCTGCCGTTCGGGGCGGGAAATTCCCGCCCCGAACGCCCTTGCCGTGCCGGCGGTCGCCGATTAGCTTGGCGGCGCCCCGGCATCCGCCGTCCCCCGAGGAGTCCCCGTGTCCCTGCGCATGAAGGTGATCGCCGTGCTGGTGCCGGTCATGGCGCTGTTGTTGACCGCCCTGTACCTGCTGATGTCGGGCGTCATCTCGCGCGGCTTCGCGCAGATCGAGGAGCAGCACATGCAGCGCAACGTGCAGCGGGTGCGCGCGGCGCTGGAGCAGGAGATGCAGGCGGTGCGCGCCAGCGCCCGCGACTGGGGCTCCTGGACCGATCTCTACGACTGGATGGAAAGCGGCGATTCCGGCTTCGTCGAGCGCAGCCTGCGCCTCGGCGCCGAGGGGCTGGAGCGCCTCGGCATCGACCTGCTGGCCGTGCGCGCCCACGCCGGCGGGATCCGCTTCGGCGAGCAGCTCGATCCGGGCGCGGAAGACGCCACCATCGAGCCCGACGCACGGATGCGCGCCCTGATCGACGCCCATCCTGCGCTCGCTGCCCCGTCCAAGGAGGCCGGTGGCCAGGTCGGCTTGCTCGCCGACGGTGGCCAGCTGCTGATCATGGCGGGATCCCCGGTGCTCGACAGCGATGAGCAGCGGGCGAGTCGCGGCAGCGTGATCCTTGTCCGCCTGCTGGACGAGGACTTCATGGCCCGGCTGTCGGATCGCGTCGGGCTGAGCCTTGCCGTGAGTCCTGCCGGGCCGGAGGGCTGGCAGGGCGAGCCGGCGCGCCTTGCTGTCGCACTCGGTCGCTCCCCGTCGGGAAGCCTGATCAAGGCCCTCGGCGAAGAGCGGATCGCCGGCTACTTCCTGATCGAGGGGCCGGGTGGCGAGACCCTGGCGCTGGTCGAGGTCAGCCAGGACCGACCGATCCATCGTCAGGGCCAGCTCAGCCTGCGCTACCTGCTCGGCGTCTTCATGCTGGCGGCGGTGGCCATCCTCGCCGCCCTGGTCCTGCTGTTGAACAACGTGGTCCTGCGCCGGATCCTGCAGCTCAGCGCCGAGGTCAACCAGATCAGCCGCAGCAGCGACCTGCGCCTTCGGACCAGCGCAGAGGGCCGCGACGAGATCGGTCACCTCGGCCGCGAGATGAACGACATGTTGCGCGCCCTGGAAGCGGCGGCGGAGAAGGAGCGCAAGTACATCCGCGAGATCGACGCATCGCTGAAGCTGGCCGCCTCGATCCAGTCCAGCATGCTTTCGCGGGACTTCGGCGACGGTGCCGGTGTGGTCGACCTGCATGCCCAGCTGATTCCCGCCAAGACCGTGGGTGGCGACTTCTATGACTTCTTCTGGCTGGATACGCATCGGCTGGCCTTCGTGATCGCCGACGTGTCCGGCAAGGGCGTGCCGGCGGGCCTGTTCATGGTCAAGGCCAAGAGCGTGATCAAGACCGCGGCCAGCGTATTCAGCGACCCCGGCGAGATCGTCGCCCGCGCCAACGACGAGTTGAGTGCCGGCAATGACGAATCGATGTTCGTCACCGCCCTGTTCGGGGTGCTGGACACCGCCAGCGGCGAGCTGGAACTGGTCAATGCCGGACACAACCCGCCGATGCTGATCGAGGGTCCGCAGCGCAGCGTGCGCGAGCTGCGCCTCGAGCAGCAGGTCGTGCTTGGCGCCATGGACGGCCTGCCCTACGCCTCGACCCGCCTGCACCTGCAGCCGGGCGACCGCCTGTTCATCTACACCGATGGCGTCAACGAGGCCATGGACCCGGACAACGTCGAGTTCGGCTACGCCCGCCTGGTCGAGTCACTGTCCGCAGCCAGCGGTGACGCAGCAGCCATCGACGCCGCCGTGGTCGATGCCGTCCAGGCCTTCGCGCGCGGCGCCGAGCAGTCCGACGACATCACGGTCATGTGCCTTGCCTGGCTGCGGCCCGGCAGTCTGGCGGATGGGTTGGGCTAGGGCGGGGCGGGCGCCACGTTCGCCTTCGCCCCGGTGCATCAATTGGGCCGATGTTCTGTGGGAGTGCCCTTGGGCGCGACCGCGGAGTTCCGCTCTGGCCGCGGTCCGAGGTGAATCCGAAGCGCCGCGGTCGCGCCCAAGGGCGCTCCCACAGTTTGACTGCGGCAATGGCCGCTTTGCGCCCGAACCGCCCCCGCGCCGCCTAGCGGTCGAGCGCGCGCCAGCCGATGTCGCTGCGATGGAAGGCGCCTTCCCAGTGGACCTGCTTGACGGCCGCGTAGGCCGTTTCGCGGGCTTCCTCGATGTCCTCGCCGAGCGCGGTGGCGCAAAGCACGCGGCCGCCCGCGGTGACCACGCGGCCGGAGTCGTCAAGGGCGGTTCCGGCGTGGAACAGCTTGCTACCCTTCGGGAGCTTGGCGTCCAGGCCCTCGATCAGGTCGCCGGTGCGCGGTGCGTTGGGGTAGCGGGCGGCGGCCATCACCACGCCAAGCGCCGGGCGCGGGTCCCACTCGGCGCGGGCGCTGTCGAGGCGGCCATCGAGCGCGGCCTCGACCAGGTCCACCAGATCCGACTCCAGCCGCATCATCACCGGCTGCGTCTCCGGGTCGCCGAAACGCACGTTGAACTCGATCACCCGCGGTGCGCCGGTCTCGTCGATCATCAGTCCGGCGTAGAGGAAGCCGGTGAACGGGTGACCGTCCTCGGCCATGCCGCGCACGGTGGGCTCGATGACGTCGCGCATGACCCGCTTGTGCACCGCCTCGTCGACCACCGGCGCCGGCGAATAGGCGCCCATGCCGCCGGTGTTCGGACCGCTGTCACCGTCGCCGACCCGCTTGTGGTCCTGGCTGGTCGCCATGGGCAGCGCATGAAGGCCGTCGACCATACAGATGAAGCTGGCCTCCTCGCCCTCGAGGAACTCCTCGATCACCACCCGCGCGCCGGCCTCGCCGAAGGCATTGCCGGAAAGCATCTCGTGGACCGCGGCTTCGGCCACGTCCAGCGTCTTGGCGACGATCACGCCCTTGCCGGCGGCCAGGCCATCGGCCTTGACCACGATCGGCGCCCGGCGCCGGCGCAGGTAGGCGATCGCCGGCGCCACCTCGGTGAACACCTCGTAGGCGGCCGTGGGGATGTTGTGACGGCGCAGGAAGTCCTTGGCGAAGGCCTTGCTGCCTTCAAGCTGGGCCGCCCCTGCGGTCGGTCCGAAAATGCGGAGCCCGGCCTCGCGGAAGCGGTCGACGATGCCGGCGACCAGAGGTGCCTCCGGTCCGACCACGGTTAGCGCCACCTGCTCGGCGCGGGCGAGGTCGACCAGCGCGTCGAGATCGGTGGCCTTGACCGGCACGTTGCGGCATTTGTCCTCGCGCGCCGTGCCGGCATTGCCCGGTGCGACCAGCACCTCCTGCACGCGCTCCGATTGCGCCAGCTTCCAGGCCAGCGCGTGCTCGCGCCCACCCGATCCGATCAGCAGTACCTTCATCACAAGCACCCGAGGCGGGAAAGGCGCGCATTGTAACGGCCGCGGCCCCGCCGCGGCCTGGAGGGTTGGTTCGGGCGGCTGGATTGGGCGCATCCTTGCCGTCCGCCCTGGCCGGCGAATGGGCCTTTCGGGCGAAGCCAGATCAAGAACAGGATCAAGAGCTTTCAGACCGACCTGCGGTCGGCCCGAGTCACTTTCTCTTGGTCGGCAAGAGAAAGTAACCAAAGAGAAGCCGACCCGACTTCCGCGCCGTCATTGCTGCGCAATGCCGGTGCCCTGCGTTGCTCGGAACCCGGCGGCCGGCGTGAACTCGCGCATCCATGCGCTCAAACATCCACGCCTTTCCCCGCCGGTTTCCTGCGCTACTCGGCGCTGCACACGGGACCCACGCGCGTTGAGGTCTTTGAGATTCGAGGGCCGCGTTCCGCGACACGCCGCCTGAAAAGGCTTGCCCGACCAGCCCACGGGCTGTGCGGCCAGGATGGCCGATCAATGGGGCCCCTGTCTGGCGGCGGGCGGAGAACAAGGTCCGCAGGGGCGAGCATAGGGACGTGCTCGCGTTCGCCCAGCGCAGGATGCGCTGTCGGCGAACCCTCGGAGCCCGCACGCGTACCTGGAGGGCAGGAAGCCCGGAAGGCGCCTGACCGGGGTGCCCTTTCTCTTGGTTACTTCTCTTTGGGCACGCAAAGAGAAGTGACTCGGGCCGGCCGAAGGACGGTTCGAAACGCCCTTGATGTTGATCTTGATCCGGCTCTGGATACAGAACAAAGGCCCCATTCGCCGGCCAGGGCGAAGGGCAAAAATGCGCCCGAAGTTTCCCCCCCAACTCGGCGCCTTACGGGGTCCACAAAAGACGACGCCCCGGCGAACCGGGGCGTCGGGCACATCCCTGTTGGGGCGGGCTATCCCTATCCCGCCACCTCTTCCTTGAAAGCGTCCACCGGGATACAGGCGCACATGATGTTCTTGTCACCGTAGACGTTGTCGACGCGCGCCACCGGCGGCCAGTACTTGTACTGGCGCAGGCTGGCCAGCGGAAACACCGCCAGCTCCCGGGGGTAGCCGTGGGTCCATTCACTGGCCATGGCCATGGTCGCCGTGTGCGGGGCGTTCTTCAGCGGGTTGTCCTCGCGGTCCAGCTTGCCATCCTCCACCGCACGGATCTCGTCGCGGATCTGGATCATGGCGTCGATGAAGCGGTCCAGCTCGTGCAGCGACTCCGACTCGGTCGGCTCCACCATCAGGGTGCCGGCCACCGGGAAGCTCAGGGTCGGGGCGTGGAAGCCGAAATCGATCAGCCGCTTGGCGACATCCTCGGCACCGATGCCGGTGGCGTCCTTGATCGGCCGCAGGTCGAGAATGCACTCGTGGGCGACCAGGCCATTGCGGCCGGTGTACAGCGTCTCGTAGTGCGGTGCCAGGCGCTTGGCCACGTAGTTGGCGTTGAGCAGGGCGACCTGGGTCGCCCGGCGCAGACCGTGGGCGCCCATCAGCGTGATGTACATCCAGCTGATCGGCAGGATCGAGGCGCTACCGTAGGTCGCCGCGCTCACCATGCCGACCTTACCCTCGCCGCCGAAGGTCTTCGGCAGGTAGGGGGCGAGATGCGCCTTGACCGCGCAGGGGCCGACACCCGGGCCGCCGCCGCCGTGCGGGATGCAGAAAGTCTTGTGCAGGTTGAGGTGCGACACGTCCGAGCCCCACTTGCCGGGCTTGGCCACGCCGACCAGCGCGTTCATGTTGGCGCCGTCGGTGTAGACCTGGCCGCCGTGCTGGTGGATCACCTCGCAGATGGCGACGATGTCTTCCTCGAACACGCCGTGCGTGGACGGGTAGGTGATCATCAGCGCGGCAAGACGGTCGCTGTATTTCTCGGCCTTGGCGCGGATGTCCTCAAGGTCGACGTTGCCGTTGGCATCACACTTGGTCACCACCACGGTCATGCCGCACATCTGTGCGCTGGCCGGATTGGTGCCGTGGGCCGACTCGGGGATCAGGCAGATGTCGCGCTGCGCCTGGCCGTTGGCCAGGTGATAGGCGCGGATCGCCAACAGGCCGGCGTACTCGCCCTGGGCACCGGAGTTCGGCTGCAGGCTGACCGCGTCGTAGCCGGTGCACTCGACCAGCATGGCCTCCAGCTCGGCGATCAGCTGGGCATAGCCTTCGGTCTGCTCGGCCGGGGCCAGCGGATGGATGCGGGCGAATTCCGGCCAGGTCACCGGAATCATCTCGGCGGTGGCGTTGAGCTTCATCGTGCACGAGCCGAGCGGGATCATCGTCCGGTCCAGCGCCAGGTCCTTGTCGGCCAGCTGGCGCAGGTAGCGCAGCATCTCGTGCTCGCTGTGGTGGGTGTTGAACACCGGATGGCTGAGGAAGTCCGACGTGCGTGCAAGGCCCGCGGGCAGCGCGTCGTCGACCCCGGCGTCCAGCTTCTCCACATCGAGGTCCACCTCGAACAGCGACGCCAGCGCGCGCAGGTCGGCGGCAGTGGTGGTCTCGTCAAGGCTGATGCCAAGCGAACGGCCATCGATCCGGCGAAGGTTGATGCCGGCGATCCGGGCGCGCTCGTGCACGGCGTCGGCGTCGAGGTCGACGATGTGCAGGGTGTCGAAGAAGTCCGGGCCTACGGTGTGCCCCGCGGCGCGCAGCCCGGCGGCCAAAATGCTGGCCAGGCGGTGCACGCGGCGCGCGATCCGGATCAGACCGTCGCGGCCGTGGTAGACGGCGTACATCGCCGCCATCACCGCCAGCAGCACCTGGGCGGTGCAGATGTTCGAGGTCGCCTTCTCGCGGCGGATGTGCTGCTCGCGGGTCTGCAGGGTCAGGCGATAGGCCGGCTTGCCCTCGGCATCCACCGAGACGCCGATCAGGCGGCCGGGCATGGCGCGCTTGAAGGCGTCACGGCAGGCCATGAAGCCGGCGTGCGGACCGCCGAAGCCGAACGGCACGCCGAAGCGCTGGCTGTTGCCGATGACGATGTCCGCGCCCCATTCGCCCGGCGCCTTGAGCAGGGTGAGGGCGAGCAGGTCGGTGGCCACCGCGACCAGGCCACCTCGGGCATGCACGGCGTCGCACAGTGCCGCGTAGTCGCGTGCCTCGCCGAAGGTGGTCGGATACTGCAGCAGCACCCCGAAGGCCTCGGCCGAGGCGGCCTGGGCATCGTCACCCACCTGCAGCGCGATGCCCATCGGCTCGGCGCGGGTAAGCAGCACCTCGAGCGTCTGCGGGTGCACGTCCTTGGAGACGAAGAACAGGTTCGACTTCGACTTCGACGAGCGCCTGGCGAGGGTCATGGCCTCGGCCGCGGCGGTGGCCTCGTCGAGCAGGGAGGCGTTGGCGATCTCCATCGCGGTCAGGTCGGTGACCATGGTCTGGAAGTTGATCAGGGCCTCCATGCGGCCCTGCGAGATCTCGGCCTGGTAGGGCGTGTAGGCCGTGTACCAGGCGGGGTTCTCGAGCACGTTGCGCAGGATGACGTTCGGCGTGTGCGTGCCGTAGTAGCCCTGGCCGATGAAGCTCCTGAACACCTGGTTTCGCTTGGCGATGCCGCGGATGCGGGCAAGCGCCTCTTCCTCGTTGATCGCCTCGGGCAGGGCCAGCGGCGCGGTCGACTTGATCGACTTCGGCACGATGGCGTCGGTCATCGCTTCCAGCGAAGGCTGGCCGATGACCTCGAGCATGTGGGCGATCTCGGCGTCGTTGGGGCCGATGTGGCGCTCGATGAAGGCAGCGTGGTGTTCGAGGTCGCGCAGCGAGGGCTTGGACATGGAGGCGGGCTCTGGGAGGAGGGGGGGCATCGCGGCGGCAGCGCGGGCGCAACTGGGACGCGCGGCTGGCCGAAGGTGTATCAAGCGTCGTATCGCAAACGCTCGACGGCCGGCTTCGACTGATGTCTGCGCGCGGCGTACCACCCGGCCAACCGGCCTGCATGCCGGTTGGCGCCCGCAGGCTCGAGTCGCGGCAGTTCGAACCATGCGCCCGGCCCATCGGCCTGCATGCCGATGGTCGCTCGCAGGCTCGCAGCTGTGCTGCTCGAAAGCCCTGCTCGCCCCCTCTGTCCTTTTGCCTGAGAGTTTGGGTCTTGCGACCGCGTGCCCCTTCGGCGCCGGAATGAACCGGTCTCTCCAGAGTTGCTCGCGCGCGGCGGTACGGGGGCCTGAGCGATTTCGGGGATTGCGCCTTCGGCAGTGGCTGACGCCACTTCTCCCGCCACGAACATTGAGCAGCGCGATTATATCCGAGGCAGGTGGCGACGGTTGAAGCCGTCGTCACATCCTTGCGGGAGGCGCGCCCTCGGCCCCGGGCTCGGGCTCCGGGATCATCTCGAGGGCCGTGCCCGAGGTCCGGACCATGGGCAGGAAGTGCCCGGGATGATCCGTGGCGCGGGCGCGCTGGCGCAGGCGCCAAGCGACGAACAGTCCGAGCGCGACCAGCACCGTGGCCGACAGCGCGAACAGGCTGGCCGCGCCGAAGCGGCTCATCAGACTGCCGGCCAGCAGCGGGCCGAGGGTGGCGCCCACCCCGTACAGCAGCAGGACCCGGCCGCTGCCGGCCAGCAGCTGACCGGGTTCGAGGCGGTCCATCAGGTGGGCGACCGCCACCGGATAGAGGGTGAAGGCGAGGCCGCCATAGGCGAACAGGAGTCCGCCGCGAAGCAGCGGGTGGTCGTGAAGCAGGGCGAGCAGCACCGCGATCACGCCGCCGAAAAGGGCCAGCACGGCGAGCATCTGGCGTCGGTCAATCCGGTCGGAGACCCGGCCGAGCGGCCACTGCAGCAGGGCGCCGCCGAGGATGGTGATGGCCATGACCTCGGCCACGCCGCCGGCGTCGAGACCGGTGGCGTTGGCGAACACCGGCATCAGGCCCCAGAAGGCGCCCATCACCACGCCGGAGAGCAGGGCCGTGGCCGCGGCCGAGGGGGCCTGCTGCCAGAGCTGGCCCAGCGGCAGCGGCTGCGGCGCGCTGAGCGGCGGCTGCGGCAGGCGCGTCCAGGTCACCGGCATCAGCGCGACGCAGGTCAGCAGGGCGACGAGCGAGAACAGCGCGAAGCCCTCGATCGGACCCAGCGGCAGCAGGGCCTGCCCGAGGGCCAGGGAGAGCAGGTTGACCATCATGTAGCCGGCGAACAGCTGGCCGCGCTGCTCCGGGCTGCCCTGGGCGCCTAGCCAACTCTCGATCACCGCATACAGGCAGACCAGGGCGGCACCGGTGACGAAGCGCAGCACGGCCCATGCAAACGGGTCGACCAGGATCGGGTGCAGCAGCACGGCGGCGCTGGCCGCGGCCGCGCAGAACGAGAAGCTGCGGATATGGCCGAGCCGGGCCGCCAGCGGCGGCGCCAGCCAGGTGCCGGCGACGAAGCCGAGGAAGTAGGCCGACATGATCCAGCCGAGGGTCGCCGCATCGAAGCCTTCCAGCGCGCCGCGCAATGCCAGCAGGCTGCCCAGCAGGCCGCTGCCGGTGACCAGCAGGGCAAGGCCGAGCATCAGGGCGGCGACCGGCAGCAGGAGTCCCAACATAAGGGTTCACCGAGGGCGCGGCGTTCTCCTTGAAACTAGCACGATTCATGCTTGCGCGCAGGCAGGGTGCTAGCATCGGCCGCATGCAGTGCCGGATCGCCATAGCCATCCTGCTCGGCCTGGTCCCCGCCGTTCCCGTCGGCGCCGAGGACAGTTTCCATTTCGGCGGCGCGATCCGCATCAACCACGCCTGGCGCGACTACGGCCCGACCAAGGGCGAGGGCAGCACCAACCTCGAGCTGTTCCGGCTCGACAGCCGAGGCCAGCGCGGCGCGCTGAGCTACTCGGCGCAGTACCGCTTCTACAACGATTTCGAGGCGATCCATCACGCCTGGGTTGGCTACCGCTTCGACGACGTCGGCCAGCTGCGCGCCGGTGTGCAGCAGGTGCCCTTCGGCCTGTTGCCCTATGCCTCGCAGAGCTTCTGGTTCGGCTCGGGCTATTACCTCGGCATCGAGGACGATTACGACCTGGGCCTGGTCTGGGAGCGCGGGGACGAGGCGGTGCGCTGGCATGCCGGGCTGTTCTTCGCCGACGAGTATGGCGACGGCAGTCGCTTCGACCGCTATTCCTTCGATGTCGCCGAGACCAGCGCCTTGCCCTACCGCGAGCGTGAGCGGGTGGTGCTGCGTCGGGCGAGCCTGCACGAGGACGGCGACGAAAGCCGGGAGTGGGGCGTTTCGGCCTTCGCCGGACGGGTCGAGAACGACGTCGACGGCCGCGAGCATGACCACCTGGGGCTCGCCCTGCACGCCCGATGGAAACGCGATGCCTGGACCTTCGAGGGCCAGTGGGCGGCCTACCGCTACGACGTGCCCGGCCAGCGTATCGCCCTGTCGGCCTTCGCCTTTCCGTTCGAGGCGGCGAGCGAGGCCCAGGTGCTGAGCGCCAATGTCGTCCGCAGCCTGCCGACGCCGGCCTGGCTCGACAGCCTCACCTGCTACAACAACCTCAGCACGACCCAGGTCTCCGGCGCCGGCCGCCGCGACTCCTGGCAGAACGTGACCGGCTGCAGCATCGGCCGCGGCCCGATGTTCACCTACGTCGACTGGATCGCCGGCTACAACATGTGGTTCATCGGCGGGCCGGGGATCGGAATCGACGACCCCGGCGGCGCCCGCTGGCGCTCGCGGCTGAACATCAACTTCGGTTTCTACTTCTGACCCGCGACGTCCCCCTGCTGCGGGGGCGCGCTTCCAAGGGGAGCTGCCATGAGCCAGCCCAGCGACGCCAAGGCCAGCTGGTACAAGATCAATCCGCCGGTGTTCATCGCATCGGTCATCCTGATGGTGGCCTTCCTCGGCTACACCGTCGCCGCGCCCGAAGCCTCGGAAGCCCTGTTCAAGGCGGTGCAGGCCTGGGTCGTCGAGTCGGCAGGCTGGTTCTACGTGCTGGCGGTCGCCGGCTTCCTGGTCTTCGTGGTGGTGCTTGCCTTCTCCGGCTACGGTCGGATCAAGCTCGGTCGCGACCACAGCGAGCCCGACTACAGCTACGGCTCGTGGTTCGCCATGCTGTTCTCCGCCGGCATGGGCATCGGCCTGATGTTCTTCGGCGTGGCCGAGCCGGTGATGCATTTCACCAGCCCGCCGGTGGGCGAGGCGGGCAGCGTCGAGGCGGCCCGGCAGGCCATGCGCATCACCTTCTTCCACTGGGGCATCCACGCCTGGGCGATCTACGCCGTGGTCGCGCTGTCGCTGGCCTACTTTGCCTTCCGTCATGATCTGCCGCTGACCATCCGCTCGGCGTTCTACCCGCTGATCGGTGAGCGCATCCATGGACCGATCGGCCACGCTGTCGACGTCTTCGCCGTGCTGGGCACTCTGTTCGGCGTCGCCACGTCCCTGGGGTTCGGGGTGATCCAGGTCAATGCCGGCCTGAACTATCTGTTCGGGGTGCCGGTGGGTATCGGCGTGCAGGTCGCGCTGATCGCCGGCATCACTGCCATCGCCACGCTGTCGGTGGGACTCGGCCTCGACGGCGGCATCCGCCGGATCTCCGAGCTGAACATGATCCTGGCCGTGGCGCTGCTGGTGTTTGTGCTGGTCGCCGGGCCGACCATCTTCCTGCTGCAGACCCTGGTCCAGAACACCGGCATGTACCTGTCCAGCCTGGTCGAACTGACCTTCAACCTCTACGCCTACCAGCCGAGCGGCTGGATCGGCGGTTGGACGCTGTTCTACTGGGGCTGGTGGATTGCCTGGTCGCCCTTCGTCGGCATGTTCATCGCCCGGGTCTCGCGCGGGCGGACCATCCGGGAGTTCGTCATCGGCGTGTTGCTGGTGCCGATGGGCTTCACCTTCGCCTGGATGACCTTCTTCGGCGACACCGCCCTGCACATGCTGATGGAGCGCGGCCTGACCGACCTCGCCGACGCGGTCGCCGCGGACAGCTCGGTGGCGCTGTTCAAGTTCCTCGAGTACCTGCCGCTGTCAGGCATCGTCTCCCTGGTCGCCACGGTGCTGGTGATCACGTTCTTCGTCACCTCGTCCGACTCCGGCTCGCTGGTGGTCGACATGCTGACCTCGGGCGGTGCCGAGGATTCGCCGCTCTGGCAGCGCATCTTCTGGGCCGTACTGGAGGGTCTGATCGCCGCGGTACTCCTGCTGGCCGGCGGTCTGTCCGCCCTCCAGACGGCTACCATCGCCAGCGCGCTTCCGTTCACCGTGGTCATGGTTCTGATGTGCTGGGGCCTGGTCCGCGCCCTGCGCATCGAGGCGATGAAGCGGGTCAGCCTCGGGCGTGCGCGGGTCGAGCCACGCGGCCCGCATGCGGCACTCGGCTGGCAGCAGCGGCTGGTCGGCATGGTGTCCCATCCGAGCCGTCAGCAGGTGATCGAGTTCCTTGAGGGTACCGTGCAGCCGGCGCTCTCGATGGTCGGAGATGAACTGGCGGCCCAAGGGCATCCGGCCGAACTGGGGCGCGGCGAGGATGGCCGGGTCTGGATCGAGGTCGGCCCGCCCGGCAACCACCGGTTCTTCTACTCGGTGCGTCCGCGCCCCTACCAGCCGGTCGCCTTCACCCTGCGCGACGTCAAGCCCGACCGAGCCGGCGCCCTGCAGTACTTCCGGGCTGAGGTTCATCTGCGCGAAGGCGGGCAGGATTACGACGTCATGGGCTGGCGCCGCGAGGATCTGATCAATGACGTCCTCGACCAGTACCAGCGCCACCTGCGCTTCCTTGAGGTGATGGGTTGATTCGGGTGGGGGGAGCGTCGGTCGGTAGGGCTCGCCGCACGGGACTTAGTGCCTGAAAGCCGGATTCGAAGCAGCGAAGAGAGGGAACGGGCGCGAATCGGACATTCGCCACCGAACCCGGTCGGGCGGGCTCTTCGTAGGAGCGGACATGGCCGCGACCGCAGAGATTCGCCCTGGCCTCGGTCTGTAGTGAATACGCGGCGTCGCGGTCGCGCCCATGTGCGCTCCTGCAGTCGGGCTTCGTTGGGCGTCAGCGAAGCCTCATAGGGTGCGCCTTGGGCGCACCGATACGGGCGCTCGGACGGTACGCCCGGTGCGGCCAGCCGCACCCTATGAATGTCCGGTTCGCGCCCGTTCCGGACTTTCACAATTCGGATGGCTGCTTGTCCGCATCGCCGCACGCGGACCATGATGGCGCCATGGGGGCATCGACCGAAAAGCGGGAACCCGGCGGCGGCAGCGGGACGAAGCGGAACTTCTTCGTCTACGCCGCCAGTCATGGGCTGACCAAGCTCGGCGATGCGCTGATGAACCCCAAGACCACGCTGAGCTGGCTGGGCTCGGCCCTGGGCGCGCCGACCTTCCTGGTCGCCATGCTCGTGCCGATCCGCGAGGCCGGCAGCCTGCTGCTGCAGGTCGCCGTGGCCGGACTGATCGACCGGATGCGGCGGCGCAAGTGGGCATGGGTGGCGGGCTCGGTGGTGCAGGGGGGCTGCGTGGGGGGCATGGCCCTGGTCGCGCTGCGGTTGGAGGGGCTGTCCGCAGGGCTTGCCCTGGTCGGGCTGCTGGCGCTGTTTGCCACGGCGCGCAGCGTGTGCTCATTGAGCTCCAAGGACGTGCTCGGGCGCACCGTTTCGGAGGATCGCCGCGGCCGCGCGGGCGGCTGGGCTTCCAGCGCGGGTGGGATCGCCACCCTGGTGGTCGCCGCCGGCGGATTGATCTGGGGCGGCGACGGGCTGCGCTCGATGGCTTGGGTGCTGCTGTGTGCCGCTGTGGCCTGGTGGCTGGCGGCCGGTCTGTTCTCGGCGATGCGCGAGCCTGCGGACGAAGGGGGCGGTGGCGGCTCGGCAGGGCTCGGGCGGCTGTCCCTGCTTCGTGAGGACCCGCGACTGCGGCGCTTCGTCATCACCCGCACCCTGTTGCTCTGTTCGGCACTCTCGGCGCCGTACTACGTGATGCTTGCCCAACGTCATCTCAAGGACGTGGAAAGCGGCTGGCTGGGCTTTGTCCTGCTCGCCGGACTCGCCAGCCTGGTGGGTGGGCCGCTGTGGGGCAGGCTGGCGGACCGGTCCAGTCGGCAGACCATGCTGTGGGGCGTGGCACTGGCCTCCCTGCTCGGTCTTGGCGTGTTTAGCGTCGAACGCTGGGCAAGCCCGGCCCTGGCCCAGTGGTGGCTGCTTCCCGGCGCCTTCTTTGTGCTGTCGATCGCGCACCAGGGCGTACGCATCGGGCGCAAGACCTGGATCGTCAACATCGCCGAGGGCCAGCGGCGGCGCGACTACGTCGCGGTCAGCAACTCTGCGATGGGCGTGATGCTGCTGATCGTTGGCGGCCTGGCCGCGGCGCTGGCCGAGTACTCGCTGTCCGGCGTGCTGCTCGCCCTGACCCTGCTGGGCGCCGCGGGTGCCGTGCTGGCCCGAGATCTGCCAGAGGCCGAGTCCGATCCGGACGAGGGCGGCTGAGCCGGCTTAGGGGATATCCCCCGACGCCGCCGCGTACCCGTACGGCGCCGGCTACACTGCTGGCCGAGCCTGCTTCCGCGGAGATCGCAACGGGTGACCCCGGACATCAGCCTGGTGTTCCTGATCGGACTGGTCAGCGCGATCAACGGCGGCGTGCTGTGCTGGGCCATTGCCGTGGGGGCTCCCAAGGACACCACACCCTGGTTCGCTGCGGGCTCTCTGGCGCTGGCGCTGGCCACGGCGACGCCCGTGCTGGTGAACGATGCTTCCTCGCCCTGGTGGGCTGCGGGGCTGAACCAGCTGCCGATGCTCAGCTACGCACTGTGGCTGGTCGGCATCCTGCACCTGTGCGGACGCCGCGACCGGGTACCACAGGTCTGGTGGGCGTTGCTGTTGCTGACCCTTCCCGTGCTGTGGTGGACCTTCGTCGAGCCGCAGCGGCCGCTGCGGGTCACCGTGGTGGCCGCCTCGCTGGCGGCCCTGCGCCTGGTGAGCGCCTGGCTGCTCTGGCGCGGCGCCGAGGGGGTGGATTCGCGCGTGGCCCGGGTGTTTGCCGTGGTCATGGTGGTCGAGGCGGTGACCATGTCCAACCGGGCCCTGTCCGCCTGGTCCGGGGTGCTGCCCCAGATCGGCGCCGATGCCGAGGCCGCCAGCGTGCTGACCTGGATCACCATGCTCAGCTCGGCGCTGCTCTCCACCCCGCTGCTGATGCTGCTGGTGCTGGGTCGGGTCATCGATGAGCTGCGCCAGGGCCGCTGGCGGCTGGAAAGCACACTGGATGCCATGCCCGATGCGCTGGTGGAACTCGATGCAGAGCGCCGCCTGCGCCAGGTGCGCGCCCAGCATCGTGAGCAGCTGCCGCTGTCCGGCGAGGCGCCAGCCGGCCTTCCCTTGTCGGATCTCCTGCCCGAGGGCTCGCGTGCTCCGGTAACCGCGCTGCTCGACCATGCCCGCGAGGACGGCACGAGCCCACGCATCCGGCTGCCGGTGGATGGCGCGGGGGGACGACGATTCTTCGAGCTGACCGCTGCCACCCACGCGAGCGTTTCGGGTGAGGGGCCGCGTGGCTATGTTCTGGTCTCGCGTGATGTCACCGAGCTCGAGCGGGCCGAGCGCGAACTCCGCGATCGCAACGATCTGCTGCAGCATCTGGTCGCGCTGTCGCCGATCGGCATCCTGCTCACCGACCTGGACAGTGGCCGGGTCTGCGAGGCCAATCCCGCCCTGCTCTCGCAATGCGGACTGGGCCCGGAGCAGCTGGCGGGGCTGTGCCTTGTCGACCTGTTTGCCGAGCGCAGCGCACACGACCGGGTGATGGAGCGCCTGCAGACCAGCGGTCGCTGCGACCCGGTCGAACTGGACTGGCGGCGTGCCGACGGAGCGCTGCAGTCGGTCCGCCTCTCCGCGCTGGTGGCCAGCGATCCGCAGGGCAAACGTCTGGTCTGGACTCTCGTGGAGGATGTCTCCGAGCAGCGCCGCATCGAGCGTGCGAAGGGAGAGCTGGTGGCGGTCGTAAGCCACGAGTTGAGGACACCCCTGACCGCGCTGATGGGGGCTGTGGGATTGCTCGCTGGCACCGCCGGAGACGGTCTTGATCCACAGTCGCGCAAGCTTCTCCACGTGGCGCTGGACAACGGCCAGCGGCTGCGCCAGTTGATCGACGACCTCCTCGATCTGGATCGGATGGTTGCGGGGCGGCTGCGGTTCACCATGGAAGTCCGCCGCTTGAAGCCCCTTCTGCTCAATGTCCTGTCCAGCAATCAGACCTACGGGGCTGATCGCTCGGTTCGGCTCGAGCTGCTCGACCCCTTGCCCGATGTCGAAGTCAGGGTGGACGGGCAGCGCCTTATCCAGGTGCTGGGCAATCTGGTCTCCAACGCGATCAAGTTCTCGCCACAGGGTGCCGTGGTCGAGCTCTCGGCGGAAGAGGTCGACGCGCGTGTGGTGATCGCTGTGCGCGACCATGGTCCCGGTGTGCCGGTCGAGTTCCGTGACCGCATGTTCGAGCGGTTCTCCCAGGCGGACGCTTCAAGCACCCGAACGCAGGGCGGGAGCGGGCTCGGCCTTGCCATCTCCAGGGAACTGGTCGAGCACATGGGCGGCAGCATCGATTACCAGTCGACGGCGGACGGCGGGGCCTGCTTCAGGGTGCTGCTGCCGCGCGCGTGAAGACGCAGCGGGTCTTGTCGATGCTGGCGTCAGGCCGGGCATGCTGGCATTCTCGAAGGAGGCATCGGTGGGTCGGATGTTCCGGCCGGGGAACCCACTGCCATGCAGAAGCGAGTCCGTCCCTGCGCTGAACCAGCGCGCGGCCGCGTTACCCCGTTCGCCAGTGCGGCCTGCGCGCAATCTTTCGCGTGGGCGCCACTTCCTGGCAACTCCGCGAGCTGGCGGGGGGAGACCCTCTGAGTGCGGCTGCTTGCGGAGCTTCGTCGCCGCAACGTGTTCCGCGCCGGGCTGGCGTGGCTGGCGCTCGGCTGGCTGCTGATCATCGTCGCCAATCTCCTGTTTCCCCTGCTCGGCCTGCCGGAACGTGCGGTGCGCAACCTCGCGCTGGCGCTGCTCGCGCTGTGGCCGCTGGTGCTCTGGCTGTCCTGGCGCTACGAATTGACCGCGCAGGGACTACGGCGCGATGCCGGCGCCGGTGCTGCCAATCCGGTAAGCCGGCGCACCGCGCGGCGCCTCGACCAGCTGACCGTAGCCTTGGTGCTGATGGCCCTGGCGCTGTCCGGCCTGCGCCACTTCGTCCTCGACCGTGCCGAGCCGCGCGGCGAGGCCGCGACCGGGCGTGCCTTACCCGTCGGGGAGGCCGCCGTGGACTCCGAGCGCCCGCCGGCGGTGCCCGCCGATCCGCGCTCGCTGGCGGTGCTGGCCTTCGCCAACCTCAGTCCCGATCCGTCGAATGCCTATCTCGCCGAGGGCATCGCCGAGGAGATCCTCAACGTGCTGGCACGCATCGACGGGCTGCGCGTGGCTTCGCGCACCTCGTCCTTCGCCCTGCGCGCGCAGTCGCACAGCGCGCGGGAGATCGGCCGCCAGCTGGGCGTGGCGCACGTGCTCGATGGCTCGCTGCGCCGCCAGGACGATCGCGTACGGGTCAGCGTGCAGCTGATCGACGCGGCCACCGACCAGCCGCTGTGGAGCGACAGCTTCGATCGCGAGCTCACCGACATCTTCGCCCTGCAGGAGGAGATCGCCCAGGCCGTGGCCGATGCCCTGGCCGAGCCGCTCGGCGTGCAGACCGTCCGCGTGCGGCGCGCCACCGACGACCTGGAGGCCTACAGCCTGTACCTGCGTGGTCGCCAGCTGTTCACCCAGCGCGGGGCCAGCCTCGAGCCAGCGCGCAGCCTGCTGGAACAGTCCGTCCAGCGCGATCCGCAGTTCGCCGAGGCCTGGGCTGCCCTCGCCGCGACGCTGTACGTCATGCCCTCTTACTACCCGGACGCTGCCCAAACGTCCTTCGAGCAGGCCGACGACGCCTCCGCGCGGGCCCTCGACCTGCTGCCGGACCTGGCCGAGGCCCTGGCCGTTCGCTCGCGCATCGCCGCCGACGCGGGTCGCCGCGACGAGGCACGCGCGCTGCTGGAGCGCGCGCTGACGCTGGAGCCCAACAACGCCAACAGCCGCATGTGGCTGGGGCTGACCCACCTCGAGGCCGGACACGTCGATGCCGCCGCCGAGGCCTTCGCCGAGAGCCATCGCCTGGATCCGCTCAGCGGTATCCATGTCGGCTGGCTGGGCGCGACCGAGCTGATCCACGGCGAGCTGGCCGGCGCCCGCGAGCACCTCGAGCGTGGCCACGCGCTCGGCTGGCGCGGCCCCGCCAGCGCCTGGCTGCTCAAGCTGGCGCTGCACGGCAGCGATGCCGAAGAGACCGCGCGGCGTTTCCAGGACTGGCTGCGTGATGATGGCCGGATACCGGAGGCGGTGCGCGCCGTGCACCACGCGGTGGCACCGGCCATCACCGACCCGGCCCAGCGGCCAGCCGCGCTCGCGACGCTCCGGCAGGCCGTGGAGCAGCAGCCCGGCTACGACTGGACCACCCTGATGCTGTTCGCCGGGCTCACCGATGCCGCGATCGAGGAAGCGCTACGGCCCAAGCCCGCCTCGGGCCAGATCCTGCTGATGATGATCTGGTCGCCGGTCGATGCGGACTTCCGCGCCCATCCGCGCTTTGCCGAGATCGCGCAGCGCCATGGCCTGCCTGCCTACTGGGCCGAGCATGGCGCGCCCGACGGCTGCCAGTGGCACGGGTCGCCGGACCCCAGGCTGGAGTGTGGCCAATGAGCGCGCCGAACACGGACGGGACGAAGTCAGACGGTCTCTATGCCGAGCTCAAGCGGCGCAACGTGTTCCGCGTCGCTGCCGCCTACATCGTGCTGGGCTGGCTGACCCTGCAGGTGGCCGACGTGGTGCTCGGCTTCACCGGCGCACCGGAGTGGGTCGGCAAGACGCTGATCGCGCTGCTGCTGCTGGGCTTCGTCCCGGCGCTGGGCCTGGCCTGGGTCTTCGAGGTCGACAGCCGCGGCATCCACGTCGATGACGGTGAGGCGCCCGCCACTGAACACGCCGATCCCGCGACGCACGCCAGCCGGCTGGACATGCTGACGCTGGGCGCGGTGTTCTTCGTCGTCGTGCTGATGGCCTGGCAGCATCTGGGGCCCGGATTCCGAAGCCAGTCGGATTCACCTGCCGAGGCACCTGCAGCGGCCGTCGACGCTGCGCCTGCGCCCACGGCGCAGGCCGATACGCCCGGCCGGGTCCCGTTCGACGATGAGCTGGTGCCGCCGTCCGGCTCGATCGCGGTGCTCCCGTTCACCAACCGCAGTGCCGAGCCCGACACCGCCTACTTCGTCGATGGCGTGCACGATGACCTGCTCACCGAGCTGGCGCGCAATCCGGCGCTGACGGTGATCTCGCGCACCTCGGTGCTGGAGTACCGCGACACCACCAAGAACCTGCGACAGATCGGCGATGAGCTGGGTGTCGCCCACGTCATGGAGGGCGCCGTACAGCGCGCCGGGCAGCGCGTGCGGATCAACGCCCAGCTGATCGATGCGCGCACCGATGCGCACCTCTGGGCCGAGACTTTCGACCGCGAGCTGAAGCCGGAGAGCGTGTTCGAGATCCAGAGCGAGATCGCGCGGGCCATTGCCAGCGCACTGAACAGCAAGTTGGGGGTGGCCGCCGAGCCCGGCGGCGTCGATCCGCCGACGCGCAGTCCGGTCGCCTATGAGGCTTACCTGCGCGCCCGCCAGGGACGCGAGAGCTGGGCCCGCGGTGCCATTGATGCACGCATCGCCCTCTACCGGCAGGCGGTGGAGGCTGATCCGGATTTCGCCGTGGCCATGGCCGAGCTCGGTCGCGAATATGCCAACCGGTTCTGGTACCAGACGCGCCGCGACGAGGACCGCCGCACCAGCCGGGAGTGGATCGACCGCGCCCTGGCGCTGCGCCCGGACGATCCCGTGGTCCGCCTGGCGCTCGCCGAGCACTACTACCGCGCCGAACTGGACTGGGAGGCTGCGCTGGCCGAGCTGGGCCGTGCCGAGGAGGGACTGCCCGGTAGCGCCGAGCTGGTCGCGATACGTGGCTACGTGCTGCGCCGAGTGGGCAAGCCGCAGGCCGCGATCGCCGCCCTGCTGCGCGCGGCCCGGCTTGATCCGCGCTCGTGGACTCCCGCGCAGACCCTGTTCGAGACCTATCTGCTGATCGGCAGGATGGAGGAAGCCAACTACTGGGCTTCGGTCATCTGGACCCTGCCCAACGTGCCCGAAGTGTTCCGGCGCGCCTACTACGAGCAGGCCAGGGCGCGCAGGACCGGAAACTACGCGCGGGCAATCGCCGAGATGGATCGCCTCGGCGGACTCGACCTGCCCGAAAGTGAGCGAGCGCTGCCGGAAATCAGTCTGGCCATCGCCTACGGCGCAGGGGACTGGACGCGCCTGTCGCGCTACCTCGATTCGCAGTCCGGTGAGGTGGTGGAGAACCAGTTCCGGGTGCTGATGCCCAACGCATGGAGGGCGAGGATGCTGTACGCCCAGGGTGACCGGGACGGCAGTCGACAGCTGGCGGAGGCGGCGCGGAAGCAGGTCGAGGGTCTGCTTGCCGGCGACCCGGACGATTACCGCCTGTGGATCGAGATGGCCCGGGCGCAGGCGCTGCTCGGGAGGCTCGAGGCGAGTCGCGCGGCGGTCGATCGGGCTCTCGCGAATCCGACGCTTGCACGCGACGCGTTGATCCGTTCGGAAGTGATGGCCGAAGCCGCGTTGGCCCTGGCGCCCGTGGTCGACAGCGAAGAGTTGGCCGAAGCGCTTCGCGCCTACCTTGCCCTGCCGATGCACTACTGGAGCCTCGATGGCCTGCTGGTGCTGCCCGAGCTAGGTCGCCATCGTGAACACCCAGCCATCCGCGCGCTTGCCAATGGGCAGGTTGATGACGGAGGGCGCGAATGAGCTTCCTCGCCGAACTCCGCCGTCGCAATGTCATACGCGTCGCCGGGCTGTACGTGGTGGCTGCCTGGCTGGTGGTGCAGGTGGCCGAGACCGTGCTGCCCATCTTTGCCACCCCGGAGTGGGTGCTGCGCACGCTGGTGGTGATGCTGGCGATCGGCTTCGTCCCGGCGCTGATCTTCAGTTGGGTGTTCGAGCTGACCCCGGAGGGCATCAAGCGCGAGCGGGACATCCGTCGGGACGAGAGCATCGTCGACCACACCGCGCGCAAGCTGGATGTGGCGGTGATCGTGCTGCTGGTCGGCGTGGCGGCCCTGGTGCTGTGGAAGCCCGGGCAGCGCGCGGAGACACCCGAGGGGGTCGCCACGGCCGAGACCGGCGCGGCTGCCGACGAACCGCTGCCGAGCCCGGAAGTGCCTGTCCCTCTGCGAGAGCCCAGCACCTCGATCGCCGTCCTCCCCTTCGTCAACATGTCCTCGGATCCCGAGCAGGTGTACTTCTCTGACGGCATCGCCGAGGAACTGCTCAACGCGCTGGTGAAACTGCCTGACCTGAAGGTCGCCGGCCGCACGTCCTCGTTCGCTTTTCGCGACCAGACTGGCGATCTGCGGGAGATCGGCCGCGCGCTCAACGTGAACCACATCCTCGAGGGCAGCGTACGCAAGCAGGGGGATCGGATTCGCATCACCGCCCAGCTGGTCACCGCCGAGGACGGCTTCCACCTGTGGTCGGAAACCTACGACCGCGAGGCCGGCGACATCTTTGCCCTGCAGGACGAGATCACCGCCGCGATCGTTGGCGCCCTGAAGGTGAAACTCGGTGGCGAAGTGGCCCCACGCGCCGAGCGTATCGACCTCGCCGCCTACGAGCGCTACCTGAAGGCGCGTCAGCAGATGGCCCTGCGTGGGGTGGAGGCGCTGCAGGTGTCGCGCCGGCTGTTTGGCGAGGTGGTCGCGTTGGCCCCCGACTACGCCCCGGCGCATGCGGGCCTGGCGCGCAGCCTGACCCTGCTCGCCACCTACGCCTCGACGGACCTGACCACGGAGGCCGTCCCCAGCGACCTGGAGGTGCAGCGCGTGGCCGGGCTCTCCGCGCGCCGCGCGCTGGAGTTGGATCCCGAGAACGCCGAAGCGTGGTCGGTGCTGGGCTACGTCGCCTGGCTGTATTCCGGTGACCTCGACCTCGCCGAGGAGGCCACCACGCGCTCCTTGGCGCTGAGTCCGCGCGACCCCGAGATCGTCAACTTCGCCGGTGATTATTTTTTCTGGGTGCTGGATCCACGCTCCGAAGCTACCGAGCGGCTGGCCGTCGAACTGGATCCACTGCAGGCCGCCAACCACCATGACCTGGCCCGGCTGCTGATCTTCGAGGAGCGCTACGCGGAGGCACTGGACGCGGCGCAGACAGCCCAGGCGCTGGGCTTCTACCGGCGCTCGCCGGCGCTGCTGACCGACACCGTGCTGCCTGGCCTGATCGGGGTCGGTCGCTTCGATGAGGCGCAGGCCCTGATCGATTCCGCTCGGCGTTCGGGCGGGCTCAGTGAGGGCATGGCGATCTTCATGCAGGCGCGCCTGCTGGTCGGGCAGGGAGATCAGCAGGCGGCCTCCGCCCTCCTCGACACCCTGATCAAGGAGGATGCGCCGTCGGTGCTGGGCTACTACGTGGTCGACGGCCTGCTGCGCCTTGGCCGACTGGACGAGGCAGCGGTCTGGCTTGAGCGCGCCTTGAGCGGCAAGGACCGGCTGCTGATGGATCCCCTGTACCTGCCCATGCCCGAACGGCTGCCCGAGCACGCCGGTCTTCGCAGCCTGCTGGACCGGCCATCGCTGCGACGGCTGTTCGAAATGCGCCGACAGAATCTGCAAGCCAAGGAGGGTGCGAGCGCATGAGCTTCTTCGCCGAGCTGAGCCGACGCAACGTGATCCGGGTCGCCGGCCTGTACGTCGTCGCGGCGTGGCTGGTGGTGCAGGTGGCCGACACCATGCTGCCGGTGTTCGAGGCGCCGGGTTGGGTGATGAAGGTGCTGGTCGGGCTGCTCGCCCTCGGCTCCGTACCGGCGGTGGTATTCAGCTGGGCGTTCGAGCTGACGCCCGAGGGAATCAAGCGGGAGCGGGACGTCGACCGCTCGGAAAGCACGGTCGACCTGACTGCGCGCAAACTGGATGTTGCAGTGATCGTGCTGCTTGTGCTGGTCGCCGGCCTGGTTTTCTGGCGGCCGGGCGGTGAGCCCGACCTTGTGGCCCGGTCGCCGGCGCCGGCAGCGGATTCGGCCACCCAGGATGCCCCCGGGGAAGGGGCCGAGATCACTGACAAGAGCATCGCCGTGCTCCCCTTCGCCGACTTCAGCCAGGGCGGCGACCAGGGCTGGTTCGCCGACGGTCTGACCGAGGAGATCCTCAACGCGTTGGCGCGCACGCCGGACCTGCTGGTCAGCGCGCGCACTTCCTCGTTCAAGTACAAGGGCAGCGACCTGGCGATCCCGCAGATCGCGGCGGAACTGGGCGTGGCCCACGTGCTCGAGGGCTCGGTGCGCAGCGGCGCCGGCCGGATCCGCGTCACCGCCCAGCTGATCCGCGCCGCCGACGGCTTCCATCTGTGGTCACAGACCTACGACCGCGATGCGGCCGACATGATCGGCATCCAGGAGGACCTTGCAAGGCAGATCGCCACGGCCATGCAGACCAGCATGGATCCCAAAGCGCTGGCCGACATGGCCGAAGTGGGCACCCATTCGGTGGAGGCCTACCAGGCCTACCTGCGCGGCGTGGCGGAATCCCTTCCTACGACGCAAGAAGACTTCCGCCGGGCCTATGAGCACTTCGAGAGCGCGCGGACTCTTGATCTCGGCTTTGCCGCGGCGCATGCGCGTGCCGCGGACTATTGGCTGAACGAGATGGATCCGACCCTGACGACGAGCTCGCAGCGTGACCTGTCTGGCAGCGAGATGCTGGCGCGATTCCAGGAGCGCATCGATCTGGCGATTCGCCACGCCTCCCGCGACGTTGACCGGCTGACTTCACGTTCGCTCAAGGCACAGGCGGAGCAGCGCTTCAACGAGGTCATTGCCTTGCGCCGCGAGTTGCTGGCCGCGCGCCCATCGGACCGCATCTCGCTGAATGTCATCCTCGACATGCTGACCCGCACAAGCGAGGTCGACGCGATGCGTGAGCCGCTGGATCAGGTGTACGCGCGCGCCAGCGAGCGGGCCGAATGGGCCAACCTGTATCTGAACTACGGCCACCGGGGCCCCGACGTCGCACTGGCGGCGGAGCGCGCGCTCCCGCTGGCCGAACGCTGGCGGGATGACGAGTTTGTCCTCTACCAGGCGCATCGCGGACTGCTTTGGTACGGACGTATCGACGCCGCCCGTAAGGTTCTCGAACGCTGGCAGCAGGTCACGCTGCGCGGGCAATGGTCGCTCATCCCGCCCGCGCGGCAGGCCAGCGCCGAGGGCCGCTGCGAGGAGGTCGAGCGGCTGCTGGGCGAGCTCTCGCCGAAGCAGATCTCCGAACGCTGGCATCTGCTGATGCTGCTGCAGCGCAGCCGCGAGGCGACCGAATTGCTGATGCCCTATGAGGAGAGTGGCAACGTGCAGGCGCTGTCCGGCTTCCTCAGCTACCGCCAGTTCGATCCGACGCCGTTCCCCTCACTGATGCGCGTGCTCGAGCGGGAAGGCGTGCAGCGACCCGCAGCCGTGGGCGTGCCATTCGCCTGCCCGGCGCAGGGCGGCGGCATATGAACACGGCGCAGCGACCTGTGCAGGCGCCAAAGTCCGGACTCTGGGCCGAACTGCGCCGCCGCAACGTGATCCGCATGGCCGGCCTGTACCTGGTCGGCGCCTGGCTGATCGTGCAGGTGGCGGAGACGGTGCTGCCGATCTTCCACACCCCGGACTGGGTGCTGCAGACTTTGATCGTGCTGATCGCGCTCGGCTTCCTGCCGGCGCTGGTGTTCTCCTGGCTGTACGAGCTGACACCGGACGGCCTGAAGCGCGATAGCGAGGTGCCGGTCGACAGCGCCATCGCCTCACGCACGGCGAAACGGCTGGATATGCTCACACTGGCCGCGGTCGCAGTGCTGCTGGCGGTGATCGCTGCCGATCGCTTCTGGCCCAGCGCCGGCGCGCCGGTTCGCCCGCCGCCGGTGTCGACCGCGGCCGCCCTGGCTATTAAGCCAACCGTTCCAGCACAAGCCACGACAGGCGCCGCCCCAGCCGGCCACACGCCGGGCCTGATCGCGGTGCTGCCCTTCCGCAACCGCAGCGTGCGGCCCGAGGATGCGTTCTTCGCTGAGGGCGTGCATGACGATCTGCTGACCCAGCTGTCCAAGGTGGCGGCGTTCAGGGTGATCTCGCGCACCTCGATGATGCGCTACACCGACACGACGAAGTCGGTGCCGGAGATCGCCGCCGAGCTGGGCGCGGCGGTAGTGCTGGAAGGTGCCGTGCAGCGCGCCGGCGACCAGGTCCGTATCACCGTCCAGCTGATCGACGGCGCCAGCGACGTGCACGTCTGGGCGGAGAGCTACGACCGCGCGCTGACCACCGACAGCATCTTCGCCATCCAGGCCGATATCGCCCAGGCGGTGGCCAAGGCGATGGAAGTGGCGCTCAGTGCGGACGAAAGCAGCTCGCTGCGAACCGGCATGACGCAGAACCTCGACGCCTATGAGGCCTTCCTGCAGGGCACCCTGCTGTCCGATAGTTCAACCCTGTCGCCGGAGACCTCGCGCCAGGCCATCGCCGCCTTCGACCGCGCGATCGCACTCGACCCGGACTTCGCCGAGGCCCATGCGCGCAAGGCCCACGTGCAGTTGCTCAGCTTCTGGCTGGCGCTGGGGCCGCGCGCCCTGCGCGAGGCCGGTCGTGACAGCCTCGCCGAGGCCCGCCGGCTGGCCCCCGACAACATCGAGACCCTGCTGGCCCAGGCCTACGAGTACTACTGGGGCCAGCAGGACTACGCCCGCGCGCAGCAGACGCTGGACCAGATCCTGGCCCGCCTGCCCGACCACGCGGCTGCGCTGGAAACCAGCGCCTACGTAGCGCGGCGCGACGGTCGCTTCGATGACGCCTTCGACTACTTCGAACGCGCGCTGGCGATCAATCCGCAGGAGGTCGACGTCATCCACTCCCTGGTCGAACTGCTCTTCATCATCCGCGGTGATTTCGACGCCGCGGAGGCGATGCTGCAGCGTGCGGCGCGTCTGGGCGCCGACAATCGGGTGCGGGCGATCTGGATCCAGGAAGCGCGCGGCGACCTCGACGCCGCCTGGGCCGAGGTCGACGGGCCGGTGCAGAATTTCTTCCCTGTGCCTGCCCGGATTGCGATCAAGAGCCGCGATCCGGCGCGCATCGCCCAGGCGCTCTCGCCCGAGCTGTGGCCGCACGACCAGCGCAGCGTCGGCGATTTCCCCGAGCTTTACGCCATGGTGGAGGCCGTCGCAGCGCTGGCCCTTGGCCAGCAGGAACAGGCCCGCCAGCTTCTGCAGGCCATCAAGGCGCGGCTTGAGCAGCGCAGCGATCCCTACCCCTCGCGCTGGCTGGGCAATGCCTATTACCACCCCTGCGACCTGCCCGGAATGCTGGGCGATCTCGAGGGCGTGCGCGCGGCCGAGGCGGACTACCTCGCCAACGCCCGCCGCGACGAGTGGGGCTCGCGTGGAGTCCATCTCTCGCTGGCGATGGCCTTTTCACGAGCCGGAGACCCGGAGCGGGCGTTGCACTACCTGGACCGCCTGATCGAGCGCTACGGACCCCACACCTATGCCTGGTTCGCGCCCGAGCCGGGCTTCGATAGCCTCCGCGAACACCCGCGCTTTCTTGCCTACCAGGCCGCCTACCAGCAGTGGGCCGCGGAGCGAAGGGAATGAGCCTGCTGTCCGAGCTGCGCCGTCGCAACGTCATCCGCATGGCGGGCCTGTACGTGGTCGGCGCCTGGCTGGTCGTGCAGGTCGCCGAGACGGTGCTACCCGCGTTCGACGTGCCGGGCTGGGTCCTTCGCGCGGTGATCATCCTGCTGGCCATCGGCTTCCTGCCCGCCCTCGTGCTCAGCTGGGTGTTCGAGCTGACGCCCGATGGATTGAAGCGCGAGTCGGCGCTGGATCCGGCGCGGCGCCACGACCACGTGACGGCGCGCAAGCTCGATGTAGCGGTGATCCTGCTCCTGCTTGCGGTTGGCGGGCTGACCCTGTGGAGCCACCAGCGGGGCCCTGCGCCCGCGAGTGATTCGCCGCCGCAGACCGCAGAAGGCAGCGCATCGGATACGGGTCCCGACGCCGCCACGGCATCGCCGGCGTCGCCGACCGCCCAGGCGGCCTCGATTGCCGTCCTGCCCTTCGTCAACATGAGCCCGGACCCGGAGCAGGAGTACTTCTCCGACGGCATCAGCGAGGAAATCCTCAACGCCCTGGTCAAGGTGCGCGGCCTGCAGGTGGCCTCACGCACCTCGGCGTTCGGCTTCAAGGGCCAGGAAGCGCTGGGCGTCCCCACCATCGCCGAGCGACTGGGCGTGCGCCACGTCCTCGAGGGCAGCGTGCGTCGCGCCGGCAACACCCTGCGCATCACCGCCCAGCTGATCGATGCGCAGACAGACCGGCACCTCTGGTCGGAGACCTTCGACCGGCCGCTGACCGCCGAGAACGTGTTCGCGATCCAGGAGGAGATCTCCACGGCCATCGTGGCCGCATTGAAGGCATCGCTCGCGCTGGGCGACGTAGGCCAGCTGGCGCTGACCCAGCCGACCGACAACCTCAGCGCCTACGACCTGTATCTTCAGGCCCGATCGCTGATGCTGGGTCGACGCGCGCTTGACCGGGCCGAGCAGCTGCTGGCGAAGTCGCTGGAGCTGGACCCGGCCTTCGCCAAGGCATGGGAGCTGCGCGCCGCGATCACGTCCTTGCTGACGGAATACGGGTTCTCCGAGCTTGATCCCGAGATGCTCGACAAGCAGGTGGTTGAGTACGCGGGCAGGGCGCTGGACCTGGAGCCCCAATCCAGCCTGGCCCTCGCCGCCATGGCGCGCGTCCGCGGGCAGGTGGGGCGGTCGCTACGCGGCCGCGTCGACTTCGCTTCCGTGCTCAGCGACCTTGAGGCGGCCATCGAAATTGATCCGCACAACATCAATGCGATGAACTGGCTGGCCCTGACCTGGGCGCTGTTGGGAGAACGGGAGCGCGCGCTGTCGATGTTCGACCGCTGCCACGCAGTTGACCCTCGGTTCGCGCCCTGTGCGGAAAACCGGTTCGACAGCATGTGGGTATTGGGGCGAAATGAGGAGGCCTACGCCGCGATGCTTGAAAGCCTGAGCCGGGGCGTGAACGTCGAGGGCTATGCCAACCTGCATCTGTTGGCCGAGTTCGAACAGCGCGCGGCGTTCCTGCTGCTGATGAACCATCCGCTCTGGCTGCCAGGCTGGAATCGGGGGAATGAGATGTATGAGGCCTTCCGGCATCCGCAGCGCGATCACGCTGCGCTGCGCGAGGACCTGATCCGTTTCCTGGGCGATCGGGAGCAGACCTACTACATGCCGACTTTGCTGGTCCCCCTGGGTGACTACGCGGCGCCGCCGCCGTCGTGGCTGTTGTGGGGCGAGGTCTACGCAGACTACCGGCGGTCGCCGCAATTCCACGCGCTGGCTGCGCAAAGCGGCATGCTCGACTACTGGCGGGCCCACCGATTCCCACCGCAGTGCCGCGCCGCGTCCCCCGACGGCTTCGAGTGCGGCGAATGACGCCAGGTCGCGCCAACGGATTTATCGCCGAGCTGCGCCGTCGCAACGTGATCCGCATGGCGGGCCTGTACGTGGTCAGTGCCTGGCTGATCGTGCAGGTCGCCGAGACCCTGCTGCCGATCTTCGCCACGCCAGAGTGGGTACTGAAGGCGCTGGTCGTGCTGCTGGCCGTCGGTTTCATTCCTGCGCTCGCACTGTCCTGGGTTTTCGAGCTGACGCCGGAAGGAATCCGTCGCGAGACCGCGACAGCCGCGTCTCCCACGCCCGTGGACGGCACCGCGCGCAAGCTGGACATCGCCGTGATCCTGCTGCTGTGCCTGGTCGGCGCGATCACCGTGGGTCGCTGGCTGGACCAGCCGGCGACCCATGAATCCGGGACAGGCCCGACGGCGGAAGGCTTCGCAGACGGGGCGGATTCGGCGCAGGCAGGTAGATCGCCTGTCAGACAGGGCGAAAAGTCGATCGCCGTGCTGCCCTTCTCCGACCTCAGTTCGGAGCGTGACCAGGAATATTTCTCCGACGGCATCGCCGAGGAAATCCTCAATGCGCTGGCCAAGGTGCGTGACCTGAAAGTCGCCGGACGCACCTCGTCCTTCGCCTTCAAGGGCCGCAACGAGGACCTGCGCGAGATCGGCAAGACCCTCGGCGTGGAAAACATCCTCGAGGGCTCGGTACGCAAGCAGGGCGACCGCGTGCGGATCACCGCCCAGCTGATCCAGGTGGCGGATGGTTTCCACCTCTGGTCCGAGACCTACGACGGCGAGCTCAGCGACATCTTCGAGCTGCAGGAGCGCATTGCGCGCGCCATCACCGACAAGCTGCAGGTCATCCTGCGGGGCGACCAGGAGCGTCGCCTGGTGCCGGTGGCGACCAGGAATGCCGAGGCCTATGGGATGTACCTCCAGGCGAGCGCCATCTTCCACCGCCGCGAGGGGGCAAGATTTGCCGATGCCATCGCGCTGCTTGAGGAGGCGCTGCGTCTCGATGCCGGCTTCGCGCGCGCCCACGCCCGGCTGGGTGCCGTGCACGGATTGGCGCCGCAGTATGCGGGCGCCGAACTGCACGCTTCGATCACCGCGGCGCTGAGTCACGCCGAATCCGCGATTGCGCTCAACCCCGACCTGGCAGAAGCCTACGCGGTGCTTGCACAGGGCCTGTCGAGCGTGCGCGACCACGTTGCCGCGCGGGAGTCCTACGAGCGTGCGTTGTCGATCGACCCGGACGACGTGCTGGCGAACTTCTGGATGGCCACCTACCTGATCAACGCCGGCTATCTGGAGCAGGGCGACAGGTATCTTGACCGCGTGCTGGAGATCGACCCACTCCTGCCCAACGCCCTGATGTGGCGGGGCTCGCGATATGTCTTCGAGGGCAATCTGGTCGAGGGAGAACGGCTGCTGCGACGTGCCGATGCGTCTGGCATCAGCAATGTCGGCCTGGGGCTCGCACACCTCGCCGAACGGCAAGGCAATCAATCCGAAGCCTTCCACCAGCTCGCGCGCGGCCTGAAGGTGTTCATGAGCGCCTTTGCTCCCGAGGCGCCCCGCATCGTGGCGGAGGGTGCCTTCGGAAACGCAGCGCAGCGCGCCGCCGCCGTAGAGATGGTCGAAGCCTATCTGGCAGGCGATCCCGATGTGGTCGCCGGCGCTGCGCCCTATGCCCTGATCTGGCTCGGTGAGCCCGGCCGCGCGCTGGCGTTGGCCGCAACCGTGCCCACCGACTCGGATGCAATGCTGAATTTCCTCCTATGGAGCCCGGTTGGCGCCGGCGCGCGCCAGCTGCCCGCCTTCTCCCGCTTTGCCCGCGATGTTGGCTGGGCTGCCACCTGGGACCGATTCGGCGCGCCGGACCTGTGCCGCAAGGAGGCCAGCGGAGACTATGTCTGTGAGTAGCCCATGAGCTTCCTCGCCGAACTGCGCCGGCGCAACGTGTTCCGCATGGCCGGTCTCTACCTGGTCGGTGCCTGGCTGATCATCCAGGTGGCTGAAACGCTCCTGCCGGCTTTCGACGTGCCCGACTGGTTCATGCGCGCGATCATCATCCTGTTGGCACTGGGCTTCGTGCCTGCCCTGCTGTTTTCCTGGGTCTTCGAGCTGACGCCCGATGGGCTGAAGCGCGACGGGGCGGTGGATCCGGCGCACCCGATCGCGCCGCGGTCGGCCCGGCGCATGGACCAGCTGACCCTGGCGGGCGTCCTGCTGGTGCTGGGCGCGATCGGCGCCGATCGACTATGGCCGGATCCGGCCTCGCCGCCGGCGCATGATTCGATCGCAGACCGGACCGTGGACTCCAGCGTTGAAGTGAACCGATCGCGCGACGCCGGTGCGGCGGAAAGCGAGCCGGTGAGCAACGGGTCTGCGTCACCCTCGGTGGCGGTGCTGCCCTTCGTCAATCTCAGCAGCGACCCCGAGCAGGAGTACTTCTCCGACGGCATGACGGAGGAGATCCTCAATGTGCTCGCCAAGGTGCGCGGCCTCAAGGTGGCCGCACGCACCTCGGTGTTCGAGTTCAAGAACCGCGGCGGGGACGTGCGCGAGATCGGTGGAAAGCTGGGCGTGAGCCATGTCATCGAGGGCAGCGTGCGGCGTGACGGTGACCAGATCCGGGTCACCGCGCAGCTGATCCGGGTCGCCGACGGCTTCCATGTCTGGTCCGAGAGCTACGACCGCAAGCTCGAAGGCATCTTCGCCCTGCAGGATGACCTGGCGCAGCGGGTCGGGGAGGCCCTGCAGGCTTCCTTCGGCCTGAATGCGTCGAGCGCGCCGCGGGTCTCGATCAAGCCTGAGGCCTATGACGCCTACCTCAAGGGGCGTTCGCTGCTGCGCAATCGCACGGACATTCCGACGGCCATCGCCCACTTCGAGCGGGCCGTGTCGCTGGAGCCGGCCTTTGGCGCCGCCTGGGCGGCGCTCTCGCTCGGCTATGACGTCGCCTACTGGTACGTCGAAGGGTTGAGCGGGGAGCAGCTGGAGGCGCTGATCGAGAAGCAGGGCCAGGCCGCCGAGCAGGCCGCAGCGATCGACCCGGGTTCGGCCACGGTCCAGCACGCCCTGGGTAACGTGGCAAGGAAGCGGTTTCACTACGTGGATGCCGAGCGGCACTACCTGCAGGCCATGCGTATCGATCCCAGCTATCCCGACGTCCGCGAGGACTACTCCGAGCTGCTCTTCGGCGTGGGGCGCACGCGTGAGTCCCGGCTGGCCGCGCGGCAGCTGGTGCAGCTGGATCCCTACTTCGGAATCGGTTGGGTCAGGGTCCTCGACAACGCCATCCATGCCGATGCGCGCGAAGAGGTCGAGGAAGCCGTAGAGCGACTGCGCGAACTGTCGCCGGACGGGACCGCGGGGAAAGTTGGACGTTTGGACTACGCCGTCACCTGGGGGCGCACCGACGAGGCGCGCCTCGAACTGGCCGAGGGTCTCAGGCGTTGGCCCGAGGTATTCAGCTTCGCCGAGACCCTGCTTCCCTGGGCTCTGGAGGGACAGTCGCTGGACGAAGCCACCTATCAGGCGGCCCTGACGCCGACCAGAACCGGACATGCCATCTACTTCGTCGTAGCGCGCGGGAACGCTGATCTCTACGACGCCGAAATCGACCGCAGCGGCGCGACGATGCAGGGCTACTATTTCGCCTACCTAAACGACAACGTGCGTCAAGGTCATGCCCTGCTGCGCACGCCGCAGGTCAAGGCCAACCTCGTGCGCTACGGCTTTGTCGACTATTGGCGCGAGAAGGGCTGGCCCGAGGCCTGCCGGCCGCTGGGGCGCGAAGACTTCGAGTGCGGCAGGGACTCAGGGGAGGCGCGCTGACATGAGCTTCCTCGCCGAACTCCGCCGCCGCAACGTCATCCGCGTTGCCGGTCTGTATGTGGTCACCGCCTGGCTGCTGATCCAGATCGCCGAAACCCTGCTGCCGATCTTCGGCACGCCGGACTGGGTGCTGCGGGCCCTGGTGGTACTGCTGGCGCTGGGCTTTATTCCGGCACTGATCGTCAGCTGGGTGTTCGAACTCACCCCGGAGGGCCTGAAGCGCGACAGCGAGGTCAATCCGGCCATCGAGAGCAGCGCCGCGACCGCGCGCAAGCTGGATGTAGTGGTGATCGTCCTGCTGCTGCTGGCGATGGGGCTGTTTCTGGGCGAGCGCTTTCTCTTCGGGCACGGTGTCGAAGCGGTCACGCAGGCGCGGACGGATCCGGGGGAGCCGTCCCAGGGCGGGCCGGTCGCGATCGCGGTGCTGCCGTTCGGCAACATGAGCACCGATGCCGAGAACGAGTTCTTTGCCGATGGCATTGCCGAGGAAATCCTCAACCTGCTCGCCGGCGTGCAGGATCTTGAGGTCGCGTCGCGCACCTCGGCGTTCGCCTTCAAGGGCAAGGACGCCTCGGTGCCGGAGATCGCCGCGAGCCTCAACGTGCGCTACGTGCTCGAAGGCAGCGTGCGAAAGGCCGGGCAGCAGGTGCGGATCACCGCCCAGCTGATCGACGCCCATTCCGATCGCCACCTGTGGTCGGAGACCTTCGACCGCAGGCTGGACGACATCTTCGCCGTGCAGGACGAGATCGCCGCGGCCATCGGCAACGCGTTGCAGGTGAAGCTGCTGGGCGCGGGGGGCGAGGCCGTCACGGCAGAGGCCATCCAGCCGGAGATCTACGAGGACTTTCTCGAGGCACGCATCCTGATGCGTCGACGCTCGGAAGCCTCGCTGCAGCGGGCCGAAGCCCTGCTGGAAGAGGTGGTCAAGGCCGAGCCGCAGTTCGCCCGTGGACTCGCCCTGCTGGCCGAGAACCTGATGCTCGGACGGCCGACGGACACCTATGACCCGGACGAGGTCGAGCCGCGCTACCAGCGCGCCGAGGCGCTGGCCCTGCGCGCCCTGACGCTCAATCCGCGTCTTGCGTCCGCGGAGATGATCCTTGGCCAGGTCGCGGTGTGGATGAAGGGTGACGCCGCGGCGGCCCATGCGCATTATCGGCGCGCCATGGCGCTCGAGCCCGATGAGCCGCGTCCGCACCACTGGCTGGGCATCGAGCTCAGCAAGGCCGGGTACCTGGATCAGGGCATGGAGGCGATCGACACCGCGATCCGGCTGGAGCCGGAGAACGCGAACACCTTCGGCTGGCGTTCGACCATCTGGATCGCCATGGACAATGTCGATCGCGCCGTCGCCGATGCCCAGGAGCAGGTCCGCCGCGGCAATACCTATGGCTACCTGCAGGTCGGCATCTACCACCTGTTCGCGGGTGAAATCGATGCAGCGAAGCGTCTGGTCGAGAAGGACGTTGACCATTCCCAGCGCAATGCCGCCTTCCTCGACGATGCGCTCGCTGCGAGAGCGGACCCGGCACTTCGCAGCACGCTCCTGCAGCGCTGGGAGCTGGGCACCGAGCGCACGCCCTGGATGAGTCTAGCGCTGCTGGCACTGGACCAGACCGATGTCTACCTCGATGCGCTGGTGGAATCCGGCGCACGCGTGCGCTGGCGTGGCGACGGCCACGCTATGGTGTGGAATCCGCGCTATCGCGCCATGCGCGCCGACCCGCGCTTCATCGAGATCATGGCCCAGCGCGGGCGCACCGAGCTGTGGCGGCAGCTGGGTCCGCCGCCTGACTGCAGGGCGAAAGGTGAATCGTTCGAGTGCGGGCTTGGGCCATGAGTGAGGTTTACCCGAAAGATCACGACGCCACGTCCCGCGCGGACGTCGCGCTGGGCGCGCTTCACCCCGACGATGGGCTGGCAGGCCTTCGTCAGCGAGGTTGTCTCGGCGTCGGTCAAGGCGGCTTCGCCATGAGCCATGACCGGCAGGGAGAACGCGCATGATCCTCAGGCGCCTTGCCCAGAATCTTCGCGAGCAGAACTGGACGGCCATCACCATCGAGTTCGTGCTGCTGGTGGTGGGCGTGTTCCTGGGCATCCAGGTCGCCAACTGGAATGAGGCGCGGGTTGATCGCGATCGGGAGAAGGCCTTTCTCGGCCAGCTGCGTGGCGAGATTGCCGAGAACGCAAGGTCGATCCGGCATCAGCTGGACTACCAGCAGCAAGTCGTCGACAGCGGCCGTCGCGTGCTGGCGTTCCTGGCCTCCGATGGCCGCTGCAGCGAAGGTTGCGCGGGGCTGATCATCGACGTCTTCCATGCGTCGCAGATCTGGGGAACCCCCTTCGTACGGGTACGCTATGAGGAGAATCAGCGACTGGGCTTCCCGACCGATCCCGCCACCCGCGCGGCCATCGACGCTTTCTACGCCTTTATCGACGGTTGGGACGTCGTCACCGCCTCGCCGCCCGCGTATCGCGAGCGTGTGCGCGGGCACCTGACTCCGGACGCCTCCGATGCGCTGTGGCGCGAGTGCTGGCGCTCCACGGGCGCTGGTTTCGAGATTTTGGTTCGCGACTGCGAGAAGAAAATCCAATCCCTGGACGTGCAGGCGATGCTGGCCGCGATGCATGCCGATCCCGAGCTGGTGAAGGGCCTGAACTTCTGGCTCGGACAGAACCTGTTTTCGCTCAGCGCCATGCCGGAGGCGCTGCAGCACGCCGAAGCCGCGTTCTCGGCCATCGACGCAGACCTGGAGCGGCCCTGATGATCCTGCGCCGCATTGCCGATGCGCTGCGCCGGCAGGACTGGTCGACGGTCTTCCTCGAGATCGTGATCGTGGTGCTGGGCGTATTCCTTGGCCTGCAGGCGAACAACTGGAACGAGGCACAGAGCGACCGGCGCCTGGAGCGGCAGTACCTCGAGCGGCTCTACCAGGATGCCGTGCTGTCCATCGAGGACAACCTGGCCGGCAGGGCCTGGGACGATGAGCGCGCCAGAACGCAACGTGTGGTGCTGGACGCCCTGGCCCGCGGCGAACTCACCGACGCAGCGCGTGCCGACTTCGATGCCGGACTGATCTACTTCGGCTACCACAACACCCTCACCATGCGTTGGGCCACGGTCGAGGAGTTGCGCTCGACCGGCAAGATGGGGGTGATCAGCGATGTCGCGCTGCGCGACCTGCTGGCCCAGGCCGAGGCCAGCTTCCACTACCGCGCCGCGCAGACGCTGACGCTGACCGAGCGCATCCGCCGCTATCGCGAGTCGGTGGATCGTCGCTTTGCGCCGATCGACTACGACCACAAGCTCAACGGTCCGGTGACCCTGGCCTACGATTTCAACCAGCTGGCCACCGATCGGGAGTTCTACAACACGCTGGCCCAGATCGAGTTCTTCGCCAGCCTTGCGCGACGCAACATGGGCCAGCACTTGGCCCGTCTCGAAGCGCTGCGCGATGCGCTGGGCAAGGCGCTCGGCGAGGAGATCCCGTAGACGTCGGCAAACCCATCACCCCGACCCGGCGCAGCGCCGGAAACCAGAACCCACCGGGTCCCGGCGCCCTGAATTGCCGGGACCCGCACCTACACGGAGAGTCCCGATGTCGAACATGCAAGACAAGGTTGCCCTGGTCACCGGCGCCAGCAGCGGCATCGGCCGCGCCACCGCCGAACTGTTCGCCACGAACGGCGCCAAGGTCGTGGTCGCAGCGCGGCGCGGGGACGAACTGGACGCGCTGGTCGCCGCGATCGAAGCGGCGGGTGGCCAGGCCAGCGCAGTCCAGACCGACGTATCCAAGAGCGAAGACGTGCAGGCCATGGTCCAGCACGCGGTCGGCACTTTTGGCCGGATCGACTACGCGGTGAACAACGCCGGCATCGAGGGCGTGTTCTCGGCGATCACCGAGCTGCCGGACGAGGAATGGGACCGCGTGCTGGGGATCAACCTGCGCGGCGTGTTCCTGTGCATGAAGCACCAGGCGCGGGCCATGCTGGCCGCTGGCCAGGGCGGCGCCATCGTGAATGTCGGCTCGGTGAACTCCTTCCTCGGCTTTCCGACCGGCTCGGCCTATTGCACCTCGAAGCACGGCTTGATCGGGCTGACCACCAGCGTGTCGGCGGAACTGGCGGTACAAGGCATCCGCGTCAACCTGGTCTGCCCGGGCATCGTCGACACGCCGATGCACCACCGCGCTCGCAACCTGCTGGGTGACGAGATCTATGACCAGGGCGTCCTGCCCAGCGTGCATCTGCGCCGCGCCGGCAGGCCCGAGGAGATCGCCCAGGCCATCGTTTTCCTGTGCTCGGACGCTGCCAGCTATATCACCGGCACCACCCTGACGCCGGACGGTGGCCTGACCCTGACCGTTTGACGGCCGTCAGTATCGAATCTGGCCGTGGACAAGCCGCGGCCGGAACCCCAAAGCAACTGCCAGGAGCATGACCGTGCACATCAACCTACGAACCGCGTCGCTGCACGCAGGGCTTCTGGTTTTCCTGTGCGCCTGCGCTCCAGGCGAGGACAACACTTCCAGCCAGGCAAGCCCGGAGCCCTCTTCGCCTGCGGGGCAGGGCGCAGCGGCTACGGATGACTCGCAGAGTGCATCGGGCACGGCCCCGGCCTACCAGCAGGTGGGTCTGTTTCCCGCCGACCGCTCACTGGTGCGGCCCGAGGACGGAGTGATGCTGGGCGATGGCACCCTGCTGATCGCCGATCAGGTCCACGGTCTGGTGGCGCTGGCGGCGGACGGCAGCAAGCGTCCCTTCGGCAACTTCGCCGCGGCCGGGTACGTGCACGCCCCTCCCGAGCGCAGCGCAGGCCCGAATGGCGTGGCGCTCGAGCCCGATGGCATCCACGTGCTGGTGGCGGACGTGCTGACCGGGGCGATCTACCGGGTCAACAGCCAGGACGAGCGCGTCGAGCGTGTCCACCAGCACGCCTTCGGCGCCAACTCGGCGCGTCGAGACCGCAGTGGTGCGCTCTGGTTCACCCAGTCGACCGAGAACAGCGGGCCGGATTCCGAGAAGCGCATGTTCGCCGCGGTCGATACCCGGCCTGCCGACGGCGCGCTGTTCCGCATCGCGCCCTCTGCTTCCGGAGCGCCTGCCCCGGAAGCGCAGCGCAAGCTGTCCGGACTCGATTTCGCCAATGGCATCGCGATCGACGAGGCCCGGGGACGGATCTACGTGGCCGAGACCATGGCCGATCGCATCCTCAGCTATCGGCTGTCGCAGGCCACCGGCGAGCTGTCCGACCGCCGGGTCATCGAAGGCGTGCCGACGCCGGACAACATCGAGCTGGATGCCGCCGGCCGGCTCTGGGTGGCCTCGCCCATCTACAACGCGCTGATCGTGGTCGATCCCGAGACCGGCGAATGGTCGACCGCCTTCCGTCCGCAAACGCCCGAGCACGATCACGTCATTGCCGAATGGCAGCGGCGCGGCGACGCCGGCGAGCCGCGTCTGGAATTGTTCGGACCGGACATGTGGTCACCCCTGCCCGGCCTGATCACCGGCCTCATACTGACCGGCGAGGGCGGGCCGATCTACCTGAGCGGACTGGGCGATGCGTTGGTGAAGATCGAGGCCAGCGGTCACGATCCACGTGAGCTGCGCTGAGGCCGCCGTACGGATCCCCGTCATCTACTCGGGAAGCAGGCCGACCCCATGACACGGATCGCCGAACTGCGCCGCCGCAATATCGCTCGTTCGTCCGCCTCTATCCGGTCGGCACCTGGCACGATGTCCCGGCCAGGAGACCACGCCATGAGTCATGATCGGCAGGGAGGGCTCGCGTGATCCTCAGGCGCCTTGCCCAGCATCTCCGCGAACAGAACTGGACCGCGATCAGCATCGAGTTCGTGCTCCTGGTCGCCGGCGTATTCCTCGGCATCCAGGTGGCGAACTGGAATGAGTCCCGCAATGAGGCCGAACGGGCACGACAGAACCTCGAACGCATCGCCGTCGACCTGCGCAGTGACCGGGAGGCGCTGGAACGCCGCGTGGTGTTCTGGGGTGAGGTGGCCGAGCACGGGCGCGCCGCGATCCGCTACGCGGAAACCGGCGAGCTGCGTGAGGGTTCGGCATGGAAGACGCTGCTGTCCTTCTACCAGGCCAGCCAGCTGTTTCCGTACGTGCCGATGGACACCACCTATCAGGAGCTGGTCAGCGCCGGAGAGATCGGACTTTTTTCCAGCGCCGAGCTGCGCACGGCGCTGGCTGACTACTACGTTCGCGGCGCTGGACCGGCGGCCAATTTCCTCTTCCGCACCGAGCCCGAATATCGACGCCTGGTGCGCGGCCTGACTCCGGCCCCGGCCGCCTCATGGGTCTGGCGTGCCTGCCACCGCATGCCCGGGATCGATGAGCAGGAGCTGCTCGAGTGCGAATCGCCCATCCCCGAGGTGGACGCGCAGGCCGTGCTCGACGTCTATCTCGAGGATCCGCAGATGCTGCGGGAACTGCGCTTCTGGATCACCAATCTTGAAGTCATGACGGGGCTGATCATCAACCATCAGGGTTCTGCCGAGCGGCTTGCCGGGCAGATCAACGAGGCGCTGAACCCATGAACTTCCTCGCCGAGCTACGCCGACGCAACGTCATTCGCATGGCCGGCCTGTACCTGGTCGGCGCTTGGCTGGTGGTGCAGATCGCGGAAACGCTGCTGCCGATCTTCCACACCCCGGACTGGGTGCTGCAGGCCCTGGTGGTCCTGCTGGCGCTGGGCTTCCTGCCGGCCCTGGTCTTCGCCTGGGTCTACGAGCTGACCCCCGAGGGCCTGAAGCGCGATGCCGAGGTCGACCCGACCCGGTCGGTGGCCACGCAGACTGCCAAGCGGATGGACACGCTGACCCTCGTCGGTGTGGTGGTGCTGCTCGTGGTGATCGCGGCGGATCGCTACTGGCCCAGGGAGACGACTGCCCTTGTCGCCCCTGCGCAACCCCAGGCCGAGACAGTTCCGGAAGCGCCGACGGCGACCGACGCCGCGGGCGCCGCAGGAATGAAGCAGGATGCCGGGGCAGACGATGGCATCGAGTCCGGCTCGATCGCAGTCCTGCCCTTCGTCAACATGAGCGCGGATGCCGACAACGAATACTTCTCGGACGGCATCTCGGAGGAACTGCTCAATGTGCTGGTGAAGGTCGAAGGCCTCAGCGTGGCCTCGCGCACCTCGTCCTTCGCCTACAAGGGCCGCGAGTTGAGCGCGGCAAGAATCGGCGAGGAGCTGAAGGTGGCCCACGTGCTGGAAGGCAGCGTGCGCAAGGCGGGTAACCGCGTACGCATCACCGCCCAGCTGATCGATACCCGCAGCGACCGGCACCTGTGGTCGGACACCTTCGATCGCGAGCTCGACGATATCTTCGCGATCCAGGATGAGATCGCCAATGCCATCGTCACCGCGCTGCGGGACACGCTGGGCGGACGCGAACAGCGTGTCCAGGTGCGCGCCGACACCGACAACCTCGACGCCTACCAGTCGTACCTGAAAGCACGCGAGCTGTTCCTGGCCCGAGAGCGGCTTGACGAGTCGATCCGGCTGTTCGAGCGCTCGGTGGAGCTGGATCCCGAGTTTGCACGCGCCTGGGAGGGGCTGGCCGCCTCGGCGGCAGTCATCATCGACTGGAGCAGTACCTACCCCGGGCTTGATCACCAGGCACTGACAGATAAATCCGAGGCGGCCGCCGCCCGCGCCCTGGCCCTCGCTCCCAGCCTGTCCATGCCCTGGGCGGCGCGCTCCCTTCTGCTGACCAACGTGCTGCCGATTGAGCTGACCGAGGCGCTCAGGCTGATCGATCTCGCCATCTCCGCCGACCCGCGCAATGCCTCGGCGATCCTCTGGCGCGGCATCCTGTGGATCGATCTTGGCTTCTTCGACCGGGCGCTGGCCGACTTCGACCGCTGCCTGGCGATCGATCCGGCCTATGCGAACTGCCTGCGCTGGAAGGCCGTCGGCCTTCTGCTCTCCGGCGACGCGCCGACGGCGATCGAACTCTACGAGCAGGGCATCGCAGCGGGCTTTAATGCGAACCAGGGCCAGGGCTTCGTCGAACCGCTGCTGCGTCAGGGCAACACCTTCGCCGCGCGCCTGCTGATGCGCGAACTGCGCTGGCCGCTGGAAATCCAGCATGCCGTCGTGACGACAGTGCTTGATGGTCGGCCGCCGGACAACGTGCGTGAGTTGGTCACACGCCTGAGCCAGGACCCCGGTGTCCGCTACCAATGGGCACTGATCCTCAGGGACTACGCCCTGGCCAGCGAAGTAGATGGCCTGACCTCCACCGATATCGAACACTGGGACCCGGGCCTCGAAGGGCTGCGTGGATCGCCGGCCTTCAAGCATTTGATGCGCCGCCTCGGTGCTGTGGACTACTGGCGCACCCACGGTTTCCCGCCGCAGTGCCGTCCGCTGGGCGAGGACGACTTCAGCTGCGAGGAGGCGCCCTGACATGATCCTTCGCCGCATTGCCCAACAGCTCCGAGAACAGAACTGGGCCGCGATCGCGATCGAGTTCGTGCTGCTGATCGTCGGCGTGTTCCTCGGCATCCAGGTGGCCAACTGGAACGAGGATCGGCAGCAGGTGGCTCGCCAGGCGCAGTACATGGAACGCCTGCGCGTCGACTTCGAGGGCATCCGCGACCGCATCCGCGAGCACTTCGCGATCTACCGCGATGCCGAGGACGGTGGGGACTACCTGCTTGAGCTGGCGGACGCCGATAGCGATGTCACGCGAGACCAACCCGTCGACGAAGAACGCCTTTCTCGCGCCTACAATGCCCTGACCTCGCTGAGGATCCCACCGCCCCTGCCGGCGACCTATGTCGAAATGCGCTCGGAGGGGCAGCTCAGCTACATCGCCAACCCGGCGCTGCGCGACAGCCTTGCCGAGTACGACCGCCTGCTGGGCGTCCTGCAGGAGGTGTCCAGAGTGACCGCCGACAACCTGATCCAGCAGTCCCCCACGGTCCGTCGCTACTTCAACAGCCGCACGGTCCGCGACCCGACCGCGCTTTCCTCCATCCGCATTGAAGTGCTGGGCTATGACCTCGAGGGCATGCGCGCAGACCGCGACTTCACGGTCGCGATCGACCTGCTGCAGCGCTACGCCATCAACTCCTCGGGTCAGCGCGAACTGCAACTGGCGCTGGTCGAAGATATCCTCGACCTGATCGACGCGGAGACCGCACGATGATCCTGCGGCGGTTCGTGGAGGGGCTGCGCGAGCAGAACTGGGCCTCGGTGTCGGTGGAGTTCGTGCTGCTGGTGCTCGGCGTGTTTCTCGGTATCCAGGTGGCCAACTGGAATGAAGACCTTGCGGACGACCAGCGCTCGACCGAGTTCACTGCGAGACTGAAGGCCGACCTTCGGGTCGAGGCGTGGAAGTATCAGTACCTGCTGGAGTACTACACCGACGTGCTGGCGCATGCCGAGCGCGCCGCCGACGCGCTGGACGGTACAGCCCTGCTCTCGGATGAAGACCTGGTCATCAGCGCCTATCGCGCCACCCAGTACCTGGGCGTGCCGGCGCAGCGTGCGACCTATGACGAGCTGATCTCGACCGGCACCTTCGCCCTGATTCGCGATCCTGAGCTGAGGGAAGCTGCGACGGGCGCCTACACCGCCGTCATCTTTGACACGCTGCGCGATGAAGGCGTCGCCTCCCGCTATCGCGGCGTCTTCCGTACCTTGCTGCCCTATCGGGTACAGCGCCAGCTGGCGAAAGACTGCGGGGATCGCCTGATCGAGGTGGGTGACTATGCAGGGGTCAAGGATTCGCTCGACTACCCCTGCAAGGTCGATTTGCCGATCGAGTCGATCGCTTCCGCAGCGGCCGCGCTGCGTAGCGAGCCCTCGTTGCTGCCGCTGCTGCGCCTTCGGATCGCGGATATGGATACCCGGCTCAGCGATCTGACCCTGTTCAATCTTGGCGCGCTTGATGGGCTTCGCAGGCTCGCGCAGGAGGGTGCTCAGTGAGCTTTCTTGCCGAACTTCGTCGCCGCAACGTGATCCGCGTCGCCGGTCTCTACGTCGTCACCGCCTGGCTGCTGATCCAGATCGCCGAGACCCTGCTGCCGATCTTCGCCACGCCGGACTGGGTGCTGCGGGTGCTGGTGGTGGGTCTCGCGTTGGGGTTCATCCCGGTATTGGTGTTCAGCTGGATCTACGAGCTGACGCCAGAGGGCCTGAAGCGCGACAGCGAGATCCCGCGCGGTGATCGCACAGCGGGGCACGCCACCACCCGCAAGCTGGACATCGCAACGCTTGCCATCGCGCTGCTGGCCATCACCCTGCTGCTGATCGACTGGACGCGTAGCCCGGCAGCGCCTTCCGCCGACGTGCGGACCCGTACAACCGAAGCTGACGCGCCTCCTGCGTCAGGGATCTCGGCGGCGTCCATCGCCGTGCTGCCCTTTGCCGATCTGTCGCCCGAGGGCGACCAGGCCTATTTCGCCGAGGGCATCAGCGAGGAGATCCTCAACGTGCTGGTGTCGGCCAAGGGTCTGAGCGTGGCCTCGCGCACGTCCTCTTTCCAGTTCCGCGCCCAGCAGGGAATCGGCATTCCCGACATCGCGCGCACCCTGAAGGTACGCCATGTGCTGGAGGGCAGCGTGCGCAAGGCGGGCGAGCGCATCCGCATCACCGCGCAGCTGATCGACGCCGAGGCCGATTCGCATCTGTGGTCGGAGACCTTCGACCGCACGCTCAGCACCGAAAACCTGTTCGAGATCCAGGACGAGATCGCCCGCGCAATTGTGGCGGCGATCAATGCCAACTTCGGCGCGCAGATCGGCGAGACCGCCACAGCGGCCAAGACCACCGACAGCGTCGAAGCCTATGCGCTCTACCTGCAGGCGCGGACGCGATACTTCGCGCGGGTGGAGTTCAACCACGTTGCGGACCTGCTGGATCAGGCGGTGCGCATCGACCCGGAGTTCACCGATGCGCTCGCCATGCGCGGCGCGGTGTTCGTGATCGCCCCGGAGTACGGCGTGTCCCTGCGCGAGTCCTCGGCGGCCACGCGGGCGTTCGGGCGTGAACTGGCGAGGCAGGCGCTCGCGCTCGAGCCGGAGCACCCCCTCGCCCTCGGCGTAGTCAGCCTGTCCCATGATATCGATATGGCGAGCGGCGTCCGCGGCAGCGGAGCCAGCTATGCCGAGCTCATGGACGGCTACAGCCGTGCGCTAGCGGCGCAGCCGAACAATGTCGACCTGGTGAACTGGCGCGGCTATGCGCTGTTCCGCGCCGGCCACGTCGCGAAAGCGCTGGAGGATTTTCTGCGCTGCCGCGAGATTGACCCGGTTTATTCGCCCTGCCGTGGCAATCTGGCCGGCGCTTGGCTGATTCTCGGCGACCTCGAGCAGGCGCGCGAGGAAATGCTGGCCGCCGCGGCGGTGGGCGCCTTGAGCCCGAATATCCCGGGACTGTTCACCCTCCGCGCGCTGGGAATGAGGGAGGCGTTCTACCTGGTCGGCAGCAGCCTGTCGGGGCTGCGCGGCTGGCACGCCTTCGACGAGCTGTACGACGCGCTGGGCGATCCGCAGGCAGACCACAGTGTGCTGCGTGCCCGGCTAGGCAACCTGGTGCGGGCGCAGGGGACCGAGAACCAGCAGATCGAGGGGCTGCTGGTGGCTCTCGGCGACCATAGTCACCGCATCGTCAACTGGACCGCCTGGATGCCGGTCAATACGCCCTACCGCCGCTCCGACGCCTTCAAGCGACATGTCACCGAGAACGGGCTGTTGCAGTACTGGCGCGAGCAGGGCTTTCCGCCGCAGTGCCGGCCGGTCGGTGACGAGGATTTCGCCTGCGACTGACAGCAGGCCGCCCGTGCCGGTGTCGACAGGCACGCCACAGAGGGAGACGCAACATGAAAGCCAGCCGTCCGATCAGCCGACGTGCACTGATGAAGGCCAGCCTGGGCGCAGCAGCCCTCGCCGCGAGCGCCGCGCTGCCTGCCGCGACCCCCACGCCGCAGCAAACCGAGGGCCCCTTCTTTCCGAGCAAGGACCAGGCCGACAAGGATCTCGACATGACCCGAATCGAGGGTCACAGCGAGCGCGCCGAGGGCGAGGTGGTCGAGGTCGAGGGTCAGGTGGTGGATGTCGACGGCGCGCCCATCGCCGGGGCGCTGGTGGACGTCTGGCAGGCCAATGCCAAGGGCCGCTACGCCCATGAGCGCGACCCGAATCCGGCACCGCTGGATCCGCACTTCCAGGGCTGGGCGCGGCTGACCACGGATGCGGAGGGGCGGTTCCGGGTTCGCACCATCAAACCGGGCGCGTATCCGGTGGGAGAGGGCTGGTCCAGGCCGCCGCACATCCACTACAAGGTCGCCCGGCGCGGCTTCCACGAGCTGACCACCCAAATGTACTTCGCGGGCGATCCGCTCAACGACATCGATCGGGTGCTGGGCGCGGTGCCGGAGGCGCAGCGCGGCTCGCTGATCGTGGATTTCGCGCCGGCGGGGCAGGGTGGTGTGCCGACCGGGAGCTTCGTGATGGTGCTGCGGACGGTGTGAATCGATCGGCGGGAGGCTATCCAGGCGGCTGGAAGGAAAGACTCGACTCGGGCGCGAAGAAGACATTCATAGGGTGCGGCTGGCCGCACCGGGCGTACCGTCCGAAGGCCCGTGTCGGTGCGCCGAAGGCACACCCTATGGGGCTTCGCCGACGCGCGACGAAACCCGACTGTGGGAGCGCCCTTGGGCGCGACCGCAGCGCTACGGATTCACCACAGACCGCGGCCAACGCGGATTTCCGAGGTCGCGCCCAAGGGCGCTCCCACAATTTGACTGCGGCAAGGTCTGCTTTGCGGCGCAAGCCGGACCTGGCAAAGCCGTTGCGTGTAGGAGCCAGCTTGCTGGCGATCGTCCCGTCCGTGGCGCCTATCGCCAGCAAGCTGGCTCCTACAATCGGGTTTTGCGGAAGATCTTCTTCGCGCCTTGGGCAGACGCAGGAATGTCCCTCATCTCCACAGGGCTGAGGGGCGGGACCCGCCGGCTTTCCTCTTGCGACGGGGCGGGCGGGCGACCTCTGGCGCGGTGACCCGCGCCGAAGCCGCAATCGTCCGGGATCGGCGCCGATCGGCCGAGCGGTCTGCCGAGCTTCATCCCCACTTCAGGCCGGCACTACCTAGTATTCACGGTAAACCGTACAATATTGGTCCACATTAGCCAGCGGACTTCCGCCAGCCATGTTCCGGATCAGCAAGCTCACCGATTACGCCACCGTGGTGCTGACCCTGCTCGCCGAGCAGGCCGACGGCATTCACAGCGCCAGCGACCTTGCGGCGCGCGCAAAGCTCGAGCCGCCGACGGTGAGCAAGCTGCTGAAGATGCTGGGTCAGGCCGGGCTGGTCGAGTCCTTTCGGGGCGCCAGCGGGGGCTACCGTTTGGCCCGCCCGGCGGCGCAGATCAGCGTCGCCGACATCGTCACCGCGATGGAAGGCCCCATCGGCGTCACCGAATGCTCGCTCCACGACGGTCTCTGCGACCACGAGACCCACTGTGGCGTACGCGCCAACTGGAGGCGGATCAGCGTCGCCGTCGAGGCGGCGCTGCGCTCGGTGACGCTCGCCGACATGCTCGATCCGGCGCCGACGCGCCGACTCATTCCTTCGCAACTGTCCGCCCACTGACCGGGACACGCTCATGGCCACCGAACGCGCCGACATCGAAGCCGCCCTCTCGCGCCGCTACAGCGCCGGCTTCACCACCGACATCGAATCCGACTATCTGCCGCCCGGCCTCAACGAGGACGTGGTGCGCTGGATTTCGGCGCGCAAGAACGAGCCCGAATGGCTGACGGAGTGGCGGCTGAAGGCCTATCGCCGCTGGCTGAAGATGACGCCTCCCGACTGGGCCAAGCTCAGGCTGAGTCCGATCGACTACCAGGCAATCAGCTACTTCTCCGCTCCGAAGAAGAAGTACGCCTCGCTGGACGAGGTCGATCCCAAGCTGCTGGAAACCTACGAAAAGCTCGGCGTGCCGCTGCATGAGCGGGCCAAGCTGGCCGGCGTCGCCGTCGATGCGGTGTTCGACTCGGTCTCGGTCGGTACCACCTTCAAGAAGGAGTTGGCCGAAGCCGGGGTGATCTTCTGCAGCTTCTCCGAGGCGGTGCAGGAGCATCCCGAACTGGTCAGGCAGTACCTCGGCACGGTGGTTCCGGCCGGTGACAACTACTTCGCCGCGCTCAATTCGGCGGTGTTCTCCGACGGCAGCTTCGTGTTCATTCCCAAGGGCGTGCGCTGCCCGATGGAGCTGTCGACCTACTTCCGCATCAACGCGGCCGAGACCGGCCAGTTCGAGCGCACCCTGATCGTCGCTGAGGAGGGCAGCCACGTCTCCTACCTCGAGGGCTGCACCGCGCCGATGCGCGACGAGAACCAGCTGCATGCCGCGGTGGTCGAGCTGGTCGCCCTGGAGCGTGCCGAGATCAAGTACAGCACGGTGCAGAACTGGTATCCCGGCGACGAGGAAGGTCGCGGCGGCATCTACAACTTCGTCACCAAGCGCGGCGAGTGCCGCGGTGCGAAGAGCAAGATCAGCTGGACCCAGGTCGAGACCGGCTCGGCGATCACCTGGAAATACCCCAGCTGCGTACTGCTGGGCGATGACAGCGTGGGCGAGTTCTACTCGGTCGCCCTGACCCACCACTGCCAGCAGGCCGACACCGGCACCAAGATGGTCCATGTCGGCAAGAACACCAAGAGCAAGATCATCAGCAAGGGCATCAGTGCCGGCCGAGGGCAGAACACATACCGCGGCCTGGTCCGGGTAGAGAAAAACGCCGACAACTCACGCAACTACACCCAGTGCGATTCCCTGTTGATCGGCAAGCGCTGCGGTGCGCACACCTTTCCCTACATCGAGGTGCGCAACCCCGGCGCCAATGTCGAGCACGAGGCGACCACCTCGAAGATCTCCGATGACCAGCTTTTCTACTGCCGCGCGCGAGGCATCGGCGAGGAGGATGCGGTTTCGATGATCGTGGATGGCTTCTGCAAGCAGGTCTTCCGCGAGCTGCCGATGGAGTTCGCGGTCGAGGCCAAGAAGCTGCTCGAGGTGTCGCTCGAGGGAGCCGTGGGATGAGCGAGACCGACTGGGTCGCCAGCGTCGGCGTGACGCTGCTGCTGATTGCCTTCTTCGCCAACCAGCGCGGGCTGCTTTCCGAGCGGTCGCTGGCCTATCTGCTGCTCAACCTGCTCGGCGCCGGCATCGCCGGCATCGCCGCCTGGATGGGCGGGATCATCCCCTTCGTAGTGCTCGAAGCCGTCTGGGCCGGCGTGGCGATCTTCGGCCTTATCGACCTGGCGCGACGTCGCCGGGCGCCGGGCACGGCGTAGCCACCCTGTAGGAGCCAGCTCGCTGGCGATCGGAATCTTCAAAGCGCTGATCGCCAGCAAGCTGGCTCCTACAGATCGAGAGTTGAATCCGAACGGCGGGATAGATCCCGCCCGTGAAAACAGAAAGTTCTGAAAGGCAAACCCCATGCTAAGCATCAAGAATCTCCAGGTCCGCCTGGGCGAGAAGGACATCCTCAAGGGCCTCGATCTCGAGGTGAAGCCCGGCGAAGTGCACGCCATCATGGGCCCGAACGGCGCCGGCAAGTCGACCCTGGGTTACCTGCTGGCCGGCCGCGAGGGCTACGAGGCACAGGACGGCTCGGTGAGCTTCGAGGGCGAGGATCTGCTGGCGCTGGAGCCGGAGGAGCGGGCTGCAAAGGGCGTCTTCCTGGCCTTCCAGTACCCGGTCGAGATCCCGGGGGTGAACAACACCTACTTCCTGCGCGCGGCCTACAACGCGCAGCGCAAGGCGCGTGGCGAGCCGGAGCTCGATTCGATGCAGTTCCTCAAGCGCGTGCGCGAGAAGCTCTCCGTGCTGCATCTCAAGGACGAGCTGCTGCATCGCGCCGTCAACGAGGGCTTCTCCGGCGGCGAGAAGAAGCGCAACGAGATCTTCCAGCTGGCGGTGCTCGAGCCCAAGCTGGCGATCCTCGACGAGACCGACTCCGGGCTCGATATCGACGCGCTGAAGGCGGTGGCCGACGGGGTCAACGCGCTGCGTTCGCCGGACCGCGCTTTCATCGTCATCACCCACTACCAGCGCCTGCTCGACTACATCAAGCCGGACGTGGTCCACGTGCTGGCCGAGGGCCACATCGTTGAAAGCGGCGGGCCGGAGCTGGCCCTTCAGCTGGAGGAGCACGGCTATGCCTGGGTGCGCGACCGGGTCGCGCCGGCGGACGCCTGAGCCATGCCGGGACTGATCGATTCATTCGCCGCCCAGCACGCGGCGCTCCCCGAGCCGCTGCGCAGCGCAGCCTCGCGCGGCGAGGCCCTGGCTGCCCTGCAGCGTGACGGCCTGCCCGGGCCGCGCTCGGAGCCCTGGAAGTACACATCGTTGCGTGCGCTCGGCCAGCGCGCCTTCTTCCGCGCCGAAGGTGGTGCGCAGCTGGAGGCCGCCACCGTCGAGCGGATTCGTTCGCTGCCGGCACCGCGCCTGGTGCTGGTGGATGGCCGCTTCGATGCCGGCCTGTCCGACCTGACCGGCCTGCCGGAGGGCGCCCGCCTGCGCCCGCTCTCGGCCCTGCTGGGTGAGGGCGACTCACGCGACCTGGCCGTGCTGGCCAAGCGCTTTGCGGGCGATGACGCGCTGTTTCCGCGGGCCAATGCCGCGCTCGCCGAAGACGGCCTCTGGCTGCAGCTGGCGGCCGGCGTCGAAGTGTCTGCTCCGGTGCACTGGGTACACGTCTCGACGCCGAGGGACAGCGATGTGTCCTGGCACCTGCGCTCGCTGGTGGAGCTGCGCGAGGGCGCGCGCCTTTCGCTGTGCGAGTACCTGATCTGCGCCGGTGGCCATCGCCATCTCGGCAGCAGCGTGCTCCACGTTCACCTCGCGCAGGGCGCCTTTCTGGAGCAGCTTGCCCTGCAGCAGGAGTCGGCCGGCAGCGCCCTGTTCCGGCGCACCGAGGGCGCCGTCGCGGCGGGTGCCGAGTATCGCCGGCTCGATCTGGAACTGGGCGGCGGCCTGTCGCGGCACGAGCTGAACGTGTCGCTGCAGGGCGCGGCGGCACGGCTGCAGGCCGACGGCGTGCTGCTGGGGCAGGACGCCTCGCATGTCGACACCCGGCTCGGCATCGACCATGCGATCGGCGGCACGCGCTCAGCGATGACCTGGCGCGGGCTGGGTCGCGATCAGTCACGGGTGGCGTTCCACGGCGGCATCGGCATCCGCGCCGGGGCCGACGATTCCGAGGCCATGCTGTCGAACAAGAACCTGCTGCTGTCCGACGAGGCGGAGATCGACACCCAGCCGGTGCTGGAGATCCACGCCGACGAGGTCAAGGCTGCACACGGCGCCACCGTGGGCCGGCTCGACCCCACCGCGCTGTTCTACCTGCGCACCCGCGGCCTGCCCGCGGCCCAGGCCCGGGCGCTGTTGACCCGGGCGTTCTGCCTCGAGCTGCTGTCCGAGCTGTCCGATGGCCTGCGCGACATCGCCGAGGCGGCGCTCCAGGAGGCGCTGGGCGATTGAGCGCGTTGGAGCAAGCATCGACAGCAAGCTGGCTCCTACGGGGCCGCTTCGATGTAGGAGCCAGCTTGCTGGCGATCAGCAATCAATGAGGATTCAGGGATGAGCAAGCCCGACTGGACCGCGATCCGCGCCGATTTTCCCCTGCTTTCGCGGCAGGTCCACGGCAAGCCGCTGGTCTACCTCGACTCGGCCAACACCGCGCAGAAGCCGGCCGCGGTGATCGAGGCGGTGGACGACTTCTACCGCCGGCACAACGCGAATGTCAGCCGCGCGGTCCACGCCCTGGGCACCGAGGCCACCGAGGCGTACGAGGGCGCGCGCGGCAAGCTGGCGCGGTTTCTCAACGTGCAGCCGGACGATCTGGTGCTGTGCTCCGGGACCACGCTGGCGATCAACCTGGTCGCCTACAGCTTCGCCCTGCCGAGGCTGCAGCGCGGCGACGTGATCCTGGTCAGCCGCATGGAGCACCACGCCAATATCGTGCCCTGGCAGCTGATCGCGCAGCGCTGCGGCGCGCGCATCGAGGCGGTCGAGATCAGCCCCGAGGGCGTGATCGACATCGAGGCGCTCGACCGCCAGCTGGCCGCGGGCGCGAAGCTTCTGGCCCTGACCCACGTCTCCAACGTGCTCGGAACGATCAATCCGGTGCGCGAGATCTGCGCCCGGGCGCGGCGGAACGGGGTGTTCACGGTGATCGACGGCTCGCAGGCGGTGCCGCACCAGCCGGTCGACGTCGCCAGCCTCGGCTGCGACTTCTACGCCTTTACCGGGCACAAGCTGTGCGGGCCGACCGGCACCGGCGGTCTCTGGGCGCGGCGCGAGCACTGGCAGTCGATGCCGCCCTTCCTCGGCGGCGGCGAGATGATCAAGGAAGTGCGCTTCGACGGCACCGTGTTCAACGACCCGCCGCACAAGTTCGAGGCCGGCACGCCGAACATCGCCGGCTTCATCGGGCTTGGCGCCGCGGTGGACTACCTCTCCGGCATCGGCATGCCGGCGATCGCCGAGCGCGAGGCGGCCCTGCTGCGCTACGCCACCGGCAAGCTGTCCGAGGTCCCCGGCCTGAAGCTGTTCGGCACCGCGCCGGACAAGGCGGCCATCCTCAGCTTCCTCGTCGAGGGCGCGCATGCCCATGACCTCGCCACCTTGCTCGACCTCGAGGGCATCGCCATGCGCTCGGGCCACCACTGCGCCCATCCGCTGATGCAGTTCTACGGCGTACCGGCTACCTGCCGGGCCTCGCTGGCGTTCTGGAACACCGAGGCCGAGGTCGACGCGCTGGTGGCCGGCATCGCCAAGGTCCGGCGGATGCTGGCCTGATCCACGGCGGCCGCGCGTGGATAGAATGCGGACGTGTTTGGGCCGGGAGGGGCCATGAGCGAAGAACGCGGCGAGATCCTCGCCCTGCTGCGCGAGATCCGCGACGGCCAGCAGGCGTCGCTGGCGCTTCAGCGTGAGCAGTTCGAGCTGTATCGGCAGCAGTGGGCGCGCGCCGAGCGCATCAACGAGCGCGCCGAAGCCCTGCAGCAGCGTCAGCAGGGCGCCCTTGGCATGGCCCGTGGTCTGCTCATCGGCGTGGGCGCGGCCCTGCTGGCCGCGGTCGGGCTGCTGGCGTGGAGACTTCTCGGGTGAGCGCGGTGGCCGATGATGCACTGGTGTTCCGCGCCGCCACCGAGGCCGATATCCCGGCCCTGGTCCCGCTGGTCACCAGCGCCTACCGCGGCGAGAGCAGTCGCCAGGGCTGGACGACCGAGGCCGATATCCTGGATGGCAACCGCATCGTGCCCGAGGTGCTGGAAACGGACATCCGCCGGCCGCGCTCGCGCATCCTGATCGCCGAGCGCGATGGTGAGATGCTGGCCTGCGCCCATGTCTGCGACGAAGGCGGGATCGGCTACTTCGGCATGTTCGCCGTGCGCCCGGACCTGCAGAACGCAGGGCTGGGACGCCGGGTGCTGGCCGAGGCCGAGCGGGTGGCCCGCGAGGACTGGCAGCTGCCGCTGATGCGGATGACCGTGATCGATCTGCGCGAGGAACTGATCGCCTGGTATGAACGGCGCGGCTATCGGCGCACTGGAATCAAGAAGCCGTTTCCCGCCACCGACCCGCGCTTTGGCCTGCCGCGCCGCGACGACCTGCGCTTCGAGGTGCTGGAGAAGGCGCTGTGAGCGGCGAGTGGGTCAGGGTCTGCGACAGCGCCGCGGTCCTGCCCGGCGAGTTGCATACGGCCTGGATGGACGAGGTCCCGCTGGTGCTGTTCAACCTCGAGGGGGAGATCCACGTGCTGCGCGACCAGTGCAGCCACGAGGATTACGAGCTGTCTTCCGGCTTCTATGATCCTGATGAGGGCAGCATCGAATGTGCCCTGCACGGTGCGAAGTTCGACGTCCGTGACGGACGTGCCCTGTGCGCACCGGCCTACACACCGGTCGAGCATTTCGAGGCACGCATCGCCGATGGAGGCGTGCATGTCAGGCGACGTTGAGCCGCGCCTGCCCGCGGCCCCCACGCCCACGCTTGGCGAGGCGCCGCTGACGCTGAACTGGCAGTACCTGCGGGCCATTGCGCGCGGCGAATCGGCGATCGACCTGCGCGGCATGGCGCTGCGCCATCACGAGGACGCCCAGCGCTTCGCCCGCGAGTACGGTCTTGACCCGGAGAACCCTGCGCATGCGGCCTGGATGCGCCGCGTGCATCGCGAGGCCGTGGTCTTCCTGCGCGAGTGTCTGCTGAGCGATGAGGAGGGGCGGCAGATGCCCCCCGAGGTCTGCGAGCCGGCCGATGTGCTGGACCTGCTGGTATATGCGTCGCGTTTCTCCCGCTCGCGCAGCACGCGGCGGCACTGGTCCTGCGCGGTGCTCAAGGTGATGCACGCGCTGTTCTACATCGACAGCAACCTCAAGCTGCGTCACTTCGAGACCATCCGGCGGCAGGTCTTCGCCGCCCTCGACACCGTCATCCTGCGCTCGGCCGAAGGCCAGGTGCTGAGCGATGGCGAGATCGTCCTGCCGCTGGTGGCGGTCGACCGCAAGAGCGCCAAGGGTCGCCAGAGCATCCTTCTGAAGCTGCTGCAGAAGTCCGCTTACGTGGCCGAGGACATCCACGACCATCTCGGCGTGCGCCTGGTCCTCGACACCCGGATCGAGTGCCTGCTGGCGCTTCGCGTGCTGCAGCGGGCCCAGCTGCTGTCGGCGATCAACATCGAGTCCCATCGCGTGCGCAACACGCTGATCGATCTGGACGCGGCCCACGACCTGTTCGCCGTCTGGCGCGACCGCCTCGCCGCGGCCGAGGGCTATCCGCGCGAGGCCCTGCGCGAGATGGACGCCGCATTGGCGGCGGCCACGCCCGGGTCGCACAACCCGCACAGCGGCGCTGGCTTCCGCAGCCTGCAGGTCACCGTGCGCAAGCTGATCCACCTGCCACCGGATGGCGAGGAGCCCGCAGCGCGGATGGAGGCCCAGCCGTCCGCATCAGTAGGCCGCGCCGGCCCCAGCTTCTATTTCAACTACGAGATCCAGCTGCTCGACCGCTCCAGCTACGAGGCGACTCGCGCCGGTCCGGCGAGCCATGGCGCCTACAAGCAGCGCCAGGTGGAAACGGCCAGGCGTCGTGTGCTCGGCGAACTCGCCGAGCCGCCCCCGGCGGGCGCTGGCTGAACGCGCCGGACGGCCTTCGATCCTTCGTCTTCCCGGCGTGTTGCTGCAGCCCATTCCCCCACCTATAGTCGCGGCGACTCCCGGCGGCGCAACGCATGGACCCGATCGGCCACAACGCCCTCTCCAGGATGACCATGGCCGTCGGCTTCGCCGCCGCGGCCATCACCCTGCGCGCGGCCCTCGACCCCTGGGTGGGCGGGCAGGTGCCCTTCATCACCCTGTTCGCCGCGGTGGCCGCGTCGGCCCTGTTTGCCGGCACCCGCCCGGCCATGCTGACCGCCCTGCTCGGCGGTGCCTGCGCGTTCTGGCTCTGGCCGCCCGGCAACACGGTGGCCGTGCTGGCAGCGCTGGTGGCCTACCTGCTGGCCTGCGGGCTGATCATCTGGCTGGTCAGCCGGGCCCGGCGGCGCAGTCGGGAAGCCCGGCAGGCCGCAGGCCAACTCACCGACCAGCGGCGCCTGCTGCAGGAGATGATCGATGCGCTGCCGATGCTGGTGGCCTATGTCGATCGCGAGCATCGATATCAGTTCAACAATCGCGCCTACGGAGACTGGTTCGAAGTCGCGCCGGAGTCGCTCGCCGGCCGGCACGTGCGCGAGCTTGCCGGTGAAGAGGCCTATCGTCGGATCGAGCCGCATATCCAGCGCGCCCTGGCCGGCGAAATGGTGCGTTATGAGGCCCAGTTGCCGCTTTCCAGCGGCACCCGCGACCTGGCCATCACCTATGCGCCGCATGACGTGGATGGTCGCGTGGAGGGATTCTTCGCCATCATCGAGGACATCTCCGAGCGCCGGCGCACCGAGCACGCCCGCGCGCACCTGGCCGCCATCGTCGACTCCACCAGCGATGCGATCGTCTCCAAGTCGCTGCAGGGCATCGTGCAGTCGTGGAACGCCGGGGCCGAGCGGCTGTTCGGCTGGAGCGCCGAAGAGATGGTCGGGCAGTCGATCACCCGGATCATTCCCGACGAGCGCCTGCACGAGGAGGCGGACATCCTCTCGCGCCTGTCGCGCGGCGAGCACGTCATCGGCATGGAAACCGAAAGGCGGCGTCGCGACGGCCACCTCGTACCGATTTCGTTGACTGTCTCGCCGGTGTTCGATGCCCAGGGGCGGGTGATCGGCGCCTCGAAGATTGCCCGTGACATCACCGAGCGGCGCCGCCGCGAGGCCGAACGGCAGGAGGAAGCGCGGCGCAAGGATGAGTTCCTCGCCACGCTGGCCCACGAGCTGCGCAATCCGCTGGCGCCGATCCTCAACGCGGCGCAGGCGATGCAGGTCGATGCGCTGTCCGACCCCGGCCTGCTCGCCGCCCGCAGCATGATCGAGCGCCAGGCGCGGCACATGAGCCGTCTGGTCGACGATCTGCTCGACCTGTCACGGATCAGCCACGGGCAGATCGTCCTGCGCCGTGAACCCTGCGTCCTGCAGGAGGTCTTCAGATCGGCCCTGGAGGCCTGCGAGCCGACGATCGAGCGCGCCGGCATCCACTTGGCCTGGCAGTACGACGAGCAGGCGATCACGGTCGAGGGCGACCCCACCCGGCTGGCCCAGATCCTGAGCAACCTGGTCGGCAACGCGGCCAAGTTCACCGAGCGTGGGGGCTCCATCGAAGTGGATCTCTCGCGTCAGGGCGACGAGGCCCGCCTGGAGGTGGAGGACACCGGGATCGGTATCGATCCGACACAGATCGAAGCGATCTTCGGCATGTTTGCCCAGGCCGAGGGGCGTGGGGAGCAGGTCTCGTCCGGACTCGGGATTGGACTCTGGCTGTCTCGCCATCTGGCCGAGATGCACGGCGGCAGTCTGACCGCGCATAGCGAGGGCAGGGGCCACGGCAGCCGGTTCACGCTTCGCCTGCCGATTACGGCGGCCGCTTGCGCGGAGCCCGAGCAGCCGACAGCTGCAGGCGGGGAAGGCGCCGTGGCGGGCCTCTCGCTGCTGGTCGCCGACGACAACGTGGATGCCGCCACCAGCCTCGCCATGCTGCTTCGCCTGGAGGGGCATCAGGTCGAGGTGGTGCACGATGGCGAGGCGGCCGTCGCGCGGCTGTCGGGACAGCGCTTCGATGTGGCCCTGCTCGACCTGGGCATGCCCGGTTGCGACGGCTACGAGGTGGCCCGGCGGGTGCGGGCGATGGACGGCGGCGATGACCTGCGCCTGGTCGCGCTAACCGGCTGGGGCCAGGAAGAGGCCCGCCAGCGCTCGCGCGACGCCGGCTTCGACGCCCACCTGACCAAGCCGGCCGAAGCCGGGCAGATCGAGGAGACCCTGCGACGGCTCTGTGATCGCGGGCAGGGGCGCCCGATCCCTGGCTGAGCGGCGGCCGCGCCGGCCTGCCCGGACTGGAGGCGGCCTGCGCCCGGATGGTGCGCCGCAACATCGCGCTTTCACGCCCTCGCACTGGACCACGCCCCGCAATCGTGCGACAACTCAGCGGCTACCGTCCCTCCAAGATCCAGGATGAAAGGCAAGCCGACCTCGTTTGACATCGCTTACCAGGCCGGGGTCTCGCAGTCGACCGTGTCGCGCGCCCTGCGCGGCAGCCCGCTGGTCAGCGCCGAGACCCGCAAGCGCATTCAGGCGATCGCCAAGCAGCTCAACTACAAGGTCGACAAGAACGCTTCCAACCTGCGCCGCCAGCACTCGGTGACCCTGGCGCTGCTGCTGTTCGAGGACGCGACCTCGGACGCGGCCTTGGTCAATCCGTTCTTCCTCTCCATGCTGGGCTCGATCACCCGCGCCTGTGCGCGGGAGGGTTACGACCTGCTGATCTCCTTCCAGCAGCTCTCCGACGACTGGCATGCCGACTTCCAGGACAGCCACAAGGCCGATGGCCTGATCCTGCTGGGCTACGGCGATTTCGAGGTGGCCCGCCACAAGCTCGAGAAGCTGGTCGAGCAGGGCACCCAGTTTGTCTACTGGGGGGCGGTCGAGCCCGGTCAGCCGGGCATCTCCGTCGGCTGCGACAATGTCCAGGGAGGGCGCGCCGTCACTGAACATCTTCTTTCGCTCGGGCGCCGGCGCATCGCCTTCGTCGGAGACGCGTCGCCGCACTGCCCTGAGTTCTTCGACCGCTACCGGGGTCACTGCGAGGCGCTGCGCGCTGCCGGCGTGCCCGTGGTGCCGGCGCTGCAGGTCGAGGCCATGGATTCCAGCGAGAAGCTCGGCCACGCGGCGGTGCGCATGCTGCAGGAGCGCGGCCAGAAGTTCGATGCCGTCTTCGCCGCCTCCGATCTGCTGGCGATCGGCGCCATGCGCGCCCTCGAGGAATCCGGCCTGCGGGTGCCGGAGGACGTGGCCGTGGTTGGCTTCGACGACATCCCGGTCGCAGCCTTCGCCAGCCCGCCCCTGACCACGGTGCAGCAGGACACCCGTGCTGCCGGCGAGGTGCTCGTCCAGCGACTGCTCCAGCTGATCCGCGGCGAGCCCAGCGAGAGCACCATGCTGCCGGCCCGGGTCATCGTTCGCCGCTCCTGCGGCCAGCCCGGCGACACCGACGCCACACGCATGGCGCAGCTCCGGCGCGCGTCCTGAGCAAGCCAGGCGGGGCGGGCAGGAGTCGATCCGGAACGTGCGTGCGGTGATGTGGGCTTTGGGCGGCGCAAAGCGGACATCCATAGGGTGCGGCTGGCCGCACCGGGCGTCGCGTCCGAACGCCCGCATCGGTGCGCCCCAAGGCGCACCCTATACGTCTTCGCCAACGCCCAACGAAGCCCGACCGTAGGAGCGCACATGGGCGCGACCGCAGCGCTACGGATTCACCGAAGACCGCGGCCAGATCGGATCTCCGCGGTCGCGCCCAAGGGCACTCCCACAATCTGACTGCGGCAAGGCCTGCTTTGCGGCGCAAATCGGACCTGGCAACGCCGTTGGGTGTAGGAGCCAGCTTGCTGGCGATCGTCCCGTCCGGGGTGCCTATCGCCAGCAAGCTGGCTCCTACATCCGGGTTTTGCGGAAGGTCTTCTTTGTGCCCAGATCTAGCCTCTGGGAACGCGCTCGCCTGGCCGGAATCGGACCATTCCGACCCCGCCGTCCTCCAGCCCGACATAACGCCGACGTTGAGCGAAGCAACTCGGGAAGCGGATCAAGGGGGCCAGTGCGGACGGGAATGGCCGAGCAGCCCGGACCGGGGTGGGCGCCTACGTCCTCGCGTCCTCCGCAGCCTACCGGGCGGTGCCCTGCTCCAGCATCATCCTGCGCTGGGGGCCACGCAGGTCCAGGTAGAGGCTGTAGCCCGCGGTGAAAAGCGGGAACAGGTTCTGCAGGACGCCAACCGAGTCCTGCTTGGATGAGAGCAGGAAGTAGGACATCGCCATGAAGCTGCCAGCGAGGCTCATGTACCAGAACAGCCGGGGGATCACCGGGCGACCGGCCCGGTGGGTGGCGATCACCTGGACCGCCCAGCGAGCCCCGAACATCAGCGCGCCGCAGTAGCCGATCAGCTTCCAGGGCGTGACATGCAGGCCGGTCCAGGCCAGCCAGACAAGCTCGTCGTTCATGGCGGGCTGATCTCGACCACCGGTGCCCGGTGGGACCGGGCGATGAGCCAGGCGACTCCAAGCAGGTCGCGCAGCCCGACCAGGGCGCGCTGCAGGTTGCCGTACTTCGAGGTGCCCTGGCGCCGCTCGCGGTGGTTGACCGGAATCGATTCGCAGCGCCAGCCGGCGCGTCGGAACAGCGCGGGCAGGTAGCGGTGCATATGGTCGAAGTAGGGCAGGTCGAGGAAGACGGCCCTGTCGAACAGCTTGATGCCGCAGCCGGTGTCCGGGGTCTCGTCGCGGAGCAGGCCGGCGCGGATGCGGTTTGCCAGAAGCGAAGCGAACCGTTTCGACCAGGTGTCGCGCCGCTCGATCCGCCAACCTGCCAGCAGTCGGACCGTCGAAGGCAGCTGCGCGCGCCGCGCCAACAGCCGGGGAATGTCTGCCGGGTCGTTCTGGCCGTCGCCGTCGAGGGTCGCGACCCATGGGCTGCGCGCCGCCTCCACACCGCTGCGGATTGCCGCGGACTGTCCGCAGCGTCTTTCGTGGCGGAGCAGTCGCACTTCCGGGGCCCGGGTCATGGCCGCCTGGACCATGGTCGCGCTGCCGTCGTCCGAGCCGTCGTCGACGACGATGATCTCGAACCGGGCGCTGCCGCGCAGCGCTTCGCAGACCTCGCGGAGCAGGCTGCCGATGCTGCCGGCTTCGTTGAGCACGGGGATCACGACACTGATCGATTCGGTGGCGGAGGGCGAGGCGGGCATGGTCATTGGCGTGCGCGGACTGTGGGAAAGGGGCCGGAGGGCGCTGGGGAGGATGCGGTCTTGCGGCTGACAGCATGGTCGCCTGGCGCCGATCCGGGAGCGGGTGTTCCGCGGGAGTCTGTGCACAGTCTTGCTGCATCCTTGTCGTAAAGCGGTCGGAGCGCGGTAGCCGGGGCGTTAAGCGGCCCCTGCACACGTCCCGTGCCACGCCTTGCCACGGCGTGCGTTCGCACCAGGGTGGATTCCGCATGACATGGCCGCCCTACACCCAGCCACGGGCGGCCTGCCGGCCGACTGCACAATCTCCGGCGCGGGGCGCTGGACCTGTTCAGAGTCTCCTCAAGCCGGTCTCTGGTCCTGATTGCCGTGCTCCCTGTCGCCGTCTTTCTCCAGCAGGGCGCAGCGCAGGTCCAGGACCATCGTCGTGCCCCGGCCGCCCGTGCTCTGCACGTGCAGCGCCCAGCCCAGGTGCTCGCAGATCCTGCGGATCAGCTCGAGACCGATCCCGCGGGCATAGCGCTCGCCCGGCGCCCTGGCGCGGCTCGCATAGATCCGGCTGATCTCCTCCGGGCTGAGGCCGTGGCCGGGGTCTTCAACCGTCACCACGCCGGGCGGATCGATGCTCACCCGCACGGTGCCGGCGTCGCTCTGTTCGATGGCGTTGCGCAGGAGATTCGCGATGGCGACCTGCACCAGCTGGGCTGGCGCGAACAGCTGGGAGGGCTGGAGCGCCGCGGTTTCGACCTGCAGTGCCTTCTGGGCGGTGAGATGTCCGTGGTCCTCGATGACGTCCTGCACCAGAGCCACGAGATCGAGCTCCGACCCCGTGGCCTTCACCCGCTCGGGTGCCTTGGCCAGGACCAGCAGCATGCGGATGAGTTGCTCCATGTCGCGCGAGGCGCGGGCGACACGCTGGATCAGCTTGCGTTGCGCGTCGGGCAGGCCGCCCTGCTGCAGCGCCAGCGAGGTGGCACCGGAAATCACGGCGACCGGCGTTCGAAGCTCGTGGCTGGCAAGACTGAGGAAAATCCGCTCGCGGGCGAGATAGCCGTCGACGCGGGCCAGCAGGCCATTGAGCGCGCCGACGATGCGCGCCGTCTCATCGTCCAGCGGCCCCTCGAGCTCGACCCGGTGTCCGTCCTGATCCGGGCGCAGCGTATCGATCCGGTCCGCCAGCCGGGTAATCGAGCCGGCCAGCCGGCCGGCCAGCCACCAGGCCAGCACCGCCAGAACGGCGGCGATGGCGGCCGCCGCGGCCAGCACGCCGCCGGTGAGTGACAGCTCCGCGGCCTCGAGGTCGGTGATGTCGATCGACATCACCAGTCGCTCGCCCGGTGAGCTGCGCACGAGGACTGCGTACTGCCGGTCTGCGATGCGGATCTCGTCGTGCAGGCCCGGCCCCAGCGCCTGCAGCGGCGCGGGCAGGCCGATTGCAGGATGCCCGTCGACCTGCCGATAGGCCCACAGCGTTCCGCTCTCCACCAGCACGCCGGCCTCGCGCGGATGCGGTCGGTCAAGCAGGTGCTCGAGCTCTTCGTTCAGCAGGGACTCCCATACCAGCTGTTCGACCTGTTCGTTGACCAGGTAGCCAAGGCCCATCACCGCGCCCCCCAGGCACAGCGAGTAGAGGAACAGACCGAGGGCGATGCGTCTGCGGAGCGGACGGCGGCTCACTCGGCGTTGGCCTTGCCGAGCCGGTACCCTTCCTTGGGGACCGTGTGCAGGAGCTTGGCCTCGAACGGGCTGTCGATCGCCCTGCGAAGCTCGTACATATGCGAGCGCAGCAGGTCGGCATCTGGCGGGTCGTCGCCCCACAGGGCCGCCTCGAGACGCTCTCTCGGCACCACGGCGGGCGAGGCCCGCATCAGGGTTTCCAGAAGCCGGCGGCAGGCCGGGTAGAGCTTGAGCAGCTTGCCCGCCCGTTCCACCTCGAGCGTGCCAAGATCCAGACGGAGATCCTCTACTACCAGTTCCCGCGAGATGCTGCGCTCGCCGGCGCACCGGTTGCGAAGGGCCTCGATCCGGACCTCAAGTTCCGGAAGATCGAACGGCTTGGTGAGGTAGTCGTCCGCGCCCGCGCGGAAGCCGCCCAGCTTGTCCGCCAGTTCGTCACGCGCGGTCAGCATGATGATGGGAGTCTGTTTGCGCGCCTCGAGACGCAGCTTGGACGCCACTTCGGGGCCCGCCATCCGCGGCAGCATCCAGTCGAGGACGATGGCGTCGTAGTCGTTGGTGATCGCCAGATGCAGCCCGGTCAGGCCGTCCGGCGCGGCGTCGAGGATGTAGCCGCGGGCCTCGAAGTATTCGAAGAGGTTGGCGACCAGACTGTGGTTGTCCTCGACGATCAGCAGCCTGAGCGCGGATCCGGAGTTCATGCTTGCCTCGCCATTGCGCAGGGCACCTCGGTGCCGATTCTAGACATGTGCGGGATGCGGTTGAGGCGTGGGGCGCCCTGCAGCCCCCCGGCGGCTCTCCGCTGTCAGGTCGAGTCCTGGCTCATGGAGCCCGCTGCCGATATCCATCAGACCCAGCACGGTATGGAAGAGATGGTCGTGGCCGATCGCGCAGCCGGGCCCAGAACGGGCCGTTCAGGAGAAGCACCGTAGCCAGGCAGAACGCGGCGATCAGCGCTTCCTGGGAAACCAGCGGGCGCTGTCCGATCGCGCGGCGCAGGCGGCGCGGCAAGCTGTAGAGGAAGGGGCTGGACATGCCGGCATGGTGCGGGTGCCAAGGTCGGAGACCTGTCGGAGACCGCTGGCTGCCACGCTAAGCTTGCGCCGACTTTTTTCCTACCGTGCTGCGGGTCATCTGGAGACCCGTCGCCGGTGAGCGACAGCCGGGAGGCGCCGCCATTTACAGGTTTCCAATCCGCCCCTGGCTGTGGCTCGGGCTCGCGGCCATCGTCCTCGCGGCGGGCATGGGGCTTCGCGACCCGTCGCCGCCGGACGAGCCCCGGTTCGTGCTGGCGGCCAAGCACATGGTCGACAGCGGCGAATGGCTGGTGCCTCGCCGGGGCAGAGAGCTCTATGCACACAAGCCTGCGCCGTTCATGTGGGCGCAGGCGCTGGCCTACGAGGCCGTCGGAAACTGGCGCATAGCTTTCCTTTTGCCGTCGCTGCTCGCGGGGCTCGGCACGCTGTTTCTGACCTGGGATCTTGGCCGCAGGCTGTGGGGACGGCGGATCGGATGCGTCGCCGGGCTGGCCCTGTTCGCGACCCTGCAGTTCGGGCTGCAGGCCAAACGCGCGCAGATCGACATGCTGCTGGTTTTCTTCACCACGCTCGCGCTGTGGGGCCTGCTGCGCCACCTGCTGGAATCGCCGAACAGGAGAGTGCTCGGGCTGGGTGCCTTTGCCGCCGGGCTTGGTACCGTGACCAAGGGCGTCGGCTTCCTGCCCCTGCTCGCCTGGCTGCCCTGGTGGCTGGCCCAGCGACGCAGCGCGCGGCCGGCCGCAAGGGCGGGGGGCTGGGTCCTGCTCGTCGGCTTCCTGGCCGGCGCAGGGGTCTGGGCCGTGCCCGTGCTGGTCGCGGCCTGGACATCCCCTGATCCCTCGATGAAGGCCTACGCGGCGGAGATCTTTCTGCGCCAGACCGGAGAGCGCTACGTCAGCGCCTGGCACCACATCCGTCCGGCCTGGTACTACCTGCAGGTGATTGCAACGCTCTGGTTGCCCGGCGCGTTGCTGCTGCCCTGGCTCCTGCCCGCGTGGTGGCGCCGGCTGCGCCGGGGTGACGCGCGGCAGGCCACGCTGCTCGGCTGGGTGGTCCTGGTCCTGCTGTTCTTCAGTGCGAGCCCGGGAAAGCGCGAGGTCTACCTGCTACCCGCACTCCCTGCGGTCTGTCTCGCCGCGGCCCCGCTGCTGGCCGGCATCCTTCGCCGGCCGGGACCCCGCCGGCTGCTGCTCGGCTACGTCTGCACGCTTTCGCTGGTGGCCCTTCTCCTGCTGTTCGACGGACTGGTCCGCGATGCCGGCATCGTCGCCCGACTGGCCGAGCGACGGGATATCCGGTCCGCCGACCTTGGCTTGCTGCTGGCGGGTCTGGGGGCGCTGGGCATCTCGGGACTGCTGCTGATCGCCGGGCTCCGGCAGCGTGCCGGCGCCCTGATCGTGGCCTTCAGCGCCCTGCTCTGGACCTGCTATGGCCTGCTCCTCGCGCCCGCGCTCAGCGCCTCAGGTTCGGCGCGGCAGCTGATGGCCGAGGTCGAGGCACGGCTGCCGCAGGATGCCCGGCTGGGAATGGTGGCCTGGCGTGAACAGATGCTGCTGCAGTCGATCCGGCCGGCTGCCGACTTCGGCTTCAGCCGGTCACCCGCAGCCCAATGGGCGGGCGCCGAGGAATGGCTAAGGGCCGAGCCCGGCCAGCGCTGGCTGCTGGTCGCAGGCGCAGCGATGCCTGTCTGTCTCGCCGTGCCGCCGGCGCAGTCCGTTGGTCGCAGCAATCGGGATGACTGGTGGCTGCTGCCGGGGTCGGCGCTGACCCCGGACTGCACGCCTTCGGAACAGCTTCAGGACGAGCGCCGGTCGGGAGCCGGCCATGACCTCAAGCAGGGGCGCTGAGTCCCGAGCGCTGCGAGGATAGCCCGCTTCGCCCAGTCCTTTCGGATGCCAGCAATGCTCAAACGCACCGTGTCTTACCTCGTCCTGCTGGCCTGCGCCGCCAGCGTTTCGGCCGCCGGCAATGAGACTCCGAGCCGCGAGCACCTCGCCCCGCCGGGCATGGAGGCCGCCTATCACGACTGGCACTACACCCCGGTGCTCAAGGTCGGAGACATGGTGATCGTCTCCGGCATCCCTGCCGGTCGCGGCGCCGACTACGAGGAAAAGATCGAGAACATGTTCGTGGCGCTGAAGGCGCATCTGGCGAGCGCGGGCGCCGAGATGTCGGACGTGGTCGAGTTGACCAGTTTCCACGTCCTGCCCAAGGACGACGCTGCCTTCCGCGAGGAGTTCGCGCGCTTCGCCCCCATCCACCACCGGCACTTCCCAGACCACTACCCGGCCTGGAGCGCCGTCGGCACCACCGCCCTGCTGGCCCCGGGCGCCGTGGTGGAACTGCGTGCGGTGGCCGTGATCGGGTCCGGCAAGCAGCCCCGCGCCAATATCCCCCAGCCTCAGCGACGCCCGCCACCGAAGGATTAGACGAAGGGCAGGGCAGGGCGCAAAGCAGACCTTCCGCAGTACCCGCCTGTAGGAGCCAGCTCGCTGGCGATCGTCCCATCCGGGGCGCCTATCGCCAGCAAGCTGGCTCCTACAGCGGGACCGGGGCGAATGCGAACTTCGCGCCCCAAGGTCGTCGCCAGGGCTACTCCAGCGTGAACCACTGCACCTCGACGCGGCGGTTGAGTTCGCTGTCGGGGCTGGCGGGTTCTTCCCAGCCGCGGCCGACGAGTTCCAGGCGCGCCTTGTCGATGTTGGGGTGGCGCTGGAGCAGGGCATCGCGCACCGACTGCGCGCGCTGGCGGGAGAGCTCCATGGCCTTCAGTGCCATCGTGCGCACCAGTTCCTTGCCGCCCTGCTGCTCGAATTCGGCGACCCGGGCGTTGTCGACATGGCCGCGCAGCAGCACGATCGAGCCCGGGCTGACCTGCAGGAAGCCCTTGATGGTGTCGAGGTAGCCCTCGTTCTCCTTGGCGTCGGTGTCGAGCTCTGCGGAATTGGGCCGGAAGAAGAAGCGGATGTCCTTGCTGAGCAGGGCATCGCCTTCCAGCGAGACGTTGCCGCCGGTGCGGATCGGGGCGATGGCCACCTTCTGCTGCGCGAAGGCGGCCTCGCCGGACAGCGCCTTGAGGAACTGCAGGTCGACGAAGCGCGCGGGGTCGGCGGGGTTCCTGATGAGGTCGCCATAGCTCAGCACCGAGCTCTGGAAGATTCCCTGGAAGCTCCCGGCGGCATCGATGGTGCCCTCGAAAAAGGCGAGGTTCTCGGGCAGGTTGGACAGGTGAACCTTGGCCAGCTCGTCGCGGGTCTCCTGCTCGTTCCAGCCGAGCGCCTTGGCGATGGTGGACAGGTGCGGCTCGGCGTTGTCGCGCACCTGGCGGTTGCCCTCGAGCAGGCCATGCACCAGGCCCTGCGCCAGCTTCGGGTTCGCTTCCGCAAACCCTTTGTTGAGCATCAGGATGTCGGCGACGATCAGCAGGTTCCGGTTGGAGACCAGGATCTTGGCCCGGCCGTTGCTGGCGGCGACCACTTCCTCGGTGCCCGGTGACCAGCCAACGCAGCCGTTGAGCTTCGGCTTTCCGCCGGCCAGTTCGTGGCGATAGGCCTCGCAGGCGACGAAGGCGTCCTCGTAGAACACCAGACCCAGCTCGCCCGCTCCCGGGCGGCCGTCCAGATCACGCAAGACCTTGACCGGCACGCCGGCCTCGGAGGCGAGATAGCGGATGAAGAACTCGGCCTCGTTGAACTGCGAGCTGGCCAGCACCTTGCCCTTGAGCTGGTTGATGTTGGCGATGCCGGTGTCGACCACGACCTGGTCGGCGCCGCGCGAGAAGCCGATCTGCGCCGGCACGATGGCCTCGAACTGCCGGCCGATGACGGCCAGGGTGTCGGCCGTGGTCACGGTGGCGGCGATGCGTCCGTTGTTGAGCTTGTTCCAGCCCTCCTCCTCGCTGAGCTTGAGTCGTACCTGGAAGCCGTAGCGCTTGGCGAAGAACGACTCCGGATTCGGCTCCAGCCCGCCGTTGGCGACTATCAGGCCGGCATAACCGGCGTACTCGCTGATATCGACATCGACCACGCCGTTCTGCGGCTGGTAGGCCGCCGGGGCATCGAGCCGCGGCTGGCCGCTGACCGGCTCGATCGGCTCCGGCTTGTCGCCTTCGGCATCGACCGAGGCTTGCTGCGGCCTCTCCTCGCTGCTGCTGTCGCGCGGCGCGGGCTTGTCGCCCATGTCCTGCCAGACCAGCCAGCCGCCAAGGGCGAGCAGACCAAGCACCAGCAGCATGGTGATGAACTTGCCGGCGGCGTTGCCGCGCTGGCGGTGGGCGGAAGAAAAGGCGGTCATGGCGGTCTCCCTGTAGCGGCGACGGCGAAACGATGGGTTCATTGCGACTGGGCCTGGCGGGCGCGCCGGGCTGGCGCCGGCGGCGGCCCCTGCAGCACGCTCTGCGGCAGCTTGTGGTCGGTGGACAGATCGAGGCTGCCGAGCAGGTCGCGCTGGCTGCCGAGCCATCGGTTGGCCTCGTTGAAGGAGGCCGCCAGCGCGTCCAGCGAGGCGCCGATATGCTCGTCGTCCGAGGCGAGCAGGGCCTGCTCGCGGATCAGGGCGATCTGCTGGTCGATCCGGGCCAGCTCGGCCTCGACGTGCTCAAGGCGGCGCTCGGCGCTGACATGCGCCTCCTGGCGCTGGTCGATCACCGCCTTCTGCTGCTCCAGCGAGCGGCGCAGCTCCGGGCTCAGCTCGTCGGTCGCAAGGCGTGCGTCGATCTGGTCCTCCTGCGCCTGCAGGCGCTCGCGCTCGGTCTCGGCGGTGGCAACCACGCCAAGAATCGCCTGCTTGGCGACGAGCAGGCGCAGGTGCAGCCAGACCAGCTGCTCCAGGCTGTCCTTGTGGGTGGCCAGCATGGGTGAGCGGTCGAGGGTGGCGAAGATCTCGCGCGCCCGCGCCTCGATCTGCCGCTGGCTCTGCTGCTGGCCTGGGGTGAGCTGGGCGATCTGCTGCTGGTAGCGCTGGTCGACCGGATCCTCGCTGCGCGCCTGGGCATCCACCGCGCGGCGGAACCGCTGGCTCTGGCTGAGCGCGTAGAGATAGGCAATCTCCAGGCCCAGCCCCAGCGCGAAGAAGCCCGGGTTGATGAAGGCGCCCAGCAGTCCGAAGGTGGCGAGGCCGAACAGGTTCGGCGGGATCGGCATGCCGAAGGGCCGGGCGGTGAAGGCGGCCCAGAGATAGGAGGGTTTCTTCACGGCGCGCCGCCCTCGGCCAGCGGCCGCAGAGACGGCGGCACGAAGGCCATGTCCGTGGCCTCGCGGATGGCGATGCGCATCTGGAAGTCGAGCACGTCGCGCGGCACCGGCGCCTGGTAGCCCTCGAGGCAGGCCGCCAGCGCCTCCAGCGGAGCCAGCTGTTCAGTGCGATGGCGGCGGTAGACCTTGACCGCCAGCGCCTCCGCAGCACCCGGAGTGAGCAGGGTCGGCAGGGGCAGGGTGGCGAGCTCGGCCGCCTCGAGCTTGAGGTCGAAGCGCTTGAGCAGGGCGCGCAGCAGGGCCGCGCTCTCGGCCACCGTGGTGGTCGGCAGCAGGGGCACCTTGACGTCGACCCGGCCCGGGCGCTTGAGGTCGACCTCGATCAGGTCGCAGCGCGAGGAGGCGAGGATCCACATCACCCGGCCGCGGTTGGAGGAGTTGGACATCTCCTGGGCGATCATCGAGTACAGGCGGCCGGACAGGCCCGAGTCACTGCTGCCGCCGTCGCGCTTGCCCAGCGTCTGGTCGGCCTCGTCGATGAACACGATGCAGCGGCCGAGCGCGCGGATCAGGCGGAAGATCTTCTCGAGGTTGCCTTCGGACGAGCCCACCCAGCGGTCGCGGAAATTCTTAAGCTTGATCACCGGCACCCCTGCCTCGCCGGCCAGGCACTCGACCAGATACGTCTTGCCGGTGCCGACCGGGCCGCAGAACAGGTAGCCCATCGGCAGGGCGCGCAGGTCCGAGGCGCGCCACAGGGCCATGTCCTGGCGCAGCCAGGTCTTCAGCGCCTCCTGGGCGTGGTAATCGTCCAGCGAGCGGTGCGAATCGATGAACTCGATCAGGCCGCCGGCCTCGTCCTCGACCAGGGATTTCTTGATCGACACCCAGTCCGCCGGGCCGATCTGCCGGTTCTCGTGATCGCGACGGCGGGCCAGGCTCTGCAGGGCTGCGACGCTGACCCCGGTCAGTGCCGCGGCGAGTTCCTCATCGCCGCTGTCCGGGTCGAAGGCTCGCGGATGATCCAGGCGCAGCTGGGCCAGCGCCTCGCGGAGCACCGCGGCATCGGGCAGCGGGATCTGTACCTTGTCGACCCGCGGATGGTTCGCCACCAGCGGGTGCAGGTCGGCCAGGTTGTCGGCGATCAGGAAGCTGGCGAAGGGCAGGTCGGTGAACGGCGGCTCCCCGGCCCAGTCGCGGACCAGGGAGGCCAGGCTGGAGACGTCGAAGTCGCCGGCCCGCCCGGCCGGCAGGATCTGCTCGACCCCGCGCACGATCACCGCCACGTGTTCCACCTCATCTCGGCCCAGCGCGCGCAGGTTCGCCCGGTAGCGCAGGTAGCGGGTTACCAGCTCGACGGCCTGGCGCGGGTCGCGCGGCAGCGGGCCCATCTCCTTCATCGCCGGCCACTGAGCGAGGCGCTCGGCGCCGCGCAGCACGGCCAGGCCATTGCCGGCATCGTAGGTGAACACCAGCTCGAAGCCGCCCAGCAGCAGCGCGTCCAGCGCCCGGGTCAGGCTGACCCGCCGGCCCTGCAGCGGAAAGCGGTCGGAGACGTTGCCATGCAGGATGAACTGCCCGTGCGCGCCGCTGACGTAGCCGACGGCGAGTTCCTGGGCCCAGGCGGGAGCGGTGTCGGGAAGCGTCATGGCGTTAGCGTGCCTGCAATTCGACGAAAGTGCCTGTTCAGCGCGTCAGCGCGTAGGAGCCAGCTTGCTGGCGATCAGGCGCAGCGGGACATCGATCGCCAGCAAGCTGGCTCCTACATGAGCAGGGAAAGGCGGGCCTAGGCCGACTCGCCCTCGCTGGCCGGCTTGGCGCCCATGCTGCGCTGGGCCGGCGCGGGTTCCGGGTTGGCGCTGCCGTCCTCAATGCTGATGCCCTCGGCCGCGGCGAAGTCGGCCAGGGCCTGGTCAGCCAGCGCGTTCATCTCGGCTTCCTTGAGGTTGATGTCGGTCAGGTCCAGCGAATCGCGCGCGACGCGGGCGCGGCCGGCGGCCTTGTTGCGCTCTTCCTCGACCATCTCGTGAAGGCGATTGAGGGTGTCACCGGAGCCGCCGATGCTGCCGATCATCCCCGAGGCCATCTCGTTCATCTCCGCCATGGCGGTCTTCATGCGCATGTCGTTGATCGCGCCCTTCAGGCTTTCGATCTTGGCGCGGGCCGCCTGCACCGCCACGTCGCGGGCGCGGACCAGGTCCTTGTACGTGGTCTCGGCCTGCTCCATCTGTGCGCGGTTCTCGGCCAGCTCCCGCGAGATGGTCTGCAGTCGCAGCGCATTCTGGGCCGCGGCGGCCTTGTTGCCCGCGCGCAGGTGGGCGGTGGTGCGGGCGCGCACTTCGCGTTCCTCGGCTTCCAGCTTGCGGACCTGGCCGATCAGCCGCTCGGCGAGCCCGGCATGATTGGCCAGGCCCTGGTTGTAGCTGGCAATCTGCGCGCGCAGATTCTCCTGCTCGAGCTCAAGCAGGGCTTCGGGGTTACGCTTCTCCAGGTCCTTGATGAACAGGGACAGGAAGCCGCGGAACAGATTGGCGATACGAGTGAACATGAAACCTCCCCAGTGGGTTCCGGCCGGGCCGATGCGGAATCAGCCGCCACTTTACGCAGCATTGGGTTGCGCTTCCATGCCGGCCCGATGGTGGGTGACGCTGTGCCGGCTTCTGTCCTGCATGACGAGCGGGCGCCATCGCTGTGACAGCCGACTGCGGGAGCGTGCCGATGGCCCGTGAGCTCAGGCGGCGACAGGCCTGGATCGCGCTCCTGCTGGCCCTGGCGATCAGCTTCGCCGTGGTCTGGGTGCCTTTCGCCGAGGTACTGGCCTGGCCCCTGTTGCTGACCTCGACCCTGTTCCACGAACTGGGCCATGGCCTGGCCGCGCTGGCCCTGGGCGGCAAGTTCGACAGCCTGTCCCTGTACGCCGACGGCTCGGGCATGGCCGAATACCGCGGCGCCTTCGGACGCGGCGAGATCGCCCTGATCGCGATGTCCGGCCTGATCGGGCCGCCCTTGGCCGCCATGCTCCTGCTCATCGCCGCGGGCTATCAGCGCGCCTGCCACATCGCTCTCGGGGTGCTCGGCGCCGGCCTCGCGATGGCCGGTCTGTTCTGGGCCGGCAACACCCTGACCCTGGTGTTCTGCCTTGCCCTCGCGTTCGGCCTGCTGCTGATTGCGATCCTCGGCGCGGCGATGGTCTCGCAGATCACCTGCGTGTTCGTGGCCGTCGAGCTGGCGCTCGCCAGCTTCACCCGGGCCGACTACCTGTTCACGGATTCCGCGCAGACCGGCGCCGGGGTGCTGGTGTCGGACGTGGGACAAATCGCCGAGGCCTGGTGGCTTCCGTTCTGGTTCTGGGGTGGGCTGATCGCGGTGCTGAGTATCGCCCTGCTGGCCGTGGGCGCCTGGCGGTTCCTCGCCGCGCTGCGCTGAGCCCGCGCGCTTGATCACTGCTCATGCACGCCCGTCACGTCGGCGTGAGCCATCGTCCACAAAACATTGAGTTTCACTGCACCGCGGCTTCACCGGTGGGGTGGCAGCTTCTCGACGGCCGGCGTCAGGGGCGCCGGACCCTGTCCCCACCGAGGAGAATCCAATGCGTCGCCGCTTCGCCCGAAAAGCCCTTTCCGCTGCCGTTTCCCTGCTTGCCTTGCCCTCGCTTGCGCTGGCCGACGCCCGCGTCCTGGTCGGCCATTTCGCCCCGTTCGATGCCGACCTGGCCGCCACGGCAGTGGACGTGCGGGTCAACGGACAGGTGGCGCTCAGCAACGTGCGCTACGGTGATTTCACCGACTATCTCAGCCTGCCCGCGGGCGCGACCCTGGTCGAGGTCCTGCCGGCCGGAACCGGCACGGTCGCGATCAGCGCAACGCTGACCCTGGTCGACAACACCGACTACACCGTGCTCGCGACCGGCGGCGCCAACGGCCAGCCCCTGGCCCTGCAGGCGCTGCAGGACGACAACTCGGCGCCGTCCAGCGGCAACCTGAAGCTGCGTGTCATCCACGCGGCGCCCTTTGCCGGATCGGCCGAGGCCACCGCGGTCTCGATCCGGACCGATCGCGGTGCCGTGGTGGGTGGCCTCGCATCAGTGCCCTTCTTCGCCGCCAGCCCGTATCTCGAGATCCCCGCCGGTCCATACGACCTCAAGGTGTCGACCCCGGATGGCGCCCGCAACCTGATCGACCTTGCCCCCGTCGAGCTGCCGGCCGGCGCGGTGCTCAGTGTCCTGGCGACCGGTGACGGCGTGAACCAGCCGCTCGGCTTCACCGCCCTGCCGTTGGGAGCGCTGCCCACCGAGCTGCCGGTGGACATCAGCGTGTCCGGCCACTGGTTCACCCCGGAGTTCAACGGCCAGGGCTTTGCCTTCACGCCCAAGCCCGACGAGAACCGGCTGCTCGGCAGCTGGTACAGCTGGGGCGACAACGGCAGTCAGGTCTGGTTCGCGCTGGACTCCGCCGGCCCGTCCTCGGGCAGCGACGCGCCCAACGGCGGCTTCGACAACCAGCGCGCGGTGTTCACCCTGTATCGCAGCAGCGGTGGCGCCTTCGCCTCCAGCCAGGCCGTGGTGACCGAGCCGGCGGGCACGGTCACCGTCGAGTTCGCCGACTGCCTCAACGCGGTGGCGAGCTACGCCTTCGAAGGCGGGCCGAGCGGCGAGATCCCGCTCACCAACCTCACGCCCTCGGGTGTCTGCACCCTGCCGCAGCCGTCCGCGCGCTGACGGCCGACCGCTGGCCTTCCCGGTGATCTCGCCGCAGGAAGGCCAGCGTGGTGGGCAAAACCTCATATCGGGAAAACCCCTTTCCTGCGTGATTCACTGGCGCGTTTGACCGGAAATCCGGTTAAATAGGGCCGCCATTGCCTTTGTATCTTTCCGCAAAGAGGATCGCGGATCAGGCATGGCCCCTGCATCGTTCCCATCGAGGAGCCCGCCATGCCCGCCAGGAAGAAGCGAGATTTCATCCCGCAGACCGCGCCGGATCCGGAAGACGACAGCTATGTCAATCTGAAGGTGCGTCGCAAGCTGCGCGAGCAGTTGCGCAAGATCGCGGCCATCGAGGAGGTCTTCATCCACGAGCTGACCCACCGGGTGCTCGCAGACTTCATCGACGACTACGAGGACAAGTCGGGCATCAAGCTGCCCCAGGCGCGGCTGTCCAACGCCGCGAGGCGGCGCCGCGAGGCTTGAGCGGCGCTGGCTTCAGGGTGCGAGGCAGGGTCGACCCAGCTTCGTCATCCCCGCGAAGGCGGGGATCCACTGCGTTGAAGTGATTGAGGGGAGAAGGGCTGGATTCCCGCCTCCGCGGGAATGCCGACTCTCTCACCACCTGTCCAGAGTCTTTCCTAGCCGGCACTGGCCTCGCGGGCCAGCTCGGCCGCCGTCTCGCGGCCAAGGTAGTGGCGGATGCCGGCGCGCACCGCGTAGATCAGCGGAATCATCAGCAGGGCCATCAGCACCTTGTAGCCGTAGTTCACCGTGCCGACCGCGAGGAAGAGGGGAATCGGCCACTGCTGCGGGCCGATGACGAAGGCGATGTAGAGGACGACGAAGCTGTCGACCAGCTGGCTGACCATCGTCGAGCCGGTCGCCCTCAGCCAGACCCAGCGCTCGCCGGTGAGCCGGCGGATGTGCTGGAACACCGCGACATCGATCAGCTGGCCGACCAGAAAGGCGGTCACCGACCCTGCGATGGTCCACAGGCCCTGGCCGAACACCGCGGCGAATGCCAGCTGGTAGTCCGGCACGCCCTGTTCCCGCGCGGCGGCGCGCCACCAGTCGGCGGGGGCGAGGGCAATGGCGGCAAAGGCGAAGGCAAAGGCATAGATGATCAGGCCCACGGTCAGCCAGCTGAGCAGGCGAACGCCCCGCGGGCCGTAGTACTCGTTGATGATGTCGGTCATCACGAACACGACCGGCCAGAGCAGGACTCCGGCGGTGAAGCTCAGCGATCCCTGCTGACCGAAGAGGTTCCAGGCCAGCGGGTCGACCCCGAGGGTGTCCTCGAGGGCGAATATCTTCACCCCGACGAACTCGGCCAGCAGCGCATTGGCGACGAAGAAGCCCGCCAGGACCACGAACAGCACCTGGCTGCGCGCGGCCAGAGGTCGACTCATCGGCTGTCGGGCACCACGTCGCCCCGCTGATAGGGCACGTTGTCCGGCGAGACCGCACCGCCGGAGATGATGAAGGCCATGGCCTGGTCCACGGTCCAGGCAGTCGGCACCAGATGCTCGACCGGGACGATCTCCAGATAGCCCGAGGTCGGGTTGGGCGTGGTCGGCACGAAGACCGCCGCCAGCTCCCGCCCGCTGGCGCTGTCGCGCAGGGTGCGGGTGACCAGGCCGATGGTCTTCACGCCCGGGTGCGGGAACTCGATCAACACCACGCGCTGCGAGCCTTCCGGCTTCTTCTGCAGCACGCCGAGCAGCTTCTTGGTGCCGCCGTAGATGGTCTGGACCAGCGGAATGCGCTCGATCAGCGCATCGAAGGCCGACAGCAGGCGCTTGCCGACCACCTTGTTGGCGACCCAGCCGAGCACGTAGAGGCTGCCGATGGTCAGCACCACGGCAAGCAGGAAGCGCACCCACTCGGCCTGGAGCACGGCGCCGGCACCCGGCAGCAAGCGCGCCAGCAGCTCGGCGGCGGCATCGACCAGAGGCGCGCCGAGCTTGGACAGCTGGGTCAGGACCAGCTCGAAGACGATCCAGGTCAGCCACAGTGGGAAGACCGTGAGCAGGCCGGTGATCAGGTAGCGCTGGAAGTGCAGTTCTCGACTCATGGCGCGGATTGTAGTGGTATTCGGGCAGCGGCCGGTGGCAGGCATCGGCAGGAGGAGTGGTGGTGCGGAGCAAACCCTGTGTGGTGATGCTGGTCGGCCTGCCCGGGTCCGGCAAGTCCGAGGTCGCCGTGGCGCTGGAGCGTGAGCTGGGCCTGCATCGCATCGATCGCGACCTGATCCGCGTTGCCCTGTTCCCCCGCTGCAGCTTCAGTCCGGCCGAGAAGCGCGCGGCCAACCATGCCGCGCTCAAGGCGCTCGAGGTCAACTGCCTGATGGGCCGTCATTCGGTGCTGGACGGACGCACCTTCTCCCGGCTGCGCGAGCGGGTCGAACTGGAGTCGCGGATCGAGACCTTCGGCGCGCGGGCCGTGGCCATGTGGCTGAACTGTCCTCCGGCGCTGGCGCGCGAGCGGGTGGCGGCCTCGTCGGGGCACCACGCCGCCGATCGCACGCCCGATCTGGTCGACGGCGTCGCTGCGCGCTTCGAGGCGCCCGGCCTCGGCTGCCTCGAGCTGGACGCCTGCCAGCCACTGGGCCAGATGGTGAGCGAGGCGGTGCGCGCGGTGCGCGAGCTGCTTGCGCCGGACTGAGCGGCTCAGTCCGCCGCCGCCGCGCCGCGCCGGTCGCGCTTGAGTCGCACGTAGAGCTGCTTGCGCACCCGCGCCACCAGCTCGCCGCTGCGCGCGTCGCGCACCTCGGTGTCGAACCAGCGGAGGACCTTGCCGCCGTCCGCCGCGGCCGCGCGCAGCTCGTCGAGCACCGAATCCTCGACATTGACCTCGGCGACCACGTCGCCGCGGCCCGGGGCGACGAACTCGATGCTGCCGGCCTGGTCCCAGACCAGATAGTCGCTGCCCAGGCAGCGCAGCACGAGGATCATCCACCACGGGTCGGTCATCGAGAACAGGCTGCCGCCGAACTGCGTGCCGACGTAGTTGCGGTTGTACCAGCGCAGCTTCAGCCGCACCCGCGCGCTGCGCCAGTCGTCACCGATGTGCTCGCAGCGGATGCCGGAAAACAGGAAGGGGGGCCACAGGTTGACGTAGCGGCGAAGCTGGCGCGGGTTCATGGCGCGGCCGATCGGGAGCGGGCCGGGAGCATGCCAAACCGGCCCACCGTCCTGCCAGTGGAGGATCCCAGCCTGAAAGCACGGAACCCGGCGGCCGCCGCGCGGTCACTGCCTGCATCCTCCCGCGGACGCCCCCGATGCGCCATTGCAATCCGCTGACCGCGCTGCTGTTGGCCACCGCGCTGCCGATCCCTGCGGCGGCCGGCGGGTTGTGGGACGCGGGCCTCCTGCAGGGTGGCTGGCGCAGTGAGCTGCCGCGCCCCAGCTATGGCACCGCTTCCGATCCGCTGGTTTTCGAAACGGCCTGCCGCTTTCCCGGCGTCGAGTTCGCCCTCTGCCCGGCCCATCCCGGCATCGCCGGCCCCCCGGCGCGGGTCTTTTCGCAGAGCCACTGGCAGGATCAGCGCAGCGATTCCGAAGGCCGCTACTGGGTCGTGGGCGCCAATGCCGAGCCGGCCGGTGATGCCGCCTGCAACAGCGGGCCGCCGAACCAGAGCGAGGCCATCGCGGCACCCTTCGAGGACGTCTTCGGCCTGCGCTTTGGCCCGCCGGAGGACGGCCGGGCGCCGTGGCGCAACGAGTGGCTGCTGGCGGTCGACCTCGCCCACCGCCCGCGGCAGCTCGCCGATCGGCCGGACTGCGTCACCCGCGACTACATTCCCTATCTGGGCGTTGGCATCGCCAGCGAGCGAGGCGGCGGCGGGGCGCCGCTGGCCCGCTTCGAGCCCGGCCGGACCGGGCCGCTGCTGCGCCTGGGGCTTCGCCTCGTCGATAGCAATGCAGAGGTCTTCGATGCCGGCCAGCCGATCCCGCCGGACCCGCGCGGCCAGCACGCAGGGATCTGGCTGGAGGCGCACTGGGGTGAGACCCGCCGCTGGATCTGGCTGGCCCTGTTCAGCAGTTTCGAGCACCCGGACGAGGTCTATGCCGCGCCCTGGAACTGGGCCCTGCGCGAGTCCTTCCATGCGCCGGGCGCGGATATCGTGGTGGCCTCGCTGCCGGCTCTGCGCCGCAGCTGCCCCCAGCAGGACTGGCCGGGACCCTCGCCGGCGCCCGCGGCCTGGCAGGAAGGGGTCAGGCATGAGTTCGTCCTCGACATCGGCGCACTGTTCGATTGCCTGGGCGCTCGCTTCCAGCAGCCGCCGCCTTCCGCGAAGCTGGAACTGACCGGCGTGCACGGCTGGATCGAGGTCGGCCTGCGCGAGCGCGACGGGCTGCCGGGTTTTTCCGCCGAGGACTACGACTCGCGTCTGGGCATGGCCTTCGATGGCTTCGACCTGCTGCCACCCGAACTGCATGGCCTGGCCGAGGATCCGATCCTGCTGACGAGGCTGGCCGGTCGCTTCGGCGGGCGCGAGCCGGAGGCCGCCGCGGCCCGGGTCGCGGGACTCGATCCGCGGCTTGAGCGCGGCGCTGCGATCGCCGATCTGCTGGCCGATGCCGAGACCGCCGAGCACGGCCTGCTGCCGATCCTGCTCCAGCATCTGCTTCTGGATGCCGGCAGCGCGGCCTGGCTGGGCGGCCAGCAGCGGCGGCTTGCCGCCGGCAGCCTGTCGCTGGAGGGCGCGGCGCACCAGATCCTGCGTGCCCAGGGTGGCGGGCGCGGCCTGCCGATGGAACCCTGGGTGGAGGGCCTGCAGTCGCGCTTCCTTGTCCTGTCCGGCCTCGACCGGGGCGCGGCGCGGGCGCGCTCGCCCTGGCTGGTCGAGGCGGGCAAATGGCAGCGGCTGATCGCGCTGGGCCGGACCACGCCCGGCGCCCTGGCCGAATTCCTCGCGCGCGAGCTGCTGGCGCTGCCCGCCGGGCGCCGCCTGGCCGAGGTCGACCTGCTGCACCACGCCTTTCTGGGGCGCCCCGCCGCGCCTGCCGAGCTGGCCCGCTGGCGCACGCCGTCGGCGTCCCCGCAGCAACTGGCCGAGCAGCTCTACTACGGCGCCGAGTTCCGCGCCTCGGTGGCCGCCGGCCTCTGAGCCCGGCGCATCCGGTCTGCGCTGCGGCACGGACCTCAGACGGGGAGGAATCACCCCGCAGTCGGGTAGGATGGCTGCATCTTTCCGCAGGAGACCGCGATGCCGGCGATCACCGTGCACCACCTCAACAACTCGAGATCGCAGCGCGTGCTCTGGATGCTCGAGGAGCTGGGGCTCGATTACCAGGTGCGCCGCTACGAGCGGGACCGCGAGACCATGCTGGCGCCGGAGTCGCTGCGCAAGGTCCATCCGCTCGGGAAGTCCCCTGTCATCGAGGACGGCGAGCGGGTGGTCGCCGAGTCAGGGGCGATCATCGAGTACCTCGCCGTTCGCCACGGCAACGGCAGGCTGGTCCCCGAACCGGGCAGTGATGACTACTGGCGGTGCCGCTACTGGATGCACTTCGCCGAAGGCTCGGCCATGCCTCCGCTGCTGATGAAGCTGGTCTTCGACCGTGTCGAGTCCTCGAAGATGCCCTTCTTCGCGCGACCCATCGCCCGCGGCATCGCCGACAAGGTACGGAGCAGCTTCGTCATGCCGCAGATCAAGGCGCAGCTTGCCTACATGGAAGCCGAACTGGAGGGGCGCGACTGGTTCGCCGGGCGCGAGCTGAGCATCGCCGACATCATGATGAGCTTCCCACTGGAGGCGGCGAAGTCGCGTGGCGGACTGGGCGAGTCGCACCCGCGCCTGCTGCGCTGGCTCGATGCCATCCATGCCCGGCCAGCCTACCGGCGCGCGCTGGAGCAGGGCGGCGAGTACGCCTTCGCGGACTGAGCGGAGGCCTGCATGAAGGTCCGCTTCTGGGGCACCCGGGGATCGCTGGCCAAGCCGGGCCCGCGCACCGTGCGCTACGGCGGCAATACCTCCTGCGTGAGCGTGGAGACCGCCGCCGGGACCCTGCTGGTGATCGACTGCGGCACCGGCGTGCACGACCTTGGCCAGCACCTGCTGGAGACCCGCAAGGGGCCGATCCGCGGCCACGTGCTGATCAGCCACACGCATTGGGACCACATCCAGGGCATTCCCTTCTTCGCGCCCCTGTTCCTGCCCGGCCACCAGTGGGACTTCTATGCGGCGCAGGGCTTCGGCGAATCGCTGCGCGAGACCCTCGCGGGGCAGATGGAGTACACCTACTTCCCGGTGACGCCCGAGGCCTTCAATGCCAGCGTCCACTACCACCATCTCGGTGAGGGCAGCCTGCGCATCGACGACGTGCTCATCCGCACGCGCTACCTCAACCACCCGGCACTGACGCTCGGCTTCCGCATCGAGGTCGACGGCGCGGTCCTGGTCTATGCCTGCGACCACGAGCCGCATGGCGCGGAAGCCGCGCACGGCGGCGAGCTCAGCGGCGAGGATGCCGAGCATGCCGCGTTCCTGCGCGGTGCCGATCTGGTCATCCACGACGCCCAGTACTGCGCCGCCGAGTATCCGAACAAGAAGGGCTGGGGCCACAGCACGGTGGAGTACGCCACCCGCGTCGCCGCCAGCGCCGGGGTCAAACGGCTCGCGCTCACCCACCACGATCCGCTGCGCCACGACGAGGCCATGGACACCCTGATCGCCGGCCTGCGCGAGCGGCATCCAAAGGAATGCGCGGCGCTCGAGGTGTTCGCCGCCGCCGAGGGCATGGAGATCGAACTCGTCGGCACGGCCGCCGCTCGCGAGGAAGGGCCCTCGGCCCTGCAGCCCGCCGAGCGCTCACGGCCCGGGCCGATCGTGGTGTTCAGCAGGGATCAGGCCACGGTCGAGCGGGTGCGCGGCTTTGTCGCTGGTGACGGCATCGAGGTGCATGGCGAGTCCAAGGCCGACAGGCTGATCGACAGCCTTGGCAGGCTGCGCGCCGGCCTGCTGCTGATCGACGCCGAGGTCGGTTTCGACGACGCGCATGCCGCGGCCACGGCGCTCGCCCGCTCTGGCGACCCGAGGCTGGCCCAGCTGCCCTGCGTGGTCCTCGGCGCCGCCGCGCCCAAGGACGGCCGCGACTGGTCCGGCGTGGCCGGCTGGCTCAATGCGCCCTACTCGCCGGAGTACGCGCGCGCCCGGCTGCGCGCTTTCCTGCTGCGTGCCCGCTGTCGCTGGCAGGTGGCGCCGCTGCCCGAGGACGAACAGGGCCGCCTGGAGGCCCTGCGAGCCCTGCGCCTGCTCGACACGCCGCGCGAGGAGCGCTTTGACCGATTCACCCGCATGGCCTCGGCCATGTTCGACATGCCCTTTGCCTTCATCAGCCTGGTCGACGCCGAGCGCCAGTGGTTCAAGAGCTGCATCGGCATCGATGCCGAGGAGACCTCGCGCGAGGTCTCCTTCTGCGCCCACGCCATCCACCAGCGCGAGCTGTTTGTGGTGCCCGACACCCTGCTCGACGACCGCTTCGCCGACAATCCGGTGGTCGCCGACGGCCCACGAGTGCGCTTCTACGCCGGCTATCCCCTGGTGCTCGACAGCGGCCACTGCATTGGCACCCTGTGCCTGGCGGACCAGCGCCCGCGCGACCTCAGTGAGGAGCAGTCACGCCTGCTCGGCGACCTCGGCGCCCTGGTGCTGAAGGAGATCCAGTCCCGCCAGCAGGCCGCCTGAGCCGGCGCCACCGGAGGTCCGCTTCGGGCGCGAAGTTCGCATTCGCCCCGGTCCCGCTGTAGGAGCCAGCTTGCTGGCGATAGGCGCCCCGGATGGGACGATCGCCAGCAAGCTGGCTCCTACAGCAGCGGTGCTGCCAGGTCCGGTTTGTGCCGCGAAGCAGCCCTTACCGCAGTCAAATTGTGGGAGTGCCCTCGGGCGCGACCGCGGAGACCCGCTCTGGCCGCAGTCTGTGGTGAATCTGGAGCGCTGCGGTGGCGCCCAAGGGCACTCCCACAGTCGGGCACCGTTGGGGGTCGGCGAAGGCCTATAGGGTGCGTCTTGGACGCACCGATACGGGCGTTCGGACGGTACGCCCGGTGCGGCCAGCCGCACCCTATGAATGTCTTCTTCGCGCCCGAACCGGGCATCGCCATCGGCTTCGCAACGAGGTGCGATTGTAGGAGCGGGCTTGCCCGCGACCGCGGCGCCAAGGATCTTCCCGGTTCGCGGCCACAGCGGCCTCGCTGCGGTCGCGCCCGTGTGCGCTCATACAGTCCCGCTTCGTTGGGCGTCGGCGAAGCCCCATAGGGTGCGTCTTGGACGCACCGATACGGGCGTTCGGACGGTATGCCCGGTGCGGCCAGCCGCACCCTATGAATGTCTTCTTCGCGCCCGAACCGGGCATCGCCATCGGCTTCGCAACGAGGCGCGATTGTAGGAGCGGGCTTGCCCGCGACCGTGGCGCCAAGGATTGCCCAGGTTCTCGGCCACAGCGGCATCGCTGCGGTCGCGCCGGTGTGCGCTCATACGGTCCCGCTTCGTTGGGCGTCGGCGAAGCCCCATAGGGTGTGCCTTGGCACACCGATACGGGCGTTCGGACGGTATGCCCGGTGCGGCCAGCCGCACCCTATGGTTGTTTGTTGGATGCTCCCCGCATCCGCTCAATACTCCGCGGCAATGACCTGCTGGGTCACGGCGACGAAATGGCAGACGCTGCCGGCGATGACGAACAGGTGCCAGACCGCGTGGCCGAAGCGCAGCGAGCGCTTGAGGTAGAAGATCACGCCGACGGTATAGGCGATGCCGCCGGCGCCGACCCAGGCCAGGGTGTCGCGGGGCAGGTGCTCGAGCATGCCCGGCGCCGCGATCACCGCAATCCAGCCCATGCCGACGTAGAGCGCGGTGGACACGCCGCGGAAACGGCCTGCGGTGTAGAGCTTGAACAGGACCCCAGCTGCCGCAAGTGCCCAGACCAGCCCGAACAGCCACAGCCCGCCGTGTTCACGTAGTCCGATCAGGCTGAACGGGGTGTAGGTGCCGGCGATCAGCAGGTAGATCGAGCAGTGGTCGATGACCTTGAACCAGTGCTTGGCCCGCGGGTGGGGGAGGGCGTGGTAGAGCGTCGATGCCAGATAGAGCACGAACAGGGTGGCGCCGAACGCGATCGCCGCACCCAGCTGCCACCCATCGCCCCAGACTGCGGCGAGGGTGATCAGCACCGCGCTTCCGCCAAAGGCCAGCAGCGCACCGATCCCGTGGGTCAGGGCGTTGGCGATTTCCTCGGCGGTGGAATAGGAGGGGGCGTTCACGGGCAGGCATCATGGCCAGCCGGATGAGCGAAGAGCAAGCGGGAGTTCGCACCGGACCGGGTCATCGGCCTGCTAGGCTGTCGCGACGTTCCCTGCTCGGGGTCCCATTTGGCGCCCGCTCACGCCTTTCTCGAAAGCTTCGGCATCGCCGTCTGCGTGGCTGCGGCGACCAGCTGGCTGTCGGTCAAGCTGCGCCAGCCCCCGGTGCTGGGCTACCTGCTCGCCGGCCTGATCGTCGGTCCCTATCTCGGCCTCACCCTGGTCAGCGACCGCGCGGCGATTGCCTCGCTGTCGGAGCTCGGGGTGATCCTGCTGATGTTCTTCCTCGGCCTCGAGTTCAGCCTGCGCCACCTGATCCGGGTCGGCCCCCGCGCCTTCGTGATCGCCTTCCTCGAGGTGGGCGTGATGATCTTCGCCGGCCTGTCGATCGCCCGGGCCTTCGGCTTTGGCGGCGTGCAGGCGCTGTTCTTCGGCGGCGTGGTGGCGATCGCCTCGACCACCATCATCGCCAAGGTGTTCGAGGAGCAGCGCCCCGAGCGCCCGCTGCGGGAGCTGGTCCTTGGCGTGCTGATCGTCGAGGACCTGCTGGCCGTGTTCATGCTCGCCGTGTTCAGCGCCATCGCCAAGACCGGGGATGCCAGCTTCGACGGCCTGGCCGACACCGCCCTCAACCTGGGGCTGTTCCTGGGCGGGCTGCTCCTGGTCGGCATGTGGCTGGTGCCCAGGCTGGTGCAACGGGTGGTCAAGGAGAACCGTCCGGAAACCACCCTGCTGGCCAGTGTCGGGATCTGCTTCGCCGTGGTGCTGGCCACCGAGCACTTCGGCTATTCGGTGGCCCTCGGCGCCTTCCTTGCCGGCTCGCTGGTCGCGGAGTCCGGCGAGGAGAAGCGCATCGAGCAGCTGGTGCGTCCGCTCAAGGACCTGTTCACCGCGGTCTTCTTCGTTGCGGTGGGCATGTCGATCGACCCCAGCGTGCTCGGCGAGCACTGGCCAATGGTGCTGTTGATGACCGCCACCGTGCTCCTGCTCAAGCCGGTTGCGGTGGCCTTCGGTGGTTTCGTCGCCGGTGCCGGCATCTCGCGCTCGGTGCGCGCCGGCATGACCATGGGCCAGATTGGCGAGTTCAGCTTCATCATCGCCGGGCTGGGCCTGACGCTTGGCGCGGTGGACCCCTCGCTGTACCCGATTGCCGTGGCGGTCAGCGCCATCACCGTGCTGACCACCCCGGTGATGGCACGGCGCGCCGAAGGCGTGGCCCGCGCGGTGGATCGCTTCCTGCCCAAGCCGCTGCAGACCTTCGCCGCGCTCTATGCCAGCTGGATCGACGACCTGGTCCGCGCCCGCAATCGCGGCGCGCTGGGCCATGGCGCGCAGATCCGCCGGATCAGCCTGCTTCTGATCATCGATGCCGCCCTGCTCTGCGGCATCGTGATCGGTGCCGCGATCGGCGGGCCGCAGCTGCTGGGACGGATCGAGGAGTGGGTGGCCCTTGGCGACGCCGGTCCGATGCTGATGTGGATCGCCACCGCCTTGCTGATCGCGCCCTTCGTGCTGACCTCGGTGCGCCTGGCCCGGGCCCTGGGAAGGCGTCTGGCGAAGCTGGCACTGCCGCAGACGGCCGAAGGCGTCGACTTTGCCGCGGCCCCGCGCCGGGCCATGACCATGACCCTGGAGATCGCCATCGTCGCCGGCGTCGGCCTGCTCTGCCTGCTGGTCACCGCACCCTTCCTGCCGCCCTTCGGCGGCGCTGCCGTGCTGGCCCTGATCGTGCTGGCGCTTGCGGTGGCCCTGTGGCGCAGTGCGACCAACCTGCAGGGGCATGTTCAGGCCGGCTCCCTGGCCATCCTCGATGCCCTCGGCAAGCGTTCACCGGGCGCCGGCGCGGGCAGCTCGGCGCTGGCCCTGGAGCAGGTACGCGAGATCCTGCCTGGTCTCGGCGACCTGCAGCCCGTGCCGCTGGACACCAGCTCCGCCTGCATCGGCCAGAGCCTTGGCCAGATCGGCCTGCGTTCGCGCAGCGGGGCCAGCGTGCTGGCGATCCGGCGCAGCGAGGCCCTGGTCTCGGACCCGGACGGCAGCTGCGTGCTTGAGGTAGGCGATGTCGTGGTGCTCGCCGGCAGCCAGGAGGCGGTGCAGCAGGCCAGGGCCATCCTGCTCGGTGAGCCGGAGCCCGACGAGGAGGCCGGCGGCGCCTAGGCGCCGGGCCGCAACGCGCTGCGCGGGTCGAGACCCTGGGGGCGTGTCACATCTGCGCTTGTTGTTCATCTGGGGTTGTGTTCGAAACGCCCGTCCACCATTGCCCAAGGGGAAACCGCATGTCCGCATTCGCCACGCTCGGCCAGGTCTTCACCGATCCCGCCAAGGCCTTCGAGTCGCTCTACGAGCGCTCCAATCCGGTTCTGCCGCTGCTCTTGCTGATTCTCGGCAGTGCCGCGCTGATGACCTGGTACTACCAGGTGGTGGACATGTCCTGGCTCATCGACCAGATGCTGGCGGCCTCGCCACAGGGCGGTGATCCGGCTGCCCGCGCCGGCATGGAGAAGTTCATGACGCCGGCGACCATGACCGTCACGACCGTGGTCAGCATCGCCGTCATGCTGCCGCTGATCCTGCTGCTCACGGCGGTCTACTACCTGCTGAGCGCCAAGGTGGTCGGCAGCGAGATCGGCTTCGGCAAGTGGTTCTCCTTCGCCGCCTGGGCCTCGGTGCCGACCTTGCTGACCATCCCGGCCGGCGCGGTGGCGATCCTCATGGCCAGCAATGGCCAGCTCGGCACCCACGAGGTCAATCCGCTGACCCTCAACCAGCTGTTCTTCCACCTGCCGATGGGCCACCACTGGCAGGCCCTGCTCGACGCCGTCCACCTGCCGATGCTCTGGAGCCTGTTCGTCAGCGCGGTCGGCTACAGGGTCTGGACGAAGAAGTCGGCGGCCACCTCGTGGATCGTCGTCTCGCTGCCCTACGTCCTGATCTTCGGCATCTGGGCGCTGGTCCTGGCCTTCACGGGTGGCGCATGAACAAGCGCTGGCTGGTGTTCGGTGCGATCGCCCTGCTGATCGCGCTGCCGGTGTTCCTCAAGTCGCGCACCAGTGACGCCAAGGCGGTGGACGTGCAGGCGGTGTCGCCGCGCGAGGTCAAGGCCTCGATCCTGGCCTCGGGCAACCTGGTCTTCCGCGAGCAGGCCCTGCTCTCGCCCGAGGTGATCGGCAAGGTGCGCGCCGTGCTGGTCGAGGAGGGCGACAAGGTCGAGGCCGGCCAGGTCGTGCTGCGCCTCGATGAGCAGGTCTACCAGGCCGAAGTCGCCCAGCAGGAGGCCTTCGTCCGCCAGCAGCGGATCAACATCGAGCGCCAGCGGCTCAACGTGGCCAATGCCGAGCGGCAGTGGAAGCGCGTGCACGAGCTGAACGAGCGCGGCCTGCTGGACGACAACCAGGCCGATAGCAGCCGCCACGCCTTCGACGTCGCCAAGGTCGAGCTGCAGGCCAGCCGCGAGGCGCTGAAGCAGGCCGAGGCCTCGCTGCAGCAGGCGCGCGAGCGCCTGGCCAGGACCGAGATCCGCGCGCCGATCGCCGGCACCGTGATGGCGGTCGACATCAAGGTCGGCGAGACCGCGGTGTCCAGCGCCACCGGCATCGCCGGCTCCTCGCTGATGACCATCGCCAATCCCGACAGCCTGATGACCGAGGTGAATGTCGACGAGGCCGACATCGCCCGCATCGCGGTCGGCCAGCCGGTGGACGTGTTCGCCGCGGCCTTCCCCGATACCGCGCTGCCGGGGGAGGTGGAGAGCATTCCGCTGTCACCGCGCAGCCAGGGGGTTGGCCAGCAGACATCGCTGGCGCGCAACTACGCGGTCAAGGTGCGCCTGGCCGACCCCAAGGCGCTGGCGCTGCGCCCGGGCATGACCTGCCGCGCCGAGATCTACACCGCGAATGCCGAGAACGTGGTGGCGGTGCCGGTGCAGGCGGTGTTCTCGACCAACCAGGCCAGCACCGAGGTCAAGCCGGGCACCGAGGCCCCCGAGGTCGAGCACTACCTGTTCGTCGAGAAGGACGGCAAGGTGGAGCGCCGTGTGGTGGAGGTCGGACTGTCCGACGACAGCTGGCAGGAGGTTCGCGCCGGCCTCAGCGACGGCGAGCGGGTGGTCACCGGCCCCTACAAGGTGCTGCGCCACCTGAAGGATGGCGAAGCCGTGGAGGCCAGGGCCCCGCGCGAGGGTGCCAGCGACGAGTCGGTCGAAAGCGGGGAGGCGGCGTGAGCCAGGCCCTGCTGCGGCTGGAGGGCATCTCCAAGCGCTACGAGATGGGTGGCGAGACGGTGCATGCCCTGCGCGGCGTCGACCTCGAGATCGCCCGCAACGAGAGCATCGCCTTCATCGGCGCTTCGGGCTCGGGCAAGTCGACGATGATGAACATCCTCGGCTGCCTCGACCGGCCGACCGAGGGCCGCTACTGGCTCAACGGCCGCGACGTCGCCAGCATGAGCGAGGATGAGCTGGCCGAAGCGCGCAACCGCGAGATCGGTTTCATCTTCCAGAGCTTCAACCTCCTGCCGCGCGCCAGCGCCCTGCAGAACGTGATGCATCCGCTGGTCTACCGCGGCGTGAAGCTTGCCGAGCGTCGCCGACGCGCCGAGGAGGCGCTGTCCCGCGTCGGTCTGGGCGCGCGCATGGGCCATCTGCCCAACCAGCTCAGCGGCGGCCAGCGGCAGCGCGTGGCGATCGCCCGCGCCCTGGTCGGCGAGCCCTCGATCCTGCTCGCCGACGAGCCCACCGGAAATCTCGACTCCGCCACCACCGCCGAGATCATGCGCCTGTTCGACGCCCTGCATCGCGATGGGCAGACGGTGATCCTGGTGACTCACGAGCCCGACATCGCCGCCCACTGCGAGCGCGTCGTCCGGCTCTCCGATGGCCAGGTGGTCAGTGACGTGCGCCAGGAGAAGGTCGCCGCATGAACATGCTCTGGGAAAGCCTGCGCTCGGCGCTGGCCAGCATCCGCGCGCACGGGCTGCGCAGCTTCCTCACCACCCTCGGGATCATCATCGGTGTCGCCTCGGTGATCGCCGTGGTCTCGCTGATCCAGGGCCTCTCGCACTCGATCACCAGCCAGTTCGAGGGACTCGGCGGCAACAGCCTGACCATCCAGTCCGATACCTCGTTCCAGGAGGCCATGCAGGGCAAGCGCAACCGCCTGACCCTGGCCGACTTCGAGGCCATCGTCCACCACATCGACGGCATCTCCGACGTCACCCCGCTGTTCGTTGCCAATATCGGCGGTGACCGCCTGCTGCGCTACCAGGGCAATACCGCGTTCACCCAGGTGCTGGCCACGCGCGGCAGCTTCGCCGACAGCCGGCAGATCTATCCCGACCTTGGCCGCTTCCTGATCGACGGCGACGAGGCCTCGCGCCGCCGCGTCGTGGTCATCGGCGAGAAGGTGCGCGAGAACCTCAAGCTGCCCGAGGACCCGCTGGGCGAGTTCATCGAGATGGGCGGCGAGTGGTTCAAGGTCGTTGGCGTCACCGAAAAACGTGGCGAGATGTTCGGCTTCAGCCAGGACGACTACGCCATCATCCCGTTCTCCACCGGCATGACTGCGTATGCCGATCCGGTGCGCCAGGACATCGATATCAGCTTTACCGTCGCCGACATCGATGAGATCGAGCCGGTCAAGGACCGGGTCACCGCCCTGCTGCGCCAGCTGCACGGGCTCAAGCCCGGCGAGCGCAACGATTTCAGGGTGCAGACGGCGAGCCAGCTGACCGAGTCGTTCTCGCAGGTGATCGCCACCGTCACCCTGGTGCTGGGCGGCATCGTCAGCGTGTCCCTGCTGGTTGGCGGCATCGGCATCATGAACATCATGCTGGTCTCGGTGACCGAGCGGACCCGCGAGATCGGCATCAGCAAGGCGCTCGGCGCCAAGCGCCACCACATCCTGCTGCAGTTCCTGATCGAGGCGACGGTGCTGTCCCTGCTCGGTGGCCTGGTCGGCGTGCTGATCGGCTACGGCCTCGGCTTCGGCGCCGCCAAGCTGCTGCCCGGCTTCCCCGATGCCTACGTGCCCTGGTGGGCCGTGGCCCTGGCCTTCGGCTTTTCGACCCTGGTCGGCATCATCTTCGGCCTGATGCCCGCGGCCAAGGCGGCCAAGCTCGACCCGATCGACGCGCTGCGCTACGAATAGCAAAGCGAAGTGTGGGCGCAAAGCAGACATTCATAGGGTGCGGCTTGCCGCACCGGACGTACCGTCCGAACGCCCGTGTCGGTGCGTCCAAGGCGCACCCTATGGCGCTTCGCTCACGCCCAACGAAGCCCGACTGTAGGAGCGCACATGGGCGCGACCGCGGCGTGACGTGTTCTCCACAGACCGCGGCCAGAGCGAAACTCCGCGGTCGCGGCCATGTCCGCTCCTACGAAGAGCCCGCCCAATCGGGGTCGGTGGCGAATGTCCGCTTCGCGCCCAAAGTCCGCTCCCTGAGCCGCTCCGAGGCTGCCGCCTCGCAGCCTCGTGATCGCCGGTCTGGCTGCCGCCGGGTCGGCGCTGGCGCGACTGCCGCCCCGCCGCTAGAAATCCACCGCCACCCGCAGGCTCAGGGTGCGTCCGGGCTGGCTGTAGAAGCCCAGGTTGGCCTCGTCGGCGGAAAGACCGCGCAACGTGCCCCAGGCCCAGTGCCGACGGTCGAACAGGTTGTTCAGTGCGGCATGGATGCGCAGGGAGGGCAGGGGTGCCCACCAGGCGGTCAGGTCGATGACCGTGTATCCAGGCGGCGCGAAAAGGGAGCCTCTGGATTCATCGAGGCGACGCTTGCCGGACGTGGCGGTGGCGAGCAACTCGCTTCCCCAGCGGCTGCTGTCGGCGCTGAACGCCAGACCGAGCGACAGTCGCGCGGGGTCGATGCTGTTGAGCGGCAGGTCGCGACCCAGATCATCACCCCGCGACCAGCTGGCCGCCCCGCGCAGGGTCCATCTCTCGCCGAGCTGTCGCCGGCCCTCGATCTCGATGCCCTCGATGCGTGCGCGCTGCCGGTTCACCGACTGGAACACCAGGGCGCCGCTGACCGGGTCGGTGCCAAGGTTGGCGCGCGACTCGATCAGGTCACGATAGCGGTTGTGGAAGGCGGTCACGCTGAGCGTTCCCAGGTCGTCGGCCCAGCGCCATCCGATGTCGATGCCGCGGCTGCGCTCGTCGCGCAGGGCGGGATTGGGGCGGACCTCGTAGTTCAGCGCAGGCAGCGACAGTCCGATGTTGAGGTCGGAGAACGGCGGTGAGCGGAAGCCCTCGGCGAACTGGGCGAAGAGCTGCTGTCGATCAGTAAGCGCGAAACGCAGCCCCAGTTTCGTGGTCAGGGCGCCTGCGCTGTCGTTGACCACCTCGAGGTTGGGGAAGTCCTCGCGGAAGGTGGCGTCGGGTCGCGCATCGAGGCGGTAATGCTCATAGCGCAGGCCGGGTATCAGCGACCAGCGCCCGAGGCGGAGTTCGTCCTGGGCAAACAGGCCGACGCGGCGGGCCACCGACCTCGGGAAGTCCCTGACCGGAAATCGCTCGCCGAGGATCACCGTGCTGCGCGCACCCGTGGAGAGGTTGGTCTCCACGCCGTCGCGGTAGCCGCCGTAGTCCTGCTGCTCCAGCTCGACACCGTAGAGCAGGGCATGGCCGAAGGCCGCCCCCTTCCACGCGGCGCTGGCCACCAGGTCGACACCGAGGCTGTCCTGACTGAACACGAACCTGCGCTCGCGCAGCGAAGGAAATGACGTGCCGCGATCGGCATTGCGCGTCTGCGCCGTGTCCTGGGTCACCTCGCTTTGCTGCAGATAGGCCAGCAGGGCCAACTCATGCCGGTACGGATCGTCAAACGACCATCGGGCGGACAGGCCGATCCGCTCGCGTTGGTAGCTGTCGTCGGCGAGAAGCTTGGTGGTGCTGGCGAAGCGCCCGGCGCCGAAGCGTTGCGAGACCACATCGGTCTGCCGCTCGCCGCGCGTGCCTTCGGCGATCAGGTCGAACTCGCCGAGCCAGTCGCTCTGCCCCGCGTAGCGGAGCAGCACGGCCTGCCGCCGGGTGTCTGCGGGGTTGGGTTCGCTCCGTGGCCCCTCGCCGAGGTTCTGCGTGGCCTCTCCGTCGCGGCGCGACGCGGCCAGCAGCAGTCGCCCGCCCTTGCCCGTATCCCGAGCATGCATCGCTGCCAGCAGCAGTCCCAGATCGCGCTGGCTGAACCCGGCACGCAGGCTGCTGACGGCTTGCGCCTCCGGCTTCAGGCCCAGCACGCTGTCGGGGTCGCGGCTGGACAGCGCGATGATGCCGGCCAGGGCATCGCTGCCATAGAGGGTGGAAGCGGGGCCCCGCAGCACCTCCATGCGCTCGAGCAGTTCGAGGTCGGCCAGGTCACGGCTGGCCGAGGCGAACTGCCCGACCGAGAACGTCTCGGGAAGCGGCACACCATCGAGTTCCACCCGGACCCGGTTGCCGCCCAGGCCGCGCAGGCTGAACCCGCTACCGCCAAAGCGGGTGGCATCGGTATCGACGCGCAGTCCCGGGACGAACCGGGCGAGGTCGGCGCTGTCCTGCATCAGCTGTCCCTCGATGCCCTCGCGCTCGACGATGCTGACGGGTGCCGCGACCTGGGCGATGGGTTCCGGGCGTCGACTGGCCACCGCCACGATGGTCTCGAGCGTCACGGGTTCGGCGGCTACGGAAAGCGCTGCGGGAAGCAGGACGAGGAGCGGGGTGTGGGCCAGGCGGCGCATTGGCGATTCCTTTCGTGGGAAGTGGCCTCCAGCCTAGGTAACGCCACCGCCCACGCATTTGACCGGGCTCAAGCCGACGGCCGCCCGTCCAGCAATCTGGCCTGCGTCTGATCCAGATCAAGTCGCCCATCGACTCGGCCGGCGCAGACTGCATTCAGCCCGGAACCGGGGCCCGACACACATACCGGACCAAGGAGCAAGCCATGTTGCGTCGAACCGCATTGTTCAGTGTGCTGCTGGCGGCGTTGGCCGGCCAGGCCTGCGGCAGCGATGTCGTCAACGAGCGGCCGCCCAAGGCTGCGGCGGAGCAGGGCAAGGCGCTCTACCTCGCCAACTGCGCGGCCTGTCACCAGCCGGAGGGAACCGGTCTGCCGGGCGCATTCCCGCCGCTTGCGGGTGCCGACTACCTCGGCAAGCAGACGCCGGCCGATGTCGCCGGTATCGTGCTCAAGGGGCTCAGCGGCAAGCTGGTGGTCAACGGCGTCGAGTACAACAACGTGATGCCGGCGATGAGCCATCTGGGCGACGAGGACATCGCCTCCATCGTCAACTTCGTCTACGCCAGCTGGGGCAACCCGGGGGGCGAGGTGAGCCCGGCCGAGGTCAGGGCGCAGCGCGATGCGCTCTCGGTGTCGGCAGACCCGGCCCAGGGCGAGCGTCACCCGGGCACCAAGGAGGGGGTGATGAAGTACCAGGGCGCGCCATCCACCGTGGCCGCCGAGGACGTCGAGATGGTGGTCAATCCCGACGCGCCACCGATCAGCAAGGCCGAGTTCGGCCGTGCCACGCAGATCTTCTTCGAGCGCTGCGCCGGCTGCCACGGCGTGCTGCGCAAGGGCGCCACCGGCAAGCCGCTGACCACCGACATCACCCGGGCCAAGGGCACCCAGTACCTCGAGGCGCTGATCAACTTCGGCTCGCCTGCGGGCATGCCCAACTGGGGCACCTCGGGCGACCTCACCGCCGAAGAGGTCAACATGATGGCCCGCTTCCTCCAGCATGATCCGCCGGCGCCGCCGGAGTTCGGCATGCCGGAGATGATGAAGACCTGGAAGGTTCTGGTGCCGGTGGAAGAGCGCCCGACGGAGAAGGAGAACGATTACAACATCGACAACTTCTTCGCAGTGACCCTGCGCGATTCGGGCGAAGTGGCCCTGATCGACGGCGACACCAAGAAGATCGTCAGCATCATCAAGACCGGCTATGCGGTCCACATCTCGCGGCTCTCGCATTCCGGCCGCTACGTCTACACCATCGGTCGCGACGGCAGGATCGACCTGATCGACCTGTGGATGAAGGTGCCGGCGCGGGTGGCCGAGATCAAGATCGGCCTTGAGGCGCGCTCGGTGGAAACCTCCAAGTTCAAGGGCTACGAGGACAAGCTGGCCATCGCCGGTGCCTACTGGCCACCGCAGTTCGTGATCATGGACGGCCCGACGCTGGAGCCGATCAAGATCGTGTCGACCCGCGGCACCACCGTGGACACCCAGGAGTACCACCCGGAGCCGCGCGTGGCGGCCATCGTCGCCAGCCACGAACACCCCGACTTCATCGTCAACGTGAAGGAGACCGGCCGCATCCTGCTGGTCAACTATTCGGACCTGGCCAACCTCAACATCACCACCCTCGACGCCGCGCGCTTCCTGCATGACGGCGGCTGGGACGTGACCAAGCGCTACTTCCTCACCGCTGCCAACCAGTCGGACAAGCTGGCCGTGGTGGATTCGAAGGAGCGGCGGATGGTCGGCCTGATCGATGTCGACAAGATTCCGCATCCGGGCCGTGGCGCCAACTTCGTGCATCCGAAGTACGGTCCGGTCTGGGGCACTTCCGCCCTGGGCAACGAGAAGGTGACCCTGGTCGGTACCGATCCGGTCGGCCACCCCGAGCACGCCTGGAAGGTGGTCGAGGTGCTCAAGGGGCAGGGCGGCGGCTCGCTCTTCATCAAGACCCACCCGAAATCGCACAACCTCTGGGTGGACACGCCACTCAACCCTGATCCCGGGATGAGCCAGAGCATCGCAGTCTTCGACACCCGCGATCTCGGCAAGGGTTATGAGGTGCTGCCGATCGCCGAGTGGGCGGATCTTGGCGAAGGGCCCAAGCGGGTCGTGCAGCCGGAGTACAACAAGAACGGCGACGAGGTCTGGTTCTCGGTCTGGAACGGCAAGGACCAGCGCTCGGCGATCGTGGTGGTCGATGACACCACCCGCAAGCTGAAGGCGGTGATCAAGGACGAGCGGATCATCACGCCGACCGGAAAGTTCAACGTGCACAACACGGTGGGCGACGTGTACTGAGCAGGTAGATCCATCTTCCCTGCGCACGGCCCGCCCACGCGGGCCGTGTTTTTTGTCGGTCAGGCGGCAGGGATGGGCGCGAAGAAGACATCCATAGGGTGCGGCTGGCCGCACCGGGCATACCGTCCGAACGCCCGTATCGGTGCGTCCAAGACGCACCCTATGGGGCTTCGCCGACGCCCAACGAAGCCCGACTGTGGGAGCGCCCTTGGGCGCGACCGCGGAGATCCGCTCTGGCCGCGGTCTGTGGTGAATCCGTAGCGCTGCGGTCGCGCCCAAGGGCGCTCCCACAATCTGACTGCGGCAAGGTCTGCTTTGCGGCGCAAACCGGACCTGGAAATGCTGTTGCGTGTGTAGGAGCCAGCTTGCTGGCGATAGGCGCCCCGGAAGGGACGATCGCCAGCAAGCTGGCTCCTACCTTCGGGATCTGCGGAAGGTCCGCTTCGCGCCCAAACGCGCCTTTCCGACCGTCCCGGCCGTCCTCACGTTGGGGCATGCGCATCGCCTGATCTGGATCAGTGCGCCCACGCGGGGCGGAGCCGAGCATGGCGTTCGGGACTCAGCCTAGGAGAGCGCCATGTCCAATACGAAGAAACTCTGGTTGATGCTGGGCGGGCTGTTGTTCTGCTCGTTCAGCGTGCTGCTGTGGATGGGAAGCGAGATCTACCGCCAGGCACCGCCGGTGCCCGGCGCCTTCGTCGCCGAGGACGGCAGCGTGCTGTACAGCCGCGACGATATCCAGACCGGGCGCGAAGTCTGGCAGTCGATGGGCGGCATGCAGCTGGGTTCGATCTGGGGTCATGGCGCCTATGTCGCCCCGGACTGGTCGGCCGACTGGCTGAACCGGGAGGCCAAGGCCCTGCTGGGAATCTGGTCACGGCAGGCTTTCCAGCGTGACTTCCACCTGCTCGACCCAGCGCAGCAGGCCGGACTCAAGGACCGGCTGCAGCGCGAGATGCGCCGCAACACCTTTGACACTGCTTCCGAGCGCGTGGTGCTCAGCAACGACCGGGTGGCTGCAGCCCGCGAGGTCGCTGAACACTACGATGCCCTGTTCGGCAGCGACCCTGCGCTGCGCGAGCTGCGGGAGAACTACGCGATGAAGGAAGCCACGGTGGGCGACCCCGAACGCCGAGCCAAGCTGGCTGCCTTCATCCACTGGGCCGCCTGGGCTGCCGCCACCGAGCGTCCGGGTCAGGACATCACCTACACCAGCAACTGGCCCTCGGAGCCGCTGGTCGGCAATCAGCCGACCTCGGGCATCTTTTTGTGGACGGTGTTCAGCGTGCTGTTCCTGATTGCCGGTATCGCTGCCCTGGTCTGGTACCACGCCGCCCGCGGCGAGGAGCCCGAGCCCGGCCCGCCAAGCGGCGATCCGCTGGCTGGGCTGGTCGTTACCCCGTCGATGCGTGCCACCGCCAAGTACTTCTGGCTGGTGGTGGTGCTGTTCCTGGTGCAGATCGCGCTGGGCGCGACCACCGCCCACTACCAGGTCGAGGGCCAGACGCTCTACGGCTTCGACCTCGCCGAGATTCTTCCCTACTCACTGGTGCGCACCTGGCATACCCAGCTCAGCGTGCTGTGGATCGCCACCGCCTGGCTGGCGACCGGCCTGTTCATCGCCCCGGCGATCGGCGGTCGCGAGCCGGCCTGGCAGCGCTTCGGGGTGAACTTCCTGTTCACCAGCCTGCTGATCATCGTTGTCGGCGCGTTCGCCGGGCAGTGGTTTGCGGTCATGCAGATCATGCCGCTGGACATGAACTTCTGGTTTGGCCACCAGGGCTGGGAGTACGTCGACCTGGGCCGCTTCTGGCAGATCTACCTGTTCGTGGGCCTGATGCTCTGGCTGCTGCTGGTGGGTCGGGGCCTGTGGCCGGCGATCCAGCGTCGTGACGAGAACCGCTCGATCGTCCTGCTGCTGTTCCTGTCGACCGTGGCGATCGGCCTGTTCTATGCCGCTGGCCTGATGTGGGGCCGCCACACCCATATCTCGATGGTCGAGTACTGGCGCTGGTGGGTGGTGCACCTGTGGGTGGAGGGCTTCTTCGAGGTCTTCGCCACCGCGGTGATCGCCTTCCTGTTCACCCGCCTTGGCCTGGTGCGCGCGCGCATCGCCACCGCCGGCGTGCTGTTCGCCACGGTGATCTTCCTCACCGGTGGCGTGCTGGGCACGGCCCATCACTGGTACTGGGCCGGTACGCCGACTTCGGTGCTGGCCATTGGCGCCTCGTTCTCGGCGCTGGAAGTGGTGCCGCTGGCCCTGATCGGCTTCGAGGCCCTGCACACCTACCGCGGTGCCTCGGCGGCACCCTGGATGCCGCGCTACCGCTGGCCGATCCTGTTCTTCGTCGCGGTCGCCTTCTGGAACCTGGTCGGTGCCGGCCTGTTCGGCTTCCTGATCAACCCGCCGCTGGCGCTGTACTACATGCAGGGCCTGAACCTGACGCCGCTGCATGGCCACACCGCGCTGTTCGGCGTCTACGGCATGCTCGGCATCGGCCTGATGCTGTTCTGCCTGCGCCTGATGCGGCCGGCTGTGAGCTGGGACAGCGTTCTGCTCAAGCGCGGCTTCTGGTCGCTGAACATCGGCCTTGCCGCCATGGCCCTGATGTGTCTGCTGCCGATCGGCATCCTGCAGCTGGCCGCGGCCATCGACAACGGGTACGCCTACGCCCGCTCGGCCGAGTTCATGCAGCAGCCGATCATCGAGACCCTGGTCTGGATGCGCGTGCCGGGTGACGTGATCTTCGCCGTCGGCGCCTGCTTCATCGGGGTCTTCGTGGCGCGGCTGTGGATCGGCGCGAGGCAGGTCGATGTGCCGGCGAAGGGGGCGGGACAGGAACTCAACTGAGTCGAACCGCAGCGCTGCCGGACATCCCTGAGGTGCCCGGCAGCGCGGAGGAGGTCCGAGGAATGATTGCCTACTATCCGCAGATCAAGATGCTCCACGTCGCCTGCGTGATCGCCAGCCTCTCGCTGTTCGCCTTCCGCGGCACCTTCAGCGTGCTGCTGGAGAAGCCATGGGGCGACCATGGTGTTCTGCGCTACGCCTCCTATGCGGTGGACACCGGCCTGCTGACCTTTGCCCTGATGCTCGCCACCATGCTGCATCTCGGGCCCATCGCCCAGCCCTGGTTCGGGACCAAGCTGGTCCTGCTTGTCCTCTACGTCATGCTGGGTGCGTTGGCCCTGCGGCGCGCCCGCACCCGCGCCATGCGCTTCGCATGCTTCTTCGCGGCATTGCTCGTCGCCGCATGGATGTACGGCGTGGCCCGTGCCCATCACCCGGCGGGCTGGTGGGTCCTGCTCGGCTGAATCCTCCGAGGAAACGGCCCTTGGGCCTTCGCAGGCGCCCTGCGATCCTGCGCCCGGTTCCTGTCGAGCCGAGCCGATCGCGCTCGATGCGGGTCTGCGCAGCGTAATGAATAGACAGCGGCAGTCTGGCGGCAATCCCGGTTAGGCAGACTCGACTCCATGAAGGCGAAGTGGGGGCGCGAAGCAGACGTTCCGCAAAACCCGAATGTAGGAGCCAGCTTGCTGGCGATCGTCCCTTCCGGGGCGCCTATCGCCAGCAAGCTGGCTCCTACGTGCAACGGCGTTGCCAGGCCCGGTCTGCGCCGCCAAGTAGGCCTTGCCGCAGTCAAACTGTGGGAGTGCCCTTGGGCGCGACCGTGGCGCTATGGATTCACCACAGACCGCAGCCAGAGCGGAACTCCGCTGTCGCGCCCAAGGGCACTCCCACAGAACATCTGCCCAATTGATGTGCCGGGGCGAATGCGAACGTTGCGCCCAAAGTGCCCCTGGGCCGCGGCATCCGCCGGGTGCATCAACGCTCGCGAGGGTGCCGCTGCGGGCGGTTTCCCTCGACGCTCGCGGCGGTAGAGGTAGCGGTAGCGATAGCGATTGCAATCGCGGCTGCGGTTGCGTCATGCGAGCCGCAGCGCCGGAACCGGACGCTCGGGCACGGCGAGCACGCGGGGGGCGGCGCCATGGCCGATGCGCTGCATCAACGCATCTTCCCTGCCTGTCCCGAGGCTGGTCGGGTCAGCCCTGCGGCACGCCCTGCATGTCCGGCAGTCGATGGGCGATGCCCTTGTGGCAGTCGATGCAGGTCTTTTCGCCCTCGGTCAGGAATCGCTCGTGGATTTCGCCGGCGCGGCGACTTTGCCGGGTGAAGTCCATCGATTCGAAACTGTGGCAGTTGCGGCACTCCAGCGAATCATTCGCTTTCAGCCGCGCCCACTCGTGCTGGGCCAGTTCCAGGCGCTTGTCGAGGAACTTCTCGCGGGTGTCGATGGTGCCGAACACCTTGCCCCATACCTCCTTGGAGGCCTGCATCTTGCGGCCGATCTTGTCGGTCCAGTTGTGCGGGACGTGGCAGTCGGGGCAGGTCGCGCGCACGCCGCTGCGGTTGCTGTAGTGGATGGTCGGCTTGAGCTCCTCGAACACGTTGTTGTTCATCTCGTGGCAGGAGACGCAGAACTGCTCGGTATTGGTGACCTCGAGGGCGGTGTTGAAGCCGCCCCAGAAAATGATCCCGGCGATGAAGCCGCCGAGGGTCAGGAAGCCCAGGCTGAAGTGCAGACTGGGGCTGCGCACCACCCGCCAGCTGCGTTGGAGCAACCGCGTGACGGCTCGCAACATCTCAGCGCTCCTTCCCTGCGGTGATCACCCGGTCGACATCGAGGAAGCCGTTCTCGACCAGCGGCTTGGCATCGGTCTGCACGACGTGGCACTGGTTGCAGAAGAAGCGTCGGGCAGAGATCTGCGCCAGAACCTGGCCCTCGCGGTCCATGAAGTGGGTGACGCTGACCATCGGGGCCTGAAACTGCTCGGAGCCGCCCCGCGAGTGGCAGATCATGCAGCGATTGGCCTCCTTGCTGACCTGGTAGCCGTCGATGCTGTGCGGGATGGTGGGCGGCTGCTCTGGCCAGCCGCGCTGGCGGCGCAGGTCCTGGTTCTCGACCCGGGCCATCGGTGCGGCGGGCGGCTCCTCGGTCAGCGGCGCGCCGCGGCGCAGGGCGTCGATCGAGCGGTATTCGGTGGCAGACGGCGCCGGGGTATTGGCCTCGGGGTCCTGGGCCAGTGCCGGCAAGACCAGCGCTGCCGCCAGCATCATGCAGGCCAGCACGGCGACCACTGACCAGCGTCCGACGATGATCGACCCGCGAACGGCGCGCGATGTGCTCGCGGTGGTGGCTTCGGGGCTTGAAGGGTTCATGCTGCGCTCCTCAGGCCTGGACGATGCGGCAGGCGCATTTCTTGAAGTCGGTCTGCCGCGAGATCGGGTCGTTGGCGTCCAGCAGCAGCTTGTTGATCAGCACGCTGGCGTCGAACCAGGGCACGAAGACCAGCCCCTTGGGCGGGCGATTGCGGCCGCGGGTCTCGACCCGGGCGAGGATCTCGCCGCGCCGCGACTGCAGTTTCGCGGTCTGCCCGCGGCGCAGACCGCGCGCCTTGGCATCGTCCGGATGCATGAACACCGGCGCCTGCGGGAACGACTTGTAGAGCTCCGGAACGCGCATGGTCATCGAGCCCGAATGCCAGTGCTCCAGCACCCGCCCGGTGACCAGCCAGAGGTCGAATTCCTCATCGGGCGGCTCGTGCGGCGGCTCATAGGGCAGGGCCCAGATCACCGCGCGGCCCTCTGGATTGCCGTAGAACTTCCAGCCCTCGCCCTTGGCCACATACGGATCGCTGTCCTCGTGATAGCGCCAGCGGGTTTCCTTGCCGTCGACCACCGGCCAGCGCAAGCCACGCGCGGCGTGGTAGACGTCGAAGTCGGCCAGGTCCTTGCCCTTGTGCTCGCCAAAGCGACGGTACTCCTGCCACAGGCCCTTCTGCGCGTAGAAACCGAAGGCTTCCGCCTCGTGGTTCTCGTAGCCGGCCTCGATATCGCTGACCGGATAGGCATCGACCTGGCCATTCCGGAACAGCACCTCGAACAGGGTCTTGCCGCGGAACTCCGGATTGGCCGCCAGAAACTCCTCGCCCCAGCACTCATCGGTGGTGAAGCGCTTGGAGAACTCCATCAGCTGCCACAGGTCCGAGCGCGCCTCGCCCGGGGCACGCACCAGCTGGTGCCAGAACTGGGTGCGCCGCTCGGCGTTGCCGTAGGCGCCTTCCTTCTCCACCCACATCGCGGCCGGCAGGATCAGGTCGGCGGCCTGGGCCGTCACCGTGGGGTAGGCGTCGGAGACGACGATGAAGTTGTCCGGGTTGCGGTAGCCCGGCAGGCCCTCCTCATTGAGGTTCGCCGCGGCCTGGATGTTGTTGTTGACCTGCACCCAATAGGCGTTGAGCTTGCCGTCCTTGAGCGCACGGTTCTGGTCGACCGCATGGAAGCCCGGCTTCTCCTTGATCGTGCCCTCGGGCACCTTCCAGATGTGCTCGGCCTTCTTCCGGTGTTCGGGATTCATCACGACCATGTCGGCCGGCAGGCGGTGGGCGAACGTGCCGACCTCGCGGGCGGTGCCGCAGGCAGAGGGCTGGCCGGTCAGCGAGAACGGGCTGTTGCCGGGCGTGGCGATCTTTCCGGTCAGGAGGTGGATGTTGTAGACCATGTTGTTGGCCCACACGCCGCGGGTGTGCTGGTTGAAGCCCATGGTCCAGAAGCTCATGACCCGGACCTTCGGGTCGGCATAGAGCTCGGCGAGCTTCTCCAGCCAGCCGCGCTCGGCGCCGGTCATCTTCACCGCGTAGTCCAGCGTGTACGGGGCGACAAACTTCGCGAAGGCGTCGAAGTCGATCGGCTCGCCGCTGTTGGCCTTGTCTGCGTTCCTGGCTGCCTGCTGCAGCGGATGTTCCGGACGCAGGCCGTAACCGATGTCGGTCGCGCCCTGCATGAAGCGAGTGTGTTTATCGACGAACTCGCGATTGACCCGGCCGCTCTTGATGATGTGGTTGGCGATGTAGTTGAGGATCACAAGATCGGTCTGCGGGCCGAACACGATCGGAATGTCGGCGAGGTCGAAGCTGCGGTGCTCGAAGGTCGAAAGCACGGCGACCTTTACGTGCGGATGCGACAGTCGGCGGTCGGCGACCCGGGTCCACAGGATCGGATGCATCTCGGCCATGTTCGAGCCCCACAGCACGAAGGCATCGGCCTGTTCGATGTCGTCGTACACGCCCATCGGCTCGTCCATGCCGAAGGTGCGCATGAAGCCCATTACCGCCGAGGCCATGCAGTGCCGCGCGTTGGGGTCGATGTTGTTGCTGCGGAAGCCGGCCTTGAACAGCTTGTTGGCGGCGTAGCCTTCCCAGATGGTCCACTGCCCCGAGCCGAACATGCCGACCGCCTCCGGGCCCTTGTCCTTGATCACCCGCTTGAACTGCGCGGCCATCACGTCGAAGGCCTCGTCCCAGCTGACCGGCTCGAACTCACCGTCCTTGGCGTAGGCGCCGTTCTTCTTGCGCAGCAGGGGCGTGGTCAGGCGGTCCTTGCCGTACAGGATCTTGGACAGGAAATAGCCCTTGACGCAGTTCAGTCCGCGATTGACCTCGGCATGCACGTCGCCGTGGGTGGCGACCACGCGGCCCTCCTTGACCGCGACGTTGATCCCGCAGCCGGTGCCGCAGAAGCGGCAGGGCGCCTTGGACCACTTCAGTTCGGTCACCGGACGCTCGAGCAGCACGTTCTGCGCTGCGGCCGGCAAGCTGATGCCGGCGGCGGCGGCCGCACTGGCCACGGCGGACTGGCGGACGAAGTCGCGTCGGCTGGTCATGGACTGATCTCCTGGTCGAGGCTTTCGGCGTCCTCGGCATGGTGGTGCACGAGGTTCACCGCGTGGATTCCGGGAAGGGCTTGCAAGGCGTCGACCACCTGCATCAGGGCCGAGTCGCTGTCGGCCTCGCAGAGCACGATGCTGCGGTTGCGCTCGCGAAGCGCCAGCTCGGCGTCGCGGCGCTCGCCGAGCAGGGTGTCAATCACGGCGCAGGCGTCCTCGCGGTGGTGGACGACCAGGCTGGCGATATGCACAAGGCGGCTCATGGCGACGCGGCCGATTGTGAGATGGCGATCCGCTGCAGTCGAAGCGCCGAGGTGGGACAGGCCCCGATGCAGGCGCCGCAGCCGCTGCATGCGCTCGCATCGATCATCGGTGCACCCAGCCCGGCACCGGGTGGGAAGCGGATCGCCCGCTCTCCGCAGGCATCACGGCAGGCCTGGCAGACCACACCCTGCCCAGACAGGCAGCCCGCGCCGAGCGCCGCGCGCCATGGCCACTCCGCGAGCAGCGAGGGCAGCAGGGCCTGGTCTGCGCAGGCTGCCACGCAATCGCCACAGAAGGTGCATTCGCCCAGCGACGGGTCGAGGATCGGAAACCCCCCGTCTGCCCTGACCAGCACCCGCTCGGGGCAGGCCTCGACGCAGCCGTCGCAGCGGATGCAGCGATCGACGAACAGCGCCTCGTCGACGGCCCCCGGGGGCCTGGGGCGCGAGTCCACCTGCCGTCTGCCGCGCAGGAAGGCGCGCCGCGAGGGTGACGGCCTGACCAGCGCGCCGCTCATACGCCGGGCGGCCCGAAGATCATCTGCCAGATCCACACGGCAAAGCCGAAGCCGGACACCAGCAGGACCGAGAGCAACGGAAACAGGAAGACCGTGATGAACAGGAAGGCGCGCAGTTCCTCGCTGCGGCGCGGGTCGGTACGGGTCGCTGGGCTGGGCATCAATCCTCCCGTCTGGCCTGGGATGGCCGAACCACGACTTCAGCACACGGGGTCCAGGACGGTTTGCGTCAAGTCAAATTCCCGCGGTGTCCGTGGGCGGCTCGCCCCGATCCACGGCCGCGTGGCTATGATTGGGCGGATCGCGAGCCAAGGAATCCTCCGTGTCCTCACTGGAACCGAGCCCCGCAGTACCGGTGCCGGTCGCCGATGATGGCGACGCCCTGCATTTCTGCAGCACCTGCGCCTTTTCCGCGGCCTGCATGGCCGAGGGCTACGACAAGTCCGCCCTGCATTCGCTGCACTGCCTGGTCGAGCACGAGGGGCCGCTTGCCGCCGGCACCCACCTGTTCCGGGAGGGCGATCCGTTCCAGTCGATCGCCGCGGTGCGTGCCGGGACGGTCAAGACCTACGTGGTCGACGAGGAGGGCGGCGAGCAGGTCCATGGATTCTTCCTGCCGGGCGAGGTGATCGGCCTGTCGGCGATCCACGGCGAGCGCTATCCCTGCAACGCGGTGGCGCTGGATACCGTGACCATCTGTCGTTTCTCCTTCCCCATGCTGGCCACGCTGGCGACGCGCATGCCGGGCCTGCAGCGGCACCTGTTCCGCCTGCTCAGTCAGGACATCGGCAAGGCCGCCCTGCTGGCTGGCGACTTCAGCGCCGACCAGCGGGTCGCGGCCTTCCTGGTGGCACTCTCGCGGCGGTACGCGGCGCGCGGGTTCAGCCCGACGCGCTTCAACCTGACCATGTCGCGCGGCGACATCGCCAGCTACCTGCGACTGGCGCCGGAAACCGTCAGCCGCGTGTTCCGCCGGATGGCCGACGAGGGGCTGCTGCACGTGGACCGACGCGAGGTCGAGTTCCTCGAACCCGCGCGCATGCTCGACCTGGCGCGTCCGGTGCTGCGCGGGGGCTGAGCCTCGCGCAGCGTTCTTCGTCTGCAGTTCAGAACGCATACTCGACGCTCACCCATGCCTTGTCGACGTCGCTGGCGAAGCCCTCGCTCCGGTAGTGCGCCACCTTGAACAGAACGTTCCACTGGGCGTCGACCTTCCAGCCGAGCGAGGCGTCAAGCTCATCGCCGTAGCGGGCGCCTCCCTGATCGGCTTCGAAGCGGTGCAGGCGAAGGCTGGCCATGACACTGCCAAAGCCGCGGTTCCAGCCCAGCCAAAGGTCGCGCAGGCCGTGCGGCGGGGTGGTCAGGAAGCGGTCGGCCCAGCCGTTGAAGGCGTGCAGGGTCGCCAGCGGAGTCTGGAACGCGTAGCGCCCATCGCCGCCCAGTCGCTCGAGCCCGATCCTGAACTGGCCCGCGGCCAGCCGGGTACCCAGCTCGGCCGAGGTAAAGTTCGCGCGATTCCCGCCGAGGCCGTCGGCATGCGGACGCTGCTGGGCGAACTCCGCGACAAAGTCGAGGGCGGGCGCCTCGCCTATGCTCAGGCTGCCTTCGTAGCGCAGGCCGAGGTTTCGATGCGATGCGTCGGGGAGGCTGCGGTTGTCCAGCCACAGGCCAAGAATGGCCAGCCGTCCGGGCCCCAGCGTGGTGGTGGCCTCGACGACATGGGTGTCGAGATCCCAGCGTGCGAGAAGCGGATTCGGATGCTCCGCTCCGAACACCCGGTTGACCCGGTCCAAGTAGACGTAGCGCAGCGAGGGCCCATCGAAGGCGAACTGCAGGTCGAGCGCATCGAAGGTCTGCTCGTTCTGCCGCCAGCCCACCGCGCCCACAAACCGTTGGTTGCCAAGATTCAGGCGCTGCCGCCCAAGGGTCGCGGCGAGCGGTCCCTGCCTGAGCCGCGCCCAGGCCTGGTTGAGCTCGGTGTTGTCGGGGTCGGCCACCGTCGGGAAACCCGCCGCGCCGTTGGCGGTGCTGTTGTAGCGCTCGCCGAACAGGTGCCCGGTGTGTTCGGCCTCGAGGAAGCCTGACCAGCGCGGAGAGATCTCGAACAGATGGCCGAGCCGCAGTCGGTAGGTGGTGGCCTCGGCCCGCCGCGCGAGGGCTGCATCGTCGACGTTCTCGTGGCGCAGTCGCAGGTACAGGCTGGGGCCGCTCCCGGCCGCCGCCGTGCTCGGCGGGCCCGCAAGCAGGGCGGCGATCGACAGGGGGATCAGCAGGCGGGCGATGCGGGGCATGACGGGTCCTCGGGCAGTGGTGCTTCGGAATCCAGTCTGATCGTCGGGACAGCCCATCGCCCTGATCTGGATCATGGCAGGGCCCGGGATTCGCGCTCAGGCTCGAGGCAGCTGCCCCACCGGTCGAGTTCCATGGCTACCTCCACCGTTTCCCTTCCGGCCTGGCCGATCACGGCCACCCCGCACCGCATCCTGTTTGCGGTGGGCGCCCTCAATCTGCTCCTGGCGATGGCCTGGTGGGCCGGCTGGATCGGCCGGCTTCGCTGGGGGCTGCCCGGCGTACCCCAGGACGGCCTCTACGGCGGCAGCGTGCATGCGCTGGTCATGCCCTATCTGGTGCTTGGCCCGTTCCTGTTCGGCTTTCTTTACACCGTGTTCCCGCGATGGATGCCGGTGCCGGCCTTCTCGCGCCGGCACTACCTGCCCACTGCCGCCTGCCTGCTCGCAGCGCAGGGCCTGCTGCTGGCCTCGGCCTGGCAGGGCGGCCTGGTGCTGGCGGCGGCCCTGATCGGCCTCGTTGGCTGGGCAGGGGGCGCAGGCCTGCTGCTGGATCGCCTGCGCCACGACCCGACGCGCTGCGTGCACGGGCTGAGTATCGGCCTGGCGATGCTGGTGGGGCTTGGTGGCTGGTCCAGCTTCGTCCTTCATGCGCTGACCGGGGATCCCGCCTGGCTACAGGCCGCGACGCGCGTGGGCGTGCATGGCCTGCTCCTGCCGGTCTACCTGTCCGTGGCCCACCGCATGTTTCCGTTCTTTGCCCAGTGCGTCGTGCCGGGCTACCAGCCGTGGCGGCCGGCGGCGTGGCTCTGGCTTTCGGTGATCTGCAGCCTGGCGCATCTGGTGCTGGACATCTCGCGGCTGTCGGACCTGCTCTGGCTTGCCGACCTGCCGCTGGCGGCGCTCGGCATCGCCTGGCTCTGGCGCTGCAGTCCGCCCGCCGGCAGCCCCTTCGTGCTGCGCGCGCTGTTCCTCGGCATGCTCTGGCTGCCTGTTGGCGCGACCCTGTCCGGCGCGCAGTCGCTGGCGCTGTATGTCGGTGTCGACCTGGTGCCGCTGCGGGCGCCGCTTCACGCCTACACCATCGGCCTGTTCGGCGCACTGCTGGTCGCCATGGTCAGCCGGGTGAGCCGGGGCCATTCCGGCCGGCCGATCCGGATGAACCTCGTCGACCGGTTTGCCTTCTTCGCCATCCAGATGGTGGCCCTGCTCCGCATCGGCGCGGAGTGGACCCGCGATCCCTGGGCGCTCAACGGCGTGGCCGCCGCCCTGTGGGTACTGGTTCTGACGCCCTGGCTGCTCCAGCATCTTGCCTACTGGTCCAGCCCCAGGGCGGACGGCAAGCCGGGATAGCTCGATGAGCGATCCCGCCCTGCATCCCTGCTTCCTCGGTCCCTATGCCGAGAATGACGCCCTGCTCGAACAGCTGGTCACCGAGTTCCTGCGCGACCACGTCTACTGGCGGCGCAACATCCATCCGGAAGATCCACCGGCCATCCCCACCCGGGCCCGCCACCGGGCGGACTTCCAGGCCTTCGAGGCCCGGCTGCGCCGCGAACTGCACCTGCTGTCCGCGGCGCTGAAGCGCTCGGTGCCCTTCCACAGCCAGCGCTACCTGGGGCACATGGTCAGCGACCTGCTGATTCCGGGACTCGTCGCCCAGATCCTGACCCTGCCGTACAACCCGAACAATGTCAGCGAGGAGGCGGCTCCGGTCACCCTCGACATGGAGCGTGAGGCCGGCATGCAGCTCGCCGCCATGCTCGGCTACGGGGTCGATGCGCGCCGGCTGCCCTGCGCGTTCGGTCACCTGACCTCGGGAGGCACCACGGCCAACTTCCAGGCGCTGCGCCTGGCCCTGGCCCTGAAGTGCTACCCGCTTGCCCTGCGCGCCGCGAGGCTGGATGGCATCGACCTTGCGGGCGACGACCTCGACGCCTTCCTGATGCCGGTCGACCGATCGATCGAGGTGATCTGCGCGGCGCAGCGCCTGCTCTCGGCGATGTCACCGCGAGAGCGTCAGCAGGCCGGCCGACGCATCGAGGAGGCCCGCGTCGAGCAGATGGGACTTGCCGCCTTCCTGGATGCCCATCCCGCCCTCTCCACGCCCCTGGTCCTGGCGCCGGCCACTGCGCACTACTCGTGGAGCAAGGGCATGAAGCTGCTCGGTCTTGGCCGGCGCCAACTGGTGCAGCTGCCCGAGGCCGGGATGCGCATCTGCGCCGAGGCCGCAGACGAGCTGATCGATCGTCTGGAGCGCGAGCGGCGACCGGTGCTGCTGGCAGTCGGCATTCTCGGCAGCACGGAGTTCGGAACCATCGACCCGATCGACCGTCTCTGCGATGCGCGCGACCGCTCTGCGGGGCGCGGTTTCGGGTTCGGCGTGCACGTCGACGCCGCATGGGGCGGCTACCTGATGTCTCTGTTGCGCGATGAGCAGGGCGGGCTTCGCGGAATCGATGCAGTGGGCCGCGAGTTCGCACGCTTTCCGCGTCCCGAGGTCTACCGGGCCATGTCCGCCGTATCGCGGAGCGATTCGGTCACCATCGATCCACACAAGCTCGGATACCTGCCGTATGGCGCAGGCGCCTTCCTGTGCCGGGACCGGCGGCCGGTGGAACTGCTGGCTGAGGCGGCGGACTACGTCTTCGATGAGGCAGGATCGGGCGAGCCGGGCAGCGGCTACAGCGCGATCGGCCGCTACGAGATCGAAGGCTCCAACCCGGGCGCCATGGCCGCGGCGGTCTGCGTCACCCATCGGGTCATGCCGCTCGACGCCGCCCACTTCGGCCGCATCCAGGCCGCGACCATCCGCGGCGCAGAGGCCTTCCGCGACCTGCTGGCCGACTGGGTGCCGCGCATGGCACCGCGGTTCCGTGTGGTCGTTCCCTTCGAGCCGGACTGCAACCTGCTGTGCATCGCGCTGAATCCCGTGGGCAATGAAGATCTCGCCGCCTGCAACGGCTTCATGCGCCGACTGCAGGCGCGACTCGCCGTCGACCCGGCGATGCCGCGACCGGAACAGAGCTTCTACGGCAGCAGCACCACGCTTCGCGGCGACGCCCTGGGCGGCGAGGCGATGCGGGCGCTGCTGCAGGCACTCGGCATCGCTGCCCCGGCCGATGGCGAGGAGCTGGCGGCGCTGCGGCTGAAGGTGCTTCGCCACACGCTGATGAACCCGTTCCTGCTCGACGAGGTCAATGGGATCAACTATCTGGCCCGCTACCTCGCATATCTCGAAGTGCTGCTGCCCGAGCTGCTGGAGACGCATGCCGGGCGCTGAAGGCGCAGGCTGGGTGCATCGGCGGCCGCGCGGCAGTGGGGCGGCTTCAGGCGCAGTCGCCGGTTGCCGCGATCGCCGCAGGTCGCGACCAGGCGGCATACTGGCCGGGGATGTCCGCGGGAGAGGATGTGATCTGGCTCGTTCTTCAGGCCTGCTTGTTGGCGCTCACCCTGCTCGGGCTGTTTGGTCTGCGCCGGCGGATCGGGATGGTTCCTCTGTATGTCTGCCTTGGCACGCTCCAGGTGCTGCAGACGCTCAGCGCCGGGCTGTTCGTGCCAACCCCGCTCGGCATCGAGTTCAGTCCCGGCTCGTCGCTCATGTTCGTGATGGGCCTGGTCGCGGTACTGATCGTCTACATCCGCGAGGACGCCCTTGAGGCGAGGCAGCTGATCTATGCCCTGCTCATCGGCAACCTGCTGAGCGGCCTGCTGCTCCTGAGCCTGGCCGCCCAGGTCCATTACGGCGAGGTGCGTGACCTGGTCGGGATCTCCTTCCAGGGCCTTGCGACAAGCGCCGGAATGCTGGTCCTTGGCAGCCTGTTGCTTGTACTGGACGCGCTGGCGGTGGTGGTGGTCTACGAGTTTCTCGCCCGGCGCTTGCCTGTGCTGGCGGCTATGCAGTTGACCCTTTGGCTGGTTCTCGCCGCGGACAGCCTGCTGTTTCTCGGCATCGCTTTCTGGGGAACTGCGGGACTGGGCGCGCTGCTGCTGAACTCCATCCTCGCCAAGAGCATTGGCTCGACATTCTTCGTGACGGTCGCCTGGTGGTACCTGCGCCGTTGGGAGCGCGAGCTTCCGCTGCCGACAGCCGTTGGCGAGTCCCGCGGCCTCTTTGCCATCCTGACCTATCGTCAGAAGTACGAATGGGCCCGCAGCGCGGCTCTTGAGGATGCCCTGACCGGGGTTTTCAACCGGCGCTATTTCGATGCCACCGCGAGTCATGACCTCGAGATGGCACGCCGCATGGGCCAGCCCATGGCGCTGATCCTGGTCGATCTCGACTCCTTCAAGCAGGTCAACGACGTGCATGGGCATCTGGTGGGCGATGCGGTACTGAAGGCGGTTGCCGGGTACCTCGCGACGACCCGCCGCCGGGCGGACTACGTGGCGCGCTTCGGTGGCGAAGAGCTGGTCATCGTCCTGCCCGGGGCCGATGTCTCCAAGGCTGCAGGCGTCGCCGACGAATCGCGCAGAGCGGTGGAGGCCTTGTTCTCGCGCGGGCTCAGTCCGGTCGAGATCACGTGCAGTATGGGGGTCGCCGCGTTCCCCGAGGATGGCCCCAGTCTGGAGGCCGTCCTGGAGGTAGCCGACAGGCGCCTGTACCTGGCCAAGGAGACGGGTCGGAACCGGGTCGTCGCGTCCGAGCCCGAAGGAGAATGGGCGCCGGGAGGCACAGGCACCGCGGCGACGCGGTAGAAAGTGGCAGCCTGCCCGGGGCGCAGAGTTCGCATTCACCGCGTCCCATCGAATGGGCCGATCTTCTGTGGGAGCGCCCTTGGGCGCGACCGCGGAGTTCCGCTCTGGCCGCGGTCTGACGTGAAACCGTAGCGCTGCGGTCGCGCCCGAGGGCGCTTCCACCGTGGGGCTTTGCTGGGCGTCAGCGAGGCCCCATGGGGCGTGTCTTGGCGCACCGATACGGGCATTCATAGGGTACGCCCGGTGCGGCCAGCCGCACCCTATGAGTGTCTTCTTTGCGCTCTCTTGTCCGCCCCGGAACACCGGAGATGGTGATCGGGCGGCACTCCGCTGCGGCAGGGCGCAACCGATGGTCTGCGGTGATCGACCGGCCTGCGCCCGAAGACATTCGTCGGCTAGCGCGAGGCCTTCTCGCCCGTCGCTTGCGTCGCCGGGCGCTGCTCGGCCCCGGCCAGCGGGCGGCGGCGCAGCGTCCCGCACAGCCAGTCGCCCAGCGGATAGCTGATATTGAAGTTGGCGTGCGCCATCTGCCGCGGGTCGTGGTGGGTCTGGTGCAGCCACTTCAGGCGCCGGACCAGGGGGATGCGGGCGATCGAGTGGGCGGCGGGCAGGTGGTAGGCGGTATGCAGGAACTCATAGTTCAGGTAGTAGGCGATGGCCGTGGCGATGAACAGCCAGGCCACGTTGCTGCCGAAGAAATAGTCCAGAGCCCACCAGGCCGGGATGCCGAAACCGCCGAAGAAGAACAGCACCAGCGAGGGCGGGAAGAGCACGGCGCGCAGGTCGCGCAGGCCGTCGAACGGCATCGCCTGGTCGGTGAAGAAGCGGTGGTGCTGGCCGGCGTGCCGCTTGTAGATCAGCCCCAGTCCGCGGAACGGCCGGTGCATCGGCCAGCGGTGGCCGACATATTCGGCGAAGTTGGCATAGAGGAAGGCCGCCGGCACGGCCAGCAGTTCCACCGGGCGCAGGCCATCGACCAGCCACAGGCAGGTGGCGAAGGCGAGCAGGCCGCCGCCGAAGGTGAACAGCAGGTGGCCGAGCGGGCGATAGCCGTGCGGAATCTCGGTGGCGCGGTAGTGCTCGCGGTAGCGCTGGATGGCAGCGTGTTCGATCACTTCGCCCCCCGCTTGGCCTTCCGCTTCGCCGCCGCGGTCTGCGCCCTGGAAGCTTCGTAAAGGGCGATGAAATCCTCGACCGATGTGGAAGCGATCAGCGGCCCGATCAGGTCCTCCGGTGGCGGCGCCTGGTCCGGGAAGCGCAGGCAGCACTTGCCCATGTCCAGCTTGAGCCCGCGCGCCGCGTAGGCCTCGCGCAGCGCCTTCTCGCTGTCCGAATCGGCGTAGACGTTCATGAGATAGATCGCGTTGTGCCGCTTCTGCGCGGCCAGCGCCACATAGCCCAGCGGCTGCTTGTTGTAGGCGTCGGGATAGCGCGAGAGCGGGATCACCCAGCCGATCATGCCGAAGGCCATGCATTCCTCGTAGCCATCCGGCAGGTGGCGGTTGACCATGTCGCGCACGGACGAAATCACCGCGCGACGGTCCGGCGGCAGTTCCTTCAGATAGGCGCTGACCGTGTCGGCCTGGCTCTGGACCACGGGATCTCCTCCCTGCAGGGCAGTCCCGGGACATTGAAGCGCAGCACCGGGGTGATTGCCAGTCGCAGCGCGGGGCCTGGCTGAGCCTGCTGGCCGGCGCGTTCAGGTCATAGGTGGGATCTATGGAACTGGTCTAAACAATCTATTTCAACCGGCGGTCGCGGGGGGCTAGTCTGCTTTCACACCCCTCGCGCAACGAAAGCGTGGCAAGGGGAGTATTGTTGCGGATGCGCGGTCGGCCTGAACATGGCGTTTGCGCGGGGCAGCATCCAGCCACCCGAAAGAGGAGGGAACAGCATGTCGAATGAATCGAAGTGCCCGATGTCGGGCGGTCTCGGCCATCTGCGGATGGGCAAGGGGCCTCGCAATCTTGACTGGTGGCCGAACGCGCTGAACCTGCGCATCCTGCACCTGCACTCGGAGAAGTCGAATCCGCGCGGTGGGGAGTTCAACTACCGCAAGGAGTTCCGCACCCTCGACCTCGATGCGGTGGTCAAGGACCTGCACGCGCTGATGACCGACTCGCAGAGCTGGTGGCCGGCGGACTATGGCCACTACGGGCCGTTCTTCATCCGCATGGCCTGGCACGCGGCCGGCACCTATCGCATCTATGACGGGCGCGGTGGCGGCGGCACAGGTGACCAGCGTTTCGCACCGCTGAACAGCTGGCCTGACAACGGCAACCTCGACAAGGCCCGTCGCCTGCTGTGGCCGATCAAGAAAAAGTACGGCAAGAAGCTCAGCTGGGCCGACCTGTTCATCCTGACCGGCAACGTGGCGCTGGAGTCGATGGGCTTCAAGACCTTCGGTTTCGGTGGCGGTCGCCCGGACATCTGGGAGCCGCCCGAGGACGTCGATTGGGGTCCGGAGCGCGAGTGGCTCGCCACCAGCGACAAGGAAAACAGCCGCTACTCCGGTGATCGCGAGCTGGCCAACCCGCTGGCTGCCGTGCAGATGGGGCTGATCTACGTCAATCCGCAGGGCCCGGACGGCAACCCCGACCCGCTGGCCTCGGCCAAGGACATCCGGGTCACCTTCGCCCGCATGGCGATGAACGACGAGGAGACCGTCGCGCTGACCGCCGGTGGACACACCTTCGGCAAGGCCCATGGCGCCGGTCCCGAATCCGCGGTGGGTGCCGAGCCGGAAGGCGCGGATGTCGAGGCGCAGGGCTTCGGCTGGGCGAGCAAGCACGGTACCGGTCTGGGCGATGACGTCATCACCAGCGGCATCGAGGGCTCGTGGACGCCCACTCCGACCAAGTGGGACAACAGCTATTTCGACGTGCTGTTCGGCTACGAGTGGGAGAAGGTCAAGAGCCCGGCGGGTGCCTGGCAGTGGCATCCCAAGGACCTCTCCGAGAAGGACATGGCACCGGCTGCGCACAACCCGCAGAAGAAGGTCACGATCATGATGACCACCGCCGACATGGCGATGCGCATGGATCCGGCCTACGAGAAGATCTCGCGCCGCTTCAAGGACAACCCCGACCAGTTCGCCGACGCCTTTGCCCGCGCCTGGTACAAGCTGACCCATCGCGACATGGGTCCGCGCTCGCGCTACCTCGGCAAGCTGGTGCCCAAGGAAGTGCTGATCTGGCAGGACCCGGTGCCCGATGTCGACCATCCGCTGATCGACGAAGCCGATGCGGATGCGCTGAAGAAGCAGGTGCTGGCCTCCGGCCTGTCGACCCAGCAGCTGGTCGCCACGGCCTGGGCCTCGGCCTCGACCTATCGCGGCGGCGACAAGCGCGGTGGCGCCAATGGTGCGCGTATCCGGCTCGCCCCGCAGAAGGACTGGGAGGCCAACCAGCCGGCCCAGCTGGCCAAGGTGTTGTCCACGCTCGAGGGCGTTCAGAAGGCCTTCAACGGCTCGGCCAAGGGCGGCAAGAGGGTTTCGATGGCCGACCTGATCGTGCTGGCCGGCAATGCGGCGGTCGAGGATGCCGCGGCCAAGGGCGGGGTGAAGATCAAGCTGCCCTTCCACCCGGGCCGCACCGACGCCACCCAGGAGATGACCGACGTCGAGTCCTTCGAGCCGCTGGAACCGCGCGCCGATGGCTTCCGCAACTTCGCCAAGCAGGGCATGGAGGAAGATGCCGCCGAGAAGCTGGTCGACAAGGCCCAGCTGCTGACCCTGACCGCGCCGGAGATGACCGTCCTGATCGGAGGCCTGCGAGCGCTGGACGCCAACGTCGGTGGCAGCAAGCACGGCGTGTTCACCGACCGGCCGGGCGTGCTGAGCAATGACTTCTTCGTCAACCTGCTCGACATGCGCACCAAGTGGGCGCGCAAGGAAGGCGAGAAGTACGTGCTGGAAGGCCGGGACCGCCAGACCGACAAGGTGCGCTGGACCGCCACCGTCGTCGACCTGGTCTTCGGCTCGAGCTCGCAGCTGCGCGCCATCGCCGAGGTCTATGCCGAGGACGACGCCAAGGAGAAGTTCGTCCACGACTTCGCCAAGGCGTGGACCAAGGTGATGGAGCTGGACCGCTTCGACCTGCACGACTGAGCTATCTGTTCAGCGTGAAGCGTACAGGACGGCCCGGGAAACCGGGCCGTTCTGCGTTGTGGGGATCGGCGAACGCGGGCAGGTCGTTCGCGGCGATCCATTCGGATCCGGGCATCGCGCCCGCCGGCTGCCGTCGGACTGCCCTTATCGGCCGGTGGAGGTCTGCGATGGGCGCGAAGCAGACCTTCCGCAGAACCCGGATGTAGGAGCCAGCTTGCTGGCGATCGGCGCCCCGGACGGGACGATCGCCAGCAAGCTGGCTCCTACACGCAGCGGTGCTGCAAGGTCCGGTTTGCGCCGCAAAGCTGGCCTTGCAGCAGTCGAATTGTGGGAGTGCCCTTGGGCGCGACCGCAGCGCTAAGGATTTACTACCGACCGCGGCCAGAACGATCTCCGCGGTCGCGCCCAAGGGCGCTCCCACAGTCGGGCGTCGTTGGGCGGTCGGCGAAGGCCTATAGGGTGTGCCTCGGCGCACCGATATGGGCGTTCGGACGGTACGCCCGGTGCGGCAAGCCGCACCCTATGAATGTCCGATTTGCGCATCCTGCGCATCCGTGTGCGACCGACGGATCGGATCGGCGCCCCGCTATGGCGCACCGCGACCTTCGAAGTCGGCCTGGAAGATGCCGGGAAAACGCTCGAATTCGGGACAGCCCGCGGCGGTGGCGATGCGCAGGTCCTCGATCATCTGCAGATAGACCGGATAGGCCTGCAGGTTGATGCCGGGCAGGGCGCGGATCATGAAGACGCCGAACAGGCCGGCCTCGAAGTCGATCCAGGGCATGAAGCCGAAGGCGCCGAGGCTGTGGATCAGCGGCGGACGGCCGGACTCGCGCTCGACGATCCAGGCGCCGAGGCTGTAGCGGACCGGCGGCTGGGCGGTGGGCGGCGGGTCGATCACGGCCAGGCTGCCGATGCGGTCGCGCCACAGCTCGAACACCGCATCGCGTGAGAGCAGCCGGTGGCCATTGGCCCAGCCGCCGTTGAGCAGCACGTGCAGCAGGGCGCCGTAGTCGCGCAGCGATGCCCGGGCGCCGCCCGCGATCATGTAGTTGGTGGTGGGCCCAAGACCCTGCCAGTCGATGCGGGTGATGCCGAGCGGCGCGCCGATCCCGTCCTGCCAGCCCTGCTCCCAGTCGACTCCGGTGGCCAGTTCGGCGATGCGCCCTGCGACGTGCATGGACACGCCGCCGTAGGCGAACTGGCCGCCTACCGCATAGCCTGGTGCGAGATCGCGGCAGCACTCGATCTGCGAAACGGCCGCGGCCAGGCTGATCCCGCGGTCGGTGATCAGCGGGTCCGCCGAGTCGTTCCCATAACCCGAGGTATGCGCGAACAGCTGCTCGATCGTCATCGCGCCGCGCTGGGCGCCGAAGCCGGCCAGCCAGCGTTCGACCCGGTCGTCGAGCGGCAGCTGGCCGCGGTCGGCGAGCTGCAGGATGCGCACCGCGCTGGCCAGCTTGCTGGCCGAGGCGATGGCGACCACGGTGTCGGCCGCATAGCTGCCCCGGTACTGCTGCAGCAGCAGGCCCTGCCGGGTGCCGAGCAGCAGGGCGCCGCCGGGCAGGCCGCGGTCGGCAAGCAGCTGTTCGAAGCGCTGCACGGCCGGTGAGTAGTCGCAGGCCGCGGCACGCGCGGCGCCGACGGGCAGCGCGGTCAGCAGCAGGGCCAGCGCGAGCAGGCACGCGGCGGAGGGGGAAGCGGGCATCGGTGCGGGTCCCTTCAAGCGAGGGTCGAGGTCCATGTGCGGACGTCAGCCAGGGACAACGTGCAGGTGCGCGATCGGTTGACCGGGACCTGCCTTCGCCTCGCTCACTCGATCTCGCGGTGGAAGGCCAGGGTCTGCTCGCGCCCGCCCTCGCGCAGATGGTCGGCGAGACGCTCGGCCAGGTAGACCGAGCGGTGGCGGCCGCCGCTGCAGCCGAAGGCGATGGTCACGTAGCTGCGCGACTCGTTCTCGAAGCGCGGCAGCCAGTTGTCGATGAACTGGGCGACCTGCTGGAAGTAGGCCTGCATCGTCGGCTCGGTCCCGAAATACTCGCGCACGGCGGCGTCCTTGCCGGACAGCGGCCGCAGCCGCGGATCCCAGTGCGGGTTAGGCAGGCAGCGCGCGTCGAAAACGAAGTCGGCATCCTCGGGCACGCCGTGGCGGAAGGCGAAGGACTCGATCAGCAGGGAGGTGCCGCTCTGCTGGGCAAAGCCCAGCTCGGTCACGATCAGTCGGCGCAGCTGGTGCACATTCAGCTCGCTGGAGTCGATCACCTTGTCGGCGATGGCCACCAGCGGCTTCAGCAGCCGGCGCTCGAGGGCAATGGCCTCGGCCAGGCGCACTTCGCCCCGCCCCAAGGGATGCCGGCGGCGGGTATCGGCGTAGCGCTTGATCAGCACCTCGTCGCGGGTGTCGAGGAAGAGCAGCTGGTGCTGCAGGCCGGCCGCGCCGACCTCGGACAGGGCGCTGGGCAGGTGCGAGAGGTCCTCGGCGCGGTTGCGCACGTCGATGCCCACCGCCAGCCGGGTCGGCGGGTTTTCGTTGGCCATGATCGAGCGGACAAAGTCCGGCAGCAGGTCCGAGGGCAGGTTGTCGACGCAGTAGCACCCAAGATCCTCCAGCGTGCGCAGCACCACCGACTTGCCCGAGCCGGACAGGCCCGAGACGACGATCAGCTGGGGGGTGAGGGGGTTGATCTCGGACATGGTCGAGGGCGCTCGCGATCCGGCAGTCTGCAAGGGTAGAGCATCCGCCGGGAGCTGTCGGCATGCGCGGCGTCAAGGACGCGGCGGAGCGGCGCCCTGCCGCGACCGTTCGGGGGCGGGAAACGGACGGGGCGCCCGAAGGCGCCCCGCGACACGCTGTTGCTTCAACCCGACGCGCCTAGGGCACCGGACGGATATCGACCTGCACGCGCAGCCGGTCACCCGGGTGGTAATCGGTCACGGTGTTGAAGACCTGGCCGTTGTAGCGATAGGTGACGTCGTAGCCGGTGACGCGCTCTTCGCTGAAATACTCGGTGTTGACCCGGCAGCGCTCCTCGTAGCGGACGTACTCGCGCCCGCCCTCGTAGTAGCCGCCGCCATACCGGCGCTGGTCATTGCGCACCGCCTGGTAGCCGAGGATGGCGCCCGCCGCGGTCGCCGCATCACGGCCGCCACCGCTGCCGAACTGGCTGCCGATCACCCCGCCGACGATCGCACCGAGCACCGCGGGTCCGCGATCCTCACGGGCGTGGCGGTAGCGGGCCGGCTCGCGGTAGCGCACCGGCTCCCTCCAGCACTGGTCGCGCTGCACCGGCCGCTGGTAGCGCTCGATGATCGGGTCGACGCGGATCACCTCGGCATAGTCGTAGCCCGAAGGGCCGTGGTGTCGACCGTAGGAGGTGGCGCCCGCGTTTGAGGCGGCCATGACGCCGAGGGTGGCCAGGGCCAGGACGGACTTGCGGACCATATGCGTTTCCTTATCGAGCGCGCGGGCAGCCCGCGCAACGACGATGCTGGGAACCGCGCACTTAATTCCCTCTGAACCCCCGCGACGTGTTCAGCCAGGCGACAGCGTGGGCGGCGGGCTCATGGGCGCGCTCACCGAGCAGCGGAGACAGGTGCCCGCCGGGAAGACGCAGCAGGCTGGCGCCCAGGCGCAGGGCCAGCGCGGCGCTGATTTCCGCGGGCACGTCGTGGTCGGCTTCGGAGGCGACGATAAGGCACGCAGCGGCAGGTGCGTCGATCTCGATGCCCGCGCGTGCGGCATTCAGCACCCGGCCGGATTCGTCCCGCCAATGGCGGAAGGCAAACAGCCTCGCCGCTGCATCGGCGTCCTCCATGGCCTCGAACGTGCCGGCGAAGCGGCCGGCCGAGGCCCAGGGAATCACCGGTGGATAGGGCTCGCGGAGCGGCATCCGCTCGCACTCGGGGGCCGGCGGCATGAGATTGACCAGCACCCGCGGCAGCGCCCGGGCCGCCGGACAGGCGAGGCACAGCAGGCCGCCAAGGCTCGCACCGACCAGGGCCTGCGGGCGCAGCGCCTCGATCCAGCCGGCGAGCTGGCAGAGATAGTCGTCGAGCGTGGTGGCCGCTAGACCGGCGGGCGAGGGCTGCAGGTCCGGCGCCGAGACCGTCCAGCCGGCGGCCTTGAACACACCGCTCCAGCGGTTCCATTCCCAGCCGCCGCCACCGGCGCCGTGCACCATCAGGACACGGCGCGGACCCGGGTCAGCCGAGGCTGGCATCCATGCTGACCGGCACCGACAGGGCGCGGGAGATCACGCAGTTCTTCTTCGCCTCATCGGCAAACCCGGCGAAGCGCTCGGCGTCGATGCCCGGAACCTTGGCTTTCACCGTCAGGTGGATCTGGGTGACGGTCGGCGCCGGGGACATTTCCAGCGTCAGGTCGGCGCGGGTCTCGATCTTCTCCGCGGTGATTCCCGCGTTCTGCATGATGAAGGACAGGGCCATCGAGAAGCATCCGGCGTGGGCCGCGGCCAGCAGCTCCTCGGGATTGGTGCCCTTGTCATCCCCGAAGCGGGTCTTGAAGGAGTAGTTCTGGTCGGCGAACAGGCCGCTCTGCGGCGTGCTCATCACGCCCTTGCCGGCGTTGAGGTCACCTTCCCAGCGGGCGGTCGCGTAGCGCTTGAGTCCCATCGGCTTGTCTCCTGTGGCAGCGCCCGGCGGTCGGGCGCGAGGGTCGACAGTGTACGGCCGCGATCGGGGCGGGAGTGGAACACCCCAAAGGGCGGGGCGCCGCACGGGCCGGAAGGGGCGCAAAATTCGCATTCGCCCCGGTCCCGCTGTAGGAGCCAGCTTGCTGGCGATAGGCGCCCCGGATGGGACGATCGCCAGCAAGCTGGCTCCTACATTCGGGTGTTGTGGAAGGTCTTCTTCGCGCCCGGACTTGCCAATCGCCGAGCGGCTAGGCGGCGAGGCTCCCGAGGCCGTCGAGCAGCTCCTCGCCGATGATCTGATCGGCCTTGAGGATGACGGTGAAGCCGTCCTCGCGGCGGGCCATGCCGGCGATGGCTCCGCTGCGCGGCGACGAAGCTCCACTGGTTGCGGCTAGGACGCACCGATACGGGGCTTCGGACGGTATGCCCAGTGCGGTCAAGCGCACCCTATGAGGGTCTGGCGCGCGCGGCTCGACGAGCCTGGGCGCGGCGTCCGGCGAGGGTTGATCCCTGCCCCGGGCTGCCTCCCCCGGGTACGATGCCGGCTTCCCGTTCCCGACCGCTCCCCGCATGCAGCTTCCCGATTCCATTCCGACCCCCGCGGACATCGCCGATGCGGCGCGCCGGATTGCCCCTCACGCCCGGCGAACGCCGGTGCTGCGCTCGCGCTCGATCGAGGCGCTGGCCGGCTGCGAGATCCACTTCAAGTGCGAGAACCTGCAGCGCGCGGGCGCCTTCAAGTTCCGCGGCGCCTGCAATGCGGTGTTCTCGCTGAGCGACGAGGAGGCGGCGCGCGGGGTGGTGACGCAGAGCTCGGGCAACCACGGCGCCGCAGTGGCGCTGGCCTGTCGCGAGCGCGGCATCGCGGCGACCGTGGTCGTCCCGCGCAGTGCACCGCGGATCAAGCTGCGCGCCATCGAGGCCTTCGGTGGGCGCATCGTGCCCTGCGAGGTATCGCAGTCGGCGCGCGATGCAGCGACGCGGGAAGTCCTCGCCGAGACCGGAGCCAGCTATGTGCATCCATTCAACGACACCCGGGTGATCGCCGGCCAGGCCACCGCCACGGTGGAGCTGCTGGATGAGGTGGGCCATCTCGACGTGGTGATGGCGCCGGTATCCGGCGGCGGGCTGATGTCGGGCGCGGCCCTGGCCGCCCACTACCGCGACCCGGCGATCCGCGCGATTGGCACCGAGCCGGAGAAGGCCCGCGACGCGCACGACTCGCTGCTCGCCGGCGAGCGCATCACCGGCCGGCCGACGCCCACCATCTGCGATGGCCTGCGCGCCGAACTGGGCCCGCTGACCTTCAGCATCCTGCGCGAGCATCTGGAAACCATCCTGCTGGCCGACGAGGCGCCGATCATCGAGGCCATGCGCCTGATCTGGGAGCGACTGAAGCTGGTCATCGAGCCCTCCTGCGCGGTGCCGCTGGCGGCCCTGCTGGCGCATCGCGAGCGCTTTGCCGGGCTGCGGGTGGGGATGATCCTGTCCGGTGGCAATGTCGATCTGGATGCGCTGCCCTGGCAGGCGGATCGAGACTGAGCCTCGGGCCGCGAAAGCCCTGCACTGAGGAGGCGTTCGGACTTCGATACCTCAGCCCGAACGGGTGTCGCGGCGTGATGGGTCTCCGATACTTCGGTCCGGTTGGGCGTGGGCGCGTGGCGGGGTCTGGATTCCCCGGCCCGGATGGGGGCGGATTCTCGATGCGGTATTGCCCAAGGCCAGTTGCCGTGCGAGCCCCACGGCCGTGCGTGAGGCATCAGGTTTCGCCGCCGCGGTTCAGGCCTTGCGCGCGGCGGCCACGCAGTCGGCGGTGGCCTTGAGGAAGGCGTCGACCTGGTCGGCGCTGCTGGCGAAGGAGCAGATCAGCCGCTGGGTGCGGCCGCCGGTTTCATCGCAGGGCGTGATCCAGGGATAGAACGCCGCGCCGCGGGCGCGCAGGGCCTCGGCCACGCCATCGGGAAAGGCAACGAAGACCTCGTTGATCTGGCACGGATGGACGATCTCGACGCCGTCGATGGCGGCGAGGCCTTCGGCCAGTCGCCGGGCCATCGCGTTGGCCTGGCCGGCCAGCTGCAGCCAGGCGTCCTCGGCGAGCAGGCCCTCGAACTGGGCGGCGAGGAAGCGCTGCTTCGACCACAGCTGGCCCGCGCGCTTGCGGCGGAAGGCGAAGTCGCGGGCGAGGCCGGGGTCGAAGAACAGCACGGCTTCGGCGGCCATCGCACCATTCTTGGTGCCGCCGAAGCAGAGCACGTCGACGCCGGCGCGCCAGCTGATCTCGGCCGGATGGCAGCCCAGCGTGGCCACCGCATTGGCGAAACGGGCGCCGTCCATATGCACGCGCAGCCCCTGCTCGCGGGCCAGCGCGCCGAGCGCCGTCAGCTCGGCCGGGGTGTAGACCGTCCCGCATTCGGTGGCCTGGGTCAGCGAGAGCACCGAGGGCGGGCAGCCGTGCGGGGGGCGCTCCGGAAAGCCGCGCAGCGCGGCCCGTACCGACTCCACCGTGAGTTTCGCCGAGGGGCCGGGTACGGGCAGAAGCTTGGCCCCGCCGGTGAACATCTCCGGCCCGCCGCATTCGTCCATCTGGATATGCGACTCGGCATGGCAGACCACCATGCCCCAGGGCGGCGACAGCGCCGACAGCGCCAGCGCATTGGCCGCGCCGCCGGTGCTGACCATGAACAGCGCGACCTCGTGATCGAAGACCTCGGCAAAGCGCCGCTCGACGGCTCGCGTGAGGTCATCGCCGCCATAGGCCGGGGCCAGGCCCGCGTTCGCATGCTGCAGCGCCGCCATCACCGGCTCGGCCACGCCGGCCCAGTTGTCCGAAGCGAACTGCATGGGCGGATCCTCCTTGATCTGTGGGGTGGCAAGGATGGCGTTGGGAAGTGGGGTGGGGCAAGGGAGGGGGGCCAGGGTTCGCCCGCTGCGCGGGCGCCTTCGCTTCGCTCGGACATGGCTCATGAGCAAAGAGCAGCGCGCGCAGCTGGCCTTGGCTGTTCCTGAGCCCTAGCCCCTAGTCCCTGATCCCTGGGCAGAGCGCCAGCGGTTGCCCCTAGCCCTCAGCGCAGCGCAGCAAGCTGCGCCATCAGCCCGTGTTCTGCACGCCGGCGGCGATGCCGTTGACCGTCGCCACCAGCGCGTGGAAGAGGGCGTCCTCCTCGCGGCCGGCGGCGCGCCAGCGGCGCAGCAGGTCGACCTGGAGCAGGCTGATCGGGTCGACGTACGGGTTGCGCAGGCGGATCGACAGGGACAGGCGGCGATCGCCCGCGAGCAGTTCGTCGGCGCCGCGCAGGGCGAGGATCGCCTCGCGCGTGCGCTGGAACTCGGCGTTCAGTACCGGAAACAGCGCCTCGTGGCCGGCGGCCAGCTTCGAGTACTCCGAGAAGATGCCCATGTCGCTCTTGGCGAGGACCATCTCGATGTCGTCGATGAAGGTGCCGAAGAAGGGCCAGTCGCGGGCCATCTCGACCAGGGCCTCGACGCCGTGCTCGGCGATCGCCGCTTTCAGCGCGCTGCCGGCACCGTACCAGGCGGTGAAGCCGGAGCGGTTCTGCGACCAGGCGAAGACCCAGGGAATGGCCCGCAGCGACTCGACGCCGGCCTGGCCGCCGGCGGCGCGCTTGGCCGGGCGCGAGCCGAGCTTGAGCCGCTCGATGACGTCGATCGGGGTCGCTTCGCGGAAGTAGGGAATGAACTCGGGGGTCTCGTGGACCATCGCCCGGTAGACCCGCCGCGCTTCCTGGGCCAGCGACTCCATGCGTTTGCGCCAGACCTGCTCGCGCGGCTCCGGCGGACGCGGCCTGAGACTGGCTCGGAGCACGGCGGCGCTCATCTGCTCGAGGTTGCGCAGGGCCAGGGCACGGATGCCGTACTTGCGGTGGATCACCTCGCCCTGCTCGGTGAGCCGGAAGTAACCGTCCACGCTGCCGCGCGGCGCGGCGATGATCGCCCGTTCGGTCTTGCTGCCGCCGCGGCTGGCCGAGCCGCCGCGGCCGTGGAAGAAGCGCAGGCAGATGCCGGCCTCGGCGGCGATCGAGCCCAGCGCGATCTGGCAGCGCTGGATCGCCCAGCGCGAGGCGGGCAGGCCGGCGTCCTTGGCGCTGTCCGAATAGCCGAGCATGACCATCTGCTGCTCGCCGCGGCGGCGCAGGTGCTCGCGGTAGAACGGCTGGCCGAGCAGGCTGCGCAGCACGTCCGGCGCGGCGTCGAGGTCATCGACGGTCTCGAACAGCGGCACCACGTCGATCGGGATGCTGCCGTCGGGCAGCGCATCGCCGCCGGCCTTGGCCAGGGCCAGCACGGCCAGCGCGTCGGCGCTGTTGCGGCTCATGCTGACGATGTAGGGACCGAAGGCGCGGGCGCCGTAGCGTTCGCGCAGCTCGCGGCGGGCGCGGAACACGTCGAGCACCGACTGCGCCGACTCGGCCTTGAGGTTCCACTCCGGCGCCGCGGCCTCGAGCAGCTCGACCAGCCGCGTCGAGCGAGCTTCGACCGTCCGGCTGCTCCACTCGGAATCGCCGAGCAGCACCGACAGCGCGTCCTCATGGACCCGTGAATCCTGGCGCAGGTCGAGGGTGGCGAGATGGAAGCCGAAGGCGTCGACGCGGTGGATCAGTCGCTCGACCTCGACCGCGCCGGCGTGCTGGCCGCGGTGCTGGCGCAGGCTGTCGAGGATCAGCTGCAGGTCGGCGCGCAAGCCCTCCGGGCCCTCGTAGCCGCTGCGCTCGTCGCGCAGGGTGGCAGCCAGCCGCGCGCTGATCAGGCGCAGCAGCTGGCGGTAGGGCATGTTGCGATGGCGGGCGTTGGCCTTGGAAGCGGTCTCGGCAAAGCGCAGCGTGTATTCGCCGATGCGCTGCATCAGGTCGTCGTTGAAGCCGATACGCTCCTCGGACTGGCTGAGCAGCAGGGAAAGCTTGCTGATGTCGCGCTTGTAGGCGGCCAGCAGCAGGGCCTGCTGGCGCTTGAGCGCAGCGCGCATGGTGGCCGCGCCGACGTTCGGGTTGCCGTCCATGTCGCCACCGACCCAGGTGCCGAAACGCAGCAGGGGCAGGCCGGCCGGATCGACGCCGGTGGCCTCGCGCAGGGTGGCGAGGAAGGTCGGCAGCACGCGGTAGAGGACTTCGGTCAGATAGAAGCCGACGTGCTCCAGTTCGTCGAGCACCGTGGGCTTCTCGGGGGCGTCTTCCGAGGTCTGCCAGGCGGCGGTCAGGGCGGTGCGGATGCGCGCCCAGTCCGTGGCGCGCTCCTGCGGGGTCAGCGAGCCGTCGATGTCGGCGACCAGGCCGCGGACGACATCGCGCTCCTTCTCCAGCAGCACCCGGCGCACGGCCTCGGTGGGGTGGGCGGTGAACACCGGTTCGATGTGCAGGCGCTGCATCAGGGCGGCAAACGCCTCGCGGTCGACGCCCTCCTCGGCCAGCGCGGCGCAGACCGCCTGCAGGCCGCCGGGCTGTGGCGTGGCGCCGGCCTTCTGGTAGTCGCGGCGGCGGCGGATGCGGTGCACCCGCTCGGCCAGGTTGACCGCGCCGAACCAGCTGGCGAAGGCGCGGACCAGGGCCTCGGCCTCGGGCAGCGGCCGGCCGACCAGCTCGGCGGCCAGCTCACCGGCATCCTCGCCGGACTCCCGGCGCAGGATCGCGGCGCGGCGCAGGCGCTCCACCTCGGCAAAGAAGGCCTCGCCCTCCTGCTCGGCGATGACTTCGCCGACCAGGGCGCCGAGGCGATTCACATCGTCGCGCAGGGGCTGGTCGGTGGGCGGAAGGTCGATGTCGCGCAGCTTGCTGCGCTCGCTGCCTGGGCTGTCATGGTCGATACGGTTCATCCGCCAAGATTACCCTGCCCTGATGCAGCGCAACACCGCGCGCAAACGAATGCATTGGTGGCCTCGGCGGCGCCCGGGGCGGGCCCGGCAGTCACGATTGCGGCACACTGGCGTCTTTGGGGAATCACGACCGGATGTCGTACGGGGAGACAGCATGAGCAACAACACGATCAATCTTTCCGCCATCTTCGAGAAGGTGCGCAGCGAGGCCGGGCGCGGCGGCCGGGGCGGCAAGGGGCCACCCCGGGGCGGCGGCGGGACCGGCAAGGGCGGCTACATGGCCGGAGTGATCGGCATCGGGCTGATCGCCCTGTGGTTCGTCATGAGCACCTACTACACGGTGCAGCCGGAAGAGCGCGCGGTGGTCAAGCGCTTCGGCGAGGTGATCAAGATCGCCGACCCCGGCCTGCACTTCAAGGCGCCGTTCGGCATCGACACGGTCGAGTTCGTCGCCACCGAGCGCGTGCTGAAGCAGGAGTTCGGTTTCCGCACCTCCGGCAGCGACGGCACCCGCAGCCAGTACTCCGAGACCGACTATCCGGACGAGTCGCTGATGCTCTCGGGCGATCTCAACATCGTCGATGTCGAGTGGGTGGTGCAGTACCGGATCGCCGACCCGATGAAGTTCCTCTACGGCATGCGCGACCCGACCCGCTCGCTGCGCGACATCAGTGAGTCGGTGATGCGCCGTGCGGTGGGCAACCGGCTGGGCAGCGAGGTGCTGACCACCGGGCGCGTGGAGATCTCCAACCTCGCCCGCGACGAGATCCAGGAGGCCATGGAGAAGTACGGTACTGGCATCCAGGTGGTCACCGTCGAACTGCAGGACGTGGTGCCGCCCAAGGCGGTGCAGCCGGCCTTCAACGAGGTCAACGAAGCCCGCCAGGAGCGCGAGCGGATGATCAACGAGGCCACCAAGCAGGCCAACCAGGTGATCCCGCGGGCGCAGGGCGAGGCCAACCGGACCATCGCCGAGGCCGAGGGCTATGCCACCGAGCGGGTCAACGGCGCGCTCGGCGAGACCGCGCGCTTCCGTTCGATCCTGTCCGAGTACCGCACCGCACCCGAGGTCACCCGAACCCGCATGTACCTCGAGACCATCGATCGCGTCCTGCCCAAGATCGGTTCGATCGTGGTGGTCCAGGACGGCCAGTCCACCCCGCTGCCGCTGCTGCGCCTGCGTGATGCCCAGGGCAGCAAGGACAAGGAGAACGCGCAATGAAAGGTGCCATCGCCCTGATCGCAGGCTTTGCCCTGTTTCTGGTCCTGAGCTCGGCGACCTACCGCCTGGACCAGGCCGAGCAGGCCATCATCGTCCAGTTCGGCGAGCCGGTCGGCGATGTGGTGGCCGACCCCGGCCTGCACTTCAAGCTGCCCTTCGTCCAGGAGGTGCGCCGTTTCGACAAGCGTCTGCTTGACTGGGACGGCGACGTCAGCCAGATCCCGACCCTGGGTCGCGAATTCGTCCTGGTCGACACCACCGCGCGCTGGCGGATCGCCGATCCGCTGAAGTTCCTGCGCTCGGTGCGCGACGAGTACGGCGCGCGTACCCGCATGGACGACATCATCGACTCGGTGACCCGCGACATCATCTCCGGCACCGACCTCGAGGAGATCGTCCGCTCGGCCGACTGGAAGGTCGACTCCAAGGCCCTGGTCGAGGAAGGCGCGCTGGCCGAGAACGTCGATCTCGAGAAGCCGAAGAAGGGCCGCGAGAAGCTCGAGCAGGAGATCCTCGCCGCGGCCGCCAAGCAGATGCCGGGGCTCGGTATCGAACTGATGGACGTGCGCATCCGCCGCATCAACTACATCGACAGCGTGCGCCGCCAGGTCGAGACGCGGATGATCTCCGAGCGCCAGAGCATCGCCGAGCGCTTCCGCGCCGAAGGCCAGGGCCGCAGCTCGGAGATCCTCGGCGAGATGGGCCGCGAGCTGCGCAAGATCCGCTCCGAGGCCGAGCGCCAGGCCGCGGAGATCCGCGGCAAGGCCGACGCCGAAGCGACCAAGATCTACGGCGAGGCCTATGGCGCCGATCCGGAGTTCTACGCCTTCTTCCGCACCCTTGAGAGCTACCGCGGCCTGGGCGAGAACTCGACCCTGATGCTCGACGCCGACTCGGAGTTCTTCCGCTACCTGCAGTCGACCCGCCGGCGCTGAACCGCCGGGGCCCGCGCCGCCGGTCGGCGGTGCGGGCTCAGCTCTCGCCGCCGCTGCCGGCCGCGGCCCGGCGCAGGCGGTCGCGCAGGGCGTCCCAGGCGGCGCCCTCGGGCAGGGTCTCGACGCGGATCTCCCGGCCGTCCTCGCCGTCCAGCTCGCGCAGGGCGGCATACAGGCCATGGGCATAGGCCACCGGTTCGGCCGGCAGGGAGAGTCCCTCCCAGCCCCCGGGCATCTCGCCCAGCACCAGCACCCGGAAGATGCCGTCATCGCCAAGCCGGTCGCGCGGCAGCAGGCGCAGCCGGGCGCGCGGCGCATAGTGCTTGTCCAGCGCCCCTGAGACCCGCGGCGCCGGCGAGGCATCGGCGTCGGCCAAGGGGCCGATCACCGCCTCGATCGCCTCGCGGCCGATCATGCCGGGGCGCAGGATCCGCGGCGTCGGGCCGGAGAGGTCGACGATGGTGCTCTCGATGCCGACCTCGCTGTCGCCGCCATCGAGGATGATCGGCAGCGACTCGCCGAACTCGGCGCGGACATGCTCGGCCCGGGTCGGGCTGATCCGGCCGAAGCGGTTGGCCGAGGGCGCGGCGAGACCGCCGCCGAAGGCCTGCAGCACCGCCTGGGCCACCGGATGGGCCGGCATCCGCAGGCCGACCGTCTTCTGGCCGCCGGTGACGATGTCGGGCACCCAGCCGGCGCGCGGCAGGATCAGGGTCAGCGGGCCCGGCCAGAAGGCCCTGGCCAGCTTGCGCGCGGCCTCGGGAACGCTGGCGGCGTACTCGGACAGGCGCGCGCTGCGCGGCAGGTGGACGATCACCGGGTGGTCCGCGGGGCGCTTCTTGAGGGCGAATATCCGGGTCACCGCCTGCGGGTCGCGGGCATCGGCGGCCAGGCCATAGACGGTTTCGGTCGGCAGGCCGATGCATTCGCCGCGGCGCAGGGCGGCGACCGCGGCCTGGATCTCGGCATGCTGGGCGGGGGAGGGTTTCATGGCGGGCATGGTAGCGGTCCGGGCTGCGGCTTCGCATGGCTTGCTACAATCCGGCGCCCTTCCAGCCGTGCCGGCGGGCCGCAATCGCCGCGCGGGTCCAACGCATCAACAGCCCAAGGAGTTCTCAGCCCATGGCAATCAAGGTCGCCATCAATGGCTACGGCCGCATCGGTCGCAACGTGCTGCGCGCGCTGTACGAGTCCGGCCGCAACGGCGCCATCGAGGTGGTCGCGGTCAATGACCTCGGCAATGCCGAGACCAATGCCCACCTGACCCAGTACGACACCGCCCACGGCCGCTTCCCGCACGACGTGTCGGTGGACGGCGGTGACCTGGTGGTCAAGGGCGACCGGATCAAGGTCTTCGCCGAGCGCGACCCGTCCAAGCTGCCCTGGGGCTCGCTGGGCGTCGACGTGGTCCTCGAGTGCACCGGCCTGTTCACCTCCAAGGCCAAGGCTGGCGCGCACATCGCCGGTGGCGCGAAGAAGGTGATCATCTCGGCCCCGGGCGACAAGGACGTCGACGGCACCTTCGTCTACGGCGTCAACCACGATCAGCTGACCGCCAAGCACGAGGTGATCTCCAACGCCTCCTGCACCACCAACTGCCTGGCGCCGCTGGCCAAGGTGCTGCACCAGAAGGTCGGCATCGTGCACGGCCTGATGACCACCATCCACGCCTACACCAATGACCAGGTGCTGACCGACGTCTACCACAGCGACCTGCGCCGGGCGCGCAGCGCGACCATGAGCCAGATCCCGACCAAGACCGGCGCGGCCGCCGCGGTCGGCCTCGTCCTGCCCGAGCTCAACGGAAAGCTCGACGGCTTTGCGATGCGCGTGCCGACGATCAATGTCTCGGTGGTCGACCTGTGCTTCACCGCCGCCCGCGCCACCACGAAGGAAGAGATCGACGCCGCCGTGACCGAGGCCGCCAACGGCGCGCTGAAGGGCATCCTCGGCATCAACAGCAAGCCGCTGGTCTCCTGCGACTTCAACCACGATCCGCGCAGCTCGGTCTACGACAGCACGCTGACCAAGGTCACCGGCGGCACCTTCGTCAAGGTGCTGTCCTGGTACGACAACGAGTGGGGCTTCTCCAACCGCATGCTGGACATGACCGAGGCCCTGGTCGCGGCGAAGTAGGCTCCGCGATCCGGCCGTGCGGTCCACGCATGAACGGGAACGGCCCGGCTCCGAGTCGGGCCGTTTTCGTTCCGGGCACGGCGGATGACCGAGCCACGGCCCGGCAGCGAGCCGGTGATCCTGATCCACGGCCTGTGGATGCGGGCGCTGATCATGCGCCCGCTCGCCGCGAGGCTGCGGGCCGAAGGCTTCGACCCCCGCTGTTTCGATCACGCGAGCCTGCGGGCCCGGCCCGAGGACACCCTCGATCGGCTCGCGGGCCTCGTCGCGGTGCTCGGTCCGGGGCTGGTGCATCTGGTCGGCCACAGCTTGGGCGGCGTGCTTGCCCTGACCCTGGCGGCGGCGCGCCCGGACCTGCCGACAGGGCGGATTGTCTGCCTGGGATCCCCCCTCGCCGGCAGCCGCTCAGCGCGTCGCCTTCGCGAACTCGGACTGTCCTGGCTCGGCGGTCGCAGCCGGGCGCTTCTTGAGCAGGGCGTTTCGACGCCGGCAGGCCGGGAGGTCGGGATGATCGCCGGTACCCGGGCGCTCGGCGCCGGTCAGTGGCTCTCGCGCCTGGAGCGGCCGCACGACGGCACGGTCAGCGTGGCCGAGACCCGGGTCCCCGGCCTCGCCGATCACCTCTGTCTGCCGCACAGCCATAGCGGGCTGCTGTTCGCGGCCGACGTGGCCCGGGCCACGGCCCGATGGCTGCGGCACGGCCGCTTCGCCTAGCCTCCGTATAATGGCCGGCTGGTTTTGGACAGCACGGAGCACGCATGGCCGGTCATTCCAAATGGGCCAATATCCAGCACAGGAAGGGCAAGCAGGACGCGGTGCGCGGCCGGATCTTCACCAAGCTGGTCCGCGAGATCAGCGTCGCCGCGCGCGTCGGTGGAGGCGATCCCGCCGGCAATCCGCGGCTGCGCCTCGCGGTGGAGAAGGCCATCGCCGCCTCGATGCCCAAGGACAACATCGAGCGCGCGATCAAGAAGGCGACCGGAGAGCTGGAGGGCGTGGCCTACGAGGAGCCGCGCTACGAGGGCTATGCCCCGGGCGGCGTGGCGGTGATCGTTGACTGCATGACCGACAACCGCCAGCGCACCGTGGCCGACGTGCGCCACGCCTTCGCAAAGTTCGGCGGCAATCTCGGCACCGATGGTTCGGTGGCCTTCCTGTTCAACCGCTGCGGCGTGCTCAGCTACGCCCCCGGCGCCGACGAGGACTCCATCACCGAGGCGGCCATCGAGGCCGGCGCCGAGGACATCCAGGTCAATGCGGAGGACGGCTCGATCGAGGTGCTGACCTCGGCCGAGGACTACCAGGCGGTGAAGGACGCGCTGATCGGCGCTGGCCACCCGCCGGACGAATCCGAGATCACCTTCCGCGCCGAGACCCAGGTCAGCGTCGATGGCGAGACGGCCAAACAGGTCGCCAAGCTGCTGGACCGGCTCGAGGAACTCGATGACGTACAGTCGGTGTATTCGAATGCCGACCTGCCGGGGGATGCGTATGAGTAACAGCGTGATTGGTGATTCGTGACTCCTGACTTGTGATTGGTGATTCGTGATTCGTGATTCGTCAGAAGCCGAGCTGGCGCCAGGGAGCTTGGCCTCCGCTACGCCGTGCCTCTTCGCTGCAGGTAGTCGGGCTGTTGCTCTTGCGAATCACGAATCACGACCGAGCGCAGCGAAGGCGCAGGCGGCGCAGCCGCCGTTGCCGCTAGGCGGCCGAATCACGAATCACGGATCAAGCGCCCGAGGCGCGCGATGACGAGAATCCTCGGCATCGACCCCGGCTCCCAGCGCACCGGCGTGGGCATCGTCGATGCCGATGCGACGGGTCGCTGCACGCATGTTTTCCACACCGCCCTGGTGGTGGGCGGGGAGAAGGATTTCCCGCGCCGGCTGAAGGCGATCTTCGATGGGCTGCAGGCGCTGATCGCCGAATACCAGCCCGCCGAGGTGGCGATCGAGCGGGTGTTCCTGGCCAAGAATCCGGACTCGGCGCTGAAGCTCGGCCAGGCCCGTGGCGCAGCGATCTGCGCGGTCGTGGATCGCGACCTGGCGGTGCTGGAGTATTCGCCCATGCAGATCAAGAACGCGGTGGTCGGTCGGGGCGTCGCGGAGAAGACCCAGGTGCAGCACATGGTCGGCGTGCTGCTCGGCCTCACCGCCAAGTTGCAGGCCGACGCCGCCGATGCGCTGGCGGTGGCCATCACCCACGCCCATTCGCGTGGGCTGGCGGACAGAACCGGTGTCTTGCCGGCCCAGATGATGCGACGGAGGGGTTGGAGGCGATGATCGGACGTTTGCGCGGGAACCTGGTGTACAAGCAGCCGCCATGGCTGATGCTCGACGTGAATGGCGTCGGCTACGAGCTCGAGGCGCCGATGAGCACCATCTATGACCTGCCCGAGCTCGGCCGCGAGGTGACCCTGTTCACCCATTACGCGCAGAAGGAAGACAGCGTTTCGCTATACGGCTTTCTCACCGAGGCCGAGCGCAGGCTGTTCCGCGACGTGCAGAAGGTCACCGGCATCGGCGCCAAGATCGCCCTGGCGATTCTATCGGGGGTGAGCGTCGCCGAGTTCGCCCGGCTGGTGGCGGGCAGCGACGTCACCGCCCTGACCCGGATTCCCGGTATCGGCAAGAAGACCGCCGAGCGCATCGTGGTCGAGTTGCGCGATCGCGCGGCGGATTTCGGCAGCGGCGGCGCGGTCCCCGCCCGCGGCGCCGTCCCGGCCGACCCCCAGGCCGAGGCCAGCGTCGCCCTGCAGCAGCTCGGCTACAAGCCGCAGGAAATCACCCGACTGCTGAAAGGCGCCCCCGACGGCGCCAGTGCGGAAGAGCTCATCCGTCATGCGCTGAAGGCGGCGTTGAAGGCCTAGGGGCTAGGGCTCAGGGCTCAGGGCCTGGGGTTCAGGGCCTAGGGCCTAGGGTTCGGCCGCTTCGCGGCTCGCCTTCGCTTCGCTCGGTCAGGGCTTAGGGCGACAGGGTCGCCGCGGGATCCGTTTCGTTGCGACCGGGCGCGACGCCACAGCCGTTCGGGCTGAGGTATCGAAGTCCGAACGGGCTCCGCAGCGCCGCCGTTCGCGGTTCGATACCTCACCGCGAACGGGGTCGAGGAGGGGAGGTTCGCGGAGCGGGACTCGGAACTCGGGTCCTCCGCGGCCACCCGCGGCAGGGCGCGAAAGCGCTGCCGGATTCTGCCCCTCCCCTTGCGCCGCCGCAGGCGGTGTAGGGGGAGGCTGGGGGGGTTGCCGGGCGCTGCGATGTCTCCTCCCGCACGGGAAAGCCGACACGCCGCGGTCGCGGGCAAGCCCACTCCTGCAGCGGGCGGTGGCGGATCCATCGATGCGTTCTGGCCCTTCCCTGTGGGAGTGCCCTTGGGCGCGACCGCGGCGCCGCTGTGTCCCCCGCCGCGCGGGAAAGCCGAGACACCTCGGCCGCGGGCGACCCTGCTCTACAAGGCTCGCGCAGCACCACGGCCGTTCGGGCTGAGGTATCGAAGACCGAACGGGCTCCGCAGCGCCGCCGTTCGCGGTTCGATACCTCACCGCGAATGGGGTCGAGGAGGGGAGGTTCGCGGAGCGGGACTCGGAACTCGGGTCCTCGGCGACCACCCGCGGCAGGGCGCGAAAGCGCTGCCGGATTCTGCCCCTCCCCTTGCGCCGCCGCAGGCGGTGTAGGGGGAGGCTGGGAGGGGGGTGCCGGGCGCTGCGATGTCTCCTCCCGCACGGGAAAGCCGACACGCCGCGGTCGCGGGCAAGCCTACTCCTGCAGCGGGCGGTGGCGGATCCATCGATGCGTTCTGGCCCTTCCCTGTGGGAGTGCCCTTGGGCGCGACCGCGGCGCCGCTGTGTCCCCCGCCGCGCGGGAAAGCCGAGACACCTCGGCCGCGGGCAACCCTGCTCTACAAGGCTCGCGCAGCGCTACGGCCGTTCGGGCTGAGGTATCGAAGACCGAACGGGCTCCGCAGCGCCGCCGTCCGCGGTTCGATACCTCACCACGAACGGAGTCGAGGAAGGGCGGCACGCAAGACCCGGAGCGGCAACTTGGGTTAGCCTGTGCCGCTTGAGGATTCGTGATCCCGGCTCAGCGGGGCTGCAAGGCGATCGCCGGCTCCGGTGGGCGCCGCCGGCGAAGCCCGCGGACCGGGATCGTCGCGGTCCGCGCTTGCGAATCCCGAATTCCGATTCCCGAATCCCGGCCCCCCATGACCGACCGCGTAATCTCACCCGACGCTGCCCTCGACGACGAGCGGCTGGAGGCCTCGATCCGCCCGAAGCGGCTGGACGAGTACCTTGGTCAGCAGCCGGTGCGGGACCAGCTGAAGATCTTTATCGAGGCGGCCAAGCGGCGCGGCGAAGCGCTGGACCACGTGCTGATCTTCGGCCCGCCCGGGCTCGGCAAGACCACGCTCTCGCACGTGATCGCCAACGAGATGGGCGTGCAGCTGCGGCAGACCTCGGGGCCGGTGATCGAGCGTGCCGGTGACCTTGCCGCCCTGCTGACCAACCTGCAGCCGCATGACGTGCTCTTCGTCGACGAGATCCATCGCCTCTCGCCCGTGGTCGAGGAAGTGCTGTACCCGGCGATGGAGGACTTCCAGATCGACATCATGATCGGCGAGGGCCCGGCCGCCCGCTCGATCAAGCTCGACCTGCCGCCCTTCACCCTGATCGGCGCCACCACCCGCGCCGGCCTGCTCACCGGCCCCCTGCGCGACCGTTTCGGCATCGTCCAGCGCCTCGAGTTCTATTCGGCCGGGGAGCTGACCGACATCGTGCGCCGCTCGGCCAAGATCCTCGGCATCGCCTGCGAGGCCGAGGGCGCGGCGGAGATCGCCAAGCGCTCGCGCGGCACCCCACGCATTGCCAACCGCCTGCTGCGCCGCGCGCGGGACTTCGCCCAGGTGATGGCCGATGGGGCGATCACCCGCGAGGTGGCCGACCAGGCCATGGGCATGCTGAAGGTCGACGCCGAGGGCTTCGACGAGCTGGATCGCCGCCTGCTGCGCTCGATCATCGAGAATTTCGACGGCGGGCCGGTGGGCGTCGAGTCGCTGGCCGCCGGGCTCTCCGAGGAGCGCGGCACGCTCGAGGACGTCATCGAGCCCTACCTGATCCAGCAGGGCTTCCTCATCCGCACCGCCCGTGGCCGGATGGCCAGCGCCAAGGCCTACCGCTATCTTGGCCTGCGCACGCCGGCCGGCCGAGCCGGGGACCTGTTCGCGGCGGAGGCGGAGTCCGGCCCGTGAGCGAACTTCCGTTCAGCATCACCTTACCGATCTACTGGGAAGATACGGATGCGGGGGGCGTGGTCTACCACGCCAACTACCTGCGCTTCCTCGAGCGCGCGCGGAGCGAATGGCTGCGTGCGCTGGGGGTCGGGCAGCAGGCGCTGAAGTCGGAGCAGGACCGGGTGTTCGCCATACGCGGCATGCAGATCGACTTCAGATTGCCGGCGCGTCTGGACGACCTGCTCCGGGTGCAGGTCGACCGGGTGGTGGTCGGGCGGGCCAGCCTGTCCTTCCAACAGTCGATCCTGCGCCAGGCGCCGGAAGGCGGCGCGTTGCTGCTGACCGCCACGGTGCGCGCCGCGTGCCTGTCGGCCAGCCGCTTCAGGCCGAGTCCCATCCCAGAACACATCCGCCGGCTGCTGCCGGCGGGCACCGACAACCAGATCAACCAGCCAGATCGAGCTGGAACGGAGTGACGATGAGCAAGCATGGGTGGTTGCGTGGCGCGGTGTCGCTGGCTGCGCTGGTCCCGGCATCCCTGGCCCTGGCCCAGGATGCGGCTGCGCCCGAGGCGCTGCCCGCCGAGGTCGCCGCCGCCGCCGACACGATTCCGGCCGCGGCCACGGTCATCGGCCAGGACCTGAATCTCTGGGTGCTGATCCTGCACGCATCGATTCCGGTCCAGCTGGTCATGGCATTGCTGGTGCTGGGCTCGATTGCGTCCTGGATGATCATCTTCCGGAAAAAGGCACAGCTCGACGGCGCGCGGCGTTCGGCCGACCAGTTCGAGGAGAAGTTCTGGTCCGGCGTCGACCTGTCGGCGATGTTCCGCGAGGCGACCAAGCCCGAGCGCAGCATCGGCGGGCTGGAGGCGATCTTCGAGGCCGGCTTTCGCGAGTTCGCCCGTCTGCGGCAGAAGCGCGGCGTCGATACCCGCACCCAGCTGGAGGGCGCCCAGCGCGCGATGCGTGCCCAGCTCTCGCGCGAGATGGACGATCTGGAACACAACCTCGAGTTCCTCGCCAACGTCGGCTCGATCAGCCCCTACGTCGGCCTGTTCGGCACTGTCTGGGGCATCATGATCAGCTTCCAGGGCCTGGCAAACGTCAAGGAGGCGACCATCGCCACCGTCGCCCCGGGCATCTCCGAGGCCCTGGTCGCCACCGCCATGGGCCTGTTCGCCGCCATCCCCGCGGTCTGGGCCTACAACCGCTACGCGACCAAGGTCGAGCGCATGAACTCGCGCTACGAGGCCTTCGCCGAGGAATTCAGCTCGATCCTGCAGCGCCAGTCGCATGCGGAAGAGCATTGAGGGAGGGCTCAGGGCTCAGGGCTCAGGGCTCAGGGCTCAGGGCTCAGGGCTCAGGGCTCAGAAGAGCACGGACCCGTCAGCGTTTGCCCTTCGCTTCTTCTGAGCCCTAGCCCCTAGCCCCTGAGCCCTGGCGCAGCCAAGCGCCCCTTCGCACGCCAACACGCCACCCAGGCCCCTGCCATGTCCGCATCCTTTTCAGGCCACCGCCGCAAGCGCCGCAAGCTGAAGGCCGACATCAATGTCGTGCCCTACATCGACGTCATGCTGGTGCTGCTGATCATCTTCATGGTCACGGCGCCCTTGCTGAACCTCGGTGTCGACATCGAGCTGCCGCAGTCGAACGCGAGGCCGATTGAGCAGCAGAAGGATCCGGTGATCGTCGAGGTCACCCAGGACGGCCGCTTCTACCTGACCCTCGAGGGCGCCAAGTCCGAGGAGATCGACGAGCAGACCCTCCTGATCAAGATCGGCGCCTTCGTGCGCCAGAACCCGCAGGTGCCGGTGCTGGTGGGCGCCGACCGACGGATCGATTACGGCACGGTGATGGCCGTGCTCGGCCAGCTGCAGCAGGCGGGCGTGCCCAAGGTCGGCCTGATGAGTGCGCCGGTCGATTCCGCCGCTCCGGCTGGTCGCTGAGGACGCGCTACGCAGATGATCTCGCAGCGTGACAACCTGCGCGCCTTCGGCCTGTCCCTGGGCGTCCACCTGCTCTGCGTACTGCTGATCAGCGCCGGCGTCTGGTGGACCCGCAAGGAGGCGCCGATCAGCGTGGCCGGCAGCGTGGTGGAGGCCACCCTGGTGAGCGCGCCCCCGTCTGCCGCCAGCGCGCCGCCGCGCCCGGCCCGGCCTGACCCGCCTGCGGCGCCGCCGCCGCAGCCCAAGCCGACGCCGGCTCCGCAGCAGGCCGAGACGCCGCCGCAGCCCAAGCCCCAGGCGCCGCCGCCGCAGCCCGACACCCGCGATGCCGAGGCCGCTGCGCGGCTGGCCATCCAGCAGGCCGAGGAGAAGGCCCGCGAGGAGCAGCGCGAGCGCCGCCGCCAGGAGCAGGTCCTGCTGGAGGAGCAGCGCCGCCAGGAAGAGGTCGAGCGCCGCGAGCGCCTGCGCAAGCAGCAGGAGGAGCGCGAGAAGCAGCTGGCCGAGATCCGTCGCCAGCGCGAGGCGGCCGAGCGCCAGCGCAAGCTGGAAGCCGAGCGCCTGCAGCAGATCGCCGACGCCCGCCGCCAGGCGGCGGACGCTGCCCAGCCTCGCGAGGCCCCCCCGGGGCAGCAGCTGGGCAACAACGGCGTCGACAACAGCCTGCTCGGCCGCTACCAGCTGGCCATCCAGCAGGCAGTGACGCAGAATTGGCTGCGGCCTGAGTCGACGCGCCCGGGAATTCGCTGCGCGCTGCGCATCGTCCAGATTCCCGGGGGGGAAGTGATTCAGGCCAGCGTCAGCACGCCCTGCAATGCTGACGATCTCACGCGGCGTTCCATCGAGGCGGCGGTGCTCAAGGCGCAGCCGCTGCCCTACAGCGGCTATGAGTCGGTGTTCCGCCGCGAGATCCTCTTCACGTTCCGCTACGACGGTGAATAGACCGATGCCCCGATTGCTACTTGCTTGCGTGCTCCTGCTCACCGCCCTCTTTGCCGGGCGCCATGCCCAGGCCCAGGCGCTTGAGATCGACATCATCGGCGGCAACGCCGCCGCCCTGCCGATTGCCGTGGTCGGCATGGACTACCTCGGCACCGGCGTTGCGCCCGATACCGACATCGCCGCGGTGATCCGCGCCGACCTGAATCGCTCCGGCGCGTTCCGCACCCTCTCCGAGCAGGACATCGTCGAAAAGCCGGCGCGGCTGTCGGACGTCAACTTCGCCACCTGGCGCCTGCTCAAGCAGGACTTCCTGCTGGTCGGCCGGGTGCTGGACAACGGCGACGGCGGCTACCGCGCCGAGTTCGAGCTGATGGACGTGGCCAAGCAGGAGCGCCTGCTCGGCCTCGCCCTGGCCGGCCGCCCCGGCAACATGCGCGACGTCGCCCACCAGATCGCCGACCTGGTCTACGAGAAGATCCTCGGCATCCGAGGCGCCTTCTGGACCCGCATCGCCTATGTCACCGCCAGCGGTCTTGGCCAGAGCATCCAGTACTCGCTGATGATCGCCGACGCCGACGGCCACAACCCGCAGACGGTGGTCCGCTCGCGCGAGCCGCTGCTCTCGCCGGCCTGGAGCCCGGACGGCCGCAAGCTGGCCTATGTCAGCTTCGAGCGCGGCAACTCCTCGATCTACATCCAGGAGATCGCCACCGGCGCCCGCGAGGTGGTTGCGAGCTTCCGCGGCATCAACGGCGCCCCGGCCTTCTCCCCGGACGGCAGCAAGCTGGCCCTGACCCTGTCCCGCTCGGGCAATCCCGAGATCTATGTCATGGACCTCGGCAGCAAGGCGCTGAACCAGATCACCCGGCACTGGGGCATCGACACCGAGCCTGTCTGGACCTCGGACGGGCGTTCCCTCATCTTCACCTCGGACCGCTCCGGCAAGCCGCAGCTGTACAAGGTTCTGGCCAGCGGCGGCGAGCCGCAGCGGCTGACCTTCCAGGGCGAGTACAACGCCCGCGCCACGGTATGCTGCGACGGCAAGAAGGTGGCTATGGCGCAGGGTAGTGGAAACGTTTATCGTATTGCGGTTTTGGACAAAACCCTTGGCGAGCCGGGCCAGTTCCTGACCCTGTCCCCCGGCAACCTGGATGAGTCGCCGAGCTTCGCCCCGAATGGAAGCATGGTCCTGTACGCATCGCGAGAGGGAAGGCGCGGTGTGCTGTACGCAGTCTCCGCCGATGCGCGGGTCAGGCAGCGTCTTGTTCTAGCCGATGGCGACGTCCGGGAGCCCGCCTGGTCGCCGTTCCGGCAGCGTTGAAGAAAAGCAAGGACGGGCTGTACCAGCTGTTAAGTAAATTGGTTGTCCTACCCCCCCCCGACACACACCCGAACCACAGGTATCGCCGAAATGAACAATATGACCCGCATCCTGCTCGCCGCCGCGCTCTGCGCGACGATGGCCGCCTGCGCCAAGAAGGTGAAGGAAGAGGCTCCGCCGCCGCCGCCGCCGCCGGCTCCCGCCCCGGCTCCGGCTCCCGTCGATGACGGCAAGTACGATCCGTCCGATCTCGACACCGACAGCTGCCTGCGCCAGCGCGTTGTCTACTTCGACTTCGACCAGAGCGACGTCAAGGCCGAGTTCGCCGCGATCATGAGCTGCCACGCCAAGTACCTGCGTGACCGGCCGAGCGCGCGCATCACCCTCGAGGGCCACGCCGACGAGCGCGGTACCCGCGAGTACAACCTCGGCCTCGGCGAGCGCCGCGGCAACGCCGTCTCCGACGCCCTGCAGGGCAACGGCGGCAGCGCCAGCCAGCTGAGCGTTGTCAGCTACGGCGAAGAGCGCCCGACCTGCAATGACAGCAGCGACAGCTGCTGGGGCCAGAACCGTCGCGTCGAAATCGTCTACACGGCGAAGTAAGTGATGCGGTCGGGTCTGCGCAAGCTGACCCTGGGCACGGCGGTCCTTGCGACCGCCGTTGCCTTTTCGGCGTCGGCACAAAGTTCGCGCCTGAGCCTTGCCGAGCGGGTCGCCCGCTTGGAGCAGGATCAGGCACAGGGCAATGCCAGCGAGCAGACGCTGGATCTGCTCAACCGGATCAAACAGCTGCAGACCGAGGTGCAGTCGCTGCGCGGCCTCGTCGAGCAGCAGAGCTTCGAGATCGAGTCGCTTAAGAAGCGCTCGCGCGACCAGTACCTCGACCTAGACAGCCGCATCGGCCGCATCGAGGGCAATCCGCTGGCGCCCGATCCCGCCGCCGCGCCGCAGGGCGTGACGATGCCGGACAATGCCCAGCCGCTGGCCGGGCCGGCCGATCCTAACGTGACCACGCCGACGCCGGTGCTGATGGAAGAGCCCGAAGTCCGCGCTCCGCTCGATGTGCCCTCGCAGACCGCGGGCGTGGCCGGTGGCGATGCCGCGGCGGCCGAGAGCATCGCCAACCCCGCCGACGAGCGCCGGATGTACGAGTCGGCCTTCGATGCGCTGAAGGAAGGCCGCTACGCCGAGGCTGCGCGTCGCTTCCAGGGCTTCCTCAACGCCTATCCGAACGGCGAATTCGCCCCCAACGCGCACTACTGGCTGGGCGAGAGCTACTACGTCACCCAGAACTACCAGATCGCCCTCGACTCCTTCCGCACCCTGCTCAACCGCTTCCCGAACAGCCTGAAGGCGCCGGACGCGCTGCTCAAGGTCGGCTACTGCCAGTACGAACTGCGCCAGTGGGCCGAGGCCGAGGCCACCCTCAACCAGGTGGTCGAACGCTACCCCGACAGCACCGTCTCGCGTCTGGCCCAGGGCCGTCTGCGCGCGCTGCGGCTGGAGGCGAGGCAGTAGGGAGCCGTGTTTCGTGATTGGTGATTGGTGATTCGCAAGAGCCAAGAGCCGCCACGCTGAGCGAACGCTCAACAGGCTTGCTTTGAGGCCGCTGGCCATGACATTGACCTGCGGCCGCGAATTGCCATGAGTAAGACGAATCACGAATCACCCATCACGAATCACGCCGGCCCAGAGGGCCGGCTGAAGCTGACCGAGATCTTCTGCTCGCTGCAGGGCGAGTCGCGGAGCGTCGGCTGGCCGACCGTGTTCGTGCGCCTGACCGGCTGCCCACTGCGCTGCACCTGGTGCGATACCACTTACTCGTTCCAGGGCGGACAGTGGTGGAGCATCGAGGACATCCTGTCCGAGGTCGCCCGGCACGGCGCGAGGCACGTCTGCGTCACCGGTGGCGAGCCGCTGGCGCAGAAACGCTGCCTTGATCTGCTGACGGCCCTCTGCGATGCCGGTCACGAAGTGTCGCTGGAGACCTCGGGTGCGCTGGACATCGGCGCCGTCGATCCGCGGGTCAGCCGGGTGATGGACCTGAAGGCGCCGGGATCGGGCGAGATCGCCCGCAACCGGCTGGAGAACATCGCCCTGCTGACCGAGCACGATCAGCTGAAGTTTGTGCTGGCTGATCGCGCGGATTTCGACTGGGCAGTGGGCATGCTCGGCGAGCACCGGCTGACCGAGCGCTGCGAGGTGCTGTTCTCGCCGGTCTGGGAGTCGCTGCCGCCGGCCGAACTGGCGCAGTGGGTCCTCGACGCGAAGCTGGCGGTGCGCATGCAGGTGCAGCTGCACAAGATCCTCTGGGGCGAGTCGCCCGGACGCTGAGCAGGACAGATGAGCGAGAACGCAAAGAAAGCGGTGGTACTGGTCAGCGGCGGCATGGATTCGGCCGTGGTGCTCGCCATGGCGCGCGAGCGGGGATTTGCCCTGCACGCGCTCAGCGTCTCCTACGGGCAGCGCCACACCTCCGAGCTCGATGCCGCCGCCCGGGTTGCGGCCCAGCTGGGCGCGGTGGCGCACAAGGTGGTCAATGTCGACCTGCGCAGCATTGGCGGCTCGGCGCTCACCGACGATATCGAGGTGCCCGAGGCCGGTGGCGCCGGCATTCCCGTCACCTACGTACCGGCGCGCAACACCATCATGCTGTCGGTCGCGCTGGGCTGGGCCGAGGTGCTCGGCGCCGATGACCTGTTCTGCGGGGTCAACGCGGTCGACTATTCGGGCTATCCCGATTGCCGGCCGGCTTTCATCGCCGCCTTCGAGCAGCTGGCCAACCTCGCCACCAAGGCCGGCGTCGAGGGCCACCGCCTGCGCATCCATGCCCCGCTGATCGACCTGACCAAGGCCGACATCGTCCGTGAGGGTCTGCGCCTGGGCGTCGACTTCGCCGCGACCGTTAGCTGCTATCGGGCCGATGCCGAGGGCCGCGCCTGCGGCCACTGTGACGCCTGCCACCTTCGCGCCGAAGGCTTTGCTGCCGCGGGCGCCGCGGACCCCACCCGCTACGTCGACGCGGGCTGATCGGCGCCGCCCGTTCACGCCGCGTCGCTTGAGCCCGGGCACCGTCATGACTACACTTCGCCCCCTTGCGCGCTCCCGGGTCGTTAGCTCAGTTGGTAGAGCAGCGGACTTTTAATCCGTAGGTCATTGGTTCGAATCCAATACGACCCACCACCGCGCCGCAGTTGGTCTCGCAGAGCGGACTCAATCCGCAGGTCATTGGTTCGAATCCGACGACCCGCCATCCCGATGCGCAGTTGGTCTCGTAATAGAGCAGACAACGCGGTCCGCAAAGGACGCAAAAGGCGCAAAGGGGAGTCGTAGAGCGCAGCTTGCTGCGCTGAAGCCGCGCTCTGGTCCCCTCGCGTCGCTTTTCGAGCCGACTCATAACTCGTTGTTCAATCGGGTTGCTATCGAACACCTCGCCGTGCAAACGCGAGCGTCGTCGGCTGTCCGATCACCGCGGACCGGGGCAGATCCCGGCGCTGCGGTCGCGCCCAAGGGCGCTCCCACAGGCTGGCGGCCGCTGATCGCCTCGGGCATGCCCTTGCCGCATTCGCACTTTCGCGTCCTTGGCGGTTCCAACACTTCCCGCTCTTCCCGCTCTTCCCTCCCCGCGACGGAGCGAGCCGTCGGCCGGGCGGAGCGAGGGTGCGGGCATGAAGTTCGGCCGGCCGGCTTGGGTTACCCTCGCAGGCTTTGCCCTCCGGAGTTCGTCCATGACGCCGCGCCTGCTCTGTCTTGCCCTTGCCGCCGCCCTCCTGCCGCCCGCCGCGCTGGCGGCGAAGAAGGATGACAAGAAGGACGAGTGGTCGGTCGAGACCAGCTTGGCCGCGTCGAAGACCATCCGCTTCGACACCGACGAGGGCACCTGGATGAACCTCGACGTGTCGCCGGACGGCCGGCGCATCGTGTTCGACCTGTTGGGCGACCTCTATCTGCTGCCGATCGAGGGCGGCAAGGCGACGCGGCTGACCTCGGGGCGTGTCTTCGACGTGCAGCCGCGCTTCTCTCCGGACGGCCGGCAGGTCGCCTTCACCTCCGACCGAGACGGCGCCAACAACCTCTGGCGCATCGACGTCGACGGCAAGAATCCGGTGCAGGTCAGCAAGGAGGACTTCCGCCTGCTGAACAATCCGGCCTGGACCGCCGACGGCGAGTACCTGATCGGCCGCAAGCACTTCACCGGCATGCGCTCGGCGGGTGCCGGCGAGCTTTGGATGTACCACGTGTCCGGCGGCCACGCCGGCCTGCAGCTGACCAAGCAGAAGAACGACCAGCAGGACCAGGGCGAGCCGGCGGTCAGCCCGGACGGCCGCTACGTCTACTTCTCCGAGGACGTCAGCCCCGGCCCGTCCTTCCAGTACAACAAGGATCCGCACGGCCTGATCTATGCGATCCGCCGCCTCGATCGCGAGAGCGGCGAGGTCGATGACGTGGTCCGCTCGCCCGGCGGCGCGGTGCGCCCGCAGCCCTCGCCGGACGGCCGCAGCCTGGCCTTCGTCAAGCGCGTGCGCGACAAGTCGGTGCTGCACCTGCTCGACCTCGAGTCCGGCGTGGTGCGTCCGCTCTGGGACGGCATGAGCCACGACCAGCAGGAAGGCTGGGCGATCTTCGGGCCGTATCCGAACTACGACTGGCTGCCGGACGGCTCAGCTCTGGTGGTCTGGGCCCAGGGCGGCTTCTGGAAGGTCGATGCCGGCTCCGGCGAGGCCAGCCGTATCCCCTTCACCGCCGAGGTCGAGCAGAAGGTCGCCGAGCCGCTGCGCTTCGAGCAGAAGCTCGATGACAGCGTGTTCGCGCCGAAGATGATCCGCGACGTCGCCACCTCGCCGGACGGTCGTCTCGTGGTCTTCCACGCCGTCGGCAAGCTGTGGACGCGAACCATGCCCAGCGGCAAGCCGCAGCGGCTGACCACGCAGGCGGCGGACTTCGAGTACCAGCCGAGCTTCAGCCCGGATGGCCGCAAGCTGGTCTACACCCGCTGGAACGATGCCGACCTGGTGCGCGTGATCGAGCGCGATCTCGCCAGCGGCAGCGAGCGCGAGCTGCCGACCGGCAGCGGCTATTTCTACGGGCCGCGCTACGCGCCCAACGGCCGCGACGTGGTCTATGCAAAGACCTCGGGCAGCGAGCTGACCGGTCGGGTCTGGGCCAAGGACCCCGGCATCTACCTGCTGCGCGGCGACTCCAAAGCGCCGGCCCGCATCGCCCGCGAGGGTCGCGATCCGCAGTTCAATGCCGATGGCAATCGCGTGTTCTACTTCACCGGGAGTTTCACCAACAAGGAATCCGGCCGCAAGCTGATGAGCGTCGGCCTTGCCGGCGAGGAGCCGCGTCAGCACTTCAGCTTCAAGTATCCGGACGCGGTCAGCCTCAGCCCGGACGGCCGCTGGATTGCCTTCAGCGAGCTGTTCAATGCCTACGTCGCGCCGCTGCCGGCGACCGGCGGCAGCGTCGAGCTGTCCAAGGACAGCAAGGCCGTACCGGTGGCGAAGATCAGCCACGACGCCGGCTCCTACCTGCACTGGAGCGACTCCGACAGCCTGCACTGGACGGTCGGCAACCAGTACTACACCCGCGATCTGAAGGACGCCTTCGCCTTCCTGCCGGACGCGCCCAAGACCCTGCCCAAACCCGCCGACCTGCGCGGCGTCGAGCTGGGCCTCTCACAGCCGGTCTACCAGCCCGAGGGCCGGGTCGCCCTGGTCGGCGGCCGGGTGATCACCATGCGCGATGCCGAGAACACCCAGGAGGTGATCGAGGACGGCGTGGTGCTGGTGGCCGGCGACGAGATCGTCGCGGTCGGACCGCGCAGCGAGGTCCGGGTGCCGGACGGCACGCGGGTGATCGACGTCTCGGGCAAGACCGTTTTCCCCGGCATCGTCGATGCCCATGCCCATGCCGCGCACTTCGGCGGCGGCGTGATTCCGCAGCAGAACTGGGCCTACTACGCCAACCTCGCTTTCGGCGTCACCACCATGCACGACCCGAGCGCGAGCAACGAGTTCGTGTTCTCGCAGAGCGAGCTGGTCAAGACCGGCGAAATGGTCGGCCCGCGGGTGATGTCGACCGGCACCATCCTTTACGGCGCTGACTTCGACTTCAAGGCGGTGGTCGATTCGCTGGATGACGCCCGCTCGCACCTGCGCCGGATGAAGGCGCTGGGCGCCTTCTCGGTGAAGAGCTACAACCAGCCGCGGCGCAACCAGCACCAGCAGATCAACCAGGCCGCCCGCGAGCTGGAGATGCTGGTGGTCGAGGAGGGCGGCGCCACCTTCTTCCACAACATCCCGATGGTGCTCGACGGCGCCACCGGCATCGAGCACAACCTGCCGATCGCGCCGCTGTACAAGGACGTCGTCCAGCTGATGGCACAGACCGACGTGCGCAACACGCCGACCCTGGTGGTCAGCTACGGCGGGCTCTCCGGCGAGCGCTGGTTCTACTCGCGCGACAACGTCTTCGAGGACGAGAAGCTCAACCGCTTCTTCCCGCGCGAGACGCTGGCGGCGCAGTCGATCCGCCGCGAGATCGCGCCGGACTGGGACTACTACCACATCGAGGTGGCCAGGGCGGCCAAGGTGCTGCGCGACGCAGGGGTCAAGATCCAGGTCGGCGGACATGGTCAGATGCAGGGCCTCGCCCCGCACTGGGAGACCTGGATGCTGGTCCAGGGGGGCTTCAGCAACTTCGAGGCCCTGCGCGCGGCGACCATCGACGGTGCCGACTACCTCGGATTCGGCAAGCAACTCGGCTCGCTGGAGCCCGGCAAGCGCGCCGATCTGGTGGTGGTCGACGGCAATCCGCTGGAGGACATCCGCGATACCGACGACACCACCCACGTGATGGTCAACGGCCGCCTGTTCGACACCGCGACCATGGCCGAGATCGGCGGCCGCGAGGCCCCGGCGCCGACCTTCCACTGGCAGCGCCACCGCGCCGCGCAGAGCTTCGGACTGAACTACGGACCGACCGCGGTCTGCCACTGCCCGAAGGGCAACCACCGCCACTGAGCCGGCTGCCGGGCGGGCGCCTGCCCGCCCGGCCACTCAATCCGCGGTCGCCTGCTCCGGACAGGCGCCGCCGGACCCGCCCGATTCGCGGCGCCGCATGGGCATCAGGTCGATCCGCGCGAACAGCGCGCAGGCCTCGAGCGCTGACTGTGCGCGCTGCTTGACGCCGCCATCCTTGCCGACCAGAAGCACGGCGAAGTCCGTGGCGGGGACGCTGAAATGACGTCGCAGGTCCGCCGCGGCGGGTGCCGTCCCGCCCGGCGCCGGGGTGACCTCGTCGCCGGCCACCTCGATCACCAGCAGCTCGCGCTCGCGGGCGCCGGCGGCCGCGCCGGCCACCAGCTCGCGCTGGCGCAGCAGATCGGGATGCGTCGCGTCCGGGGCGAAGACCAGCAGCAACCGCGCCTGCCACCGCCAGTCCGCCAGCGGCCCGCCCAGGGCGGGCGCGAGGCCGGCCGGCAGCAGGGCCGCGCCGAGCAGGAGACAGAGAATGAGGCGGAGGCCCGGGAGATCCATGCCCGGAAAGCGTCGCCCAGTCGACCTGCAGGCGATGCGAAGGGCCGCCCCGGCCGTGCTCGCGTTGACCGATCGCGGCGGGCCGGGGGCTTGTCCCGGCGCCTCCGGATGGTAGGTTGGGAGGAATCCAGGGCAGGCCCGGAGGACGCAGTGGCCAGCGAACAGGGGCAGCGGGGGTTCGCGCGGGCGATTCCTCGACCGATCCGGCAGGCGCTGTGTGCGCTGCTGGTGGGCCTGCCGATTGCGGCCCTGGCCCTGCCTCCGTTGCCGCTGGGCAGTCCGCCCTTCGCCCTGCACCGGCCGGACCTGCCCGTCTACCCCAGCCACTATGCCGTGGCCGAGGGCCCGAGCGGACGGATCTGGATCGGCAATGCCGAGGGCGTGCTGGAGTTCGACGGCGAGGGCTGGCGGCTGTGGCGTCTGCCCAACCACGAGCTTGTGCGGTCGCTGGCGGTGGCCGAGGACGGTCGGATCTATGTCGGTGGCTACAACGCCTTCGGCTATCTCGAGACCGACGCCGCCGGCACGGTCAGCTACCGCGATCTCACCGCTGAATTTGCCGGGGCGCTGGCGGGACGCGAGTTCGCCGACATCTGGGACCTGCAGGTGACGCCGGAGTGCGTCTACTTCAAGGCGCTGGTCGACCTGTTCTGCTGGCGCCCGGAAGATGGCGCGACGCGGCACTGGAAGCATACCGGCCGGTTCGGGGCAATGGCCCGGGTCGGCGGTGAGACCTGGCTGCAGTTCCGCGGCGAGGGCCTGCGCCGGCGTCAGGGGGAGGACTGGCAGGCGCTGGGTCCCGCGCCCGGTCCTCGCGAACTGCTCTTCGGCCTTCTGCCGCTTGCCGACGGGCGGGTGCTCGGCTTTGGCGTCGACGAACAATGGTGGGCCTTCAACCGCGAGGGCGAGGCCGAGGCCATCGTCCTGCCCGAGCCGATGCCGGCCCCTTCGTCGCTTGAATCCTCGCTGGCGCGCAGCGATGGCACGCTGTGGTTCGCCTCCGCAAACGGAGGTGTGTTCGAACTCCAGGGCGACCTCTCCGCCGCGCGGCGATTCCAGCTCGGGCACGAATTTCTTTCCGGCATTGCCGAGAGCGGCTCGGGCGGCCTGCTGATCTCCTCCGATAGCGGTGTCTACCACCTGCGCTGGCCCAGCGCCTGGACCCTGATCGGCGAAGAGCATGGGGTCGAGGGCTCGCTGGCCGCGGTCGCGGCCTGGAAGGATCGCTGGTGGCTGCTGGGCAGCGCGGGCGCCCGCCCGCTGAACGACTCGGGTCCGCACCGCGCGGTCACGCTCGGCGGGACGCGCTGGGCCGAATTCGGCCTCCAGGCCCTGCATCCGCTGGATGCCGGGCGAGCGCTGCTGGCCCGGGCGCGAAAGCTGGTCCTGATCGACCAGGACCAGGCACAGCCTCTGAGCCCGGGCTTCAGCTATCCGCGCCTGCTGGTTCGCTCGCAGGTGGCGCCCGGCCGGGTGCTGGTCGGCACCGAGTTCGGGCTGCGCCACGTCGATCTTGGCGGCGAGCGTCCGTCGCTGTCCGCAGCTGCCCGGCCCGATCTCGCAGTCAGGCTGAACAGCCTGGTCGAGCGTCCCGACGGCAGCGTGCTGGCGGGCAGCGAGCGGCATGGGCTCTGGCGCTACGCGCTCGATCCGGCGAGTGGAAGCTGGCAGGGCGAGCGCCTGGACGTCCGCCTGCAGGTGGCCTGTGGCCCCGTCGCCAGCCTCAGCCTGGTCGGCATGGACGACGGGGAACTGCTGCTCAGCACCGCGCGCGGGTTCTGGCAGGGCACGCCCGAGTCGGGGTTCGAACAAGTCGAACTGGATGGCCTCGAAGCCCTGCGCGGCCGCGAGGAGGTGCTGCGGATTCTCCTGCAGGAGGGCGAGCCACGCTTCGCCTGGAGCCACTACCGGGTGCTCGAGCGCGGCGAATCGGGCTGGCAGGAGCATCCGGCCGGGCGCCTGCGGCGCGGTGCCATCCTCGACGCCCGGCTGCACGGTGACGGGCTGCTGCTGGTTTCCGACCATGCCCTGCTGATCCACCGCCCCGGGCGCGAGGCCGGCGCACAGGGGGCGCCGCCGGTGCGCCTGCGCGAGGTCTGGGTCGAGGAGGCCGGTCGCGGCATCCGGCATCTGCCGCTGGCACCCGAGGGGGTGCCCGAGGTCGTGATGGCGGGCGGCGCGACCTATTTCCGCTTCGCCGCGATCGACCTGGACCAGCCCGGAGCCATGCGCTATCGCGGCCGGCTGGTTGGCCAGGAGAGCGGTTTCTCGGACTGGGAACCGTCCAACGCCTACACCTACTTCGGGCTGGCGCCCGGGCGTTACACGCTGGAGGTCGAGGCGCGCGACAGCGCCGGACGGATCTCGCGGATGAGGCCGTACACGCTGCAGGTGCACCCGCGCTGGTTCGAGCGCTCGGACGTCCGTCTGGCCGCGGCGCTGCTGTTTCTGGCCGGCCTCGCCCTCACACTGCGCGCCGCGGCTCGCGGCCGCACCCGGCGGATCTCGCGGCAGAACGCCCTGCTGGAGCAGCAGGTGGTCAGCCGGACCGAAGAGCTGGCCGAAGCCAACCGGCGGCTGCGAACCATGGCCGATCTTGATGGCCTGACCGGCATCGCCAACCGGCGCCGTCTCGACGAGTACCTGCCCATCGCCTGGGAGCGCTGCGTCCAGCGCGGCCGGTCGCTGGCCCTGCTGCTGGTCGATATCGACCACTTCAAGCACTACAACGATACCCAGGGCCATCTCGCCGGCGACGAGCTGATCCGGCGCATGGCCGACCTCCTGCGCACCGGCATGCGGCGCAGCGAGGACCTGGTGGCCCGATACGGAGGGGAGGAGTTTCTGGTGGTGATGCCCGGCGCCACCATGGAAGTCGCCCTGGAACTCGCCGAGTCGCTGCGTGCCGGGGTCGAGGCCGAGCTGGGAGGCACGACGATCTCGATCGGCGTCGCCTCGACCCGCCCGGGTGGGGCGCTGACCGAGCATGCCGACCTCGTCGCGCTTGCCGATGCCGCCCTCTATCGGGCCAAGGAAGCCGGCCGCAACCGCGTCGAGGCCGCCCCCGGCCCCGCGCCACCGCCGCGCAAGGGGTGATGGCAGGCTCGGGCGCGAAGAGGACCTTCCGCGAAAGCCGAACGTAGGAGCCAGCTTGCTGGCGATAGGCGCCACGGACGGGACGATCGCCAGCAAGCTGGCTCCTACAGCAACGGCGCTGCAAGGTTCGGTTTGCGCCGCAACGCAGGCCTTGCCGCAGTCGAATTGTGGGAACGCCCTTGGGCGCGACCGCGGAGTTCCGCTCTGGCAGCGGTCTGGGGTGAATCCGTGGCGCAGCGGTCGCGCCCAAGGGCGCTCCCACAGTCGGGCACCGTTGGGGGCCGGCGAAGGCCTATAGGGTGTGCCTTGGCGCACCGATATGGGCGTTCGGACGGTACGCCCGGTGCGGCAAGCCGCACCCTATGAACGTCTTCTCGACCCTCCCGCCCGCGCCACAGGGCCGTTGCCGGCGCCCCCGCGGCGAGGTGATGATGCCGGGTCGAACGTTCTCCAATCCTTCGGGAGCCCGCCTTGACCCTGCAGATCCGCCACAGCGAACCGGCCGACATCCCGGCCATCCGTGATCTCTACGCGCAGCCGAGCTGCCTTGCGGCGACCCTGCAGCTGCCGCATCCCTCGCTGACGCTCTGGGAGCGGCGGCTCGGCAATCCGCCGGACCACTTCACCAGCCTGGTCGCGCTGCGTGAGGGGCGGCTGCTTGGGCAGGTCGGGATCGAGGTGTTCACCGCCGCGCGCCGCCGGCACGTTGCCAATATCGGCATGGCGGTCTGCGAGGATGCTCGCCGCCAGGGCGTCGGCCGGGCCCTGGTCCGGGCCGCCAAGGCGCAGTGCTTCGGCTGGCTGGGCGTGCGCCGCATCGAACTCGAGTGTTATGTGGACAACGCCGGCGCGCTGGCCCTGTACGAGTCGGAGGGCTTCGTTGTCGAGGGGACTGCCCGTGGCTACGCACTGCGCGAAGGCGAGTACGTCGATGTACACCTGATGGCCTGCGCCAAGGATTGAGCGACCCGGGTCGGGTTGTCGGGCGGATACAGGCGCAAAGAAGACCTTCCGCAGAACCCGAATGTAGACACTCTGTTCCCTGTCAAGCGATTTCTTGGCTCGGGAACAGCCTGCTCCCGTCGTACTTTTCTGGGCTTTTGACGAGGGTCCAGGCAGCGGTGAGCAGCTTTCTCATGACCGCCACGTTTGCCTGCATCTTCTTTTTCCCGCGGGCGATCAAGCGCTCCTTGAACGCGCGGGCGTAGGGGTCGTGCCGGCCGGCAACCAGTGCAGGGTGGAACAGTGCCCGGCGCAGATACTTGTTGCCGTGGCGCGTGATGCGCGGCGCCTTGGCCAGGCTGGACCCTGACTCGAATACGCGGACATCCAGGCCGGCATGGCATACGCAGGCCCGGGCGCTCATATCGCGGGGCAGGACGGCCAGTTCACCGAGCAGGGAGACGGCGCTGGTTTCTGCGACCCCAACCATCGAGATCAGTGCCTCGAACATGGACTGCAGGTCGGGATCCTCGCGGATCAGCTCCACCGCCTCGCCTCGGAGGCGGTCGATCCGCCGTTCCAAGCCGGCGATAGCGCGCTGCATGTCGGTACGCAGTGCCTTGGGACAGGCCTGTGTGCTGGACAGCGCGTGCAGCCGATTCTTGGCCGCCGTACAGTCCTCGGTGAGCTGGGTGAGATAGCGGCCGTAGTAGCGCAGCGCCAAGTGACTTTGGCTCGGCGGAGTCCAGCGCTTGAGCGGCATGCGCTTGACGAATTCCAGCAGCATGGCGGCGTCCAGTGCATCGGTCTTGCTGCGCTGCTGCAGGGCCTTGGCGAAGTTGTGGGCGGCCTTTGGGTTGACCACGAACACCTCGGCGCCCAGCTCGGCGGCGATCACCGCAGCATCCAGATAGTAGATGCCAGTCGCCTCCATGATGACGCGAAGGGGCCTGTCCTTTCGCACCTTGGAAGCGATGAATCGGCGCACTTCCTCGGGGGCGCTGTCGACCTTTCCAGCCTTGCTGGTATTGCCGTCCTCGAAACAAAAAGCATGCTCGGCAGCGCCGATATCCAACGAGAGAAAAGCGCTGCGCGGCGATTGATCCATCAGGGATACCTCCTTGTCACTCAGAGATGCATGGGTAGACTGACTCCCAGGTTCCCCGACCCCGAATCCCTTGCGGCACAGCCTTGTTACGCCGGCTCTTGGCCCGTGACACTCTTCGTGCTCTGCAAATGGGGCGGGGAGCCGCTCTACATACGAGGTCAGCCAAAGCTGCCCCAAGGAGCAAGCGGCTTCCCCGGAAATCGACCGGTGGTATAGGCGAATCTGAAGCCGGATCCAAGGTACAAGGAGCCAGCTTGCTGGCGACAGGCGTCCCGGACGGGACGATCGCCAGCAAGCTGGCTCCTACACGCAAGGGCGCTGCCAGGTCCGGTTTGCGCCCTTCCGGCGCGTCTGAATCCCGCCCCCTTCGACCCCATTCCCGCAATTCAACGAGACCCGGCTGTGAGAGCGCCCTTGGGCGCGACCGCAGCGCCACGGACTCACCACAGACCGTGGCCAGAGCGGGACTCCGCGGTCGCGCCCAAGGGCGCTCCCACAGAAGGCGCACCGGTTTGTTCGTTCGGGCGAATGCGAAGCTCGCGCGCGTAGTAGCCCACCGATGTCCCTACGGTTGGCGCTTTCGGAGGTTGCTAGCGCTGCGGCTGCCCTTGGGGCTCGGGCGGGGTGGGGCGGGAGAGCTGCAGGCGGCCGACCTGGATGCCGGGCAGGTCGCGCAGGCGGTGCAGCAGCTCGGGCTCTGCACGGACGCCGAAGCGGCCGTTGGCGTCGAGGCTGCCGCGGGCGGTCGGCGTGGTGAGGTCGAGGCGCAGCGGGGTGTGGCCCGGCCGGTACTCGGCCAGCAGCGACTCCAGCCTTGGCATCACCGCCGGGTCACGGGTGTCGATCTGCAGGTCGAGGCGGCGGGCGAGGCGGGCGCACTCGCTGCGGAAGTCCCAGGCGTGTTTGACCCGGAGCGACCAGCCACCGTTGAACTCGTCCTCCTGCAGCGCGCCCTCGACGAGCAGGATGCGGTCGCGGGTCAGCAGCTGGCGGTAGTTCATGCAGGCCTCGCGAAAGAACGCCGCCTCCACTCGACCGTTGCCGTCTTCCAGGGCGACGAAGGCCTGGGTTTCGCCGCGCAGGCGCACCGCGGTGACCAGGCCTGCGAGCAGGATGTGGGCGGCCTCGAAGCGTGCGCCGCGCTTGTCGGCGTAGGCCTTCTCCAGCTGGTCCAGCCGGTAGCCGACGACCTGGTCGAGCAGCTCGCGCCAGGCGTCCAGCGGATGGCCCGAGAGGTACCAGCCCAGCGTCTCGCGCTCGCCGTTGAGCACCACCTCGAGCGGCGCTTCCTTGCATTCGGGCAGGTCAAGCTGGATCGGCTGGGTGGCGCTGCCGCCGAAAATGTCGATCTGCCCGGCGGCGCGGTCGCGGGCCAGCTGTTCGGTGGCGCGCAGCACTTCGGGCAGCTGCAGCAGCAGCGAGGCGCGGTTGCAGCCCAGGGCGTCGAGCGCGCCGGCCTGGATCAGCGCCTCGAGCACGCGCTTGTTGAGCTTGCCGGCGTCGACCCGACGGCAGAAATCGAGCAGGTCGCGATAGGGGCCGCCGCGCTCACGCTCCTCGACGATCGACTCGACGGCGCCACGGCCGACGCCCTTCACCGCGCCCAGGCCGTAGCGCAGTACGCCGTCGCCGACCGCCTCGAACATGTAGGTCGAATGGTTGACGTCGGGCGGCAGCACCTTGAGACCGAGCGCCTTCACCTCGGCCAGGAAGCCGACCACCTTGTCGGTGTTGTCCATGTCGGACGAGCACACCGCGGCCATGAACTCGGCCGGATAGTGCTGCTTCAGCCAGGCGGTCTGGTAGGCGACCAGCGCATAGGCGGCCGAGTGCGACTTGTTGAAGCCGTACTCGGCGAACTTCTCCATCAGGTCGAAGATCGGCGTGGCGATGTCCGGGGCGATGCCGCGCTCGGCGCAGCCGCTTTCGAACTTGGCGCGCTCCTTGGCCATCTCCTCGGGCTTCTTCTTGCCCATCGCGCGGCGCAGCAGGTCGGCACCGCCCAGCGAGTAGCCGGCCAGGACCTGGGCGATCTGCATCACCTGTTCCTGGTAGACGATGACGCCATAGGTCGGTGAAAGCACCGGTTCAAGAAGCGGGTGCGGATAGCTGACTTCGGTGACGCCGTGCTTGCGGTCACACCATTCGCGGTCCATTCCCGAGCCCAGCGGGCCGGGACGAAACAGCGCGGCCAGCGCAATGATGTCCTCGAAGCGATCGGGCTTGGCACGCTTGAGCAGCTCGCGCATGCCGCGTGATTCGAACTGGAACACCGCCACCGTGTCGCCGCGCGCAAACAGCTTGTAGGTGGCCGGGTCGTCCAGCGGCAGCTGGGTGATGTCCAGCGCAGGCTTCCCTTCGTGGGCGAGGCGCCGGTTGATCGCCTTCACCGCCCAGTCGATGATGGTCAGGGTGCGCAGGCCGAGGAAGTCGAACTTCACCAGGCCGACCGACTCGACGTCATCCTTGTCGAACTGGGTGACCGGGTTCTTGCCGCCCTCTTCGGCGAACAGCGGGCAGAACTCGGTCAGCGGCTTCGGGCCGATGACCACGCCGCCGGCGTGCTTGCCGGCGTTGCGGGTGAGGTCTTCCAGCTTGAGCGCAAGGTCGACCAGCTCGCGGACGTCGTCCTCGTCGCGGTAGCGCTGGATCAGCTCGGCCGAACACAGCTCCTGGTCCTTGGCCGCCTTCTCGCTGCGCCCCAGTGCATCGTCGAGGCAGATGCCGAGCGTGTTGGGAATCAGCTTGGCGATGCCGTCGACGAAGCCATAGGGATGCCCCAGCACGCGGCCGCAGTCGCGGATCACCGCCTTGGCCGCCATGGTGCCGTAGGTGATGATCTGGCTGACGTGGTCGCGGCCGTACTTGCGCGCGACGTAGTCGATCACCTCGTCGCGCCGATCCATGCAGAAGTCGATGTCGAAGTCCGGCATCGACACGCGCTCGGGGTTCAGGAAGCGCTCGAACAGCAGGTCGTAGGGGATCGGATCAAGATCGGTGATGCCGAGCGCCCAGGCGACCAGCGAGCCGGCACCCGAGCCGCGTCCCGGACCGACCGGTATGTCGTTCTGCTTGGCCCAGTTGATGAAGTCGGCGACGATCAGGAAGTAGCCGGGGAAGCCCATCTTCAGGATGACGTCGAGCTCGATGTCGAGGCGCTTGCGGTAGCTCGCCTCGTCATGGCCCTCGGCGCAGGGCTGTCGTGACAGCCGCTGGGTCAGGCCCTCGTGGGCGCTGTGCCGGATCCAGCTGTCTAGGGTATGGCCCTCGGGCACCGGGAACTCGGGCAGGTAGTAGGTGCCGAGCTGCAGGTCGAGGTTGCAGCGCATCGCCAGCTGGACGGTGTTCTCCAGTGCCTCCGGCAGGTCGGCGAACAGCTCGGCCATTTCCTCGGGCGACTTCAGGTACTGCTCGGCGCTGTACTCGCGCGGTCGCTTGGGGTCGCCCAGCACGCGTCCGCCGGCGATGCACACCCGGGCCTCGTGAGATTCGAAATCCTCGCGGTCGAGGAAGCGCACGTCATTGCTGGCGATGACCGGCAGGTCCTGGGCATCGGCCAGGGCCAGGGCCTGCTGCACCCAGTCCTCTTCGCCCGGCCGGCCGCAGCGGCTGATCTCCAGGTACAGCCTGCGCGGGAACTGACGGCCGAACTGGCGCACCAGGGCCTGGGCGGCCGCGTCCTGGCCCTCGGCGCAGTGGCGGGCGAGGGGAGACTCGCGGCCGAGGATCAGGATCAGGCCTTCGGCATGGGCCTGCAGCCAGTCCGGCCTCACCACGACCCGGTCATCCTGATGGCCTTCCAGCCAGGCGCGGCTGAGCAGGCGCGACAGGCTGAGGTAGCCGGCGTAGTCCTGGCAGAGCACGGTGATGCGGCCGAGCGGCTGCTCGGGCAGGGCCAGCCAGAGGTCGGCGCCGGCGATCGGCTTCACCCCTGCCTTGAGGCAAGCCTTGAAGAACTTGACCAGGGCGAAGAGGTTGCTCTGGTCGGTCAGCGCGACGGCCGGCATCCCCTGCTGGGCGCAGCGCTTGACCATCTCCGCGATGCGGATGGTCGAGTCGGTCAGCGAGTACTCGCTGTGCAGGTGAAGATGGACGAAGCGCGGGGACATGGCAGCGGGCGCGTTGGCCCTGCAGCGTAGCCCCGGGGCAGGGGAGGGACAAGGCTTGACGTGGCGCAGATCCGCGGGCCTCGGCGCCGGCACTGGCCGCGGGCGCTTCGCCTCGATGCCCCGGCGGGCCGCCCTTCCCTGGCGGCCCGCCCGGATACCCGCGCGTGGGGAGGTCGCGCGGGAGGCTGGGGCTGCCGGTCAGTTGACGTTGAACGGCACGAGGTCCGGCCGGACGCTGTAGCGCTGGCGCCCTGGCTGCTGCATGCGGCGCCGGTGGCGCAGCGCGGCATCCAGCTCGTTGCGGCGCAGTGACATCCAGCTGCCGCGGTCAAGCGGGCCAAGCTCGGGATAGTCACGGCGGAAGCGGTCGTACTCGCGCCATGCCAGCCATTCGTGCTCGTGGCTGGAAAGCGCCAGCTCCAGCACGATGGCGTCGTCGAGCAGGCCGAACTTGGGGTTGTCGTCGGGGATCAGGTCCTTCTCGTCAACGAAGTAGGCCAGTGCGCCCTCGAGGTCGCGGCGGATGCCCGTCGGCAGCGGCCAGCTGCGGTCGGCCAGCATGCGGATGAGGTCGTCGATGCTGTCGACGTGCGACTGCAGGAAGGGCGGCAGGCGGCGCTGCCGGGCCTCGCCGACGTGTCGGCGGGCGGCCTCGACCAGGGCGCCGTTCTCCGACTCGCCCACCCCGGCGATGGCCTCGATCCAGGCCGTGCGGAACGGGGCCAGGGACGCTTCGTTCATGGTGACGTGGATGGCAAGGCTCATGGTGCTGCTCCGGTTCGGATGGACGAGGTGGTGTTGTGCACCTCTGATGCAACACGATGGAGGAAAGTTGCCCGGTGTGACGCATCCGGAAGTCATGCCTTGACTTCAGGCAGGGCCGATCCTTAAGCCCGGGTTCGGATTTCCGACCGTCCGTCGGTGAAGGGGCAGGCTATGTAGGCCGGAAGTCATGCCGTGCCGCGGGGAAGGTCTACCGGCTAGAAACCGAGCCCGGCCTGCTCCGGCGGTGCGCGCAGCGCATCGCGCACCGGGGCGAAACTGCGGCGATGGACCGCGCAGGGGCCGTGGCGGCGCAGCGCATCGAGGTGCGCGGGCGTCGGGTAGCCCTTGTGCCGGTCGAAACCGTATTGGGGGAACTGCTGGTGAAGGGCCATCAGGGCGCGGTCGCGGCTGACCTTGGCCAGGATCGAGGCGGCGCTGATCGCAGGTTCCAGAGCATCGCCACCGATCCGGTACTCGGCAGGGCAGGGCAGGTCGTCGGGTATCCGGTTGCCGTCGACCAGGGCCAGCCGGGGCGCCGCGGCCAGCCCGCGCAGAGACTCGCGCATGCCGTGCAGGGTGGCCTGGAAGATATTGCGGCGGTCGATCTCCTCGGGCGCGATGAAGACGATGCAGTGGGCCAGCGCGCTGTCGAGGATGGGCTGGTAGAGCGCCTCGCGGCGCGCTTCGGTGAGCTTCTTGGAATCGTCCAGCCCGGCAGGCGTGCGCCGCGGGTCGAGGATCACCGCCGCTACCACCAGCGGGCCGGCCAGCGGGCCGCGGCCGGCCTCGTCGACGCCGGCGATCGCGGAGTCGGGGGTCAGGGCGACGTAGCGCATGTGCCGGTCGGCAGGGGGTCCAGCAGGGCGCGGGCCGCGGCGTCCGGCTCGGGCGCGCGCAGGGCCTCGTGCAGGCGCCGGAACTCGGGATCGAGCGCGGCGCGCCGGGTCGGATCGCTGTGCAGGGCAAGCAGGGCTTCGGCCAGTCGTGACGGGGTGCAGTCGCCCTGCATGCGTTCGGCCACCAGTTCGCGGCCGGCGAGGATGTTGGGCAGGCTGTAGTGGGTCGTGCGCATCATCCCGAGGCCCATGACCAGGGCATGCGTCAGGGCCGCGATGCGGTAGCCGACGACCATCGGCTGCTTGGCCAGCATCGCCTCGAGCGCCGCCGTGCCCGAGGCGAGCAGGACCAGTTCGGCGGCCTCCAGCACGCCCTGCGAGCGGCCCTCGACGATACGCAGGCTGCGCTGCAGCGACCACAGCTCGGCCTGCGAGGGGCGATCCGGTCGCTCCTCGCGCGGCGCCGAAGACAGGGTTTCGCGCAGGGCCTGTTCAAAGGCGTCGCGGGTGCGCGGGCCGGTCATCGGCACCAGCACGCCCAACTCGGGTGCCTGGCGACGGAACAGGGCAGCAGCCTCGAGGAAGGGGCGGCTGAGGCGGCCGATCTCGCCGCGGCGGCTGCCCGGCAGCACGGCCAGCCAGCGCGAGTCGGGCGCCAGACCCAGCGCGCGGCGTGCAGCGGCCCGGTCGGGCGCCATCGCGAAGCGCGAAGCGAGGGGGTGGCCGACGAAGCGCGCGTCGATCGCGTGGCGGGCGTAGATGTCGGGCTCCATCGGGAACAGGCAGAGCACGCGATCGCAGCTGGCACCGATCTTCTCCACCCGGCCCTCGCGCCAGGCCCATACCGAGGGGCTGACGTAGTGGGCGGTGGCCACGCCGCGCTGCTTGAGCCAGCGCTCGAGGCCCAGATTGAAGTCCGGGGCGTCGATGCCGACCACGAGGTCGGGCTTCCAGTCGAGCAGACGCTGACGCAGCCGGCGGCGCAGGCGCAGCAGCCGCGGCAGGTGGCGGAGCACCTCGGCCAGGCCCATCACCGCCAGCTCCTCGCAGTCGACCCAGGCCTCGACGCCGGCCGAGCGCATGGCCGGCCCGGCCACGCCTACCAGTTCCACCGAGGGCAGCAGACGCCTCAGTCCCGTGGCAAGGTCGGCGCCCAGCAGATCGCCGGAGGCTTCGCCGGCGATCAGCGCAATGCGGATTGGCGCTTCGCGCCGTGATTGGTGATTCGTGATTGGTGATTCGTTCAAGACGGCACTCCTGGGCGCCGCGGTCCGATTGTCATGCCAGGCCGCCTACCGGCTCGCGGCTGCTTGCTCTTTCGAAACACGAATCACGAATCACCAATCACAGGCTTCAGCGCACCAACGACCGCTGCGAGCGGTCGATGAAGTCGAGCATCATGGCCACGTCAGGGGCCGACTTGGCGGCCTCGGCGAGCTGGATGCGGGCTTCGGCCAGGGGCAGGCCGGACTTGTAGATGGTCCGGTAGGCGCGCTTGATCGCCGAGATGCGTTCGCGGTCGAAGCCGCGACGCTTGAGGCCTTCGCTGTTGATACCGTGGGGCTCGGCATAGGTACCGGCGACGGTGACGAAGGGTGGCACGTCGCGGTTGATCACGCTGCCCATGGCAGTGAAGGCGTGGGCGCCGACCTGGCAGAACTGGTGGACCAGGGAGAAGCCGCCGAGGATGGCGTAGTCGTCGACCCGGCAATGCCCGGCCAGCGAGGCTGCATTGGCGAAGATGCAGTGGTTGCCGACCACCACGTCGTGCGCGACATGGACGTAGGCCATGATCCAGTTGTCGTTGCCGATCCGGGTGATGCCGGCGTCCTCGACGGTGCCGCGGTTGAAGGTGCAGTACTCGCGGATCAGGTTGCGGTCGCCGATCACCAGCTCGGTGGGCTGGCCGGCGTACTTCTTGTCCTGCGGCGCGCCACCCAGGGCGTTGAAGGCGAAGATGCGGTTGTCGCGGCCGATCCGGGTCGGGCCCTCGATGACGACGTGCGAGCCGATCTCGGTGCCTGCGCCGATCTCGACGTCCGCACCGATGATGCAGAACGGGCCGATGCTGACGTTCTCGCCGATACGGGCCTTGGGGTCGATGACGGCGCTGGGATGGATCATCCGTTCTTTCCTTCGGCGCAGAGGATTTCGGCGCAGGCGACCTCGCGACCTTCCACCCGAGCGGTGCAGGCGTACTGGGCCATGCCGCGCAGGGTGCGTTTGAGTTCCACCTCGAGTTCAAGCTGGTCACCCGGGACCACCATCTTCGAGAAGCGCGCCTTGTCGACCTTGACCAGGTAGAACAGCTTGTTGCGCTGGGTGCTCGGGATGCCATCGGAGAGCTGGGACAGCAGGCCGCCGGCCTGGGCCATGGCCTCGACCACCAGCACGCCCGGCATCACCGGGTGGCCCGGGAAGTGGCCCTGGAAGAAGGGTTCGTTGATGGTCACGTTCTTGATCGCGCGGATCCGCTTGTGCGGCTCGAGCTCGATGACGCGGTCGACCAGCAGGAAGGGATAGCGGTGCGGCAGCATCTGCTGGATGCGGGTCACGTCGACCGGGAGGGTCAGCGCGGCAGGGGCCTCAGTCATCGGGTAGATCCTTGTTCTGTTTCGATATCGCGCGGGCCAGCTGGTCAAGCTGGCGGAAGCGCGCTGCGCTGCGCCGCCAGGCACGCGCGGTCTGGATAGGAGTGCCCGAGGCGTACTCGCCGGGACCCTCCAGGGAGCGGCTGACCAGGGCCATGGCATTGATCCGTACCCGGTCGCCGATGTTCAGGTGGCCCGCGATGCCCACGCCTCCGGCAATGAGACAGTATCGGCCGATCCGCGTCGACCCGGCAATGGCGGTGCAGCCGGCGATCGCGGTGTGCGCGCCGATATGCACGTTGTGGCCGACCTGGATCAGGTTGTCGAGGCGGACGTCCTCCTCGAGGACGGTGTCGTCCAACGCACCGCGGTCGATGCAGGTGTTGGCGCCGATCTCGCAGTCGTCGCCGATGCGCACCCCGCCCAGCTGCGGCACCTTCAGCCAGTGGCCGTCGTCGAAGGCGAGGCCGAATCCGTCGGCGCCCAGCACGACGCCGGGGTGGACCAGCACGCGGACGCCGAGCCGGACGCGGGCGACCAGGGTGACCCGGGCGACCAGCTCGCAGCCCTCGCCGATCTCGCAGTCCTCACCGATCACGCAGCCCGGTCCGATGCGCACTCCGGCAGCGATCCGGCTGCGCGCGCCGATGCTGACCTGCGGGCCGATCTCGGCACCGGGGTCGACGCGTGCCTCGACGTCGACCGATGCGGTCGGGTGGATCCCGGGACGCGCCGGGCTGCGCTGCTCGAACAGGGCAGCGACGCGGGCAAAGTCGGCGTAGGGGTTGCGGCTGATCAGCGCATTGCCCTCGTAGCCCTCGGCGTCGCCTGCGCCCAGCACCACGGCGCCTGCCCGGCTCTCCGTCAGCTGCTTGCGATAGCTCGGGTTGGCCAGGAAGCCCAGCTGGTGCGGCTCGGCGCAGGCCAGCGTGGCGACGCCGGTGATCTCCTGCGCGGGATCGCCGCGCAGCTCCAGCGCGAAGCGCTCGGCGAGCGCGTCGAGGCGGAAGCGGGCACTCATCGGGACTCCTCGCGCGCCTGCTGGCGAAGCCGGTCGAGAATGCGGTCGGTGATGTCGACCCGGGCGCTGGCGTACAGCACCGGGGTTGGCAGCACCAGATCGATGCCCGCATCCCGCGCGTACTGCGCGACGGTATCGTTCAGCTGCAGCCAGACCCGGTCGCGCTCCTCGCGGTTGCGCGCCGCCAGCTCATCGCGCAGGCGATCCTGGGCGCGTTCCAGCGCACGGCGCAACACGTCGATGTCACGGGCCAGCTGTTCGGCGTCGGCCTGCGGCATCGAGGCGCCCTGTTCGCGCAGCCGGCGCTGCATCTGTTCGAGCTGGCTGCGCTGCTGGACCAAGTCGGCATTGCGATCGGCGAATTCGCGGGTCAGGCGGGTCTTCGCTGCCGCCATCTGGGGCGCCTCGTCGAGCAGGCGCTGCATGTCGACCAGGGCGATCTTCTGAGCGCGCTCCTGCGCACCGGTCAGCGCCGAGAACCCGAGCAGCAGCCAGCCGAGTACGCAGAGGATGCGCCGGCTGGCGCGTCCCCTGGCGTGGATGGGCCGGTTCATGCCGGGTTATCCGTGGGCCGCGTTGCCGCCGATCAGAACTGGGTGCCGAAGGTGAACTGCAGGCGCTCGATCTCGTCGCCGTCCTGCTTCTTCACCGGTGTCGACAGGTTGAGGATGATCGGACCGATCGGCGCCTGCCACTGCAGTGCCACGCCTGCCGAAGCCCGGAACTCGCCGACGTCGAAGGCGTCGGTATCGGCGAATACGTTGCCGAAGTCGAGGAAGGCCGAGACGCGCGTGGTGTCGGAATCGAGCAGGGTGGGGAAGATCAGTTCCAGCGTACCGGTGGTCTTGAACGAGCCGCCCAGCGGCTGGTTGAAGTCCGATCCGGGGAAGCGGAAGATCGGGCCGAGGGTGTTGTCCTCGAAGCCACGGATCGAGCGAACGCCGCCTGCGTAGAAATTCTCGAAGAACGGCAGGCCGTCGGCAGTGACCACGCGCAGCAGCGGGTCGCCGTTGTCGTCCAGCACGGGCACGCGCGGTCCATTCGGATCGAACGGATTCTCCGCGGTGACCGGGAAGCTCCGGGTGATGGCGTCGCCGTAGCTGTCGCCATAGCCGATCTCCGCCGCGCTGAGCAGGACCAGGCTGCGCGAGATCGGCCAGTACTTGGCGAACTGGTAGTTGAGCTTGTAGTACTCGACCGTGGAGCCGGGCAGGGTGATCTCGGCGCCGATCCGCTGGTAGGTACCGCGGGTGGGATTGAAGAACGCGTTGCGCGAGTCGCGGGCCCAGGAGATCTCGGTGCGCCAGGCGTTGAAGGTGCGCCGGCCGAGGGCATCGATGTAGTCGATGAAGGGGTCCGGCGTCGCGCCCGGGATGACGTTGATCTGGTTGCGGTCGATGCCGAAGACCACGCCGACGGTATCGGTCTCGGTGATCGGCACCCCGAACACCGCCTGCAGCGCACCGTTGTCGGTGGTGAAGTTGGCGATGTTGGCCTGGCCCTGGTCGAGCTCGCGGTAGATGACGTTGTAGCCGAGCGAGATGCCGTCGTCGGTGAAGTAGGGGTCGAGGTAGCTGAAGTCGAAGCGCTTGACGAAGCGGTTGTTCTGCACCGTGAAGCCGACCCGGTCGCCGCTGCCGAAGAAGTTGTTCTGCTGCACCGAGACCGAGGTGATGACGCCGGAGAGCTGTGAGTAGCCGAGGCCGAACACGAAGCTGCCCGAGGTGCGCTCCTTCATGCTGATGACCACGTCGACCTGGTCGGCGCTGCCCGGCACCTGCGGTGTCTCGATGCTGATGTCCTCGAAGAAGCCGAGGCGCTGCAGGCGGATCTTGGAGCGGTCGATGGCGGCCTGCGAGTACCACATGCCCTCGAACTGGCGCATCTCGCGGCGGATGACCTCGTCCGAAGTCCGCGTGTTGCCCTTGTAGAGGATGCGGCGCACGTAGACGCGCTTGCCCGGCTGCACGTAGAAATTGACCTTGACCGTGCGCGTGTCGCGGTCGATCTCGGGGATCGGCTCGACCTCGGCGAAGGCATAGCCGATGTTGGCCAGCACCGAGATGATCGAGTCACGGGTCAGCTCGAGCAGCCGGCGCGAGAAGGTGTCGCCTTCCTTGATCAGGACCAGGCGCTGCAGCTCTTCGACCGGGATGATGGTGTCGCCGCTGATTCGCGTGCCGGAGATCGTGTAGACCTCACCCTCGCGGACATTGGCCGTCAGGTACATCTCGCGACGATCAGGGCCGATCGAGACCTGGGTGCTGTCGATGTTGAAGTCGACATAGCCGCGGTCGAGGTAGAACGAGTTCAGCTTCTCAAGGTCGCCCGAAAGCTTCTCGCGCGAGTACTGGTCGTCGCGGCGGTACCAGGACAGCCAGTTGGTGGTGCCCGACTCCCAGCCGTCGAGGATCTCCTCGTCGCTGAAGGTCTCGTTGCCGACGATGTTGATGTGCTTGATCTTGGCCGCCTTGCCTTCCTTGACGTCGATGGTCAGGTCGACGCGGTTGCGGTCGAGGTCGGTGACGGTCGGCGAGATGGAGACGTTGTACTTGCCGCGGTTGTTGTACTGGCGGACCAGCTCCTGGGTGACCCGCTGCAGCTGCAGGCGGTCGAAGGTCTCGCCTTCGGCCAGACCGATGTCCTTCAGGCCCTTGAGCAGCTCTTCGGACTTGATGTCCTTGTTGCCGACCAGGGTGATCTTGTTGATCGCCGGGCGCTCGCTGACCTTGATCACCAGGATGTCGCCCTGGCGTTCGATCTCGATGTCGTTGAAGAACCCGGTGCGGAACAGCGCGCGGATTGATTCGGCCACCCGCGAGCGGTCGATGCGGTCACCGCGCTCGATCGGCAGGTAGGTGTAGACGGTGCCGGCCGAAATGCGCTGGAGCCCGTCGACGCGGATGTCGGCGACCGTGAACGGTTCGAAGCCCCTGATCGGTGAGGGGGCGAGGGCCTGGGCCGCCGAGAGTCCGGGCGCACAGGCGAGCGCCATCAGGATGGCTGCGGCAAGTCGTTTCATTGTCACTTCCGAAAGAGAAACAGGCCGTGGGCCATCAGCCCACGAGGCGCACGATATCGTTATAGAAGGCCAGTCCCATAAGCCCGGCAAGGAACGCCAGGCCGACGTACTGTCCGGCAACGAGCATGCGCTCGCTCACCGGAGAGCCCTTTATCATCTCGATAAGGTAATACAGCAGGTGACCCCCGTCCAAGATCGGGATCGGGAGCAGGTTCATGATGCACAGGCTGAGCGACAGCACGGCGAGGAAAAAGAAGAACCAGGCCGCGCCCATCTGGGCCGAGGCATTGGCGTACTGGGCGATGGAGATCGGGCCCGACAGATTCTGCAGCGAAGCGACCCCGGTGACCATCCGGTAGAGCATGCCCAGGGTGGCCTCGGTCAGCCGCCAGGTCTCCCTGAGCGCCGCACCGACCGCCTCGCCGGGACCGTAGCGCAGTATCGCATCATGTGGGGCTTCGCTGCGCTGGGCCTGCACGCCCAGCAGCCAGCGTCCGCCCTCGCCGGCTTCCCCGGCCTGCCAGGTCGGGCTGAGCGACACGTCAAGGCGCCGGCCTTCGCGCTCCAGGGTGACCTCGATCGGGCCGCCCTCGGGGGGATGTTCGGCGAGTGCGCGGGGAATGTCGTCGAAAAACTCGATATCTCGCCCGCCCAGGGCGAGGATTCGGTCGCCTTCACGGAGCCCGGCCCGGGCCGCGGCGCCGTCATCGAGCACCGCGCCGATGACCGGCGGCAGGAGCAGCTGGCGCGGGATCAGGCCGATCTGGCGCATGGCCCGGGTTTCGTCGATCTCGCGATCGATGCGCGACAGGTCGAGGGTCAGCTGGCGGCGGGCGCCGTCGCGCTCGACCTCGATCTCTACCGCGCGACGGTCCATGACTGCCGTGGTCAGGGCCATGCCGGCCTGGGTCCAGGTCGCCACCGGCTCGCCATCGATGCTGAGCAGGCGGTCGTCAAGCTGCAGCCCGGCGGCCGCCGCGGTGTCGGTCGAGCGGCCGACGATCGGGGCGTAGTCGCCCTTGCCGACCAGAAACATCACCCAGAGCAGGAAGATGGCCAGGATCAGATTGAAGGCCGGTCCGGCGGCGACGATGGCAAAGCGCTGGCCGACGCTCTTGCGGGTGAAGGCCTGGTCGAGTTGCTCGCGCGGCACCTCGCCCTCGCGCTCGTCGAGGAACTTCACGTAGCCGCCCAGCGGCAGCGCCGCCACGACCCACTCGGTGCCGTCCTTGCCGATGCGCTTCCACAGCGGGCTGCCGAAGCCGACCGAGAAGCGCAGCACCTTGACGCCGAAGCGCCGGCCCACCCAGTAGTGGCCGAATTCGTGGAAGGTGACCAGCAGCCCGAGGCTGACGATCAACCACCATACCGACCCGAAGAATTCCGTCATGAGTGCTGTCCTGATCCGCTCAGTGCCGCCTGGCTACCCAGTCTGCCGCCGCCCGCCGGGTGCGGGCGTCAAGGTCGAGCCGTCCAGTGAGGTCGTCGCCGGCCTGGCCGTCGACCTCGTCGAGCATGGCGCCGAGGCAATCTGCAATGTCGAGGAAACCCATCCGGCGCTGAAGGAAGGCTGAAACCGCCACTTCATTGGCCGCATTGAGCACGGTGGTCGCGCCGATTCCCTGGCGCAAGGCCGAGAAGGCATGGGCCAGGGCCGGGAAGGTGTTGAGGTCGGGGGGCTCGAAATCCAGCCGCCCGGCGCTGATCAGGTCCAGCGGGCCGACCCCGGCCTCGATCCGCTCCGGCCAGGCCAGGCCATAGGCCAGCGCCGTGCGCATGTCGGGCAGGCCGAGCTGGGCAAGGGTCGAGCCATCGACGTAGTCGACCAGGGAGTGGACCAGGCTCTGCGGATGGACCACCACTTCGATGCGCCCGGCCTCGAGGCCGAACAGCCAATGCGCCTCGATCACCTCCAGCCCCTTGTTCATCAGGGTGGCCGAGTCGACCGAGATCTTCCGCCCCATGGTCCAGTTGGGATGCGCGCAGGCCTCGTCCGGGGTGATCGCCCGCAGGCTGTCTCGACTGCGGCCGCGGAACGGCCCGCCGCTGGCGGTCAACACGATGCGGCGTACGGCCGGATGGCGCCCGGCGGCGGCGGCCGGCTGCGGCAGGCACTGGAACAGGGCGTTGTGCTCGGAATCGACCGGCAGCAGCTCGCCACCGCTGCGGGAAAGCGCCGCCTGGACGAGGTCGCCGGCGACGACGATGGCCTCCTTGTTGGCCAGCAGGATGCGCCGCCCGGCTTCCGCCGCGGCCAGCACCGAAGGCACGCCCGCAGCGCCGACGATGGCCGCGATCACCGTGTCCGCGGCCTCGGCCGCCAGCCGGGCCAGGGCCTCGCCGCCGGCATGCGCCTCGGTGGCCAGGCCGGCGCCGGCCAGGCCCTCGCGCAGCGCAGCGTGTCCGGCCGGGTCGGCGATGACCGCATGGTCCGGACGATGCCTCCGGCACAGGGCGATGAGCTCATCGACCCGGGTGCCCGAGGCCAGCACGCTGGCCCGGTAGCGTTCCGGGTGGCGGGCGATGACGTCGAGCGCGCTGCCTCCGATCGAGCCGGTGGCGCCGAGGACAGCGACCCGGATCACAGGCCGAGCCAGAGCTTGCCGAGGGCGAAGACGGGCAGGGCGGCGAGCAGGCTGTCGACGCGGTCCATCACGCCGCCATGGCCGGGAATCAGCGCCCCCGAGTCCTTGGCGCCGCTGTGCCGCTTGATCAGGCTCTCGAACAGGTCGCCAACGACCGAGGCGACAAAGGTCACCGCGGCCAGGGCGAGCATCGGCAGGGCATAGGAGAAGTCGAGACCGAGCAGGGGCGTGGCCGCCACCGAGACGATCAGGACGCCGCCGAGGCCTCCCCAGAAGCCGGCCCAGGTCTTGTTCGGGCTGATCGAGGGCGCCAGCTTGGGGCCGCCGATCCGGCTGCCGGTGAAGTAGGCGAAGGTGTCGGCGGCCCAGACCAGGCAGAGCGCGTACAGCATCCAGCGCGGGCCGAGGTCGCCATCGGCGTGGAGCAGGGCAGCGCCGGCCCAGGCCGGAACCGCCATGAACAGGCCGGCCACGGACTTGATCAGGGCGTTGCCGCGGTTCGGCACGCCGGCCAGCTGGCTGCGGCCGAGCCAGACCGCCGCGGCCAGCCACCACAGGCAGCCGACAGCGACCACGCTGGGGAAGCCTTCCGGCCAGGCCAGCCGCGCGAGGGCCGCCATGGCGACGGCATGCAGCAGCAGGACCACGGCGCGCTGATGCGGCTTGGGCAGGCCGCTCAGGCGTGCCCATTCCCAGATGCCGAGGAGCAGGACCGCGGCCACCAGGGCCATGAACCACCCGGTCGGCAGCCAGAGCACGGCGGCGATGGCCAGCGGCAGCATCAGCAGCGCCGTCAGGATGCGTTGTTTCATCGGGGGGTTCCCGCTGCGACCTGCTCCGAGGTCATGCCGAACCGCCGCTCGCGCTGCTGGAAGTCGTCGAGCGCCGCATCCAGCGTCGCCGCGTCGACATCCGGCCACAGGACCGGGGTGAAATGCAGCTCGCTGTAGGCCAGCTGCCAGAGCAGGAAATTGCTGATCCGGCGATCACCGCCGGTACGGATGAACAGATCGGGTTCGGGCAGGTCGGCAAGGCAGGTGCGGGTGCCGAGCAGGGTTTCGTCGATCTCCTCGGCCCGCAGTCGTCCGGCGGCCACGTCCGCGGCCAGCGTGCGGGCGGCCTGGGCGATGTCCCAGCGTCCGCCGTAGCTGGCAGCGATCGACAGCTGCAGGCGCTCGCCGCTCGCGGTCGCCGCCTCGGCGCGCTGCATGCGCGTCTGCAGGTCGGGGGAGAAGGCCTCGCGGTGGCCGATGAAGCGCAGGCGCACCGAGCGCCGCGCCAGTTCGTCCACCTCGCGATCGAGCGCGCGCATGAACAGCTGCATCAGCGCGCCGACCTCCTCCTCCGGACGGCGCCAGTTCTCAGACGAGAAGGCGAACAGGGTCAGGGCGTCGATGCCGCGCTCGATGCACCAGTCGATGCAGCGGTTGACCGCCCGGGCGCCGGCGCGGTGGCCGATGCTGCGCGGCCGCGCGCGGGCCCTGGCCCAGCGGCCGTTGCCGTCCATCACGATGGCGATGTGCCGGGGCAGGGCCGCGGCGGGGAGCTCGGTCACGAGGGTGTCTCAGACCGCCATCAGCTCGGTTTCCTTGTCCTTGACCACGCCGTCTACGTCCTTGACGAACTTGTCGGTGAGCTTCTGGATGTCCTCCTCGGCCTTGCGCTCCTCGTCCTCGGTGATCTGCTTGGACTTCAGCAGCTCCTTGACCTGGTGCATGGCGTCGCGGCGGATGTTGCGGATCGCCACCTTGGCGTTCTCGCCCTCGTGCGAGACGTGCTTGGAGAGCTCCTTGCGGCGCTCCTCGGTGAGCGGCGGCAGGTTGATGCGGATGATCTGGCCGGCGGTGTTCGGGGTCAGGCCGAGGTCGGAGGCGAAGATCGCCTTCTCGACCACGCCGACCATGTTCTTCTCCCACGGCGTGATGGTCAGGGTGCGCGCATCGGAAATGGCGACGCTGGCAACCTGCGAGAGCGGCACATCGGAGCCGTAGTAGTTGACCTTGAGATTGTCGACCAGGGCGGTGCTGGCGCGGCCGGTGCGCAGCTTGGTCAGGTCGTGGCGCAGGGACTCGACGCTCTTCTGCATGCGCGTCTCGGCGTCCTTCTTGATGTCATTGATCATGGCCAGCTCCGTTCTATGCCTTGGCGGCTCGTTTGGTGTGGGGATGATACGTGCTGCGGCGCGGCGCGCGACTCAGCCGCGGTTGTGGACCAGGGTGCCGATCGGCTCGCCCTGGACGATCCGCATCAGGTCGCCGCTGCGCGACATGTCGTAGATGCGCAGCGGAATGTCGTAGTCGCGGCACAGGGCGATGGCGGCGGTGTCCATCACCTTCAGGTCGCGGGTGATCACGTCCTCGTAGGTGAGCTTCTCGTAGCGGGTCGCATCGGCGTGCTTCTTCGGATCCTTGTCGTAGACGCCGTCGACCTTGGTCGCCTTCAGCATCAGCTCGGCGCCGACCTCCACCGCGCGCAGCGCGGCGGCGGAATCGGTGGTGAAGAACGGATTGCCGGTGCCGGCGGCGAAGATCGCGATGCGCCCCTTCTCCAGATGCCGGATCGCCCGCCGGCGGATGAAGTCCTCGCAGACCTCGTTGATCTTCAGCGCGCTCATCGTCCGTGCGTAGGAACCAATCTTCTCCAGCGCATCCTGCATGGCCAGGGCGTTCATCACCGTCGCCAGCATGCCCATGTGGTCTCCGGTGACGCGGTCCATGCCGGCCGCGGCAAGGCCGGCGCCGCGGAAGATGTTGCCGCCGCCGATCACCACGCCGACTTGCACCCCGGCTCGGTTGACCTCCTGGATTTCACGGGCGAGGCGGAACAGCACCTCGGGGTCGATGCCGTAGTCCTCGCGCCCCATCAGCGCCTCGCCGCTGAGCTTGAGCAGAATGCGTCGATATTTCAGGGCAGAGGTGCTCATCGGTGATTCCAGGCAGACAAAACCGCCGCATTCTAGCCCGGATGGCCGGCAAGGTCGCCCGGGATCGCGCCGATGGTGTGCGACCTCACTGCCCGGCGCGGTTCAGCCGGGTATCCAGCGCAGCCGCGCCCCGCGCTCGTTCAGCCAATCCTCGAAGCGGGCGCTGTAGAGCAGGTCGCCGGCTGCATCCAGCTCGGCGTCGGCGCCCAGCAGCAGCGGCAGCCCGCGGCGCTCCCAGGGTGGCAGGCCGAGCGACTGCAGGCAGTCCTTGAGCGCGTGACGGTGCGCGCGGCCCGGCAGGCGCATCTGCTCGCCGCCGCGGCGCGGGGCGACCGAGACCGGCCAGGGCAGGGCTTCGGCACCGATGAGTGCCAGCCGGCCGTGGCCGAGCTGCAGCGAAGCGCGGCCGTCCCAGGGGCGGGCCACGAAGCCGGTCGGGCGCTCGGCTTCGATGTGCAGGGCCCCGCGGTAGCGTTCGATCCGCCAGCCCTGCCAGACCAGCGAGGCAAAGCCCCGCGGTTCGCGGCGGGGCAGCCCGCGGGCCAGTCGCTCGACCAGGGCGCCGGGCAGGGCCGGGGCGCCCTGTTGCTGGCACCAGGCCTCGATCAGCGGCCGGCGCAGCGGCTCGGATTCGTCCATCAGCGGTCCCAGCAGCAGGCAGGCCGGGTCCAGACCCCGGCAGCGGGCCAGCGCGTCCTGCACGGCGGCCTGGCGCCGCTCGTCCTCGGCGGCCAGCAGGGCGGCGCTGGAGGCAAGCGCCTCGGCGGCCTGCGGCCAGCGCCGGGCCAGCGCAGGCAGGACCTGGTGTCGCAGGTAGACCCGGTCGAAGCGGCCGTCGGCGTTCATCGGGTCCTCGATGAAGGCCAGGCCATGGCGCTGCGCGTAGTCGACCAGGGCCGCCCGCGGCAGGCCCAGAAAGGGTCGCCACAGGCGCAGCCCGGAAGCCGAGTCGCTGGTTTCGCGCATTCCCCCGAGCCCGCGGGCGCCGGCGCGGCGCAGCAGCCTGAGCAGCACGGTTTCGGCCTGGTCGTCGCGGTGGTGGGCGAGGGCCAGCCAGGCTCCCGGTGGCAGGGCGGCGGCCAGCGCTTGGTAGCGCGCCTCGCGGGCGGCGGCCTCGAGGCCGCGCGGGTCGCCGGATGCGATCTCGGCGTGCAGGTTCCGGCAATCGACGCCCCAGTGGCGCGCGGTGTCGAGGCAGTGGCGCGCCCAGTCGCGTGATGCCGTCTGCAGGCCGTGGTCGACATGCAGCGCGAGCAGCCCGCCGCGACGCTGCCGGGCGAGGGCATGCAGCAGCACGCTGGAATCAAGGCCGCCGCTGAAGCCGACGGCAAGGGTGTCGGCGGGCCATTCGGCCAGCGCCTGGGTGACCGGGCAGTCCATCCGCGAATCCTGCCGCGCGACGGGCGCGGCGACCAGCGCCGGCCCTGCTAACGTGTCCGGATGCCTGCCGACTCCCGACCCCGAGTGATCGCCCTGATGGGCCCGACCGCCTCGGGCAAGACCGCCGCGGCGCTGGCTCTGGCCGCGCGCCTGCCGGCCGAGGTGATCAGTGTCGACTCGGCCCTGGTCTACCGTGGCCTCGACATCGGCAGCGCCAAACCCAGCGCCGCCGAGCGCGCCGCGGTACCGCACCACCTGATCGATATCCGTGAGCCCTGGGCGCCCTATTCGGCCGCGGAGTTCGCCCGCGAGGCCAGCGGCCTGGTCGCCGAGATCCACGCCCGCGGCCGGACGCCCCTGCTGGTCGGCGGCACCGGCCTGTACTTCCGCGCCCTGCTCGACGGGCTCTCGCCAATGCCGGAGAGCGATCCCGGGCTGCGCGCTGCCCTGGTCGCCGAGTGTGCCGAGCGCGGCGCGCCGGCGATGCACGCCGAGCTGGCGGCCGTCGACCCGGCCTCGGCCGCACGGATCCGGCCGGGCGATTCGCAGCGCGTCCTGCGCGCGCTGGAGGTGTTCAGGCTGAGCGGCCGGCCGCTGTCCGAGTGGCAGGCCGCGGCTGCCCCCCCGCGACGGCCCTTCTGCGTGCTGAAGATCGCCCTTGCCCCGCCCGACCGCAGCCTGCTGCACCGGCGCATCGCCGATCGGTTCGCCGCCATGCTCGAGGCCGGCTTCCTGGACGAGGTGCGCCGGCTGCGCGCCGATCCGCGCTTCGACCCGGAACTGCCGGCGATGCGCGCGGTCGGCTACCGGCAGGCCCTTGCCCACCTCGACGGGGAGACCGACCTGGCCGGCTTCCTGGCCGCCGGCATCGCCGCGACCCGGCAGCTGGCCAAACGGCAGCTGACCTGGCTGCGCTCCGAGGCGGATCTTTTCTGGGTCGACCCGGTCGATGAGACGCGGCTGCAGCGCCTGGTCGACGGCTTCCTCTGAACGGCGCCCCCAGCCGTGAACGCGCCCTCTCCTTGCCGCTGCGGCGCCCGTGTACCATGCGCTTGACTTGCCCGATCCGCCCCCCATTTGGGAACCAGGAGGATCGGGTGCCGCGGCCGCTGAACCCGGCCGCCCACAACAACACATCAGCGGGAGACAAGCATGTCCAAGGGTCAGTCCTTGCAGGACCCTTTCCTCAACGCCCTGCGCCGTGAGCGCGTGCCGGTTTCGATCTACCTGGTCAACGGCATCAAGCTCCAGGGCACCATCGAGTCCTTCGACCAGTTCGTGGTGCTGCTGCGCAACACGGTCAGCCAGATGGTCTACAAGCATGCGATCTCCACCGTCGTGCCGTCGCGCAATGTGCGTATCGGCCCGGCGCCGAGCCAGTCCGGGGAGTCCGCTGGCGAGCACGAGGACGAATGAGGCGCCCGGCCTTGTCCCTGACGGAGCAGGTGAAACCCGGTGTTTGAACGCTCACGGGGCGGCGAGAACGCCCTGCTGATCCAGCCCTATGCGCCCGGCGAGAACGACGAGTCGGTGCTGGAAGAGTTCGCCGAGCTGGCCCGCTCGGCGGGCGCCCGGGTGGTCGGTCGGCTGACTGCCCGCCTCGAGCGGCCGAATCCGGCGCTGCTGATCGGCAGCGGCAAGGCGGAGGAGGCCGAGGCCATGTGCGAGGCCACCGGCGCCGACCTGGTGCTGGTCAACCATCCGCTGAGCCCGGTGCAGGAGCGCAACCTCGAGCGGCTGCTCAAGCGCCGGGTGGTGGACCGTACCGGCCTGATCCTCGACATCTTTGCCCAGCGCGCCCGCTCCCACGAGGGCAAGCTGCAGGTCGAGCTGGCCCAGCTCAAGCACGTCGCCACCCGCCTGGTGCGCGGCTGGACCCATCTGGAGCGCCAGCGCGGCGGTGCGATCGGCCTGCGCGGCCCGGGTGAGACCCAGCTAGAAACCGATCGCCGCCTGCTCGCCAAGCGCGTCGACCAGCTGCAGCGTCGGCTGGAGAAGGTCGAGGTGCAGCACGCCCAAATGCGCCGGGCGCGCGTGCGCAACGAGGTGCCGCGCGTGGCCCTGGTCGGCTACACCAACGCCGGCAAGTCGACCCTGTTCAACGCCCTGACCGGCGCCGTGGCCTATGCCGCCGACCAGCTCTTCGCGACGCTGGATCCCACCGTCCGACGGCTTCCGGACCTCGACTGCGGCCCGGTGACCCTGGCCGATACCGTGGGTTTCATCCGCGACCTGCCGCATGACCTGGTCGCCGCCTTCCGCTCGACCCTGGCCGAGGCGCGCGAGGCCGACCTGCTGCTGCACGTCGTCGACGCCGCCGATCCCGACCGCGACCTGCGCATCACCCAGGTGCAGCAGGTGCTCGACGAGATCGGTGCCGGCGAGCTGCCGCAGCTCATGGTCTACAACAAGATCGACCGCCTCGAGGACTTCGCCGCCCGGGCCGACCGCGACGAAGAGGGCCAGGTGGACCGGGTCTGGTTGTCAGCGATGCAGGGCGAAGGCCTCGATCTGCTGCGCGGCGCGATCGGCGAGCGCTTCGCCGAGCAGCGCATCCACCGCTGGGTGCGGCTGTCGCCGCTGGCAGGACGGCTGCGTGCCCGGCTGTTCGCCGCCGGAGCGGTGCGTGCCGAGCGCAGCGACGACGAGGGCTGGCAGCTGGAGCTGGACCTGCCGAGGCGGCTGGCCGAACAGCTTTGCGCCGATCCGGACCGGCAGGCGGCGGCGCTACGCGAACAATTGCTCGATGCGCCGGCTGACCTCGCCGACGCCTGAGCGGAGCGACGCAGACCTGGCACAGACGCAGGCTGGGCTAGAATCGCCGGCCTTGACCAAGCCGCGGGTGGCATGAGGCCGCAGCGCGGGACACAGACGGAGTAGTGCGATGGCGTGGAACCAACCCGGCGGTGGCAAGAAGGATCCCTGGAACGAAGGCGGTAGCGGTGGCGGTGACCAGGGTCCGGATGTCGAGGCGTTCCTCAACCGTCTGAAAGGCAATATCAACCGCGTCTTCGGCGGCGGGGGCGGCGGCGATGGCCGGACCGGCCAGGGCGGTCCCAACTTCATGCTGATCATCGGCGTCCTGATCGCGCTGTGGTTCGCGCTGGATGCCTGGGTGATGATCGACGAGCGCCAGCGCGGCGTGGTCCTGCGCTTCGGCAAGTTCGACCGCATCCTCACCCCGGGGCCGAACTTCAAGCTGCCCCGGCCGCTGGAATCGGTGACCAAGGTCGACGTCACCCAGCTGCGCAGCATCAGCGACCAGGTGCGCATGCTGACCCGCGACGAAAACATCGTGCAGATCGAGTTCAACGTGCAGTACCTGGTCGCCGACCCCCAGCTCTACCTGTTTGGCGCCCGCGACCCCGACGACACTCTCAAGCAGGCGGCGGAGAGCGCCGTGCGCGACGTGATCGGGTCGAGCGAGATGGACCAGGTGCTGACCGGCGAGCGTGCCGCCCTGGCTGCCGAAGCCCGTCTACGCCTGCAGGGCACGCTGGACTTCTACAACACCGGCCTGCAGGTCTCGGTCTTCAACCTGCAGAACGCGCGCCCGCCCTCCGAGGTCCGCGAGGCCTTCGACGATGCGATCAGCGCCCGCGAGGACAAGGAGCGTATCGAGTCCGAAGCCGAGGCCTACGCCAGCAAGGTGGTCCCCGAGGCCCGAGGCGAGGCCGCGCGCATCCGCGCCGAGGCCGAAGGTTACAAGCAGTCGATGATCGCCCGCGCCGAAGGTGACGCGCAGCGCTTCTCCCTGCTCGCCGACGAGTACCGCAAGGCGCCGGTGGTCACCCGCCAGCGCCTGTATCTCGAAACCATGCAGGACGTGCTCTCGCGCAACCGCAAGGTCTACGCCGGCGACGGCGGAAACGTGCTCTACCTGCCCATGGAGGGCGGCGCGCCGCTGCCGGGCGGTCCGGGCGGCCGCCTGCCCGCCGCCACCCCGCTGATGCCGGGCCTGCAAGGTTCCTCAGGCGCCGAGCGTGACCTCAGACGCCCCGACCGAACCGGCCGAGAGGAGGCCCGTCGATGAAGCCCGCCATTCCGATCGTCATCATCATCCTGCTCTTCCTGGCCATGGATTCGGTCTACCAGGTGCAGGAGAGCCAGGTCGCGGTGCGCTTCCAGATCGGCCGCATCGTCGAGACCGAGATCCAGCCCGGCTTCCATCTGAAGCTGCCGCTGGTGCAGAACGTGCTGAAGTTCGATCGCCGCATCCTGTCGCTGGACGGCCAGCCGGAGCGCTACCTGACCTCGGAGAAGAAGGACGTCAACGTCGACTTCTTCGTCAAGTGGCGCATCGACGACGTGCGCCGCTTCTACCAGGCCACCGCGGGCAACGAGATCAATGCCCAGCAGCGGTTGTCGCCGATCGTGAAGGAAGCCATCCGCAACGAGATCAACCAGCGCACCCTCAAGGACGTGGTCGGCGGCGAGCGCACCAACCTCGCCGAGCGCTTCGTGGAGGTTGCCAACCCGGCGGCCGAGAGCCTGGGCGTCAAGATCGTCGACATCCGCATCAAACGCATCGACCTGCCCGAGGACGGCCAGGTGATCGGTTCGGTGTTCGAGCGCATGCGCGCAGAGCGCCTGCGCGTCGCCAACGAGCTGCGCGCCGAGGGTACCGAGCAGTCCGAGACGATCCGCTCCAATGCCGACCGGCAGCGGGCGATCATCGTCGCCGAGGCCGAGCGTGACGCCCAGCGGCTGCGCGGTGAAGGCGATGCCGAGGCCGCCGACACCTATGCCCGCGCCTACCAGGACAATGTCGAGTTCTACGCCTTCTACCGCTCGCTCGAGGCCTACCGCAACGGCTTCGCCGACGGCGAGGGCGTGCTGGTCCTGGACAAGAACGCCGAGTTCCTTCGCTACTTCGAGCGGGGCGGCACGCCGCAGCGCTGAGTGCCGTGATCAGCCAGGATCTGCTCGCCGCCCTGTGCCTGGTCCTGGTGATCGAGGGACTGTTCCTGCTTGCCGGCGCTTCCGCCTGGAAGCGCATGGCCGCGCAGATGCAGGAGGTGCCGACCGGCACCCTGCGGATCGGTGGCGCCATCCTGGCCGGCCTTGGCCTGCTCCTGCTGCAGTGGGTCCGCGGCTAGCCCGGACAGAGCCGCCGTCCGGTCGTGGCCACTGTTCGACCCTGGTCGGGAGATCGAAGGAGAAGGACCGGTTCGGGCGCGAAGTTCGCATTCGCCCCGGTCCCGCTGTAGGAGCCAGCTTGCTGGCGATAGGCGCCCCGGATGGGACGATCGCCAGCAAGCTGGCTCCTACATTCGGGTGTTGTGGAAGGTCTTCTTCGCGCCCCAAGCAGCCTCTGCTCTGCTCGCGCACCCGATCGTGCCTTACAGCCACCGTGCGCGTTTGAGCAGGGCGAAGACCACGCCCATGGCAAGCCCGGTGGCGCCAAGCATCAGGTAGTAGCTGTAGCGCCCGCCCAGCTCGGGCATGTGCGCGAAATTCATGCCATACCAGCTGGCGACGAGGGTTGGCACCGCGAGCAGGGCGGCCCAGCCGGCCAGGCGCTTGACCACCTCGCCCTGGTTCACCGAGACCAGGGCAAGGTTGACGCTGAGCGCGGCCGAGAGCATCTCCGACAGGGTGCTCACCGATTCGTTGATGCGTACCGCGTGGTCGTAGACGTCACGGAAATAGACCCGAACCTCGTCGCGGATCAGGGTCGGGTGGAAGCGGACCAGCTGGTTGAGGATGTCCTGCAGCGGCGTGACCGCAAGGCGCAGCGACACCAGCTCGCGCTTGAGCCGGTAGAGCCGCTGGATGGTGCCGCGGCTGCGGCCCTGTGTGTCGCCGAAGATGTCGTCCTCGAGCTCGCGGAGCTGGCCTTGGAAGGCGTCGACGATCGGCATCAGGTTGTCGACGATCAGGTCGAGCACGGCGTACAGGCCATAGCTCGGGCCGAGCGCGAGCAGCTCCGCCTCCCGCTCGCAGCGGGCCCGGGCCGGGGCGTAGGAGGCCGAGGCCCCGTGGCGCACGGTGAGCAGGTAGGCGCGGCCGAGAAAGATGTGGGTCTCGCCGAAGCGGATATGGCCGTCGACCAGCTGGGCGGTGTGCACGGCGATGAACAGCGACTCCCCGTAGGACTCGATCTTGGGCCGCTGGTGCGCGTTGTGCGCATCCTCCACCGCCAGGTCATGCAGGCCGAACTCGGCCTGCAGGCTCTCCAGAAGCGGCTCGTCGGGCTCGTGCAGGCCCACCCATACGAAGCCCTTGCCGCGCTCCAGCACGTCGCTGACCGCGGCAAGGTCGATATCCGGCCCGCGCCCGCCCTGGTCGGTGTAGGCGACGCAGTTGCGGATCATCCCTCCGTGTTCGTCCATGCCAACCTCCCTATCCGCGCGCAGTGTCCCACAGCGGTCGGCGCGCTCGCGACACGCCGTGGGCCAGGTCATCGCCCGCCAAAGGGGGGGCGCCGCGGGGGAGGCGCACATCGTGCGCATGGGTGTCGTTCGCCGCGCGTTGCCGAATCTTCATAGGGTGCGCCCTGGGCGCACGGGTACAGGCATTCGGACTGCACCTGCGGTCCGCCCAAGGCGCACCCTACGGATGTCCGGGCGACCGATCTCTCTCGCTCTTGTCCAGGCGCGTTCGAGCAACCTGCCGCGATACAGCGAGGCCCGACCGCAGGAGCGCACATGGGCGCGACTCCGGCGTGGCAGGTTCGCCACAGAGCGCGGCCAGAGCGGATCTCCGGGGTCGCGGCCATGCCTGTCCTGAGGTACGAAGGGTCCGCCCCTACGACAAGCCCTCTCATCCGGGGGAGGTGGCGCGCGGCCGGTTTCCGCAGACGCTCTGGACGCGCGGCGGCGCCGGCTTCAGTCGAAGGCCGCGGCGTATCCGGAGTCGACCATCGCCTTCTGCAGCGGGTCGCAGAGTTTGACGTTGGCGGCGACGATCTGGCCGCGGTCGAGCAGCTTGTCGCTGCTGCCGCGGAAGTCGCAGACCTTGCCGCCGGCCTCGCGGACCAGCAGCACGCCGGCGGCGATGTCCCAGGGCTTCACGCCGGCCTCGAAATAGCCGTCGGCGCGGCCGGCGGCGACGTAGGCGAGGTCCAGCGCGGCCGAGCCGCTGCGTCGGATGTCTTCGGCTTCGTGCTCGACCAGCAGCCTGCGGATGGTCTCCAGCTGGGGCGACAGCCGCTTGCGCTCGCGCGGCGGGAATCCGGTAATCAGCAGCGAGCCGGGCAACTCCTGGCGCGTGGCGCAACGGATGCGGCGCTCGTCGAGGTAAGCCCCGGAGCCCTTGGTGGCGTAGAAGATCTCGTTGCGCAGCGGGTCGTAGACCACCGCATGGATCGGCTCCTCGCCGTCCAGCATGGCGATCGAGACGCAGTAGTGGGGAATACCGCGCAGGTAATTGCTGGTACCGTCCAGAGGATCGATCACGAAGGTGAACCGGCCGCGGCCCTGCTGCCCGCCCTCCTCGCCGAGGAAGGCATGCTGCGGGAAGGCGCGCTTCAGCTCGCGGACGATGTCCTTCTCGGCCTGGGCATCCACCTCGCTGGCGAAGTCATGGCGGGCCTTCTCGACGACGTTGAGGCCCTCGATCCGGCCGATCTGGCGGAGAATGGTATTGCCGGCTTGCCGCGCGGCCTTGATCATTACGGTGACCGCGGGCTTCTGCATGCGGTGGATTCCATGGCGCTGTGAGAGATCGGGCGCTCGACCCTCTTGGCCGGCGCGAAGGGCCCGAAGTCTAGCAGATGAGTCCAGAACAACCGCTCGAAAATCTCCGCCTGGTCCTGGTCGGCACCTCGCACCCCGGCAACATCGGCTCGGCTGCCCGGGCGATGAAGGCCATGGGCCTGCGGCAGATGGCTCTGGTCGCCCCGGAGTGCGACCCCGGTCACCGCGACGCCATGGCCCTCGCTGCCGGGGCCGACGACCTCATTGCCAAGGCTGAACGGGCGGATGACCTCAACCCGGTGCTGGCTGACTGCACGCTGGTGTTCGGCACCACCGCGCGGCAGCGCGGCGTGCGCATGCCGGGACTGTCCCCGCGCGAGGCGGCCTCCCGGCTGCTGGCCGCCGCGCGCGCCGGTCAGCGGGTGGCCGTGCTGTTCGGTCGTGAGAGCAGCGGGCTGAACAACGATGAGCTGCAGCGTTGCCACGCGGCCATCCACATCGCTACCGACCCGGCCTTCTCCTCGCTCAACCTGGCCGCGGCGGTGCAGGTGGTCGCCTACGAGCTGCGCATGGCAGAGCTGGACGGTGCGCCGCCGGCGACCGCTCCGGATGCGTCCGACCCCGAGGAGGGCGGGCCGGAGCCACCGGCCACGCACGCCGAGCTGGAAGGCCTGTTCGGCCATCTCGACCGCGCCCTGCACGCGATCGACTTCCACAAGGGGCGTTCGCCGGACACGGTGATGCGCCGCCTGCGCCGCCTGTTCTTCCGCGCCGCGCCCAGCGAGCGGGAGATCCGGATCCTGCACGGCATCCTCGCCGACGCCGAACGCATGGCGCGACTGGCCGACGCGGCCGGGGGGCAGGACCGCGGATGAGCGCGACGCCCGCCAGGCTCGCCTGCCTCCTACTGGCCTTCCTTGGCTTCTTTCCGGGTCCGGGCGCCGCCTGGGAGCCGGATCCCGGCGAGGTCGCTGACGGCGAGCTGGTGCTCGGCCGGATCAGCGACGATCCGCGTCGTCACCATGACCCGCTGCGCGCCCTGCTCGACTATGTGGTACCGCGCATGCGCTCGGTCGGCATCCGCCGCGGGCGGGTGTTGATGGCGCGGGATTTCCAGCAGATGGCCAGCTATCTGCGGCGGGGCAGGGTGGACTGGGTCACCGAGACCGCGGCTACCGGGCTGTTGCTGGCCGAGCGCAGCGGCGGCCAGGTGCTGGTCGGCACCGAGCGCAACGGGGTCGCCATGTACCGCAGCCTGATCTTCGCCCGCCGCGACAGCGGCATCCGCAGCCTTGCCGATCTCCGCGGTCGTTCGATCGCCTTCCAGAACCCGCAGTCCACCAGCGCCTTCTATGCGCCGGCCGCGACCCTGCTCGATGCCGGCGTCGAGCTCGAGATCCTGCTTTCGCCCAAGGACCGGCCGCGCAGCGATGCCACCGGCTACGTCTTCGCCCAGTCGGAATCCAACATCGGCACCTGGGTGCACAAGCGGCTTGTCGATGCCGGCGCGTTCAGCAACCTTGACTGGAACGACCTCGGCCGCCTGCCGGAGAGCATGCGCGCCGACCTGGTGGTGATTGCCGAGACCCCGGACTTCCCGCGCGGCCTCGAGATCGTCGGCTCGGGGATGACGGCCGCGCGCGTCGAGCGCCTGCGCGAGGTGTTGCTGGGCGCGGCAGCGGATCCTGCGGCCCGCGAAGCGCTGCGCCGCTTTTTCGGAACCGATGGCTTCTTTGCCATCGACGAGGCCCAGCGGGCCGGGCTGCAGCGGCTGCGCGATTCGGCGCAGCAGGTGCGGAGCCGGGTCGAGTGAGCATGCCCGGCAGACGCTGGAACGGTCTGCGGGCACGGGCATTCGGCCTGCTGCTGCTGGTCCTGGCGGTGGTGGTGACCAGCTTCTGGCTGAGCGCGCGCCACCAGCACCGCGCCCAGGATGGCATGGTCGCGACGAGCTCGGAGGCCATGCAGGGCCTGGTCACCGAGGCCCTGCAGCGTCGCGGCGAGGCCGTCGCGCGGCTGCTCGCCGAGTCACTGGCCAACCCGATGTACTACTTCGACCTCGCGCGTATCGGCGAGACCGTTCGCTCGGCCAAGCGCCTGCCGGGCGTGTCCTACGTTCTGGTCTTCGACGAGCAGGGCAGGGTGCTGCACGACGGTTCGCTGGATATCGACGCCTTCGGCAGCGACATGGACGATCCGCTGGCCTTCGACGCCATCCATGCGCGCGGCTTGCTGACCCAGCACGATGAGCGCGCGGTGGACGTGGCAATGCCGATCCTGATCGGCGACGAACGCCTTGGCGGTGTGCGGGTCGGCCTGTCGCGGGCCGATCCCCAGCGTCTCGAAGCCCTGGCCCGCGGCGATCTCGAGCGCCGGGCCGCGGCCGACCGCGGACGCAGCCTGCGCCTGCTCTTCGCCCTGGTCGGCCTGCTCCTGCTCGGCGGCATCGGCCTGATGCTGCTGGTCAACCGCGGCGTGCTGCGACCGATCCAGCGGATGGCCGCCGCGGCCCGGCAGATCGAACGCGGTGATTACAGGATCAGCCTGCCCGGGCGGCGCACCGATGAACTCGGCGACCTTGAGCGTGCCTTCGTGCGCATGGCCGATGCGCTGGGCCGCCACGACCAGGACGTGCTGCGCATGGCCTACACCGATCCGCTGACCGGGCTTGCCAACCGGCTGGCCTTCCGCGAGCGCCTCGAGCAGCGCATCGTCGGCGCGCGGGCCGCAGGGCAGTCTTTGACCCTGCTGTTCATCGATCTCGACGACTTCAAGCGAATAAACGACTCGATGGGCCACGATGCCGGCGACCAGGTGCTGGAGCAGGTGGCAGCGCGGCTCTCGCGCTGCCTGCCGCAGGCCGATGCCGAGACCGCCCTGCTGGCGCGGCTGGGCGGCGACGAGTTCGTCGTCCTGCTGGCGACCGGTGCCGAGCACGACGCAGCGCGGCAGCTGGCCGAGACCCTTCTGCACGAGCTGCAGCGGCCGTTCACCGTGCTCGGCAAGCAGGCCTTCCTCGGCGCCTCGATCGGCATCACACGCTTCCCGGACGACGCCAGCGAGCCACGCTCCCTGCTCAAGGCGGGTGACCTGGCGATGTACCAGGCCAAGCTGGCCGGCAAGAACTGCATCCGCTTCTTCCATGCCGCCATGGACCACGCGGTGGCCGAGTCGGCCCAGCTTGAACAGGCGCTGCGTGGGGCCTGGGATCGGGATGAGCTGAGCTTGTCGTTCCAGCCGATCTACGATCTGGCCAATCGGCGGCTGGTCGGCGCGGAATCGCTGCTGCGCTGGACCCATCCGATGCTGGGCGTGGTGCCACCCACGGTCTTCGTGGCGGTGGCCGAGCGTTCGGGGCTGATCGAGTCGATCGGCCGCGAGGTGCTGCACGCGGCCTGCCGCGCGGCGGCCGACTGGCATATCGCCGGCACGCGTCCCTTCGTGTCCGTCAACGTCTCGGCCCTGCAGCTGCGCAAGGGCGATCTGGTCGAGGAGGTGCAGGCCGCCCTGTCCGCGAGCGGCCTGCCAGCGGAGTTGCTTCATCTCGAGCTGACCGAGACCTCAGTGATGGGCGACGAGGCCCAGGTCGCCGTGCTGGTCAGCCGGCTGCGCGCGATCGGAGTGAAGATCTGGCTGGACGATTTCGGCACCGGCTTCTCGGGCCTCAGTCACCTGCGCCGGGTGCCGGTGGACGGGGTCAAGATCGACAAGAGCTTCGTCTTCGACCTGCTGCGCGATCCAGACGACCTCGCCCTGACCTCGGCGATCATCGCCATGGCCCACTCGCTGGGCTTCACCGTGGTCGCCGAGGGTGTCGAGTCCGAGGCCCAGTTCGACCTGCTGCGCGAGCGCGGCTGCGATTTCGCCCAGGGCTACTGGCTGGGGCGCCCGGTGCCCGATGCGGAATTCACCGCCGGGCATCTCGAGGGCCGCTGAGGCCCGGCCGGCCGCTCTCGCCTGCTCTCGCCTACTCGGGCTCGCCGATCTGCGCCTGCAGATACAGCGTGCTGCCGAGCATGCGGATCAGCCGCAGCTGCTGCTCGAGCCAGCGGGTGTGGTCTTCCTCGGTGTCCTCCATCTGCGCCACGAGGATCCCGCGGCTGACGAAGTCGCCGTGCTTCTCGCAGAGTTCCACGCCGCGGGCGAGGTGGCCGCGTACGGCGTACTCCAGCTGCAGGTCGCGCTCGAGCATCTCCTCGACCGTGGTGCCAGGTTCGAACGGGTCCGGACGCATGTCCGGCTCGCCTTCGAGGAAGAGGATGCGCTTGAGCAGGGCGTCGGCGTGCTGGCCCTCCTCCTCCATCTCGTGGTTGATCCGCTGGTAGAGCTTGTGGAAGCCCAGGTCCTCGTAGCGCCGGGAGTGGATGAAGTACTGGTCCCGCGCGGCCAGCTCGCCGCGGAGCAGAAACTTCAGATAGTCGACGACTTCGGGGTGGCCTTTCATCCTGGGGCTCTCGGTTCTTTCCTGCGGCCGATTATCCACGGAAGCCACGCTGCGGGCCGGCACAAGAATCGTTCCGTTTCCGGTTTGCGCTCGGCTTGCGCCGCCAACCGGGCGCGGCAGGCGCCCGGTTGGCCCCTGGTTACGGACGCAGCCACATCCTTGCGCCGCGCGGCGGCAGGCTGAAGGTATAGGGGCTGCCGGTGATGCGGACCACGTTGCCGCTGCCCAGCGTGTCGGTGTAGTTGGTGTTCCACCAGAGCACGCTGTTGTTCATGTTGACGCTGGCATTGACCGTGCTGCCGCACTTGTTGATGCCGACGATGCCCAGGCTGCCACGTCGGAAAACCAGGTGGCAGCTGCCGTGCGAGAGCACCTGCATGTCGCTGCCCTGGGCCGCGTTGTGGAAGCGCACCATGCCCTTGATGTCGCTGCGGCTCCAGGCATTGCGCCAGCGGTTGTCGCCGCTTTCGTTGTTGTCCGAGTAGACCATCGGCACGCCGCCATCGCGGCCCATCACGTAGGCATAGGCGAGGGTTTCATCGGTCGGGTCCATGATCAGGTAGCGGAAGCCTGCGTTGTTCGGGATGTCGTGGGTGACCGTGAAGGTGACCGCGCGCGATGGCTGCAGGGCCTGGCCGGTGGCCAGTGGATCGACCAGCGAAGACAGGCTGCCGCCGAAGCCGAAGGCGCCGCGCAGGGTGTTGAACAGCGGGAAGTCGTAGGCACCGTGGTCGGTGTTCGTGAGGTAGGGGCGGAGGAAGTTCTCGTACTCGCTCTCGCCAGCGCCGCCGCCGGTGATCACCTCGCCGAACACATGCATGCCTGATTTGATCGTACTGGTGAACACCCGGTTGATGTGCGAGACCGGCATGTGTTTTGCGGCATCGACGCGGTATCCCTTGACCCCGATGGTCTTCAGCGCCTGCAGGTAGGCCTGCTGCTGGCCAACCACCCAGTCGTTGGCGACCAGGTCCGGCAGGCCGGGGTCGCCACCACCTCCACACAGGCGGTACGTGGTGACCTGGAACACGTTGGAGTAATCGGTGATGCACTGTGCCGGGCCGAAGTCCCACTGGCTGAACAGGCCGTTCGACAGGTTGCCGAACAGGCGCTGGCGGCTGAAGTAGCTGCTGCGCGCGGCGTAGTCGGCGAGCACGGCGCTGCCCGGGTAGTTGAGGTCGCTCCGCTGTGCCGCCTCGTTGGCCATGTGGTTGAAGATGACGTCGGCGTAGGTGCGGATGCCGCGCTGCGCCAGGGCGCTGACCATCGCCTTGAAGCTCTCGGAGTTGCCCAGCGGATGCTCGATGACCCGATAGTCCTGCGGCTGGTAGCGCGCCCACCATGCGCTGCCCTGGGACTTGTAGGCGGGGGCGACCAGGACGACCCGGTAGCCGGCATCGCGGATCTGGTCGGCGCGGGCAGTGACGTCGGCATAGCGCCAGTTGAAGGCGTGCAGGATGACATCCGCGCGGGCCAGGGCCGGCGCAAGAGTGATCAGGACGAGGATGGCAAGCCCGAAGAGCGGGCGAACGCGGGCGTCGGCGCGCGCCGCGGCGATTCGACAAAGCATGGTGTGTGCTCCCGTTGGTGGGCGGTGCGGAATGCCCCGGCCCGGCATGCGTCCGCGCGGCCCTCCCGGCCGGTACGGTCGCCCCGCCTGCCCCTTTCAGACGGATGGTGCGGAAACGTCCTTCTCCCTGACGTTTCGGAAGCGATGTGATTGCGGTAGTTAGCCTATGCGCCCGGCGCCCTCGGCCAAAGGGCCTGCATACGTATTCACTTCAGGCCTTTCGATCCGGGCGCTGAAGGAGCGGGCGATCCTGGCGTTGCCCGGACGGTCTTGCAGGATGCAATGCATGCACCCTGCAGGATTCTTGCATTTTGCATTACCGGCGCGGGGCGCGGTTCTTTCCGGACTCGGAAAGCCTCGATGCAAGACGTTGAAAAAACGAAACATTATCGGCTCATGCACGATGCGCCGGGCGACTGGCACGGGTCTTGAACATCCTTCCACGAGCGCCCCCGGAGGCGTGCCATCGAAGGGAGTCCCACCATGCTGTACTACGCCATCGTCTTTTTCGTCATCGCCCTGATTGCCGCCGTGTTCGGTTTTGGCGGGATCGCCGGCGCCGCCACCGGCATCGCCAAGATCCTGTTCTTCGTCTTCCTGGTGCTGTTCGTGATCTCGCTCCTGGTCGGCCGCCGGCCGAAGATCTGAGCAGGCCATGTCCGCCTCGCGAAGCGCCGCCATGCACCCGAGCATCGGCAACCGCCCCGACCCCGCGCAGGCCACGACCCGTGGCACTGCGCGGGACCGGGCCTATGGCATGCTCGATGCCGCGTCCTCCAACCTTGGAAAGTCCGCTCCCATGAGTGAAGAGACCGCACCGGCCGGTCGCGTTCTGGCCATCGATGACGAGCCGGAGATCCTCGATACCTACGAGGCCATCCTGGCCAAGCAGGGATTGCGCCTGACCCGCGCCGAGACTCTGGACGAGGGCATGAGGCTGGCGGTCAGCCGGCCGTTCGACGTGCTGCTGCTCGACCGCAACATCGGCTACGACCTGGGCACCGACGCCGTTCCGGAGCTGAAGAGCCAGGCCCCGGGCCTGCGGATCATCATGGCCACCGCCCACCGCGACACCGAGGCCGCGATGGAGGCTCTGCGGCTGGGCATCGACGACTATCTGGTCAAGCCGTTCTCGCCGGAGCAGCTGCGCATCGCCGTGGCCCGCCAGCTGGAAGCGCGCAGACTGAACGTCAAGGTGGCCGCGCTGGAAAGCCAGGTCAAACCTGCCTCGGGCAGCGCCGGTGACCTCGACAGCCGATCGCCGACCATGCAGCAGGCCCTGGCCATGGCCAAGCAGGTGGCGCGTACCGGCGCCAACGTGCTGATCCTTGGCGAGAGCGGCACCGGCAAGAACGTCATGGCCCGGGCCATCCACGCCTGGAGCCCGCGTGCAGCCGGCCAGTGCGTCACCGTGAACTGCCCCTCGCTCAACGCCGAGCTGCTCGAGAACGAGCTGTTCGGCCACCGCAAGGGCGCCTTCACCGGTGCCCAGGACAGCAGCGAGGGCCGCGTGGCCCAGGCCGACGGCGGCACCCTGTTCCTCGACGAGATCGGCGACTTCCCCATGGTCCTGCAGCCCAAGCTGCTGCGTTTCATCCAGGAGAAGGCCTACGAGCGGGTCGGCGATCCGGTCACCCGCCAGGCTGACGTCCGCCTGGTCACCGCGACCAACCGCGATCTGGCCACGATGGTCGAGCGGGGCGAGTTCCGCCAGGATCTGTTCTATCGCCTCAACGTGGTGGCCATCACCCTGCCGCCGCTGCGCGAGCGTCGCGAGGACGTGCTCGACCTCGCCCGCGGCTTCCTGACCCGCTTTGCACGCGATTATGGCTGCCCGGCGAGGCGCTTCTCGGACGGTGCCGAGGCCTTGCTGCGCGACTACCCCTGGCCAGGCAACGTCCGCGAGCTGCAGAACGTCGTCGAGCGTGCGGTGATCCTGTGTCCGGAGGAGGCCATCGATCGCGAGCAGCTGTCGCTTGGCGAGACCGCCTCGGCGGCGCCTTCGCTCAACTCGGCGGTGGGCAGCGACATCTCCCTCGAGCAGCTTGAGCGGCAGCACATCGAAGCCGTGCTGGCCCGGGCCGAGACCCTCGACCAGGCCTCCACCATCCTCGGCATCGATGCCTCGACGCTGTACCGCAAGCGCAAGGCTTACGGCCTCAAGTGAGGCCCGTTTGATGGCGGGCTCGCCCGCCGTCCGGCTCATGTCCATAATGGCTTGCCGGCATCTGCCGGTGAGCCACGTGTCCAGGAGTGTCCATGCCGCTGTCCGGCGCCAAGTCAGCGCTCGTGCTGATCGTCGATGACCAGGAGGCCAACCTCAGATTGCTCGGCCGGGTGCTGAGCGAGGCCGGTTTCGACGTCATGCCGGCCTCGTCCGGCGAGCAGGCCCTGAAGCGGATGGAGGCCGAGGTGCCTCACGTCGTGCTGCTCGACATGCGGATGCCGGGCATGGATGGTTACGAGGTGCTGCAGCACATCCGAGGACGCCCGGAATGGGCCGATATCCCGGTGCTGTTCCTGACCGCCGCCCACGAGCGCGAGCTGCTGGTCAAGGCCTTCGAGGCCGGCGCCTCGGATTACCTGACCAAGCCCTTCGTCACCGAGGAGCTGATCGTGCGCGTGCGCACGCACAGCGAGCACAAGCGATATCGCGACCAGCTGCGACAGTCGATCCGCGAGCGCGAGGACATCGCCACCATCGTGGTTCACGACCTGAAGAATCCGCTGTTCAACATCAGTCTCAACGCCTCACTCCTGCGCGAGGAGGCTCCGGCCGACAGCGAGACCGCCAAGCGTGCCAACTCGATCGAATCCTCGGCGCGGCGCGCCATGGACTTTGTCGAGCGCTATCTCGGGCGGCGTGCATCACTTGAATTGCGCGAGCGCTACGCGCCGGAGGCTCACTCGCCGCATGCACTGATCGGTGCGGCCTGCAGCGAGTTGCAGGAGGACGCGACGCGGCGCGGCCAGATCCTGCAGCAGGTCAGGAACGCCTCGGTTCCGCAGGTCGCCTGCGACCGGGACTCGGCGCTGATGATCCTGCGCAACCTGCTGTCCAACGCGATCAAGTATTCGCCCGAGGGCAGCGAGATCGAGCTCGGCGCGGAAGCCGGGGCCGGCGGCACCGTGCGACTGTGGGTCGCCGACCGTGGCCCGGGAATCAGCCGTGAGGAGCAGGCCAAGCTCTTCAAGCGTTATGTGAGGCTTTCCGCAGAGTCGGGCGAGGCCGCATCCTCCTCGGGAGTGGGCCTTGCCCTGGCCCGTCAGGAGGCCGAGTGGATGGGCGGCGAGCTGTGGCACGAGCCGCGTTCCGAAGGCGGTTCGGTCTTCGTCTTCAAGCTTCCGCAGGCCGGCCCCCAGGTGCCCGGCTATCGCGGTGAGGGCAAGTCGGGCGACTGACCCGCCAACGGCGCGGTGCCGGTCGCGCTGTCCACCCCTTGCCAAACTTCATGCCCAGGGCGGCCAGTTCGCCTTGGCCTGCCGGCGCCTCGGTGAGGCAGGCCAAGCTCGACCGGACAGACCCGATGCTGCTGGGCGTGCCGGATGCTGCAGCCGATCCATCTCCGATTGAACGTCATGTTGTGGGCGGGGCAGGGGCGGATCCCAAGGTAAGTTCCCGCCGGGCGACTCCATGGGCAAACAACGGCTTCTTCATCAGGCGTATACGGTTCTGTTAATGAGCCGATCAGTTTCGCGAGCGCCTCGCCCTGCATTGCGCCGGGCACGGATCCGCAGCCTGCAGGACAAGCCTTGCTGCCGGCTGAAGCGGGCTTCGATCACGCCTCATGATGTAGCTGTAAGTAAAAGATAAATAAGGAAAACATAGAAGGACTCCAGCTTGGCATCGCGGTTGCAATTCCTTGTTCAAACGCCCCAGGGCGAATCGAACCAGGAGAAACCCGATGTCCCGCAAGTTCCGTTTCCAGCGTCTCGCCATTGCCTGCATGTTGGGAGGTGTGGCGAGCGCTGCCAGCGCCGATGTCGTCTACGGCGACCAGGCCCGCGAGGCGTTCGCCGCGCGTCAGGCGCTGCTGGCCGGAATCCTGGATGCTTCTCCCAAGGGCAAGGTGTCGGCCGATACGCTGTTCCAGAACAGCTTCGAAGTCGCCGCCAGCTCGCAGCAGAACTGCGACAGTGACCGCGACGGCGATGGGCTCCCGGACTGCGTCGAGACCAACACGGGGCGCTTTGTCAGCGTCTCCGATACCGGCACCGACCCGGATCACGCGGACACGGATGGGGACGGCCTGCGTGATGGAGAGGAGGTGCTGGGTGCCGAGACCGGGCTCGACCTGCCGGCGCTCGGCGTCAGCCCGCTGCGTCGCGATCTGCTGATCGAGTATGACTGGTTCGACAGCAGCTACGACTGCGGCCCCCACAGCCAGCGCCCCACCGCTGCCATCGCCGCCCGTGTCGCCGCCATGTTCGCCTCGGCGCCGGTGCTCAATCCGGACGGCAGCAGCGGGATCAACGTGATCCAGGACTACGGCCAGGGCGGCCTGTTTGTCGGCGGCAACCGCATCGAGGGACATGACGCCATTCTCCCGGGCAGCCTCGACGCAACCTTCCATCAGATCAAGAACGAGAACTTCGATCCTGCGCGACTGGGCTACTTCCGCTACGTGATGATGCCGCACCGCTACAACGGCGGCAGCAGCTCCTCGGGCTATGCCGAAATCGTCGGCGACGACGCCATCGTCTCGCTGTACTGCCAGAACAGCGAGAGCAATGTGGCCCGCACCATCGCCCACGAGGTGGGTCATCTGCTGGGCCTGCATCACGGCGGCTTCGAGGAGTGCAACAACAAGCCGAACTACAACTCGCTGATGAACTACCGCTACCAGTTCCAGGGCGTCGATACCCAGTGTGACGCGCAGGGCGATTTCGCGGCTGACGATTTCTCCCGCGGCGACCGGCTGAGCCTGGACGAAAACGCGCTGCGCGAGCCGCAGGGCGTGTGCGGCAATCCGGCGATCGACTGGAACCGCGATGGCACCCTGCAGGAAGGTCTGGCCATGGACCTGAACCCGAATGACGCGGCGACCTGTGGCACCGCCATGCGCAAGCTGGACGACTTCGACGACTGGGCCAACCTGACCTTCGCCGGCGTGCTGGACTTCAAGGGCCAGCTGAAGTCGGTGCAGAGCGAGACGGGCTGTGCGGGCGCGCCGGTCCACTGATCGCCGCTGCCGGGTCTGACCCGGGCAGGACCTTCGCCCGCGGCCGTCCTGGTCGCGGGTTCCGTTTGGCGCCGATTCACCTGCGGCGTCACCCCGCAGGGCCGTCGAGCCCGGGCAACAGTGGTTTGGCTGCTCTGGGCGCCCGCGGCGGTCGGTGAGCTTCCGGATGGTCAGCGCCCGTCCCAGCGGCGAGAATGCCGGGGTCCTTGCTGCGGAATCTTCTCGTTGGCTCGTCCCATCGACGTTACCCACCGTCCTCCATCGGCCTGGCCGAATGCTTGAACGTGTGAGGTCCGGCACCCGCGGCGCCAGCCTGCGCCGGTCGTTGCTGCTGTCGTACGTGGCGCTTGTCGTGGCGATGGCGGTCTCGCTGTCCTGGGCGGTGGGTGACCGGGTGCATCGCATCCTCACCGAGTGGGCAGGACAGCGGATCGCCGTGCAGGCGATGTCGTTGGCCCAGCGCCTTGACGACGCGCTGGCCGAGCGCCTCGGTGACATGCGACTACTGGCAAGCCTGCCGGTGATGGCGCGCGCTGACGCCGACCCGGTGGAGATGCGTGCGGTGTTCCGGCAGCTGGGCCAGGAAGTACCCGAGTACGCCTGGATCGCCCGAAGCGATGGGGAGGGTCGGATCATCGCGGCCAGTGATCCGCGCCTCGAAGGTCTTTCGGTGGCCGAGCGGCCCTGGTTCAGCGAGGCGCTACAGGGGCCGTTCCTGGGCGACGCCCACGATTCCGGGCCGCTGTCCCCGACAGTCACCGCGCCCGAAGGCAGCCGTGCCCCCCTGTTCATCGATGTCGCCGCGCCGGTGCTGGATGCCGAAGGCCGCGCGGTCGGCGTGCTGGGCGCGCATCTCTCGCTGGGCTGGGCCGATGCCCTGCAGGAGCGCATGGGCCGCCAGGTCCTGCCGCTCGGCGATGTCGAGGTGCTGATCATCAACCGCGCCGGCGCCGTGCTGATCGGACCGCCGGCTTCGCAAGGTCGGCCGATGTGGGAGCTGATGAGCGAGTCGCGCTACCTGGTCGGCCTGGCTGCCACTGCCGGCCATCCGACGGCGAACGGCCTCGGCTGGTCGGTGCTGGTGCGCGTGCCGCGCGAGCAGGCGCTGAGCGAGATCGGCCCGGTCCGTTGGGCGATTGCCGGCGTCGCCGGCGTCATCGCCTTGCTGGCCTTGGCCTTTGCCAGCGTGATGGCGAGGCTGATCAGCGGCCCGCTGCGGCGCCTGTCGCGCGAGGCCAAGCAGATCATCGCCGGCGAATCGCGCGACTTCGCGGTGGTCCGCGGCTACCGCGAGTCGGTCGAGCTGAGCATGGCCCTGCACACGCTGATGGAATCGTTGGGTCGCCGGCGCGCCGAGCTGGAGCAGGCCGCGAGCAGCCTCGAGCGCGACGTGGCCGAGCGGACGGCCGAGCTGGAGGCCGCCAACCGCCGCCTGGCGGAGCTGGCCATCACCGACCCGCTGACCCGCCTCTATAACCGCCGGCATTTCGACGAGCGACTGCTTTTGGCGACCGGCCGCTGCGTGGAGGGCCACGGCGCCACGGTCCTGCTCCTGGTCGACATCGACCACTTCAAGCGGATCAACGACCGCCACGGGCATCCGGTCGGTGACGAGGTGCTGCGCCAGATGGCGAGGCTGTTGGGCGAGTCGGTCCGCCCTGCCGACATGGTGGCGAGGATCGGCGGCGAGGAGTTCGCCGTGCTTGCAGCGGATACGTCCGCCGGGGAGGGATTGGCGCTCGCCGAGCGCCTGCTGCAGCGAATCCGCCAGGCCTCGCCGCTGGCGGTTGGCCGGATGAGGGTGCCGGTGTCGGTCAGCATCGGCATTGCCAGCTGCAGGAACGGGGCCGGCCGGACGCCGGACCAGCTGGCCGAATGGCTGCTGGGTCGGGCCGATTCGGCCCTCTACCAGGCCAAGGCCGGCGGTCGCGACCGGCTCTTCGAGGCGCTGCCCGAAAACAAGCGCGCCGCGCCCTAGAAGGGGCGCGGCGCAGGGGCTTGGAGTTGCCTCAGTCGGGCGATGCTCAGCCCTCGATCACCTTGAGCCGCTTGGCATCGACATCGCGGACACCCTCGGTGTTCTCGGCGATGCGGATGGCCATGGCCTTCATGGTGTCGCTCTCGATCACGCCGCTGAGGTGAACCACCTCGTTCTTCGTCTCGACGTTGATCTTGCTGCCGTCGACATCATCCTCGGCCAGCAGCTGGCTCTTGACCTTGGTGGTCAGCCAGGCGTCCTTGGACTTCTCGCCCAGCTCCGCCGCCTCGGCACGGGCCTCGCCGCTCAGCGTCGCGGTGTTGGCCTCACGCCGGGCCAGGCTGCCCTCGGGGGCCACCACGATGCGGTTGTCGACCGAAACCACGCCTTCGGTGGTGCGGGCGATGTGGGTGGCCACGTCTCGGGCCGCCTCACTGTCGGCGCCACCCTTCAGGGTGACCACGCCGCTCTTGGTGGTGACATTGATGTCGAAGGCCTCGGTACGCTCGTCATCCATCAGCTTGGTCTTGATGCTGGCGGTGATCGTCGAGTCGTCGATCACCTGGCCGACGGTGCGGTCGTGGTCGGCATGGTCATCGGCGATGGCGACGCCGCCGCCGAAGCCGACGCCGAGGGCAAGGGACAGGGCGAACGGAAGGGTCTTCTTGATCATGATGTAACTCCTCTGCATGGATTTCTTGTGGGCGTCGTAGCAGGGACGCATCCATGGACAAACAAGGCCCGTGCCAATCGAGAGGATGTCAATAAAATCAGTGTGTTGGGTGATCTCCCGAAGCCCGGTGCCAGCGCTCGCCGGGGCAGGGTGCAAGGGCGGGCGGGCAACCTGCACGGGCTGCCGGCAGATCCGGACCATGCCGGGTCTGGCCAGGCTGGGACCCGGCTCAGGGGACTTCGAGACCGGCGCGCCGGGTCTGGTCCCTGGATTCGGCGGGCAGCCAGACCGCGAGCGCCTCGTCCGCCTCGGTCGGGCGGGCGAGCAGGTAGCCCTGCGCGAGGTCGAATCCGAGCGATCGGGCCAACTCGAATTGCGCCTGCGTCTCGACGCCCTCTGCGACCACCCGGCGACCCAGCCTGTGGCAGAGCGGCACGAGGGCCTCCAGCACCATCCGCTCGGTCTCGCCCAGCGAGGCGATGAAGGCGCGGTCGAACTTGATCCACTGCGCGGGCAGGTCCTTCAGATAGGTCAGCGACGAGTAGCCGGTGCCGAAATCGTCCACCGCCACCGCCACGCCCAGCTCGCCCAGCCGCCGCAGTGCATCGAGCCCACCCTGCATCGAACGCATCGCCGCGCCTTCGGTGACCTCGACCAGCAGCTGCTCGGCCGGCACCCCATGCCGGCGGAGCAGCTCACCGACGTCGTCGACAAGACTCGGGTGTTCGAGCGACTCGGCCGACAGATTCACTGCCAGCCTCGGAATCCGCCCGCCCTGCTCCGAGCCCAGCAGGGTGATCGCGCGGCGCAGCATCATCAGGTCGAAGCGCGGCATCAGGCGCAAGGTCTGCAGCTGCGGCAGGAACGCACCCGGCCCGAGCAGTCCGCGCCGCGGGTGCGGCCAGCGCGCCAGCGCCTCGAACCCGGCCAGCGCGCCGCTGCGGCAGTCGAACAAGGGCTGCAGGTGCACGGCGAAGGCGTCGTTGTCGAAGGCGTGCTGGACCTGGTCGGAGAGGCTGACCCAGTCCTGCAGCCGGCCGCGCATGTCGCGCGAATAGCCCAGGCACTGTCCGTCGCCGTGCATCTTGGCGGCATGCAGGGCGATCTCCGCCTCGCGCAACACGCTGTCCCAGGCCGAAGGGGAGCGCAGCCGTGACCAGCCCATGCTGGCCGACAGGGGCACGTTCTGGCCGCCGACCTGCAGGCGCTCGTGGATCAGCATCTGAAGATCGGCGAGTCGTTCCAGCGCCGAGTCGTCGTCCGCGGTGAACAGCAGGAACTGGTCGCCACCGAAGCGGCCGACGTGCAGGCCGGCGGGCAGCCGCCGGGTCAGGCGCTGTCCCAGGGCGGCCAGTGCCGCATCCCCGCCGTGCATGCCAAGGGTCTGGTTGACCAGTCGGAAGTTGTCGAGGCCGGCGATTGCCAGCAGCACGTTCTGGCCGGGATGGGCGGTGAACCACGCGTGCAGGGCGTGGCGCAGGCCGGCGTCATTGGGCAGGCCGGTCAGCGGATCACTGCGGCTGAGGGTGAGTACCCGCCGGTCGGCGGCCTCGGCCCGGCGCCGCTCGATGGCCAGCAGCCAGATCACCAGGCCCAGCCCGATCACCTGGTAGGCCAGCAGTTCCACCACCGGTTGCAGCCGCGCCAGCAGGCCGAGGGTCGCACTGCCGGCGGTGGGCAGTGCCGGCATGCTCATCGTACCCATGACGGCGAGCAGCACTCCGTACAGGCCAAGGCCGGCCGCGACCAGCCACCGGCCCGCGTGCCAGGGCGCGCGGGCCCGCAGCACGCCGATGCTGGCTGCGATGAGGGCGAGGCCGGTGAGCAGGTAGCGCAGGCCGGTGCGCAGGAACAGCCGCGACAGGTTGCCGTCCGGGGCCGTGGCGTAGGGCAGGGTGACCAAGGCGCCCAGCAGCAGGCAGGCGAGAAGAAGCAGCACCGGGCGTCGCGCGGGGGACCATTCGGGTCGGATCAGCAGGTGCAGGCCGATCAACAGGGTGAGCAGCTGGAGGAAGCCCAGAGTGGTGTAGCCGAGCGCGAGTCCGATCATTCCCGGATCGGTGGCCACCGATCCGCCGGCCCGGAACTGGTAGGCCACCATCACCGTGGCCAGATACAGCGCCAGCGCGACAAAGCTCATCGACCACCAGCCAAGGTAGGCCTGGCGATACTGGCGCCAGAACGTGCCGAGCACGCCCGCGAGCAGCAGGGCGCCGAGCAGCTGGGCGACCATCAGGGACGTCGAAACCATGGGCCAAGCCTAGCCCAGTCGCCCGGGAAGAGGGCGCTCGCACCGTCTACGGTGCCGGATCGGGGAGGAATCCTAGGCGGCGAGAATCAGCGAGCCCAGCCCCAGTACCGAGGCGATGAGGGCGGCGGCAGCGACGTCGCTCGGATAGTGCAGGCCCAGGATCACCCGCGACGCGGCCACGGCGACGGTGAACGGCACGAGGATCAGGGCAAGCGCCGGATACCAGGCCACGGCGATGATGGTGAACGAAACGGCGTGCAGGGTGTGGCCGGAGGGAAAGCTGAATTCGTCGAGCGGCGGAGTGATCGCCTTGATGCGTGCGTCGTCCCTGAACGGGCGCGGACGGCGGGTGCGCCGCTTGAGCTGCGTGTAAAGGATCAGGGCCACGAGGCCGGTGGCCGCCATGTGCACCGAGGCGGATAGGCCGTTCCAGCCGTCCAGCATGACCACGGCCAGCATCAGTGCATACCAGATCGGCCCGTCGCCGGCTCGGCTGATCCAGGTGAACACCCGCCCGGCGCTGCCGCCGCGGGCCCAGCGGTTGGCGGCGAGGCACCAGGCCAGCTCGCGCCGTTTCACGCCATCGAAGATCAGGGCTCTGGTCGGCATCAGCGCAGCTCCGGTCTGGGCAGTTCCGCCAGGAGATCGGCAAACCGGCGGGCCAGTGCCGCCGGGTCGGACTCAATCATCGATCGGCGCGCGGCGGCGCCGAGGCGCTGGCGCAGGGCCGGCTCGGCGGCGAGGGTGCGGGCCGCGGCGACGAAGCCTTCGGGGTCATCGCGAGCGACCAGCCAGCCGTTCTTTCCATGACGCACCACCTCGCGTGCCGCGCCATAGTCGAAGGCGACCAGGGGCAGGCCGGCAGCCATTGCTTCCAGCGTGACGTTGCCGAAAGTTTCGGAGAGGCTCGGAAACAGGAACAGATCGGCCGACGCGACCTGCCGGCCCAGCGCCGCCCCGAGGTGGACCCCGGCGAAAATGAAGTCCGGGTGCGCCCGCGCCAGACGGACGCGTTCGGGGCCGTCACCGACCAGCACCAGCCGCGCATCCGGCTCGACCCCCTGTAGTCCGCGGAAGGCGCGAACCAGGAGGGGCAGGTTCTTCTCGGCAGCCAGTCGTCCGACGTGGATGACGGCCAGTTCGCCGTCGTCCAGGCCCCACTCGGTGCGCAGCGTCCGGTCCCGGCGTGCCGGATCGAACACGCTGCAATCGACCGCCCGGCCGAGCTGGTGCAGTCGCCGGAAGCCCTGGGCGGAGAGGTAGTCCGCGAGTTCGCGGGTCGGCACCAGGGTGCCTTGGGCGCGGTTGTGGAAACGGCGCATCCAGCCCAGCGCCAAGGGGGCGAGGAAAGGCAGCCCGTATCGCCGCATGTAGTCGTCGAAGCGGGTATGGAAGCCCGCCGCCACCGGAATGCCGAGGCGCCTGGCAGCGCCCAGCGCCGACCAGCCGAGCGGTCCTTCGGTCGCCACGTAGACCGCATCGGGCCGGTCGTTGCTCCAGCGCTGACGGAGCCGGCGCCCGGCCGGAAAACCGAAGCGCAGCTCCGGGTAGCGCGGAATCGGCGCGCCCTTCACCACCAGTTCCGACGCCCGCTGCCGGCCGCGTTCGTCGCGCTGCCGCGGTCGGACCAGGCTGACCCGGTGCCCGGCCTCGCCGAGCCCGCGCTCAAGCCTTTCGATGGTCAGGGCGACGCCGTTGACCTCCGGCGGATAGGTTTCGGTGACGATGGCAACGTGCATGCGCACTCCCCGGTTTCGGGAAGTGTCGGCAGCGGGTGTGATCCGGTGATGACCCGCGGGTGGCAGGTGCGTGACATCGGGCACGCCCCGGCGCGTCGGCGCCGGGGCGCGGGAACGGCCTCAGGTCTTCGGCTGGGTGGGGCGCAGATGGATCGCGTCGAGGGCCCCGCTGTCGCCGGCGCAGGCCGGTTGCGAACTACTCTCGTCCAGGCTGAAGCAGATCGGCACCTGGCTCCAGGCGCTGACCGCCAAACCGTCGCGCGTGGCCGGATTGAACGTCCACTTGGCGACCGCCTCCCGGGCGGCGGCATCGAACACGCCCGGGAGCGTGGCGCGTTCGACCTCGATGCGCTCGGGGCGGCCATCCGCGGCCACCAGGACCCGCAGCAGGACCACGCCTTCCTGGCCGGCGGCGATCGCCGCCTCGGGATAGGTCGGAGGCGCCAGCCTGCGGTAGGTCGGGCCGGTCTCGGCGACCGGCGAAGAGCCCTTGGTCGCTGCCGCATCTGCCGGCTCAACCGGCGTCACCTTGGCCTTCAGGCGCAGGCTCGAGTCCGCATTCGGTGCAGTGGTGGTGACCTGCTCGCCGCGGCTCAGGGCCAGCAGGTCCACGGGCGTTGCCGGCTGACCGTTGAACTCGAACACCGCGCTGCTGAACTGTGCGTGCTCGGGGTCGTACGCGAAGCTGGCGCGCCAACTTCTGCCTGGCTCATCGAACCCCATCGAGAAACCGGTGGCTGGATCGAACTTTACCTCCGGTGCATAGGTCTGGCCGTCGAAATCCACCTCGACCAGGGCGTGTTGCAACGGCGCCGGGGCGGCGGACAAGGAGGCGTCCTGCCGCGAAGCGGGCTGGTTCGACCACGCCATGCCGGCGGAGCAGAGCGCCAGGGCGACGACCAGGGAAGTGCCGATCCGGCGGCGGACGGGTGAATTGCGGACTGTACTCAACATAAGGATGCGTTCCTTCAGGGGATGGCTGGACTGCCATAGGCAGCCGACCGGCAGTCCAGGGACGGCCAGCTGCACATTCAGGAGCGTGTCGGCATATTGCCGGCGCGCGTGGGGGTAGCGCTGCACCACCTCGGCATCGCTGGCCAGCTCGTGGTCATGGCGCAGCCGGTGGGCCGCGTAGTGGACCAGCGGGTTGAACCAGTAGATGCAGCGAAGCGCCGTGGCGATGGCGTTGGCGGCCACGTCGCCGCGACGCAGGTGGCTGCGCTCGTGAGCCAGGATCAGGGCCTGCTCTGCTTCGCTGAAACGCTGGGTGAAGTCGGCCGGCAGGATGATCCGCGGCCGGACCAGGCCGAGCACTGCCGGTCCGACCTCGCTGGATTCCGCCCGCAGCACGCCATCGTCGAGCACCTGCAGCCGGCCGAGACGGCGGCGGAATCGGCGCTGCTGGAGCATGAAGTAAATCAGGGCCAGCACACCGCCGAGGCCCCAGGCCAGGGCCAGGAGCAGACTTCCCGAAGGACCGGCAGGCGCCGCGGGGAGGCTCGTGCCGACGGCGGCAGGCAGCGCCATGGCAGGCAGGATCTGCCAGGTCGCCGTCGCCTGTTTTTCCGGCGCGGGCAGCCACACCGCCAGCTGGGCCAGCGGTACCAGGGCCCAGAGCAGGGGCAGGCAGCCGGCGCCGAAGGTACGGGCCATCGGCCGGCGCAGGGCCAGCACGGCGAGCAGGGCGGCGCTGGTGGCCAGCGTCCCTTCGATGAGGAAAGCGATCAGCTCAGCGCCCATCATCGATCTCCCCGATCAGTCGGCGAAGCTCCTCGACATCCCGTTTCGACAGCTTGCCGTGGCGGCTGAAGTGCGCCACCAGCGGTGCCACCCGGCCGTCGAACAGCCGGTCGAGCAGGCCGCGGCTTTCCGCCAGCACGTACTCTTCGCGCGCCAGCTGCGGCCGGTAGCGGTAGCGGCGCCCCTCGGGCTCGGCCTCCAGTGCGCCCTTCTTGAGCAGCCGGTTGAGCAGGGTCTTGACCGTGGCCTCCTGCCAGTCGGTCGCGTCGCCCAGGGCCTGGAAGACCTCCTCGGCGGTGGAGGGGCCGCGCTCCCAGAGCACGCCCATCACCCGGCTTTCCGCTTCGCTGATCTGCATGGAAGGTTTACGTCCGTAATCGTTGAGCACAGATTACGCGCGTAAACGATACTGTCAAGTGCCTCTGGGCGCGGAGCAGCTTTCGCGCGTTTCGACAGCTTCGGGCGCGAAGCAGACCTTCATAGGGTGCGGCTTGCCGCACCGGGCATACCGTCCGAACGCCCGCAAGGCACACCCTCTGGGGCTTCGCTGACGCCCAGCGAAGCCAGACTGTGGGAGCGCCCTTGGGCGCGACCGCGGCGCTAAGGATTCACCTCAGACCGCGGCTAGAGCCGAACTCCACGGTCGCGCCCAAGGGCGCTCCCACAGAACATCGGCGCAATTGATGCACCGGGGCGAATGCGAGCTTCGCGCCCCGACCCGCCGCCGGGCGCCCGGGCTGCGGACGGGTGGTCGCACTCAGCGCGTTTCGATGTGCAGCAGCAGGCCGAAGGGCGCGAGGTATTCGCGTTCGGCGTCGAGGTCGGAGCGGGTCAGGGGATGGGCGTCGAGCCAGCCCGCCGGCAGGGTAAGGCGCACGCTGCCGCCATCGATGGCCAGTTCCATGGCGGGCGGCGGCGAGGGGTCGTGGCTGCGGTGCAGTAGCACGGCCAGCCGCAGCAGAACGAGGGATTGCAGGGTCGACTGCGCGTCGCGTTCGGGGATCGCCGAGATCGCGTTGCGCGAGATCTCACGACGGTGGCAGCGGACCAGTGTCGCCAGGATCTGCTGGTCCTGGGTCGAGAAGCCGGCGATGTCGGAATGGCGCAGCAGGTAGGCGCCGTGGCGGTGGTACTGGCTGTGCGCGATCGACAGGCCGAGTTCGTGGACCCGCGCCGCCCAGACCAGCTGGTCGCGTTCCTCCTCGCCGAGTCCGCAGCGCTCGGCCACCTGCTCGAACAGGGCGAGCACGGTCTGCTCCACCCGTTGCGCCTGGGCGAGGTCGACGTCGTAGCGCTTGGCCAGCGCGGCGATCGAGGCGTCGCGGGGATCGCGGTCGCTGGCGCGACCCAGCATGTCGATCAGGATTCCCTCGCGCATCGCGGTCTGGGCGACCTGCATGCGCTGGATGCCGAGTTCGTTGAACGCGGCCTCCAGCACCAGGATGGCGCCGGCGATGATCGGACGCCGATCCTCGGACAGGCCGGGCAGGCGGATATCGTCGACGCCGTCGAACTCGAGCAGGGTGTCACGCAGCTTCTTCAGCGCCGGCTCGGTGATCACACCCCGCGAGAGCTTCATCTCGGTGAGGATCTCGCCGATCGCCTTGATGCTGCCGGAGGAGCCGAAGGTCTCCTGCCAGCCGGTCGAACGGTAGGCCGCGGCGAACTGCTGGAACTCGGCCGAGACCTCGGTCAGCGCCTCCTTCCAGCGCTTCTTGGAGAGTTTGCCGTGGGCAAAAAAGCGCCGTGTGCTGGCGATGCAGCCCATCTGCAGGCTCTCGCGTTCGATCGGCAGGTCGCCCATGCCGATGATGAACTCGGTCGATCCACCGCCGATGTCCATCACGAGACGGCGCTTGCGCGGCGCGGTGGGATGGCCGTGGGCGACGCCGAGGTAGATCAGGCGCGCCTCCTCGCGACCCGATACCACTTCGATGCGGTGGCCCAGCGCGGTCTCGGCCGGCACCAGGAAACCCTGCGGATTGCGCAGCTGGCGCACGGTGTTGGTGGCGATGACCCGGACCCGGTTGTCGGGCAGGGTGCGCACCCGTTGGCCGAGCCGTGACAGGCAGTCGAGCGCGCGGGCCATGGCCTCGCCGGTCAGACCTCCCTCCGCGTCGAGGCCATTGGCCATGCGCACGGTCTCGCGCAGGCGGTCGACCGTACGCAGCTGGCCCAGCAGGTGCCGGGCAACGACCATGTGGAAGCTGTTCGAGCCGAGGTCGACCGCGGCGAACAGTTCGCCCTCTTTCAGCGCATCACCCATGGGTGGTCGGCGCTCCTTGGAGGGCCGGGGCGGCCGGCCTCATTCGCAGAGCCTCGCCAGCAGGGAGCGCTGCGCCGAATGGGGCATGCCGTCCTCGGGCGGCGTCACCCGCAGGTAGCTGCCGTCGGACTGCAGCTCCCAGGCCTGCGTGTTGTCGGCCAGATAGTTGCCGATCTCCTCCTCGTAGACCCGCGCCGCGAGGTCGCGGTCGAGGATCGGGAAACAGGTCTCGATCCGGCGCAGCAGGTTGCGCTCCATCCAGTCGGCGGAGGAGCAGTAGATCTCGGGTTCGCCGTCATTGCCGAACCAGTACACCCGCGAGTGCTCGAGAAAGCGGCCGACCACCGAGCGCACCCGGATGTTCTCCGAGACGCCCGGGACTCCGGGACGCAGGCAGCAGGCGCCGCGCACGATCAGATCGATCTGGACGCCGGCGCAGGATGCCTCGTACAGCGCCCGGATCACTGTGGGCTCGTTGAGCGCGTTCATCTTGGCCTGGATGGTCGCCGGTCGGCCCGCGCGGGCAAGCCTGGTCTCGCGCTCGATCATCCGCAGCAGGCCCTTGTGCAGGGTAAAGGGCGACTGCAGCAGGCGCTTGAGCTTGATCTCGGTGCACAGACCGGAGAGCTGCTGGAAGATCAGGTGGACATCGTTGCCGATGTCGGGATCGGCGGTGAACAGGCCCACGTCGGTGTAGACCCGCGCCGTGCCCGGGTGGTAGTTGCCGGTGCCGAGATGCACGTAGCGCCGCAGCTTGCTGCCCTCCCGGCGCACGATCAGCAGCATCTTGGCGTGGGTCTTGTAGCCGACCACGCCGTAGACGACCTGCACGCCGACCTCCTGCAGGCGGTCGGCGAGGCGGATGTTGGCCTCCTCGTCGAAGCGGGCCCGCAGCTCGATCACCACGGTGACGTCCTTGCCGTTGCGCGCCGCGGTGATCAGGCTTTCGACCAGGGGCGAATTGGCGCCGGCGCGGTACAGGGTCTGCTTGATCGCCAGCACGTCCGGGTCGTGCGCGGCCGCCTTCATCACGTCGAGAACGGTCTGGAAGCTCTCGTAGGGGTGATGCAGCAGCACGTCATGGCGGCTGATGCTGTCGAAGGGTGTGTCGCCCGAGATCCGCGCCGGACGCGGGGTGAAGGACGGGAACTTCAGCTCCGGCCGGTCGACCATGTCATAGACCGCGATGACCCGGTTGAGGTTGACCGGGCCGTTGATCCGGTAAAGCGCGTTCTCCTGCAGGTCGAAGTTCTGCAGCAGGATGCGCACGATCGGCGTCGGACAGTTCTCGGCGATCTCCAGCCTCACAGCGCGGCGAAAGCCGCGCCCGGCGAGTTCGTCCTTCAGCGCGTGGGCGAGGTTCTCGACCTCCTCCTCGTCGACGAACAGCTCGGAGTTGCGGGTGACCCGGAACTGGTAGGCGCCCTTGACCCGCATGCCGGGGAACATCTCGTCCACGAAGGCGCTGAGGATGGCCGAGAGCAGGACGAAGTCGTTCTCGCCACCGCTGACCTCAAGCGGCAGGCGGACGATGCGCGGCAGCGAGCGGGGCGCGCGGACGATCGCCATGCCGCCGGAGCGGCCGAAGGCATCGCGGCCTTCCAGCACAACCACCACGTTCAGCGACTTGTTGAGGATCCGCGGGAAGGGGTGCGAAGGGTCGAGGCCCAGCGGCGAGAGCACCGGCAGGATCTCCTCGATGAACAGCTCGTGCAGCCATCGGCGCAGCTTCGCGTTCCAGGCCTCGCGCGGCAGGATGCGGATGCCCGCATCGGCCAGCGCCGGACGCAGCGTGTCGTTCCAGAACTGGTACTGGGCCTGCACCAGCCGCCCGGCATGCTCATGGATGGCGCCCATCGCAGCCGCGGGGGTCAGCCCGTCCGGTGGCAGCGGGCCGCCGTACTCCAGCGCCGTGCGCACGGTGGCGGCGCGGATCTCGAAGAATTCGTCGAGGTTGGTGCAGGAGATGCACAGGTACTTCAGACGCTCGAGCAGGGGAATCGAGGCATCCATCGCCTGGGCCATCACCCGGCGGTTGAACTCCAGCTGCGAGAGTTCGCGGTTGAGGAACAGCGCGGGGTCGCGGAAGGGGTCCTCGCCGCCGCCCACGCGCCTGGGGGCGGGGCTGCGCTCGGGGCTGGGCTTGCGCTTGGCGGTGCTCATGCTGCGTCCTGTTCCTGTGCGGCGACCTGCTCCGGGGCGAACACGCAGCTGAAGGTGCTGCCCCGGCCGAGTTCGCTTTCGATCTCCAGCCTTGCATGATGCAGGTTCAGGGCGTGCTTGACGATGGCAAGGCCAAGTCCGGTGCCGCCCGTATCGCGCGAGCGGCTGTTCGACACCCGGTAGAAGCGCTCGGTGATCCGTGGCAGGTGCTGGGGGGCGATACCCGGCCCGCTGTCGCTGACCGAGAGCCGTGCTCCGCCGTCCGCCTCGCGCGCGAAGCGGATGCGCACCTCGCCCCCCGCCGGGGTGTAGCGGACCGCATTGCTGACCAGGTTGGAGAACGCGCTCTGCAGCTCCTTGGACGAGCCCAGCAGGTCGCAGGGGCAGTGCTCGTCCAGGCTGATCCGGTGCCGGCCCGAGGAGAGCGCCTCGGCATCACGGCGCAGGGCCTGCAGCAGGGGCTGCATCGGCACCCGCTCGCTCGGCACCCGGTCCATCGACTCGAGGCGCGAAAGCGTCAGCAGGTCCTCGACGATGCGGTTCATGCGCGCCGACTGGCTGCGCATCTCATCGAGCAAGCCGGCGAGCTCGGGGTTGTCCTCGCCATCGAGCATGTCGAGGTAGCCGTGGATCACGGTCAACGGCGTGCGCAGCTCGTGGCTGACGTTGGCGACGAAATCGCGGCGCACCTGCTCCAGCTGCATGAGCTTGCTGACATCGCGGGCAATCAGCAGCTTCTGCTCGCTGGTGTAGTCGGCCAGGCGCAGCAGCAGCCGACGTTGCGGATCGACCGGCGAGGGCAGGTCGATCAGCGGCTCGGAGGCGTCGCCCGACAGCCATTCGACCACCCGGGGCGCACGCAGCAGGTGGGTCAGCCGGGCTCCGAGATCGTCCGGATGACGCAGCCCGAGCAGGCGGGTCGCGGATTCGTTGAACCAGGCGATCCGGCCGTCGCGCCGGGAGACCACCAGCACGCCGTCGGGCAGGGCGGCCGCGGCTTCGCGGAAGGCATGCAGCAGGGACTGCAGGCGCCGCTTGCGCTGCCTGGACTCGCGCTGGCGGCGAAACAGCTGGGCCTGGATCTCGCTGAACACGCCCCAGCCCTCGGGTGAGGCGATGGCCCTGCGCGAGCCGAGCTGGCGCAGCAGGCGGTGGATCTGCCAGTAATGCCAGCCCAACGCCCCAGCGAGGCCCAGGCTGAGTCCGGCCAGGGGCCGTCCGAACACGCCGCCGGCCACGGCGCAGAGCAGCAGCCAGCCGGCCAGCCGCCAAAGGGAGTGTTGCCAGGCGCGCCCGGGGATCCAGTTCATGCAGGCATGTTAGCCGTAGCCTGGACGGTGGTCAGCGCCGCGAGGTTGGCCGCGCCGGTTCAATAGCTCGTGGAAAAGCGGTACCCCGCGCCACGCACGGTCTGCACCAGGCCGTCGACGCCGTGCGGTTCCAGCGTCTTGCGCAGTCGACGGATATGCACGTCGACGGTGCGCTCTTCGACGTAGACATTGCTGCCCCAGACCTGGTCGAGCAGCTGGGTGCGCGAATAGACGCGCTCGGGATGGGTCATGAAGAAATGCAGCAGGCGGTATTCGGTCGGGCCGATCTCGACCGGCGCTTCGCCGGCGAATACGCGGTGGGCTGGGCCGTCGATGCGCAGGCCGCCGAGCGAGACGCTGCCGTCCTCGGAGTCGCCCCGGGCCCGGCGCATCACCGCCTTGATCCGGGCCAGCAGCTCGCGCGCCGAGAAGGGCTTGACCACGTAGTCGTCGACCCCGGATTCGAGGCCGCTGACGCGGTCGTTCTCCTCGCCGCGGGCGGTCAGCATGATGATCGGGATCTCCCGGGTCAGCTCGTCGCGGCGGAAGCGGCGCGCAAGCTCGAGACCCGAGGTGCCGGGCAGCATCCAGTCGAGCAGGATCAGGTCCGGCACGCGCTCGGAGATGCGCACCTGGGCTTCGCGGGCGTCGCCCGCCGGTACCGGCTCGTACTCCGCCTTGCGCAGGGCATAGGCGACCATGTCACGGATAGCCGGTTCGTCATCGATGATCAGAATGCGCTTGTTCACTCGAGCTCACGAGAATCGGAACCCGACCAAGTACATAACAGATTTATGACCATACGGTGACGCGGTCCCGGCCAATCACAGGGATCGCGCACCGCGGCCACCGCTGCGAGTCGATCCAACGTCTGACGCAGCCCGCAGCCCGCAGCCCGCGGCGCCGGCCTTGCCCCCGCTCAGCGAAGGGTGCGGGCCGCGGCGCCCGGAGCCATCGAGCGCGAGCGGTCGCCGGCGCGGATCCCGCGCTCGCGCAGCTCGAGCACGATCGGGGTCATTTCGGCGATGCGCGCATCGATGCGGGCGCGCTGCACGTAGTCGATGTCCTCGCGCTGCTTGAGGCGCTGCAGCTGGTTCAGTGCATCCTCGGCGCGACCGCTGAGGAAGGCGGCCTCGGCAAAGGCCTCTGCGGCGCGCGGCAGATCGCCGGCCAGCTCGCAGGCGCGGCCGAAGCTTTCCTGCAGCGAGGGATCGTAGGGACTCTCGCTCAGCACCGGCCGCAGCACGGCCTGAGCGGCAAGGCCTGCCTCGCGCGTGCCGCGTTCGGCCAGGACGCCGGCGTAGCTCATGGCGATCGCCCGGTTGCGCGGCTGGCGGTCGAGCATCCGGCCAAAGGCGGCGTCGGCCTCGGCGCGCTGGCCATTACGCTCCAGCGCCTCGGCCCAGGCGAGGTCGAACCAGAAGCGGTCGTCATGCTTGGCCTGAAGCGGGTCGAGCAGGGCAAGGGCGCGCTCCGCCTTGCCGGTGCGCAGCAGGGTCAGGGCATAGCCGTAGCGCTCGGCCTCGGTGAGCTCGTCGCCCGCGCGTTCGCGCCGCCGGTACTCGGCCAGCGCCTCGGTCGGGCTCTGCGCGCTGAGCACGCGCAGCCGCTCGCGGGCCAGGGCGAACCCCAGCGGATCGGGGCCATGGGCGAGGCTCAGCGACTCGTGGACGTGGCCGGGCAGGGCCGGGTTGATCGGCTCGTCGGTCAGCGCGGGGAGCCCCCCGGCGCGCTTGCCGAGCTCCTCGGCGCGGTCCTTGGCCTCAGAGATGCGGGTGGTGGTGACCGGATGGGTGCGCAGGAAGTCCGGCATGCCGTCGCCCTGCGAGCGGGTCGCTCGCTGCATGCGGCCGAAGAAGCTGGCCATTGCCAGCGGGTCGTAGCCGGAGCGGGCCAGCGTCTGGATGCCGACCCGGTCGGCTTCGTGCTCGTTGGAGCGGGTGTAGTTGATCTGCCGTTGCTGCATCAGCGCCAGGCCGCCGGCGATCGCCGCCTGTGAGGCATCGCCCGCGCTGTTGCTGTCGCTGGCCGAGGCGGCGGCCAGGACGCCGAGCATGCCGAGCAGGATCGGCAGGCTGTCGCGCTGGGCCGATTCGACCGAGCGCACGATGTGCCGCTGGGTGGCGTGCGCCACCTCGTGTGCCAGGACCGCCGCGACTTCGTCTTCGGTCTCCGCGGTCAGGACCAGCCCCGCGTTCATGCCGATGTAGCCGCCCAGGGTGGCGAAGGCATTGATGTCGCGCGAGCGAACGAAGAAGAAGGTGAAGGGCTGCTCGGGCCGGTCGCTGCGGGCGGCGATGCGGTGGCCGATGGATTGCAGCCAGTCGGACAGCAGCGGATCCTCCAGCAGCAGGCCGTAGCGGCGCATCTCGCCGAGCATCTGGCGGGCGTAGGCGCGTTCCTGTGCCGGCGAGATCAGCTGGGCCGCCGAGGAGCCGATCTCGGGCAACTGGGTACGGTCCTGGGCCAGCGGGGCTCCTGCCGCAAGGCAGGTCAGGCAGGCAAACAGGCAGGAGGCAAGGCGCGGCATGGGGTTTCCTCGGGGGCCGAATGGCCACAGTGCGGGTCAATGCGGGATCGCCCCGCTGCACTGGAAAGCGGACGATACGGCACCATATAGCAACCGAGGTTAAAGACCTGCAGCGCCGGCCAAAGTTCGCCCGGTGCCCCAAATGGAGTGCTGCCTTGCCTGCCGTGACGCTTTACACCACCGCCATCTGCCCCTACTGCGTGGCCGCCAAGAACTTCCTGAAGAGTCGCGGCGTCGAATGGAGCGAGGTCCGCATCGACCTCGACCCGGCACGGCGCGACGAGATGCTCTCGCGTGCCCGCCGCACCTCGGTGCCGCAGATCTTCGTCGGCGAGGTCCATGTCGGCGGCTACGATGACCTGGTCGCGCTCGACCGCGCCGGCGGGCTGGGCGAGCTCCTGGAGGGCAAGGCATGAGCGTCGAGGACGGCCAGCAGGGCTCGGGCGGCGACCGCGTCGCCGAGTTCACCGCCTACCGCAAGCGGATGAACGAGCGGATCCTCGCCGAGGACAACCAGGTCGTGCGGCGATTCTTCGCCCTCGACACCCAGACCTACAAGGAAGGCGCTCTCGACCACAAGACCAAGGAGCTGCTCGGCCTGGTCGCCTCGATGGTGCTGCGCTGCGACGACTGCATCAGTTACCACGTGGCCCAGTGCAAGGAGGCCGGGGTCAGCCGGGAGGAGTTCTTCGAGACGTTCTCGGTCGGTCTCGTGGTGGGCGGCAGCATCGTCATCCCCCACCTGCGTCGGGCGGTGGATTTCCTCGACCAGCTGGAGGGCCCGGCCGAGCGCTGAGGCCCTGGCTCAGCGCAGACGGCGCAGGCTGATCCGCTCGCCGGAATGCCGGGTGACCATGCCGTCGAGACCGACGTCCGTGAACCTCAGGGCCCGGCCGGAACCCAGCGGCAGAAGCTGGCAGGCGCGCGGCGCCTGCTCCATGGCGTCGCCGCGGCGGCAGGCCAGACGTTGGCCGCGGTCGCTGAGCAGCTCGAAACTCTCGGCATCGCCATCCAGCCATTCAAAGCGGTGCAGTTCGACGCTCGACGCCCCCTCGGCCGGCTCGCGGTGCAGCACCCAGTCGCCGGTCCAGCTCTCCCCCGGTCGCGTGGCAAAGGCGAACCGGGTCATCGATACCGGACGCAGCTCAAGGCCCTGCCCGTCGGCGGCCGGCGCAAGAAACCAGAACACGGCGCGGGCGCTGCCGCGCCATTCCACGTGCAGGGTGCCGGCGCCGCTGAGCTGCTTGGGCGCGGAATAGGCTCCGAACGGCCCGCCGCCTCCGCCCAGGACGCTCAGCTCGATGGCCTGCGTGGGTCGGGACAGCGGCGCTGCGCCAAACCACCAGGTCGGCGCGCCGTCGGCGTCATAGCCCGACACGTTGATCGCCAGGGTGTCCTGCTGGACTTCGATCTGCGCGCCGAAGCCGGGTCCGCTGGTGTCGAATTCTCCGCCTGCCTCCGGCCACCACAGGCCGGATTCCGGCGCATCCGCGGCCTGTCCCTCGCCGCCGGCCAGGCTGAAGGCGAGCAGGCGTCCACTGTCGGCATCGGTCAGATGCAGGCGCCAGGGACGCTGGCCGAGCCCGGCGCCGGTGGGCAGGTCGATCGGTCCGCTGCGCAGTTCGAACGCGGTCTTGGGATCGCTGCCGCACTGCGCCTTGGGCAGGCGCAGCTCGACATGAATATCCTGGCCCTTGGCCCAGGCATTGGCCGGCGCCGGCAGGCAGCGTGGCGCCCACTGGCCTTCGACCAGGACCTGCAGCTGGCCGCCCTCGAGCGGCGCCAGGGACAGGCTGGGCGGTGCCGCACTGCTGGCCGCGGCGGCCAGCGGCAGCGTGGCCAGCAGGCCGGCGGCGAGGGCGAAACGGGTCGGTCCTGAAGGCCTGTTCATGTTCTGTCGCTGTACCTTGGTTGCGTCGTGCAACCATAATGGGCGGCTGACTCACAACGCGCAGGCGGCCGCGGCAAGGTGCCGCAGCAGGCGAGGGCGCGGCACAAGGATACTCAATGTCTCAGACGATTGCGGTAATCCGGGGCGACGGCATCGGCCCCGAGATCATGGACGCCACCCTCGAGGTGCTGGACCGGATGAAGCTCGGCTTCGACTACGACTTCGTCGAGGCCGGTCTGGGCGCTTACGAGGCCTGCGGCGAGCTGCTGCCGGCCAAGACCCTGGAAGCGATCAGCCGTCATCGGGTGGCCCTGAAGAGCCCGCTGACCACGCCGGTCGGCGAGGGCTTCTCCTCGATCAACGTCGAGCTGCGCAAGCACTTCGACCTGTACGCCAACGTGCGTCCGGCGATCAGCTTTCCGAACACCAAGTCGCGCTATTCGGGCATCGACATCATCACCGTGCGGGAGAACACAGAGGGCGCCTACATCGGCCTCGGCCAGCAGCTCAGCGAGGACGGCGAGGTCGCCTCGCTGACCCAGCAGATCACCCGCCATGGCTCCGAGCGGATCGTCCGCTATGCCTTCGAGATGGCCCGCAAGCAGGGTCGCAAGAAGGTCACCGTGGTGCACAAGGCGAACATCCTGAAGTCGACCTCCGGCCTGTTCCTGCGCACCGCGCGCCTGGTCGCCGCGGACTTCCCGGACATCGAGTGCAACGAGATGATCGTCGACAACACCTGCATGCAGCTGGTGATGCGTCCCGAGCAGTTCGACGTCATCGTCACCACCAACCTGTTCGGCGACATCGTCTCCGACCTGTGCGCCGGCCTGGTCGGCGGCCTGGGCCTCGCCCCCGGCGCCAACATCGGCAAGGACGCTGCCATCTTCGAGGCGGTGCATGGCTCGGCCCCGGACATTGCCGGCCAGGGCATCGCCAATCCCTGCGCCCTGCTGCTCGGCGCCGCGCAGATGCTCGGCCACCTCGGCAAGGAAGAGGACGCCCGTCGCCTGCGCCGCGCCATCGTCAGCACGATGGAAGCGCGGGATCGCCTGACGCCGGATCTCGGCGGCACCGGTAACACCCGCAGTTTCGGCGAGGCGATCTCCGAGCGGGTCAACGGCTGATCCGCTGGCCACGGGGCAGGTCGCAGGACCTGCCCCGTGACGTGTACCGGGAATCAGAACCCTGGCGTTCCTACCGGAATGATGGTCGAGTTGGTGCGGGTGAAGCGCCCGCCCTCGGCGCCCGGCCAGGTCACATCGAAGCTGACCGTGCTCGGACCCTCGCCCGGCCGACGCAGGTTGAGCACCATCTCGCCGATCTGCACGGCCTCGAGTTCGCTCGGCTCGCACTCGCGGCAGAAGCCGTCGAAGGACACCACCGGCATGGGCGCGCCCGGCTCGTAGCGGTCGGTCTGGACCAGGCCCCAGCGGCCGCGGCCCTGGGCGTCGGGATAGTAGATCTCCAGCGCCAGCGCATCGCCGCCATTGCCCGGCACGCTGACGATCGACAAGCCCCAGCCGCCATCGGCCGGGTCGTACCACTGGTTGCTGAAGTCGACCTGCGGCGCGGCGGCCGGATCGGTCAGCGCCTCCACGCACCACTGGGTCTCGTCGTCGGCATTGATGCTGAAGGACAGCACGGCCATCGGCGAGCTGAAGTTGCGGCCCTCGGCACTGGTGAAACAGGCCGGGTGGTTGGCGGCATTGCCGAAGTCGATGCGCACCTGGCCGTCGTAGTCCGGCGAAGGGTCGGCCTGGGTCTGCGGCGAGCTGTTGCGGCCAAGGTAGAGGTTGCGCAGCAGGGAGTCACCGGTGGTGGCGTCCTGAGCCGGCGAGAATACGCCCTCGACCAGGGTCCCGGTGGCGGTGAAGAACTCCGGACGGCCGTCGCCGTCATAGGTATAGAAGGTGACGAAGTACAACGGGTCGCCATTCCGCGCGCTGAACCCGGCGATACGGCGGATCTCGAAGCCGTGACCGTTGCGCTTGGGGTCGAAGTACTGGCCTTCGGAGATCTGCAGGGCGGGCGAGGGCGCCCGGGTGCTCCGGTACCAGCCGATATCCTGCAGCACCAGACGGCCAAGGCCCAGCGAGCGCGGACCCGAAGCGTTGATCGAAGCGGTCATCAGCTGCGGGCCCGCTGCGTTGTTGAGCGTGCTCAGATGCGAGTAGGTCGAACCGGGCGCGACCGGGGACGGGGCGTGCAGGGCGAGATGGTTGCCCGGGGACGGCTCCAGGGAGAACGGGTTGTCCGGTGAGCTGAGGGTGATCGGACCGCCGAAGCGCAGACCCACCGTGCTGACCAGTGCGTTGAGACGGTCTCCATTATCGAGACGCAGGAACGGAGTCGGGTTCAGGGCGCCGCCGACCGACGAGCGCACCTTGTTGCCGTAGGTGTCGTCGTAGGGCAGGCCGCGGAACAGCCGCTGGTCACCGAAGCGGCTCGAGCTGGACGACAGGTCGAGCGAGCCGGCGAATCCGAGTCCGTGGGCGATCTCGTGCATGGCCACGCTGATGAAGCTGGTGGTGCCCGGCTGTGCCTCGAAGCCGTAGTCGAAGCGGCGATTGGCGTTGCTGGACTGGTCGACCGCGTAGTTGAACTCGGAGAACACATCCGGCAGGTATTCGGCGCAGCGGCCGCCGGCGTAGCGGCAGATGTTGTTTCCGGCCTGGTGCGCCGAGACCGTGCCCGGGAAGGTCACGAAGCGCTCGGGCAGGAAGTTCACGCCGAAGCCGCGGCCGGCGTCGCGGACCAGGCGGTAGTAGGGGCCAGCCTGGGCGAGGGTGCCGCCGTTGTCGCCGAACTCCAGGGTGTCCCAGCAGGCCTGGACGGTCAGCGGGGCAATCGGGCGCAGCTCCTCGCTGAGCAGGCGCGCGGCCTCGTTCAGCGCGTTGCGGCGCTGCTGGCCGAGCGTGGTGCCGCTGTTGCCGCGCACTGGCGAGGCCGCCGCGGCGTCGTTCCACCCGGCCACGTCGCAGCCGCCGCGGGTGTCGTTGAAGACAACCGTGATCGGCACGAAGAAGTCGGCCGGCAACACCTCCGAGCTGAAGGTGATGGTGGCCGGCGCGGCGTCGAAGTTGAGCAGCGAGATGTGCACCGGTCCGGCGCGCAGCGGCACGCCGCTGGCGCTGGAGAGCACGATGAACTCGTCACCCTCGGCATTGGCCGAGAGCTGGACGGCATGGTCGAACAGGTAGCCCGGCGAGGGCGGCGCGCCGTCGAAGGTGGTGTCCGGGAACGGCGAACCGTAGCGGACCAGCAGATCGATATCCGTCGCGGGGTTGGCCGCCGTTGCGCGCAGGCGCAGGCGCTCGACGCCTTCCGGCACGTTCAGCACCAGGGCATTGGTGAAGCCACTGCCCTGCAGGGTGACCACGGCGGTCTGTCCGGGGGCGATCGGCTGGGTGGCGGCAGCGCCGGCGAGGCCGGAGGCGAGCAGCAGGGGCAGGGCAAGCAGGCGGCTCATCGGCGGGACTCCCCGGCGGCGGATGTGGCCGATTGCCGCTGTACTGCGTGGTCCTCGCGGCACTCGATGCGCGAACTGCCGTCGGCGGCGACGTGGAGGTGCAGCGGAATCAGGTGTCCGTCCTCTTCGACGATGGCGAACTCCGGCTTGGCCGCGGCCTTGGCGCCGGCTTCGCGGGCCATCGGCAGCGAATGCTCGATGCCCAGCTCGATGGTGGTCACGGTCTCCGGCTTGTTCGGCTGGGCGGCGACCGCCAGGGGAATGAGGGCCAGCAGGGTGGCCGGGGTGAAGCTTCGCATCGTAGGCGACTCCCTCGAATGGAATGGATGGACACGCATCGGACGACCGATGGATCGCGGCGTGACCGGACGCGCCCGGCCGGGCGCAGGGTCGGGACGGCGCTGCCCGGATTATGCCTGCAGCACGTCCGGAGCAGGTCAAGCCCGCTGGCCCGGGACAGCGGCTCGATCTGTTGGGTTTCCGCAACATCGGCCTCGGAATCGCCGGTATGGCGCCATATCGGCTGCGTCGCGGCCGTGGCGTTTTTCGCAACAGGCCGTTGACGCTGGGCAACGGTATGCCCATACTCGGCGCCTGATTCCGCAGTCAAACCGGACCCTTCCCGCGTCCATGCGACCTTCCAGACTCAGCCTTGCCCTCTGCGCCGCCCTCGCCCCCACCCTGGCCATGGCCGGCGGCGGCCATCTCGAACAGTGGAAGGAGTACGCGGGCGCGAACATGGCCCCGGACTTCGACTGGTACCGACCTGCCGCCGTAGCGCTTCCGAGCGTGCTGCCCGAGCAGCCGGGCGCCGAGGCGCTGGCCGGGTGGACGGTGCGCGGCGTAGCGCTGCGCGTGTCCTCGCTGGACGCCGACCTGGGCTGGGCTTCCGATGCGGCCACCGCGGTTCCGCGCAGCAACGCGTTCTCGGTCGACGGCGATCTGTCCGGCCGCGCGATCTCCTCACAGTATTCCGGCACCCGTCTTGGCCTGCGTAGCGCCGGCTTCGGCGAATTCGGCATCTCTGCCGTGGTCGCGCGCCAGCACTACGCCACCCAGGGCTTCGGCTACGGTGAGTGGGACGGCTCCTACAACCACCGGCGCTTCCTCGGCATCGGCGGCGGGGTGCATGAGAGCAGCACCGGCAATGCGGTGCGCGTGGACTGGCGCAATGCGCTGGGCGACGGAGGATGGCTGGTCGATGCCGCGGTGCAGTCGCGGATCGAGATGGATCCTTTCAAGGCCTACCGCGGCGTCTATTCCGAAGCGGGTGACTTCGATATTCCGGGCTATGCGCGACTCGCGCTGGAGGCTCCGGTCGGCGCCCGCCTTTCGCTGGTCGGCGAGGTTCAGCGGGTCTTCTACCGCGAGATCCCGACCTTCACCAGCGCCAGCCTGCCGACCCGGTTCCTCGCCCTGCTTGGCGACGGTGCCTCGCCGGACTTCGCCTGGCGCGACCTGACCGTGTTCGCGGTCGAGGCCCGCCTGCGAGATGATTTCCGCGGTCAGTGGTCGCTGCGCCTGGCAACTCAGCAACAGCCACGTCCGACCTCGCAGCTGCTCGACCGCGCGCTGGAGGAGCTTTACTCCGACCAGAACATCTCGGTCGCCTATCTGCGCGACAGCCAGCGCTGGGGCCAGCTGCGCGTTGGCGCCAGCTACTCCCCGGTGACCTATTTCCTTGGCTCCGCCCCCTATCTGCAGCGCGGCTTCCAGACCGGACGCCAGCTCGAGTTCGAGGCGCAGTGGACTCTGCCTTTCTGAATTGATTTACGTACACAGGGCTTGTTCGGCCTCCCCGAAACGGGAGGCCTTTTTTTTGCGCGCGTGCCGGCATGGCGATGGCGCGGAGCCAACAGGGCGATGTCGCGGGAAGGGTGGGGAAGCAGACATCCGTAGGGTGCGCCGTGGGGGCACCGATACGGGCATTCGGACGCTACCTCCGGTGCGCCCAGGGGCATCCTGTGGGACTCGGCCACGCCCCGCGAAGGGCAAACATGCGCCCCACCGCCCACACCCTGCCGGCTTGCTCCCCATAACAACAAGGCCCGCCTTTCGGCGGGCCTTGTGGGTTTCAATCGGCCGCGGCGGACTACTCCGGCAGCAGCTCCTTGACCAGCTTGACCAGCGCTGCCTCGTTGACCGGCTTGGTCAGGTAGGCCTTGGCGCCTTGGCGCATGCCCCAGACCTTGTCGGTCTCCTGGTCCTTGGTGGTGACCAGGATGATCGGGATATGCGAGGTGCTGGGCTCCTTCGAAATGGAGCGGGTGGCCTGGAAACCGTTGAGGTTCGGCATCACCACGTCCATCAGGATCAGATCGGGGATCTCGCGCTTGGCGACCTCCACGCCTTGCTGGCCATCCTCGGCGGTCAGGATGTCATGTCCCAGCTTCTCGACGATGCGCCGCATGCCCATGAGCTGCGAAGGCGAATCGTCGACGATCAGAACTCGTGCCATGAGGTCTCCCCGGGTAGTCCATGCCGCGGGTGCGGCCAAAGCGCGATGATACCGTCAACCGACCTCTCCAGACAGGCCACCGGTTCCCGATGTCGCCAACGTCTGTCGGGTGCCTCAGCCGCCGATGCGAACCAGGCTGCGGCCGAAGGAGTCGCCGGCCAGCATGGTCCCGAAGACGTCCTGCAGGCCGTCGAGGTCGACTTCGCGGGTCTTGATCCGGGCCAGGTGCGCGGGTTTCCAGTCGCCCGCCAGCTTCTCCCAGACCGCTTCACGGATGTTCCGGGCAGTGCCCGCCGACGCGATGCCGAGCAGGGACACGCCGCGGATGATGAAGGGCATCACGGTGGTGGCCAGTGCATGGCCGCCGGCAAGGCCGCAGCTGGCGATGTTGCCGTAGGGCTGGATGACCCGGGTGAGGCCGGCCAACATCTCGTTGCCGACGTTGTCGATGGCGCCCGCCCAGCTGGCCTTTTCCAGAGGGTTCTGGCCCCAGTGCAGGTCCTTGCGTGAGATCACCTGCTTGGCGCCGAGACCGGTGAGGAAGTCGAGGTGCTCGAACTTGCCGGTGATCGCGTGGGCCTCGTAGCCGGCGCGGGTAAGGATATCCAGCGCAAGCATGCCGACTCCGCCGGTGGCGCCGGTCACCACCACCGGGCCCATCTCGGGCACCTGGCCATTCTGCTCCATGCGGTACAGGGCCAGTGCGGCGGTAAACCCGGCCGTGCCGAGCACCATGCTCTCCTCCAGCGACAGGCCGCGGGGTAGCGGGATCGTCCATTTCGCGTCCAGGCGGGCGTACTCGGCGTAGCCGCCGTCGCGGGTCTCCGACAGGCCGCTGCCCGTGCAGAGCACCGCGTCGCCTTCCTTGAATGCGGGATCGCTGCTGGCGATCACGTGCCCGGCCACGTCGATGCCCCCGTTGAGCGGGAACCTGCGCAGGATCTTGCCCTGCCCGGTGCCGGCCAGGGCGTCCTTGTAGTTGATCGAGGAGAATGCCGCCTTGATCACCACCTCGCCCGGCGACAGCGCATCCAGCTTGATCGTCTCGACCCCGGCGCGATAGTCGTCGCGGCCGGAAGAGTGGATACGGAACGCACGGAAGGCATCGGGCAGCGGCATCGAGGGGTCCTGGATGGCGGAAAGCGCTCAGGATACCAAGTCACGCGGCGCTCACCGGTGGCCCGGACGACCCCGCGGAATGGAGGCGGCGGGTGATGGGTGGCGGATCCGGGCGCAGGGCGCACGAACCCCGCTGCGTGTCGGCCGACCTTTCCAGGGGATGCCTCGGCGGCGCACCCAGCGCGCGGTTTCGGAAGCGCGCCTGCGGGGAAGAAGATCAGGCCTGCTGCGTGGGTTCGGCGGATTCGCGGAGCAGGGCGCGGAGTTCGTTCTTTTCTTCCTCGGTGAGCCCGGACGCCTGCTGCTGCTGGCGCAGGTCGGCCAGGCGCTGGGTACGCGCCTGGCGGGCCAGCTGCTGCAGGCCGTCGAGAAACTCCTGCTTCCAGGCCGCCTCCTCGCCGGGGAAGTCGACCAGGGCGAGCTTGCGCAGGGCGGGCTCCTCCTCGCGGCCGGCGAAATGCTCGAGCAGGACGGCGGCGTTCGGCGCGCCGCTCTCGCGGCACAGCTCCAGCAGTTCCAGCAGCAGGCCGATGCCCGGCTGGCGAAGACCGGCGAAGCCCCAGGGTGGAGCGGCCTCGCGGGCCAGCCGGGGCTGGTGCAGAAGCAGGGCGATGACGCTGCGGACCAGCGAACGGCGCGCGCCGGACGGTCCGGGTCGGCGCTGAACTGACTGTTCCATCGACGCGGGCGCGGTGATCCGGGCGGCCAGGCCGGTCTGATTGGCCAACTTCTGCTGCATGAGATCGCGAAAGGCGCCGTCGGGGATCTGCGCCAGCAGTGGGCGGCAGCGTTCGGCCAGGCGCGCCTTGCCGTCCAGGGTCGAAAGGTTGATCTCGCGGCTCACCTCGCCGAACAGGAACTCGGACAGCGGAACCGCCTGTTCAAGCTGGCGCTGGAAGCCCTCGGCGCCGTCGGCGCGGAGCAGGGAGTCCGGATCCTCGCCGTCGGGCAGGAACAGGAAGAAGGCCTGGCGGCCGTCGCGCATCCTCGGCAGCACCGACTCCAGCGCCTTCCAGGCCGCGCTGCGCCCGGCGCGGTCTCCATCGAAGCAGAAATAGATGTCGCCGGCGTTGCGGAACAGCAGCTCGGCGTGGTCCGGCGTGGTTGCGGTGCCCAGAGTGGCCACCGCCGTGGTGATGCCGTATTGGAACAGCGCGACCACGTCCATGTAGCCCTCGACCACGATCAGCCGGGGGATCCGGTTGTGCGCCTGACGCACCTGCCACAGGCCGTACAGCTCGCGGCCCTTGTGGAAGAGCGGCGTCTCCGGCGAATTGAGGTACTTCGGGCCGTCGTCCTTCTCCAGCACCCGCCCGCCGAAGGCGATCACCCGGCCGCGGCGATCGTGGATGGGAAACATCACCCGGTCGCGGAACTTGTCGTAGACGCGGCCGGAATCGTTCCTCGACAGCAGGCCAGCCTTGTCGAGCAGGGCGAGCTCACGGCCGTCGCTGCCGAGCGCGCTCTTCAGCGCCTCCCAGCCGTCCGGTGCGTAGCCGATGCCGAAGCGCTGCTGGGTCTCGGCATCGACGCCGCGGCGCTGCAGGTATTGCCGGGCGCGCGGGCTCTCGACCAGCTGCCCGGAGAAAAACCGCGCGGCCCGCTCGCAGACGTCATAGAGCGGCTGGAAGTCGCTGCGCTGGTGCCGTTGGTGGGTCTCGCGCGGGACCTCGACGCCGGCGCGCTTGGCCAGCTCCTCGACGGCGTCGAGAAATTCGAGCCGGTCGTACTCCATCAGGAACTTGATCGCGCTGCCGTGTGCCCCGCAGCCGAAGCAGTGATAGAACTGCTTGGTCGGGCTGACCGTGAAGCTAGGGCTGCGCTCGTCGTGGAACGGACAGCGCGCCTGGTATTCGCGGCCGGCCTTCTTCAGCGGCACGCGCGCCTGGATCACGTCGACGATATCGGTGCGCGCCAGCAGATCGTCGATGAAGGCGTCGGGGATGCGGGCCATCCCGCTAGTGTGCCATCGACGGTTGCTGTTTCTGCGTCGAACTGGGCAGGTGGAGCGGCTCGGCCGGGTGTCGGTCCGGCTCAGTCATCTGCCTCGACCTCCTGCCCGCCGATCTTGACACCCTTGCCGACGCGCACCCCTTCCCCCATGCGCACCCCTGCTGCCGACGCCGCGGGCGGCGCCTGCGCGGCAGCCATCAGGCGCAGTGTGCGGGTGTCGCCCAGCGCCGCATCGATGCGCGCCTTGCGCATCCACCAGGCGTGGCCGATGAGAAAGTCGTACAGGCTAAGGCCGTGCGGCGCCAGCGTTTCGGCCTCGAAGGCTTCCAGCGCCTCGCCCTCGAGCCGGAGCGCGCCGTGCCGGGCGACCGCCGCCAGCAGGGCGGTGGCGGTTTCGATCGGGTAGGGGGGATCCAGCGCCAGCGGCCTGCCCTTCTCGGTCGAGTCGGCGACGTCGCGGGCGTGGGCGGCCAAGGGGCCCTCACTGGCGCGCAGGTAGGCCGGGCTGTAGCGCGCGGCCAGCGCCGGGTGTTCGCGCATTCGCTCGACGTAGGTGTCGCGCACCCGCTGGTAGCCTGCCTCGTCGAGACGGTGTGCCTGCAGGACGTCCGCGCGTCCGTCCCGGCCCTCACGGACCAGCCGGTTGCTGAGCGCGGCAAATGCTTCGAAACCGACGCCTTCGACCGGATCCAGGACCGCGGGGTCCAGCTCGCCGCCCTCGGCCGGCGTCAGGGCCTTGGTTAGGGCCGCTTCTCGCTCGCCGCGGATCGCCGCCTCGGCGCGGGCGATGGCCTCGCCTCCGGCCAGTGGGGCAGGCGCCGCACCGGCCTCGACGCCAAGCACGGCAATTTGCGACTCGGCGGCGCGGAACCGCTTCTCGCTGCTCGGGTGGCTATCGAAGATGCCGGCCCGGCGCTTTCCGGCGAGATCACCGAGCGTGCGCTGCAGGCGCAGCATGCCCGCAGGCGCGTAGCCGCGATCTGCCATCCACTGCACGCTCAGTCGATCGGCCTCCATCTCCTGGCTGCGATTGAACTTCAGCGCAACCAGCGTGGCGCCTACGCCGACGGCAGCCCCGCCAACGGCACCGGCCAGCTGACCGTGCTTGCGCCCGAGCTTGGCGCCGACGACGGCGCCGAGCAGGGCGCCCAGCGCCTTGACCCCGCGCTGCTTGCGCTGGCCCGCACGTACGTGGTCGGCCTTGTGGTGGGCCAGCTCATGGCCGACCACCGCGGCCACCGCGTCGCGGTCCTCGGCCAGAAGCTCAAGCAGACCGCGGTTCACGACTACCAGTTTGGTGTCTTCCACCTCGGTGGCAAAGGCGTTGATGTCCTCGCTGTCGGCGTAGAGCAGGACGGCATCGACGCCGGAGGCCTTGGCCATCGAGTCGAACATCGCCTGCAGTTCGGTGGACTGCGCCCTGAGGGTGGGCTCCGGTGCGACCTCGGCCAGTCCCGATACCAGGTACAGCTTGGACTCCGCCGCGCAGAGTTGCGGTGCGGCAAGCAGGATGAGCAGGCATAGCACGCGCATGGCGAGTCCTCCCCGCAGTCGAGAGGGGTCAGTGTAATGCCGTCCATGACACTCTCCGATCAGTCCGCGCCAGCGGCTGACCGCGGGCGGGCAGATCGGGGCTTGGGCTGCCGTCCGCCGTGGCCCCTTGATGGGACGGGCGCAAACGGGACGTTCGCCACGCGTTGCCGATTTCGAACAGGGTGCGCCCAGGGCGCACCCTATGGATGTCCGGATTGCGCCCGGTGTGCGCATCCGCCTGGCGACCACCGCGCTCGCAGGTAGGGCCCGGTGTGGCCGAGCCGCACCCTACGCCTGGCCGGATCGGGCCAGCAGCCGCCAGGCGGCAAGGTGCAGGGGCAGGGCCAGCAGGATCCACTCGAGGTGATCCTGGGGGCGCGCGGGCAGCAGGTACAGCGGCAGCGTGACCAGGGCCAGCGCGGCGCAGAGCGCGGCGAGATGGCGCTGCCAGGCCGCCGGGGACAGGCCTCGGGACAAAGGACCGAGACTGGGCAGCAGGGCAAGGCTGAGCGGATTGAAAAGCAGCAGGCTGCGGTTGCCGGCGGCCATGTCGTGATCGGTGAAGGTCCACAGGCCGAGCCCGACCAGGCCGGCGATGGCGCAGAAGACCCAGAACAGCGCCAGCAGGCTGCGGCCGAGCATGCCGGCCGCGCCGCGGCGGCGCGCCAGCAACCAGATCGCCAGCCCGGCAGCGAGCCCGATCAGGGCGGCGCGGTAGGCAAAGCGCGGCTCCTCGATCAGGGCGTCGGGCAGGCGCTGGGGCAGCAGGCGGATGTCGCTTTCGACCAGCGGCCGACCATCGGCGCGGCGAACCAGGTTAAGCGCGTCGTGGAAGCGGGCCGGCACGAAGCCTTCCTGCCAGCGCGACAGCGGCTGGTCGGCACGCGGCCCGATCAGCAGGTGGATGCCCAGGTACATCCAGGCATCCGGTGCCGACAGGCGCAGGGCCTCGCTGCGCCAGGTCAGTCCCCGCGAGCGCCCGCGGGTCTGCTCCAGGACGAGGCCACCGAGCACCCGGTCCAGCGCGTCACGCACCCGCGTCGAGCAGTTGTCGGTGAAGTAGTCATAGCGGTATTCGGCGTTCTCCGGCCGCGCGTTCCATTCGAGGAACTCGGCCAGCTCGCGCGCCTCGTCCGCCTCGAGGTTCAGCCACTGCAGCTGCATGCCACGTCCTTCGGCCTGGTAGTAGGCGAAGTCGCGGTCGAAGGTCAGGGCGACCAGCTGGTAGCGCATATGGCCGCGGATGAAGCGCGCCAGGAAGCCGGGCTGCTCGAAGTCGAAGAAACCGTAGTTGTAGACCAGTCTCTCGCCGCTGCTCTGCTCGACCAGCAATGCGTTATGGCCGAAGCGCGACCAGTACTCCGCGCCCGGCCCCATGGTCAGCACGCCGATCCGCGGCGCGGCCAGCAGGGCGCCCGGCAAGGCCAGGAGCAGGAGCAGCAGCCATGCCGCGCCCGCGGGCCGGCCCCCGGTCTTCCTAGCCATCCGTTGCGCCGGGCACCTGCATGCGGAAGCTGTGGACCCGGCGCGCATCGGCGCTGGCCACGCGGAAGTGGAAGCCCTCAAGGGCGAGCTCCTCGCCGACCTCCGGCAGATGGCCGATCGCGTCGACCACCAGGCCGCCGACGGTGTCGTAGTCGTCATCGGAGAAGCCGGCGTTGAAGCGGTCGTTGAACTCCGAGATCGGGGTGAGCGCGTCGATCACGTAGTGGCCGTCCGGCTGCGCGGCGATCAGTGCGTTCTCGTCCGGGGCCTCGTCATGCTCGTCGTCGATGTCGCCGACGATCTGCTCAAGCACATCCTCGATGGTCACCAGGCCGGCCACGCCGCCGTACTCGTCGACCACGATGGCCATGTGGTTGCGGCTTTGCCGGAACTCGCGCAGCAGCACGTTCAGCCGCTTGGACTCCGGGATCAGCACGGCCGGTCGCAGCATCTCGTGCAGGGGCTTGCGCTCCTTGCCGGCGCAGTCGCGCAGCAGGTCCTTGGCCAGCAGGATGCCGAGAATCTCGTCCTTGTCCTCGCCGTGAACGGGAAACCGCGAGTGGCCACTCTCGACGACGATCTCCAGGATCTCCTCGAACGTGGCATCCACCGGCACCGAGACCATCTGCACGCGCGGAATCATGACGTCGCCGACCTGCTGGTCGGCCACGCGGATCGCGCCTTCGATCATTTCCAGCGTGTCGGCCCCCAACAGGCCGTTGCTGTGGGCGGCATGGAGCTCCTCGATGAGCTCCTCGCGGCTGCGGGGCTCCCCTGAGAGGGCCTGGCTCAGACGGTCGAACCAGGAACGTTGGGGAGCGCTGCTACTGTCGGATTCTTCGGGCATGGAACCTGGATATTCGCCTGACGGCGGGACCGGTGAGTGTAGCCGAAACCCGCGGCAGGTCCGTGACAGATCTGTTCAGGCTTCGTCGTCGCCGTAGGGGTCGTCGAAACCGAGGCCGGCAAGGATCTCGCGCTCGAGCGTCTCCATGGACTGCGCATCGAGCGGGTCCTCGTGGTCGAAGCCGAGCAGGTGGAGCACGCCGTGAACGGTCAGGTGGGCGAAGTGGGCCCGGCAGTCCTTGCCCTGCACCCGCGCCTCGCGCTGCACCACCGGGGCACAGATCACGATATCGCCGAGGATCGGCAGGTCGACGCCCGGGGGCAGCTCTGCCGGAAAGCTCAGGACATTGGTCGCGTAATCCTTGCCCCGGTAGTGGCGGTTGAGCGAGCGGCCCTCGTACTCGCCGACCAGGCGCAGGGCGAGGTCGGCGCGCTTGATCCGGTCCTGAAGGGCGGCCGAGACCCACTGGCGGAACGAGCTCGCCGCGGGCAGGCCGGCGCGCGGCAGGCCATAGCTGACCGAGAGATCCAGTTCCACCGGCGGCCGGCTCATGCGCCGCCCTCGCCGTCCCGTGCGTCGTAGGCGCGGACGATGCGCGCCACCAGCGGATGGCGGACCACGTCACGGGCCTCGAAGAAGGTGAAGTGGACCCCCTCCACCCCGCGCAGGACATCGACGGCGTCGCGCAGGCCCGAGCGCTGATGGCGCGGCAGGTCGACCTGGGTAAGGTCGCCGGTGACCACCGCCGTCGAGCCGAAACCGATCCGGGTCAGAAACATCTTCATCTGTTCGACCGAGGTGTTCTGCGCCTCGTCGAGGATGACGAACGAGTCGTTCAGGGTGCGACCGCGCATGTAGGCCAGCGGGGCGACCTCGATGACGTTGCGCTCGACCAGCTTCGCCACCCGTTCCACGCCGAGCATCTCGTACAGCGCGTCATACAGCGGGCGCAGGTACGGGTCGACCTTCTGGGCGAGGTCTCCGGGCAGGAAGCCGAGGCGCTCGCCGGCCTCCACCGCGGGGCGCACCAGCAGCAGGCGCTGCACGCGGGCCTGGTTCAGTGCCTCGACCGCCATGGCGACGGCGAGGAAGGTCTTGCCGGTGCCGGCCGGGCCGATGCCGAAGTTGATGTCATGGGTGGCGATGGCATGCAGGTAGCGCTGCTGGTTGCCGCCGCGGGCCTTGATGGTGCCGCGCTTGACCTTGATGCTGACGTCCTGCGGCCGGACCACCCCGGGTGCCGCCTCGCTGGCCGAGGAGGCCTGCCCAAGGCGCAGGTGGACGCCGTGCGGGTCGAGGGTGGCGTGGGCGGTATCCGCCCACAGCTCGCGCAATACCCGCTCGGCGGCCCCGACGTCTTCGGCATCGCCGCTGACCCGGAATATCTGCCCGCGGTGGGCGATCTCGACCCCGAGGCGCAGTTCGACCTGCCGCAGGTGCTCGTCCAGCGGGCCGGCCAGGTTGGCCAGGCGTTCGTTGTCCTCGGGCTCGAGGACGAAGTCGCGGTGTTCCAGTGCCGTACTCATCGGCAAAGGGTAGCGCGCGGCGTCCTCCGCGGGAACGGGTGGCCGGGGAAAGGGGGGTGTGGGCGCAAAGCGGACGTTCGCCACCGCCCCCGATCGGGCGGGCTCTTCGTAGCGGACATGGCCGCGACCGCGGAGGTTCGCTCTGGCCGCGGTCTGTGGAGAACACGTCACGCCGCGGTCGCGCCCATGTGCGCTCCTGCGGTCGGGCTTCGTTGGGCGTCAGCGGAGCCACATAGGGTGTGCCTTGGCGCACCGATACGGGCGTTCGGACGGTACGTCCGGTGCGGCCAGCCGCACCCTATGAACGTCTTCTCTGCGCCCGAATCGGCCGCTGGTCTCAGGCCGCGTCGGGTTCGGCGAGCAGCAGGCGGCCGCGCAGGGAGTTGCTCATCGCCTCGGTGATCTGCACGTCGACAAACTGGCCGGTGAGGCGCGGGTGACCCGGGAAGTTGACGAAGCGCATGTTCTCGGTGCGTCCGGTCATCTCGTTCGGGTTCTTCTTGCTCGGCCCCTCGACCAGAACCGTCTGCACGCTGCCGACCATCGACTGCGAGATGGCCTTGGCCTTGGCATCGATCGCCGCCTGCAGGCGGGCCAGGCGAGCCGACTTCTCGGCGGCCGGAGTGTCGTCGGCGAGGTTTGCGGCAGGGGTGCCGGGGCGCGAGGAATAGATGAAGGAGAAGCTGGCGTCGAAGCCGATGTCCTCGATCAGCTTCATGGTCTTCTCGAAATCGGACTCGGTCTCGCCGGGGAAGCCGACGATGAAGTCCGAGCTGATCGAGATGCCCGGCCGCGCCTCGCGCAGGCGGCGGATCTTGGCCTTGTACTCGAGCGCCGTGTGGCCGCGCTTCATGGCGGCGAGGATGCGGTCCGAGCCCGCCTGTACCGGCAGGTGCAGGTAGCCGGCGAGCTTGCGCACGTCGCGGTAGGCCTCGATCAGCGAGTCGGTGAACTCGACCGGATGCGAGGTGGTGAAGCGGATCCGGCCGATGCCGTCGATCTCGGCGATGGCGCGGATCAGCAGTGCCAGGTCGGCCTCCAGCCCGCCTTCCAGCGGCGCGCGATAGGCGTTCACGTTCTGACCCAGCAGGTTGACCTCACGCACGCCCTGGGCGGCGAGCTGGGCGACCTCGAGCAGCACGTCGTCGAACGGCCGCGAAACCTCCTCGCCGCGGGTGTAGGGCACGACGCAGAAGGTGCAGTACTTGGAGCAGCCTTCCATGATCGAAACGAACGCGGTGGGCCCTTCCGCGCGCGGTTCGGGCAGGCGGTCGAACTTCTCGATCTCGGGGAAGCTGATGTCGACCTGGGGGCGGCCGCTCTGGCGCTTGGCCTCGATCAGCTCAGGCAGCCGGTGCAGGGTCTGCGGGCCAAAGACCAGGTCGACGAAGGGCGCCCGTTTGAGGATGGCGTCACCCTCCTGCGAGGCGACGCAGCCGCCGACGCCGATGATCACCTGTTCGTTCTTCTTCTTCAGGGTCTTCCAGCGGCCGAGCTGGCTGAACACCTTCTCCTGCGCCTTCTCGCGGATCGAGCAGGTGTTGATCAGGATGACGTCGGCCTCGGACTCGTCCTGGGTCAGCTCGAGGCCGTGCGAGGCCGCCAGCACGTCGGCCATCTTGGCCGAGTCGTACTCGTTCATCTGGCAACCGTGGGTCTTGACGAACAGTTTTCCGGGCATGGCGGCGGGCCGGGGCAGGCGACAGCAGGGCGTAACCGCGTAAGATAACCGATCAAGGGCTCCGGGTCTGCGGGAACCGATCGCTTCGTTGGCGGTCCGTCAGGCCGGGTCGTATCGAGAGCGGATGGGCGAATGCGGGTATTGAACTGGGCGGGGGCGGTGCTGCTTGCGGGCCTGACCGGGCTTGCCCTGCCTGCGCCGGCGGCGGCCGCTTCATTGTTCCGCTGCACCGGGCCGAACGGCGAGATCGCGTTCACCAGCAGCCGGGTCGGCTACAGCAACTGCCGCGCGATCCACGTGCCCGAGCCGGTGCCGGCGCCCAGGTCCGCCACGCCGGCCGCAACGCCGCCGGGCGGCAGCCAGGCCAAGGTCGAGTTCCGCAGCGCTCCGGCGGGCGCCGAGCCGGCCACCCCGGTTGCCGCCACCGCGCCGGACCGGACCACCCGTGGTGCCGTCTACCGCTATGTGAAGGACGGGGTCACCCACTACACCAACCGCCGCCCGGCCGGGGTCAAGGCGGCCGTGGTGTTCACCTACATCGAGAGCTGCTTCGCCTGCTCGGTCCGTCCGGGGCTGGATTTCCACAGCGTCGCCCTTAACCGCGACGCTTTCTCCGAAGAGGTGCTGGCCGCCGCCGCGCGGCACGGCGTCGACCCGGCCTTCGTCCGCGCCGTCATCCATGCCGAGTCGGCCTTCAATCCGATGGCGCTGTCGAACAAGGGCGCCCAGGGTCTCATGCAGCTGATGCCGGCTACCGCCGACCGCTTTGGCGTGCTCGACGCCTTCACACCCGCGCAGAACATCGAGGGCGGCACCCGCTACCTCGCCTGGCTGCTCAAGCGCTTCAATGGCGACACCCGGCTGGCCGCCGCCGGCTACAACAGCGGAGAGGGCAACGTCGATCGCTATGGCGGCGTGCCGCCGTTCGAGGAAACCCAGCGCTTCGTCGAGCGTGTCGGCATCCTGCACGCCCGCTACGGCGCGGGTGGCGGCGCCCCGGTGGCCGCCGCTGCGGCCAGCTCAGCCGGACCGAACTAGCGGCCGCTGGGCAAGGGTGATCCTGCCGCTCAGCGGCACCCCGGCACGGAAGCCCTCGATCTCGACCTCGGTGCCCGGCCGGGCGGCGGCTTCGCGATCGCGCAGGTCGGCCTGGTCGACGATCACCTTGCCGTCGAAGGTGGTCAGCACGTCGCCCGATCGCAGGCCGGCGCTGTCGGCAGGCCCGCCGGGATAGACGGTGGTGATCGCCACCCCGCGCGGCGAACCCGGCGGCAGCGAGCCCGGCAATACCGGCGCATCGCCGTATTCGGCGCCCAGCCAGCCGCGCACCACCACGCCGTGTTCGCGGATCTGGGCCAGGACGTTCTGCGCAAGACCCAGGGGGATGGCGAAGCCGATGCCCTCGGCGCCGACCCGACGGCCGAGGACGAAGGTATTGATGCCGACCAGCTCGCCGCGGGCGTTGACCAGGGCGCCGCCCGAGTTGCCCTCGTTGATCGCCGCGTCGGTCTGGATGAAGTCCTCCAGGCCGCTGACGTTGCGCGGGCTGCGGCCAAGCCCCGAGATGATTCCCTGAGTCACCGTCTGATGCAGGCCGAAGGGGTTGCCGATCGCCAGCACCACGTCGCCTACCGAGACCGGGCGCTCGGGGTCGAGCGACATCGCCGGCAGGTCGCTGGCCTCGACCTTGAGCACGGCGAGGTCGGTCTCGGGGTCGCTGCCGACGATGCGCGCGACCGTGGCCTGGCCGGTCCAGAAAACGATCTGGATCTCGTCGGCACGGGCGATGACGTGGTGGTTGGTCAGCACGTAGCCGTCCGCGCTGACGATCACCCCGGAGCCCAACGCGCGCTCCAGGCGCCGCCGGGGCTGGCCGAGGGCGATGCCGGAGAAGCGCTGCACGGTGGGATTGCTGAGCGGCACCGGCAACAGCTCCGTCACGATGCGTGCGGTATAGATGCTGACCACGGATGGAGCTGCCCGGGCTACCGCGTCGGCATAGCTGACCGGCCCGCTGGGCCCCGGAAGCGCCGGCTGCGCATCGACCTGGCGCTGCAGGGTGCGCGCCCAGTCCGGGCGGGCCAGCACGACCAGGAAGGCGATGGCCAGCCCGACGCTTGCGGCGAGAAGCAGGAATTTCAGCAGCTTGAAGGCGGGCCGCATCGGCGAAATCGGGGCAAGGGACAGGGCAGGGCCGTCGATTGTGGCACGGAGGCGATTTCGCGTTGTCCGCGAATGGAGGGTTCCGTTAAACTACGGCGCTTCGCGGGGCGCCAACGGTGGCGCACTGTTCCCTGTTCGGACAGGCTGCCAGCCCCGGTCGCCGGGACCGGCCACGGGGCCTTGCCGCGCGGGATCGTCACAATACTGTCTGTGGAGAGCCGAATGGCTGACCAAGGTGTAAACCCAGGCCGCCGTCGTTTCCTGACCGCCACCACGGCTGTGGTGGGTGGTGCGGGAGCGATCGCCGCTGCTGTTCCTTTCATCGCCTCCTGGCAGCCCAGCGCCCGGGCCCAACAGGCCGGCGCCCCGGTGACCGTGGACATCAGCAAGCTGGAGCCCGGCCAACGCCTGATCGAGCAGTGGCGCGGTCAGCCGGTGTGGCTGATCCGCCGCACGCCGGAGCAGCTCGCCGCGCTGTCCGGCGAGGATGCCCGCCTGCGCGATCCGAATTCGGACAACCCCGAGCAGCAGCCGGAATACGCCAAGAACGAGTATCGCTCGATCAAGCCCGAGATCGCCGTGCTGGTCGGCACCTGCACCCACCTCGGCTGCTCGCCGCTGTTCCGTCCGGAACTCGAGCCCCAGCCCTTCGACTCGCAGTGGAAGGGCGGTTTCTACTGCCCCTGCCACAACTCGCGCTTCGACATGGCCGGGCGCGTGTACGAGGGCGTTCCGGCGCCGACCAACCTGCGCGTGCCGCCCTACCACTTCGAGGGCGACGGCCGCATCGTTATTGGCGTTGATCCCGAGGGAGCCGCCTGATGGCCAACATGATCGATCGCAGCGTGGCGACCGTCACCGACTGGGTGAACGCCCGGACCCCGGGGCTGGTGCCGTTCTACAAGAAGCACATGTCGGAGTACTACGCTCCGAAGAACTTCAACATCTGGTACTACTTCGGCTCGCTGGCCATCCTGGTGCTGGTCAACCAGATCGTCACCGGCATCTGGCTGACGATGAACTACAAGCCGTCGGCCGCCGAGGCCTTCGCCTCGGTCGAATACATCATGCGCGATGTCGACTACGGCTGGCTGATCCGCTACATGCATTCGACGGGCGCTTCGGCGTTCTTCATCGTCGTCTACCTGCACATGTTCCGTGGCCTGGTCTACGGCTCCTATCAGAAGCCCCGTGAGCTGGTCTGGATCATCGGCATGCTGATCTTCCTGACCCTGATGGCCGAGGCCTTCATGGGCTATGTGCTGCCGTGGGGCCAGATGAGCTACTGGGGCGCGCAGGTGATCATCAACCTGTTCGGCGCGGTGCCCTATGTCGGCGAGGCCCTGACCGAGTTCATCCGCGGTGACTACCTGGTCTCCGATGCGACCCTGAACCGCTTCTTCGCCCTGCACGTCATCGCCCTGCCGCTGGTCATCCTGCTGCTGGTCGTCCTGCACCTCGGCGCCCTGCACGAAGTCGGCTCGAACAATCCGGACGGCGTCGACATCAAGAAGAAGAAGGTCGACGGCAAGCCGGTCGACGGCATTCCGTTCCACCCGTACTACACGGTCAAGGACCTGTTCGGTGCCGGCTTCTTCCTGACCATCATGGCCTTCATCGTGTTCTACGCGCCGACCTTCGGCGACCTGTTCCTGGAATACGACAACTTCGTCCCGGCCGATCCGCTGGTCACTCCCGAGCACATCAAGCCGGTGTGGTACTTCACCCCGTACTACGCGATGCTTCGCGCGGTGCCGGACAAGTTCTTCGGCGTGGTGGTGATGGGCGGCGCGGTGCTGATCCTGTTCCTGCTGCCCTGGCTGGACAAGAGCCCGGTACGCTCGATCCGCTACCGCGGCTGGCTGTCCAAGCTGTTGCTCACCATCTTCGTCATCGCCTTCGTGGCGCTGGGCTGGCTCGGCCTGCAGTCGGGCAGCGAAACCCAGACCCTGATGGCGCGGATCTTTACCTTCTACTATTTCGCCTTCTTCATCCTCATGCCGATCTGGACCCGTATGGACGCGGTCAAGGCGGTGCCAGAGCGGGTGACCATGCATGACTAAGCGACTTGCCGCCTTCCTGCTCGCGCTGCTGCCGGGCCTTGCCTTCGCCGCAGGCGACGTCAAGCTGCTGGAGTCGAACGCCAGCGTGAACAACATCGCCTCGCTGCAGCGTGGCGCCGCGATGTACATGAGCTACTGCTCGGGTTGTCACGCGCTGGGCTTCCAGCGTTACTCCCGGATCGCCAAGGACCTCGAGCTCCCCGAAGAGCTGGTCATGGACAAGCTGGTCTTCACCGACGCCAAGATCGGCGACCACGTGAAGGTGGCCATGGATCCGGCGGACGGCCAGGCCTGGTTCGGCAAGACGCCGCCCGACCTGTCCCTGGTGGCGCGCAGCAAGCCGGGCGGTCCGGACTGGGTGTACACCTTCCTGAAGTCCTTCTACGTCGACGAGACCCGTCCGGCCGGCTGGAACAACACCGTGCTGCCCGGTTCGAGCATGCCGCACGTGCTGTGGGAGCTTCAGGGCAGCCAGCGTCCGATCTACCAGGAAGGGGCGGCCGAGGCCCTGCCGGTGATCGAGCGTCTGGAGATGGCCTCCCCGGGCTCGATGAGCGCCCAGGAATACGACGCCGCGATCCGCGACCTGACCAACTTCCTGACCTATGTCGGCGAGCCGGCGGCGATCAAGCGCACCTCGATGGGCGTCTGGGTTATCCTGTTTCTCGCGGCCTTCACCTTCCTTGCCTGGCTGTTGAAGCACGAGTACTGGCGGGACGTCCACTGAGGCCGGGTGGGACCGTGCCCCTGTCCGGGGGTGCGGTCCTCAGGTCATCCAGTCGATAGGGTCACGCCATGGTATCCAGCCCCCGGGTCCGCAATACGCTGACGCTGTTCTCCTCACTGGACTGCGTTGTCTGCCACAGGGTCCGACTGGTACTGGCCGCCAAAGGCGTCACCTACGATATGGTGGCGGTCGATCCGGCCAAGCCGCCGGACGAGTTGGTCGAGGTCAATCCGTATCATTCGGTGCCGACCCTGGTCGAGCGCGACCTGGTCCTGTACTCGGCCTCGGTGGTGTCCGAGTATCTTGACGAGCGCTATCCGCATCCGCCGCTGATGCCGGTCGACCCGCTGTCGCGGGCCCGTCTGCGCCTGTCTATGCTGCGCCTCGAGCACGACTGGGTTCCGCAGGTCCAGGCGATCCAGGCCGGCAACAAGACCCAGTCGGACGCCGCGCGGAAGAAGCTGCGCGAGCACCTGCTGGCCACCCTGCCGCTGTTCAAGGCCTCCAAGTTCTTCCTCAATACCGAGATGAGCCTCGCCGACTGTGCGGTGGCCCCGATCATCTGGCGCCTGCCCCAGCTCGGCGTGAGCCTGCCCAAGGATGCCAAGGCGATCGAGGACTACGGCGCGCGGATCTTCCGCAGCCCGGGCTTCGCCCGCAGCCTGACCGCCGAGGAACGCGCCTATCGGGACGGCGTCGCGTGAGTGAGGGCAACACCATCCAGATGACTTCCAACCGCCCCTATCTGGTGCGGGCGATGTACGAGTGGATCTCGGACAACGCACTGACCCCGTACCTGCTGGTCGACGCCGGCATCGAGGGAGTCCAGGTGCCCAGCCAGGCGGTCAAGGATGGCCGGGTGGTCCTCAACATTGCCGGGCGGGCGGTGGCACAGCTCGAGCTCGGCAACGACGAGATCCGCTTCATGGCGCGCTTTTCCGGCGTCAGCCAGTCGGTGCGTGTTCCGATGCCGGCGGTGCTGGCGATCTACGCCCAGGAAACCGGGCAGGGCATGATGCTGCCGCAGGGCGACGAGGACGAGGAGCCGCCGCGCACGCCGGCGCCCGACGACGACGATTCCGAGCCGCCGCCGCGGCGCAGCCACCTGCGGGTGGTCAAGTAGGCTCGTCCCCGGGCTGCGGCTCGCTGATCCAAAGCAGGTCCTTGCCGAGCAGCGAGAGCTCGCCGAGCTGACGATCGTGTCCCGCCGCTGAATAGGCGAACTGGTAGGTGCGCTCGAAGCGCATCCGCCCCTCTTCGTTGCGGCGTAGCCGGAAGCGACGCAGGGCCACGCTCTGGTCAAGCAGCTGGACATGCTGCCTCTGGCAGGCAGCGCGGGCATGCCCGCGGGCCACCTCGCTGGCGTCGCGCGCGGCGGACCAGAACAGCACGAAGGCGCCGATGAGGAGAAGGCAGATGAGCGTCGCGGTCATCCGCCAAGCATGCGGCAGCGTGGGTGAACGCGGCAAGCTCGCAGCGGGCGCGCTTTGCCGGCCGGACGCTCGCACTCGGCACGGCCCGCTCGCCCGGCGGCAGTGCGCAACCGGCCTGTTCGGCGTCCCGCACCGCCTGGGCCTCGGGGCAACGGGGTGTTCGGCTGCCTCCGGTTCGGGCCGATGCACAATGCACGAGTCCGGTGATCCTCGCTGCGACCTCGTGGAATCCACGGGCTAGGGCGTTTCCCGGGGCTGGCGTGAGCCTCGCGCAACCGGGCTAGAATGCCCGCAGAATCCGGCCGGGGGGCGTTGGTGATCGAGGTTCAGGGCTACACCATACTGGGGCAGATCGGAAAGGGCGGTATGGCCACCGTCTACCGGGCCCGCCAGGTGCTGCTCGACCGCGAAGTCGCCCTCAAGGTGATGTCGCCCCAGCTGGCGACCGATCCGATCTACGCCCAGCGCTTCCTGCAGGAAGCGCGCATGCTGGCCGCGCTCAACCACCCGAACATCGTCCAGGTGTTCGATATCGGCGAGACGCCGAGCGGGCTCAACTACTTCTCCATGCAGCTGCTCACCGGTGGCGACTTCGGCTCGCGGCTGGCCGACGGTATGTCGGAGGCGGAACTGGTCCGCGTCCTGGCCTCGGTGGCCCAGGCGCTCAGCTTCGCCCACGCGCGCGGTTACGTGCACCGTGACGTGACCCCCGCGAACATCCTCTTCGATTCCCACGACCAGCCGGTGCTGACCGATTTCGGCATCGCCCGGGCGCTGGCCAACACCTCGCGCATCACCAGCGCCGGGCTCTCGATCGGCACCAGCCAGTACATGAGCCCCGAACAGGCCCGAGGGGTCGAGGTGGACCACCGCTCGGACATCTACAGCCTTGGCGTGCTGACCTACGAAGCGGTGGTCGGGCATCCGCCCTTCGAGGGTGACGACGGGTTCGCCGTGGCCTTTTCCCACGTTCACGACCCGGTGCCGCGGCTGCCGCCGGAGGCGGCCCGCTGGCAGCCGCTGATCGACCGGGCCATGGCCAAGGATCCGGACGGGCGCTTTCCGGATTGCGCGGCCTTCATCGAGGCGCTGGCCGACACCGCCCCGGATGAGTTCAAGGACGCCGTCGGTCCGGTCGCTCCGGTCGTGGCGCCGCCTCCCGGCAAGCCCCGCGCACCGCGCGACGCCAGCGCCAGGGAGCGTGACGGCGCGGCGGGGGTCAAATCCGGGGAGCCGGCCGCGGCGCCGGCGCCAGCGGCTTCGGCGCCTGCTGCGTCCTCGTCCCCGGCGGCTGCCGGCCCGGCCGCCCGGTCTTCGGCCGGGTCTGGATCTCCGCCACGCCCGCAGCAGGACGAAGCGCTGCCGGCGCGCTGGATCCCCATCGCCCTCGCGGCGGGCGCCGTGGTCTGCGGGGTATTGCTGGCGCTCGGCATCTGGCAATGGATGGGCGGTGAGGAGTCTTCGGCCCCAGCAACTGCCTCCACCCGCGACGCTTCCGGCAAGGCGCCGACCAGCGCTGCGCCGGCGCCGGTACGTCCCGCGCCAGCTTCCCAGCCCGGCCCGGGCGGCATCGAAGAAGCCGAGCAGGTCGAGCTTATCGACCCCCTGGCCGCGGCCGAGCAGGGCGAGCCGATTCCCGAGCACACCGTGCAGGACCCGATCGCCCAGCTGCTGGCCATGGCGGCCGCCAATATCCGCGCCCAGCGTTACACGACGCCTCCGGTCACCAATGCGCTGGACCGCTACAAGCTGGCCCTGCTGATCGAGCCGGGCAATGCCGACGCCCAGCAGGGTATCGCCCGGGTCGCCTCGATCTACCTCGAGATCGCCAACGGCCTGGATCGCGACGCCGACCTGCAGGCCTGGCTGGACCACCTCGCCAAGGCCGAGCAGGTCGCCGCGGAGTCCCCTGCGGCGCGCGAGATCGCCGCCTCGGTGGCCTCGATGCGCAAGGCGTACCTGGACCAGCTGCTGGATCAGGCACGCGCGGCGATCTCCAACTGGGACCGCGAGGCGGCCCTGGCCGCCCTCGACCGGGCCGAGAAGGTCAGCCCCGGCGACGGCGCCATCGCCAGCAGCCGACGGATCGCGCAACGTGTCGGAACGGTGGGCTATGTGTTCCGCGACGGCCAGAACCTGCCCGAGATGGTGGTGGTCGGCCAGCGTCTTGCCCTGTCGCGCAGCGAGATCACCGTCGCCGAGTACAAGCGCTACTGGTCGGCCTCCGGAAAACGCCGCTTCGGCAGCTCGCTGCCGTCCTGCCGCAACCGCGAGGGCCCGACCCTGTTCTCCCGGCGGAATTTCGAGAATCCGGACATTCCGCAGGACGACAGCCACCCGGTGGTCTGCCTCAGCTACCCGATGGCCGAGCACTTCGCTGCCTGGGTCGCCGAGCGCAGCGGCAAGCCCTATCGCCTGCCGCGCGCCGATGAGCTGGCCGGGTTCGTCGATGACGCGATGGACTGCCGCAGCAATATCCGCGACCAGTCCTTCGCCCGCAGCTACTCCTCGCGCGGCGGCGCCAGCTGCGACGATGGCCACGCCGCCACGGCGCCGGTGCGGAGCTTCCCCGCCGTCGCCCCGGGCCTGTTCGACGTCAATGGCAATGTCAGCGAGTGGACCAGCGACTGCGCCGACAACCGCTGCAGCGACCGCATCGTCATCGGTCGCAGCTTCGAGCTTGAAAGCGGCCGCGCCTCGCGGCGTGGTTTCCCGGCCGACACTGCGTCCAATACCATAGGCCTTCGCCTGGCCCTGGAACTGCCGGCCCGCGGGTCCACCGCGCCCTGAATATCGAGGAACCGATGAAGCTGATCTTTCCCAACGGCGAACATGGCCAGGTCCTGCTGAGCGAAGGTGTCAACCGGATAGGCAGCGCCCCGGATGCGCAGGTCCGTCTGGACCGTGACGAGGTCGCCCCGGTGCACTGCGAGCTCCAGCTCTCGGGCACCATGGTCACGGTGCGCGTACCGGACCCCTCGCGGCCGGTGACCCTGAACGGCAAGCCGGTGCAGGGCGTGATGGCCGTGCGGGCCGGCGACGAGATCGGCGTCGCCGGCGTGGTCGGCAAGCTGGTCAGCGTCGAGCGCGCCGCGGGCCCCGCCGGCGCCAAGTTCGATCCCGAGAACGACGCCGGCGCGACCCGCATGCGCATGGCCGTGCCCAAGTTCGTCCTCAGGGGAGTCAGCGGGCCAGCCTTTGGCAAGACCTATCCGGTGCCGGCGCTCCAGGTCATCGGCCGCTCGGAAGAATGCAACATCTGCATTCCCGCAGAAGAGATCTCGCGACGCCACGCCCAGGTCAAGCCGACCGGTGATGGCCTCGCAGTGGAGGACCTCGGCTCGGCCAATGGCACGTTCATCAACGGCCAGAAGGTGCAGAACGGCGTGCTCAAGCCCGGTGACGAACTGCGCCTCGACACCATCCGCTTCCTGCTCGTTGCCCCCGGCATGGAAATCGCCGCGGCCACCAAGGCGCCACCGCCGGCGCCGGCGAAGAAATCCGGCGGGTCCGGAGTGGTGGTCGGCGTGGTCATCGCGGTGGTCGCCGCCGCGGCCGCGGCAGGCTGGTACTTCTTCCTGCGCTGAGGGGGGCCTCGCTGCGCTCGGCAGGGCTTAGGGGCTAGGGACCAGGGCTCAGGGTTCGGCCGCTTCGCGGCAACGGCGGCTGCGCCGCCTGCGCCTTCGCTTCGCTCGGTCAGGGCTCAGGGGCGGGGTTTGCTCGGCCCTACCGCCGCTGCTTCATGAACTGACGGTAGAGCACCGGTACGACGAACAGCGTCAGCACTGAAGAGAAGGCCAGGCCCCAGACGATGCTGGCGGCGACCGGGCCCCAGAGCAGGGAGCTGCCGCCGAGGCCGAAGGCCAGTGAGAACAGGCCGGCGATGGTGGTGCCGGTGGTCATCAGCACCGCGACCACGCGGCGCCGGGCCGCGTAGATGGTGGCGTGCAGGGTGCGCATGCCGGCCGCGCGGCGTTGGTTGGCGGCATCGATCAGAACGATGGCCGCATTGACCGCGATGCCGGTCAGCGCGATCACGCCGTACAGCGTGTAGAGCGACATCGGATTGCGCGAGATCAGCAGGCCGATGGTGACGCCGGTAAACGCCAGTGGCACCGTGACCAGGATCAGCAGTGGCTGGAAATAGCTGCGGAACTGCGCCGCCAGGATCAGGTAGATCAGGCCAAGGCCCAGCCCGAACAGCGGGCCCATCGCTGCCAGTGATTCGTTGATGTCATCCAGCTCGCCGCTGAAGTCGAGGTCGACGCCGGGGTAGTCGGCGCGCATGCCTTCCCAGGCTTCGCGCAGCATGCGGTTGGCGGTGACCGTGTCGACGCCGTCCTCGGCGAGGTCGGCCTCGAGGGTGATCGCGCGGCGCCAGTTCCAGTGCCGGACCAGGCCCGGGCTGTCGCGGACCTCGCTGCGGACCAGGGCGCCGAGCTGGGTGCTGCCGCCGCCGGGCAGGGCGACCGGGCGCTGCAGCACGTCGTCGATGCGCTGGGTCGCCTCCGGCCGCGCGCGAACCCGCAGCTCGGTCTTCTCGCCGCGGTGGCGCAGCTCGGCGACCACCTCGCCGTCCACGTGCAGGCGCACCAGCCGGGCGACCGCGCCGGGGTCGAGGCCAGCGCGACGGACGGCCTCGAGGTCCACCTCGAGGCCGTATTCGGGGCGGCCGGCGGTGTCGTTGTCGACCACGTCGCGGCTGCCGGGGATCTTCGCCACCTCGCGCTTCAGCGCCGCGGTCGCGGCGCGCAGCTCGTCGAAGTCGTTGCCGCGCACCTTGACGCTGATGGCCTTGGAGGCGGGCGGGCCGCCGGAGATCCGCAGGAAGGAGTTGCGCGAGATGCCCGGCGCATCCTCGATCGCCCGGCGCATCGACTCGATCACCTCGTCGACGCTGCGGTCCTCGTCGCCGGCGGGCGCCAGGGATACGGTGATCTGCCCGTAGTGGTCGCCGTAGACCGGCTCCATCTCGGTGAACTTGATCCCGGCCAGCGAGACCACCGAGCGGGCCTCCTCCGGCTCCAGGTGGGCGCGGACGATCTGCTCGACCTCGCCGGTGCGGGCGAGCGTCTGCTCGATCGAGGACGAGGCCGGCATGTCGACGTTGACGTAAAAGATGCGCAGCGGGTCGAAGGCAAAGAACTGCATGCGCACCGCGCCGGCAGCGACCGCGGCGAGGGCGCCGAGGAACAGCGCCAGGGCGATGCCGAGATAGCGCCGCGGCTGGCGCATGACGTGGATCAGTGCCCGCGTGTAGAGCACCCGCACGCGATGGGTGAAACGGGCGCGCCAGGCCTGCGAGCGCGAGGTGCGCAGGGCCCGCGGGCCGAGTGCGCTGACGTGGGCGGGCAGCATCCACATCGCCTCGATCAGGCTGACCGCAAGGCCGACGCTGACCACGAAGGGAATGACGAACATGAATTTGCCGACGATGCCGGGCAGCAGCATCAGCGGCAGGAAGGCGGCCATCGTCGTGGCCACCGCAGCCAGCACGGGCAGGCCGACCTCGCGCAGCGATTCCAGCGAGGCCTGCAGGGCCGGCATGCCGCGCTGCAGGCGGAAGTAGATCGCCTCGACCACCACCACGGCGTCGTCGACCAGCATGCCGAGCACGATGACGATTCCGAGCAGGACCGACACGTTGAGCGTGTTGCCGGTGGCCTGCAGCACCAGCAGGGCGCCGCAGATCGAGAACACCACGCCCAGCGCCACCATGGCCGCGATCCGCGAGCCGAGGAACACCCAGCACACCGCCATCACCAGCAGCAGGCCGATGGCCGCATTGCTCTGCATCACCCCCAGCGCCTCGCGGGTGGGGATGGTCTGGTCATCGGCCAGGCGCAGCTCGAGGCCCTGCACCGCCAGCACCGGATTGCGCCGCTCCAGGTAGTCGTCAATGCGCTCGACCAGTTCAAGCGTGTTGGTCCGGCTGACCTTGGTCACCGAGAACAGCACCGCGGCGCGGCCGTCGGTGGCGGCCAGCTCGCGCGGCCGCTCGTGGCCGCGGCCGACGCGGGCCAGGCTCTCCAGCGGCACGCTGCGGCCGTCGGGCAGGCGCACGCTGAAGCGGGCCAGTTCGCCGGCCTCGGGCGTGGTGCCGTCGACCCGGACCAGCCATTCATGCCCCTCGGTCTTCAGCTTGCCGGCGAACACGTCGCGGAACCAGCCGCGCAGCTGATCGGCGAGCAGGTCGGGATTCAGGCCGTGCGCGGCCAGCGCCTCCGGGTCGAAGTCGACCTGCAGCTCGGGCTCGTGGAAGCCCAGCGCCAGAACGCGGTCCACGCCAGCGATGCGCTCCAGGTCGTTCTGGATCTCGCGCGCCGCATAGCGCAGCGTTTCATCGCCGGCCTGCCCGGTGAGCAGGACCATGGCGGTGGGGAATCCGTTCGAGGTGGTGATTTCGAGCACCACCGGATCGATCGCCTGCTCGGGCAGCTCGGCGCTGGCGGTGTTCTGCACCTCGCGGCGCAGGTCGTTGACCCGCTTGTCGAAGACCCGCTCGGGCATGTCGCGGAAGCGGACCAGGATGTTCGACACGCCCTCGCGCGAGCTGCTGGCGATGAAGCGAACGTCCTGGACGTTGCGCAGCGAGTCTTCAAGCGGGTTGGTGACCCGGTCCTCGACGTCGGCGGCGCTGGCGCCGGGCAGGGCGGTCGAGATGTTGACCCAGTTGAAGTTGATCTCCGGGTCCTGTTCGCGCGGCATGGTGGCAAAGGCCAGCATGCCGAGCAGGATGACCACCGCGAAGCCGATGTTGGCCAGCGGGTGGTTGCGGATCATCGCCGCGAGCAGGTTCATCTCAGCGCTCCGCCAGGCTGACCGGGTCTCCGTCGCGCAGACGCTGCTGGCCCTCGGTTACCATCAGGGTCGTGGGCGGCAGGCCAATCTCTGCACTGCGCCCTGGCTCGGCATCGGGCAGGACCTCGAAGCGGGCGATGCCCTGCTCGACCCTGAACACGCCCAGGCGGCCGTCACGCTGAACAATGAGTTCCGCCGGAACGCTGGCCGTGCTGGCCTTCCAGCGCAGACTGCCGCTGCGGCCTGGCGCGGCCGCCGCATCGACAAAGCCCAGTCGGGCGGTGCGCGTGCGGCTGCTCGGGTCGACGGCCTCGGTCAGCCGCAGCAGACGCAGCGGCAGCCGCAGCCCCGGTGCCTCGAAGAAGGCCTCGCCGGCCGCTGCGAGGCTTGCGGCCTGGGCCTGCGGGACGCGCGCCTCGACCTCGTCCGAGCCCAACTGGACGAGGCGCAGCAGGGGCGTGCCGGGTGAGGCGAGGGCGCCGGCCTGGGCCATGCGCTCGACCACCTCGCCGTCGAAGGGCGCGAGGATACGGGTCTTCTCCAGGCTCCGTCGGGCCTGGGCGACGGCGCTGTCGGCGATCTCCAGATCGGCCCTGGCCGCCGCCTCCCCGGCCGACAGGGCGAGCAGCTCATCGGCGGAGACAAACTGCTTTCCGGCCAGCTCCTTGCCTCGGCTCAGACGCTGCCGGGCCAGCTCCAGCCCGGCGGCGGCGGCGGCGCGCTGGGCCTGGGCCTGGCGCAGCTGAAGCTCGGGATCGCGGCGGTCCAGCTCGATCAGCAGCTCGCCCGCCTGCACCTTCTGGCCGACCTCGACCCGGACCTCTCGGATCGGCAGGGCCAGTTCGCTGGCGAGCCGGCTGTCGTGGCGGGGCACCACCTCGGCCGGCGCGTTGAGGCTGCGCGGCGTGGCCACCTCGGAGAGCGGCTGGGCGCGGACCTTGACCGGTGTCGAGGCCGTGGTCTGGGCGAGGGCGGCAAGCGGGACGAGCAGGGCGACGGCCAGCGCCGCGCGGCGAAGCGTGTGGGCCAACATGCGATGGACTCGAAACTGGAAAGCCTGGGACGCCGCCGCTCAGATTCGATCCGGCCGGGCTTGGCATCGATCAGCCAAGTGAAACATGGCCGGGTGCGAATGGCGATGGCCCAAGGTCACGGCTCGGCGTGCCGGCCGCTGCGCAGGATCCGGACCGCGCCGGCCGGCAGCCGCTCGGGCTCGACGCCCGACAGCAGGTCCGACAGGTTCCGCGCATCCAGCGCCGGGCCGGCGCACCAGAGCTGCCAGGCCTGCTTGCCCTCGGCCTTGGCCCGGTACAGGGCGCGGTCGGCCAGGATGACGCTCTGCTCCCAGTCGCCGGCGTCCAGTGCCGGATCGAATGGCCAGGCGGCGATGCCGATCGAGGCGCCGACCTCGATGCTGCCGTGCTCGCGCAGGGGGACCGGTGCCGTGGCCTTGTCCAGCAGGCGGTCGAGCAGGGGGGCAAGGTCGGCCGCGGGGGCCACCTGCAGCACCAGCAGGAACTCCTCGCCACCCCAGCGGACCACTAGATCCTGGTCGCGGCACAGCTCCCGCAGCCGGCTGGCCACCGCGACCAGCACCTCGTCGCCGGCGCGATGGCCGAGGCTGTCGTTGATCTGCTTGAAGTCGTCAAGGTCGAGCAGGCAGAACAGCAGGCGCGGCCCGCCAGCGCGGGCTTCGACTAGCACGGCCTCCTGTCGCGACTCCAGCCACTCGTGCAGGTCGCGGCGGTTGGAGGCGCCGGTCAGCGGATCGGTGCGTCCGGCCCGGTCCAGCTGGGCATTGCTCTGGCGCAGCTGGCGATTGGCCGATTCGAGATCGGCGGTGCGCTGGGCGACCAGCCGGTTGAGCTGCTCCAGCCGCGCCTCCTTGGCCCGCGCCAGACGCCGGTGACGGCGCCACATCCACGCCAGCACGGCGCCGGCGGTCATCAGGTAGAGCAGCTGGGCGGGCAGCGAGGCCCAGGGGGGTGGATCGATCGACATGCGCTGGGTCACCGCCGGGCCGAAGCGTCCATCGCGACCGGCCGCCTGCATCTCGAGCCGATAGTCTCCATGACGCAGCCCGGCCAACAGCACCTCGCTGCGCGGCCGCACCGGCTCGATCCAGCCCACCCCGTCACCGTCTCCGTTCGGCCCGATCAGCCGGTAGCGCAGGCGGGCCGCGTCCGGAGCGCTGAAGTCGATGGCGACCAGGGTGGCAGCCAGAAGCCGCTGGTCCCAGGCAAAGCGCTGCGGGCCGCCGAGGGCGATCGCCTGCCAGTCCGGGTCGGAACCGCCGCGGATCCGGCTGTCGCGCCCGATGGCCTGCAGCTGGGCCAGCAGCGGCCGGGCCTGGCTCGAGGTGTCGGGCACGGCCAGCGGATCGATCACATCGAGGCCCTCGGTGCCGCCGAAGTACAGCCGCCCCTGGGCATCGCGGAAGCTGGCCCCGGCGTTGTACTCGGTGTTGGCAAGACCGTCGCTGGCGCCAAGCACCTCGACCCTGCGGCTGCCCGGATCGACCCGGTTCAGGCCCCGATTGGTGCTCAGCCACAGCCGGCCCTGCGGGTCCGGCTCGATCCGGTAGACCACGTTGTTGGACATGCCCTCGCGCAGGCCAAGATGCCAGGCCGATTCCTCGTCCAGCCGCAGGCGCTGCAGCCCGCCACCATGGGTGCCGGCGTAGACATGGGGTCCGGCCTCGTGCAGTGCCCAGACCGAGTCGGTGGTCAGTCGGCCATTGCCGCGATGCAGCCGGCGCAACCCGCCATCAGCCATCAGCACGAAGATGCCGCCCTCGTTGCTGCCGACCCAGAGGTGGCCATGGGTGTCGCGCAGGAGGACGGTGAGGAAGCCCCGCTTCAGCGGCTCGGGCACGCCGTCCTGGCTGCAGCGTTCGCCCTCCATCCAGCACAGGCCGTCACGGGTAGCGACCCACAGGCGCCGGTCGGCATACAGCAGGTCGCTGATCCGGCTGTCGACAAGGGACTCGACCTGTCGCGTCGCGCCCTCCGGGGCGAGATGCCAGAGACCGTCGAGCGTGCCGATCCACCAGCCGCCCTCAGCCGCCGGCAGGATGCGGCGGACCGAGCGCGCCCCGATCGCTTCGACCGGCTCCCAGTCCGGCGCCGCGGAACGGCGGCGGAGCAGGCCGTCGGCGGTGCCGACCAGGATGTCGGTCTCATCGCGCCAGACGGAATAGACCAGACGGCGCGGCCAGCCGGACAGGCCCGGCTGGCCCGGCGGGCCGGCGTCCAGCGCCGGCGACAGGGCCCCGGCGCGGAGCAGGCCGGAAGCATGGGTGCCGACCCAGAGCCCTCCCGAGGCAGGCTCGAACAAGCTGTTGATCCGGCTGCCCACAGGTTGGCTGGTGCGTAGCGGAACGGCCCGTGCGGCACGCGCCGTGGCCAGCCGCGACAGGCTGCCGTCCTCGAAGCCGATGACCAGGCCGCCGTCGCGCAGCGGCAACAGCGCGCTGGGCGGGGCCTCAGCGCCCAGCGTCCCTGTGGACCAGTGCTGGCGTTCCGAGCCGTCGGGCGTAAGACGCAGCAGGCCGTGACCGGGGCTTGCAATCCACAGGCCCTCGGGCGAGGCAGCCAGCGCCACGCAACGGGCCTGCTCGGGCAGCTCCGTGTCGATCCGAACGGCCGGCAGCGGGTCAAGGCGCCACAGGCCGCAGTCGCGGTCGAGGCCGTAGGGCAGGCCCGCGAGCACCGCGAGACCGGCGGCCTCGACGCCGCGGACCAGCGGCTCCAGCGCCGGCGGATCAAGCTGCAGGCGGTCGAAGCCGCGCGGCGTGCCGGCGATGGCGCCCGGGCCGTAGATGCGCAGCTGGCTGACCGTCGGGTGGGCCAGCCCGTCGCCGGTGGACAGCCGCCACATGCGAGCGCGCTGCAGATCGCGTACCTCGACCCCCTGGTCGTTGGTGCCGATCCAGAGCCGTTGCTGGGCATCCACGGCCAGCGCGTCGACGCTGCTGCTCGCAAGGCTGCTCGGCTCTCCTGGTTGGTGGCGGAAGACGTCGAACGACTGACCGTCAAACCGGGCCAGGCCCTCCTGGGTACCCACCCAGATCGGCCCCGCCGGCGCCAGGGCCATGCTGGTGACTGTCAGCTGCGGCAGGCCATCGCGCAGGGTGTAGCGCTGCAAGCCGAGATAGTCGCCCGCTGCGGCGGCGAGGGGCCATAGCGAGAACAAGGCTGGGATCGGCCACAGCAGGCCTTGGCGGCGGTGCGGTCCGGACACGGCTGGTCCCTCGGGCATGGCTGCCATCTTGCCCGATCCCGCGGTCTTCGCGTGCGAGCGCGGCGTTCACGGCGGCTGCAGCCACCGGGCGGCACGCTTGACTCATGCGTGCACTGATCCCGATGCTGCTGCTGGCCTGTCTGCCCGGCCTTGCCTTGGCGGCGGGTGCACCGCGCTGGGACTTCGAGATCAGGCTCGAAGCGCCCACAGGCCCACTGAAGCTGCGCAGCTGCACGTCTGCGGCACAGCCTGCGGTGCGTTTCGAGGCCGGCCGGTCGGCATCACGCTTCCTGATCGAGGCGCGGCGCACCGGTGGCGGCCGACTGGCACGCAGCGGGTGGGTCCTGGAGGGCGCTGACTGGGCCGCCGGCGAGTGCCTGCTGACCCGGATCGACCTCGCCGCGATCGCCCGCGCCGACCGCTACGGCCTCGGCGGCCAGCCCGATCGCTTCTGGCGGATCGCTCCGCGAGATTTCCTGTGGAGGCCCGCCGAGCTCGATGCCGAAAGCAGGCTGCGCTTTCTCGCGCCGCCGGGCTGGTCGGCGTCGGTGCCCTGGCGACCGATCGGCAACGGCTGGCATCGGCTCGGCGCCACCCCCGCGGACTGGCCGGCCAGCGTGGTCTTCGGACGCTTCGAGGAGCGCCGCATCGAGCGGCCGGGTGGCGTACTGCGCCTGGCCGTGGTGCCAGTCGGCGGGTCGCTGCCCAACGACGAGGTCGCCGGCTGGATCGAATCGGTGACCGACGACCTCCTGCACAGCCATGGCCGGCTGCCCCTTCCCGATGTCCAGATCCTGGTCCTGCCGCTTCCGGGGGTGCGCGGTGCGGTGCCCTGGGGCCAGGTCCAGCGCGGCGGCGGTAGCGCCGTGCACCTGTTCCCAGGCCTCGAGGCCGGTCCAGCGCGCTGGCGCGCCGACTGGACCGCCACCCACGAGTTCGCCCACCTGCTGCATCCCTATCTCGGCGAGCGCGGGCGCTGGCTGTCCGAGGGGCTGGCCAGCTATTACCAGAACGTGCTGCGGGCACGCAGCGGTGAGCTTGGCCGGGCCGAAGCCTGGGCCAAGCTGGCCGCGGGATTCGAGCGCGGGCGACGGGCCACGCCCGAGGATGCCGCTCCGCTGGAGACGGTGGCCGGCCAGCGCCAGCGCGGCAGCACCATGCGCGTCTACTGGGCCGGCGCCGCGTTCTGGCTGGAATCCGACCTCGCCCTGCGCCGGCAGGGCAGCAGCCTCGACCAGGCGCTGGAGCGCTTTGCCCGCGAGCATCTGCCCAGTGAGCGGCGCTGGAGCGGCGAGCAGTACATGGCCGCCCTGCAGCGGCTGGCGCCGGAGGGCGACTGGCAGGCGCGCTTCAGGCGCCACGCCCGGGCCGAGACCTTCCCCGACATCGATCCGCGGGTCGACCTGCTGGCGGCGGGGCGGGGCGCGGAGGCGCCCGCCTTCATCCGCGAGGTGATGCAGGGCGCGGCCGGGATAGCCCGGCGCGAGGCAGCGAATCAGGGCGCCGCAGCGCCCTAGGCACCGGACCCCCGACCCGCTTCCACGGGCCGGGGCGACACCGCCTATGGCATCTGCGCGGCCGAGCCCGGCGGCGTGCCGAGGTCGCCGCCGGCGGTCGGCTGCGGCGGCCGGCGCAGGCGGCTGTGGCGGAAGCCGTAGACGGCGTAGATCAGCAGGCCAAGGAAGGTCCAGCCGAGCATCAGCTGCCAGTGGTCGGCGAAGACCTGGGCAAACAGGTACAGGCAGGACAGGGCCCCGGCGACGCCGACGAAGGGCGCGAAGGGCACGCGGAACGGGCGCGGCAGCTCGGGCCGGGTGCGGCGCAGGACCAGCACGCCGATGCAGACGGTGGCAAAGGCCAGCAGGGTGCCCATGGAGACCAGGTCGCCGAGCACGCTGATCGGCAGGAAACCGGCGAGACCGGCGGCCAGCACGCCGACGATCAGGGTGCCGACGTAGGGGGTGTGGAAGCGCGGATGGACGCGGCCGAAGATCCGCGGCATCAGGCCATCCTGGGCCATGGTGTAGAAGATCCGCGGCTGGCCCATCAGCATGACAAGGATCACCGAGGAGAGGCCGGCAATGGCGCCGATCTCGACGATCGTCTTCAGCCAGAGCAGGGAGGGGTAGGCCTCGAGCGCGGTGGCTACCGGCTTGGCGGTGCCCAGCGCGGTGTAGGGCAGCATGCCGGTCAGTACCGCGGCGACGGCGATGTAGAGCACGGTGCAGACCACCAGCGAGCCGAGGATGCCGATCGGCATGTCCCGCTGCGGGTTGCGCGCCTCGGCGGCGGCGGTGCTCACCGCGTCGAAACCGATGTAGGCGAAGAACACGATCGAGGCGCCGCGCATCACGCCGTCCCAGCCGAAGCGGCCCGGGCCCTCGGCCTCGGGGATCAGAGGGATCCAGTTGTCCGGATTGACGTACTGCAGGCCCATGGCGAGGAACAGCAGGATCACCACCACCTTGATCGCGACGATCACCGCGTTGACCGAGGCCGACTGCGAGATGCCGACGTAGCACAGGCCCGAGACCGCGGCGACGATACCGACGGCCGGCAGGTTGATCAGCGAACCGGTGCGCACCAGCTCACCGTCGACGATGTTCAGCGGCGCGGTGGACAGGTAGGCCGGGATGGCGATGCCAAGGGTGCCGAGCAGGCTGTTGAAGTAGCTCGACCAGCCCACGGCGACGGTCGAGGCGGCGAACAGGTACTCCAGCACCAGGTTCCAGCCGATGAACCAGGCCACGCCCTCGCCGAGGGTGGCGTAGGAATACGAGTACGCGCTGCCCGAGACCGGCAGCATGGCGGCGAACTCGGCGTAACACAGGCCGGCAAAGGCGCAGGCCAGGCCAGCCAGGGCAAAGCTGATCATCACCGCCGGGCCGGCGTGGTTGGCCGCGGCGGTGCCGGTCATGACGAAGATGCCGGCGCCGATGATCGCGCCGATGCCGAGCAGCAGCAGCTGCCGGGCGGTGAGGGTGCGCTTGAGATGCACCTCGCCGGCGAGGCCGTCATGCGGCGGCTCTCCGGCATCGATATGGGGGGCGGGACGGACCGGTTTGACCGCGAGCAGTTGGCGCAGCATGGGATCGGGAATCCAGGGCAGGAGTAGGGAATGCCCGGGGCATGCGGCCGAGGGCGAGCAACGCTAGGGCCGGCCCCTTTGCCGCGCAAGTGCCGACGCCGCGCTTGGCGGCGTCACCGCGCATCGCGATAATCGGCGGTCCTGACGCGCCCGGGCGACGACCGCCCGCCGCCCGCCGCCCGGATTGCCGAGTGACCACGCCCATCGTCTACGACATCGATCCGATCGCCATCCCGCTGCCGGTCTGGCCGCACGGCATCCACTGGTACGGGCTCATGTACCTGCTGGCCTTCGGCGTCGCCTGGTGGCTCGGCCGCCGGCGGATCCGCGCCGGACGCCTGCCCGGGGTCAGCGAGGACGCCTTCGGCGACCTGATGTTCTACGGCATGCTCGGCGTGATCCTCGGTGGAAGGATCGGTTATGTGCTGTTCTATGCCTTCGATGCCTTCCTCGACAACCCGCTGAGCCTGTTCTACATCAAGGACGGCGGGATGAGCTTCCACGGAGGCCTGATCGGGGTGATGGTGGCCGTGGCCTGGTGGTCGCGTGCGCAGCGCCTGCACATGTTCGACACCCTCGACTTCGTCGCGCCCCTGGTGCCGGCGGGTCTCGGCTTCGGCCGGATCGGCAACTTCATCGGTGGCGAGCTGTGGGGACGCACCAGCGAGGTGCCCTGGGCCATCGTGTTCCCCGCCTCGCTGCCGGCGCCGTACGCCTCGATGGATGCCGAGGCGCTGCGCCAGCTCGCCGCGCAGGGCGCGCTGGACGGCCTCGCCCGGCATCCCTCCCAGCTCTACCAGGCGGCGCTCGAGGGCCTTGCCCTGTTCGCCATCCTCTGGTGGTTCTCGGCGCGACCACGAGGCCGCTACGCGGTGTCCGGCATGTTCGCGCTGTGCTACGCGCTGTTCCGCATCATCATCGAATTCTTCCGCGAGCCCGATGCCCATATCGGCTTCATCGCCTGGGGCTGGCTGACCATGGGCCAGCTGCTGTCGATTCCGCTGGCCCTGGTCGGCATCGGCCTGCTCTGGGCCTCGCGCCGCCAGCCGCGCCTCGGCGCATAGCCCATCGTTCCACTGGAGGGATCACGCCTTGCGCGCCTACCTCGACCTGCTCGACCACGTTCTCCACCACGGCACCGAGAAGGCTGACCGCACCGGCACCGGCACGCGCTCGGTGTTCGGCTGGCAGATGCGTTTCGATCTGCGCCAGGGCTTTCCGCTGGTCACCACCAAGAAGCTGCACCTGCGCTCGATCATCCACGAGCTGCTCTGGTTCCTGCGCGGCGAGACCAACATCGCCTACCTGCGCGAGAACAAGGTCAGCATCTGGGACGAGTGGGCCGACGAGCAGGGCGAACTGGGCCCGGTCTACGGCCGGCAGTGGCGCAGCTGGCTGGGGGCCGATGGCCAGACCCACGACCAGATCCGCTGGGTGGTCGACGAGATCCGCCGCAATCCCGACTCGCGGCGGCTGGTGGTGTCGGCCTGGAACGTCGCCGAGCTGCCGAAAATGGCCCTGCAGCCCTGCCATGCCCTGTTCCAGTTCTATGTCGCGCAGGGGCGGCTGAGCTGCCAGCTGTACCAGCGTTCCGGCGACATCTTCCTCGGCGTGCCGTTCAATATCGCCAGCTACGCCCTGCTCACCCACATGGTCGCCCAGGTCTGCGGGCTGGAGGTGGGCGACTTCGTGCACACGCTGGGCGACGCGCACCTGTACTCCAACCACTTCGATCAGGCCCGCGAGCAGCTCGCGCGCGCGCCGCGGCCGCTGCCCACCCTCTGGCTGAATCCCGAGGTGGATGACCTGCTCGGCTTCCGCTTCGAGGACATCCGCATCGACGGCTACGACCCGCATCCGGCGATCCGCGCGCCGGTCGCAGTCTGATGGCCGAGCTGGCCCTGATCGCCGCCATGGATCGCCACCGCGCGATCGGCCGCGGCAACGCCTTGCCCTGGCGCCTGCCCGACGACCTCCGGCGCTTCAAGGCGCTGACCCTCGACGCCCCGGTGCTGATGGGCCGGAAGACCGCCGAGTCGCTGGGCCGCGCGCTACCGCGGCGATCGAACCTGGTGCTCAGCCGGCAGGGCAGGGTGCCCTTCGAGGGCATGCAGTGCGTCGCCTCGCTGGACGAGGCCCTGGCCGCGGCGGGCGACGCGCCACGGCTGTGGGTGATCGGCGGCGGCGAGGTCTATGGGCTGTGCCTGCCGCAGGCGCAGGCACTGCATCTGACCGAGGTCGACACCGAGGTCGCTGGAGCCGATGCCTATTTCCCGGCCTTCGATCCCGCACAGTGGCGCGAAGTGGCGCGCGAGGCGCATCCGGCCGATGCGCGCCACGCCCATCCGTTCGCTTTCGTCGACTACGTCCGGGCCTGATCCTCTCGGTCTCGGTCTCGGTCTCGGTCTCGGTCTCGGTCGCTGCCGCGGCCCGCGCCCTCGCGCAGCACGTCGCGGCTGCGGCCCTGGCGCTTGGCCGTATACAGCGCGCGGTCGGCCTGCTCGAACAGATCGTCCAGCGACTCGCCCGGGCGCTGCTCGACCACCCCGGCGCTGAAGCGGAGCGGGAAGCCGAGGCTGCGCACCGTCTCGCTGGACTGCAGGTCCGAGCGCGCCGTTTTCAGCGCGCGCTGCATCTGCGCCAGATCGGCGTCAGGCATGGCGATCATGAACTCCTCGCCGCCCACCCGCGCCACCAGATCGCTGTGCCGCCGCGCGCGGCGCAGGGTCTCGGCGAACAGGCGCAGGGCCTGGTCGCCGCGGGCGTGCCCGAACTCGTCGTTGATCTGCTTGAAGTGGTCGATATCGAGCGAGGCCAGCACCCACTTTTGCGCCCGCAGCGGCCCGTTGCCCTCGCGGGCCTCGAGGTAGGCCATCGCTCCGCGCCGGTTGGGCAGGCCGGTGAGGGCGTCGGTGAAGGCCAGCCGGCTCAGACGCGACAGGTCGTCGCGCTCGATGCCCAGGCGTCGGGCGGCCATCAGCAGGGCCACCAGGGCCATCCAGGTCGCGGTGGCCGCCGTGACCTCGGCGCGGAACGCGCTGATCAGCGGCGGGTCCCAGTTGCTCGAGGCCAGGGTCAGGCAAAGGGGCAGCACTGCGCCGACCACGCCGACAGCGGTGCGCGGCGCCCCGCGCAGGCAGTAGAGGCCGATGCCCAGAGGCAGCAGCAGCCAGACCGCGGCGGCCGCCTCGACGGCCCGGCTGAGGGTGGGCAGCCAGGCCAGGGGTGCCAGGGCAACCAGCAGGGCGGCCGGCAGCGAGGCGAACATGGCCCCGCGCAGCCCCGAGGACAGGTTCGGCCAGCGATGGCGGGTGCCGCATTCCTCGGCCAGCGCCCGGGCGGCGAAGCCCACCACCGGCAGGAGCAGGGCGATGCCCAGCGGGGCGCTCCACTCCGGCGGCAGCAGCCAGCGCGAAGGGTAGCCGGCGACGCCGCTCAGCTCGGCCACCCAGATCGCCAGCAGGCCACTGGCCAGCGCATGGCCATGGAAGACGGAGCTGTTCGATATGATCGAGCCCAGACCGGCACTCAGGATCAACAGGGCCGCGGCAGTCAGGATCGCGATGCGCAGCGCGCCGCGAATGCCGTCCTGGCGCTGCAGGGCGGTGGGATCCCCGGCGACCACGCTGACTGCCCAGTGCTCCCACGTGCCCGGTGAGATCCACACCTCGATCGGCTTGCCCGACGCCGCCAGCGGCCGCAGCACTGTGCCGACCCCGGCATTGAAGCGCGAGTCGCGCAGGCGGGCGTCGATCAGGCTGCCGCATTCGACCCGCGGGGCGTGCTGGATCACGACCAGGGCATCCGCCGGGCTCCAGGCGACCACGGCCAGCGGCCGGCCGTCCCAGTGCCGGCCGGGCGGCAGTTCGAGGTGGCGCCAGCCCTCCGCCCGGGCCCGGGCCAGCAGGAACTGGCAGTCCAGCGGGGTGATGCCGGCGTCGGGTGGCGGCGGAGCTGCCGTGCGCAGTTCACCACGCCCGCTCGGCAGCCCGGCCAGCAGCAGGACCAGCAAGGCGACCAGCACCGCACCCAGCGCCAGGGACAGCACCCGGCCCGACTCGCTCGACGGCGCCGGAAGCCGGGCGCCGCTGGCTGGGGGTTCGCCGCGTTGGCCGCGATCCATGGAAGCGCTCGAGCGGAGTCGGGGAGGCATCCAGAGAATACGCCAGGCGGGTCGTCCCCGACACGCTTCCACCTGTCGTTTCACCCGGGGGGTCAGTCCTCGCCGCGTGCTTCGCCGCTGCTGACGGTGCGGCCGGCCACCTGCACCACCACCGGCACCTCGCCCGGCGGAACCAGCTGCAGGGCGGTCAGCCGGCCGCCCCAGACACATCCGGTATCGATGCCGTAGGCGCCGTGGCCCATGAACAGGCCCAGCGTGGACCAATGGCCGAACACCACACGCTGCTCCAGCGGCTTGCGGCCGGGTGCCTCGTACCAGGGGTAAAGGCCCGGCGACTGGCTCCCGGGCACGCCCTTCTGATCGAAGGCGATGCGCCCCTGCGGGCTGCAGTAGCGCAGGCGGGTGAATACGTTGATGATCGCCCGGGTCCGATCAAGGCCGCCCAGCTTGGGCGACCATTGCGGCTTGTCGCCGTACATCGCCCGCAACAGCTTGTGGTAGTTCTTGCCGTGCAGCACGCGCTCGACCTCGGCGGCGCGGGCGGCGGCCATCTTCAGGTTCCACTTCGGCGCAATGCCGGCATGCACCATCGTCCAGCCCAGCGCCTCGTCGCGATGCAGCAGCTTGCGGGCGCGCAGCCAGTCGAGCAGGAGATCGCGGTCCTCGGCGAACAGCACGCCGCGCAGGTCCGGATTGACCCGCCGCTGCTCCTCCTCCTTGCGCTCGGCGATCGAGAGCAGGGAGAGGTCGTGGTTGCCCAGCACCACCTCGGAGTGGATATCCAGCGAGCGGACCAGGCGCAGGGTCTCGACCGACTGCCCGCCACGGTTGACCAGGTCGCCGCAGAACCACAGCCGGTCCTGTGCTGGGTCGAAGCGGATCGCCTCCAGCAATCGCTGGAGCGCGTCGTAGCAGCCCTGCAGGTCGCCGATCGCCCAGGTCGTCACGTCAGTTCAGCGACCGCGGCACGGACAGGGTGAAAGGCGCGATCGGCGCCTCGAATTCGGTGCCGTCGGCCGCATGCATGGCGTAGCTGCCCTGCATGCTGCCCACCGCGGTCTTCAGCACCGCGCCCGAGCTGTACTCGAAGGACTCCCCCGGGGCCAGCACCGGCTGCTTGCCGACCACGCCCTCGCCACGGACCTCCTCCACCCCTCCGTCGGCGTCGGTGATGATCCAGTGGCGTTCAAGCAGCTGCGCGCTCACCGCCCCCTCGTTGCGCAAACGGATGGTGTAGGCGAACACGTAGCGTGCTTCGTCGGGGTCCGACTGGTCGGCGAGATAGCGGCTGCGCGCCTCGACGGCGACTCGATAGCGTGGGGCGTTCATGGCGCTCATTGTACGGAAGCCGCCGTGCCGTCCGCGTCGAGCGAGTTGGCCAGACGCACGAAGTCGGCCACCGCCAGCTGTTCGGCGCGGGCGCCGGGGTCGATGCCGACCGCTTGCATCGCCGCCGCGTCGGCCACGCCTGAGAGGGCATTGCGCAGGGTCTTCCGGCGCTGGCCGAAGGCGGCCTTGACCACGGCGGCGAAGCGGGCCCGGTCGACCACCGCGATCTCCCCGGCCGCGCGCGGCAGCACGCGAACAATCGCCGAGTCGACCTTGGGCGGCGGTCGAAAGGCGTCGGGCGGCACCACGAAAAGCGCCTCGACCCGGCAGTAGGCCTGCAGCATCACGCTGAGTCGACCGTAATCCTTGCCGCCAGGGGCCGCGGCCATGCGGTCGACGACCTCTTTCTGCAGCATGAAGTGCATGTCGATGATCGAGCCCGCATGCTCCAGGGCATGGAACAGGATCGGTGAGGAGATGTTGTAGGGCAGGTTGCCGACCAGGCGGATCCGACCCTCGCCGGCCAGCGCAGTGAGATCCACCTGCAGCACATCGCGATGGACGATCTCCAGCGCGCCGACGCCCTCGGCCGCCGCGCGCAGCGGGGCGATCAGGTCGCGGTCGAACTCGATGACGGTCAGGGCGCCGTGCCGGCGCAGCAGGGGGAAGGTCATCGCCCCCGCGCCCGGTCCGATCTCCACCAGCCGCTCGCCGGGCTTCGGGTCGATGGCCCGGATGATCCGCTCCACCACCTCCGTGTCGGCAAGGAAGTGCTGGCCCAGGGCCTTCTTGTGGCGGTGCTCGGACAGGGACACTAGGTGCTCGGCGGTCGTGGGTCGCCAAGGGTAACCGGCCCCCGGCCGCAGGGGAACGTGATTGCAGCGTTCAGCCAGAACCCTTCACCCTATCCACCCCCGTAGGAGCCAGCTTGCTGGCGAACGGGCACTGCTGACGCCTCGCCCTCCAAGTGCCTACGCCCTGATCGAACCTGTCCTGATCAAACCGGGAAGCCGCATGCGCCATCTTCTATCCATCCTGCTGCTCTGCTGCCTGCCCTGGACCGCCTCGGCCAAGCCACCCGAGTACCGCGTCGACTACCGCATCGGCTTCGATCCCGAGGCCGGCGAGGCGGAGTTCGCGATGACGGTGACCCCGAAAAGCGGCCGCCTGCAGCGCCTGCGCTTCACCATCGACCCCAAGCGGCACAGCGGGATCGAGGGCGATGGCCGGCTGACCCGCAAGGACGACCGCTACACCTGGCGTCCGCCCAGGGAGGGCGAGGCGACGCTGCGCTTCCGCTACAAGGTCGACCGCCGCCGCGATGGCAATACCTACGACGCGCGGATCACCGACGACTGGGCCCTGCTGCGCGCCGACCGCCTGTTCCCGCCGGCCTCGACCATCGCTCCCGACGGCGCGGTGGCCGATGCCCGCCTGCAGTTCGACCTGCCCAAGGGCTGGACCAACCAGGAGCTTGGCTATCCCTGGAACGACTCGCTCAAGCGCTTTGTCATCCGCAACGAGGGCAAGCGCTTCCAGCAGCCGCTGGGCTGGATGATCGCCGGCCAGGTCGGCACCCGGCGCGACTTCATCGACGGCATGGAAGTGGTGGTCGCCGCGCCCAAGGGAGACCCGCTGCGGCGCAACGACGTGCTGGCCATGCTCAACACCTCGGCCGCCGAGATCCGCGCCGCCTTCGGCCGCCTGCCCGAGAAGCTGCTGATCGTCGGCGCCGGCGACCCGATGTGGCGCGGTGGCCTGTCCGGCCCCAGCTCGCTGTACCTGCACTCCGACCGGCCGATGATCTCGGAGAACGGCACCAGCTCGCTGATCCACGAGATCGTCCATGTCGTCACCCGCATCCGCGGCGCCAAGGGTCAGGACTGGATTGCCGAAGGCTTCGCCGAGTACTACTCGATCCGCCTGCTGCAGCGCGCCGGCCTGATCAGCCAGCCGCGTGCCGACAAGGCCTTCGAGTGGATGCGCCAGCACGGCAAGGACGTCAAGCGCCTCTCGGCCACTTCGTCCTCCGGCAAGCGCACCGCGCGGGCGGTGACCCTGCTGCACGAGCTCGACGCCGAGATCCGCCGGGCCACGAAGGACAAGAAGGACCTCGACGACGTCACCCGCCAGCTGGTCGGCCGCGGCCGCATCTCGCTGGCCGAGCTCGAGGAGGCCGTCGACGGTGTCATCGGCCGCGAGTCCAAGGTCCTGCGCAGCGGCGTGCTCAGCCTGTAACGGCCGCCGCGGGCGGCGGCTTGGGGCGCATATTTGCCGTTCGCCCTGGCCGGCGAAATGGGCCTTTGTTCTGGATCCAGAGCCAGATCAAGATCAACATCAAGGGCGTTTCGAACCGTCCTTCGGCCGGCCCGAGTCACTTCTCTTTGCGTGCCCAAAGAGAAGTAACCAAGAGAAAGGGCACCCCGGTCAGGCGCCTTCCGGGCCTCCTGCCCTCCAGGTACGCGGTCGGGTTCCGGGGTTTTTCGACAGCACATCCTTGTCCTGGCGAAAAACACGCGCGCATCGTGCGCGCGTCCCTGCGGGCCTTCTTCTCCACCCGCCCGCCGCCAGACAGGGGCCCCATTGATCGGCCCTCCTGGCCGCACAGCCTGTGGACCGGTCGGGTAAGGCTTTTCAGGCGGCGTGTCGCGGAACGCGGCGCTCGAATCTCGAAACCCTCATTGCGCGTGGGTCCCGTGTGCAGCGCCGAGTAGCGCAGGAAGCCGGCGGGGAAAGGCGCGCATGTCCGAGGGCATGGATGCCCGAGTTCGCGCCGGCCGCCGGCTTCCGAGCAACGCAGGGAACCGGCATTGCGCAGCAATGGCGGCGCGGAAGTCGGGTCGGCTTCTCTTTGGTTACTTTCTCTTGCCGACCAAGAGAAAGTGACTCGGGCCGACCGAAGGTCGGTCTGAAAGCTTTTGATCCTGCTCTAGCCGCAAAACAGGCCCCATTCGCCGGCCAGGGCGAACGGCAAATATGCGCCCGAACCGGGCGCACGTCCGGTATCCCGATGCCCCCGGGGCGCACGCCCACCCACCGCTATAATCCGCCCACCTTCGAACCCGGGACGCCCCATGTCCGCGAACCCCCGCATCGACCGCTCGCGCGAGATCCGCGCGCCGCGCGGCGGCGAGAAATCCTGCAAGAGCTGGCTGGCCGAAGCCGCCTACCGGATGCTCCAGAACAACCTCGACCCCGACGTGGCCGAAAACCCTACCGAGCTGGTGGTCTATGGCGGCATCGGCCGCGCTGCGCGCGACTGGGCGAGCTTCGACGCCATTCTCGCTGCCCTGCGCGAGCTGGAAGACAACGAAACCCTGCTGGTGCAGAGCGGCAAGCCGGTCGGCGTGTTTCCTACACACCCAGATGCACCGCGAGTGCTGATCGCCAACTCCAACCTGGTGCCGCACTGGGCCACCTGGGAGCACTTCAACGAGCTCGATCGCAAGGGCCTGATGATGTACGGGCAGATGACCGCCGGCTCGTGGATCTACATCGGCTCACAGGGCATCGTCCAGGGCACCTACGAGACCTTCGTCGAGATGGGCCGCCAGCACTACGACGGCAACCTGACCGGGAAGTGGATCCTCACCGCGGGCCTCGGCGGCATGGGCGGTGCGCAGCCGCTGGCGGCGACCATGGCCGGTGCCTCGATGCTGGCCATCGAATGCCGGCAAAGCAGCATCGACATGCGTTTGCGCACCGGCTATGTCGACGAGCAGGCCAAGGACCTCGATGACGCCCTGGCGCGTATCGAGAAGTACTGCGCCGAAGGCAAGGCCAAATCGGTGGCCCTGCTCGGCAACGCCGCCGAGATCCTTCCGGAGATGGTCCGCCGTGGCGTGCGCCCCGATGCAGTCACCGACCAGACCTCAGCGCACGACCCGGTGCACGGCTACCTGCCCGAAGGCTGGACCCTGGAGCGCTGGTTCGACATGCAGAAGAACGACCCGGCCGCCGTCGTCGAGGCGGCCAAGGCGTCGATGCGCCGGCACGTCGAGGCCATGCTGCACTTCGAGGACATGGGCATCCCGACCTTCGACTACGGCAACAACATCCGCCAGATGGCGAAGGACGCCGGCTGCCAGAATGCCTTCGACTTTCCCGGCTTCGTGCCGGCCTACGTGCGTCCGCTGTTCTGCCGCGGCGTCGGCCCGTTTCGCTGGGTGGCGCTGTCCGGTGACCCCGAGGACATCGCGAAGACCGACGCCAAGGTCAAGGAACTCATCCCGGATGATCCGCACCTGCACCGCTGGCTCGACATGGCGCAGCAGCGGATCCAGTTCCAGGGCCTGCCGGCGCGGATCTGCTGGGTCGGCCTTGGCGATCGCCATCGCCTCGGCCTCGCCTTCAACGAGATGGTGCGCAAGGGCGAACTCAAGGCGCCCATCGTCATCGGTCGCGACCACCTCGACTCGGGCAGCGTTGCCAGCCCCAACCGCGAAACCGAGGCCATGCAGGACGGCTCGGACGCGGTCTCCGACTGGCCGCTGCTCAACGCCATGCTGAACGTCGCCGGCGGCGCCACCTGGGTCTCGCTGCACCACGGCGGCGGCGTCGGCATGGGTTTCTCCCAGCACAGCGGCGTGGTGATCGTCTGCGACGGCAGCCAAGCCGCCGACCAGCGCCTGGCCCGCGTGCTCTGGAACGACCCCGGCACCGGGGTCATGCGTCACGCCGATGCTGGCTATGAGATCGCCAAGGCCTGCGCCCGCGAGCAGGGCCTGAAGCTTCCCATGCTGCGCTAACGTCGCGTTTCACTCTGGCTCCGCACGCCGGTCGGCCGCCCGGCGTGCCGCCCGCGGCGGCCTTGCGCGCCGCCACGGGCAAAACCAGAATGCGGACTGCACCCGCCGCAGGCCCGCCCCGTGACCGCCGACGCCCGCTCCACCATCGAACCCGATTGGCTGCGCCAGGCGCTGGACCACGTGGCAGCCGAGGTCGGCATCCGCGATGGCGACGGGCGCTGGCTCTACGCCAACCGCGCCCTGCGCGAGCGGCTCGGCCTGCAGGAGCTGCCGGATGCCGACCCCGTCCCGCCCGGGCAGGCGATGCAGTCGCACGGCCCCGGTCGAGGCGCCGCGGCAGAGCAAGTCGAGGAAGAGATCGCCCTCGCGCTCGAGGACCCCGCAACAGGAGTGGCCGGCGCCACGCTGTGCATCCGCAGTGAACAGGCCGAGCTGCTCCGGCTGCGCAGGGAGGTCCGCCAGCTCGGCCTGAACGACCCCGTGACCGGCCTGCCCAACCGTCGCCTGCTGTTCGAGCGCATCGGCCAAGCCCAGCAGCGCAGCAAGCGCTCCGGGCACTTCGGTGCGATCGTGGTGGTCGATCTTGAGCGCTTCCGCGTGGTCAATGATCGCCATGGACACGAGACCGGTGACCGCCTGCTTCATGAGGTGGGCCAGCGGATTGCAGGCACCGTGCGCGCCACCGACACCGTGGCTCGCCTCGCCGCCGACGAGTTCGTGGTGCTGGCCGAGGGGGTCGGCCTCGACCAGTCCCAGGGCATCGACTTCACCGCCCAGCTGCGCCAGCGCATCGACGAGGCCCTGTCCGCTCCCTGCGAGCTCGGTCCGCTCAGCCTGCGCCTCACCGCCCGGGTCGGCAACCTGCTGTTTCGCGGCGAAGAGCCCAGCGCCTCCGACCTGCTGACCGCCGCCGCCGAAATCGCGTCGCGCAGCGATCCCTCCGCCCCCTGAGCGCCGCCGTCGGTCAGCGGACGGCGCTCGCCCGGGAAGGCATTCCGTAGAATCCAGACCGATTGGGATAAACTGCCCCCAGTATCTCGACCGCCCGGCAACCCCGCCGTGGAGTCGCGGGCGTATCGAGCATCGGAGTACAGCGTGTCCGGATCTTCCTATCCCCCCGCCGCACAAGAGGCCAAGCCCGTGTCTGCCCAACCTGCGAGGCCGGCCGACGGCAATATCGCCATCGACCTGCTCGCCGATCGCGCTGAACTGGCTGCGCGCCTTGCCGAGGTCTTCGGCCAGCGGAATGATCCGGTAGAGGACGTCGAGCGGCGCGCCGCCGAGCTGCTGGCCGGACGCCGGGTCATCGTCTGGGAGGGCGACCCGCAGACCTTCCAGTTCACCTTCGTCAGCCAGTCCGCCGAGGCCATCCTCGGCTACCCCGTCGCGCACTGGAAGGAGCCCGGCTTCTGGACGACCCATGTCGTTCATGTCGAGGATCGTTCGGACGCCGTGGCCTACTGCGCCCTGGCCACGGGCCAGGGGCGTGACCACGACTTCCGCTACCGCGCGATCACGGCGGACGGCCGTCAGGTCCTGCTGCACGACGTCGTCCACGTCATCCCCGGCCGCCTCGGTGTCGCCGCGAAGCTGCGTGGTCTGATGATCGACGTCACCGGCGATCCGGGCACGGAATCCTGACTTCCAGCCTGACGCCGTCGCCCCCGCGCACCGCCTAGCCGCGCTCGGTGCCATCCAGGGGGCTGCGCACCGCATTGGCCCCGCGCCCCAGCACGTGGGTATAGATCTGCGTCGTCGCCACATCGCTGTGCCCCAGCAGCTCCTGCACCGTGCGGATGTCGTAGCCATCCTCCAGCAGGTGTGTGGCGAAGGAGTGGCGGAGGGTGTGGCAGGTCGCGTGCTTGTCCACCCCGCAATGCTCCACCGCCTGCTTCAGGGCCCGCTGCACGGAGCACTCGTGAAGATGATGACGACCGCGGTCGCCGCTGCGCGGATCGCGGGAAATCCGGGGCGACGGAAACAGGAACTGCCAGCGCAGCTCGCGCGAGGCTCCGCTATATTTCCTCGCCAAGGCGCCCGGCAACTGCACACGGCCGACGCCGAGACGTAGGTCTACCGCATGCTGTTCGGCCACCCGCACCTGCTGCTGTGCCAGCGGTTCAACCAGCGAGGCGGGGAGCATGGTTCGCCGGTCTTTCCCGCCCTTGCCATGCTTTACGATCATCTCGCATCGCCCCAGATCCACGTCGTGCATCCGCAGGCGGAGCGCCTCGAGCAGTCTCAGTCCGCTGCCGTAGAGCAGTGAACAGACCAGGTGTGGCAGGCCGTGTAGTCGGGAGATCACACGTCGCACCTCGGCCCGCGACAGCACAACCGGCAGGCGCTCCGGACGTTTGGCGCGACGGATGTTATCCATCCAGGGAAGCTGCACGCCCAGCACCTCGCGATAGAGAAAGAGGATCGCCGAAAGGGCCTGGTTCTGCGTCGAGGCCGCGACCTGACCATGGCTGGCGAGTCGCGACAAGAAAGCCTCTACCTCCCTTGCTCCCATCGTGTCCGGATGGCGGCGCCCACTGTCCAGAATGAACCGGCGAATCCAACCGACATAGGCTTCTTCGGTGCGCAGAGACAGCCCGAGCCGACGCATCCTTGCCCGAACCTGGTCCAACAACCTCGGACGCGAGCCTGACTCGGCTTCCGCGACGCCTGACTGGCCCTCAGAATCCCCCGCATTCATCCTTGCAGCCTTAATCGACCCGTCGCCAGAATAGGCTGCAAGCTCATCCCGCAACCATCAGAACAAGCCCATGATTCTTGTGGGATTCTTCCTACCCCCTCCTGGAGCACAACACCGTGCTACGCTGCAGATATCGCTGCAAAATGCAGCCGAATAGTAGTTAGGCAGCAAGGAATGGACTCTCAGCTGACCACTTTTGAGAAAGCAATTCTGGGCCGCATTGCGGAAGACCATCCTGCCTTAGATCCGATTGCCGATCTCCGGGTGGACCGCCGCGAGCTA
>NZ_JALNMH010000019.1 GCF_023156535.1 Pseudomarimonas salicorniae | reverse complement strand
CTCTCCGACATACACTTCCCACTCGCGGGCCGTTCGCATGTTCGCCTCCGTTGGTTGGTCCCAATTAGAGGTTTAACTGCGGACGGCCCGCATAGCATCTACAGTCGGGCTTCGTTGGGCGTCGGCGAAGCCCCATAGGGTGTGCCTTGGCGCACCGATACGGGCGTTCGGAGGGTATGTCCGGTGCGGCCAGCCGCACCCTATGAATGTCTGCTTCGCGCGCGACTTCCACACTCCCGGCCCGCTCTGGCCCGCCTTTCCCGCGCGCCCGGAATGCCCATCCGGGTTCTGCCCGCTTGCCCGGCTTCGCGGGGCTCACGCATCATGCTCGGCATCGCAATGGAGCAGCCCATGGCCCACAACTACCCGGCGCATATCTGGCACAACGGCGGCATCAAGCCCTGGGCCGAGGCCACCACCCACGTCATGGCGCATGCCCTGCACTACGGCTCCTCGGTCTTCGAGGGAATCCGATGCTATGAGACGCCTAAGGGACCGGTGATCTTCCGCCTCGGCGACCACATGAAGCGGCTATTCCTCTCGGCCAAGGTCTACGACATCGGCATGCCCTACCCGCAGGACGTGCTCGAGGCGGCCTGCAAGGAGGTTCTCCGTGCCAACGGACTGAAGACCGCCTACCTGCGCCCGGTGGCCTTCCGCGGCCTCGGCGGTTTCGGGCTGTCCGCCGACACCCCGACCGATGTCGCGGTGGCGGCCTGGGAATGGGGGCCCTACCTCGGCGCCGGCGTGCTGGAGAGCGGCATCGACGCCATGGTCTCCAGCTGGCAGCGGATGGCGCCGAACACCATCCCCAGCGGCGCGAAGGCCGGCGGCAATTATCTTTCCGGCCAGCTGATCGCCCGCGAGGCAAGGCGCCTCGGCTTTGGCGAGGGCATCGCCATGGCCAGCAACGGCCTGATCAGTGAGGGCGCCGGCGAGAACCTGTTCCTGGTCGTCGAGGGCGTACTGAACACTCCGCCGGTCTCGGCCGGCATCCTCAGCGGCATTACCCGCAACACCGTCATGGCCCTGGCCCGCGACGCAGGCATTCCGGTGATCGAACGCGACCTGCCGCGCGAGACCCTGTACTTCGCCGACGAGGTGTTCATGGTCGGCACGGCCGCGGAGATCACGCCCTTGCGCTCGGTCGACGGCAAGCCTGTCGGCAGCGGCCGCCCCGGTCCGGTGACCCGGCAGATCCAGGATGCATTCTTCGGCCTGTTCCGCGGCACCACCGAAGACAAGTGGGGCTGGCTGGACCCCGTGTAAGGCGGATCCCGGCCCGGTTTCGCTTCCGCGCAGGCACCCGTCGCCGGGCTCGATGCCTGCCCTACCTCGAGAACCTGAGGGTCGCCACGGCGCCCTCCTCCCCGTCCCCACGCGGCGCCAGGCGCGCCTCCCAGCCGTACAGCTCGCAGAGCCGGGTGACGATCGCGAGGCCAATGCCCGCGCCCTTGCTACCCTCGCTGCCCTTGCCGCGTACGCCGCGCTCGAACAGGTGTTCGGCGTCCTCGGCGGCGATGCCCGGGCCGCTGTCGGTGATGGCCACGGCGTCGCGGGAGATGCGGATGCGCACCTCGCCCTGGCCGGTGTACTTGACCGCGTTGCCGATCAGGTTGCCCAGCGCTACCGAAAGCACGGACTCGGGCGCGTCGATGACCACCTGCGGGCCGTCCTCGACCACCAGTTCCACCGCCTTGCCGCGCATCGCCAGACGCTGCGCCTCGACGATCTGGCCGATGATGCGGCGCAGGTCGGCCGCGCCGTGGCCGCGCTCGCTGCGCGAGAGGGTCAGCAGGGCCTCGATCAGGTCGGTGCACTGGGTCACCGCACGCTCGATGCGCTTGAGCCGCGTCGCCGATTTGGGGTCCAGATCGGGAGCGGCCTGGAGCAGTTCGGTGGCCCCCCGGATCACCGCCAGCGGGGTGCGCAGCTCATGGCTGACGTCGGCGTTGAACTCGCGGTCGCGACGTACCAGCGCAGTGAGCCGCTCGGAGTAGTCGTCGAGCGCCGCGGCCAACTGGCCGACCTCGTCATCGGCGAAGTGCGGGGCCAACGGCTCGGGCTGGCCGCCCTCGCTGAAGCCCTGCAGGCGCGTGGCGAGGTCCGAGACCGGCTGCATCACCCGCCGGGAGGCCCACAAACCGAGCAGGGCGGCAAGAATGGAAAAGACCACCAGGGTGGCGAGCAGCGCATAGACCAGGTTGCGCTGGCTGAGCTGCTCCTGGCTGAAGTCGTAGCGCAGGAAGCTGATGATGTCGTCGCCCCGGTAGACCGCCAGCTTGTACGGCCGGGGCTCGCCAACGACGTCCTCGTCCACCATCTCATAGACCCCGGTCTCCAGCCGCTGCCAGGCAAATGGCAGGTTGGTGATGGTGCGCGGCGAGCGGGCGATGATCTCGATCTGCCGCGACAGGCTGAACGGCGCGTTGGGGTCGGGATTCTCACGCTTGAACTCGACGAAGTTCTTCGCCTCGCTGGCGAGCCAGGAGTCGATCAGGTCGTTCTCGATGTTCGAGCGCAGCAGCAGGGTGGCCAGGGCAAAGGCCGCGGTCAGCCCCGTGCCGAGCAGAACGAAGGACACGATGATGCGGGCGCGCAGGCGCCGGCGGTAGAGCCGCCCCTTGCTGGCCACGATGCGCCCCTCAGCTCGCCGCTTCGCCGGCGATCCGGTAGCCGATGCCGTGGCGGGTCTGGATCAGCGGGTTGGGGAAAGGCTTGTCCACCGCCGCACGCAGGCCATGGATGTGCACCCGCAGACTGTCCGAGTCGGGCAGCTCCTCGCCCCAGACCCGGGTCTCGAGGTCCTGCCGGGTGACCACCGAGGGCGCTGCCTCCATCAAAGCCTGGAGGATCTTCAACGCGGTCGGGTTGAGGTTGATCGACTTGCCGGCGCGGTGGACCTCGAGCGTGTCGAGGTTGTACTCGAGGTCGGCCACCTTGAGCACCCGGGGCCCCACCGCCTTGCCGCGACGCTGGAGCACGGCGAGCCGGGCCGAAACCTCCTGCAGGGCGAAGGGCTTGACCAGGTAGTCGTCGGCGCCGACGTCGAAACCGGCCAGCTTCTGCTCCAGCGCGTCGCGCGCGGTGAGCATCAGCACCGGTGTGCTCTTGCGGGCCTCCTGACGCAGCTTTCGACAGACTTCGAGGCCGTCCATGCCGGGCAGGTTGAGATCGAGCACAATGGCATCGAACTCGTTGACCACGGCCAGGTGCAGGCCGGTCACGCCGTCCGCGGCGAAGTCGACCGTATGCCCCTGGTCTTCGAGGAAATCACCGAGGTTGGCGGCGATGTCCTGATTGTCTTCAATGACGAGGATCTTCATCCGCAAAGACTACCCCGGCAGGGCGCCGCCGTCATCGTCCGCCCGGCGCGCGCCGGGTGCTAGCGACGAAGCGCGGCGCCGTCGATCGAAGTGACGCTGGATTCCTCCAGGCCACCGCGGCGACAGACCCGCGAGCCGGTGCTCGGGCGGTTGCAGCCGCCGTAAGGGGTGCTCTCGGAGAAATCTCCGGACAGGCTGAAATCGAATCGCTGGGTGCGCTCCTCACCTCCCGCCGCCGGTGGAAAGCGCCAGCTGCGCAGCGCGCTGCGCGAGGCCGCCTCGAACATGCCCTCGGGCTGCGCCTCGATCACCTTGACCTCGCGCACCCGGCCATCGAGGTCGATCCGATAGCTCAGCTCCACCCAGCCCTCGACGTTGGCAAGCCGAGCGGGGCGCGGATAGTCGGGAGCTCGGTAGTCGATCGGGGCGATCTGCGGCGCCGTCTCCGGCGGCGCCGCCAACGGGGCCTCGAAGGCGCGCTCGATGGCAAGGCCGACGGCCACGCCCGGCAGCTCGATCCGGGCCAGCGAAGGGTCCGGGACGGAACGCTGCAGGCCAGGCAGGCCGAGCGCCGAGGCGTCCGCGTCGACGAAATTTGCCGCTACCGGACGCAGCGGCTCGACCTCGATGGCCGGGCGCGCGACCGCCAGCGGCAGCGGCTCGACGCCCACCGCCCTCAGACCCTCGCCCAGCAGGCGTTCGACCGGGGCCAGCGCGATCGCTTCAACGGCTGGCTGCACTGCGCGGAGCCCCGCCACCAGAAGCATCGCCAGCATTGCGGCAACAATCACCGCGCGCAGGCCGCTGCCGCGGGTATCCGGCTCCTGCTCACCGACGATGCGGCGCACCCGCTCGAGCAGCACGCCTCCGGTAGCGGCCAGCGCCAGATCGCCGTGCTGGTGACGGAACTCGGCCACCGCCAGCAGGGCCCGGGCATACGGCGTCCGGTCGCGCGGGTCGGCGGCCACCCGCTCATCGCAGGCCAGCTCGCGCTCGTGGCGGACCTGCGCGGACAGCCAGCGAACCGCCGGATTGAAGAACAGCAGGGTCTCGACCAGCAGCTGCAGCAGGTTGAAGAGAAAATCGGCGCGGCGCACATGCGCCAGCTCGTGGGCCAGCAGCAACTCGATCTGACGCGGCGGCAGCCCGACGGTCATCCCGATCGGGAACAGGATCACCGGCCGCATCCAGCCGACCAGCATCGGCGCCGCGACCTCGGCCGACTCCAGCCAGCGCACGGCCACACGCACCCCATGCTGGCGGCACAAGGCGAGCAGCCGCGCCTGCCACGCCGCCTCTACCGGCGAGGCCTGATCGACCACCCGGCCCAGCCGCCGCCAGCGCAATGCCGCGCGCAGCGAGAGCAGGGCGACGCCAAGAGCCCAGGCGCCGGCGAGAACGACGGTGAGCGGCAGCTCGCGGCTGGCCGCCACCGCCTGCTGAGCCGGCAGGGCCCAGGACGGCAGCGTCTCGGCCATCACCGAAGGGCTGCTGCCGGAAACAGCAAAGCTCATGCTCCACACGGTCAGCGCCGGGAGCAGCAGACAGGCCATCAGCGCAGCTTCTCCGAGCACCACCCGGACGTGCGCAGGGGCGCTCTGCAGCGGGCGGCGCAGGCTGGCGTAGAGCAGGGCCAGCAGGAACGCCTGCCACAGGGAATGCAGCAGGCCCCAGCCGATGGCGTCGAGCCACGGCGAGGCATCCAGCAACAGATCAGTCATGGCGGCGCCCGTGTTCGATACGGTCGAGCAGTTCGCGAATCTGGCTCAGCTCCTCGGCGCTGGGAGACTTGTCGCTGCCCAGGGCGCGCATCACCAGCTCGGCCGGCCGCCCGTCGAACAGGCGCTGCACCAGCTCGGCCGTCGCCCGCTTCTGGGTCGCCGATTTGCTGATCGCCGCCTTGTAGACGTGCGCACGCTGCCTCTCATCGCGTCGGACCAGCCCCTTGGCGTGCATCACCTGGAGCATCTTCAGGGCGGTGGTGTATCCGCCGTCCTCGCCATACAGCGCCTCGTGCACCTCACGCACCGTTGCCTCGCCGAGGTCCCAGAGGACGCCGAGGATGGCGAGTTCGCTTTCGGTGGGGCGGGGAACGGCGGCTCGGGGTGCCATGGCGTCGATTTCCTGGAGAACGAAAGCCCAGGCGCGTCGGCGACGCCACCGGACGCCCCGAGTCTACGGCATTGTTCGTACGAATCAATGGGGGGCCTGGCCGGTACGGGGAGGAGATCCCCGAGACCAACATAGGAACCGGGACGGCCGCAGCGGCAACCCCTTGAGCCCCGCCGGGGACGGGCAAGGAGCGCATCGGGGGCAAACAAGACATTCATAGGGTGCGGCTGGCCGCACCGGGCGTACCGTCCGAACGTCCATATCGGTGCGCCGAGGCACGCCCTATGGGGCTTCGCAGACGCCCAACGAAGCCCGACCGTAGGAGCGCACATGGGCGCGACCGCGGCGCGGCGTATTCTCCACAGACCGCGGCCGGAGCGAACCTCCGCGGTCGCGGCCATGTCCGCTCCTACGAAGAGCCCGCCCGATCGGGGTCGGTGGCGAATGTCCGCTTCGCGCCCGAATTGAGCCCCTCGCGCAGAAGCGCCTTTTCTCGACCGCGGCCCTTTCTCGACCGCAGAAAAGAAAAACCCCCGGAAGCTCGGGGGAACGTGCTTCCGGGGGCTCAAGCTACTGCCCCGATTACCGCAATCTGCAAGCCCCGAACTGACTTGGGAGTGTCGAGCAAACGATTCCGGTAGCGAGCAGATTACTCAGGCGTCAATTAAGAGCCCGTTAAACGGTTCGCTGGGATTCGTTAACCGCCGGGGGCCTTCAAATTGCACGAGGGGTTTCGTTCATTATCCTTGCGAATCAGTGGCTTGCGACCTCTTGCGGCCATTCGAGGGACGCTTGGCTGCGGTGCGCTGGTCGCGCTGGCGCTGGCGGCGCAGGGCGGCGTCGGTGAAATCGATGATCGCACCGGCCACGTCCTCTCCGGTCGCCCCCTCGATGCCCTCGAGCCCTGGAGACGAGTTCACCTCCAGCACCAGCGGCCCGCGCTTGGAGCGCAGCAGGTCGACGCCGGCGACGTTCAGGCCAAGCACCCGGGCGGCGCGGATCGCGGTGTCGACCTCGGCCTCGCTCAGGCTGACCGCCTTGGCGGTGCCGCCGCGGTGCAGGTTGGAGCGGAACTCCCCCTTCTTCGCCTGCCGGCGCATCGCGGCCACCACACGGTTCCCGACCACGAAACAGCGGATGTCGGCGCCCTTGGCCTCAGCGATGAACTCCTGGACCAGAAAGTTCGCGTACAGGCCGCGGAAGGCCTCGATCACGCTTCGCGAGGAGGAGGCCCGCTCGGCCAGGATCACGCCAGTACCCTGGGTGCCCTCGTTGAGCTTGATCACGTGCGGCGGCGGGCCGAGCATGGCCAGCAGGTCGTTGGTGTCATCGGGGTTGTCGCCAAAGACCGTGCGCGGCAGGCCGATCTCCTGGCGGGCGAGGATCTGGTGGCAGCGCAGCTTGTCGCGGGCGCGCAGGATGGCGTCGGAGCCATTGGGCGTGTAGACGCCCATCATCTCCATCTGCCGCAGCACCGCGGTGCCATAGAAGGTTACCGACGCGCCGATGCGCGGAATGACCGCGTCGTAGCCCGACAGCGGCTTGCCCTTGTAGTGCAGGGCGAAGTCGCCCGGCTCGATGCGCATGTAGCAGCGCAGCGGGTCGAGCACGCGCACCGAGTGGCCGCGCGCGCGCGCCGCATCGATCAAGCGCTCGGTGGAGTACAGCTTGGTATTACGCGAAAGGATCGCGAGCTTCATGGAAGAGCCTTGGGGGCCGGCCTGGCTGCCGGCGGCTCGGGCGCGGCTGCGCCGGAGCGCGAAGTGTATCAATCCGGTTTGACGATGCCATCCGCGGCCGTGGCCGTCCTGCGCGCCGGCTTCTCGCCAAGCAGGAACGAGCCCGAGGGGTCGACCACCCAGCGCCCGGCGACCGCGGTCCGCCCGAGCAGCATGGGAAACAGCATCTCGCGGCGTTGGGTCAGGTTGAGCTCGATCGGGTAGCGCTGGCCACCGAGTGCCAGCGTGGTCTGGATGAAGACGCGCAGGGTGCGCTTGCCTCCGCTGTCGGTGACCTCGCGGTGGTCGACGACCCGCGCCCGGCATTCGCGGACCTTGCCCCCGCGGGTCGGAACGATGGCAAAGCGTACCCACTCGATCCCGTTCTCGAAGAAGGTCTCGCTCTCCTCGACGTGCAGCGCCGAGCTGCGCGCCCCGGTGTCGATCTTGGCCCGGATCGCCCGCAGCTTCAGCTCCGGAAGCGCCAGCCATTCACGCCAGCCAAGGCGCGGCAAAGGCGGGGCATCCGAAGAGGACGATGGCTTCCGGCCGCTCATCGCGACGGACGATGGAACGATAGGTTCAAGGTCGGGCCCGTATGGCGTGGGGTTGCAGCCCCGCCGTCGCGCGACCGGGTCGACGGATTGTGGCCGCCCGTTCGGCGAGTGGTCAATGCGCACTCCTGCGCGTTCGCCTGGCGCGCTGCGGACCCGCGGCGCCAGCGCGGAATCCGCGCAGCTCGGGACCGTCTTCGGGACACTCCGCACATCACGGGCCGGCCGCCACGGAGCCGGTCTGCGCCGCCGTCCCGACCGCTCCGGGAGTGGCCGGCCGCAGTGCTGCAGCCGCTTGGCGCCGGAGGTGGAGCGGGTGATGGGAATCGAACCCACGTTAGCAGCTTGGGAAGCTGCAGTTCTACCATTGAACTACACCCGCATCGCAGCCCTCGCGGCGGCTCCGAAGCGCACCAGCGGGGCGCCCCCGGCGGCTCCATGCAGACATTCCCCGAGGACGGCGCGATGATAGCCAGCGCCACGCGGAGCCGCAATCGAGGAGGACACGGCCATGGAAGTCATCGTCAACGGACGGGCGCTGCAGCTCGACACCCCGATCAGCCTCGGCGAGCTGCTGGCCCAGCTTGGCCACGGCGAGCGGCGGGTGGCGGTCGAGGTCAACCGCGAGATCGTGCCGCGCAGCCAGCACGCCAGCTATCGCCTCGGTGACGGCGACCGGGTCGAGCTGGTCCATGCCATGGGCGGCGGCTGAGCGAGCGCCACCCGGCCTGCAACACCCGGCCTGCAATCCGAGACCCGGCACGCGGCCCGCCGCCACGGCGGCGATCGCGCTGCCCCTGCCCTGCCACCGCCCGCTCGGGCCATAATCGGCAGATGGATACCATTGCCACGCAGCATGACCCGCTCATCATCGCCGGGCGCAGCTTCCGCTCCCGCCTTCTCACCGGCACCGGAAAGTTCAAGGACCTCGACGAGACCCGCCGCGCCACCGAGGCCGCCGGCGCGGAGATCGTCACGGTCGCCATCCGCCGCAGCAACATCGGCCAGGACCCGAACGAGCCCAACCTGCTCGATGTCCTGCCGCCCGACCGCTACACCCTGCTGCCCAACACCGCCGGCTGCTACAGCGCCGAGGACGCCGTGCGCACCTGTCGCCTCGCCCGCGAGCTGCTCGACGGCCATACCCTGGTCAAACTCGAGGTGCTCGGGGACAAGCGCACCCTGTTCCCGGACGTCGTGCAGACGCTCACCGCCGCCGAGCAGCTGGTCAAGGAAGGCTTCGAGGTGATGGTCTATACCTCGGACGACCCGATCCTGGCCAAGCGCCTGGAGGAGATCGGCTGCGTCGCGGTGATGCCTCTGGCGGCGCCGATCGGCTCGGGCCTCGGCATCCAGAACCGCTACAACCTGCTCGAGATCGTCGAGAACGCCAAGGTACCGATCCTGGTCGACGCCGGCGTGGGAACGGCATCGGATGCGTCGATTGCGATGGAACTGGGCTGCGACGGCGTGCTGATGAACACCGCCATCGCCGGCGCCCGCGATCCGGTGCTCATGGCCAGCGCCATGCGCAAGGCGATCGAGGCCGGTCGCGAGGCCTTCCTTGCCGGCCGCATCCCGCGCAAGCGCTACGCCAGTGCCTCATCGCCGGTGGACGGCGTGATCGGATGAGCGAGCGGCCGGACAGCGAGCCTGCCGCGGAGCCCGCCCGCCACCGCCCGATCCGCAGCTTCGTGCTGCGACAGGGTCGGCTGACCCCGGCCCAGCAACGCGCCTTCGACGAGCACTGGGCGCGCTTCGGTCGCGAGCCGGCCGGGCAGCCTGTCGACTGGGACGCGGTGTTCGACCGCAAGGCGCGGCGCGTGCTGGAGATCGGATTCGGCAACGGCGAAGCGCTGCGCTGGGCGGCCGGCCGTCATCCCGACTGGGACTTCGTCGGCATCGAGGTGCACCGGCCCGGCGTCGGACGCCTGCTCAATGGCCTCGCCGAGGATGGCCGCGACAACGCGCGTCTTTACTGCCACGACGCGGTCGAGGTGCTGCGCCATGATTTTTCCGAGGGCAGCCTCGACGAGGTGCGCATCTGGTTTCCCGATCCCTGGCACAAGAAGCGGCACAACAAGCGTCGCCTGGTGCAGCCTGAGTTCGTCGCCCTGCTCGCCACGCGCATCCGGCCCGGAGGTCGCCTGCATCTCGCCACCGACTGGGAGGCGTACGCGGAACACATGCACGAGGTGATGGACGCCAACCCCGATTTCCGCAATGAGGCCGGCCCCGGCCAGGCCTCGCCGCGCCCGGACACCCGACCGCAAACCCACTTCGAGACCCGCGGCCAGCGCCTCGGCCACGGCGTCTGGGACCTGCTCTACCAAAGGACCTGAGCATGGCGCAGCGGCAAGCCGGCAGTGGCGGTGCCCGGGACGCGGACGCGTTCCCCGCCCGCGCCCGGCGCCGCCGCGCCACGTATCGATCCGGCGAGGCGCCCTAGATGGACGGCGCCTTCGGACTCTCGGCCGACATGCTGACGGTGCTGGGCCTGGTGGTCTTCACCATGGTGATGTTCACCTGGGAGAAGCTGCGTGCCGACGTCACCGCCCTGCTGGTGCTGGTCATTCTTGGCCTCTCGGGCCTCGTGCCGCCGGATCAGCTGTTCAACGGCTTTTCCGGCAATGCGGTGATCAGCGTCATGGCGACCATGATCCTCGGCGCCGGTCTCGACCGCGCCGGCGTGCTCAACCGCCTCGCCATCTGGCTGCTGCGCGTCTCCGGCGGTGTCGAACGCCGCCTCGTGCTGTCCAGTTCGGCGGTGGCCGGGTTCCTCTCCGGCTTCATGCAGAACCCGGCGGTCACCGCGCTGTTCCTGCCGGTGGCCTCGCGCCTGTCGACCCGCACCGGCGTGCCGCTGACCCGCATGCTGCTGCCGATCGCCGCCTGCGTGATCATGGGCGGCGGGCTGTCGATGGTCGGCAATTCGCCGCTGATCCTGCTCAATGACCTGATCGAGTCGGCCAACCGCAACCTGCCCTCGGGCGTGGCCACCCTGCGCCCGCTGGACATGTTCGCCCCGCTGCCCGCGGGCCTCGCCCTGCTCGCCCTCGGCCTCATCTACTTTGCCCTGTTCGGCCGCCGCTTCTTCGGTGGCGCCGAGGACAAGTCTGTGGCGCCGGGGCGCACCGAGAGCTACTTCGCGCGCACCTATGGCATCGAGGGCGAGGTCTTCGAGCTGACCGTGACCGCCGAGAGCCCCCTGGTCGGCATGTCGGTCGGCGAGGCCGAATCCAACCCCGACGCGCCCCTGCTGCTGGCGCTGAAGTCAGGCAACGAGTCGCGCCTCTCACCCCCGGTCGACAGCATGATCTGGGTCGGCAGCGTGCTCGGCGTGATGGGCAAGCGCGAGGACGTCAGCGACTACGCGCAGAACAACCTGCTGCGCATGACGCCGCGCCTGCGCCACTTCGGTGACCTGTTCAATCCCGCCCGCGCCGGCATTTCCGAAGCGGTGGTGCCACCCACCTCGCCCTGGATCGGCCAGACCTCCAGCGAACTGCAGCTACGCAAGCGCCACGGCATCAGCATCCTCGCCGTCAACCGCGGCTCGGAGGTGTTCCGCGAGGACGTGCGCGACGTGGCGATCCGCGCCGGCGACCTGCTGGTCTTCCACAGCATCTGGCGCGACCTGTCGATGGCCGCGGAAAGCCGCGACTTCGTGGTGGTCACCGACTACCCGAAGGAAGAGCAGCGCCCGCACAAGCTGCTGCACGCGGCGATCATCTTCGCCGGCGCCATCCTGCTCACCCTGTCCGGCGAGGTCGCCGTGCCGGTGGCGCTGATGACCGGCGTGGTCGCCATGCTGCTGGCCGGCGTGCTGACCATGGACGAGGCCTACTCGGCGGTCAGCTGGAAGACCGTGTTCATCATGGCCGCGCTGATCCCGCTGGGCTGGGCGATGGATTCCTCCGGCGCCGCGTCGTGGATCGCCGCCGAGCTGTTCGAACGCTTCGGCGAGCTGCCGCGCTGGGTCATGCACCTGCTGGTCGGCATCCTCACCACCCTGTTCGGCCTCGTGGTGAGCAATGTCGGCGCAACCGTGATCATGGTGCCGATGGCGATCAACCTCGCCATCTCCCACGGCGATGCGCCGATCAGCTACGCCCTGATCGTTGCCCTGTGCGCCTCGAACAACTTCATCAGCGTCTCCAACCCCGTGCTCTCGATGGTCACCGGCCCCGCCGGCTACCGCGGCTTCGACCTGCTACGCGTCGGCGGCCCGCTGTCACTGCTGTACATCGGCGTGGTGGTGGCGGTGATCGGGTGGTTGTACCCGTAGGCCGCAGGCGACAGCCTGCGGCAGGCAGGGTTCGGCCGCTTCGCGGCAACGGCGGCTGCGCCGCCTGCGCCTTCGCTTCGCTCGGTCAGAGGCTAGGGCTCAGGGGCTAGGGGCTAGGGCTCAGGGTTCGGCCGCTTCGCGGCAATAGCGGCTGCGCCGCCTGCGCCTTCGCTTCGCTCGGTCGGCCGCTTCGCGGCAACGGCGGCTGCGCCGCCTGCGCCTTCGCTTCGCTCGGTCGGCCGCTTCGCGGCAACGGCGGCTGCGCCGCCTGCGCCTTCGCTTCGCTCGGTCAGGGGCCAGGGCTCAGAGGCTAGGGCCAAGGGGCGAGCAGCGGGAGCCAGGCTTTCCTCCTCCCCTTGCGGCGCCTTGCGCCGTAGGGGGAGGTTGGGAGGGGGTGAGGCCGCCAAACCCCCAGCGCCCAAGATCGCCTCACTCCGCTTTCCTGAGCCCTGAGCCCTGAGCCCTAGGCCCTGATTCCTGAGCCCTAGTCCCTAGTCCCTAGGCCCTAGGCCCTGCCTCACCCCAGCCGCCTCCCCGCCAACCAGATATACCTCACCATCGCGGACCTCGACCGGCAGCGCGCTGAGGCTGGCGCCGCGGCAGGGGCCGAGCACGCAATGGCCATCGTCCAGACGGAAGCTGGCGCCGTGCGCCGCGCAGATCAGCAGTCCGTCCTCGATCAGGAAACGCCCCGGCGCCCAGTTCAGCGAACGGCCGGCGTGCGGGCAGATGTTCAGGTAGGCCACGGCACCCTGCCCCTGTCGGCCCACCACCAGCGAGGCGGGGCCATCGGCCAGTTCCGCGTGGACTTCGGTCACACCCGTCTCCGGCAGCGCGTCGACGCTGCACAGCCGCAAGGATGGGGAATGGGTCACTTGTGATACTCCGTCTGGCTGTCGATACTGCGCCTCCCGCCACGGAAACGTGCGCGGAGTGTGCCATGAGGAGAGAAGATTGAAGGCAAGCGTGCTGTTTCGAATGGGCCGTCCCCGCCACCCGCTGGCGCGGCTGTTCCTTGCCTGCGTGGCCATCGCCCTGCTGGCGCTGGCCTCGGTATTCGTGATGATCGTCGCCGGCAGCGTGCTGGCGCTGTGGCTGGGCCGCCGCGCCTGGCTGCGCCTGCGGGGCGAGAGCCCGGCTGCTGCCCCGCGCGGGGCATCCGGCGAGGTTCTGGAGGGCGAGTACCGCGTGGTTCGCCGCAGCTCGGAGCTGCTGCCCCGCTGAGCGCGCGTTACGCGATCCAATCGGTGTAGGGTATCGGCGCCGCCTTGGCGGCCTGCCCTTTTCTGATCGGAGCGACCATGAGTTTTCTCAGCGAGTTCAAGACCTTTGCAATGCGCGGCAATGTCGTCGACCTTGCGGTCGGCGTGGTGATCGGCGCCGCATTCGGCAAAATCGTTTCCGCCCTGGTGGACAAGCTCGTGATGCCGCCGCTCGGGCTGCTGATCGGCGGCGTCGACTTCAGCAAGCTCGCCGTGGTCCTGAAGCCGGCCGAGGTCGGTCCCGATGGCGAAGTCATCGCCGAGGCGGTCACCCTCGGCTATGGCGCCTTCCTGCAGACCTGCTTCGACTTCGTGATCATCGCCTTTGCCATCTTCCTGGTGGTCAAGGCGATGAACTCGATGAAGAAGAAGGAAGAGGCAAAGCCCGCGGCCCCTCCCGAGCCGAGCAAGGAAGAGAAGCTGCTGACCGAGATCCGCGACCTGCTCAAGGCCCGCGGCGGTTGAACGGCCAGCGTGCCGGCCCGCGGGCCGGGATTCGCTGTCCGGGCGCAAGCCGGTACTTCGCCACCGCCCCCGAATGGGCGGGCTCTTCGTAGGAGCGGACATGGCCGCGACCGCGGAAGTTCGCTCTGGCCGCGGTCTGTGGTGAACGCGCCACGCTGCGGTCGCGCCCAAGTGCGCTCCCACAGTCGGGCTTCGTTGCGCGTCGGCGAAGCCTCATAGGGTGTGCCTTGGCACACCGATACGGGCGTTCGGACGGTACGCCCGGTGCGGCAAGCCGCACCCTATGAGTCTCTTCTTTGCGCCCGGACTACCCCTCCAGGGTACGAACGTGCACTTCCTTCAGCTGCTCGGCGTCGATCGGCGACGGCGCGCCGGTCATCAGGCATTGCGCGCTGGTGGTCTTGGGGAAGGCGATCACGTCGCGGATCGACTCGGTGCCGGCCATCAGGGCGGCGATGCGGTCGATGCCGAAAGCGATGCCGCCGTGCGGCGGCGCGCCGTGGCGCAGGGCATCAAGCAGGAAACCGAACTTCGCCTCGGCCTCCTCGGCGCCGATGCCCAGCAGGTCGAAGACTGCGCTCTGCATGTCCGGACGATGGATACGGATCGAGCCGCCGCCGATCTCGTTGCCGTTGAGCACCATGTCATAGCCACGCGACACGGCGGTCTTCGCGTTGGCGCGCAGGTCGGCGATGTCGTCGACCGCCGGGGCGGTGAAGGGGTGATGCAGCGCCACATATCGCTGCGCTTCATCGTCCCACTCGAACATCGGGAAGTCGGTCACCCACAGCGGCGCCCAGATGTTCTGCACCAGGCCGAGGTCACGGCCGACCTTGAGCCGCACCGCGCCCATGAAGTCGCAGACCGTCTTGTAAGGGCCGGCGCCGAACAGCAGCAGGTCACCCGACTCCGCGCCGGCAGCGGTCAGCACGGCCTCGAGGGTGGCATCGTCGAGGAACTTAGCGATCGGCGAGTTCACCCCCTCGCGCCCCTTGGCCCGATCCTCGACCTTGATCCAGGCCAGGCCCTTGGCGCCGTACTTGGCGGCATGCGCGCCCATGTCGTCGATCTGCTTGCGTGACCAGTTCGATGCGCCCGGGCAGCGCAGCACCGCCACACGGCCGTCCGGATTGCCGGCCCAGTCGGTGAACACCTTGAACTCGCAGGCCTTGACCTGCTCGGCCACATCAACCAGCTCCAGCGCGATGCGCAGGTCCGGCTTGTCCGACCCGAAGCGGCGCATGGCCTCGGCATAGGGCATGCGCGGGAACGGGTCGGCCAGCTCGACCTGCATCACCTCGCGGAACACCTCGCGGATCATGCCCTCGACGCTGTCCTGGACATCGCGTTCCTGCACCCAGGCGAACTCCATGTCGAGCTGGGTGAACTCAAGCTGGCGATCGGCCCGCAGCGCCTCGTCGCGGAAGCAGCGGGCGATCTGGTAGTAGCGGTCGAAGCCGGCCACCATCAGGATCTGCTTGAACAGCTGGGGCGACTGCGGCAGCGCGTAGAACTCGCCCGCATGCATGCGCGCGGGAACCAGGAAGTCGCGCGCGCCTTCCGGCGTTGCCTTGGTCAGGATCGGGGTCTCGATGTCCTGGAAGCCGCGTGCATCCAGCCAGCGACGCAGGGCCTGCACCAGGCGGATGCGGGTGCGCATCATGCGCTGCATCTCGGGCCGACGCAGGTCGAGGTAGCGGTACTTCAGGCGGGTGTCCTCGCCCGGGTTCTCATGGAAATGGTAGGGCAGGTTCTCGGCGCGGTTGATGATCTCGATCTTTTCCGCGATCACCTCGACCCGGCCCGACTTCATCTTGTCGTTGACGCTGTGCCGGGCACGCACGGTACCGGTGATGCGCAGCGCATCCTCGTAGCCCACCCTCGCCGCATCTGCATACGCCGGATTGTCGGGCTCGGCCACGACCTGGACGATGCCCTCGTGGTCGCGCAGGTCGATGAAACAGACCCCGCCAAGATTGCGGGCGACATCCGCCCAGCCGCACAGGGTGACGGTCTGGCCGATGAGGGTCTCGTCGACGAGACCGCAGAAGTGGGTACGCATGGACAACTCCGGAGCCGCAGCAGTGCGGAAAGCCCGCCATTGTACGAAGCGTGGCGCTCGAACTGGAACCATCCGCGAGGCACTTCATCTGCGGCTCAGCCCGGCGCGGCTGCTGGGGAGATCCGTTCAGGAAGACCCGCTATGCTCGTGGCGTCCCTGATCCGGAGTCAGCCATGAGCGTCCTGCTGCGCGTGTTCGCCCTGCTCGCCGTCCTGCTGTTCGCCCTGCCCGTCCTCGCCCAGCCGGGCGCCAAGGCCTACGCACCCGAGGACCTGCGCCGGCTGAACGTCCAGGACCGCATCCGCGTCCTGGAGCGCGAATACGCCGACCAGTCGAACGGCCGCCGCCTGCCCGACGACCAGCTCGAGTTCTATCTCGACCAGATTGATTCCGGCTGGACTTTCTCGCGCATCCAGCAGGACATCGCCGAATCGCTGGGCGGCGGCCGTGGCTGGCAGCCGCCGCGTTCTGGCTGGCAGGCGCGCGAGGTGATCTGCTCCAGCATCGACCGGCGCTACAACGAGTGCCGCACGCCCTTCGGCGGCCCGGCGGTACTCTCCCAGCAGATCTCCGATTCGGCCTGCGTCGAGGGACAGACCTGGGGCCAGCGCCGCGGCCTGATCTGGGTCGATCGCGGCTGCCGCGGCCGCTTCCGCGAGGGGCACTGGGGCGGCGCGCCCGGCTTCAACCCCGGCGGCGGCATCGCCTGCGAGAGCCGCGAGGGAAAGCGCAAGCGCTGCAGCCTGCCGTTCCGCGGTCCGGTGCGCATTGCCGAGCAGCTGTCCAACGCGCCCTGCATCGAGGGCCAGACCTGGTCGCAGAGCCCGGGCGAGGTCTGGGTGACCCGCGGCTGCCGCGCGGTATTCGTCGAGACCTACGGTGGCGGCGGACTGCCCGGTGGCCGCCCGCACGGCGGCGATTACTCGGTCACCTGCGCCAGCGACAACGAGCGCTATCGCACCTGCGCCTGGAACCGCAGCTACGGCCGCCCCTTCCTTATCGAACAGATCTCCCGCACCGCCTGCGTCGAAGGCCGCAGCTGGGGCTACGACGGCAACCAGCTGTGGGTCGACCACGGCTGTCGCGGGCGGTTCGGCACCCGCTAGGCAACCCGGGCGCCCCTCGCGTGCGTGGCGCTGCACCGGCTGCAGCGCCACGGCGCCGTGACCATCGGGCCAACGCGAGCTTGGGGCGCGAAGTTCGCATTCGCCCCGGTCCCGCTGTAGGAGCCAGCTTGCTGGCGATAGTCGCCCCGGATGGGATGATCGCCAGCAAGCTGGCTCCTACATTCGGGTTCTGCGGAAGGTCTGCTTCGCGCCCGAGGGGTGCATATCCGCCACTATTCCAACGAAGCCCGCCGGTTGCAGCGGTCCTGCCCGCGACCGCTACCTTGTGGATCTGGCGCGAACCATGGCCAGGGCGGACCTCCGCGCTCGCGCCCAAGGGCGCTGCTACCGGAGCCCACTATTCGACGAGCGAACGAACCGCAGATATGCGGCCAACCCGGCGCTATGGCGCCGCCGTCTCCGCCCCCCACGGCGCTGGCGGTGGAGGCACCGGCCGGGTGAGGTCGAACTCGACCCGGAACAGCCGGCCGCTGGGCCGCGACAGCTCGTAGACAAACCGCTGCCCGGGCTCGATCTCCAGCGCCCAGGTGTTCTGCAGCGAGGCATCGAGGCCGTTCTCTTTGAAGTTGGCGATGCTCGCGGCATCGACCGGAAAGGCCTGGCGCGCGGGCGTTCCGGAGTCCGTGGTGTCGCCGCCGTACCAGGTGACCGGGTCCTCGCTGCCGTCGGCATGGCGGTGGTCGTGTTTCAGCCGCAGCCCGTCAGCGACGCGGGTGAGCACCCATGTCCGCGAGCGGTCCTCGCCGACGTGGAAGGGAATCCGCAGACCGTCCTCGGAACACTCGCGTACGTGCATCACCAATGACTTGCCCTCGAACGGGTCAGGCGTGGTGGGCGGCGGGAGGTTGGCGGTTATCCGGCCCTCGAAGGCCTGCCCGCACAGCGCTCGGAGCCGGTCGAGAAAGGCCTCGGCCGGACTCGCCCCGACCGGTGCGGCGGCGGCACAGCAGAGCAGGATTGCAAGGCCTGCAAGGAATCGGGACATGGCGGGCTCGACGATGGGCGAGCCGGCAGCATACCCCGCCCCTGCGCGGTGGCGGATGCTCTAACCTGTACTCCGGACGCCCCGGGGATCGATGGCTGATGGAACTGCTGAACTGGCTGCTGGAAGCCCTGCGCAACGGCCTGCCCATGCTGGTCGTGCTGGTCTGTGGCGCGGCTGTCCTGGCCGGACTCAACATCGCGTTGCGCCGACGCTGGAAGGGGCGGCCCGAGCTGCAGTTCCGCTTCCAGCTGATCATGCTGTTCCTGACCCTCGGCGGCGTGCTGGCCCTGCTGCTGACGCTGCCGATCAGCGACTCGCTGCGTGGCCAGCTGCTCAGCCTGCTCGGCATCCTGCTGAGCGCGGCCATCGCCCTGTCGTCGACCACCTTCATCGGCAACATGATGGCCGGCATCATGCTGCGCCTGATCCAGAACGCGCGACCGGGTGATTTCATCAGCGTCGCCGACATCCGCGGCCGCATCACCGAGATGGACCTGCTGCATACCGAGGTGCAGACCGAGGACCGCGACCTGGTCACCATTCCCAACCTGCTGATGGTCACCCAGCCGCTGCGCCGCGCGCGGGCCAGCGGGACCATCGTCTCCTGCGAGGTGTCACTGGGCTACGACGTCTCGCGGCGGAGGATCGCCGAGGCCCTGCGCGACGCCGTCCAGCGCGCCGGGCTGGAGGATGGCTTCGTCCAGGTGCGCGGGCTGGGTGATTTCTCGGTGACCTACCGCGCCGCCGGCCTGCTCGCCGACTCCAGCCAGCTGATCAGCGCCCGCTCCGAACTGCACGAGGCCGTGCTCGACGCGCTGCATGATGCCGGCATCGAGATCGTCTCGCCGAACTTCATGAACACCCGTGCCCTGTCACCCGAGGCGCGCATCCTGCCGCCGACCGAGGCGAAACCGGTCGAAGCCCCCAAACCGCGCGCCGAATCGGTGGCTTTCGACAAGGCCGAGGAGGCGGCCTCGGTCGAGCAGCTGCGCGACCTGCTCGGCGAACGCGAGGATGCGCTCGGGGAAGAGAAGGACGAGGCCCGGCGCAAGGCCCTGCAGGTGGAGATCGTCAATCTCCGCGAGCGCATCGATGCCGCGCGCGAGGCGCAGAAGCAGGACGCCGACTAGGCGTCGGACCTCTGCTTGATCCCGGGCCGGAACCCTGCGGAGTTCGGGCCGACCCTCCCCCCCGGCGCAATGCAACGCTGCCAGACGTCAAGGAGAATCCACGATGTACGTACAAGGATTTCTGGTCCCCGTGCCGGAAGGCAACGAGGAGAAGTACCGCGAAGTCGCCGAGAAGTTCTGGAGGATCGCCAGGGACTACGGGGCGCTGTCCCAGTTCGAATGCTGGGAGGACGACATCAAGGACGGCGTGCAGACGGACTTTCGCCGTGCGGTGAACCTGCAGGCGGGAGAGAAGGTGGTGTTCGCCTGGATGACCTGGCCGGACAAGGAGACCGCCGATGCCTCCCACGAGAGGATGATGTCGGACGAGCGCATGAAGACCGACTTCGGCGCGCCCGACGGCAGCGACATGCCTTTCGACGGCAAGCGCATGGTGTACGGCGGGTTCAGGCCGATCGTGCAGAACGTGGCCTGAGCATTCGACGCCGGGACCGGCTCCCGCGGGCCTCGGGAGCCCCTCGGCCCGGTAAGGCACGGCGGCGAATGCGATTAAGCGGGCACTGACCCACCACCCGCGCCCTCGGGGGTGATTGGAGGCCTCGGTTCGTGCGCCCCTGAGCCCGGGCGCCCGCCCGATTCTGGCGCCGGGGCTCAGCTCGCCGCGGCGGCCGGCTTGGACTCGCTCTTGGCCGGCTTGCTTTCGGCCTTGGGCGACTCCGCCTTGCTCTCGGTCTTCGACTCGGCCTTCGGCGCCTCGGCCTTGCCGGCGTCGCCCTTGCCCGCCCCATCGCCGTCACCGGCGAGGTTGCGCTTCTTGTCACCGTCCTTTTTGAAGTCGGTCTCGTACCAGCCGCTTCCGGCCAGGCGGAATGCCGGCGCGGTGATCTGGCGGCGAATGCCCTCGGCCTGGCAGGCCGGGCAGGTCGTCGGATCTGGGTCGGACAGCTTCTGCAGGCGGTCGAAACGGTGGTCGCAGGCGGGGCATTCGTATCCGTAGATGGGCATGGTCGATCTCGTCCGGTAACAGGTAGCGGGCATCTCCGCCGATGTGGCGCATGTTGGGGCGGAGCAACACCAATTCAAGCCCGCGTCGATCGCCGCGGCAGCACCCCCTCCCAGCCTCCCCCTACGGCGCCAAGCGCCGCAAGGGGAGGAGCAGAGCCTGCTCCCCTGCCGAACCCTGAGCCCTGAGCCCTGAGCCCTGAGCCCTGAGCCCTGGCCCTGGCCCCCAGGCCCTCCCCTAAACCCCCAACGCCTCCAGCGCCTCATACAGCTCCAGCCACTCGGCCTCGGCCGCGGCGTGGCGTTCGCGCAGGGAGGACTGCTGGCGGGCCAGTTCGGCGGCGCGCTTGCCGCCGTCGGCGTAGAGCTCGGGATCGGCGAGTTGCGACTCCAGCGCCGCCAGCTCGGCGTCCAGCTTGGCCATGCCGGCCTCGACCTGCTTCAGGCGATTGCGCAGCGGGCGTTCGCGTTCGCGCTGCTCGGCGGCGCTGCGGCGGCGCTCCTTGCCGCCGCCGCTGGTGGCAGGCTCGGCGCTGGCCGGCGCCGGGCCGGAGGCGGACTTCTGCTCGGTGCGTTCGCGCGAGCGCAGCCAGGCGGCGTAGTCGTCGAGGTCTCCATCGAAGGCAGTGACGCTGCCGTCGGATACACGCCAGAAGCGGTCGCAGGCGAGGCCGATGAGATGCCGGTCATGGCTGACCAGGACCAGGGCACCATCGAACTCGGCCAGCGCCTCGGCCAGGGCCTCGCGCATGTCCATGTCGAGATGGTTGGTGGGCTCGTCGAGCAGCAACACGTTTGGCCGGGTCCAGGCGATCAGGGCCAGCGCCAGACGCGCCCGCTCGCCGCCGGAGAAACCGTCCACCGTCTCGAAGGCGCGCTCGCCGGCGAAGTTCCAGCGGCCCAGCCAGTTGCGAAGTTCCTGCTCGCCCTTGCCCGGGGCGATGCGGGCAAGGTGCTGGATCGGGCTCTCGCCCTCGGTCAGCGCCTCGACCGTGTGCTGGGCGAAGTAGCCGATCCGCGCTGCCGGGTGAATCATCCGCTCGCCGCCCAGCGGCGGCAGCTCGCCGACCAGGGTCTTGACCAGGGTCGACTTGCCGGCGCCATTGGGACCGAGCAGGGCGACGCGATCGCCGGGCTCCAGGGCGAATTTGACGTTCGAGAGCACGTGATTCGTGATTCGTGATTGGTGATTTTCCGGTGCGACGGCGGCAGACCCTGTCGTTGAGGCCACAGCTGCGGGCTCCTGAGCCTGAGCCTCCCGCTCACGATATCCCGCGTCGAGCCGATCCAGCCGCAGCAGCGGGCTCGGCAGCTCGGGCGGCGTGTCGAAGGCAAAGCGGAACGGCGACTCGGCGCGCACGGCTTCGGTGCCGGCCAGCTTCTCCAGCCGCTTCATCCTCGACTGCGCCTGCTTGGCCTTGCTCGCCTTGGCCTTGAAGCGGTCGATGAAGCTCTGCAGGTGGGCGCGCTCGACCTGCTCCTTCTCGTGTGCGATCTGCTGCTGGCGCAGCTGCTCGGCGCGCTGTCGCTCGAACGATGTGTAGTTGCCGGAGTACAGCTTCGCCCGGCCGTCGTGCAGGTGAACGACCTGGCTGCAGACGCCGTCCAGGAACTCGCGATCGTGGGAGATCACCACCAGGGTGCCGGGATAGCGCAGCAGCCACTGCTCCAGCCAGAGCACGGCGTCGAGGTCGAGGTGGTTGGTTGGCTCGTCCAGCAGCAGCAGGTCGGAGGGCGCCATCAGCGCGCGGGCCACGTTGAGGCGGACCCGCCAGCCCCCGCTGAAGCTGGCCACCGGGCGCTCGTGGGTCTCTGCTGCAAAGCCAAGCCCGTGCAGCAGCCGTCCGGCGCGGGCCCGGGCGTCGTAGCCATTGAGCGCATCGATCCGGTGATGCGCCTCGGCGGCCGCGGCATGGTCGCCGCGCGCGCTGGCCTCGGCTTCATCGCGCAGTGCAGCGGCCAGCGCGACGTCGCCGCCGAGCACGTAGTCGATCGCGGCATCGGGAAGAGCCGGGGTTTCCTGGGCGACGCTGGCGATGCGCAGGTTGGCCGGCAGGTCGAGATCCCCCGCATCGGCCTCCAGCTCGCCGAGCAGGGTGGCGAACAGGGAGGACTTGCCACAGCCGTTGCGGCCGACCAGGCCGACCTTCCAGCCGGCATGCAGGGTGAGGTCGACGTCGGACAGCAAAAGGCGTCCCGCACGGCGCAGGGCAAAGGAACGGAAGGCGATCATGGGCGCGAAGTGTAATCGAGCGCCGCCCGATCCTATCCTCATGACTTCCGGACCGCCCTTCGGAAGCTGAACGGTGGCACACTGCAACCAGCCGCAATGCCCGGCGACCCGACAACCGCCTGGCTGAAGCGCGCCCGATCCTTCGCCCCGATCCGCAGGAGGTTGTCATGCCGAAGCTGTCGCTGTTGTCGATTGCCGTTCTTGCTGCCCTGAATGCCGCCCCTGCTCACGCCCAGGATCCCGCCGAGGGCGAGGACGCCCGCGCCCTTGATACGGTCGTCGTGACCGGTACCCGCGTGTCCAACCGCTCGGCCGGCGAAACCCCGGCGCCGATCGACGTGGTCGGGGTTGAGACCCTGCAGCGCACCGGCGCACCGGAGCTCAACCAGGCGCTCTCGGTCGCCCTGCCCTCGTTCAACTTCCCGCGACCGGGTCTGGCCGACGGTACCGACACGGTCCGTCCGGCGACGCTGCGCGGCCTGGCCCCTGACCAGTCCCTGGTCCTGGTCAACTCCAAGCGCCGGCATGCCGCTGCCCTGGTCAACGTCAACGGCACCGTGGGCCGCGGCTCGTCCGCGGTCGATCTGAACACCATCCCGATGGCTGCGGTCCAGTCGGTCGAGGTGCTGCGCGACGGCGCCTCGGCGCAGTACGGCTCGGATGCCATCGCCGGCGTCATCAATGTGATCCTCCGCCGCGCCGCCGAGGGCGGCAACGCCACGGTCAGCTACAGCCAGCGCGACACCGAGTACACCACGCCGACCACCCCGCCCCCGGCCGGCGCGATCTGGAGCGCACCCTCCCGCATCAGCCGCGACCTTACCGACGGCGAGACGGTGACCGTCTCGGCCTGGAAGGGCTTCGCACTCGGTGACGCCGGCTATTTCACGCTCTCGGCCGAGTACAAGGACGCCGAGCGCACCGAACGCGGCGGCTACGACTACCGCCAGCAGTACCCGCTGGTGAACGGCGCCTTCGACCCGCGCGAGGCGAACTTCGACCGCTTCAACGCCTGGTACGGCGAGCCCGAGGTCGAGCAGAAGACCGTGTTCGCCAACTTCGGCATCGACTACGAGAGCGGCTCGCGGCTCTACGGCTGGGCCAGCCTGCAGGACCGCGAGGCCCGCTCGGCCGGCTTCTACCGCCGAGCGCTCGACGCCCGCAACGTCATCGAGATCTATCCGGACGGCTTCCTGCCGATCATTGCCCCGGATGTCGACGACAGCAGCGCCGCCATCGGCTACGAGTGGCAGTGGAACAACTGGTTCATGGACACCTCGCTGGTCTACGGCAAGAACGAGATGCAGTTCACCATCGAGAACACCCTGAACCGCTCGCTCGGCCCGGCCAGCGGCACCGAGTTCGACGCCGGCGGCTTCGACTACGACCAGCTGGTGTTCAACTTCTCCGGCGTGAATTCGCTGGATGTCGATGGCCTGGCCTCGGCACTCAACGTGGCCGCCGGCATCGAGGCCCGTCGCGAGAGTTATTCGATCTTCGCCGGCGAACCGGATTCCTACCGCAACGGCGGAGTGCTGCTCAACGGCAATCCCACGGCCTCGGGCGCCCAGGTGTTCCCCGGCTTCCGCCCCTCCAACGAAGTGAACGAGGACCGCACTGCGGTGGGCGTCTACGTCGACTTCGAGGCCAACCTGACCGAGAACCTGCTCGGTTCGGCCGCGGTGCGCGCCGAGGACTACTCCGACTTCGGCAGCAACCTGACCGGCAAGCTGGCGATGCGCTATGACTTCAGCACCGCCTTCGCCCTCCGTGGCTCGATGCAGAACGGCTTCCGCGCGCCCTCGCCGCAGCAGCAGTTCTTCACCGCCACCTCGACCAACTTCATCAACGGCGTGCCCTTCGACATCACCACCTTCCCGGTGGATGATCCGATCGCCCGGGCGCTGGGCGCACGGCCGCTGGACGCCGAGGAGTCGGTCAACTTCTCGCTGGGCGCGGTGATGTCGCTGGGCGATGTGACGGTCACCGTCGATGCCTACCGCATCGACATCGACGACCGCATCGTGCTCTCGGAGAACCTGGTCGCCACCAACGTTCGAGATTTCCTGACCTCGCGCGGCTTCATCGGCATCGGCGGCGGACGCTTCTTCATCAACGGCGTGGATACCGAAACCCAGGGCGTCGACGTGGTCGTCAGCTGGCCGTGGGACACCGAGAATCTCGGCAAGTTCGACTTCACCCTAGCTGGCAACTACAACGAAACCGAGGTGACCCGGGTCCCGACCACGGCCGAGCTGTCCGCGCTGGATCCGGCACCGGTGCTGTTCGGCCGCATCAACGTGCTGACCTTCGAAGAGGGCAATCCAAAGGACAAGCTCGCGGCCATCGTCAACTGGTCGCAGGGCATGCTTGGCGCCACCCTGCGCGCCACCCGCTACGGCGAGGTGTTGGACCCCGGAACCAGCGCGGCCACCGACTTCCGCCTGCCGTCAAAGACCCTGGTCGACCTCGAGGGTCGGGTGCAATTCACAGATTCGCTGCGCCTGGCCATCGGTGCCGAGAACGTCTTCGACCAGTACCCGGAAGCCTTCCCGATCAGCCGCAACGGCACCGGCAACACACCGTTCTCCAACTACTCGCCGTTCGGACGCTCGGGCCGGCTCGTGTACGCGCGCCTGAGCCTCGACTTCTGAGGCCGGCCGCCGCGGGGCGCAATAGCGTCCCGCGGCGGAGGTTCAAGCGGTGCGGAAGCGCCCCGCCGAGCGCTCGAGGCGCTCGGCGTGACCGGCCAGCAGAGCCCCCTGCGAGGCCGTTCCCTGGACCACCTCGGTGCTGGCCTGGGTCGAAGTTTCCATATCGCCCACCGCCCGGCTGACCTCGGCGATGCCGCGCGCCTGCTCGGCCGAGGCTGCCGAGATCTCGGCGATGAGGGCACTGACCCGGCGCACCGAGTCGACCACGCCGCCCATCGTGTCGCCGGCGCGGGAAACCAGCTCCGATCCGCTGCGCACGCGCTCGCCGGAGTTCTCGATCAGTGCCTTGATCTCCTTGGCCGCATCCGCCGAACGCTGCGCCAGCGCACGGACCTCACTGGCGACCACGGCGAAGCCGCGGCCCTGTTCACCGGCGCGGGCCGCCTCCACCGCGGCATTCAGGGCGAGGATGTTGGTCTGGAAGGCGATGCCGTCGATCACGCCGATGATGTCGGCGATGCGCTGCGAGGCCTCGCTGATCTGCCCCATTGTCCGAACCACCTGCTGGACCACGCTGCCTCCTTCCTCGGCCACGCGGGTCGCCCCGTCGGCCAGGGTGCGCGCCTCGTTCGCGCTCTGCGCGTTCTGCTGCACGGTTGACGTCAGCTGCTCCATGGCGGCCGCCGACTGCTCCAGGCTGGCGGCCTGGCTCTGGATGCGGCTGGACAGGTCCTCGGTGCCCTGATTGAGGCTTTCCGACGCGCCGTGAATGTCGCGCGAAGCCGCGCGCAGCTCGCCGACCAGGGCCTGCAGGCTGCGCATGGCGGTCTCGGAATCCTTGCGCAGACGCGCGAAGTCGCCGCCACCGCGCTCGCCGAGTCGAACCGTGAGGTCCCCCTTGCCGAGGGCGGTGGTGAAGCGATCGAAGTCGGCGACCAGCTCGGCCATCTCGCTGAACAGGCCGTTGATCTGCCGGCCCAGCTCCAGCTGGAACCCCTGCAAGCCGTCGAGCGGGAGGGACTGCCGGGTGTCGCCGCCGATGAAGGCGCGGACCGCCTCACTCTGCCGGGCCTGGAACAGGGAGAACACGTCCACGGTGTGTTGCAGCGAGCGCAGCAGCCGCCGGTACTCGCCGGACATCTGATCCGAGTCGATCTTCGGCAGTTCTCCGCGGGCGAGGGCCTCGACCGAGTCCGCGACCTCGGTGATCAGTACCTCCGAGCGCTGGGCGCCCTGGTTCACCGCGGCGATGACGTGGGCCAGCTCGCCCTCCGTGCCCGAGGCATCGACCCGACGGGCGAAATCGCCGGCGGCCTGTGCCTCGACCAGCAAGGAGACCTCCTCGAGCCGCTCGGAGAGACTCCTCGCCGCAGCCCCGAGGGCCCAGGCGGCGCTGCCGGCCGGCGCCGTGCCGAGCGCTCGGGCGGGCCCAAGATCGCCCACCGCCAGACGCTCGGCCGCCGCGCGCAGCGTGTTGCCGGCCGCTCCCAGACGGGTTGCATCGTCCTCGAGGCCTCTTGCCATCACCACCAGAAAGGCCGTTTCGGCTACCACGAACGCCGCATGGATGAGCAGGATGCCGAAGCTGTAGTAGCCGTCCGGATAGGCCCAGACCTCGACGCCACGAAGCTGAAGCCAGCCGAAAAGGGCGTGGTGCACCGCGATCACCGCGGCGGCCAGGACAAGCACTCGCCAGTCGCGGTAGTACACCAGGGCCGCCAGCAGGACGAAGATGGCGAAATGCATTTCGAGCATGCCCCGCGTCTGATGAATCAGCGCGGCCGACAGGATCATCGTCGCGACCGCCATCGCCATGCGCGTCAGCGCGGCCCCGGGCATCAGCCGGGTCAGCGCACCCATCGCGATCACCGTGGGCAGGGCGACCAGCAGCACGGTGGGCCAGGTTCCGTTGCCCATCGCAATGCCCACGCCGGTCAGCAGCGCCAGCACGCACAGCGCCAGCAGCAGACGGTCGGCGCGGACTCTCAGCGCGTCGAGATAATTCTGGTGGTTCATCGATCCCTCCCTCAGGTACTCGTGCGACGCTGGGCCGGACAGGGGCACAGGCCCGGCCAAACTCTGGTTGGCGCTTCCGGCAACAGGCCCTGTCGGAGCCTTGTGCCGATACTGACGCAGTGATCCGGATTGGCGCGGAGGAAGGCATAGCGCAGCCCGCCGTCCTCGGCAAACAGTAACGCATCGATGGCGCCGTCCTGCGGCAGGCCGTGGGCGATGTCCCAGGCGGGGGCCGCTGTGCGACCGACCTCGAGCACGGGCAGATCAAGCCCCGAAGCCGAGCGAAGCAGATCGATGCCGGCCGCCCCGGCGCATTCACAGCCCGGCAACACCACCAGGGTCATCCGCGGCGCGAATGCGTCGTGCGAGCGCCACCAGGCTTCGGCAGCCAGGCTGAATTCCCTTTCCGAGAGCGCGTCGCGTTCGGCGAGCCGTGGCGTCACGGCGAGGCTCCAGAAACTCGCACAAACAAAGCCGAGCCAGGCCACGAAAACCAGCACGCCGGCCTGCCTGCGGATGCCCGCATCAGGAATCCGAGCTGGCGATGCCGCATACTTCATGCCCGTCAGTGTAGCCAGTCGGCCACACCCGGACAGTCGGAGATTACCCGTGAGTGAAAGCCCGCAGGACGCCCAGGCCGAAACGCCCCAGCTCGACCCCATCGAAGCCCGCATCCTCGGTTGCCTGGTCGAGAAGGAAGCCACGACCCCCGAGCAATACCCGCTGACCCAGAACGCGGTGCAGCTGGCCTGCAACCAGAAGACCAGCCGCGACCCGGTGATGGAGCTGGAGCCCGGTGAGGTGGGACATGCCCTTCGGCAGATGGAAGCGCGCCGACTGCTGCGCAGCGTGCACGGCTCCCGGGCGCAGCGCTACGAGCACCGCTTCGCCGAGGCCTTCGGCGTAACCCGCGCCCAGCAGGCCGTGCTCGCCCTGCTCCTGCTGCGCGGCCCGCAGACAGCGCCCGAACTGCTGCAGCGGAGTGATCGCCTGCACGCCTTCGCCGACCTCGATGACCTGCACCACACGTTGGATCGCCTGATCCAGCGCAATCCCGCCCTGGTCATCCGCGTGCCCAGGTCGGGCGGCCAGCGCGAGGATCGCTACATGCACCTGCTCTCGGGCCCGGTCGACGTCGACGCGCTGCGCGAGAACGCCGCCTCCAGCCCGCGAGGCCCCGCGGCCGGACGCGACGAACTGCTCGACCGCATCGCTGCGCTGGAATCGCGCATCGAGGCCCTGGAGCAGCGCCTCCGCCACGACTGAGGACGCGCCCTTCGCGCTTCAATGCAAAAGTTGGGCGCAAAGAAGACCTTCCACAACACCCGGATGTAGGAGCCAGCTTGCTGGCGATCGTCCCATCCGGGGCGCCTATCGCCAGCAAGCTGGCTCCTACAGCGGGGCCGGGGCGCATGCGAACTTCGCGCCCTTCCGGCGCGTCCAGATCCTGCCCCCCTTCGACCACATTCTCGCAATTCAACGAGACCCGAGTGTGCAAGTGCCCTCGGGCGCGACCGCAGCGCCAGGGATTCACCACAGACCGCGGCCAGGACGAATCTCCGCGGTCGAGCCCATTTGCGTCGGGCCTCGTTGCGCGTCGGCGAAGCCCCATGGGGTGTGCCTTGGCGCACCGATACGGGCATCTGGAATGTATGCCCGGTGCGGCGAGCCGCACCCTATGAACGTCTTCTTCGCGCCCAACCCCGCCGTCCTACCCGCCAAACAGATCCGCCTGCCTCGATGCGGACGGGGCGGCGTCCCCGGCGATGACGCGTCGGCCGGCAGGACGGCGGCTGCCGTGACGTGCGAGGACACTTCGGCTCTGCTCGGCCATGCCTTCCCGTCCGCGCCAGGCAAACAGTCGGTCTCGCGCCTGGCGCGCGGCCTGCAGGTGGTCACGGACCGGCAGCGGGTAGTCGGCGTCCAGCCGCACCCCGTAGCGACGCTGGTCGGCAGATGACATCCGCCAGGGCTCGTGGATGCGCGACCCCGGCAGCGCGGCCAGCTCGGGCAGCCAGCGGCGGATGAACTCGCCCTCGGGATCCTGATCCAGTGACTGCTTGACCGGGTTGTAGATGCGCGGGATGTTGATGCCGGTGACCCCGGCCTGCATCTGCACCTGGCTGTAGTGGATGCCGGGCTCGTAGTCGCTGAACTGGCGAGCGAGATGCAGGGCCGGCTCGCGCCAGTGAAGCCACAGGTGGTAGCTGGAGACCGCCACCAGCATCGCCCGCATGCGGAAGTTCAGCCATCCGGTCGCAAGCAGCGAGCGCATGCAGGCATCCACGAAGGGCCAGCCGGTCTCACCCCGGCACCAGCGCCCGAAGGCTTCGCTGTCGAACCCGGTTTCGCGCAGACCATCAAAACCGCGATGGACGTTGCGGAACTCGATATCCGGTTGGGACTCCAGCTTCTGGATGAAGTGGCAGTGCCAGTGCAGGCGTTTGTCGAAAGACACCAGGTCGCGCGCCGGGGTCATCGCTTCGCCAGCGTTCCGCGCCGCGCGGGTCCGCCTTACCACCTCGCGCATCGACACGGCGCCGGTCGCAAGGCCCACCGATAGCCGCGAGCAGACCTCGGCGCCGCGCAGGGGCGAACTCATGCCGCGCTGGTAGCCGGCGCCCCGGCCGTCGAGAAAACTCTCCAGGCAGTCCCTCGCTGCAATGCGACCGCCGGCCTGCAGCAGATCGTTGCGTTCGAGTGGCAGGCCACCCAGATCGAGCGACCGTTCGCGCAGCGGCAGCAGCGCACGCGGCAGGCGAAGCGCGCCGGGCGCAGGCAGGGGATCGCCGGACATGCGCTGCTCCCACTGGCGGGCCCAGCCATCGCGGCTGCGCAGGCGGCGGACCACGCCGCCCTGCGGCCACTCCCTCCATTCGATCCCGTGCTCGCGCAACCAGCGGGCCACCGCGCGGTCGCGGGCATAGCTCCAGCCGTTTCCGGTTTCCTCGTGCGAATGCACCGCCGCGATGGCCACCTCCCGGCGCAGGGCATCGAGCACCTCGATGGCCTCCCCACGGCGCACCACGAGGCAGCTGCCGCGGCGCCTCAGCGCCGCATCGAGCTCCTCCAGCGCGGGCCTAAGCATGCTGCCGTGGCGCGGCGAGGCGTCCGGCTGCGCCCAGGCTTCCGGTTCGATGATGTAGAGCGGCACGACCTCGCCGCCCGACCCGCAGGCCGCAAGCAGCGGCGCGTGATCTGCGATCCGCAGGTCGCGTTTGAACCAGACGATGACGACCATGGCGCCATGCTGGCGCCGCGGCCGTGGAGCAGAGGTAAAGCCCTACCTGGCCTTGGGCTTGGCCTTGCCGGCCCCCTTGAGCACGAAGGTCAGCTTGAGGGTCACCCGGTAGCCGGTGACCTTGCCGCCGCTGACATCGACGCTCTGGTCCTTGACCCAGGCGCCGGCGACGTCGCTGACGGTTTCGGTGGCACGCGCGATGCCCTGCTTGATCGCATCGTCAAAGCTGGTCTTGCTGACCGAAATGACTTCGATGACCTTGGCAACCGACATGGGCTTCTCCCCGTTGAAAGGAGCGCCCAGTCTGCGCCGCGCGTTCCGCGCACGCTACCTTGCGCCGCATCAAGGCCGATCGTTCCGCCGCCTTAAGGAGACTCTGACCAAGTCCAGCGCCCCTCGCCGGAGGTTGTGCAGCCGGCCAGCAAGGCGCGCGCGCAGGGTGTGGTGGTGCCACGGCCAAGACGCGCAACGCAGCTGGATGGCTGCACAATCCCGGCCCGGAGGGTTGCCACGGTGTGCGCCCGCACCTGCGTTGGCCACCTTGAACGTGGCACCACCACGTCCTGCGGCGTCCGCCTTGGTGCGAACGCACACCGCGGCAACGCGGGGCACTGGACTTGGTCAGAGGCTCCTTAACGCACCGCGCGCCCGGCCTTCTCGCCCATCAGCTTGAGCAGCAGGGCACAGCCGAATCCCCAGGCGCCGTTGAGCAGCAGGGCGCCGATGATCAGCTTGGGACTCCAGCCACCAGCGAAAGCCAACCCCTTGAGCGGGAAGACAATGAACAGGGCCACCGCGGTCGGGCCGATGGCGCCGAACAGGGTCCAGTTGAGCCAGTATCGGCTGCGGGCGACATTGCGCAGGAGCAGCCACAGGCCAATGCCCCAGACGCCGCCCCAGAAGGCCAGCGAGATCACCGAGGGCACGCCGATTGGCGGCACCGGCGCCAGATTCCACGGCATGTTCGGCACCAGGCCGCCGAGATGGAAGAGCCAGAGCAGACCCTGGTGGAAGACAAGGGTGGACACGAATCCCGCTATGAAGGCCTTCACTGGCGCCATCGTCCGCTCCAATCAGTTGTTGTCCGGGCTGCGAGAGTAGTACGAGCGGCCTGCCCTGCGCACCTGCCGCCGTCAGTCCTTGCGCACCAGGGCGGCGGCCTCCGCGGCGAGCCGTCCGATCCGCGCGTAGTCGCCGGCCCTCAGCGCGTCGCTGGGCACCATCCATGAGCCGCCAAGGGTGGCGACGTTGCCCAGCGCGAGGTAGGCCGGGGCCTTGACGAGATCGATACCGCCGGTGGGACAGAAGCGGACGCCGGCGAAGGGGCCGGCGAAGCTCTTCAGGGCGGCAATGCCTCCGCTGCTCTCGGCCGGGAAGAACTTGAACCGGCGGTGGCCATGCTCCATGCCACGCATCAGCTCGCTGGCGGTGGCGATGGCCGGAATCAGCGGAATCGGTGAAGCGGCGGCGGCAGCGTAGATCGCCTCGGTCGCGCCCGGAGAGATGGCGAACCGGCCGCCGGCGCCTGCGACATTGGCCAGATCGGTCGCCGACAGCACGGTTCCCGCGCCGACGATGGCGCCCTCCACTTCCGAGGCCATGCGCCGGATCGCCTCGACCGCGACGGCCGTGCGCAGGGTCACCTCGAGCACCGGCAGTCCGGCATCGACCAGGCAGCGCGCCAGGGGAACGGCCTGTTCAAGGTCATCGATGGCGATCACCGGCAGCACCGGGGCCGCGGCAAACACGGCGTCCACTGCGGCGGCGCGGCTTTCGGGAGTCCAGGCGGTCATGCGTTGCGGTTCCTCAGGCTTGGCGCAGGGCGACCGCTGCGCCGAGCAGGCCGGGGTGCGCATGGGTGATGACATGGATGCTGACCGACTCAAGGTAGGCGGCGAAACGCCCCTTGGCCAGGAAACGCTCGCGGAACGCGCTGCTGCGCAGGAAGGGCAGGAAGCGCGGCACGATGCCGCCGGCGATCAGTACCGTGCGCGCGCCATGGATCAGCGCAGCGTCTCCGGCGACGCTGCCAAGCACCGCGCAGAAGCGGGCCAGCGTGCGCCGCGCCAGCAGGTCGTGGCCCTCCAGCGCCGAAGCGACGATCTCGGCCGGGTCACGCAGAGGATGCTGCTTGCCCACCGGCCGACCGACCTCGGCACCGCCCAGGGCGGCGTGGATGTAGGACAACCCGGTTCCGCAGAGCAGCCGCTCGTTCGAGGTCCGCCCGTGCCGCGCGCTGATCCAGCGATCGATGCACTGCTCCTCCTCGCCCAGCGCGGCAAAGCTGACGTGGCCGCCCTCGGTCTCGATCACCCGCCAGCCCTCGGCCTGGCTGCCGACCAGCATGGCTACGCCTAGCCCGGTCCCTGGCCCGAGCACCGTCACCGGCCCGCGCAGCGCCGCCGCCGGGTCGCCGTGCAGGGTGACCCGGTCCTCCGGACCGAGCTCCGGCACCGACCAGGCCACCGCACCGAAATCGTTCAACACCTGCAGCCGTTCCAGCCCCAGGACTTCGCGCAGCTCGGCCTGCGAGAACGACCAGGCCCGGTTGGTCAGGCGGATCTCATCCGCGCCCACCGGACAGGCCACGGCAATCGCCGCCCGCCTCGGGCTCTCGCCCACCGACTGCAGGTAGTGCTCGGCGGCATGCTGCAGGCTGGCAAACTCCGCCGCCGGCAGGCTCTGCGGCTGCAGGATCTGTGGATGCGGGGTCGCCAGGTCGCTCAGCGCAAAGCGCGCATTGGTGCCGCCGATATCGGCGATCAGCGCAAGGTTGGGGTTGTCGTTGGGGGTCACTGGATGACCTCGCGGCGCCCGCCGGCAGTGCTCCCTGGCCGCACCGAACGGCGGACTGTAGGAGCCAGCTTGCTGGCGATGGGAGGGCTGCGTCGCGACGCAGGTGCGCTTGATCTTGAGCCCAGAGCAGAAGCAAGTGCTTTCAGACCGACCTTCCTCGCTCCCAAAGCATGGCCGTCCTTGGCCATTCCCACGTGCGGCCGGCCCGAGTTACTTCTCTTTGATCGCCAAAGAGAAGTAACCAAGAGAAAGGCGACCCCACTTCCGCGCCGACGCTGCTTTGCAGCGCCGGTGCCCTGCGCTACTCGCCAGCTTCGGGCCGGCGCGTTCGAGCTCGAGCTCGTGGTAGCTGCGAAGCAGCCCAGCTCGCACATCCATGTGCTCGAACATGCGCGCCTTTCCCCCGAAGCCGGCTGCGTTGCTCGGCGCTGCACACGGGACCCGAAGATCAAGAGCACGCTTCGACCAAGCGTTGCGTGGGGCTTGCGGGCTTTGCGGCCAGGATGGACGATCAACGCGGCCCCTGTCTGGCGGCGGGCGGGTGGAGAACAAGGCCCGCAGGGGCGAGCACAGGGACGTGCTCGCGTTCGCCCAGCGCAGCAGGCGCTGTCGGCGAACCCTCGGAACCCGCACGCGTACCTGGAGGGCAGGAAGCCCGGAAGGCGCCTGACCGGGGTGTCCTTTCTTTGGGTCACCTTGCTTTGGACAAGCAAAGAAAGGTGACTCGGGCGGCCCGCAGGGCAGTCCGGAACGCTCTTGATATTGATTTCGCTCTGGCCGCGATGCTGGCTCAAAACCCGGATCGAGGCGCCACCGCGGCAGGACTCAGCCGAGCGGTCGCGGGCAAGCCCACTCCCACAGAAGAGCCGCCTGGCCCGGCCATCGCCAGCAAGCTGGCTCCTACAACAAGCGGTAGCCGCGCAGAAGCGGATTGCCATCGGCCTGCGCCGCTCAGCCATCGCAGAACAACGAGCAGGCCCCCTGCTCGGCCGATCCCACATTGGCCCGCATCAGCCCGAACATCTCCCTACCGACACCGGCGCGGTTGCCGCTGAAGTCGCCCTGCCAGGGCGCGCGGGTCGACCATTCGGCCTCGTCGACCTCGGCGCTGATCAGCCCGGCCTCGGCGTCGATATGGATCAGGTCGCCCTCGTGGACGCGGGCGATGGGGCCGGCGTCGGCGGCTTCGGGGACGACGTGGATGGCGGCCAGTACCTTGCCTGATGCGCCGGACATGCGGCCGTCGGTGAGCAGGGCGACCTTCTGGCCGCGGTCCTGCATGACGGCGAGGGTGGGCGTGAGCTTGTGCAGCTCGGGCATGCCGTTGGCGCGCGGGCCCTGGCCGCGGATGACGGCGACGAAATCGCCGCTCAGCTCGCCGGCCTTGAAGGCGACCAGCAGCGCATCCTGCGAGTCGAAGAGCTTTGCCGGCGCCTTGATACGGCGATGCTCGGGAGCAACCGCGCTGATCTTGACCACGGCGCGGCCAAGGTTGCCGGACAGCCGGCGCAGCCCGCCCTCCGGGGCGAACGGATCGGCCAGGGTGCGCAGCACGTCGCGGTCCAGCGACTCGGCCGGCGGTTCGCGGAAACGAAGGGTGGTGCCGTCCAGCCAGGGCTCGCGGGCCTGGCCCTCGAGATCGCTGCCGGAAATGCACAGGATGTCGCGATGCGCGAGCCCGGCGGCGAGGAGCTCGCGGATGACGAGGCCCAGGCCGCCGGCGGCGTGGAAATGGTTCACGTCGGCGCTGCCGTTTGGATAGATCCGGGTCAGCAGCGGAGTGGCCTGGGAAAGCTCGTCGAGATCATCCCAGTCGATCAGGATGCCGGCGGCGCGGGCCACGGCAACCAGGTGGATGGCGTGGTTGGTGGAACCGCCTGTTGCGGCGAGACCCACCAGGGCGTTGACGATGGCCTTCTCGTCGATCACCCGGCCGATCGGGCGGTAGTCGTCACCCAGCGCGGTGATCGCCGCGGCGCGCTCGGTGGCGGCGACGGTCAGCGCGTCGCGCAGCGCGCTGCCGGGATTGACGAAGGCGCTGCCCGGCACGTGCAGGCCCATCATCTCGATCAGCATCTGGTTCGAGTTGGCGGTGCCGTAGAAGGTGCAGGTGCCGGGGCCGTGGTAGGAGGCGCTCTCGGCCTCGAGCAGCTCGTCGCGGGTCGCCTTGCCCTCGGCGAAGCGCTGGCGAACGGCGGCCTTTTCCTTGTTAGGCAGGCCCGAGGTCATCGGCCCGGCGGGGACGAAGACCACCGGCAGGTGGCCGAAGCTCAGCGCGCCGATCAACAGGCCCGGCACGATCTTGTCGCAGACGCCAAGCAGCAGCGCGGCATCGAAGGCCTCGTGCGACAGGGCGACACCGGTGGCCAGCGCAATCGTGTCGCGGGAGAACAGCGAGAGCTCCATGCCGGTGCGGCCCTGGGTCACGCCATCGCACATCGCCGGCACCCCGCCGGCGACCTGGGCGGTGGCGCCGATGGCCCGGGCCGCTGCACGGATCAGGGTCGGGTAGTGCTCCATCGGTTGGTGCGCCGAGAGCATGTCGTTGAAGGCGGTGACGATGCCGATGTTCGGTGCGCGCAGCCCCTTCAGCGCCGGCTTGTCGGCGCCGCTCGCGGCGAAGGCATGGGCAAGGTTGCCGCAGGCAAGACGCGAGCGGGCCGGCGCGGTTTCACGCGCTGCCTCGATGCGGGCGAGGTAGTCACCGCGGGTCCTGCGGCTGCGCTCGATGATGCGTTCGGTGACGCGGGCGATTCGGGGATCAAGGCTCATCACGGACTCCAGTACACGGCCACCGGCGCGGCGGCGTCGTGCAGGAACAGGCCGATCGGCCGATCGGCGGAGGGCTCGGCGTCGAGCACCGATTGCCAGACCTTGCGCTTGCCGTCGCCGGTGATGCCAAGGATACGCGCATGGCTGCGCTTGAGCCGTGCAAGACCGAGGGTGATCCGGGCATGCGGGGCCTCGGGCGGCAGCGGCTGCGGCGTGACGACGAAGGCGCTGCCCGCGCTGGACGGATCGATGGCGGAATCAAGGCCCGGACTCCCCGGGAACAAGGAGGCGGTATGCGCATCGCCGCCCATGCCAAGGACCACGGCATCGAAGGGCGCGTCCAGATCGACCAGCCGGGCCTCGGCGAACTCCGCGTTCGGCGCTCCATCGGCCTTCGCCGGCACCAACGGAACGAAATGTACACCGGAGGCGGCCTCAAAGGCGCGCCGCATCTCCGCCTCGTTGCGGTGCGCGTGGTCGGCGTCGACCCAGCGCTCGTCGGTCGCCAGCAGCGAGACGCGCGACCAGTCGCGCGCCTGCGCGGCGAGCAGCCGATAGGCGGCGAACGGGGTGCGCCCGCCGGCCAGTGCCAGCACCGCCCGGCCGCGCTCGGTCAGCGCCCGGTCGATCAGTTCGCCGAGCCGGCTGGCCAGGGCCGCTGCAAAGGCACCGGCGTCCGGGCATTCGACCAGCACGCCGCGCACCCTTCCTCTCGACTCCATCGCCCTACTCCCGCCAGCTGTGACCGTGGCGCTCGGTCAACGAGACCGCCGCGCTCGGCCCCCAGGTGCCGGCCGGATAGTGCTTCGGCACGGTGCCGGCATGGCGCCAGCCATCGAAGATCTCGTCGACCCAGGCCCAGGCACATTCGACCTCGTCGCGGCGCACGAACAGGGTGCCGTTGCCTTCGATGGCGTCGAGGTAGAGACGCTCGTAGGCCAGCCGACGGCGGTGGTGGGCAAACTCCTCGTGCAGGTCGAGGTCGAGCGAGACCTGCGACAGGCGCAGCCCGTTCCGGTCGAGGCCGGGCGTCTTGCTCATCAGGCTCAGCTCGATGTGCTCCTCCGGCTGCAGGCGGATGACCAGGGCATTGGGATCAACGTTGGCCCCGGCCTGGGCGAAGATCGAGTGCGGCACCGCGCGGAACTGCAGGTAGATCTCGGTGCAGCGCCGCGGCATGCGCTTGCCGGTGCGCAGGTAGAACGGCACGCCCGACCAGCGCCAGTTGTCAATGTGCGCGCGCAGGGCGACGAAGGTCTCGGTGCGGCTCGGCCGGCCCAGCTCGTCCACATAGCCCGGGACCGCCTTGCCGTCTACCGCGCCGGCCGTGTACTGGCCGGCCACGCTGTGCCCGGCGACGTCGGCGCGTCCGATCGGGCGCAGCGAGCGCAGCACTTTCTTCTTCTCGTTGCGCACGGCGCTGGGGTCGAACTGCGAGGGCGGCTCCATGGCGGTCAGGCAAAGCAGCTGCAGCAGGTGGTTCTGCAGCATGTCTCGCATGGCGCCGGAGTCGTCGTAGTAGTCGCCGCGGCCCTCCACACCCACCGTTTCGGCGACGGTGATCTGCACCTGCTCGATGTGCCGGGCGTTCCACAGCGGCTCGAACAGCGCATTGCCGAAGCGCAGGGCGATCAGGTTCTGCACGCCCTCCTTGCCGAGGTAGTGGTCGACGCGGTAGATGCGATCCTCGTCGAAGCTCTGCGCGACGCCGTCGTTGATCTCGATGGCGGTGGCGAGGTCGTGGCCGATCGGCTTTTCCAGCAGGACCCTCGTGCCCGGGTCAGCGAGGCCGTGGCGGGCGAGGTCGGCGCAGATCTGGCCGTAGAAGCGCGGCGCGGTCGACAGGTGGAAGACCACGTCGCCGTCGCGCATCGACCTGACCCGTTCGGTGAGCTGGGCGAACGAGTCCTCATCGCCGAGTGCCGCCGGCTGGTACTCGATGCGCTCGAGCAGGGCGCGCAGCGAGGCCTCGTCGCGGTCGGCCTCGGGCACGCGCTGCTCGATGGTCGCCGCCACCATGTCGCGGAAGCCTGCGCTGTCCAGTTCGGAGCGCGCCGTCCCGAGCAGCCGGAAATAGGGCGGCAGCTGGCCATCACGGTGCAGGCCGTAGACCGAGGGCAGCAGCATGCGCTGCGCCAGATCGCCGGTGGCGCCGAAGATCACCAGCAGGGAAGCAGGTTGCGAACTCATCCACGCGCTCCTTCGGGAAGACCCCAATCTAACCGCTCGGCCGCTGCGTTCTGCCACGCATACGATTGCACAGGCCGCTCAGGCCGCCGCCGGGACCCGTCGCCGCGCGCGGCGCCAGCCGTCGGCCGCGTAGATGGCGAGGGCGGCCCAGATCATGCCGAAGCCCATCGCCTGCTCGGCGACGAAGGGCTCACCCAGCAGCAGGACCCCGCAGATCAGCTGCAGGGTGGGTGCGAGGTACTGCAGCAGGCCGATCAGCGACAGCGGGATGCGTCGGGCGCCGTAGGCGAAGCCGATCAGGGGCAGGGCGGTCAGCGCGCCGCCGAACACCAGCAGCAGGTCCTTCCAGCCCGGCTGGTGCAGGAAGGCCGCGCTGCCGGCCAGCTCGGACCAGACCAGCCAGCCCAGCGCCAGCGGCAGCAGGACGAGGTTCTCCACCGCCAGTCCGGGAATGGCGTCGATGACCGCGTAGCGGCGGACCAGGCCATAGAAGCCGAAGGTCACGGCCAGCACGAGGGCGATCCAGGGCACGCCCTCGTGGCGCGTGCTCAGCCAGAGCACGCCCAGCGCGGCAAGCCCGACCGCCGCCCACTGCACCCGCCGCAGCCGCTCGCCGACCACCAGCACGGCCAGAACGACGCTGACCAGCGGATTGATGAAGTAGCCCAGGCTCGCCTCGACCACCTCGCCATGGGTCACCGCCCAGATGTAGACCGCCCAGTTCAGCCCGATCAGCCCCGCGCTGAGCAGCAGCAGGCGCAGCAGCCGCGGATTGCCGAAGGCCTCGCGCAGCGCGGGCAGCATGCCGCGCACGGCGAGATAGACCAGCACGAAGACCACGCACCAGACCACCCGGTGGGCAATGATCTGCAGCGAGGGCACGCTGGCCAGCAGCGCCCAGTAAAGCGGAAACACGCCCCACAGCGCGTAGGCGGACAGGGCCGCCAGCAGGCCGCGGCGATCGGGCGAGGTGTCGGTCATGCTGGGTCCTCGGCAGCACGGCGCTGCCGGCCCGGCCATTGTGCATCGCAGCAGGCGAGGCTGATAGACGCGCCGATCACGGACTACGACGCCCGGGTCCACTATCCCGTTCGAGGCAAGGGTTCGAACCGCGAACGGCAATCCGCCGCGCCGTCCGGGCTTCGATACCTCAGCCCGAACGGATGCAGCCTTCCCGCAAACTTGCCCGCCACCCCGTTCGCGGTGAGGTATCGAACCGCGAGCGGCAACCCGCCTCGCCGTCCGGACTTCGATACCTCAGCCCGAACGGATGGGGCCTTTCCGTTGAGCGCAGCTTGCTGTGCGGGTCCGGGCGCCTCGTTCGCAGATGGGCCGACTGCGACCTCGACGCGAGGCCGGACGAACCCCCTCCCAACCTCCCCCTACCCCGCCTTCGGCGGCGCAAGGGGTGGGGCAAGAGCCGACAGCGCGCGCCCGAACGTTGTTCCCGCCCCCACTGGCGCTCAAACGCGCCCACACGCCTCGAGACTCCCCGCCCCCCGTTCGCGGTGAGGTATCGAACCGCGAGCGGCAAGCCACCGCGCCACCCCGCTCCCCGCCCCCCGATCCCCACTCCCCATTCCCCACTCCCGGCTCCCCGTCCAACTCCCCTCGCTCGCAGCGCGCCCTGCTTCGTGCTTGAATGGCGGCACTGAAGCGGGGGTGTCCGGGCGCGGTCCGGGCTGAGATCAAACCCTTGGAACCTGGCCGGCGGTCGCGCTGGCGAGGGAGTCTTCGCCGGCCCCGCCGACGCGCTCGCTTCCCCACTCTCCGTAAGCCCAGCGAGCGCCGAAGTCATGAATGCCCTGCCCTCCGACCTGATCCGTCGCACCTCCGAACTCTCCGCCGACGTCACCCGGCCCATCCCCGGCTCGCGCAAGGTCCATGTTACGGGCTCGCGTCCCGACCTCAGGGTGCCGATGCGCGAGATCGCGCTGTCCGATACGCCGAAGATGTTCGGCGCCGAGAAGAACGCCCCGTTCACCGTCTACGACACCTCAGGCCCTTACACCGATCCCGAGGCCCGCATCGACCTGACCGCCGGCCTGCCGGCCCTGCGTGCAGAGTGGATCCGCGAGCGCGGCGACACCGAGCAGCTGCCCGGCCTGACCTCCAAGTACGGTGTTCAGCGTGCCAATGACCCGAAGCTGGCCCCGGTGCGCTTTCCCGCCACCCACCGCCCGCTGCGCGCCAAGGTCGGCGCCAACGTCAGCCAGATGCACTACGCCAAGCGCGGCATCGTGACCCCGGAGATGGAATACATCGCCATCCGCGAGAACCAGAAGCTGGAGGCGATCCGCGAGGCGCACCTGCTGCGCCAGCATCCCGGCGAGTCCTTCGGCGCGGCGCTGCCCAAGCTGATCACCCCCGAGTTCGTCCGCGACGAGGTCGCCCGCGGCCGCGCCATCATCCCCAACAACATCAACCACCCGGAATCCGAACCGATGATCATCGGTCGCAACTTCCTGGTGAAGATCAACGCCAATATCGGCAACAGCGCGGTGACCTCCTCGATCGCCGAGGAAGTCGAGAAGATGGTCTGGGCGATCCGCTGGGGCGCCGATACCGTGATGGACCTGTCCACCGGCAAGCACATCCACGAGACCCGCGAGTGGATCCTGCGCAACAGCCCGGTCCCCATCGGTACTGTCCCGATCTACCAGGCGCTGGAGAAGGTCGATGGCCGCGCCGAGGAGCTGACCTGGGAGATCTTCCGCGACACCCTGATCGAGCAGGCCGAACAGGGCGTGGACTACTTCACCATCCACGCCGGCGTGCGCCTGGCCTATATCCCGCTGACCGCCAAGCGCGTCACCGGCATCGTCTCGCGCGGCGGCTCGATCATGGCCAAGTGGTGCCTGGCGCACCACAAGGAGAGCTTCCTCTACACGCACTTCGAGGAAATCTGCGAGATCATGAAGGCCTATGACGTGGCCTTCTCGCTGGGCGACGGCCTGCGCCCAGGCAGCATCGCCGACGCCAACGACGCTGCCCAGTTCGGCGAGCTTGAGACCCTGGGCGAGCTGACCAAGATCGCCTGGAAGCACGACGTGCAGACCATGATCGAAGGCCCCGGTCACGTGCCGATGCAGCTGATCAAGGAGAACATGGACAAGCAGCTGCGCGAGTGCGGCGAGGCGCCGTTCTACACGCTCGGCCCGCTGACCACCGATATCGCGCCCGGCTACGACCACATCACCAGCGCAATCGGCGCGGCGATGATCGGCTGGTACGGCACCGCCATGCTCTGCTACGTGACGCCCAAGGAGCACCTTGGCCTGCCCAACAAGCAGGACGTGCGCGACGGCATCATCACCTACAAGATCGCCGCCCACGCGGCTGATCTCGCCAAGGGACACCCCGGCGCCCAGGCCCGCGACAACGCGCTGTCCAAGGCGCGCTTCGAGTTCCGCTGGAGCGACCAGTTCAACCTCGGCCTCGATCCGGAAAAGGCGCAGGAGTTCCACGACGAGACCCTGCCCAAGGACGCCCACAAGCAGGCCCACTTCTGCTCGATGTGCGGGCCGAACTTCTGCTCGATGAAGATCACCCAGGACGTGCGCGATTTCGCCGCCGAACAGGGCATCTCCGAGCAGGAGGCGCTGGAAAAGGGCATGCAGGCCAAGGCCGCCGAATTCCGTGAGAAGGGCGCCGAGGTCTACCAGCCGGAGTAGCCCGGCCGGACAAGGGCAGGCGCCGGCAGGTTCGGGCGCGAAGAAGACCTTCCGCAAAACCCGAATGTAGGAGCCAGCTTGCTGGCGACCGTCCCGTCCGGGGCGCCAATCGCCAGCAAGCTGGCTCCTACAGCGGGACCGAGGCAAAGACGCACTTCGCGCCCTCAATATGCCCTTACCCACCGCTCCACCCCAGCCCCCTGTCACGATCAGCCGCCACCGGCCGTCGACGGCTTAGCTGATAATGTGAGCTCTGGCCGATGGCGTCAGTCGTCCGCCCCGAGTCGAATCGAGGAGTCGCCATGTCCCTGAAGACCCGCATGACCCCGAAGGAAAAACGCCACCTCTGGATCCGTATCGTCACCGCCGTGGTGGCGATCTGGCTGCTGGTCGCCTGCGTGCTCTGGTGGTGGTGGGACTACGAGCCGCGCCCGTTCGACGTGGTCAAGTCGGCTCAGAAGCGCGCCTCGGCCGAGGGCCAGCCGGTGGTGGTCGGCAGCGTGACCACGTCCACCCTGATCCGCGTCTCCGAGACCCTGCTCGACAAGCGCGGCGGCTATCTGTCCAACGACTACGCCCCGCCGGGCGTATGGATGGACAACGTGCCCAACTGGGAGTTTGGTGCCCTGGTCCAGGTGCGTGACCTCGCCAAGGCGTTCCGCAACGAGTTCTCCCGCTCGCAGACGCAGAGCACCGAGGATCCGGACCTGCTGGAGGCCGACCCGCTGTTTTCAACGCCGTCGGACCGCTGGCTGCTGCCGGCTTCGGAGAACCAGTACCGCAAGGCCATTGGCCATGTCGACGCCTACCTCACCCGGCTCACCGATGACGACGAGTTCAACGCGCAGTTCTACGCCCGCGCCGACAACCTCGCCGACTGGCTGGCGGTGGTCGAAAAGCGCCTCGGCTCGCTCTCGCAGCGGCTTTCGGCCAGCGTCGGCCAGATCCGCGTCGATACCGACCTCGGCGGCGACAAGGACGCCCGGCAGTCGACCCCTGCCCCGGACGTGCAGACCGTGCGCACGCCCTGGCTCAAGGTCGACGATGTCTTCTACGAGGCCCGCGGCTCGACCTGGGCGCTGCTGCATTTCCTGCGCGCCGTCGAACACGACTTCGAGCCCGTTTTGCGCGATAAGAACGCCCTGGTCTCCCTGCGCCAGATCATCCGCGAGCTGGAAGAGTCGCAGACGCCGCTGTTCAGCCCGATCGTGCTCAACGGCTCGCCCTACGGCTTCTTCGCCAACCACTCGCTGGTGATGGCCAACTACATCTCGCGGGCCAACGCCGCAGTGATCGACCTGCGCAAGCTGCTTGAGCGAGGCTGAGGCAGGGCAAGGCGGGCGCGGCACGCGCCCGCCCGGCGACTCGGGGCACTACCTCTGGCTCGACGCGCTGCGCGCCTTCGCCGCGCTGTCCGTGCTTGGCTACCACCTGATCGTCATGGGCGGCCTGGAAGTGCCGGTCTCCTCAATCGGGGGCTGGCTGAACTTCGGCTTCCTCGGCGTCGATCTGTTCTTCGCCCTCAGCGGCGCGGTGATGGTGATCTCCACCCGACGCCTGATCGACAGCCCGGCGGACGGCTGGAGGATGACCTTCACGCGCCGCCGCCTGGCGCGCATCGTCCCGCTCTATCTCGCCAGCTGCGTGCTCTTCCTGCTCGTCGTCGAACCGTTCCGCCTGCAGCAGGATGACGCGCTGTGGAACCTCGCCAGCCACGCACTGTTCCTGCACAACCTGTTTCCCTCCCTGCACGGCGCCCTGAACGGCCCCAGCTGGAGCCTTGGCGTGGAAATGCAGTTCTACGCCCTGCTCCTGCTGATCGCACCCTGGGCACTTCGGGTGTCACCGGCCTGGCTGCTGATCTCGGCCGCGCTGGTATCGGTCGCATGGCGGCTGGTCGTCTTCAACGCTGTCGCGCCCATGGACGAGGCGCAGGGCGCCGGCCATGGTTTCTTTCTGGCTACCCAGCTGCCCGGCGTGATGTTGAGCTTCGCCGGCGGCGCCGCGGCGGCCCGCCTGCTCGAGCACAGGCGCCCGGGCAGCGATCGGGCGAGCAATTCTGCATGGATCGCCCTGCTGGCCCTGCTCGCCTGGGGCGCCGCGGGCGCCGCCCTGCTCCACCTGCAGGCCGGCTACTGGACCCGGCTGGCCGGCCTGCTGGGCGCCTATGCAGCGGTCTGTGTCGCCACCTCGATAAGCATCTGGCTGGCCCTGCGTCTCCCCGCTCCCCCGCGCCGGCTGGCAGCCCTGATACGCGGCGCCGGCAATCTCAGCTACGGCATCTACCTGTGGCATGCCGGCGTGATCCTGCTCCTGCTGCGCCTGCCCGTGCTGTCGAAGCCGGCGCTGGCCCTGGCCTGCCTTGGCATCACCCTGGCCCTGTCCTGGACCAGCTGGCGCCTGCTCGAACGGCCCTGCCTGCGCTGGGCCCGGGGCAGCCCATCCGGCGCCACGGCGCCCCGCCAGGCCGGCACCTGAGCCGCGCCCTCCAGGCGCATTCAATCCCGGGGGCCGCTTCGGGCGCAAAGCAGACATTCGTAAATAAGACATTCATAGGGTGCGGCTGGCCGCACCGGGCATACCGTCGGAACGCCCGTATCGGTGCGTCCAAGACGCACCCTATGGGGCTTCGCTGACGCCCAACGAAGCCCGACTGTGGGAGCGCACATGGGCGCGACCGCGGCGCGGCGTATTCACCACAGACCGCGGCCGGAGCGAATCTCCGCGGTCGCGGCCATGTCCGCTCCTACGAAGAGCCCGCCCGATCCGGGGCGGTGGCGAACGTCCGCTCTGCGCCCCTATTTGCCACCCGATCACGCGCCCGGTCGGCTACCCCGTAAACCGCCAGCCCAGCGTCTCCCCCGCCGCCAGCGGCACCAGCTCGCGGCCGCCGAAGGGCAGGCTGGCGGGGATGACCTGTTCGGCGCGCTCAAGCGTCACGGTGCCCTGGTTGCGCGGCAGGCGGTAGAAGTCGGCGCCGAAGTGGCTGGAGAAGGCCTCCAGCCGGTGCAGCGCATCGGCGCGCTCGAAGGCGGTGGCGTACAGCTCCATGGCGTGCCAGGCCGTATAGCAGCCAGCGCAGCCGCAGTCGGACTCCTTGTCCTGCTTCGCATGCGGGGCGGAGTCCGTGCCGAGGAAGAAGCGCGGGTTGCCCGAGGTCGCGGCGGCGACCAGGGCTTCGCGATGGCGCTCGCGCTTGAGCACCGGCAGGCAGTACCAGTGCGGACGCACGCCACCGACGAAGATCGCGTTGCGGTTGTACAGCAGATGGTGCGCGGTGATGGTGGCGCCGATCTCGCCCTCGGCCTCGCGCACATAGTCGGCGGCGTCCTGCGTGGTGATGTGCTCGAACACCACGCGCAGCTCGGGGAAGTCGCGACGCAGCGGGATCAGCTTGTCCTCGATGAACACCTTCTCGCGATCGAACAGGTCGATGTCGCGGTCGGTGACCTCGCCGTGCACGCAGAGCGGCATTCCGTGGCGCTGCATGGCATCGAGCGCCGCGCGGCATTTGCCGAGGTCGGTGACCCCGGCATCGCTGTTGGTGGTGGCCCCGGCCGGATACAGCTTGACCGCATGGACGAAGCCCGACTCCGCGGCGCGCGCGATCTCCTCGGCCGATGTGTTGTCGGTGAGGTAGAGCGTCATCAGCGGCTCGAAGTCCGAGCCCTCCGGCCGCGCGGCGAGGATCCGCTGGCGGTATTCGGCGGCCAGCGCGGTGGTGGTGACCGGCGGCTTCAGATTCGGCATGACGATGGCACGCGCGAACTGCCGCGCGGTATCGGGCAGCACCGCGGCCAGCGCCGCGCCGTCGCGCAGGTGCAGGTGCCAGTCATCGGGACGGGTCAGGGTCAGGCGGTCGGTCATGCGCGGCTCCGTAGCGAAGCCTGCATTCTACTGCCCGGGCGCTGCCGGCCGGCCCGCAAGCCTGCCGCGACTGCTCCCCTGTAGACACTCTGTTCCCTGTCAAGCGATTTCTTGGCTCGGGAACAGCCTGCTCCCGTCGTACTTTTCTGGGCTTTTGACGAGGGTCCAGGCAGCGGTGAGCAGCTTTCTCATGACCGCCAC
>NZ_JALNMH010000018.1 GCF_023156535.1 Pseudomarimonas salicorniae | reverse complement strand
CCTTGGCAAGATCGATGGCGACAGTAGTAGCATTCATATCGGACTCCTCCCGTGACCGTGACTGATGGCCGAAACCTCAGTGTGGCTCAACGAAGCCGAGTGGCTCGGGGGGAGTCCATTCCAACATTCAAGCGGGCCGCGGAGAGGTTTCGATGTTTCCTGAAGCGTTGTCGCGCCGCGGCCGCTTAACGCGGCGTTAGATTCATCTATTGGAAACTGTGGCGTGACTGAAAGAACATCAATACTTCCATACCTATTGACCGCAGAGCGTTTGGCTGACTACGACCTAGATCCCGACAACCCACCCATTCAGGGTGAATGGTTCGGTCTTACTGTCGTGTACGTTTGGAACGACCCCAACGGGTTCTCGTTTGTTTCGGTCGAGGATGCAGCGGAATTGGGAGTTTCGGAAGTCCAGTTGCGCGAGATGAGTGTGAATGACCTCGGCTTGCATGCCCACGGTAATCTTCAGTTCGAACCGAGGGGGGCAATAGTTGGCGCTTTTATGGGGGGAGACTTCGAAGCTAGCTTTGTTCTCCTTGATAGGCTTTGGGATGAAATGCTTCGTGACCGCTTTCCGAACGGTTATGCGGTTGCAGTTCCCGCAAACGACATGTTGGCATTCTGCGACGCCAGTTCTGCTGAGGGAGTGAAGGAGCTTCGCGAGGTGGTTTCCCGCACATTCGATGGAGGTGAAGACCTTTTGATTCCCAGCATATTTTCTAGAGTAGGCGGCAAGTGGTTCGTGGTTCCCTAGCCAAGCTGAATCTAACTATCCGTGTATGGATTCCCCCGTCAACTAGCCCCAAGCGCTCGTAGTTCAATAGCAGACCGGATCGGCTGCAATCGTGTATTCGGCCTTTGGGTGGATCGTCTTGATCCTGGCCATCATGGAGTACGCGGGGCGGGGCCAAACGTTCAATCGAGCGGTGTGCTGCTCAGCATAGTTACCGGCCTTGCCGCCCCGGGTACCGAACCGCTGCCATGAACTCGAAGCTCGGTGCAACCGGTGAAGCGAAACGTCTTGTTGCGTGAAGTGATTTCGGCTGGGGTCAGTGCGCCGCAGGACGCTGGCTGACGTGGTTGGGGTCAAAGGACGCGCGGTGGTGCTCGGCGGCCCATAGCCTGCGTGCCAGCTTGTTGGCCACGGCGCAGGCGGCCTTGCTGTGACCGACGCGGTCGCTGAGCTGGATGGCCCAGGCCGATAGTCTGTCCAGTTCCTTCCCATGCCTACGACGTATCGCTGCAGACTGCAGCAGCGATCGCGCGCCGTGGATCAGCAGCTGTCTGAGATAGACGTCACCTCGGCGGGTGAGCTTGCCCAGCCGACGGCTGTTGCCCGAGGAGAACTCCCTGGGCGTCAGGCCCAGACTCGATGCGAAGTGCCGACCGCTGGGAAAGCGATCCAACTCGCCCTGTCCGGCGCTGAGCGCGGTGGCGGTGATCAGGCCCACGCCGGTCGCGGTCTGGTAGCGCTGGCTGCGTACGTCGCGCGCGGCGAACTCGGCGAGCGCGCCCTCGACGCGGGCCATGGCGGCTGAGTGGGTGTCGATCTGCTGCAGCAGTTCGTAGAGCGCGTGGCGCAGGGCCATGGGCAGGTCGTTTTCGCCGTCCTCCAGGGCGGCCAGGGCCGCCGAGCGGACCTTGTGGGAACCGGCCGCGATCACCAGGCCGAACTCGCGCAGCAGTCCACGAAGGATATTGATCGATGCCGTGCGCTGGTGCTTGTGGTGCTCGCGGATGCGATGCAGGCCCTGGATGCCCTGTTGTTCTGCGGTCTTGATCGGAACGGGCCGAATGTCACCCACGGTGAAGGCGGTCAGCAGGCCGGCGACGTCAGAGCGATCGGTCTTGTTGCCGCGGACGAAGGGCTTGGCGTGCTGGGCAGGCAGCAGCAGCGGCCGATGCCCCATGGCGGCCAGGCGCCTCGCCCAGTAATGCGAGCTGCTGCAGGCCTCCATCACCACGGTCATCGGCGGTCGGTTGTGGAACTCCGCAGCGAGCCGGGCCCGCGACAGGCGCTTGCGCTGGACGATTCGCGCATCCGAGTCGGCGAAAGCCAGTTCGAACACGTCCTTGGCAAGATCGATGGCGACAGTAGTAGCATTCATATCGGACTCCTCCCGTGACCGTGACCGTGACTGATGGCCGAAACCTCAGTGTGGCTCAACGAAGCCGAGTGGCTCGGGGGGAGTCCATTCCAACATTCAAGCGGACCGGAGAGATGCTTTGATCTTTCCTGATACGTGGTCGTGCCGCGGCCGCTTAACGCGGCGTTAGCTTTCACTTGGAGAGGTTATGGCGTCTCGAAAGAAGGATCGGTCCTCTAAACGCAAATTGGCGGAGAATGAGGGCACGCTTTGGCTGGAGATTGAGGATGACAAGAGCGCTCTAGGTGGAAAGGGGCCCTATGACATCCTTGATGAGATTGTCGCACTGGCCAAGAAGTCACGAATTGGCAAGTATGATGGGAGAAGCTATGGGTCCGGTGCATTCGACGTCTCGTTCAAAGTGAAGAACCGTGAGGCAGGCGCGGTGATCCTCAGAAAGATCATGCGCGAAACATTCCCAACGCTAGCCTTTTCCCTGAGCGATGAGTATGAAAGCATGTTCCATCGAGAACCAGAGGCTGAAACAATTATTCAACAGCTAGAGCGGCTCGAAATGACAGCTGCCTACTTCGCTTCTGCATTGACAGAGATTCGGGAACGTCTGCAAGCTTCTGAAAAGGCCGATTAGAGGTGTGCTCGCGCAGTGAAAGCTAACTACGTATTCGAGCAGACCAGCTGGGAGAGGCTTTGATGTTTACTGATACGCTTTCGGCCAGCTGCCGCTTAACGCGGCGTTATGCCCCATGATCGAAGCGGCGCTGTCAGTTGAAGTTTCGGGTAGCTCAGAGTCGTTCTGCGATTGCTGCGGTGCCGAATCTCGAAAGCTCTGGGGCGAAGTTCTCGATGGTCAGGCCACAGCTGCGGTCTACTACATTCAATGGACAGTCGGTTCACCGAATCATTTCCCCAACTTGGACCTCGTGATAGGTCAATGGGGTGAAGGGTTTGGTCCTGCTGATCGGTTCTTGGTGTCGCTACTCTACCGCCCTGATTCGGGGCAAGGTGGTTTCATGGTGGTCGATGCCGAGGGACGCTATGCCAACTATCTAGCACTGTGCGAGAAGGCCTTCGACAGGTCTGAAGTCGTTGGCACGGCGCTCGCTTCTAAAGTGTTCTCAATTGTCGACGCGATTTGGCTCGGTGACCCAAGGTTATCTGATGTGAAGTCGCTCGGAGATGTGGCATAACTGTGCGTTAGAGCGGACCTGCGGGGAGCTACTTCGAATGAACCAATCACTGTCGGCCGCAGGCCGCTCAACGCGGCGTTAGTCCGCAATGAAACGACTCTTGGTCCTGACACCCTTCATCCTTGGCTCCTGTGCGTCGGCCAGTGAGCCCCAATTCAACGCGCGGGCCGCATCTAAGCTTCCCATCACCTCCATCGTGATGGAGCAGTTCACTTGCTTCTGGGGTACATGCCCACATTACGTCGTCTCTATCAACAGCGATGGCTCAGGCACTTACGTCGGGCTTGAGGTAGCGAAGAAGCGAGGGAGTGTTGACTTGAAGCTCTCGCCAACAGCGTTCGAAGAGATTGAAGCCGAAATCCGAAGAATCAAGCTTGTTCGAATGAAGCCGCAGTACTACTCGGAAGAGCACGGCTGCAAGGAAGTCTGGTCTGACCAATCGTCTTTAACGTTCTACGTCACTTTCGGCGATAGTCAAACCAAGGTGGTCTCTCTGTATTATGGCTGTACGCTTCCGGGTGTTTCAGACAAGCTGTCCAATCTTGCCTCATTAGTTGACAGAGTCACTGAGGTCGAGCCCTTATTGGGCCGATCTCGCTAGGTTTGCGGTCTAACTACGTATTCGAGCAGACCTTTCGATGTTTCCTGATACTTTTCCGACCATCGGCCGCTTAACGCGGCGTTAAGATGCTAAAGACAACAACGAGATCCGAGTCGCATGCGAATCTTCAAGGCTGTACTTCTTGTACTACTCGTGCTTTTGAACCTCGCCGCTGGGATTCCGAAGATCTTGCAAATGCCGCAGGAGCTCGAGTTTCTTGCGCATTTGGGGCTGAGCCCAATAGCCGTATCAATACTTGGTGTTATTCAGTTTTCTGGCGGGGGGCTGCTCGTTCTTTCGAAGACCAGGGTGGTCGGGGCTGCGTCAGGGTTGATCGCGCTGGTAGTTTCGGCTATCGCACTGTTCATCGCAGGAAGCGCGGGAATGGGGCTCCTAACATTGTTGCCTGCTGCCATCGCAGCCTTTTTCGTTTTCGACGAGTTCACCAAAGGCAGCGATCCTGCTGATCGCGGCGCTGCCTGAGTACGTATTTGAGCTGACCGGCGAGGAGATGCTACGAATGAGCCGTCAGCTTTCGGCTCCGGGCCGCGCAATACGTCGTAAGATGTCCGCTTCGTCGCCTGGCGCGGCGAGTGATAGCATCGGCCGTGATTTCACTTGTCAACAAACTTTTGGGGGCGTGGGGTATGAGGATTTCTCCTCTTATGGTTGCAGTTCCGGGGTTTCTCTTGGTGTTGGGGGGGTGTGGGGGTAGCGGTGGCGGGTCGGATCAGGGTGGTCAGGGTGCTCAAGTTACGGTAGCGGAGTGCGTTCAGTTTCTGGAAAAGCAGAATGGGCTTTCTGGTCTCGATCCTGATGTGGTTGCGACGCTCAACGCGCAAGCCCAAAGCGATTGTGCGCGTTTCGACATCATTTCACGTGCCGATTTCGAATGTGCCATGAAGGCAGATAGCGAAAGCGATTTGGCTGCGTGTAACGTCGTTTTGCGTGCTGATCGAGCGCGGTGAGACGGCGCCGAGGTTTCGAGCGGGCACTGCTGAAGCGCTGCTGGCTGGGCTCGGCATTTTGGTATGCGTGTATGGATTCCTTGGATCGATGTTGATTGAAACGTTGTCGCCCGGCGGCCGTCCAGCGCGTCGTTCGCGCGCCTAAACGAGGGTTGCCGGGATGGACCATGAAGAAGTCGGCCGGTTCTGGAGTGACAATGCGGATGCATGGACATCGTTGGCGAGGGCCGGCTTCGACATCTATCGCGACCACCTCAACACTCCTGCCTTCTTTCACATGCTGCCCTCCGTAGCAGGGCTTTCGGGGCTTGATATCGGATGTGGCGATGGTCACAACACCAGACTGCTAGCGTAAGGAGGGCGCCCGCGTCACGGCCATTGATATTGCCAAGGAGTTCATTGCATTCGCGCTGGAGGCCGAGGCCAACGATCCCCTCGGAATCGACTACCGCGTTGCGAGCGCGGTCGAGTTGCCGTTCGCCGAGAATACGTTCGACTTCGCGACTGGAATGATGAGCTTGATGGACATTCCAGAAACAGCACGGGTACTTGGGGAGGTGCGGCGCGTGCTGAAGCCGGGCGCGTTCCTTCAGTTTTCTATTGCCCACCCTTGTTTCGACACTGCGCATCGCCGAAACCTCCGTGGCGCCGATGGCCAGACCTACGCGATCGAAGTGGGCGGTTACTTCGAGAATTCAGATGGCGAGGTGGATGAGTGGATCTTCAAGGCAGCGCCGGCCAGCCTGAAAGCAGCCCTGCCCAAGTTCAGGATCCCTCGGTTCAGACGAACCTTGAGCCAGTGGGTAAACCTGCTGATCGCATCAGGGTTCTCGATCGAGGAGGTAGCCGAGCCGCGGCCGACTGACGAGGCGGTGCGCGAGTGCCCCAAGATTCAAGATGCGCAGGTCGTCGCTTACTTCCTTCACATTCGAGCGAGGACAGGGCCGGACCACGCCCGATGTGGCGAACAGGTCGTTCCATACGACCGCCACTCGCGAGGTGGCTGAGTTCAAGCGTTCGCGAGGAGACTGAATGGATTGCGTGAATCTGCCGTGGCTAGCGATTGCGGGCGGCGCGGCGCTTTGAACGTTTCTGTTCTCGATTCCGCGAAGCCCGCCAGTGCGCGGCTGGAGCGAGCTCGGCATTGTCCCCGTTACTGCACTCACGCTCGGTAGGGACGGTTTGTGGCGAAGAAGTCGGACGCGCTTGATGAGGATCTCTGCACCTCGGTGAACCGGGCGGTCGATGAGATCGCTGCAGGGAAGTGCCTGACGAAGGAGCAGTGTCGCGATTTTGCGGCCGGGTGCAGCGGGGTGCGGCACTACTGGGCGCAGCTTTGACGGTCGGTTATGGAGCGTGGCCGTCGCTCTGATAGCCTGAGGCATTGCCTGGCAGACCCGGCGTTTCGGGGGGCGTTCGCGGTTTGGGCGTCGCTGAATAGACGAGGTTGGGATGTTTACCTGGTGGGAGAAGGGCCGAAGCGGGAGAGGGCAGTGCATCGCGCGCCTGTTGCCCCTGACTGCCCAGACACGGATGCGAACACTCAGGGAGTCGAGTCGATGCAGATGAGGCTGTTGTGGGCTGCTGCTGTCTTGCTGGGTGCGGCGGCGCTGTCGCTCTGTGTTTACCACTTCGCCAGCGCCAAGGTGGAAGTGCTCAATCATTCCGATGTTGCTGTGGAAGAGCTTGTGCTTGTGCTGCCGAGCAGCCGCGTCTCGATCGGGCCGGTCGAGCCCGCGGCGAGCAGTCGGGTCTACTTCTCGGCCCAGGAAGCGTCGGGCGAGGCGCGTTACCGGCTGGTGTTGGGAGATGGCGTCGAGCTGGTCGGAGGGTTCGACTACGCCGTCGAGGAGCAATGGTTCAGGACCATCCGCTTCACCGTGGAGTCTGGCGGTGTGGTGCACGTCTCCGTGTCCGGGTAGGGCGGAGGATCGGTGGCTCAACGTTTGGGTTGGACCGGCAGGGACCGCTGTGGTCCTGTAGGCATGACGGGCTGCCTCGTCGCCGAGGCGGGGGTTGTGCCAAGCGTTCTTCCTTCAACTCGGCTTGCATGAAGTGAGGTGGCGCGTGGCCTGCGTGGGGTCTGCGGCGCGCTCTCCGAGCGCGGCATCTGCTGATCGAGTCCGTCGGGCTCCTCCGTGCCTTCAAGCGGGAAGGTTGCGGGTAGGGCGATCCGATGCATGTTCGCCGAATGCCTCGGAGCTCTGCTTGGGGCGGCCCTGGGTTGGCGAGCGGGTGGCATGTCAACGTCACGGGGTGGCGGCGAGGCCTGCGGTGGGACGCTGGGCGGCTTCCTGGTGGGGGCGGGCGAGGGCAGGATTGACCCAAGCTCCTGCCGGGCCTACACTTTCTGGTTCACGCCGATGTAGCTCAGTTGGTAGAGCAACTGATTCGTAATCAGTAGGTCGGAGGTTCGACTCCTCTCATCGGCACCAGGTCAGACAGGCGCGTTGGCGCCTGTTTTCTTTTGCGGGAGTGCCCGGCCGGGTCTGGCCATTACGGCTCTGCCGCTAGGCCTGGTTCTGGCGGGGCCATCCACCGAGCTGTGAAGCCTCGCGCCGGGTGTGGCCGATTTCGTTCGCTGGCTTCTCCCAAGCAAACATGCTGCAGCGGAACGCGTCGCCGGGCCCATGAAGCGTGGGCGCCGGTGAAAGTGAGCACGCAAGTCAATGATTGTTCTGGATGCCAGGGCGCCGGTCTGCTCCGGTGCCGAGCGTGCACCCCCGCATTGGTCGACCCCTTGCAAGCCTAGTTGGATCAAAGCGACGGCAGAGGTCGTCGAGGCGGTTTCGCCCATGGCGCGCAAACGGTGGCTTGTGGGGAACCCCCCGATGGTCCGCATCGCGGGCTGTGCCTATTCTCGGGCTCGAATCTCGCCCGAGCGCCGTTTTGTGGCTGGTCCCGGCTTACCGGATCGGCTGGCCGGTGCCTTCACCAGGAACCGCATATGCCCAATCTTGCATCACTGCTCAAGTCCGAGATCAGCCGCCTTGCCCGCCGCGAGGCGAACAGCCTGGTCGAGCCCCTGCGCGGGCAGGTCACGCGCCTGCGCAAGGAAGTGTCGGCCCTGCGCAAGCAGCTCTCCGATATGGAGCGGGTGAGCAAGCGCGCCGAACAGGCGACGCCGGTGGTGGAAGCGGTGCAGAAGGTGGATGAGGACGACAAGCCGCGTCGTTTCTCAGCCAAGCGGCTGAAGGGCTTCCGCGAGAAGTCCGGGCTGTCGGCGCCGGATCTGGCCCTGCTGCTGGGCGTGTCGGCGCAGTCGATCTACAACTGGGAGAACGGCGCGGTACGTCCTTCGGACGACACCATCGTCGCGTTGGCCCGCCTGAAAGAGTCTGGCAAGCGCAACCTGCGCGCTGCGCTGGAGCAGATCAAGCTGCAGCAGGGCGCTGCCTGAGGATCCCCTGCGTGGTGGTTCAGAGCGGCTGAACCGATTGTTTCGCTCGGTTAGTGGGGCCGCGCGTCTGATCTGGATGGGCGGGCCCTGTGTGCGCGCGCAGATGGCCGCGACGGTAGGGATTCGCTCTGGCCGAAGTCAGCGGTAGCAAGCCAGGCTGCGGTCGCGCCCAAGGGCGCTCCCACAGTTGGGAGTTTCTGCGAGGCGCAGAGTTCTCGAAGGCGCCTGCTCCAAAGACGCGGGAAAACGGCTCGGCCTGGGTATTCCCACTCGAGGCGCACCCTGTTTGCATGCGCTAGGGCGCGGGGAGCGGCCGGAAGGTGCCCACAGTGCGGGCACCTGCGTCCCCCTTCCAATCCTGCGCCCCGTTCCGACTTAGACTGCCGGTGGGAGTGGGCTTGCCCGCGAGCATAGCGCCGCGGGGCTGCCGCAGACCGCGGCCGGGGAGAAAGGCCGCGGCCGCGCGCAAGCCAGCCCGTTGGGTGCCAGGCCGGGATCAGCTCGCCGGGGGCAGGTCGACCACAAGGGTGACGCGCCGATTGGCCAGTCCGCCGTCGCCCCAGGCGCCCGGGCTGAGCTGCCGGTCCTTGGCTTCGCCATAGCTGACCGCGCGAAGTTTGTCGGCGGCGAGACCCGCGGCGAGCAGATGATCCTTGACGGCTTCGGCACGACGTTGGCCCAGCTGCTTGTTGTAGGTGGGATCGCCAGCCGCATCGGTGAAGCCTTCGACGGTGACCGAAGCCTGCGGATGATGCTCGCGAATCACCTTGGCGAAGCTGTCGAGCGCGGGCTTGTCGACCTCGCGCAGGGTGGCGTCGTCGTAGGCGAAGTGGACGTTCATGTCGACATGCAGGCGTCCGGTCAGCTCGGTCAGCTTGGCATCGTGATCGGCGAGGCGCTTCTCCATGGACTGGCGCAGGCTCTCGATCGCGCTGCGGTTGGCATCCACCTGGGACTTCAAGGCGGCGTGTTCGCTGCGCAGCTCGCCGAGCGTGCGGTCGAAGTCCTCTTTCTTCACGTAGCTGGTGCAGGCGCCGAGTGCGAGGGCGCAGGCGGTGGCTAGGGTGGCGTGGGTCATGCTGGGTCGCATGGCGTTCTCCTTTTCGCTTGGCGTCTTGTCATGGCGCCTGGGCAGCGTGGGCTGCGGGATGTTGCCTTAGAAACCGTAACGCTTTGGCCTCGGGCACGCAAAAACGCCGTTCAGATTGCCTGCTTGCCAGTGCCGGTCCGCGCCCGGTGCGTCGGTGAAGCCATGTGTTGCAGGCCCGCGTATTGCAATGCGCAAGGGGCGACGAAAAGCGGTTTTGCAGATTGCCTGACGGGCGCCCGGAATGGCGATGCAAGTCTCTGATTGGAAAGGGTGGGCGGGGTTGGCACGCAAGCTGCTCTGACCGGGTACGTCCACACCCAACCCCACTCAGGAGTGCCACCCATGCGTACCAAGATCCTGTTCCGAGTTCTGGCGGCCGCCCTGGCCATGTTTGCCCTGTCGGCCTGCAACACCATCCATGGCGCCGGCAAGGACATCGAGCGCGCTGGCGAAGAGATCCAGGAAGAAGCCCGCGGCGATTGATCCCCTGTCCAGCGAACGGAGGAGTTCGATGAGCGAGACCATCTTCGAGGCGCTTCGCGAGGACCACGACCGTCAGCGCCGGCTGATCGAACAGCTGGCGCAGACGGAAGGGGATAGCGAAGAAAGAAGAAGCCTTTTCGACGCGCTGAAGTCGGAGCTGGCCCACCACGCCGCAGCCGAGGAGCGGCACTTCTACGTGCCGCTGATCGACAGCGACCTGACCCAGGAGAAGGCCCGCCACAGCATTGCCGAGCACCATGAGATCGATGAGCTGGTCGACGAGCTCGAATCGATGGATATGGCGAATGGCGGCTGGCTGAAGCGGGCGCGGCATCTCTTCGAACGGGTCGAACATCACCTCGAGGAGGAGGAACACGAGGTTTTCCAGCTGGCCGGCAAGGCCCTGACGGAAGCCCAGAAGCGCCGCCTCGCCACCGATTACACCGCAGCCATGAAGGATGCCCGCGCCGATGCGGCGCATGACTAAGCGTATCCAAGCCCCCAACCCCACAAGGAGAACGACGATGAACCAGAAGCGCCCCACCCTAACCGCCCTGTCGCTTGCACTGACCATGGCCCTTGGCCTCAGCGCCTGTGCCGAGTCCCCGCGGGAAACCGCCGAGGACGTGGCCGAGGCCTCGCGCGAGCGTGCCGAGGACGTCTCCGAAGCGCGCCGCGACCTGAGCAAGGCCGTGGCCAAGAGCGATGAGGAGATGCGCAAGGCGGCTGCCGAAGGCACCCACGACATCACCGAGGCGATGATCGACCCCGACTCGGATGGCGAGGAGGTGGCCGAGGCCAAGGCCGACGCCCAGGAGAACCTCGACGAAGCCAGCGGTGATGCGCTGGAGCGCAACGCCAAGGCGGCCTATGACCTGGCCATGGCCAAGGCCGAGGGCAACTACGAGGTGGCCAAGGAGCAGTGTGATGCCCTCGACACCCTGTCGCAGCGCAACCTGTGCAAGGACAAGGCCGAGACCACCTATGAGTCGATGAAGGCGCGCGCCGAGGCCGAGCTGGAGAAGGCCGAGCAGATCGCCAAGAACTACAAGGACTAATCCCCCAGTCCTCGCCCAGCGGGCCCTCGCCCCCGGATGGTCGGCTACCTGCCGGTCCTCCGGGGGCGCTTCTTTTCTGGGCGCCGCGGCGGGTTCGTGGCCCGGGTGTCCATAGGGTGCGTCTTGACGCACCGGCTCGGGGTCTTTTGGGGTACGTACGGTGCGCCCAAGGCGCACCCTATGCCAGGTGTTTGGCGCAGCGGATCGACGTGCGAGTAGCACCTGCGGGGCGGCTGGCGCGTGCCTGATGCAGACGCTGCATCCGGTGCGTCTTGACGCACCGGCTCGGGATCTTTTGGGGTACGTACGGTGCGCCCAAGGCGCACCCTATGGGTGGGGTCAGGGCGTTCCGCGGAGCCAGAAGGTCAGGCGGTGGGTGCAGTCGCCGCGGCCGGGTTCGGGCCAGTCGAGTTCGCAGTGCATGCCGGGCTGACGCCGGTAGCCGCGTCGGGTCCAGAACACATCGTTGCCGCGATGATCGGGCGGGCGGCGCGGATCGTCGGGGTCGCGGTCGACGGCGCAGAAGGCGGTGATCGGCAGTCCAAGACCCTGCGCCTCGGCCTCGCGATGGTCGAAGAAGGCGTGGCCGGCGCCCTGGCCGCGGAAGGCGCGCCGCAGGACCGATTCGCCGCAGTAGAAGACCCGCGCCGGATCGATGCCGCGCTCGATGAAGGGACGCTGGAAGCCGGCGTTGTCGTCGAGGAGGGGCACGCCGGTGGAGACGCCAACGATCTCGTCGCCCTCGCGGGCCAGCACGCAGAGTGCCCGCGGGCAGTCCAGGTAGCGGGCGAGGTAGCGGCGCTCGTAGTCGACATCGCCCTCGTACAGGTAGGGCCAGTCGGCAAAGACTTCGCAGCGCAGCGCAGCGATGGCGTCGAGATGGGGCGCGGCTTCGTTGCCGCGGTGCAGGCTGAAGCGCAGCACCGCGCTCAGCCCGGGGGCCAGCTCAGCTTGCGTCCGGCGAGCAGGTGCAGATGGATGTGGAACACGCTCTGGCCGGCGTCCTCGTTGCAGTTGAACACCGTGCGGTAGCCGCTCTCGGCATAGCCTTCCTTGCGGGCGAAGGCGGCGGCGGCGAGCACCAGGCGGCCGACCAGTTCGGCGTGGCCGGGCTCGAGGTCGTTGAGCGTGGCGACCGGCTGCTTGGGGATGAACAGCACGTGCAGCGGCGCTTGTGGGTTGATGTCGCGGAAGCCCAGCACGTGATCGTCCTCGAAGACGATGTCGGCGGGAATCTCGCGGCGGATGATTTTGCTGAACAGGGTTTCTGCCATGGTGTTGCCCTCCTGCGGGAACAATGCGTTCAGTCGGTGATCTCGCTGCGCATGCCGAAGGCATGGGCGAGGGTGCCGCGGTCGATGTATTCCAGTTCGCCGCCGAGCGGCACGCCGTGGGCCAGACGCGACGGCCGGATGCCGCGGCCGCGGGCCAGCTGGGCCAGATAGTGGGCAGTGGCCTCGCCCTCGACGGTGGGATTGGTGGCGATGATCATCTCGCGGACCTCGCCGGCATCGAGGCGCCGGGCGAGCTCGTCGAGGCCCAACTCGCGCGGGCCCAGTCCGTCCAGCGGCGAGAGTCGGCCGTGCATGACGAAGTAGCGCCCACGGTAGCCGGTCGCCGTCTCGATCGCAGCAAGGTCGGAGGGCGTCTCGACCACGCAGAGCAGGGCGTCGTCGCGTTGTCCGCTGCGGCAGATCGCGCATTCCGGATCCTCGGTCAGCGTGCGGCAGCGGCCGCAGTGGCCGATGCGCTCCACCGCCTCACCGAGCACCCGCGCCAGCCGCCGCCCGCCCTCGCGATTGCGCTCCAGCACCTGCAGGGCCATCCGCTGCGCGGTCTTCTGCCCTACCCCGGGCAGGCAGCGCAGGGCGTCGATCAGCTGGTCGAGGAGCGGGACTTGGGTCATTTCAGAGCAGGGCTCAGGGACTAGGGGCTAGGGCTCAGGGTTTGAGAGCAGGGCTCAGGGCTCAGAGCCCAGGGCTCAGGTCGGGCATTGAGCGGGCGGGGTTCGCTTCGCTCGGGTGGGGCGCGGGGAACTGGGAGTCGGGCGTCGGGAGACCAGAAGCGAAGAAGCGCACCGCCCCCCGCTCTCCTGAGCCCTGAGCCCTGAGCCCTAGTCTCTAGGCCCTCAGAAAGGCAACTTCATCCCCGGGGGCAGCGGCATGCCGGCGGTGGCTTCGGACATGCGTGCCTGGGAGGCTTCGTTGGCCTTGTTGACGGCGTCGTTGAAGGCGGCGGCGACGAGGTCCTCGAGCATCTCGGCGTCGTCAAGGGCGGAGGGCTCGATGCGCACCTTGCGGCACTCCATGCGGCCGGTCAGGGTGACCTGGACCATGCCGCCGCCGGACTGGCCGGTGACCTCCAGATTCGCCAGCTCTTCCTGTGCCTTCTTGAGGTTTTCCTGCATGCGCTGCGCTTGCTGCATCAGGTTGCCAAGCGGTCCCTTCATGGGTGTCTCCGTGTTCGTGGTGTGGGGTTCAGACATCCAGCGGGCGGATCGAGTCGGGCACGATGCGAGCGCCGTACTCGGTGACCAGCCGCTGGACATGGGGGTCGGCGGCGAACTCGGCCTCGGCACGCAGCTGGCGGGCGTCGCGCTCGCGGCTGTGGCGCTGGCTGAGCGTCTCGCGGGCCTCGCGGGGTGCACCAAAGGCCAGCTTTGGCACGCCACCGAGGGCGTCGGCCAGGGCATTGCAGAAGCGGTCGAGCAGGGGCGGCGACTTCAGGTGCTCGTGAACCTCGGGCAGGCCCAGGCGCAGCACATCGCCATCGTCGCCGAGGAACTGTGCATGCGCCGCGAGCTGGCCGGCGGGGCCGCCGAGGCTGATGCCGGACAGCAGGGCGAGCCAGTCCTCGTTGTCGAGGACGATTCGGCGGTCGGCCTGGGCGGCGGGCGCAGCGGGCTCCGGAGCCGATGCTGCTGCAGCGGCGCGGGGCGCCTCGATCGGCGCCGACATCGATGGCGGCGACGGTGCGCGCGACGTCGGGGTCGCACGGACGGGGGACGGCATGCTGCGCGGCTCAGCGGCGGGCGCGGCCGGGGGCGGCGCGGCGACTGCAGCGGGCGGCGTTGTTGGCGCGCCGAGTTTGGCGATGGCTTCGGCGGCTGCGGCACGACCGCCTCCGCTGCCCTCGCCGCGGGCGCCGCCTTCGCTGCCTGGCGTGCCGCCCGGGGCGGCCTCGGCCAGACCCTGGAAGGCAAGCATGCGCAGCATGACCATCTCGAAGCCGATCCGCGGGCTGGGCGCGAGCTCGATCTCGCGGCGCCCCTGCACGGCCATCTGGTACCAGAGCTGGACCTGCTCGGGGGCGAGCGCGGCGGCCGCGTGGATGGCTTCGTCGTCGTCGGCATGGGCCGCGGCCGGGATGAGCTGGCGAAGCTGGGCGCGGTGCAGGGCCGAAGCGACCGCCTCGAGCAGGCGGCCGTAGTCCGGTGAGTAGCCGGACAGATGGACAATGGCGGCGTGCAGGGCGGCGCCGTCGCCGGCCACGAGGGCGCCAAGCAGGGGCGCTATGTCGGCGGCTTCGACGCTGCCGAGCATGGCGGCGACATCCTCGCCGCGCAGCGTGCCCGAGCCGTAGGCAATCGCCTGGTCGAGCAGCGACAGCCCGTCACGCAGGCTGCCGTCGGCGCCGCGGGCCAGCAGCTGGATCGACTTGCCGTCGAAGCCGATGCCCTCGGCAGCGAGGATGCGCTCGATCTGCGCGCTGATCTGCTCCTCGCTCAGGCGCTTGAGGTTGAACTGCAGGCAGCGCGAGAGCACGGTGACCGGCAGCTTCTGCGGGTCGGTGGTGGCGAGCAGGAACTTCACATGCTCCGGCGGCTCCTCCAGCGTCTTCAACAGGGCGTTGAAGGCGTTGCGCGAGAGCATGTGCACCTCGTCGACCAGATAGACCTTGTAGCGTCCGCGGGTCGGCAGGTACTGGGCGTTCTCGATCACCTCGCGGACGTCATCGACGCCGGTATTGCTGGCGGCATCGATCTCGATCAGGTCGACGAAGCGGCCGGCATCGACCGCGGTGCACACCGCGCACTCGCCGCAGGGCTCGGCGCCGACGCCAGTCTCGCAGTTCAGGCTCTTGGCGAAGATCCGCGCGATGGTGGTCTTGCCGACCCCGCGGGTGCCGGTGAACAGGAAGGCGTGGTGGACCCGACCGCTGTCCAGCGCATGGCTCAGCGCGCGGACGACGTGCTCTTGCCCGACCAGTTCGGAGAAGCGTTTCGGCCGCCACTTTCGGGCGAGGACAAGGTAGGACATCGGCTGCCATCGGCTGCGGCGAGGGGATCCGCATTGTGCCCTTCGCGCCGGGGCAGACCAAGTTGGGTGGCAATCTGAACGCGCCCCGCCTTGTCGCCGCCCCCGGCTGCCGGTATCCTTCGCGGCTTGCCTGTGCCGGGCTGCGGGATGCGCCCGTCACGGCGGGCAGCGAGCCGGCGGTACCGATCTGCGGAGAGGTGTCCGAGTGGTTTAAGGAGCACGCCTGGAAAGTGTGTGTACGGCCTCAAACCGTACCGAGGGTTCGAATCCCTCCCTCTCCGCCACCGCTGTCCCCTCCAACATCCCGACGCTTCCATGGCGGCCCCGTTGGCGCCTCCGCGACGATAGGTTGAAAACCCCGCCAGGCCCGGAAGGGAGCAACGGTATCGACTGATTCGGGCGCCGGAGATACGTCGGCGGGGCCGTCACCCATTTCGGACGTTCAGATTGTTTGGTGCCGCGCCGAAGATGTCGCGAGCGCGCGCGTTTCGTGCGTCAGAGCAAACTACGGGCGCGATCCGGACCTTGCAATGCCGTTGGATGTAGCCGGCTTGCTGGCGATCCGTCCCATCCGGGGCGCCTATCGCCAGCAAGCTGGCTCCTACACTCGGGTTTTGCGGAAGGACTGCTCTAGCGCGTCTACATCCCGCCCCTTCGACCGCATTCTCGCCCTTCAACGAGACCCGACTGTGGGAGCGCCCCTGGGCGCGACCGCGGCGCTACGGATTCACCACAGGCCGTGGCCAGAGCGGAACTCCGCGGTCGCGCCCAAGGGCGCTCCCACAAAGAAGCTTCCTCGTCCGAGGGATCCTGGCCCATGCGAACCTCGCGGCCGGTTCTCGCATCGGCGTACGGATACGGCGATGGGTTCCGAAGGGCGCTCCCGGTGCCGCCAACCGCGATCCATGCCGGCCTGGTCCCGGCCCACAGCGCCGCCCGCGGACGGGCGGCGCTGGATGCGATCAGAGCGCTTCGGAGGCGAAATCGGCCAGGCGCGAGCGCTCGCCGCGGCGCAGGGTGACGTGGGCCGAGTGTCCCCACTGCTTGAAGCGGTCGACCGCATAGGTCAGGCCCGAGGTGGTCTCGGTGAGATAGGGCGTGTCGATCTGCTCGACGTTGCCAAGGCAGACCATCTTGGTGCCGGGGCCCGCACGGGTCAGCAGGGTCTTCATCTGCTTCGGCGTCAGATTCTGCGCCTCGTCGATGATCACCCAACGGTTGAGGAAGGTGCGTCCGCGCATGAAGTTCATCGCCCGGATCTTGATCCGCGAGGCAAGCAGGTCATTGGTGGCCTGGCGGCCCCAGGCGCCACCTTCCTGATTGTGGGTGAGCACCTCGAGGTTGTCGGTCAGCGCGCCCATCCACGGGGTCATCTTTTCTTCCTCGGTGCCGGGCAGGAAGCCGATGTCCTCGCCGACCGAGACCGTGGCCCGGGTCATGATGATCTCGCGGTAGCGCTGCTGGTCCATGGTCTGGGCCATGCCGGCGGCCAGCGCCAGCAGGGTCTTGCCGGTGCCCGCCGTGCCGAGCAGGGTGACGAAATCGATGTCGGGGTTCATCAGCGCGTTGATCGCGAAGTTCTGTTCGCGGTTGCGCGCGGTCACGCCCCAGACCGCGTGCTGGTTGTGGCGGAAATCGTCGACGATGCGCAGCACGACGCGCTCGCCATCGAGTTTCACCACCTGCAGTTCGATCTCGTCCTCGCCGCGGAAGTAGAGGAACTGGTTCGGATGCCAGGCCTCGCCCTCGCCGCGGGTCAGTTCGTAGTATGTATGGCCGCGCTCGGTCCAGGAGCGCAGGTCGCTCTCATGTCGGTCCCAGAAGTCCTCGCCCAGCTCGGTGGCGCCGGTGTAGAGCAGGGAGAAGTCGTCGAGGGCGCGGTCGTTCTCGTAATCCTCGGCGTTCACGCCGCAGATCGAGGCCTTGATCCGTAGGTTGATGTCCTTGGACACCAGCACGACGGATTCGGCGGGCTGGGTTTCGCGCAGGGCGAGGATGGCGCCGAGGATCTGGTTGTCGGGCAGCACCGTGCCGAAGCGCTGCCCCTGGGCCACCGGGGTGGTCTGGAAGAGCAGCCGGCCGATGTCCTTGCCGGCCTTGAGCTGCAGCCCCTGTGGCCGGTTGAGCTTGAGCCCTTCCTCGATCTTCGCGTCGCCGTGGGCCTCGATCAGCTCATTGATGAAGCGGCTGACCTGGCGGGCGTTGCGGCTGGCCTCGGAGTGGCCCTTCTTGGCGGCATCGAGTTCTTCCAGGACCATCATCGGCAGGAACACGTCGTGCTCTTCGAACTTGAACAGCGCGGTCGGGTCGTGCATCAGCACGTTGGTATCCAGCACGTAGGTCCGCTTGCTGCGCGTCATCATGGGCGGGGCGCACTCCTTGGGGCAGGGGACAACGGCCGGCAGCGCGAGGGCACTGCCGGGGAGAGGAATCGGGCGGGGAGTCTCATGCGCGGGCCGGGCTCCGGCGGTGCGGCCCGGGCGGCGCGGCGACAGTTCCTGCGGCCGCGTTCAGACAGGCCGCGGAGGTGGGGGGGTGCTGCGGGCGGGTTCGCCGTGTCCCCATGTTCAGAACTTCATCGGATCCATGATCGCGTCGAGGTTCAGATGGTCGCAGAATTCGAGGAAGTCGTCGCGCAGGGCGGCGATGTGCATGTTCGAAGGGATGCCGATGGTGATCTGCGCCGAGAACATGTCGGCGCCGGTCTGCATGGCCCGGTAGCGCGAGCTGTGAAGGTTCTCGATGGTGATGCCCTGGCGGTCGAAGAAGTCGGCCAGCTGGAACAGGATGCCCGGCTTGTCTGCCGCCACCACCTCGACGATGTAGGGCAACAGATTGCTTTGCAGCGGCTTGGCGCCGGTACGGTAGAACACCAGGCGCGCGCCCTCCTCACGCTCGACGCGAGAGAGGGCCGACTCCAGCTTGGCGACCGCATCCCAGGAGCCCATCGCCAGCGCCAGCACCGAAACATCCCGGCCAACCGTGTTCAGCCGTGCGTCGACGAGGTTGCAGCCGGCATCCGCGATGCGCCGGGAGATGTTGAGCAGGGGCGAATCCGGATGGGTAGCGAACGCGCTTATCAGCAGGTAGTTTTCGTTGGTATTGGGGCGTTGCGCGGAATCGGTCAAAGGAGCGTACCGTCGGTTCTGTAGGGCGCGTCCACGCGCCGTGCCGGGCGAATGAACTCCGCCCAACGTCCGTCGCAGAATACTTGCCGCTGCTGACAGGCCGCAAGTAACATCGCCCCCTTCCTTTTTCAGCCTCCCGGGTCCTTCGCCTTGCAGCTTGCCGGATGCATCACCGCGCTGGTCACGCCGTTCGACGCCGACGGCGGGCTGGATTGGAACGCATTCGGCCGCCTGCTCGACGACCAGCTCGCCGGAGGCATCCAGGGACTCGTGGTGGCGGGCAGCACCGGCGAGGCCGCGATGCTGGAAGGCGACGAGTACGAGCGGCTGATCCGCTTTGCCCGCGAGCGCCTCGGCGGCCGGGTGCCGCTGTTGGCCGGCACCGGACTTTCCGCCACCCGCGCGACCATCGAACAGACCCGGCGTGCCGCGGCGGCCGGGGCTGATGCGGCCCTTGTGGTGACGCCGCCCTACGTGCGGCCCACGCAGCACGGGCTGTTCGAGCATTTCCGCGCGGTGGCCGGGGAGGGCGGGCTTCCGGTGGTTCTCTACAACGTGCCCGGGCGCACCGGATGTGACATGCAGCCGGCGACCGTCGAGCGCCTGCGCGAGGTTCCCGGCGTCATCGGCATCAAGGAGGCGGTGTCCGATGCCGAGCGTATCCGCGCGGTCTGCGCGCTGCGTCGCGAGGGTTTCGCGGTGCTGAGCGGCGATGATCCGACCGCCGTCGAGGCCATGGAGCAAGGGGCCGACGGCCTGATCTCGGTGGTGTCCAATGCGCTGCCGCGGCTGATGCGCAGCGCGCTGGAGCGCCGCAGCGTCGCCCCCGAACTCAGGGCGCTGATCGATTTCAGCGGCGTCGAGCCCAACCCGATCCCGATCAAGGCGGTCGTCTCCGGCCTCGGCCTGGTCGAGAATCGCCTGCGTGCGCCCCTGGTCGAGCTATCCTCACCGCACCGGGCCGCACTCGAGGCCTTGCTGCCGCGCATCGCCGCGGCGGAACGCTCCGCCCGCGGCGGGGCACACTGATTTCTTCTGGAGAATGCTGTGATGTCGATGTATCCCGTTGTGAAGTCCGGCCTGCGCCTTGCGGTCCTTGCCTGCCTGGTGGCCAGCGTTGCCGGCTGCAGCTGGTTCCGCGGCAAGTCCGGCTACGAGCTGGCCCCCGAGAGCCGGCCGCTGGCCATCCCGCCCGACCTCGACACCCCGCCGCAGGACCCGACCCTGTCGATCCCCGAGCCCTCGGGCGTCGCTCCGCGCGCCCCGGTGGCGCCGTCGGCGGCCTTCACCGTGGCCGACAGCCGTGACAGCGCGCTGCGCCGCCTCGGCCTCGCGCTCGAGCGTCTGGAGGGCGTCGAGGTGACCGGCAGCGCCCAGGCCCTCGGGGCCTACAACGTCCGCTTCGAAGGCGAGGACTTCCTGGTCCGCGTGGTCGAGTCCGGCGGCAGCACCCGCATCGAGGCGGTCGGGGCCAACGGCGCCGTGATCAATACCGGCCCGGCCGGCAAGCTGCTCGGCCTGCTGCGGCAGCGTCTGGGCTGATCAGCCCCTGCGTCCGGCGCACCGGCGCCGGACGCGCGCTGCCCGAGTCGTGATGACGGCTGCGGGCAGGCAATAGAAAGGGCCGCGACAGGCATGCCGTCGCGGCCTTCGTTCCACCATGGGTTCGACGCGGCGTGCCGGCTTCGGCGGCCGCTCGCGGCAACTCAGCGTTCGAGCAGGGGCAGCTTGCCCGGCTTGCCGTCCCAGTCGGCGGCGTCTGCGGCCGGCTCCTTGCGCGTGGTGATCACCGGCCAGTCGCGCGACAGCTCGGCGTTCAGCGCGACGAAGCCTTCCTGGCCCGCGGGAACGTCGTCCTCGGGAAAGATCGCATTGGCCGGACATTCCGGCTCGCAGAGGGTGCAGTCGATGCACTCGTCCGGATCGATCACCAGGAAGTTCGGGCCTTCGTGGAAGCAGTCGACCGGGCAGACTTCCACGCAGTCGGTGTACTTGCACTTGATGCAGTTCTCGGTGACGACGAAGGGCATCTAGGAAGGCAGTCCTGGGGAAAGAAGTGGCGCTCCCTAGGGGGTTCGAACCCCTGTTCTCGCCGTGAGAGGGCGATGTCCTAGGCCGCTAGACGAAGGGAGCGCGTTGATCTGCGCGAAGCAGAGGCGATAGGATAGCGGGCTGATCTGAAAGGCGCAACGCCGAAATGACGGTTATTTGCCGTCCCGTCCATCCGGACCAGCCCGTGACCCAGAATTCAATGCCAGCAGCGGCCGTCGAGCCGCGCAGTTTCGCCCGCGACCAGCACTCGATTTCGCGCAAGCACATCAGTGCGAATGCGCTGCGCGTGCTTTATCGACTGCGAGAAGCCGGCTTCTCCGGCTACCTGGTCGGGGGCGCGGTGCGCGACCTGCTGATCGGGCGCGAGCCCAAGGACTTTGACGTCGCCACCGATGCCACGCCCGAGCAGTGTCGTCAGCTGTTCCGCAACTGCCGGCTCATCGGCCGCCGCTTCCGCCTTGCCCACGTGATGTTCGGGCCGGAGATCATCGAGGTCGCCACCTTCCGCGCCAACGCGGCCGGCGACCCCGAGGAGGACTCCGAGCACGTAAGCGAGAGCGGTCGCATCCTGCGTGACAATGTCTACGGCAGCATCGAGGATGACGCGGTCCGCCGCGACTTCACCTGTAACGCGCTCTACTACACCATCGAGGACTTCTCGGTCCGCGATTTCGTCGGTGGTTTCGAGGACTGCCGCGACCGGGTGCTGCGCCTGATCGGCGACCCCGAGACCCGCTATCGCGAGGATCCGGTGCGCATGCTGCGCGCCGCGCGCCTGTCGGCCAAGCTCGACTTCAGCATCGAGCCGGGCTCGGAGGCGCCGATCCGCAGCCTCGGACACCTGCTCGGCGAGGCCTCGAACGCGCGCCTCTTCGATGAGTCGCAGAAGCTGTTCCTGAGCGGCCACGGCCAGGCCAGCCTCGCCGCACTGCAGCGCCTCGGCCTGCTCGCGGTGATCATGCCGGATGTGCATGCCGCGCTGACCTCGGATACCAGCGGCCTGTGCCAGCAGATGCTGGAGCGGGCGATGGCCAACACCGACCAGCGGGTCGCCGAAGGCAAGCCGGTGACGCCGGCCTATCTGTTCGCGGCGCTGCTCTGGCCGGTGTATGCGGCGGGCGTGCAGGCGATGATCGCTGAAGGCCACGCCCTGGCCGTCGCCGAGCAGCGCGCTGCCGATCGCGCCATCCTGCGCCAGTGCCAGCACATCGCCATCCCGCGGCGCTTCAGCCAGCAGATGGAGGAGATCTGGTTCATGCAGACCCGCATGCAGCATCGCCAGCGCAAGCGGGTGATGCGCCTGCTGGCCCATCCGCGTTTCCGCGCCGCCTACGACTTCCTCGAGCTGCGCGCCTCGATCGTGCCGCAGCTGGCCGATGAGCTGGCCTTCTGGGAGTCGATGCAGGGCGAGCAGCGCGATGTGGTGCTCGATGCCTCGGGCGCGCCCTCGGGCGATGGCCCGCGCAAGCCGCGCCGGCGCCGCCGCAAGCGCACGGCCGCTTCCGGCGGCTGATCGACGATGGCGCTGGCCTGGGTGGGCCTGGGCAGCAATCTCGACGACCCGCCCGCGCGCCTGCGCGAGGCGCTTGAACATATTGCTGCGCTTGAGGGGGTTTTTGCGTTGCGCAGTTCGCCGTTCTACCGCGCTCCCCCCTGGGGGCCGGTGGCCCAGCCGGACTTCGTCAATGCGGTGGCCGAGTTTGACGCCAGGCTTGCTCCCGAGCCCCTGCTCGAAGCGCTGCTGTCGATCGAGCGCCGGATGGGCCGCGAGCGCCGCGAGCGCTGGGGCCCGCGGCGCATCGATCTCGACCTGCTGCACATGGAGGGCGAGTCGCGCGCCGGCGACCGCCTCGAGCTGCCGCATCCGCGCATCGCCGAGCGCGCCTTCGTGCTCTGCCCCTGGCGCGATCTGGCGCCCACTCTGGAGCTGCCCGGGCTGGGGCGGATCGAGGCGCTGGCAAAAAAGGTGGATTGCTCCAATGTGCAGCCGCTACCCTAGCGAGCTCACCCCGCGAAGCCTGCCATGTATAACGCCCGCCCCGGAGAGACCGAGTCGCCCGTGACCGTGCCCTCGCTGCGTCAGCGCAAGGCGCGCGGCGAGAAGCTGTCGATGCTCACCTGCTATGACGCCAGTTTCGCGGCGCGCCTGGAGAGCGGCGGCGTCGAGCTGATCCTGGTCGGCGACTCGCTGGGCATGGTCGTGCAGGGGCACCGCCACACCCTGGGTGTCAGCGTCGACGACATGGTCTATCACTGTGCGGCCGTCTCGCGTGGCGCGCGGCGTCCGCTGCTGGTGGCCGACATGCCGTTCCAGACCGCGGCCAGCCGCGAGCGGGCGCTGGATGCCGCGGTGCGCCTCCAGGCCGAGGGCAATGCGGCGATGGTCAAGCTGGAGGGGGCCGGCCACGTGCTGGACGCCATCCGCTATCTGGTCGAGCGCGACATTCCGGTCTGTGCCCACCTCGGGCTGACTCCGCAGTCGGTGCACAAGTTCGGCGGATTCCGCCTGCAGGGCCGCGAGGCTTCGGCGGCCGAGGCCCTGCGCGAACAGGCCCGCGCCGTGCAGGACGCAGGCGCCGAGCTGCTGGTGCTGGAATGCGTGCCTTCGCCGCTGGCCGCCGAGATCACCGCCGAGCTGGCCATCCCGACCATCGGCATCGGCGCCGGCCCCGGCTGCGACGGCCAGGTGCTGGTCCTGCACGACGTGCTCGGAGTCACCCCCGGCCGCCGCCCGCGCTTCGTCCGCGATTTCCTGCAGGAGGGCGGCTCGGTCGAGGGCGCGGTGCGCGCCTATGTCGCCGCGGTGCGTGACGGCAGCTTCCCCGACGCGGAGCACAGCTTTGCCTAGCCCCCTGAAGCAGGTGTCCGATGCCGCCGGCCTGCGTGCCGAGGTCGCCGCATGGCGCGGCGCCGGACAGCGCATCGCCTTCGTGCCCACCATGGGCAACCTGCACGCCGGCCACTACGGCCTGGTCGAGATCGCCCGCCGGAACGCCGACCGCGTCGTCGCCAGCATCTTCGTCAATCCGACCCAGTTCGGTCCCAACGAGGACTTCGCCCGCTATCCGCGCACCCCGGCGCAGGATGCCGAGGGCCTGGCCGCCGCCGGCTGCGACCTGCTCTTCCTGCCCGAGGTGGACACGCTCTACCCCCTGGGCATCGGCCACAGCGTGCGGATCGAGGTGCCGGATCTGGCCGATGTGCTCTGCGGCGCCCACCGTCCGGGGCACTTCTCGGGAGTGGCCACCGTGGTGGCCCGCCTGCTCAACCTGGTCCAGCCGGACGTCGCCATCTTTGGCCGCAAGGACCTGCAGCAGCTGCAGCTGATCCGGCACCTGGTTGCCGATCTGGCCTTTCCGGTGGAGATCATCGGCGCCCCGACCCGGCGCGAGCCCGACGGCCTGGCGCTCAGCTCGCGCAACCAGTACCTGGACGCCGACCAGCGCGCCCGGGCGGCGGGTCTGAACGTGGCGCTTCGCGCGGCCCTCAAGGCGGTCCGTGACGGCCGCTCCGTGGCCGAGGCCGAAGCCCTGGGTGGCCAACGTCTGCGCGAGGGCGGATTCGAGGTCGACTACCTTGTCCTGCGCCGCGAATCGCGCCTGGACAGCCTCGATGTTGCGTGGCCGCAACACCCGGACCTGGTCGCGCTGGGTGCTGTAAGGCTCGGATCCACAAGGCTTATTGACAATATCGCGATGTCCGAGCTGGGCGATTGATGGCCGATTGTTGAAAAAAGCCACAGAGGTGTTGCAAAGCGCATACAGCTCGGCTAATCTAGCTCTGCCTCCGGAGCCCCCGCGCAACGCGCGACCCCGGCGGCAGCAGGGCGCATTGTTTGGTAATCGTCACTCCGATTCATCCCCGGGTCTCATCCCGGGGTTTTTTTTGCCTGATCGACGCGTTCTGCCTCCCTGCGGCGACGCAGCATGGCGTGGCTATACTCCGGATCCCCCGCGCAGCGAGCGCCCGAGCCGAACCGGAGCCCCATGCAGACCCAGGACTGGCTGAATACTCTGGCCCCCGAGGCCGCGCGCCTGATCGATACCCCGCTGCCCCGCCTGTTGGCCGCCGATCCGGAGCGTGCGCAGCGCGACGCCCTGCGCTGCGGCCCCCTGTTTGCCTCCTTCGCCCGCCAGCGACTGGACGGTGCCGCCTGGGACACCCTGTTCCGGCTGGCCGGGGCCCGTGGCCTGCTGGGCCAGCTGCGCCGGCAGCTCGACGGCGAGCCGGTGAATACCTCGGAGTCGCGTCCTGCCCTGCACACCGCCCTGCGTTCGGCGCTGGGGAAGGGAACGAACGCGGAAGCTGCCCATGCCGAGGCCCGGAAAACCCTCGGTCGCTCGATAGCCATGGCCGACGCCCTGGCCGGGCAGGGCATTACCGACATCCTCAATATCGGCATCGGCGGTTCCGACCTCGGCCCGCGGCTGGTCTACGACGCGCTCGGCGCCCAGCGGCGGATGAACGTGCATTTCCTCAGCTCGCCCGACGGCCATACCCTGCAGGACCTGCTGCCGCGCCTTGACCCTGCGCGCACCGCGGTGCTTCTGGTGTCGAAGAGCTTCGGCACGGAGGAGACCCTGCTCAACGGCGAGGTGGTCCGCGAGTGGCTGGGCGGGCGCGGGAGCCTGGTCGCGGCCACCGCCAATGTCGATAAGGCGCGCGCCTTCGGCGTCGACGCCGACAACATCCTGCCGCTATGGGACTGGGTCGGCGGGCGCTACTCGCTCTGGTCAGCGGTGGGATTCGCCCTGGTCGCCGCGCTCGGCGGCGACCGCTTCGCCGAACTACTGGCCGGCGCCGCAGAGATGGACGCCCATGTCGCCTCGGCCGCCGAGCGCGACAATCTCGCCCTGCGCCACGCCCTGGTGGCGATCTGGAACCGCAATGCGCTGGGTTACGCCTCGCAGGCGGTACTGCCCTACGACCAGCGCCTGCGACTGCTGCCGAACTATCTGCAGCAGCTGGTCATGGAAAGCCTCGGCAAGTCCGTGCTGGCCGATGGCTCGGCCTCGGTGGCCTGCTCGACGGTGCCGGTACTCTGGGGCGGCAGCGGCACCGACTGCCAGCACAGCTTCTTCCAGGCGCTGCACCAGGGCACCGACACGGTGCCCGCGGAGTTCGTCGGGGTGGCCCGCCCCGACCACGGGTACGAGGCCATGCACCGCATGCTGATGGCCAACCTGCTGGCGCAGAGTGAGGCGCTGGCCAATGGCGTCGACCATGTCGATCCGCACCGACAGTACCGCGGCAGCCGGCCGAGCACGGTCATCCTGCTCGATGCGCTGACACCGCGCAGCCTCGGTGCCCTGATCGCCCTGCACGAGCATTCGGTGTTCCTGCAATCGGCGATGTGGGGAATCAATGCGTTCGACCAGTGGGGCGTCGAGCTCGGCAAGCAGACCGCCCGCACCTTGGCCCCGGCAGTTGCCAACCCGGAGGCCAGGGTCTCGGATCCGGTCAGTGCCGCCCTTATCCAGGAGTTTCATCGCGTCGCGAGGGGCTGAGCCCCGACGCTGAATCAACCCTGACCCGACAGGAAATTGCGCCCCCCATTGTCACGCGGCGCGAGGTGGGCATTTGCGGGAGTCTGTCCCTGCAGCGCGGCCATGCTTGCGCTGCAGGCGGAACGACCGCCAGCGGGACCTTCGTCCCGACACGCCACCGCATTCCTGGAGAAGGTCATGAAAAAGAAAATCCTGTTCGGCGCGCTGTTCGCGATGGCCAGTCTGCCCGCGTTCGCCCAGGGCGACGTCCTGACACTCGACGAGATCGTCGACGCCACCGGCATGAAGAAGGCCGAAGTGCTGCTGATGCTGGGCGCCAAGTCCAACAACCACTACTACCTGACCTCCGAGTTCCGCGTGAGCCAGGAGTTCAAGAAGGCGATCAAGGAAGCGGGCCTGGTCCTTGAGCAGCGCCGTGACGAGAGCGGTCGCCTGGTCACCGTGGTCCTGCGTCAGAACCATCACGCCTGAACCTCAGTCGTGGCCGGCCTGCCGCGAAAGGGCCCAGTCGACGTGCTCGCGGACGACTGGGGAAGGATGGTCGCGGCGTGATACAAGCGCCGCGACCACGGACTCGGAGCGGGGCGCATTGCCCAGCGCCACCGCGATGTTGCGCAGCCAGCGCTCCCAGCCGATCCGGCGGATCGCCGAGCCCTCGGTACGGGCGAGGAAGGTCTCCTCGTCCCAGCTGAACAGGTCGATCAGCTGCGGGGCGTCGAGTCCGTGGCGGACCTCGAAGTCGACGAGCGCCGCCGGTCGGGTGAACTTGTTCCACGGGCAGACCAGCTGGCAGTCGTCGCAGCCATAGATCCGATTGCCCATCGGCGCGCGCAGGGGCTCCGGGATGCTGCCGGGGTGCTCGATGGTGAGGTAGCTGATGCAGCGCCGCGCATCGACCTGGTAAGGCGCGACGATGGCGCCGGTCGGGCAGGCCGACAGGCAGCGGGTGCAGGTTCCGCAGTGGTCGCTGGCCGCGGCGTCGACCGGCAGGGCGAGATCGGTGTAGATCTCGCCAAGGAAGAAATAGGAGCCGCTGCGGCGATCGATCAGGTTGCTGTGCTTGCCGATCCAGCCGAGTCCGGCGTTGCGCGCCAGCGGCTTTTCCAGCACCGGTGCCGAATCGGTGAACACGCGGTAGCCGAACTCGCCGACTCGCTCGGCTAGCCAGTCACACAGTTTCTGCAGGCGCTGCCGCAGCACCTTGTGGTAGTCGCGGCCCAGCGCATAGCGCGAAACATAGCCCAGCGTTCCATCATCGATCACGCTCCATGGCTCGCGTGCCGCTTCGGGCCAGTAGTCCATGCGCGCCGAGATCACCCGCAGCGTGCCGGGCACCAGTTCGGCCGGGCGGGCGCGCCGGGTGCCGTGCCTTGCCATGTAGTCCATCTCGCCGTGGTAGCCGCGCTGCAGCCAGTCCAGCAGGCGCCGCTCGTCCTCGGCCAGCTCGATACCCGAGATCCCCAGGGCCTGGAAGCCGAGTTCGGCGGCGGCTGCGCGCAGGGCCTCGACCAGGGCGCCGGGATCGGCCAAGGCGGCGCCGGGGGCATCGGTTTCCGGGCTCATCGGCCAGTAGAATCGCGGCATGAAATCAGGGACGCCACTGTACTCCAGCGCTGCCGTACGCCGGCTGGACGCCGCCGCCATCGCCGCCGGCACGCCGGGCCTCGAGCTGATGCGCCGTGCCGGCCGCGTCGCCTTCGACGCCCTGCGCCAACGCTGGCCGCAGGCACGACGGCTTCTGGTGCTCTGCGGCGCCGGCAACAATGGCGGCGACGGCTACGTGGTGGCGAGCCTCGCCCGTCAAGCCGGCCTTGAGGTGAGCGTGCTCGCCCTGGAGGGCCGCGAGCCCGCCAGCGAAGAGGCGCGAACGGTCTGCGCCGAATGGCGCCGGCTCGGCGAGGTTGCGCCCTGGCGGCCCGGGGATGCGCTGCCCCGCGTCGACCTGATCGTCGACGCCCTGTTCGGCACCGGCCTGTCGCGGCCGCTGGAGGGGGCGGCGGCGGCCCTGGTCGAGGCGGTCAACGACGCCGGGGCGCCGGTGCTGGCGCTCGACGTGCCCTCGGGCATCGATGCCGATCGCGGCCACGCTCCGGGCCCGGCGCTGCGCGCGGCGCTGACGGTCAGCTTTGTCGGCCGCAAGCTCGGCCTGTACACCGGCGCTGGACGGGCGCATGCAGGCGATCGTCACTTTGATGATCTGGGCGCCAGCGCGGGCGCCGGCGGCGAGCCGCCTGAGGCCTGCCTGCTTGCCCTTGACGACTGCCTCGGCTGGCTGGCGCCGCGGCGCGATGACGACCACAAGGGCCGTTTCGGCCATGTGCTGGTCGTCGGGGGCGACCATGGAATGGGCGGGGCGGTCCGCCTGTGCGCCGAGGCGGCCCTGCGCTGCGGTTCGGGGCTGGTCTCGGTGCTCACCCGTCCCGAACATGCCGTTCCACTTCTGGGCGGCCGGCCGGAACTGATGGTGGCCCCGGCGGACGGCGCTACGTGGCCCGAGGCAGCCGGCCGCGCCAGCGTGCTGGCGGTCGGGCCGGGCCTGGGCCGCGGCGAATGGGGCCGGCAGCAGCTGGAGCAGGCCTTGCGGCGCGCGGCCGGGCAGGATCTGCCCTGCGTGCTGGATGCAGACGGGCTCTGGCATCTTGAGGCGGGCCGGGAGCTGCCGGGCAGGCTGGTGCTGACCCCGCATCCCGGCGAGGCCGCGCGCCTGCTCGGCACCGATACCGCGGGGATCCAGTCCGACCGCCCGGCCGCGGCGCGCGAGCTGGCCCGGCGCTACCGTGCCTGTGTGGTGCTGAAGGGCAATGGCAGCCTGGTGGCCGACCCCAAGGGCCGCCTCGGCGTGGTCGACGCCGGCAATCCGGGCATGGCCAGCGGCGGCATGGGCGACGTGCTGACCGGGGTGGTCGCGGCCCTGCTGGCGCAGGGACTTGGTCCCTGGCAGGCCGCCGCGCTCGGCGCGGTGGCCCACGCCACGGCCGGTGACCGTGCCGCCGACGGCCAGCCACGCGGCCTGATCGCCAGCGATCTGTTTCCCGCCCTGCGCCGGGTGCTCAATCCGTGAGGGCTCACCAGGAGCTGTGCCTGGCCGACGAATCGGCGAGCGTCGCGCTCGGCGAGGCGCTTTCCCGTTCTCTGCCGCGCCAGCGGCCGGCCCTGGTCGTGGCCCTGCACGGCGACCTTGGCGCCGGCAAGAGCACCCTGGCCCGTGCCCTGCTGCGCGGCCTCGGGGTCGAGGGGGCGGTGCGCAGCCCGACCTACACCCTGGTCGAGCCCTACGCCACGGCGGTCGGCCACTGCCTGCACCTTGACCTCTACCGCCTGGCCGATCCCTCCGAGCTGGACTACCTCGGCCTCGAGGAGCAGTACACCGACACGGCGCTGTGGCTGGTCGAATGGCCCGAACGCGGCGGCGACCGTCTGCCGCCGGTCGACCTGCGCATCGACCTTGCCCGCGCCGGCGCTGGGCGGCTCGCGCGGCTGCAGGCGTTGAGCCTGCGTGGAGAGGCCTGGCTGGGCGCCTTGCGCTCCGATGCGAGTTGCACTGCTTTCTGAATAGCTGGTCGAGATAACTCGCGCAGCTCTATGGAATAAAAGGGAAAAGTCTTGCGTTCCTCCGGCGTCTGGGGTTCAATCGGCGGCATGAACCGGGGAACCCGCCGCTGGCTACTGCCTGTGATTGGCCTCTTGCTGGCCGGTCCGGTCTCGTCTGCCGAATTGCGGGGCCTGCGCCTGGCCGAGGAAGACGGCCGCACCCGCGCCGTGTTCGATCTCTCTGGTCCCATTGATTACAAGCTGTTCGGCCTGGCCGGCCCCGACCGCCTGGTGCTCGACATCAAGGGCAGCCGGCTGGGCAGCGGCTTCTCGGCCGGCGAGGGCACCGGCGTGGTTCGTGGCGTGCGCACCGGCCTTCTGGGCAAGACCGACCTGCGCGTGGTGCTCGACCTCAGCGGTGAGGTGAAGCCGGCCAGTTTCGTCCTGCCGCCCGGTGACGGCCACGGCCACCGCCTGGTGGTCGATCTCGAGGGCCGCGCTGCGACCCCCGCGGAGCCGGTCGCGGTGAAGACCGTCGCCACCGCGGTCGAAGACCTGCAGCGCCCGGTCATCGTTGCCATCGACGCCGGCCACGGCGGCCAGGATCCCGGCGCCATCGGCCCCAAGGGCTCGCGCGAGAAGAACCTGACCCTGGCCATGGCCCGCGAGATGGCCCGGCTGGTTGATGCCGAGCCCGGCATGAAGGCCTTCCTGGTCCGCGACGGTGACTACTTCATCCCGCTGGAAGAGCGCTACCGCAGGGCGCGCAAGGCTCAGGCCGACCTGTTCATCTCGGTCCACGCCGACGCCTTCCACAAGCCGACGCCCTCCGGCGCCTCGGTCTACATGCTGTCCCAGCGGGGCGCCTCGAGCGAGGCCGCGCGCTGGCTGGCGCGCACCGAGAACGCCGCTGACCTGGTCGGTGGGGTGAAGCTCGACGACAAGGACAATACCCTCGCCGCGGTGCTTCTGGACCTTGCGCAAAGCGCCACGCTCAAGGCCTCGGGCGACGTCGCCAACAGCGTGCTCAGCGGGCTCAAGCGGGTCGGCAAGACGCACAAGCAGCAGGTCGAACGGGCCAACTTCGTGGTCCTGCGCTCGCCGGACGTGCCCTCGATCCTGGTCGAGACCGGTTTCATCAGCAATCCCAGCGACGAGCGCAAGCTCAACGACGCCGATTACCGTCGCCGGCTTTCGATGGCGATCATTGATGGCATGCGCGACTACTTCTACTCGCAGCCGCCGCCGGGCACCTGGATCGCCGCCAACGTCGACGTCCGCGCCCGCGAGCACGTGGTCAGTCGCGGCGAGACCCTCAGCCAGATCGCCGCCCGCCACGGTGTCCCGCTCAGCAGCCTGCGCACCGCGAACCAGATTCGCGGCGACATGGTCAAAGTCGGCGACCGCCTGCGCATCCCCAGCGGGGTCGGCCCGGGCTGAGCCGGCGGCAGGTTCGGGCGCATATTTGCCGTTCGCTCTGGCCGGCGAAATGGGCCTTTCGGGCGAAGCCAGATCAAGAACCGGATCAAGAGCTTTCAGACCGACCTTCGGTCGGCCCGAGTCACTTTCTCTTGATCGGCAAGAGAAAGTAACCAAAGAGAAGCCGACCCCACTTCCGCGCCGCCACTGCTCCGCAGCGTCGGTGCCCTGCGCTACTCGCCGGCTTCGGGCCGGCGCGAACTCGCGCATCCCTGCGCTCGAACATGCGCGCCTTTCCCCCGAAGCCGGCTGCGTTGCTCGGCGCTGCAGACGGGACCCAAGATCAAGAGCGAACCCCCTCCCGACCTCCCCCTCCGCCGCTGCGCGGCGCAAGGGGAGGAGACAAGCGGGGCGCAGCGTAGAGCCTTAGCGCCTTGACGATTCAAGGCGTCACGGACTCCCGGCTGTGCGGCCAGGATGGCCGATAACGGGGCCCCTGTCTGGCGGCGGGCGGGTGGAGGATCAGCCCAAAGGGACGCGCGCACGATGCGCGCGTGTTTTTCGCCAGGACAAGGACGTGCTGTCGAAAAACCCCGGAACCCGACCGCGTACCTGGAGGGCAGGAAGCCCGGAAGGCGCCTGACCGGGGTGCCCTTTCTCTTGGTTACTTCTCTTTGGGCACGCAAAGAGAAGTGACTCGGGCCGGCCGAAGGACGGTTCGAAACGCCCTTGATGTTGATCTTTGATCTGGCTCTGGGTCCAGAACAAAGGCCCCATTCGCCGGCCAGGGCGAACGGCAAAAATGCGCCCCAACCGGCCGCTCTCAGGCCATCCGTACCCAGCGCCACAGGGTGCGCAGATTGGGCGGCTTGCCGTGCATCAGCAGGCCGATGCGGAAGACCTTGCCGGCGAACCAGATGGCGGCGAACACCGAGCCGATGCCGATGGCGATCGACAGCCAGACCTGCCATGCAGGCGGGGGCACGCTCGAGGTCATGCGCAGGATCATCACGAACGGGTTCACCGGCGGCAGCATTGACAGCACGGTGGCGAAGGTCGAGTTCGGATCGCGGCTGATCGGCATCCACAGCATCATCGGCAGCATGACGACCAGGATCACCGGGGTCAGCAGGGCCTGGGCCTCGCGCAGCTCGTTGACCGCGGCGCCGATGGCCGCCATCAGCGCGGCCAGCACGACGCAGGCGATCAGGAAGAACACCACCAGATAGAACAGCATCCAGGCGTCGATCAGGCCCAGCGCGGCAAAGCTCGCGAGGGCAACCAGGCCGAGCCCGCCATACAGGATCAGGGTCAGGCTGCCCACCGCCAGCTGGCCGAGGATCTTGCCGGCCATCAGCTGGGTCGGCGACACCGCGGCCAGCAGCAGTTCGACCACCCGCGATGACTTCTCTTCGATGGTCGAGGTCATCAGCTGTTGGCCCGCGGTCATCACAGAGATCAGGATCAGTATCATGAAGGCCATCGGCAGCAGGCGGGAGGCGATCTCGTTCGAGCTTTTCTCGCCCTCGGCACCGACCTTGACCGCGCTGACCCGGGGCACCCGGGTGAGCGCGCGGATCTCGGCGGCGTCCAGAGCCCGCGCGGCCAGCCGCGCCTCGACGATCGCGCTTTTCGCCGCCTCGCGCAGCTCGTCGAGCAGGCGGTCATCCAGACGGTCGCGGATGAACAGGTCGTAGTGCCCCAGCTCGCCGCCGGCCGCGGCCCGCACCGCGTTCTCGTGGACCACTACGACGGCCAGCGCGGAGTCCTCGTCCGCCAGCCTGGCCCGGGCGGCATCCAGCGCCTCGCGATCGGTGATCCGTTCGATATGCAGCTGAGGCACTTCGCCCAGGGCCTGGTCCATCGCGTCGCGCATCGCCCCACTGCCCGTCTGGCCGGAGAGCTCGCGCACCGAGCCCGGCATCACCGCATCGATACGCCGCTGCAGGGCGACGCGCCGCTCGGCGAAGGCCGCCGGGGCCAGCTGGGCACGCAGGCCCTCGATGACCTGGCCGCCGGCGTCGAAGACCACCACCCGGCCTTCGACCCGGGGCGCGCGGTCCTGGATCAGCAGGGGCAGCAGCAGGATCATCGCGCCGATCAGCAGCGGCGTGATCAGGATGCCGAACAGGAAGCCCTTGGTCATCACCGTGGCCAGGAACTCGCGAAGGGCGATCTGCAGGATCTTGTTCATGCCTCGACCTCCGTGGTGGCCGGGCGGCCGGCGATGCCGATGAAGATGTCCTCGAGGGTAGGCTGGATCAGTTCCAGTCGTGCCGGTGGCAGCGTCGCTGCCGCTTGCGGCAGGACTGTCGCGGGATCAGCCTGTTCGGACAGGTCGACGCGCCAGCCGCGTCCGGACTCCGCAACGGCCTGCACGCCGGGCAGGGCCTGCAGGCGCGCAGCGGCGTCGTCGATCGCAGCCAACGGCTCGATCAGGAAGGCGCGCGGCGCATGACGATCACGGATGCCGGCCAGGGAATCGTCCAGCACCTTTCGCCCGTCGTGGATCATCACGATGTGCTCGCAGAGCTGTTCGGCCTGGAACATGACATGGGTCGAGAACAGCACGGTGGTGCCGCGCCGGTGCTGCTCGAGGATCAGGTCGCGGAGCAGGCGCATGGCGACCGGGTCGAGGCCGGAGAATGGCTCGTCGAGGATCAACAGCTCGGGCTCGTGGATCACCGAGGCGATGAACTGCACCTTCTGCTGCATGCCCTTGGACAGCTCCTCGCATTTCTTGCGGGCGACGTCGGCCAGCGCCACCCGCTCCAGCCAGTGGCCGATCCGCCGCGCGCAGTCGCCCCGCGGCACGCCCTTGAGCTGTGCCATGTGACGCAGGAAGTCGCCAACGCTCATCTTGCGGTAGACGCCGCGCTCCTCCGGCAGGTAGCCGATTCGGTCCTTGGCCGCCAGCGCCGAGCGGCAGCCCAGCACCTCGATCTCCCCGGCGTCGGGGAACAGGATGGAGAGAATCATCCGCAGGGTGGTGCTCTTGCCCGCCCCGTTCGGACCGATGATTCCGTACAGCGCTCCCCGAGGCACCTCGAGATCGATACCGCGGACGGCCTGCTTGGGGCCGAAGGACTTGTGCAGGTCGGTGAGTCGAATCGCCATGTTCATCAATCAAGTGGAGCACGGATACGCAGAGCGGAACAGGCTTGACGGCGTTGGTGCAACGGTGTGACCGCTCGGGTCGCGCCCGCTCCCGGGCGGTCGAGGAAGCTGCGTGACGGATCGCCTCGGGCAGGTTTGGGCGCGAGGTGCGCATTCGCCTCGGTCCCGCTGTAGGAGCCAGCTTGCTGGCGATAGGCGCCACGGATGGGACGATCGCCAGCAAGCTGGCTCCTACATTCGGGTTTTGCGGAAGGTCTGCTTGGCGCCCTCTGGCGACCCTCCCCCGAGGGCCGTCGGGAGCCTGTGCGAAGATGCGGCGTCTCCAATGATCACGCTCATGCCGATGACCCAGAGCTACGACGCCACCACCGTTCCCCTCCCTCCGCGCGAAGCGATGGATGAGGCCGAGCGGGTGGCGCGCACCCGCCTGCTGGCCGAGCGACTCGGCACCCGGCGCACGGTGCGCGACTTCGCGGCGACGCCGGTGCCGCGCGCGCTGATCGAGGCCGCGCTGCGTGCCGCGGGGACGGCGCCCAGTGGTGCGAACCAGCAGCCCTGGCGCTTCGTGGCGGTGCAGGATCCGGAGATCAAGCGACGCATCCGCGAGGCGGCCGAGGAAGAAGAGCGCCAGTTCTACAGCCAGCGCGCGCCACAGGAGTGGCTGGACGCCCTGGCCCCGCTCGGAACCGATGCGCACAAGCCCTTCCTCGAAACCGCGCCCTGGCTGATCGGGGTGTTCTACGAGCGCTTCGGCCTCGACGCCGAGGGCAACAAGCACAAGCGCTATTACCCGCACGAGTCGGTCGGCATTGCCTGCGGCATGCTGATCGCCGCCCTCCATCTGGCCGGGCTCGCCACCCTGACCCATACGCCGAGCCCGATGGGCTTCCTCAACGAGATCCTCGGCCGGCCCAAGAACGAGATGCCCTACCTGCTGCTGGTGGTTGGCCATCCCGCCGAGGGCTGCCGCGTCCCGGCCATCAGCCGCCTGCCGCTGGAGGACTACGTCCGGTTTCTTTGATCAGGGTGGATTCGGGCGCGAAGCGGACGTTCGCCTTTCCGCCCCGCCAACACCGCACGTAGAGGCTCAGCTCGCCTGCGACCCGATGGGGTCGCCATATCGCGACGCCCAGGCGAGCAGAGCCTCTACGGGGCCTCGTTGCGCGTCGGCGAAGCCCTATAGGGTGTGCGTTGGGCGCATCGGTACGGGCCTTCGGACCGTATGCCCGGTGCGGCCAGCCGCACCCAATGCGCGTTGACCCGCGCCGTTGCAGCGCGCCCGTGGGAGTGCCCTCGGGCACGACCGCGGAGACCCGCCGCTGCCGCGGCCCATCGCCGTTCCGCGACGCCGCGGTCCGCTGCACGTAACGCGGCAGCCCGGAAGCCTCGGCCTGCCTTCGCGTCTTGTGTCCTTCGCGGATCGTTCCTGCTCGTGATCGTGATTCCCGCCGCCGTGCCGCGACGGCAACGCCGTTCGAACGCTGCGTGCGGTGCGGCCAGCCGCACCCTATGCGTTGTCGGCGCCGTTGCAGCGCGCCTGTGGGAGTGCCCTCGGGCGCGACCGCGGAGACTGGCCGTTGCCGGGGTGCATGGCAGTCCTGCGACGCCGCGGTGCGCGGTGCGCGCGCCCAATCCGAACACCCTCCGGCCCCTTCGCGATCTTCGCGTCCTTCGCGGGCCGCCTTCGCTCTTGATCGAGAGACTCGTCCGACACCCCGCCGCGACGGACTGCCACGGCAACGCCGTTAACACGGTACGTTCGGTGCGGCCAGCCGCACCCTATGGAGTGGGGCACCCGATGGTTCGGACTACAGTCCCGCCTGCTCGCGCTCGGCCGCGACGCGCTCGCGCATCTGCGCCAGCAGCTCGGCGAAACGGGGTGTTTTTCGCAGGGCAGCGAAGCGCGGGTCGGCGGCGGCCTGGCGGGCATCGCTGAAGCCCGCCGCTACCGCGCGCTCCAAAGCCAGCATGGCCGGGTCGGACTCACCGCACAGCGAGAGCGCGGCCGCAGCCGCGACCTGGCCCTTGGTCGAGCCGCTGCCGAGCTGCTGCCAGCGCGCAGCTTCCTCGCACCAGCGTGCGCTGTCACTGGCGCCGTCGCCGCCGAGGGCGGCCAGCAGGGACGTGATTTCGAAGTGCTGTGGATCGGCGCCGCCCGGCTGGTCGGCCAGGCCCTGCAGTTGTCGCCGCGCCGCCTCGCGCTCGCCGCTGACCAGCGCCGCCCAGGCCGACAGCAGGCGCAGGAAGCGGGCTTCCTCGCCGCGTTCGGCCTCGAGCCCGGCCAGGCCTTCGCGTACTTCGGGGAGCCATCGGGGCGGATCGGCATAGAGGGCGGTCCACTGGCGGGCGGCCAGCCGCCGCAGGCTGCCCTGGGGCAGGGCCGCCAGCAGCTGTTCGGCCCGATCCGCGGCGCCCAGCAGGAGCAGCACATGGATCCGGGTCTCGAGCGTGGCCGGCGCGCCCGGATCGCTGGCTTCGGCGCGCTCGGCCAGCTCCCAGGCGCGGGCCAGCTGGCCGCGCTGCAGGGCGATATCTGCGGCGGTGCGCAGCAGGGGCGTGCTCTCGGGGGTCACTGCCAGCAGCCGCTGCAGCACGGCCTCGGCCTCTTCGAAGCGTCCGTGCAGGGCCAGCGACTGGGCCAGGTTGCCGCCGATGATCGGCTCCAGCGGATTCAGCGCCTGGGCCTGGCGCAGCACGTCGAGCTGGGCGTCGAAGCGGCCGCCCCTGCCGAGCACGTCGGCCAGCCACATCGGTGCCATCTCGTAGCGCGGGTCGAGGCGCATGGCCTCGCGCAGGCTGCGCTCGGCGGCCTCGAGCTGGCCAGCGATGCTGCGCAGCAGGCCGAGGCTGGCCCAGGCCTCGCCCAGGTCCGGGGCCAGGCTGACCGCGCGCACCGCTGCCGGCTCGGCCAGGGCCAGGGCCTCCTGCACCGGGCGGAATCCGTAGTTGGCCTGCAGCAGATAGGCATCGGCCAGGCCCGACCAGGCCCGGGCGAACTCCGCATCGCGTTCCACCGCCTCGCGGAACAGCTCGATCGCCGCGGCAAGACCTGCCGCGGTGCGCAGCCGCCACTGCTGCCGACCGGCGAGAAAGGCCTGCAGCGCCGCGGGATCGCTCGACAGGGCGCGCGAATCCTCCACTGCCGCCAAGGCTTCTCCACCGATCAGCCCGTTGAGCGTGGCGGCGATCGCCTCGCTGACCTCGTCCTGCAGGGCGAACAGATCGCCATCATCGCGCTCGTAGGTCTGCGACCACTGGTGGAATCCGCTGCGCGTATCGATCAGCTGGGCGGTGATCCGCAGGCGGCTGCCGGCCTTGCGCACCGAGCCCTCCAGCAGCCAGCGCACGCCGAGGGTCTCGCCCATCTGTCGCGCGTCGAGGCCCTGCGCGCGCAGGGCGAACGAGCTGGTGCGCGCGGCCACGCGCAGGGCGCGGTTCTGGGCGAGGCGGTCGAGCAGCTCCTCGGCGATGCCCTCGGCCAGATAGCTCTGGTCGCGCTCGGCGCTCATGTCGTCGAAGGGCAGCACGGCGACCGAGTTGTCCGGGGCGTCGTGGGCGGCGGTGGATGCGGCGGCGCCGGCGTCCTCGCGCTCGTAGATGCCGACCAGCCACAGGCCGAGCCCGGCGGTGGTCAACAGCACCAGCAGCATGGCGAACACCGCGCCGGCGCGCTGGGCGCGGTTGCGGTCGCGGGTCATCCCGCGGGGCCCCAGGTCGAAGTACCAGGACACCACCAGGACCAGCGGAAAGCCGAGGATGGCGGCGAGGATGGTCCAGGTCAGTGCGCGCGGTGGCAGGCCGAGCGGCTCGAAGGTGATCTCGGCCAGCTGCAGGACGACGAAGGCGGTGACCGCATAGGCGCCCGCCGCCCGGACTACCTTGCGCCGACGCAGCTCGGTCCAGGCATCGCTGAGCAGGGAAGGAGAGGCTGGCCGGTTCACGCGAGGTCGATCGGGGAGTGCGCGCCTACCTTACCCGTGGGCCGGAAAGCTGCCCAGCGCCAGAAGGCAGGGTGTCCGCGACCTGTGCCGGCCGTGCCCGGGCGGGCTCGGGGTAGACTCCTGGCTCCCCCCGCCCGGAGCCTGTCATGTCGCGACTGCTGGTTTTGTTGTGCCTGATCGCCCCTGTCCTGGTGCAGGCGGAGACGCCCACCGAGGTCCTCAAACGGCTGTTTGCCGATGAATGGGAGCGTGGCCTGCGCGAGGACCCGCTGTCAGCCTCCTACTACGGGGACAAGCGCTTCGCCGATCAGCTGCCGGACCTCAGTCCCGACGCCATCGCCGCCAGTCAGGCGGTCGACCGCGCCGCGCTGGCCAGGCTGGAGGCCATCGACGCCTCCGAGCTGTCCGATGCCGATCGCCTGAACCACGAGGTGTTCGGCTGGCAGCTGCGCCAGCAGATCGCCGGCCAGCGCTTCCGTCGCCACCTCGCGCCGATCAACCAGCGCGGCGGCATCCAGACCTTCGTCAACATCCTGGAGCAGATCCCGCCACGCACCGTGCAGGACTACGAGAACTGGATCGCCCGGCTGCGCGCCTTCGATACCTATGCCGCGCAGACCCAGGCGCTGATGGCCGAGGGCATCCGGGAAAAGGTCACCCCGCCGCGGGTGGTGATGCAGCGCGTCTCCGGCCAACTCAAGGCGCAGGCGGTCCACAAGGTCGAGGACTCGTCCTTCTGGAAGGTTTTCGCCGGGATGCCCGAGTCGATTCCCGAGGCCGATCGCCAGCGCCTGCGCGCCGCCGGCCGCCAGGCCATCGCCGAATCGGTGCTGCCTGCCTACCGCAGGCTGAGCAGCTTCTTCGACGAGCAGTACCTGCCGGCCTGCAGCGAGAGCATCGCCGCCACCGACCAGCCCCAGGGCGAGGACTACTACGCCTGGGTGGCCGGTTTCTTCACCACCACCGAGCTGAGCCCCGATGCGATCCATGCCATCGGCCTGAAGGAGGTCGCGCGGATCCGCGCCGAGATGGAGCAGGTGAAACAGGAGGTGAAGTTCGAGGGCGACCTCGGCGCCTTCTTCGAGCACCTGCGCAGCGATCCCAAGTTCTACTACGAAAGCCCCGAGGCCCTGCTGGAAGGCTATCGGGCGATCTCCAAGCGGATCGATCCGGAGCTGGTCAAGGTGTTCCGGAAGCTGCCGCGCATGCCCTACGGCGTGCGTCCGATCCCCGACAACATCGCCCCGGACACCACCACCGCCTACTACCAGCCGGGCGCCACCGACGGCTCGCGGGCCGGCTTCTACTACGTGAACCTGTATAAGCCCGAGGTGCGGCCGAAGTGGGAGATGATGGCCCTGTCCCTGCACGAGGCGGTGCCCGGCCATCACTTCCAGTTCGCCCTGGGCCTTGAGCTGCCCGAGCAGCCGATGTTCCGCAAGGTCGCCTACATCGTTGCCTACGGCGAGGGCTGGGCGCTCTACGCCGAGCGCCTCGGCTACGAGATGGGCCTCTACGGCGACCCCTACGACCGCATGGGCCAGCTGGCCTATGACATGTGGCGCGCGGTGCGCCTGGTGGTCGACACCGGCATGCATGCCAAGGGCTGGAGCCGGCAGCAGGCGATCGACTATTTCCTCGCCAACGCGCCCAAGACCCGCCAGGACGTGATCAACGAGATCGATCGTTACATCGCCTGGCCGGGCCAGGCCCTGGCCTACAAGATCGGCCAGCTGCGCATCTCCGAGCTGCGCGCCCGCGCCGAGAAGGCGCTGGGCGAGAAGTTCGACCTGCGCGACTTCAATGACGCCGTGCTGGCCACCGGTTCGGTGCCGCTGGCCGTGCTCGAGCAGCATATGGAGCGCTGGATCGCCCGCCAGCAGGGGGGGGAATGAAGCTCAGCATCGGTGCCGGCGAGCGGCGTATCGAGGGCTTCCTCAGCGTCGACATCGATGCCGCCCTCCATCCCGATATCGTCGCCGATATCGGCCGGCCCCTGGACCTGCCCGATGCCAGCGTCGAATGCCTGTTCTGCGAGGAGGTGATCTCTCAGATCGCCCCCGAGGCCTGCCTCGGCTTCTTTCGCGAGTGCCGGCGCATCCTGCAGCCGGGCGGGGTGGTGCGCATCCTGACCCCGGACCTTGCGCGCTTCACCCGCGCCTACCTCGAACGCCCCGACTGGCTGCGCGAGATCTGGCACCGTCACGTCGGCCTGCCCCTGCTCTGCGACACCGCCGCCGAGGTCCTGAACCTCGGCCTGCGCGGGGTCGGCCCCTTCGTCTACGACCGCGCCACCCTGCGCTGCCTGGCCAACAGCGCCGGACTCGTCCTGCATGAGTCGGCCTTCAACGAGTCCCTGCATCCGGCGATGCGCGGTCTCGACATGCGCGGCCCGGAGGAGACCCTGACCATGTACCTGGAGCTGACCGTCGCCTGAGCCCCGGCTTGCGGCAGCGGCCGCGGGCGCGTACCATTTCGCGCCCCGCGTCCTGCGGGTCACTTGCCTTACCGCATCCCGCGGAAGGCTGCCGGTTCCGGAAACGGCCCGGTATCCACAAGGAGAGAAGCAATGCGTCATTACGAAGTCGTGTTCATGGTCCATCCGGACCAGAGCGAGCAGGTCCCCGCCATGATCGAGCGCTACAAGTCGCTGATCGAGGGCGGCGAGGGCGTGATCCACCGTCTGGAAGACTGGGGCCGCCGCCAGCTGGCCTATCCGATCCAGAACCTGGTCAAGGCCCATTACGTGATGTTCAACATCGAGTGCCCCCAGGCCGTGCTGAACGAGCTGGTCTCCGGCTTCCGCTTCAACGACGCGGTGCTGCGCCACATGGTGATCAGCTGCGACGAGGCGGTCACCGAGATGAGCCACATCATGAAGGCCAAGGACGAGAAGCCGGAGCGTCGCCGTCGTGACGACGACAGCAGCAGCGACTCCAGCGACAGCAACGACAGCAGCAGCAACAGCAGCAACGACGAAGCTGCCTGAGTCCTGTCCGACCGCTCACTCTAGGAAACCGACATGTCCAAGTTCTTCCGCCGCCGCAAGTTCTGCAAGTTCACCGCCGAGGGCGTGACCGAGATCGACTACAAGGATCTCAACACCCTCCGCCAGTACGTGACCGAGACCGGCAAGATCGTCCCGAGCCGCATCACCGGCACCAAGTCGAAGTACCAGCGCCAGCTCGCGACCGCCATCAAGCGCGCCCGCTACCTGGCCCTGCTGCCGTACTGCGACAATCACTGAGTAGGGCCTAGGGACTAGAGGCTAGGGCTCAGGAAAGCAGGGCGAGGCGAACGCAAGGCCTTGCTGTCATGCCCCAAGCTGCATTCTGAGCCCTGAGCCCTGAGCCCTGAGCCCTGAGCCCTGAGCCCTCATCCCCAAACATCCCGTCCGTTCGGACAGCACCCGTTGCGGCGCACAGCGTCGCTAACGAACCGGAGTACATGAAATGGAACTGATCCTTCTGCAGAAGGTGACCAACCTCGGTGGCCTCGGCGACAAGGTCAAGGTCAAGCCCGGCTACGGCCGTAACTTCCTGGTCCCGCAGGGCAAGGCCGTGCCGGCCACCGCCGCCAACGTCGAGGCTTTCGAGCAGCGCCGCGCCGAGTACGAGGCCAAGGCCAAGGCCCAGCTGGACGGGGCCGAAGGCCGCAAGGCGCGCCTGGAAGGCCAGATGGTGACCATCGCCGCCAACGCTTCGACCGAAGGCAAGCTGTTCGGCTCGGTCGGCCCGCGCGACATCGCCGAGGCCTTCACCGCCGCCGGCTTCGAGCTGAACAAGAGCGAAGTCGTCATGGGCGAGGGCCCGATCCGCAAGACCGGCGAGTTCGAGGTGCTGATCCACCTGCACGCCGACGTCGAGCTGACCGTCAAGGTCGAGGTCGTCCCGGAGTCCTGATCTCGCCTCTCCGGCGTGATCCACGAGGGCGCCTTCGGGCGCCTTCGTCGTTCCAGGGGACGGTACCGGCCGGATGCCGGCGGCGTCTCAGCCGCTGAGACGGCAAGGGCGTAGGACTTGCCTCCATCCCGAACAGCGAGGGGCCGCGTGTCACGGCGCGAGCGTCCGGCGATCCCCCGAGCCCGGCGCGACTTTCCACCACCTATCCACAGACTTGTGCGCAACGCATGGGGGCCTCGCGGCGCTAGGATGATCGACTTCGTCGTTGCCTCCCCCCCAAGGAGTTCCACCGCACATGGCAGCCGTCTTTCCCTCCAAGCCCCGTCCCGAGCGCGACGCCCGCATCGATGCGCTGCGCGTGCCGCCGAACTCGGTGGAGGCGGAGCAGGCTGTGCTGGGCGGGCTGATGCTCAACGAGCGGGCCTGGGACCAGATCGCCGACAAGCTGGTCGAGGAGGACTTCTACCGTCGCGACCACCAGCTGATCTTCCGCGCCATCGGCACCCTCGCCGGTGACCAGCAGCCCTGCGATGCGGTGACCCTCGGCGAGTACTTCGACCGCCACGGACTGTCCGAGCAGGTCGGCGGGGCCGGCTACATCATCGAGCTGGCCAGCACCACGCCGAGCGCGGCAAACATCGTCGCCTACGCCGAGATCGTCCGCGAGAAGTCGGTGCTTCGCCAGCTGATCGACGTCGGCACGCAGATCGCCAACGACGGCTTCCAGCCCGAAGGCCGTGCCTCGCGCGAGCTGCTGGAGTCGGCCGAGAAGTCGGTGTTCGAGATCGCCGAAGCCGGCGCCCGCGGCAAGAAGCAGTTCGTGGCGATGAAGAGTGCGGTGAAGGACGCCTTCCGCATCCTCCAGGAGCGCTACGAGAACCAGGGACAGGTCACCGGCGTGCCGACCGGCTTCAACGACTTCGACGCCCGCACCACCGGGCTGCAGCCCTCCGACCTGATCATCCTTGCCGCGCGCCCCTCGATGGGCAAGACCGCGCTGGCGTTGAACATGGCCGAATTCGCCGCGCTCAAGACCAAGCGCGCGGTGGCCGTCTTCTCGATGGAAATGTCCGCCTCGCAGCTGGCCTTCCGCCTGATCTCCTCGCTCGGCCGGGTCAACGCGCAGTCGCTGCGCACCGGCCAGCTGGAGGACGAGGACTGGTCGCGGGTCAGCCACGCCATCACCCTCTTGGCCGAGGCGAAGATATTCATCGATGACACCCCGGCCCTGTCGCCCACCGAGCTGCGCTCGCGCGCGCGCCGTCTGGCCCGTGAGCACGGCGGCTTGTCGCTGATCGTGATCGACTACCTGCAGCTGATGCAGGTCCCCGGCAACAAGGAGAACCGCGCCACCGAGATCGCCGAGATCTCGCGCTCGCTGAAGGCGCTGGCCAAGGAGCTGAGCTGCCCGGTCATCGCCCTGTCCCAGCTCAACCGCTCGCTGGAGCAGCGCACCGACAAGCGTCCGGTGATGTCGGATCTCCGCGAGTCGGGCGGTATCGAGCAGGACGCCGACGTCATCGTCTTCATCTACCGCGACGAGTACTACAACCAGGACTCGCCCGACAAGGGCCTGGCCGAGATCATTATCGGCAAGCAGCGTAACGGCCCTACCGGGACCATCAAGCTGGTCTTCAATGGCCAGTTCACCCGCTTCGACAACTACGCCTCCGAGTCCTACAGCGGCAGTTTCGAGTAGCCCTGCCTCGGCCGGAGGAGCCGCTGGATCGGGCGCTGCGCAGTCCGGCTGCGGCAGGCACCCAGCGCGAAGACGCGGTCGCCAGGGATGGGGGTCGCGGACACCGACCGCTCGCAGTCCAATGATGGGGCGACAGGCAGGGGTCGACCCAGAACGTGCGTTCGGTGGTGTGTAGTTTGGGGGCAAAGTTCGCATTCGCCCCGGTCCCGCTGTAGGAGCCAGCTTGCTGGCGATAGGCGCCCCGGATGGGACGATCGCCAGCAAGCTGGCTCCTACAGCAACGGTGCTGCCAGGTCCGGTTTGTGCCGCGAAGCAGCCCTTACCGCAGTCAAATTGTGGGAGTGCCCTCGGGCGCGACCGCGGAGACCCGCTCTGGCCGCAGTCTGTGGTGAATCTGGAGCGCTGCGGTGGCGCCCAAGGGCACTCCCACAGTCGGGCACCGTTGGGGGTCGGCGAAGGCCTATAGGGTGTGCCTTGGCGCACCGATACGGGCGTTCGGACGGTACGCCCGGTGCGGCAAGCCGCACCCTATGAATGTCTGCTTCGCGCCCGGAGTTCGCCTCTGCGAACGCGCGCTCGCGGCCGGAATCGTTCCCTCCGACGTGCGGATCCGCCAACTGGGGGCAGAGCGAGAGCACCACCGATGTCCACGGCGTCGGCAAAGGGGTGTCCACCCCTCGCCGCAGCCGTTGGCCAACAGCGACCGTAAAGGGGGGCACGTTCAAGCGTGATCCGCAGGGCGCAAACCGGCCGCTCATGGGCGGCGGCTTGGCCACATCGGGCGTGCCGTCCGAATAACCGTATCGCTGCGCCCGAGGCGCACCCTGCGCGGCAATCACCGAATGACCGATGTGTGCCCTGTACGCGGGTTGCTCCTTCGTCCAGGACGATCGAGAGGAAGTCCCGTCGCCGGGCTGCGTGCGGTGCCTTGCCTTGGCGGATGGGGTAGGCGGTTTGGCGCAGGGCGGCGGGGGGCCTACACTCTCGCGCCCCCGGCCGGCCCGGGCGGATGACAGGATGCGCAGGCCATGGCCAAGACGAAGACGACTTATTACTGCAGCGAATGCGGGGCCAGCGCCACGAAGTGGGCGGGGCAGTGCGGCGAGTGCGGGGCCTGGAACAGCCTGACCGAGGCGCCGGCCGAGCGCGGCGGCGCTGGCGGGCGGAGCGTGGGTTGGGCAGGCGCCGCATCGAGCGCCGAAGTCACGCCGCTGGCCAGCGTTTCACAGGCCGAAGAAGTGCGCATGGGCGTCGGTATCGCGGAGCTGGACCGCGTGCTCGGCGGTGGGCTGGTACAGGGCTCGGTGGTCCTGGTCGGAGGAGACCCCGGGATCGGCAAGTCGACCCTGTTGCTGCAGGCGCTGGCCATGCTGGCGCCGACCTGCCCGGGTCTCTACGTCACCGGCGAGGAGAGCCTGGGCCAGGTCGCCGGACGTGCGACGCGCCTGGGGCTGCCACTGGACGGTCTGCAGGCACTGGCCGAGACCTGCATCGAACGCATTCTCGACAAGGCCTCGCGGGTGCGGCCGCGGGTGATCATCGCCGACTCCATCCAGACCCTGTGGAGCGAGCAGCTGCAGGCGGCGCCCGGCTCGGTGAGCCAGGTCCGCGAGAGCGCGGCGCGGCTGGTGCGCTTTGCCAAGGAGACCGGAACCAGCGTGTTCCTGGTCGGCCACGTGACGAAGGAAGGCGGCATCGCCGGCCCGCGCGTGCTGGAACACATGGTGGACGCGGTGCTCTATTTCGAGGGCGAGTCGGGCAGTCGCTTCCGCGTCCTGCGGGCGTTCAAGAACCGCTTCGGCGCGGTCAATGAGCTGGGCGTGTTCGCGATGTCGGACAAGGGCCTGCGCGAGGTGCCCAATCCCTCGGCGATCTTCCTGTCGGGCTCCAGCCATGGCCCCGGCAGCGCGATCATGGTGACCCGCGAGGGCACCCGTCCCCTGCTGGTCGAGGTCCAGGCCCTGGTCGACCAGAGCCCGCTGTCCAACCCCCGCCGGGTAACCCTTGGCCTGGAGTCCAATCGCCTCGCCATGCTGCTGGCCGTGCTGCATCGCCACGGCGGCGTCGGCGTGTTCGACCAGGACGTGTTCTGCAACGTGGTCGGCGGCATCCGCGTGCAGGAGACCGCGGCCGACCTGCCGGTGCTGCTCGCTGTGGTCTCCTCGCTTCGCGACCGCGCGCTCTCCGGCAAGACGGTGTGCTTTGGAGAGGTCGGGCTGTCCGGCGAGATCCGCCCGGTCCCCAACGGCGAGGACCGCCTCAAGGAGGCTGCCACCCACGGCTTCGAGCGGGCCATCGTTCCGCGCGGCAATGCCGCCAAGGGCTCGCTGTCCAAGTCGATCGAGGTGATCGCGGTGGGGCGCATCGAGGAGGCGTTGGAGGCGGCCTCGGACTGAGCCATCACGCCGCAGCGGCCGGCCCGCCCGCTACAATCGGGGCGCCTGCCCCTCCCGCACCCGAGAACATGGCCCAGCGTTCCCTCTCGCCCCTGCGCCAACGCGCCGCCTTTCTCGAGGGCGTGCTTCAGTCCCTGGTCGATCCGGTCTTCGTGCTCGACCATGAAGGCCGCTACCTTGACGTCTTCGGCGCCAACGAGCGTGCCCAGTACGACAGCCCGCACTATCTGATCGGCAAGACGCTGCACGAGGTGATGCCCAAGGCGCTGGCTGACGGATTCCTCGCTGACATCCGTGGTGTGCTCGACAGTGGCGAGCCCCGTAGCAGCGAGTATCCGCTGTCTGCGCTCGACTGCGACGGAAACCCGATGGATGGTCCCGAGGGGCCGCAGTGGTTCATCGGCCGGATCGCTCCGCTGCAGGACGATGGCAACGGCCTGCGCGCCGTGACCTGGGTGGTGGTGAACATCTCCGAACGCAAGCGTCTGGAGTCCGAACTGCATCGCCTCGCCAACTGCGATGACCTCACCGGCATGGCCAACCGGCGCCAGTTCCTGATCTGGCTGGGCGAGGTGCTGAGCGCCCGCGATGCCGGCCGGCCGGGCGGCAGTTGGCAGGTCGCCATGCTCGACCTCGACCATTTCAAGCGGATCAACGACCGCTACGGACACCTGGTCGGCGACGAGCTGCTGCGGCATGTCGCCGGCGAGCTCGAGAGGCAGCTGGGTGAAGGCGCCCGGGCGGCGCGATTCGGCGGTGAGGAGTTCGCCGTACTGTTCGAGAACACGGGCCTGGATGAGGCGGTGGCAAGGCTTGACCGGCTCCGTCGCAGGCTGGGCGAGTCGCCGATGAAGCTCGGCAGCGAGCAGATTCCCTGCGACTTCAGCGCCGGCGTGTGCAGCGTCGGCGACGAGGATCGACACGCAGTCGACCTGCTGCGTCGCGTGGATTCGCTGCTCTACGAGGCCAAGGAGGCAGGACGCGGTCGCGTGCTCCAGCCGGGCTGGCGCGAGCGCCGGGGGCGAGCGCCGGCTTGAACCGGCGCAAGGCTGCACGCCTCAGCGGCTGAGCAGGACGGTCAGCTCGCGGTTCAGTACCTCGGCGTTTCCCACATTGAGTTCCACCAGCCGCTTGAGCCGGGTGAAGCTGTCGAGGTCGATCTTCTGGCAGGAGAAGGCGAGGTCGTGCTCGCGGATGCGCACCAGCTCGACGCCCATGCCGATGACCAGGCCGCCTTCCATGCGCACGTCGAGGCGGAAGCGGGTGCCGGGCTGACCGGCCCAGCCCTCGGGGATGCTGACCAGCACGCCGCGCAGGGACAGGTCGATCAGCTCGGTCTGCCACATCTGGGTACCCGAGTAGAGCCGCACGCTTCCGGCGATGGGGAAGCGCCGGAAGCGTCGACGCTCGTTGCCGTTGCCGTTCAAGCGCCGCGCCCCAGAACCAGCTCAAGAACAAACTTGCTGCCGAAGAAGGCGAGCAGCAGCAGGGCCATGGCGGCCAGCGTCAGGCGCACCGCGCGGCGGCCGCGCCAGCCCCAGCGCATGCGTCCGAAGAGCAGGGCGCCGAACACCGTCCAGGACAGTACGCTGAGCACGGTCTTGTGCACCAGGTGCTGGGCGAACAGGTCCTCGACGAAGACCGCGCCGATGGTCAGCGCCAGCGTCAGCAACAGGAAGCCGGCGGCCAGGGTGCGGAACATCAGGGCCTCGAGCTCGGTCAGCGGCGGCAGCAGCTGCAGCAGGGGATGGTCGAGCCGGCGTCGGCGCAGCAGGTGCTCCTGGCCGGCCAGCAGCACGGCCAGTGCGGCGGTGACCGCCAGCGTGGCATAGGCGAGCAGGGCGAGCAGGGCGTGCAGCCGAAGCGGCCAGTCGAGCACGTCCGGCGCGCGCGCACTGGGCAGCAGGATGAAGGCCAGCAGGGCCAGCGCGGCGAGCGGATAGACCAGGCTGCCCAGTGCCTCAAAGCGGCGGTTCCAGGCGACTCCGGTGGACAGCGCAGCCATGCCGAGGGCTACCCAGGACAGGGCGGAGAAGAAATGCAGGGGCAGCGACTGTGAGCGGTAGGCGTCCAGCGCGTGCACCGCTGCGTGCAGCAGCACGGCCAGCAGGCCGAGGCCGAGCGGCAGCGCCGCCGAGTGCTCGGGAGCGGCACGCCCCAGGCGCCACGAGGCCAGGCCATACAGGGCGATCGCGGCAATGGCGGGCAGCAGGAGCGTCATTGGCGCGGAGTGTCGCATACGCGTATGCCACCGTGCACCGGTCGGGTGGGCATCCTGCGCTATAATTTCGCGCTTCTTTTCAAGGCCCTGCAGCCATGTTCGAGTCACTGAGCCAACGTTTGTCCACCACCGTCCAGCGCCTACGCGGTCGCGGTCGCCTGACCGAAGAGAATATCCGCGAGGCCCTGCGCGAGGTGCGCGTGGCCCTGCTCGAGGCCGACGTCGCCCTGCCGGTGGTCAAGGCCCTGGTCGAGCGGATCAAGGTCCGCGCCGTCGGCCAGGAGGTGCTGAAGAGCCTGACCCCGGGCCAGGCCCTGGTGAAGGTCGTCCGCGACGAGCTGACCGCGCTGATGGGCTCGGCGGCCAGCGAGCTGAATCTCAACGTGCCGGCCCCGGCGGTGATCCTGATGGCCGGCCTGCAGGGCGCCGGCAAGACCACCACGGTCGGCAAGCTGGCCAAGCTGCTGCGCGAGCGGCGCAAGAAGAAAGTCATGGTGGTCAGCTGCGACGTCTACCGTCCCGCGGCGATCGCCCAGCTGGAGACCCTGGCCGGCCAGGTCGAGGTCCTGTTCCACCCGAGCCAGCCCGACCAGTCGCCGGTAGACATCGCCCGGGGCGCCATCGAGTCCGCCCGCAAGCAGTTCGTCGATGTGCTGCTGGTCGATACCGCCGGACGCACGACCATCGATCAGGCGATGATGGACGAGATCCGGGCCCTGCACGCGGCGATCAATCCGGTCGAGACGCTGTTCGTGGTCGACTCGATGACCGGCCAGGATGCCGCGACCACGGCGCGGGCCTTTGCTGATGCGCTGCCGCTGACCGGCGTCGTGCTGACCAAGACCGATGGCGACGCCCGCGGCGGCGCCGCGCTGTCGGTGCGCTACGTGACCGGGCGGCCGATCAAGTTCATCGGCACCGCGGAGAAGATGGATGGCCTCGACGTCTTCCACCCGGACCGCATCGCCAGCCGCATCCTCGACATGGGCGACGTGCTGTCCCTGGTCGAGGAAGTGGAGCGCAAGGTCGATCAGGAGAAGGCCGCCAAGCTCGCCGAGAAGGTGGTCAAGGGCAAGAAGTTCGACCTCAACGACATGCGCGACCAGCTCGAGCAGATGCAGAACATGGGCGGACTGAACTCCCTGCTCGACAAGCTGCCCGGCATCGGCCAGATTCCGCAGCACCTGAAGGACAAGGTCAACGACAGGGAGATCGTCCGCTCGATCGCCATCATCGGTTCGATGACCAAGAAGGAACGCCGCTTCCCCGCCACCCTCAACGGCTCCCGCCGCGCCCGCATCGCCCGCGGCTCCGGCACCACGCCGGCCGACGTCAACCGCCTGCTCAAGCAGTTCCAGCAGATGGAAAAGATGATGTCCAAGCTCAGCGGCGGCGGCATCAAGGGGATGATGCGCGGCATGAAGGGCATGCTCGGCCGCCAGGGCCCCGGTGGATTTCCGATGGGGTGAGCCGCCGCGCTTGCGGACCGCAGGTCCGCGCGGCGGCGAACGCCCGTCGCCATGCAGGGCGACGGGCCGGGCCCTACGAAGCGGTGAAACAGGAAGATTTCCTACTGGTCAGCGCTTCAGGTTTGCCTCGGTAAGTGGCGCGCGGACGAACGCCCGTCGCCATGCAGGGCGACGGGCCGGGCCCTACGAAGCGGTGAAACAGGAAGGTTTCCTACTGGTCAGCGCTTCAGGTTTGCCTCGGTAAGTGGCGCGCGGGCGAACGCCGGTCGCCATGCAGGGCGACCGGCCGGGTGCTTCGAGTAGGTGACCGCGCGGCGGCGAACCCCCGTCGCCATGCACGGCGAAAAATGCCGCGAGACGCAAAGGTGGAGTCTGGCCTGCTCGGCTGAAGCACCGGGGACCGCGGCTGGGCGGGGGGCTCAGCGCAGCAAGCTGCGCTGTACGGGAAGCGCTCGTCGCATCCGCCGCGGACCCGTAGCCCCGCTGCTGTTGTAGACACTCTGTTCCCTGTCAAGCGATTTCTTGGCTCGGGAACAGCCTGCTCCCGTCGTACTTTTCTGGGCTTTTGACGAGGGTCCAGGCAGCGGTGAGCAGCTTTCTCATGACCGCCACG
>NZ_JALNMH010000017.1 GCF_023156535.1 Pseudomarimonas salicorniae | reverse complement strand
ACGCACACGGTCGAACGCCCGAACAGCAACCGCCACGCCAGACATCAGGAAAGCAAAGAAGCAAGCAACCAGAGGTTGACAGTGGACGGCACATAGAAGGAGCGCACATGGGCGCGACCGCGGGGCGTCGTGTTGCCGCGGTGCGGCATGAGACCGCAGCGGCGCGGTCGCGGGCAAGCCCCCTACTACAGGAGAAGCGCTTCGTCGCCATTGTGAGAGGGCCCTTGGGCCCGACCGTGGGGCGGGAGCACACCGTAGGTGACGGAAGGTCGAAACGCTGCGGAAGGTCCAATCGCTACGGTCGGGGGCAAGCCCCCTCCTACAGGAGGTGCGCTGCGATTCAGCGATCTGGACGGCGGTTCGGTGGCAGCTGCGTGTCGAGCAGGCTCGGCACCTACGGGCGTCCCGGCGATCCCGCAGGGCGCAGCTTGCTGCGCTGGCCACCTCAGTCAGCGGCGTCGGCCCTATCGCGGGTCAGCCATTGTCGGGCCATGCGCCTCAGGGAGGGGTCGAGACTGTCCTCGTCGACAAGCTCGGCCACCTCGCGCCAGGCCAGGGCGCTGGATTCTTCGCTGACCACGAAGTCGGTGCTGGCGCCGGCGCGGACGACGAAGCGCACGTCGTAGTGCCAGTGCTCGGGCTCGGCGCCGCGGGCGGGGATGGCGTGGCGGTCGATGTCGAAAATGGCCGGTTCGACGCTGAGGCCGGTCAGGCCCGATTCCTCTTCTGCCTCACGCAGGGCGACGGCGCGCAGGTCGGGATCGCCGTCGGCGTGGCCGCCGAGCTGCAGCCAGCGGCCGAGTTTGGCATGCAGGGTGAGCAGGCTGCGCTGTCCTGACGGGTCGACGATCCAGGCCGAGCCGGTGAAATGGCCGACGAGATGACTGCGTTCGAACACCGCCCCCTCCCCTTGCAGGAACTCGAGGAACAGGTCGACCTCGGGGCGCCGCGTCGGCCAGCGCCGGGCGAAGTCCTCGAGGGCGGCCTGCAGGTCGAAGGGAGCGTGGGGCATGGGCAAGGGATCTCTCGTTCAGGAGCCACACAGGATAGACTCACGCCCTTTCCCATCGCAGGGCCCCCATGAGCGAGTCGTCGACACCCCGCGCGCCGAGCCTGCTGCAGGCCCTGATCCCGCTGCTGGCATTGGTCCTGATGCTGGGCGGTTCCGTCTGGCTGTTTTCGGACAGCGCGTCCGCCGGCCCCAACCAGATCGCCCTGCTCCTGTGCGCCTGCCTTGCGGGCATCATCGGCCTGCGCAACGGCCTGGGCTGGAAAGACATCGAGGAGGCGATGGTCTCCGGCGTCACCCTGGCGACCAGCGCCGTGTTCATCCTGCTGGCCGTGGGCGCGCTGATCGGCACCTGGATCCTCAGCGGCACGGTGCCGACGATGATCTATTACGGCATCCAGATCATGGATCCGTCCTGGTTCTACCCGGCGACCTGCTTCGTCTGCGCCCTGGTCGCGCTGACCATTGGCAGCTCGTGGACCGTGGCCGGCACGCTCGGCGTCGCCCTGATCGGCGTGGCGCATGGTCTTGAGCTGTCGCCGGCGATCACCGCCGGCGCGGTGATCTCGGGCGCCTACTTCGGCGACAAGCTGTCGCCGCTGTCGGACACCACCAACCTCGCCCCGGCCGCAGCCGGCAGCGAGCTGTTCGCCCATGTGCGCAACATGACCTGGACCACGGTGCCGAGCATCGTGCTGGCCCTGATCGGATTCGCCATCCTCGGCGCCGGCGTCGAGACCCGCAGCGGCGCGGCCGGATTCGGCGAATTGCCGACGGCGCTGGCCCAGCAGTTCACGCTCGGCTGGCACCTGCTGCTGCCGCTGCTGCTTGTGTTCGGTCTTGCCGTGGCCCGCGTGCCAGCCTTCCCGACCATCCTGATCGGCGCGCTGACCGGTGCCGTATTCGCGGTGATCTTCCAGCCCGACTTGGTGGTGGCGCGCGCCGGCAACGAGGCGCTGGACCGCGGCTGGGCGATGCTGGCCGGGGCCTGGCTGACGCTGGCCGACGGCTACACGTCGGAATCGGGGGTTAAGTCGGTCGACGAGCTGCTGAGCCGCGGCGGCATGTCTAGCATGCTCAATACGATCTGGCTGATTCTCTGCGCCATGGCCTTCGGCGCGGTGATGGAACGCACCGGCCTGCTCGAACGGCTGATCCGCGGCGTGCTGGGACTGGCGCGCAGCACCGGCGCGCTCATCTCGGCGACGCTGGGCACCGCGCTCGGCAGCAATATCCTGGCGGCCGACCAGTACATGTCGATCGTGCTCACCGGGCGCATCTACCGCCCCGAGTACGAGCGCCGCGGCCTGCATCCGCTGAACCTGTCGCGGGCGCTGGAGGATGCCGGCACCCTGACCTCGCCGCTGGTGCCGTGGAATACCTGCGGTGCTTACATGGCGGCGACGCTGGGCGTAGCCACCCTCGACTACCTGCCCTTCGCACTGTTCAACCTAATCAATCCGCTGGTGGCCGTGGTTTTCGCCTACGCCGGATTCAAGATCCTCCGCATCCAGCCGGAGGCGCAGGTCCAACAGCGGGCCTGACCCCGGCAACGCCAGAACGCCGCACCTCGCACACACAGGGAGCACCGACACCATGCAGCAGTCCTCCGTCCACGGCATGTGGTCCTCGCGACTGACATTCATCCTCGCCGCGGCGGGCTCGGCCGTAGGGCTGGGCAATATCTGGCGCTTTCCCTACCTGACCTCGGACAACGGCGGCGGCGCCTTCGTCCTGGTCTATCTCGCCTGCATCCTGCTCTGCGGCCTGCCGGTGCTGATCGCCGAGATCCTGATCGGCCGCCACGGCCGGCACAGCCCGGTGAACACCTTCGAGTCGATCGCCAAGGAAACCGGCAGCAGCCGCGCCTGGTCGGGCATCGGCTGGATGGGCATGCTCGCCGGCGTGCTGATCCTCAGCTTCTACAGCGTGGTCGCGGGCTGGACCCTGCACTACACCTGGCTCTACGTGCAGGAGGTGTTCGGCGGTGAGGGCATCACCGATGCCGGGGCCACCTTCAACGCACTGCTTGGCAACGCCGGCGAGCTGACCTTCTGGCACGCGATCTTCATGGTCATGACCCTCGTCGTGGTCGGCCTCGGCGTGGAAAAGGGCCTTGAGCGTGCGGTGAAGTTCCTGATGCCGGCCCTGCTGGTGATGCTGCTGGTGCTGGTCGGCTATGGCGCCACCACCGGCCATCTCGGTGAGGCCGCGGCCTTCCTGTTCACCCCGGACTTTTCCAAGATTGACGGCGGGGTGTTCCTCTCGGCCATGGGCCAGGCCTTCTTCAGCCTGAGCCTTGGCATGTGCACGATGATGACCTACGGCGCCTACCTGCCGCGCAATATCTCGATCCCGCGGGTATCGGTCAGCGTGGCGCTGACCGATACCGGTGTCGCCCTGCTGGCGGGCCTTGCGATCTTCCCGATCGTGATCCAGTACCTCGGCACGCCCACCGGCGGTGGCCCGGGCCTGATCTTCGCCTCGCTGCCGGCAGCCTTTGCCCAGATGGGCGCGATCTTCGGGCTGATCTTCTTCGCACTGCTGGCGATTGCCGCCTGGACCAGCTCGATCTCGCTGCTGGAGCCGGCCACGGCCTTCCTGGTCGAGCGCACGCCGTTCTCCCGCAAGGTCTGTGCGGCCGGCGTGGCGGTGCTGACCTGGATCGTCGGGCTGGCCTCGGTGCTCTCGCTGAACCACTGGTCCGAGGTGCGCATCGCCGGCTTCGCGATCATGGATTTCATCGAGCTGCTGGCCAACGACTTCATGCTGCCGCTCGGCGGCCTGCTGACCGCCATCTTCGCCGGCTGGGTGCTGTCGCACCGCATCGTCCGCGAGGAGTTCGAGGACGTGCCGGACATCGTCTTCAAGGGCTGGACCGTGCTGGTGCGCTACATCTCGCCGATTCTCGTCGGCGTGGTCCTGGTGCGAGGGGTGATGGACAAGCTGGGCGCCTGAGTCGGGCAAGCCGTTCGTGCTGAGGGTTCGAAGCATGAACGGCGATGCCATCGTGCGGGTTCGCCCTTCGATACCTCAGGGCGAACGGGCTGCGTGGAAGGCCGCGTAGGCTGCGACTTCGAAGGCGCGGACAAACTGCAGACTGCGGAGGGTTGAATCGCTGCGGTTGCGGCCAAGTCCGCTCCTACACAGGAAGCGCCTCGTTGCCCTTGTGGGAGGGCCTTGGGCCCGACCGCGGGCGTCGTTCTGCCACGGTCTCATGTGAATCCGCGGCGCCGCGGTCGGGGGCAAGCCCCCTCCCACAGGAAATGCGCTTCTCCGCCATTGTGGGAGGGGCCTTGGGCCCGACCGCGGGCGTCGTTCTGCCGCGGTCTCAGGTGACTCCGCAGCGCCGCGGTCGGGGCCAAGCCCCCTCCTGCAGGAAATGCGCTTCTCCGCCCTTGTGGGAGGGTCCTTGGGCCCGACCGCGGGCGTCGTTCTGCCACGGTCTTATGTGAATCCGCGGCGCTGGGGGCGTGGCCGTTGCCGTGGGGCGGTTCGGCGAGATCTGGGGGTACGTCGGTGCGCCGGGGCGCACCCTATGGGGGCCGAGCGCCCGGGCGCCGCTAGTCCTCGCCGGGGTCGCCAGGCTCGTCGCTGCCGGCCTGGCGGACCAATGCGTCGGGGAGCTGCTTGCGCGACTGGGCGCCGAGGTCGGCCAGGGTCTGGACCTGCAGGACGATGCTGCCCTTGCCGCCTTCGGTGAGCCGGCGCAGGGCCTTGGCCTGCGCCTTCTGTGCCTTGTCCAGCTGCTGGCCGATGGTCTCGATCTCCTCGACCAGGGACACGAAGTAGTCGTAGAGGCGGCCGGCGCGCTGGGCGATCTCCTGAGCGTTGAGGTTGCGTCGCTCGATCTTCCACAGATGGGCGACGGTGCGCAGGGTGGCCAACAAGGTGCTCGGGCTGACCAGGGCGACATTGCGCTCCAGCGCGTAGACGTAGAGTCCCTCGTCGCGGCGGATGGCCTCGACGAAGGCGGCCTCGACCGGGACGAACATCAGCACGAAGTCCAGCGTGCGCAGCTCGCCAAGCTCGGCGTAGTTGCGTCCGCTGAGCTGGTCGACATGTCGCTTGAGCGAAGCGACATGTTCGCGCAGGGCCTGCTCGCGGGCGGCGTCCCCCTCGGCAACCACGTGGCGCTCGTAGGCGACCAGGCTGACCTTGGAGTCGATGACCAGGTCGCGCTCCTCGGGCAGGCGGACGATGACATCGGGGCGTGAACGGCCGCCGTCCTCGTCGCTGAAGCTGGTCTGCACCAGGTACTCACTGCCGGCACGCAGGCCCGAGGCCTGCAGGATGCGCTCCAGCACCAGCTCACCCCAGGCGCCCTGGGCCTGGCTGTCGCCGCGCAGGGCGCGGGTCAGGTTGATCGCGTCCTCGCTGATCTTCTGGTTCAGCTGCTTGAGCGACTGGATTTCCTGACTGAGTGCGCCGCGCTCGCGGGCCTCGGCGGCGTGGGTGGCGGCGAGCGCTTCGCGGAACTGCTTGAGCTGCTCGCGGAGCGGCTCGACGATGCCACCGATCTCCTTCTGGCTCTGCTCACCGAAACGCTTGCTGCGCTCGTCCAGAAGCTGCTGGGCGAGGCTCTGGAAGCTGTCGCGCAGGCGCTGCTCGGCGGCGGCCAGCAGGGCGAGCTTCTCCTCGTTGGCCTGCAGCCAGGTCTGTGCCCTCGCCTCGCCCTCGGCGTGACGCGCCTGCAGCGAGGCCATCTCGGCGCGACTCTGCGTAAGCTGCTGCTGGGCGGCATCCAGCGCTTCGCGCAGCGGGGGGATCTGCTCGAGCCGCGCGCGGTCGGCGGCGTAGCGCTCGGAGACCTCGTCCAGCTCCTCGCGCAGGGCGCTCATCTGCGCCTCGTTGCGCTGGGCCATCTGCTGCTCGCGGGACAGTTCGTCCTGCAGCACCTCGACGCGGCCGCGCAGGCGTTCCAGTTCGGGCTCCTTCTCCAGCTGGCCGCGCCGGTACTCGGCCGCGGCCCGGCCGCGCAGGAAGAGGGCGCCGATCAGCAGGCCCGCGATCAGGCCGCCGGCCGTCCACCAGAGCAGTTGGATGTCAATCGCCAAGCCGGGCTCCGCACAAACGAAAAGGGCCGCGCAGTGTAGCGCGGCCCTTTTCTCACCCGGCGAGACCGGGCGCGGGAAGTGAGGCTGGTTTCCGGATCAGGCTTTCTTGGCCCAGGCCGAACACCAGCCGTCGGAGGCGACGTTGTAGCCAGGGAACAGCTGACAGGGGCGCCATGCCGCGCCGTCCGGTCCCTGGATGAACTGGCAGTTGGCGCAGTTGCTGCCCGGCTTGAAATTCGGATGGGTGGACTTGCTGGCGTCCTCGATATACGCCAGCGCCTTGGCCTGGGCATTGTCGAGCGGCAGCTTGGGCAGGTCCTTGTCCTGGGCAAGGGCCGGACGGCCCAGCTCGCGGATCACCATGGGCAGGCTGGCCGCAACCGCGGCAGCGCCCACCAGGAATCGGCGACGGGACTGGGAATCGGAACGGTTCATGGCATCTCCTTGGCGGCGGCTTAGGATGGCGAAAGGGTAGTCGCCCGATGGCGATGATCGCGCGAAGAAACCGGGCGGCGCCTTGATCCGGAGCAAGCGGATCGCCCGCCCGCGAATCATGCGCCTTTCAACATGGAACGGTACACTTTGGCGATGGCTACCCTCCCCTTTTCCGCCAACGACTTCCACCGCTGCGCCCAGGCGCTGATCGCAACCACCCGCGAGCTGTCGGCCCGCGGCTGGACGCCGGCGACCAGCAGCAACTTCTCCCTGCGCCTTGACGACCGCCACGCCGTCATCACGGTGTCGGGCCGCGACAAGGGCCGGCTGACCGAGGCCGATTTCATGGTGGTCGACTGGCGCGGCCGGGCCGTGGCCAGCGAGCACCGCCCTTCGGCGGAGACCCTGCTGCACACGCGGCTGTACGAGCGCTTCGAGGACGTCGGCTGCGTGCTGCACACCCACTCGCATGCACAGACCGTGGCCTCCAGGCTGTTCGCCGAGGCCGGAAGCGTCCGGCTGGCCGGCTACGAGCTGCTGAAAGCGTTCCCGGGGCAGGACAGCCATGACACCGCGGTGGAACTGCCGGTGCTGCCGAACAGCCAGGACATGCCGGCCCTGGCCGACCAGGTCGACCGCATGCTCGACGATCACTCCCTGCCCGGCTACCTGATCGACGGCCACGGGCTGTACGCCTGGGGCGCGGACCTGGATGCCGCGCGCCGCCACCTCGAAGCCTTCGACTTCCTCCTCGCGGCAGAGCTCGACCTGCGCCGGCTGCGCGCCAGCGTCTGAGCCCTGCTCCGCGCCCACGAAATACGGAACCCGACATGAGCCGACTGCGCATCTTTTCCGAATCCGATTCCCACGTGCCGCTGTTCGCCAGCCGCGAGGCCTCGGCCATCGCCGACCAGCTGGGCGCGGCCGGGGTCCGCTTCGAGCAGTGGCCGCTGCGCCCCCTGCCGGAGAAACCCAGCCCGGAACAGGCCATCGAAGCCTATGCCGAAGACATCCAGCGGCTGAAGGACGAAGGCGGCTACCAGGCCGTCGACGTGGTCAGCCTGCACCCCGAGCATCCCGACCGCGAGGCGCTGCGGAAGAAGTTCCTCAACGAGCACACCCACAGCGAGGACGAGGTGCGCTTCTTCGTCGCCGGATCGGGCCTGTTCACCCTGCATATCGGCGAGAAGGTCTTCGAGGTGCTCTGCGAGGCCGGTGACCTGATCAGCGTGCCGCACGGCACCCGGCATTGGTTCGACATGGGCCCGACCCCGCACTTCGTCGCGATCCGCCTGTTCACCAATCCCGCGGGCTGGGTGGCGAACTTCACCGGCGACGACATCGCCGAGCGTTTCCCCCGCTTCGAGCTGGGCCAGGCCGCGTGAAGCCCTGCGCCATCCTCACCGATATCGAAGGCACCACCAGCAGTATCGCCTTCGTCAAGGAAGTCCTCTTTCCCTACGCGCGCCGCGTGCTGCCGCAGTACGTCGCCAGCCATGGCCGCGAGCCGGAGGTCCGCCGCTGGCTCGACCAGGTGGCGGCGGAGAACGGCGGCCTGTGCAGTGACGCGATGATTTCCGAGGTGCTGCTCGGCTGGATCGATGAGGACCGCAAGCACACCGCGCTGAAGGCGCTGCAGGGCCTGCTCTGGGAAGAGGGCTATCGGCGGGGCGACTTCAAGGCGCACGTCTACCCCGACGCGGTGGCCCGGCTGCAGCTGTGGAAGTCGCGCGGCCACGACCTGAGCGTCTATTCGTCGGGCTCGGTGCCGGCGCAGAAGCTGTTTTTCGGGCACAGCGAGGCGGGCGACCTGCGCCCGCTGTTCAGCCAATGGTTCGACACCGAGATCGGCGGCAAGCGCGAGGCCGACAGCTACCGGCAGATCCTCGGCAGGCTGGAACGGCCGGCCGAAGAGGTGGTCTTCCTCTCCGACGTCGTCGAGGAGTTGGACGCCGCCCGCGATGCCGGACTTGCCACCGTGCTGCTGGACCGGCGCAGCGACTACCCCACCCCCCGCCTTGGTGAGGCCACCCACGACCACCGGCGCGTCGAACGCTTCGATGAGCTCAGCCTGGACTGAGCAACCCGTTCCCGCGCGAGGCCGCGGCCCGCGCTCCGGATGGATCGCCGCCGCGCTGCAGCTGGCCGTGCTCCGCCGGCCGCGGCAGCGGCTCGGGCCGGGCGACCTCGGCAGGTTTGCCGTGGCCGCGGCCATCTGGCTGCTGGCCGGCCTGCTGCTCGACGATCTGCTGATCGACACCCCGCGGGTGTTCAGCGAGTGGGCGCTGACCGAGCGCAGCTTCCCGCTGCTGCTGGCCCTGGCCGGCGCCGCCCTGGTCTGCGCCCTGCTGCGTCGTTCCGGCGTGGCCCTGGGCCTTGCCAGCATCGTCCTGCTCGCTCTGCTGCCCGGCACCTTGCTGTGGATCTGGGTGCAGGCACGATTCGAGCCCGGCGGATGGCTCGCCCGCCTGCCCATGCTGTACCTCGTCCTGTTTGCCGTCCAGCTTGCGCGCTGGGCCGGCGCGGCGGCCCCGTCCTGGCGCCGCGGCGGCGCGGCGCTGAGCGCGGCAGGCCTGCTGCTGGCCGCCTGGATGCTGGTTCCCGACTCGCCCTGGTGGTGGACATCGGAGCCCGAGGACGACGAGGCGGCCTTTGTCGAAGAGGATTCGCCCAGCCTCGACGGCATCAGCGCGGAGCAGCTCTGGCAGACCCAGCCCGACATGCTCGATGCGGCGCTGGCCCGGCTCGCGCCCCAGCGCCCCGACAACGTGGACCTCTATGTGTTGGCGCTGGCCGGCGACGGCAACGAGAACGTCTTCCGCAACGAGGTGGGCTACGTACGCCGGCTTGCCGAACAGCGCCTGGGCGCAAAGGACCGGGTGCTGAGTCTGGTCAACCATCCCGATACCCTCGACGCCGCGCCGATCGCCAGCGTCAGCAACCTGCGCCGCGCGTTGCAGGGATTGGCGCGGGTCATGGACACCGAGGAGGACCTGCTCTGGCTGTTCATGACCAGCCACGGCAGCGAGGACCATCAGCTCTACCTCGGCCTTGATCCTCTGCCGCTGGACTGGCTCGATCCCGCCACCCTGCGCCAGCTGCTCGAGGAGGCCGGCATCCGCTGGCGGGTGATCGTGGTCTCGGCCTGCTACTCCGGCGGATTCATCGAGCCGCTGCGCGACGAGCACAGCCTGCTGATCACCGCGGCGCGCGCTGATCGGCCCTCCTTCGGCTGCGGCGTGCAAAGCCAGATCACCTGGTTCGGCGAGGCCTTCCTGGTCGAGGCGCTGAACCAGGGGCTGGGCTTCGACGCGGCCTACCGCGAGGCGCGCCGGCGCATCCGCGAGCGCGAGCGCGAGGAGGAAGAGCGGCCTTCCTATCCGCAGATCGCCCTCGGCCAGGCCATCGCCCCACGGCTCGAGGCCTGGCGCGCGACGCTCGGGGATTCGCCCCGGGTCGAATTCGAGACCGGGATGCCGGTGGCGCCCGGCGGGGAGTAGTGCATCGCCGCCTAGCCGTTCGTGCTGAGGTATCGAAGCATGAAGGAAGCTGCCTTCGTGCGGCTTCGCCCTTCGATACCTCAGGGCGAACGGGCTGCGTGGAAGTCCCCTAGACCGCGCCTGCGAAGTTGCGGGCCCCCCGCGGGCTGCGAAAGGTCGAATCGCTGCGGTCGCGGCCATGTCCGCTCCTACACAAGAAGTGCTTCCTGGCCCTTGTGGGAGCGTCCTTGGGCGCGACACTTGGGCGTCGTACTGCCCCCCTCTCAGGTGAATCCGCAACGCTGCAGGCGCGGCCATCTCCGCTGCACAAAGAAGCGCCTCGAAGCGGTTGTAGGAGCGCACATGGGCGCGACCGCGGAGCATCGTTCTGCCTCGGTCTCATGTGAACCCGCAGCGCTGCGGTCGCGGCCATGTCTGCTCCTACCGGAGAGGTGACTCGTGCGACGCCCTACACGCTCGCCGTGGACATCGTCCGGATCACTCGCACCGCGCTGGCGGGGTAGTCACAGAACAGGCGGTCAACGCCCATGCGGGCCAAGGCAGCGACTTCCTCGGCGGCGCTGGCGAAACCGGTAAGGGGCTGGTCATCGCGGATCGTCCAGGCGTCGACGGTGAGGCCGCGGGCATGGAGCGCCGCGACCAGGGCCTCGCCCTGCCCTTCGCCCGCCAGCAGCAGGCGCCGCGAGAGGGCCAGGCCAGACAGCCAGCTGCCGTGGGCCTCAAGCGCCGCCTGCGGATCGCCGCTGGAGTCGACCAGCAACATGCCGGGCAGCCCGGTGGCGTCGACCACCCGGCGCAGGGTGACGGGCTCGAAGCACTGAACCAAAAGTTCCACCCCTTCAGGCAGCGACCGCGCCGCCTCCATGAAGGGCGGCACCGGATCAAGCCCGCGCTCGGCCAGCTCCAGCGGATGCTTCAGCTCTGGGTACAGCACCACCGGGCGCCCGCGCGAGGCCGCCTCGCCGGCCGCCCACTCGATCATCTGGGCAAAGGTCGGCGGCGGGAAGCGGCCGTTGTAGCCCTGCTCGCGCAGCGGGAACGGCTGGAGGGCGCCGAGCCCGCTGATCTCCTCGGCATCAAAGTCCCAGCACCACCAGTCACCCTCGCGAGCGCGGCCGGCGAACGCAGCCCGGCCGGCGATATCGGTGCTGCGGGCAAGGCCGAGATCATGGCGGCAGATCAGCCGGGCGTCGCGGCTCATCACCAGGTCCGGCTCGATGATGTCGGCGCCCTGGGCCAGCGCCGCGCGGTAGCCGGCGATCACGTGCTCGGGATACTCGCCGCTGGCGCCGCGGTGGGCGATGATCTTCGGCGCGCTGCCGTCGAGGGTTCGGAAGCCGTTCATGGCCAGTCGGCGATCCGGTAGCGGGTTTCGGCGCGCAGCTCGCCGCGCCAGCGATCGAAGACGCGGACCTCGATCCGGTGCTCGCCGAGCTCGAGATCGGTCGGCAGGTTGAGCATGAACAGATGAGTCGAGTCGACCGCTTGAGGCAGTCGATTGAAGCTGCGCAGCTCGCCGGCCGCATCGTCGGCCAGGTTGATGGCGAGCATGACGGGGTCGGCTGCCTCGACCCGGCGCATCGGCTGCCAGGGCCCGTCGCCGATTCGCGCCTCGACCCGGCTGTCCGAGTCGGCCATGTAGACATTGGCCACCACGGGCACGCCGGGGTAGGCGCCGCGCCGCAGCACCTTGGGCGCGTGCAGGTGCATCGCGGGGTCGTCGGCGTCGCGCGCCGCGGTCCAACGCAGGCGATAGTCGCCGCCAGGCTCGACCATCAGGGTGGCGTAGCCGTTGGGGGTGCCGTCGGCCATCCGTGCATCGGGCACGCCCTCGGCATCCGGCAGGCCGCCCCAGTAGCCGCCGCAGGTGGCGCCGACGTTGTACTCGTGCAGCGGCTCGGCGCCGTGCCAGCCCTCGGCTTCGCCGTAGAAGACATGCCGCTGGGTGTGGCTGTGTGCGCTGAGCACCAGCACCTTGTCGAAGCGACGAAGCAGGGCGAACAGGCGCTGGCGGTCCGCCGCGTCGAAACTGCCGAACAGCGGGATGTGGACTGCAAGCACCACCAGCCGATCGGCGGGGAGCGCGCCGAGATAGGCCTCGAGAAAGGCGAGCTGGTCTTCCCGAAGGCCGCCTGCGTAGCGCCTCGATTCGGGATCGTAGATCACGTCGTCCAGCCCGATCACGGAGACGCCGGGCTCTTCCCAGGCAAGGGTGTCGGGTCCGAAGTGGGCGCGGAAGGTCTCCAGCGAGCCGGCATCGGTGGCCGCGTCGAAGTCCAGATCATGGTTGCCCGGCACATGCAGCCAGGGAGTGTCCAGCCGCCGCATCGCGGCCAGCATCGATGGATACAGGGAGAGGTCGTCGTCGACGATGTCGCCGAGCGTGATGCCAAGGCGTGCCGGCCGGCCGATCAGGGGTTCGACGATGTCACGACGGAAGTGCTCGACCTCGAGGGCCGATTTCGGCTGCGGGTCGCCGAACACGCGGATCTCGAACGGATCGTGGACCGCAGGCGCCGGGCGCAGTACGAACGTGCCGCTGGCCCGCGAGCGCGGCAGGCCACCGTAGCGCAGCCCCCTGCTCGCCTTGCGCCGTTCGTGCTGCCAGATGTCCGGCAGACCGTCGGCGCGCAAGGCCGGCTGCCAGTCGGCAGGCTTGATCAGCAACAGGGTGTCACCGTCGCGAAGCGTGATGCGGTAGCGCCCGTCGGGGCCCGAGCGGACCAGCTCGCGGCCGTTGGACAGCGCGACGCCGCCGATGCCCTCGCGCGGCCGGTCGGCGCGGCCGTCGCCATCGCGATCGGCGAGTACGCGACCTTCGAGGACACGCGTTGCGGTTCCGGCCGTTGCCGGACCGCCAGCGCACAGCAGGAGCAGCAGGACGCATGCGGCGCTGATCCGGCTCATCGTTTCTCCACCCGGTTGCGGCCCTTCTCCTTGGCCTTGTAGAGCGCCTGGTCGGCCAGCTTGAGTACCTCGCCGGCGCTGCGTCGCTCCTCGCCGCGGTCGGCGCAGCCCGCGCTGATGGTCACGCTGACATCCTTGGTGGCGGCCGCGGCCTGCTCGCTGCGTCGCTTGCGCGGCGCGGGCACGGCCACCCGGGCCGCCTCGACCGCACCGCGGGCACCTTCCAGCGTGCGCATCGCCGAGCGCAGATCGCCTCGCGGGAACACCGCGCAGAACTCCTCCCCCCCGTATCGGAACACGTTGCCGCCGCCATGCCGGCGCAGCAGGCCGCCGACTTCGCGCAGCACGATATCGCCGGCATCGTGGCCATAGGTGTCGTTGAAGCCCTTGAAGTGGTCGATGTCGATCATCGCCAGACTGAAGGGACCGGAAAGCCGGGACAGCGTCTCATCCAGCGCGCGCCGATTGGGCAGGCCGGTCAGGGTATCGATGAAGGCCATCCGGTAGCTGTGGTAGAGGATGGCGACGATGATCAGCACTGCCGCGGCGAGGTAGAGCACGCCAGCCGACTGACCGCGCCCGACTGCCGCAGCCGCGGGCAGCAGGGCAAGGGTGAGTCCGAGATCGATGGGCTGCCCACGCCAGACCCAGCGCCCGAGGCAGACCATGCTGGCAACGAAGCAGAACACGAAACCGGAAACCCTTGGCGCCTGCCCGCCCAGCGGGAAGGCCGCGGCATCGCCCATCGCCTCGAACAGGCGCGGCGGGGCCAGCATCACCGGACCGACGATCAGCAGGATGGCGGCAAGAAGCGCGGCATGCCGGCGCGAGGCAAGCCGAGGCTCGCTCATGGCCGCGCAGACCAGCAGCAGCAGGGGGCCGAATCGCTGCGCGGCGAAGATCTCCCGCGCCTCGCCAAAAGCCAGGGCGGCCGCCATCAACGCAAGGACCAGGCTGAGCTGCGCCGCCCGATAGCGGTGGAAGGAGACTGCCAGCACGCAGGCCAGCCCCAGAGCCAGTACGGCCACGACAGAATCGAGCATCAGTGTCGCCCGCCCCCCGGCGGCAGAACCCGGACCCGCCGCTCATTCCGTTTGACTATCCAGCCGGACAGCATGTCCCCCCAGGCGCTCCGTTGCCCAACCGTGGAACGCTAGCACAGCCCGGGCACGCCTTCGGCGCTGGCGTTCGCGGATTTGGCGGCTCGGTCTGTCCCCTACCCTGCTGCGTATGCCCCGGGACTGTTGGGACTGGGTTATCGAGTCCTGAGCGGCCAGCGCACGCCAAGGGCCCGAGCCGCTGGTGCTGAGGTATCGAAGCACGATCGGCCTGCGGCAGCGTGGAGGTCGCCCATCGATACCTCAGGGCCAGCGGGCTGCGTGGAAGTCCCCGTAGGCCGCGACCGCGAAGGATGGCCCCAACCTCAAACTGTGGCAGACCGGCGGCGCCGCGGTCGCGGGCAAGCCCACTCCCACAAAAACTTCGCTTCGCCGCCGATGTGGGAGGGTCCTTGGGCCCGACCGCGGAGATCGGTTCTAACCGCGGCCCGTACAAGACCACACGCTCCCTGAAGCCGTTCGTGCTGAGGTATCGAAGCATGAGCGGCCTGCGGCAACGTGGAACTCGCCCCTCGGTACCTCAGGGCGAACGGGCTGCGTGGAAGTCCGCGTAGGCCGCGACTGCGAATGTTCGCCCCCGCTTCAAACCGTGGCAGATTCGCGGCGCTGCGGTCGCGGGCAAGGCCCGCTCCTACAGGAGAAGCGCTTCGCCGCCATTGTGGGAGGGTCCTTGGGCCCGACCGCGGAGATCGGTTCTGACCGCTGCCCGTACAAGACCGCGCGCTCACGCGAGCCGTTTGTGCCGAGGTATCGAAGCATGGACGGCCTGCGGCAACGTGCGGGGTTCGCCCTTCGAATGCTCAGGGTGAACGGTCTCGCTGCTTGATCGCGTGAAGCCGGTATCCCTGCACGGTGCCCGGCAATGCTGGGGACTCTCTTGCTGGTCTAGCCGGCGTGGCGTTCGGCCAGCAGGCGGTCGACGTCGGCCAGGGACAGGCCGCGGGCGCGGAGCAGGACCAGCAGGTGGTAGACCAGATCGGCCGCTTCGCCGAGCAGGGCCTCGTCGGATTCGGCCACTGCGGCCAGCGCCGTCTCGACCCCCTCCTCGCCGACCTTCTGCGCGATGCGCCGGGTGCCCCCCTCGAACAGGCGGGTGGTGTAGCTGCCTTCGGGGCGCTGTGCGTCGCGCTCGGCGACCAGGGCATCCAGCTCGCCGATAAAGCGCGCGGGTGCGGAGGGAAAGCAGCTCACCGTGCCGAGATGACAGGTCGGGCCCTTCGGGATCGCCTGGACCAGCAGGGTGTCGCGGTCGCAGTCGGTCTCGATGGCGACCAGCTCGAGGAAGTGGCCGGAGGATTCGCCCTTGGTCCACAGACGCTCGCGGCCGCGACTGAAGAAAGTCACCTTGCCTCCGGAAAGCGTCAGCTCAAGCGCCTCCCGATTCATGTAGCCGAGCATCAGCACCCGGCCGCTGCGCGCGTCCTGCACCACGGCCGGCAGCAGGCCGTCCTGTTTGGCAAAGTCCAGCTGATCGATCTGTTCAGGCGTCACGTCGCACCTCGATGCCCTCGCCGGCGAGGAAGTCCTTGAGCTGGGGAATCGGCACCTGGCCGCTGTGGAAGACGCTGGCCGCGAGCGCGGCGTCGACATCCGCCCGCCGGAACACCTCGGCGAAGTGCTCCCGCGCGCCGGCCCCGCCGGAGGCGACAAGGGGCACGCTGCAGCGCCTGCGCACCGCGGCGAGCTGCTCGATGTCATAACCCGTGCGCACGCCGTCCGAGCCCATGCAGTTGAGCACGATCTCGCCGGCGCCGCGGCCCTGCACCTCGTCGACCCAGTCGAGCGTGCGGCGCGGCAGCGAGCGGGTCTTGTCCGGGTTGCCGGTGTACTGGCGCACCCGCCACTCGCCATCCTCGTCGCGCAGGCTGTCGATGCCGACCACCACGCACTGCACGCCGAAGGCCGCGGCCAGCTCGTCGACCAGCTCCGGCCGTTCCAGCGCCGGCGAATTCACCGAGACCTTGTCGGCGCCGGCGTGCAGGACGCGCCGCGCGGTATCGACGCTGCGGATGCCGCCGGCAACGCAGAACGGGATGTCGATCAGTCGCGCCACGCGCTCGACCCATGCGACATCGACGTCGCGGCCGTCGGGGCTGGCGGTGATGTCGTAGAAGACCAGCTCATCGGCGCCCTCGTCGCGGTAGCGCAGGGCAAGCTCCTCGATGCTCCCCATGTCGACGTGGTCGCGGAAGCGCACGCCCTTGACCACGCGGCCGTCGCGCACGTCGAGGCAGGGAATCAGCCGGCGGCTCAGCATGACAGCGCCTCCGGCAGATCCAGCCGACCCTCGAGCAGGGCCTTGCCGAGCACCACGCCACCGAGGCACTGCGCCTTGACCGCGCGGACGTCGTCGATGCCGCGGACGCCGCCGGAGGCCTGCACCTGCCAGCGCGGCGCCAGCTTCTGCAGGGTGGCGTAGAGGCCGAGGTTGGGCCCGGCCAGCATGCCGTCGCGGCTGATGTCAGTGGACAGGACGTGGATCAGCCCGCTGTCGAGGTAGCGCTCGACCAGCGCCTCCAGCGCCTGGCCGCTGCCCTCGGTCCAGCCATGCACGGGCAGGGTCCAGCGGCCCTGCGCCTCGCGGGCGTCGAGGGCGACGGTGATCCGCTCGGCGCTGAACCGATCGATCCACCGGCAGACCGTTTCCGGGTCGCGCACCGCCAGCGAGCCGATCACGACGCGCGCGGCGCCTGCCTCGAGGATCGCTTCGACATCGGCCTCGCTGCGCACGCCGCCGCCGGTCTGCACCGACAGGCCGCTGTCGCGCAGCGCGCCAAGCAGGGGCCGCAGGGTATAGCCGCCGGCGCGGGCCGCATCGAGGTCAACCAGGTGCAGCCAGGCCGCGCCCTCGGAGGCGTAGCGCCGGGCCAGCGCCTCGGGGTCGAAGTCGTAGCGGGTCTCCTGCGCGTAGTCGCCCTGGCGCAGGCGCACCACGCGGCCATCGCGCACGTCGATGGCCGGATAGGCAGTGAAGCTCATCGGATGAAGTTCTCCAGCAGTCGCGCGCCGACCGAGGCCGAACGTTCGGGGTGGAACTGGGCGCCGGCCACGCTGCCGCGGCGCGCCATCGAGACGAAGGGCTGGCCGTGGCCGCAGGTGGCGATGGCATCGGGGCTGTCGGCAACGCCGTAGCTGTGCACGAAATAGGCATGGGCGCCGTCGCGGATACCCTCGAGCAGCGGCTCATCGCCGGCGTGGCGTAGCCGGTTCCAGCCCATGTGCGGGATGCGCACGCCGGGTCCGGCCGGCAGCTTGCGCACCGCGCCGCGAAGCAGGCCGAGGCATTCGACGTCGCCTTCCTCGCTGTGCTCGAAAAGAATCTGCATGCCGACGCAGACCCCGAGCAGCGGCTGGCGAAGCGAGCGCACCAGATCGACCAGGCCCGCCTCGCGCAGCCGCGCCATGGCCGGTGCCGCCGCGCCGACGCCGGGCAGGATGACCCGCTCGGCGGCGCGGATGGTTTCGGCATCGCGGGTCAGCGGCGCATCGACGCCGAGGCGCTGCAGCGCATAACGCACCGATCCGATGTTCGAGCCACCGGAGTCGATCAGGACCACCCGGCTCACAGCGCACCCTTGGTGCTGGGCAGCTCGCTGCCGCTGCGGGCCACCGACTGACGCAGGGCGCGGGCGGTGGCCTTGAAGCAGGCCTCGACCATGTGGTGGGCGTTGTCACCGCGCACCTGCAGGTGCAGGTTGAGGCCGGCGGTCTCGCACAGCGAGCGGAAGAAGTGCGGCACCAGCTCGGTGGGCAGATCGCCGACCCGCTCGCGCGGGAACTCGCCGTCGAAGACGAAGTACGGCCGGCCGGAGAAATCCAGCGAGGCGCGGACCAGGGTCTCGTCCATCGGCAGGACCAGGTCGACGGCGTCGGCCGCCGACTCGCCCTCGGCGGCGCTGCCGTAGCGGCCGATGCCGCGCTTGTCGCCGATCGCCTGGCGCAGGGCCTGGCCGAGGGCCAGCGCGCTGTCCTCGATGGTGTGGTGTTCGTCGATATGGGTGTCGCCGGCGCAGGTCAGCGACAGGGCGAAACCGCCGTGCTTGCCGAGCTGCTCCAGCATGTGGTCGAAGAAGCCGAGGCCGGTGGCGGCGATCGGGTCGGCCTTGGCGTCGAGGTCGACCTCGACGCGGATCCGGGTCTCGCGGGTGTTGCGCTCGACCACCGCGCGACGCGGGCGGCCGAGGATGTCGCGGACCAGGCCCGGCCAGTCCCACTGGCCTTCGCCGATCTTGTAGCCGCGGGCGCCGAGATTACGGGCCAGCTCGAGGTCGGTGTCGCGGTCGCCGATCACCACCGAGCCGGCCAGATCGACGTTGCGGTCGCGCAGGTAGTGCATCAGCATGCCGACACCGGGTTTGCGATTGGGCGACTTCTCCTCGGGCAGCGAGGGATCGATAAGCACCTCGGCAAAGCGCACGCCCTGCGATTCGAGCAGCTGCATCAGCAGGGCGTGCGGGCCATCGAAGGTTTCCTGGGGAAAGGAGGCGGTGCCGAGCCCGTCCTGATTGGAGACCATGACCAGCTCGAAGCCGGCCGCCTGCAGGGCCTGCAGCCCGGCCAGCATGCCCGGGACGAAGCGGATCTTGTCGTAGGCGTCGATCTGGAAGTCGGGCGGCTCGGCAATCAAGGTGCCGTCGCGGTCGACGAAGGCGATGCGCCTCATGCGGCTTCCCTCCAGGACTGCAGCAGGGTCAGCAGGGCGTCGTTCTCGGCCGGCGTGCCGATCGACACGCGCAGGAAGCGGTCCAGACCGTTGCCGGGGTTGGGTGCGCGCAGGACGATGCCGGCGGCGAGCGCGGCGCGGTAGACCGGCGCGGCGTCGTCGAATTCGACGGCGAGGAAATTGGCCTCCGAATCGAGCACCCGGCGCACGCCCGGCAGCCCCGGCAGGGCTGCGGCCAGGCGGCGCCGCTCCTCGCGGATCAGGCCGATGCGGCTGCGGGCCAAGGCCAGCGCACCGGGAGTGAGCGCCTTCAGCGCGGCATCGACGCTGGGCGTCGGCAAGGGATACGGCGCCATGATCGCGCGCAGCACGCGAATCAGCTCGGGCGCGGCAATCAGCGTACCGATCCGCGCCCCGGCCAGGGCATAGGCCTTGGACAGGGTGCGCAGCACGGCGACGTGCTCGTGGGCCAGGGCCAGGGCGATGCCCTCGGCGGCCTCGGAGAATTCGGCATAGGCCTCGTCGATGACCAGCAGGGCGCGGCCGCGCAGCGCCTCCACCAGACGTTCCAGCGAAGCCCGCGGCACGCTGCCGCCGGTCGGGTTGTTCGGGCTGCAGACGAAGACAATGCGGGTCGCCGGGGTCAGCGCGGCCAGCACGGCCTCGACGTCGAGAGCGAAGTCGTCCTCGGCGCGCAGCGGCACGCAGCTGACCGCCGCACCCTGGACCCGGGCGCAGACCTGGTACATGCCGAAGGTCGGCGGCGAGACCAGCACCTCGCCCTCGCCCGCCTTGCACAGCGCGCGCACCATCAGGTCGATGGCCTCGTCGCTGCCGCGGCCGACCAGCAGCCGATCGGCCGGGACGCCGTATAGCGCCGACAGCCGTTCGATCAGCGCCGCGGGCTGCGGGTCCGGATAGCGGTTGAGGGCCAGCGCGTCGCCGGCCACCGACCAGGGCGACTCGTTGGCATTCAGCAGCACACGGCCGCCAGAGGCCTCCTTGCGCGCCGAGGAGTAACCGGCGAATCCGCGCAGGTCCTCGCGGACCAGATCCAGCACGCTCATGCTGCGTCCCCCAGTCTCGACAGGCGCAGGGTGACCGCGCGCTCGTGGGCGACCAGGCGCTCGGCCCGGGCCATCACGGCAGCGTCGTTGCCGATGGCGCGCAGGCCCGCCGGACTGACCTCCTGTACGGTGATCTGGCGCAGGAAGCTCTGCACCGACACCCCGCTGTAGGCGCGCGCGGCGCCATAGGTGGGCAGCACATGATTGGTGCCGCTGCAGTAGTCGCCCAGCGCCTCGGGCGACCAGGGGCCGAGGAAGACGGAGCCTGCGGCGCGCACCTTGGGCAGCCAGCTGCGGGCATCGGCGACGTTGACGATCAGATGCTCGGGCGCGTAGCGGTTGGAGACCTCGAAGGCGGCGGCCAGATCCGGCATCACGATCAGCCGGGCGTGCTGCATCGAGCGGCCGACGATCTCCGAGCGCGGCAGCTCGGCGGCCTGGCGGTCCATCTCATCGGCCACGCGCCGGGCCTGGGCCTCGGAATCGGTGAGCAGGATGGCCTGCGAATCCGGGCCGTGCTCGGCCTGCGAGAGCAGGTCGGCGGCGAGGAAGACCGGGTCGGCCGCGTCATCGGCGATGACCAGCACCTCGGAGGGCCCGGCCGGCATGTCGATGGCGGGGCCACCCATCATGGCCGAGACCTGCTTCTTGGCCTCCGTGACGTAGGCATTGCCGGGGCCGAACAGCTTGTCGCAGGCCGGCACCGACTCGCTGCCGAAGGCCATGGCGGCAATCGCCTGGGCGCCACCGAGCTTGAACACCCGCGACACCCCGCAGAGCCGTGCGGCCACCAGCACCGCGGCGTCGACCCGGCCCTCCGGCGTGGGCGGCGAGCAGAGCACCGCCTCGGGGCAGCCGGCGATCTGCGCGGGCACGCAGAGCATCAGGGCGGTCGACGGCAGCGGCGCGCTGCCGGCCGGCACGTACAGGCCGACCCGGTCGAGCGGGCGCAGCAGGCGCTCGCAGCGCACGCCCTCGGCGGTGTCGAGGGCATAGGGCTGCGGCGCGCCGGCGCGGTGGAAGGCCGCGATTCGGCCAGCGGCGCTGATCATCGCCTGCTTCAACTCGGCGCCGACCTCGGCCTCGGCCGCCTCGAACTCGGCCGGCGAAACCGCCAGTTCAGCCAGCTCGCAGCCGTCGAAGCGCCGGGTCAGCGCGCGCAGCGTCGCATCGCCATCGGCGCGGACCTGGGCGATGACCCGGGCGACGGCGTGGCGCACGCTGTCGTCCTCGGCCAGCACCGCGCGCTCCAGCGCCTGGCGCTGGGCGGCCACGTCGAGGGTGTTCCAGATGATCGGCTCGAGCTTCATGCCAGCATCTGCTCCACCGGAAGAATCATCAGCCCGCGGGCCCCGGCGCGCTTGATGTCCTCGAGCTGCTGCCACGAGAACGCGCCGCGGCACAGCGCCTGCAGCGCCACCGCCTGGGCATTGCCCTCGATGGCCATCACCGTCGGCGCATTGGCCGCGGGCAGCAGCTGAACCACTTGATCAAGCTCGGCGCGATCGACCTGGAGCATGACCAGCTTGCTGTCGCGCACCTCGAGCACGCCGTCAAGGCGACGCAGCAGCTGGGCGGCGAGCTCGCCGCGCTCGTCCTGCAGGGCCTCGGCAGGACCTGCCAGCACCGCCTCGCTGTCGAGGATCGAGGCGACCTCGCGCAGCTGGTTCGCCGCCAGCGTGGCGCCGGTCGAGACCAGGTCGCAGATCACGTCGGCCTTGCCGAGCTTGGGCGCAATCTCCACCGAGCCGGACAGGGTGACCACCTCGGCCTTGACCCCGTTGCGGTCGAGCCAGTCCGCCATCAGGGCCGGGTAGCTGGTGGCGATGCGGGTGCCAGCCAACGAGGCCGGGCCGGTGTAGAGGAAGTCCTGCGGCACGGCAATCGACAGCCGGCAGCGGCCGAAGCCCAGCGTGCGCAGTTCGGAGAACGGCGCGCGCTCGCCGCGGCGGGCGTACTCCAGCGACTGCTCGCGGAGCACGTTGCGGCCGACGATGCCGAGGTCGCAGACGCCCTCGGCGATCAGGCCCGGGATGTCGTCGTCACGCACCAGCAGCAGGTCGACCGGCTCGGTCTCGCCGTAGCAGAACAGGCGGTCGCGGCTTTCGCGGAAGCGCAGTCCGCTGCGGGCGAGGAGGTCGCGTCCGGCATCGGAGAGCCGGCCGGATTTCTGCGCTGCGATGCGCAGTCGGTCACGCGGTTTCATAGATGTCCTGTCAGGCTCGGGATGGGGGTGCCGGGTCGGCGGAATCGCTGAGGCGCTCGCAGTCCCAGCCCATGCGCTCGGCGGCGAGCCGGTAGCCGCGCCCCTCGGCAAGGCAGCGCGCCACCCGGCCGATGGTGGTCACGCTGACCCCGGTGGCGTCGTGGATGTCGCGATAGGACTGGCCGGCCAACAGCAGCGGGATCACCGCCCAGCGGTCAGCCATGGCCTCGATCTCGGCCGGGGTGCACAGGTCGGCGAGGAAGGCGCGGACCGAGGCGGCATCGCCCAGCCCGGCAAAGGCCGAAGCCAGGGCCTCGACGGCCGGGCGGGACTCGCTTTCATGGGGAAGGGCGCGACGTTTCATGGGCTGGTGTACTAATACGTTGTTACATTACACCAGACGCGGACCCCAAGGGCAAGCGGCGGCGCCGCGCCCCGCCGGGGGCACGACGCGCGACCGGCTCACTCCATGCCGGAGTAGAAAATCGCCGAGGGGTGCAGGGCCTCGACCAGGACCCTGCGGTCGTCGCCGGTGCCGACCAGCACGCCAGTCGCGGCGGTCGCCGCGGCCTGCAGATCGAGGTGGAACTGCTCGGGCCGGTAGCGCCCCGACAGGGTCAGGCTGAGGGTCTCATCGACCCCGATCGGCGCGTCCAGCACGACCCGACCTGCCCCACTGCCCGGCTGGCAGCTGGCCGGCGGCTCGCACTGCCAGAGCAGGTCGGACAGGCCGCGGGCGGCGAAGGCATCCACGCGGATGCCGGAAACCGCCCCGGGACCGTGGTTGCGCACGCGGACCCGGTACTCGCCATTGACGGTGCCGCCGATGATCGCCGCCGGCAGATCGTCGGTGGCCGGCAGGCTGCGCTCCAGGGTGGTCTCGATATCGCTGCCGGCGCCGACGAAGACCCGCACCACACGCGCTTCGCCGCGGTCAAGGCCGCCGCGCTCGACCCCACCATCGTCGGTCGGCACCACGCGCAGTCGGGCGACGCCGGAGCGGCCGCTGAGCACATAGTCCAGGGTACCGTTGGCGTCGATCCCGAATGCATCCACCACGCCCTGGGCGTCGAACAGTTCGACAACCTCGAAGCCGATCGTCTGCCCAGCCTCGTTGGCCGGCCCGACGCTGAGCCCGCTGGCAAAGCCCGGCACGCTGATCGCGCCCGCGCTGCCGGCCGGATGCACCCGCCGCAGCGGCATGGACGCCGAGGGCGGGTCATTGACCGGACGCACCTCGACCGCGACCGGGACCTCGGTGCGGCCGCCCTGCGGGTCGACCACGGCCAGGCTGAGGGTGCCGGCGCCGAAGGCATCCGCGCGCGCGGCCAGCCGCAGGCTGCGCGCAGCGCCGCTGCCCGCCACCGCGGCAGCGAGGGCCGCCTGATCGAACAGCGTGCCCGGCGACGCGGCCACCTCGATCACCAGTGCCGTGGCCGGCGACTCTGCATCACCGATGCTCATCGGCAGATCGAGCGCGGCGTCTTCATCCAGCGCCACGCTGGTGGCGACGGAAAGCGTTGGCGGCGTGTTGACCGTCTGCGCCAGTTCGCCGCTGCTCGGCAGGTTGGCCGAATCGCCCGAATACTCGCCACGTACGGTCACCTCGCCCGAAGGCAGCGCGCTGGTCGTACAGCTCGCGGTGCGAGGCGACCCGGTCGAGAGTGGACGCGCCGCGCAGCCCGCGATCTCCGAGCCGTTGGACAGGAATCGCACGCTGCCGGTCGGCGCATCGCCGCTCACCGTCGCCGTCAGGGTGACCGGATCACCCGGCAGCACGCTCGCCGCATTGCTGGACAGCGAGGTGGTGGTGCTGGCGAGGGCGCGCTGCACGGTGACCGTGTAGCGACGTGCGGCAACGCCATCCTCGGCCAACACGTCGACGTCGATGGCGTTGGAGCCGGGCATCAGGGCAATCGGTGGGCTTTGCGCCCCCGACGTCGCCGGAGTCCCGGCGATCTCCAGCGTGGCCGCCGGATCGGACAGGGTGGCCGTCACGCGCACGCTGGTGACCGGGTTGGCCACGCTGGCGCTATAGGCCAGCGTTCCCGCCTGGAAGGCCGGCAGCAGTGCTCCCGGGTCCAGCGACAGGCCGGACAGGGAGGCATCGTCGTTGGCTGTCACCGACCGGGCCTCGACCTGCATCGGCCCCACGCGCAGATGACTGGTCACCGCGAGATGGGCGCCCGAAGCGCTGAGGTGGCGCAGCCTGAGCAGGTCCCCGGCCCTGACCACAGCCGGGACCGCCTGGAAGCTGCCGCCATTGATCGAAAAGACCGGCGACCCGTCACCGGAGACGCTGACGCCGATCGGGGTGTCGATGCCGCTGACCGCCACCGGGCCGAACTCGACCACCTGGGACTGCTGCTGGCCTTCGCGCGCGGCGAGGCTGATCGGATCGGGCGTGTAGTCGGCACCGGCGTCGAAGGTGGCCAGGCCGCCGCCGCCGCGCACCAGCCGGACGCGCAGCAGGCTGGTCTTGGCCACAGGCTGGCGCTCGCCGTTGGAGAAGTCGACCTTCCAGGCATCCGGGTAGACGGCGAAGGGCCCCTGGGCCACACCGCTGGCCGACCACAGCGCGGCGCCGGTATCGACAGGGAAACGGGTGGTGTTGAGGGTGGGCGAGCTGCAGGCGGTCTCGATCAGGCTGCTCAGCTCCCTGGCATTGGGCAGCCGCCAATCGCTGAAGCCGGCATAGGTGGAGGCCTTGGCGTGCTGCAGCGCGCCGCCCCAGTCGAAGGTCAATGCCGAGCCCGTGGCGCAGTCGCTGCCGCTGAAGCCCGCCTCGCAGCCCTGCCAGATGAATCCGGTCGACAGATCCTCGACCACGGGCTGCCCGGCCACCGGCTCGCTGCGCACGAAGCGCGAGTCCGGGGCTGTCTCCGGATTGCCCGGGACGATGCTGCAGTTGGCCAGGGCCGGCAGCGGCGCGACCAGCAGGCCGGCCATCGCCCATGCGGTCAGACGCTTCATGGCGAGCTCCTGACCAGACGTATTGCGGCGGGGCCGCTCTTGGTCACCGCCTCCCTGCGACCTCCATCGAGAACGATGACCCAGGCCCCGTTGGAATTCGAGGCGCGGCTGGTGGCGCTCCAATAGGCAACGCTGAGGGAGTTCGGGAACAGGCTGGGATTGATGGCGGGCCGCGGATTGATCCCCAGGTCGCTCAGCGAATCCAGTTCGACGATGCTCGGCATCCGCCAATCGGAAGCGCCGCAGAGCCCCGCGGCGTTGACCGCGGCGACGTAGGCCTCGGTGTTGCACTGCCCGGCAGGCAGCGTGCCGGCACAGGTATCACTGCCCAGGGGACCCGAATTTCCCCCGTTCTGGCTGGCGTCGGTGCTTCGCCAGGCGTAGGTGTGATCCTTGTCGCGCAGACCGCCATCGTCGGTCTTGATCTCCCAGACCAGGCCGGATTCGTTGTCGCGCAGGCAGGCCCAGCTGGCCGCCGTATCGGGCAGCGCGGCGCCACTGCCATCAAGCTTGGTCCAGTCGCGGCCGCGCGCGGCAATCCCCTTCGCGAAGCCCACGCCGAGCGCCTGGGCTGCAGAGGAGCCCAGGGTGCAGTCCTGGCGATCGAAGCCGGCGGCCTCCGGATCGGGGAGGCTGGCGGACACGGTGCCGGTGAGACCGTTGGCGTTGTGGCAGGCAATCTGCCCGGAGTCGGCGAGGACGGACGGCGCACTCGCCAGCAGCGCCAGCATCCATCCAAGTCGCCCCAAGGGCGCGTCCAAGAGGGTCCAACTTGCTTGCTTCATCAGCACCCCTGCGCGTTCGTAGCCGAATCATGCCGGAAGTTCGAAGCTGACCGAAGTCGAAGGATCTACCGCAAGTCACCGGTCGCCCGAAAGCACAAGGCCCGCCGAGGCGGGCCTTGCTGCGTTTCGTTGGTGGGCGGTACAGGGATCGAACCTGTGACCCCTGCCGTGTGAAGGCAGTGCTCTACCGCTGAGCTAACCGCCCAAACGAGCCGCGCATGCTAGGCCCAGGGCCCGCCCCTGTCAATCGCCTGAACGGCTCGGGCCGGGCGTCTTGGCGACCCGCACGCGCCACGCATAATGGCCTCCCTGCCTGGACCCCGGAGTGGACATGAAGTGGCGATCTGCGCGGCGCAGCAGCAATGTGGATGATCGTCGCGGTCGCGGCGGTGGGGTTCGCGCCGCCGGAGGGCTGGGGCTGGGCGGCATCGCCATCGTCGTCGTGGTCGGCCTGCTGATGGGAAAGGACCCGATCGAGATCCTCGGCCTGCTGGGTGAGGCACAGCGAAGTACGCCGCCAGGAACCAGCACACCGGGCGCGACACCGGCGAATGACGCCACCCTGCAATTCGTGGAATCGATCCTTGGCGAAACCGAGGACGTATGGACGGCCGAGTTCGCCCGCCGCGGCGCCCGATATGAGCCCCCCACCCTTGTTCTGTTCACCGGCCGGGTCAGCTCCGCCTGCGGCTCGGCCAGCGCTGCGGTGGGGCCGTTCTATTGCCCCGCCGACCGCGACGTCTACCTCGACACCAGCTTCTTCGATGCGATGGAACGGCGACTCGGTGGCGGTGGCGATTTCGCCGAGGCCTACGTGATCGCGCATGAGGTCGGTCACCACATCCAGACCCTGACCGGGATCAGCCAGCGGGTAAACGAAGCGCGCCGCCGCGGCGAGAACGTCGAGGGCGAAGGCGGGCTGCTGGTCCGTCAGGAGCTGCAGGCCGACTGCTACGCCGGGGTCTGGGCGCACTCCGCGCAGGCGCGCCACGCCTGGATGGAGGCCGGCGATCTGGAAGAGGCAATGAACACCGCCAGCGCGATCGGCGATGACCGGCTGCAGCGACAGTCGCAGGGCACGGTGGTCCCCGACTCCTTCACCCACGGCACCTCGGCCCAGCGGGTGCGCTGGTTCCGGATCGGCTTCGAAAGCGGCCAGGCCGAGCGCTGCGACACCTTCGCCGCAGCGCAGCTGTAGCCGCCGAAACGCCGGACATACCCGGCGAAAATTCGGGGATGCGTACCTTGGGCGCGAAGCAGACCTTCCGCAAAACCCGATTGTAGGAGCCAGCTTGCTGGCGATCGTCCCGTCCGGGGCGCTTATCGCCAGCAAGCTGGCTCCTACACGCAACGGTGCTGCAAGCTCCGGTTTACGCCGCAAAGCAGGCATTGGCGCAGTCAATTTGTGGGGTGCCCTTGGACGCGACCGCGGAGATTCGCTCCGGCCGCGGTCTGTGGTGAATCCGATACGCCGCGGTCGCGCCCAAGGGCGCTCCCACAGTCGGGCTTCGTTGGGCGTCGGCGAAGCCCCATAGGGTGCGCCTTGGACGCACCGATACGGGCGTTTGGACGGTATGCCCGGTGCGGCAAGCCGCACCCTATGCATGTCTACTTCGCGCCCGAATTCGCCTTCCCTCGGGCCTCCGGCCGGGGCGACGCCGGGCTTAGCCGCCGAACAGACGCTCCAGCTGCGGATTGCGGAACACCAGGCGTCGCCAGCCGCTGTGTTCGAAGGGCTGCCAGAGCGCGGGGTCCTGGGCCAGGCGGTCGGCGATGGCATATAGCGCCAACGGATTGACCCCGAGCCCAAGATGGCTGGCTGGTACCTCGATGCTCTCGCATCGCTCGCCCTGCGGGGCAAGGCTGGCACGCCAATGCACAACGCCATCGGTACGGCTGAGGATCGAGGTCAGCGGCACCTGCGGATCGCCACCCAGCAGACGGCGCAGGTCGGGATCCTCGGGGTCGAGCCCGCTGGCGAGGCGAAAGACCCTGGCCGCATTGGTCTGGCCCGGCAGCGCGGACAGCGGCGAACCGAGGGTGATCACGGTGCGCACCAGCTCCGGGCGATGCCAGGCCAGGGCGCGGGCCATCAGCCCGCCGAGTGACCAGCCAACCAGGCTGACCTGCTCGCCGTGCTCGTCCGCCAAGGCCTCGATGCGCCTCAGCAGGCGCTCCTGCAAGCCGGGCTGCGGGCCACGGTTGATGCCTTCCTCCCAGGGCCGGGCGTGGTAGCCCAGCTCGCCTAGAAAGCGGCGCAGCGGCCAGGTGCTGGGGTCACCCGCGATCAGCCCGGGCAGGACCAGAACCGGGTGGGCATTGCCCCGCGGCGCATGCTGGAACCAGGGCTTGGACAGCCACCACGCTCCCCATTCGAAGACCGCCCTGCCCTCCAGCGCCAGCAGCCACCAGGGCGGCGCGGCCGCCTCCATCTCGGCCGCGGTCGGCATGGGCGGCGCATCGGCGACTCGATGACGGGCACGTTGCCGCCGCGGCGACGGCTTCATCCGCGCACTCATCCGGGCACCGCCTTGAGCAGCCTGGCAAGTCCGCGCTCGATGCCGCGGCACAGGGTCTCGGGCCGCGCCAGGCATTCCGGCGCCGACACCACACCCACTTCCATCGAATCGGCGTAGCTGAGCAGGGTCACGTTGAGGCCGAGGCCGTGAGTGACGATGGACAGCGGATACCAGTGGCGGATCGGCGCTCCGCCGATGAACAGCGGCACCGGCGGCCCGGGCACGTTGGAGATGACCAGGTTGGCCAGCGCCGGCAGCCGCTCGGTCAGCCGGCCGCGGTGCCAGAGCTGACCGAGGCCCGAGACCCAGAGCGGCGCGCCGAGGCCAGGAAAGTCGGTGGGAATCAGGCCGCGGAAGGCACTGACCCGGCCCTTGATGGCGCGGGTCGCCTCGCGGATCGCATGCAGGCGATCCACCGGATCGGCGACGTCGGTGCCCAGCGGGCACTGGACCATCGACACCTCGTTGCCGCCTTCCTTGCCCGGCTCGCGCAGGGACACCGGCATGGCCGCAACCAGCGGATCCTCGGGCAGGCAGCGGCGGCGAGCGAGGTCCGCGCGCAGGGCATCGGCGACCACGCACATCACCACGTCATTCAGGCTCACTCCGAAGCCCTTGGCGCAGCGCTTGAGGTCGGCCAGCGGCAGCGAGACCAGGCCGACCCGGCGGGCCTCGCCGATGGTGCGATTGAAGGGCGTCTTCGGCGCCAGCCAGACGCTGTCACGCAGCCGGCCCAGCCAGTCGGAGGCAGCGCCTTCACGGATCTGCCGAACGCCCTCCGGAAGCCCGCGAAGCATGCGCCCGAGCTGGGCGGCCGAGGCGCGCAGCCGGGCGCGTTTGGACTTGCCGGCGGGCGCCGAGGCCTTGTCCGGAGCACCACCCTCGGCGGCGCCGGCCCCGGCCTCGAGATCGACCAGGGCCCGGGTCAGGGCGACGCCGGCCTGGCCATCGACCAGGGCGTGGTGGGACTTCATGTACAGGGCGACCTGCCCCTTGGGCAGACCGTCGATGATCTCGATGCGCCAGAGCGGGCGGTCGCGATCCAGCGGCTCGGCGTGCAGTTCGGCCAGGCGCCTGGCCAGCGCCGCGGCGCCCGCCGAGGGCAGACGGGAGCTGCGCAGGTGCGCCTGCCAGTCGATCTCGCCGCCATCGCGCCAGCTCGGATGATCGAGCGCCATCGGCGCCTCCTCCAGCACCCAGCGCAACATCGGCAGCGGGGCCAGCCGGGCGATCAGGTGGTCGCGCAGGGAGGCAGTGAACTGGCGGCGCCCCTTCGGCTTGTCGATCAGCATGGCGCTGCCGACATGCATCGGTGTGCCGGCCGACTCCAGATAGAGAAACAGCGCATCGAGCCCGGTCAGCGCCTTGCGCTGCGCAGCTTCCGATGGGGGGCGGGTCGGTGGGCTCATGGCTCCAGCCTAGCGGTCGACACGGTGCAGGACATGCTGCAGTGCGTCAGATCGGGAATCTGACTCATCCGTCCGCCGCACCGCTGGCGTATTCTCAGGCAACCGTAGGCCCGACGGGCGACAGGAGGACGGCATGAGCAGTGAAGGCGGACTCGGCAGCATGCTCAAGGATCTCGGCCACAGCCTGGGCGGGCTGTTCGGCGGAGGCCATCTCGAACCCGAGCAGCAGACCACCCTCGAGGTGCTGTTCGGCCTGCTTGGCTACCTTGCCAAGCTGGACAGCCTGATCACCAGCCACGAGGCCGACTTCATCAACGGCCTGATGGACCAGCTGAAGCTGAACATCCGCGAGCGCGAAGTGGCTTCGGCCGCGCTGGAACTGGGCCGCACCCGCGGCATCGACCTGACCCAGAGCTACGCCCGCTTCCGCTCGATCCACAAACCCGGCGGCGAGCAGTGCAACCAGCTGTTCGATGCGCTGATCCGGCTGGCTGCCGCGGACGAGCGGCTGCGGCCGAAGGAGCGCGCCTTCCTCGAGCAGGCCGCGGTGGAACTCGGTTTCGACGTCGACGAGCTGGACCGTCGCCTGGCCCTCAGCAAGGTGGGCGGCTGAGGCCCCGGTCACTCAATCGGCAGGGCTGACCGCCACCCGCACCCGCAGCTTGTTGCCGGGGTCGTAGGCCAGCCGTGACATGTAGACGTCACCCTTGAACTGGTATTCGACGTCATAGCCGGCGATGCGGCGTTCCTCGCGCTCGACATCGACAACCTGGCAGCGCTGCTCGGTGCTGACGTAGCGACGCTCGGGGCCGCCACGGTTCTTGTCGATGTCGCGACCGACCGCGCCGCCGATCACCGCCCCCGCGGCGGTGGCCGCGCGACGGCCGTTGCCGCTGCCCACATTGCTGCCGATCACGCCGCCGATGATGGCGCCGACGATCGTGCCACCGGTACCGTCGCCGCCGGTGCGCTCGACACGCTCGACCTGCTGGTCGCGGCATTCCTCGCGCGGCTCGCGATAGCGCACGGTCTCGTAGATGGGGTCCACCCGCAAGACGTCCGCATAGGCGTACTTCACGCTCTCCGGGCCCGCCTGCGGCGGGAAGCCCCCGTCCCGATAGCCGGACTGGCCCATGGCCGGCGCCGCAGCCACCAGCAAACCGAGGGTAAGGATTCGATGCATCCGGGTCTCCGTGAATCTTGCGGGCGCTGCCAAATACGCGCCGTGACTGGCATTCCAGCACCGAACGGCTGAATCCGCGCTTTAGAGGCTGAGGCCGCCACGGCCGGGCATTGGCAAAAGCGCGTCGCAGGCTACACTCTGCGGCTGGCTTCCGCTTGCTGCACCGCAACAGCGGGGCGGCAACGTCCTCTGGACCCCTGCATGCCCATCAAGCTCTACAACAACCTCAGCCGCGAGCTTGAGGAGTTCGTGCCGCAGAACCCCGACCGGGTGACGATGTACGTCTGCGGGCCGACCGTCTACAACTTCGTGCACATCGGCAACGCCCGGCCACCGGTGGTGTTCGGCGTGCTCTCCGAGCTGCTGCGCCGGCACTTTGGCGGCCTCGACTACGCCCGCAACATCACCGACATCGACGACAAGATCAACCAGGCCGCCCGCGACCAGAAGGTGCCGATCCGCACCATCACGGACCGTTTCGCTGCGGCCTACCGCGAGGACATGGATGCCCTGGGCGTGGTGCGCCCCAACCTCGAGCCGCATGCCACCGAGCATGTGCCGCAGATCATTGCCATGATCGGGCAGCTGATCGAGCGCGGCCACGCCTACGCCGCCGAGGGCCACGTGCTTTTCAGCGTTCCAAGCTATCCCGCCTATGGCGCGCTGTCGCGGCGCTCGCCGGAGGACATGCTGGCCGGCGCGCGGATCGAGGTGGCCCCGTACAAGCGCGATCCGGGCGACTTCGTGCTCTGGAAGCCGAGCAGCGACGACCTGCCCGGCTGGGACAGCCCCTGGGGCCGCGGCCGCCCGGGCTGGCACATCGAGTGCTCGGCCATGAGCGCGGCCCACCTCGGCGAGACCATCGACATCCACGCCGGCGGCGTCGACCTGCAGTTCCCGCATCACGAGAACGAGATCGCCCAGAGCACCTGCGCCCACGGCGGCCGGATCTTCGCCCGCTACTGGCTGCACAACGGCATGCTGACCATGGACGGGACCAAGATGTCCAAGTCCCTCGGCAACGTGTTCTTGGTCCACGACCTGCTGCGCCTGCACCCGCCGGAGGCGCTGCGCTACGCCCTGCTCTCGGCCCACTACCGGCAGCCGCTGGACTGGTCGGAAGGCCTGATCGAGCAGAGCGTGAAGACGCTCGACCGGCTTTACGGCAGCCTGCGCGATGCCGGTGTCGAGGCCGCGGCCAACGGCCCGGTGCCGGACAGCGTCGAGAACGCGCTCTGCGATGACCTCAATACGCCGCAGGCGCTGGCCGCGCTGGCCCAGCTCGGCGCTGAACTGCGCCGCGCCGAAACCGACGAAGCGCGCCGCGAGGCCGCCGCCCGCCTGCTCGCCGGCGGCCGCGCGCTCGGCCTGCTGCAGCAGGCCCCGCAGGCCTGGTTCGCCCGCGGCGCCGACACCGACGATGCGCGCATCGATGCCCTGGTGGCCGAGCGCAGCGCGGCCAAGAAGGCCCGCGACTTCGCCCGCGCTGATGCCTTGCGCGACCAGCTCGCCGCCGAGGGCATCCTGCTCGAGGACACGCCGCAGGGCGTGCGCTGGCGGCGGCAATGAGCGACGCGCCCTTCCTGCAGCCGGAAGAATCCGGCAGCGCCGAGGCCCAGGCGGCGATTGCCGAGGAGTTCGCCTTCTTCAGCGACTGGTCGGAGCGCTACCAGTACCTGATCGACCTCGGCCGGCGACTGCCGGAGTTCCCTGAAGAGTGGAAGAACGAGACCCACCGCCTGACCGGCTGCCAGTCGATGGTCTGGATCGTGCCGCGGGGCGATGCCGAGCGCCTGGAGTACGCGGCGGCCTCGGACTCGGCCATCGTCTCCGGACTGGTCTACCTGGCCCTGCGCGTCTACTCGGGGCGCAGCGCCGAGGACATTCTTGCCACCGAGGCCGACTACATCGCCCGCATCGGCCTTGCCAAGCACCTCTCGCCGACACGCAGCAATGGCCTGGCCGCCCTGCTCGCCTTCATCCGCGCCAGCGCCGAGGCAGCCCGCGGCGGACAGCGCTTCGAGGGCTGATCAGCCGGCTCAGCCCGGCCGGCGGAAGGCCTTGCGCGCCGCCTCGACGCGATCGCGGACGACGCAGCCCTCGACGTGATCATTGATCAGGCCCATCGCCTGCATGAAGGCGAACACCGTGGTCGGACCAACGAAGCGCCAGCCGCGCTTCTTCAGCGTCTTCGAGATCGCCTCCGAGGTCGCCGACCAGGTCAGCGTCTGAGCCTGTCCCGCCGGCAACGGCTCGGGTTCGTGGCGCCAGAAGAAGGCCGCCAGTGAACCTTCCTGTTCGACCATCTCGCAGGCCCGCGCGGCGTTGTTGATGGTCGCCTCGATCTTGCCGCGGTGGCGGACGATGCCGGCGTCCTGCAGCAGGCCCTGCACCTCGGCCTCGCCGTAGCCGGCCACCCGGCGGAAGTCGAAGCCGTCGAACGCGGCGCGGAAATTCTCCCGCTTGGCGAGGATGGTTCGCCAGCTCAAACCCGACTGGAAGCCCTCGAGGCAGATCTTTTCGAACAGCCGGACATCATCGGCGACCGGAAAGCCCCACTCGCGGTCGTGGTAGTCGAGGAACTCGGGCGCCCCCGCGCACCAGCGACAGCGCGGCGCGCCGTCGGGCCCGGTCCAGTGCCGCTCGCTCACCGTTCCTTCTCCGGCAGCGCAGGCGAGCTGGCGAAGGGCCGGATGCCGAACTCCGGATAGACCTGGTCGGGCAGGAACACCGCCCCATCCTTGACCACCAGGCGCACCGCCTTGATCGCCTTGAGATCCTGGGTCGGATCGCCGGCGACGAGAAAGAAATCGGCCAGCTTTCCGCGCTCGATGCTGCCGAGCCGGGCCGACTGGCCAAGGTACTCGGCCATGTCCAGGGTTGCCCGGCGCAGCACCTCGGCCGGGCTCATGCCGAGCTGCTGGAACAGCTCCAGCTCGCGGTGGTAGGTGAAGGCGCCGCCCATGTCCGTGCCCGGCACCAGCAGCACGCCGCGGGCGTGCATCTCGCGCAGGGTCGCCACGATCACCCCGTAGGCCTTCCGGTAGGCGGCATCGTCCTCGGGCGACTCGAACTTCAGCCAGGCCTGGCGGGCATCGCGCTGGGTGCCGATCGGCATGTGGTCCAGGTAGTCGACGCGGCCCACCGGCACCTCGCCCTCGCGGCCGAGCATGGCCGCCTCGTGGATCACCAGGGTGGGTTCGACCGCGACCTTGCGCTCGACGATGGCGCCGATCGTGCGCTGCACGCGCTCGCTGGAGATGTCCATGCCGGCAAAGCGCTTCAGCGCCGTGATCCGCAGCAGGGTGCGGGTGTCCTCATCGGGCTCAAGCACCCAGCCCAGCATGATCTGGTTGATATGGGTCAGCTCGTCGTAGCCGGCGGCGATCATCGCGTCGGCGTTGGAGAAGGCCGGCACGTGGCCGGCGACGCGCAGTCCGAGGCGCTTGGCCTCGCGGATCAGCGCCGGCGACCAGGACGGATCGAGACTGTTGTAGAGCTTGACCTGCCAGAAGCCTCGGGCGGCGTACCAGCGCACCGCATCGAGGCCCTCGGCCTCGCTGGCCACCAGGCGGCCGTTGTTCGAGTTGAACGGGCTGCGGCCCTCGATGAAGCCGCTGCGGGTGATCCGCGTGCCGATCAGCTCCCCGGACTCGATGCGCCGGATCAGCGCATCGAGCACCTCGTTGTTGTTGCCCATGTCGCGCATCGAGGTAACCCCGGCCAGCACATTGAGCAGGGCGCTGCTCTCGCCGGTATGGGCGTGCATCTCGAACATGCCGGGCACCAGCACCCCACCCTCGCCGTCCATCTCCAGCTCGCCTGCGCTGGCCGGCGCATCGGCCGGCTGTACGCCGCTGATCCGCCGGTCGTGCACGACCACGCTGACCGGCTCGCCGACCGACAGGGAGCGCGGGTCGAAGACCCGGACATTGCGCAGCCGCAGCGGCGCGTCGAAGCGATGGGTGTGGCGCTGGCTGATCGCCTGCAGTCGATCGGCGGCCAGCTGCGCCGCCAGCTCGCGCAGACGTTCCTCCTCGGCCTCGTAACCCTCGCGCACCACCACCGAGCGCGGACTGATGCTGGCCACCAGACGCTGATCGGCATCGAGCAGGAAATAGCTCGGGGCGAGATCAAGACCGGACAGCGAATAGACCGTCGCCGCCAGCGGCCCCGGCTCGCCGTTGAGCTGCAGGGTCTCACCGCGCTCCAGCGCCAGCCGCCCGTTGGGCAACACGTCCAGTGCCATGCCCGGCGCCTCGAGCAGGGCCCGGGCATACAGGCCAAGCGCGTAGGGACTGGCCGACTGCGCCACGTACAGCCGACGCTCGCCGATCGGCTGGTCCTGGCTGCCGGTGGCATCGCGCCAGCGAACCCGACCCTCACCAGCCGCGAAATCCTCGTTCACCGGACTGCCGAACGTGGTGTTGCCCATGATCGACCAGCGCACCGGCCGCCCCTGCTCGTCGAGCACGATCGACTCGCTGATCGTCGGCCCGCGACCGTTGTTCTTGACGTCGTACTCGATGCCAAGCGCATCGGCCCGCTGCGTGGCCAGCACATGGCCGACCACATTGCCGCCGGTGATCACCCGATAGCGCTGGTTGGAAGGCGAGGCTTCGGCGTCAGGCAGACACAGCGAAACGACAAGCAGCAGGAGCAGGCGCATGGCGGGTGGTTTCCTTGCAGGGCAGCCCGGGACTGTGCGCAGTCCCGGGCTGCGCTGCAAGGCCCGCAGGCAAGCCGCCGTAGAGGCGATTCGCCCCGACCGGGGAACGGATAGCCAACTGTTCCGTCAGCAAGACCCGCATGGAGGGGCGGTTCGGCGGCCTGCGTCACATGCCATGGCCCCGTTCCGGCGGTATGCTCCGTGGGGTCCAACCCCCGGGGCCGAGCATGGCTGCATCCGAGCTGCCGCTGATCGATGTCGACCGCCTGCGCGTAGGCATGCATATCGTGCTCGACGTCGGCTGGAGCAATCATCCCTTCTTGCGCAGCCGCTTCACCCTCCGCAGCGAGGAGCAGATCGCCCAGCTGCGGGCGCTGGGCATGACCCGCATCCGCTGGTCGCCGGAGCGTTCCAGCGTCGAGCCGCTGCCGGCGCCCGCGACCGCCGAAGCCGCCGAGGAAGCTGCGCCGCCTGCCTCCTCCCCGGCGCAGGCGCCGCCCGCCCCCGCGGTTCAGAAGGTCATGGAGCCGGTCAGCCTCGACGAGTGGGAAAGCCTCTCCGAGCACTGGATCGAGAACGAGTACGACGATGTCGCCAGCCGCCACGCCTCCCTGCTGCAGACGCTGCGTGAGGACCCGGGCGCTGCGCGCGAGCCCGCCGAGCAGCTGGCCGAGATGGTCAGCACCGCGGTCAGCGAGTGCGACCGTCCGGCGGTGCGCCTGCTGACCGACAAGGCCGGGCAGGAAGAAGCCGGGCACGAGGTCGCCGTCGTCGCCCTGTCCCTGCTTCTGGGCCGCGATGCCGGCATGGACGAGGAGGCGCTGCGACCGCTGGCCATGGCGGGGCTGCTCCACGACATCGGGCGGATTCGCGGGGAGGATCCCGAGTCGCGTCCGCCCGACCCGTCCACCCCGGCCGCCCGCGAAGCGCTTTCGCGACGGATTCGCGACAGCGTGGAACTGGCCCGGCAGATGGGTCTGGACGAGTCGGTGCTGCGCGGCATTGCCGAGCATCGCGAGCACGCCGACGGCAGCGGGCTGCCCGCCGGTCTGCGGGGCGAGCAGCTTTCCCTGCCCGGCCAGGTCCTGGCCATCGCCAATCGCTACATGAACCTGGTCTGCCCGGCGCAGGCCGATGCGGGCATCACCCCGCACCAGGCCCTGCAGCAGATGTACGGACAGGAGCGCGCGCATTTCGACGCCTCGCTGCTGGCCCGCTTCGTCCGCCTGCTGGGGGTCTACCCTCCGGGCACCCTGGTCGAATTGAGCGACCGGCGCATCGCCCTGGTGGTCGCCTCGCGGCCGGGTGCGGCCCTGACGCCACGGGTCCGGATCGTAGTCCGCCCCGATGCCGAGGAGCTGTCCCCCGCGATCGACATCGACGCCGACGCTCCGTTCAAGATCAACCGCAGCGTGCGCCCGGACCAGCTGGATCCGCTCTGGGCGAAACGCTCGCGCGAGCTGGCCCGGGCGGCCTTCTTCTTCGAGCCGGCCCCTTCGCCCGAATGGCGCTGCTGGGGCGAGGAGGAGCGCGAGTCGGAAGCCAGCTTCTGATGAAGCCCGGCGGCCCGCCCGCAGATCCGCTTCCCGATCGCGCACCCGATTCCGAAGCCGCCGAGGTGCTCGCCTTCTGGCTCGGCCACGGCCCCTACGACGCCCGCTGGGCCGGCGAGCGGCAGTCGCTGTGGTTCTCCTCCGACGCCGCGGTCGACCGGATCATCGCCGAGCGTTTCACCGGGGTCGTCGAGGCCGCGGTCAAGGAACAGCGCGCCGCATGGCTCGATACCCCGGTCGGCTGGCTCGCCTGGCTGATTGCGGTCGACCAGTTCCCTCGTAACCTCTACCGGGGCAGCCCCCGGGCCTTCGCCCACGACCCGCAGGCACAGCGCGCGGCCCTGCGCGGCTGCGCGTCCGGATTCGATACCGCCCTGCCCGCTGCCACGCGCCTGTTCTGCTACCTGCCGTTCGAGCATGCCGAGGACCGGTCCATGCAGGCCCGCTCGCTAGCTGCATTCGGCGCCCTGCACGAGGCAGCCGATGCCGAACTGGCCACGCACACCGCCGGCTGGCTGGACTACGCCCGCCGGCACGCCGAGCCGATCGAGCGCTTCGGCCGCTTCCCGCACCGGAACCGGGTGCTGGGGCGAACCACCACCGCCGAGGAAGCGCGCTGGCTGGAGGCGCATCCCGCCGGCTTCTGAGCAGGCACCGGAGCCTGCATCGCCGCGTAGCCACCCTGCCCGGCCCGATGCCCTCCACGCTGAGGTGCCGGAGCACGAACGGCCATCGCAATCATGCGTCTTCGCCCTTCGATACCTCAGGGCGAACGGTTGGCTTGCAGGTTGGCGCACGGGTGGAGCGTATGAGGCCACCTCGCCCCCGGGATGATTCGAGCCCGCCTCAGGCCCCCGACGTCCGGTTCGTACCGAAGCTGCTTCTGCGGCGGGATAGGAGCCGTCCGCGATGAGATCCCAAGCCGTTCGTGCTGAGGTATCGAAGCACGAACGGCGCTCGCAACCATGCGGCTTCGCCCTTCGATACCTCAGGGCGAGCGGTGGGCTTGCAGGTTGGCGGATCGCTGGCGCCAATCCGCCTCAAACCCCAAGGCCCGGTTCCGCCTGAACCCGTTCGTGCTGAGGTATCGAAGCACGAACGGCCCACACAGGCACGCGGCTTCGCACTTCGATTCCTCAGGGCGAACGGCCGTCTTGCCGGTGGGCCACCCGGGTCGGCTCGTCGCGCCCGGCGCGCGATCCATCGCAGCCTCCTGTCGATCATCCCGCCTGCACGCGGCCTTGCCCGGCTGCACGGGTATCCTGCCCGCTTCCCCAACGCGGACCTGCCGATGATGAAACCGACCCACGTGCTTGCCCTCGCCATCGCCCTCGCCCTGTCACCCCCGCTGCTGGCGGAGGACACCGCGCCAGCCGTCGCCGCCGGCGAATCGATCGAGGCCAACCCGCTGGTCGCGCCGAGCACCCTGCCGCTCGGCATGCCGCACTTCGACCGCATCCGCAACGAGCACTTCGCCCCGGCCCTCGACCATGGAATGCGCCTGCACCTGGCCGAGATCGAGGCGATCGCCAACAACCCCGAGCCGCCCAGCTTCGAGAACACCGTGGTGGCCATGGAGCGCAGCGGCGACGTGCTGCGCCGGGTCGGCGCCGTCTTCGGCAACCTCAATGGCGCCCACACCAATCCCGAGCTGCAGAAGGTCGCACGCGAGTTCGCGCCGCGCTTCGCCGCGCACCAGGATGCGATCACCCTCAACGACAAGCTCTACCAGCGCCTGCGCAGCCTCCACGAGAACCGCGAGACGCTCGACATCGACGCCGAGTCGAAGCAGCTGATCGAGCGCTACTACACCGACTTCGTCCGCGCAGGCGCCCAGCTCAGCGCCGGGGACAAGGAGACCCTCAAGACCTACAACGCCGAGCTGGCCAGGCTGCAGACCGCCTTCGGCCAGAACGTGCTGGCCTCGACCAATGCCTCGGCCGTGGCGGTCGACGACAAGAAGCGTCTGGACGGCCTCGCCAGCGGCGCGATCGCGGCAGCCGAAGCGGCCGCCAAGCAGGCCGAGGACGTCGAGGCGCCCTACCTCATCACCCTGCAGAACACCTCCAGCCAGCCGGCGCTGTCTTCCCTGCATGACCGCAGCCTCCGCGAGACCCTGCTGAAGACCTCGATCACCCGCAGCAGCCAGGGTGGCGAACACGACAACCGCGAGCTGGTCCGGGACATCGTCCGCCTGCGCGCCCAGCGTGCGGCCCTGCTCGGCTACGCCAACCATGCCGCCTATCAGCTGGAAGAGCAGACGGCAGGCTCGGTCGACACGGTCAACAAGCTGCTCTCCGACCTCTCCCCCGCCGCCGTGGCCAATGCGCGCGCCGAAGCCTCCGACATCCAGCAGGTGATCGAGGCCGAGGGGGGCGAGTTCAAGCTGGCCGCCTGGGACTGGCCGTACTACGCCGAGAAGGTCCGCCAGCAGAAGTTCGAATTCGATGCGGCCGCGCTGCGCCCCTACTTCGAGCTGGAGAACGTGCTGTTCAAGGGCGTTTTCCACGCCGCCAAGGAGCTGTATGGCCTCGGCGTCAAGGAGCGCAAGGACCTGCCGACCTACCACCCCGACGTGCGCGTCTTCGAGGTGTTCAACGAGGACGGCTCGCGCCTGGCCATCCTGCTGCTTGATCTCTATGCCAGGCCGAGCAAACGCGGCGGCGCCTGGGCCAACTCCTACGTGTTGCAGAGCGGCCTGCTTGGCACCCAGCCGGTGATGGGCAACCACCTGAATATTCCCAAGCCGACCGAAGGCGAGCCGACCCTGATGACCTTCGACGAGGTCACCACCCTGTTCCATGAGTTCGGCCACAACCTGCACGGGATGTTCTCCGACGTGCACTATCCGCGCTTCGCCGGCACCCAGGTTCCCCGCGACTTTGTCGAGTACCCCTCGCAGGTCAACGAGATGTGGGCGACCTGGCCGTCGGTGCTGGCCAACTACGCGGTGCACTACCAGACCGGCGAGCCGATCCCCAAGGCCCTGCTGGACAAGGTGCTGGCAGCGGAGCAGTTCAACCAGGGCTATGCGACCACCGAGTACCTCGCCGCCTCGGTGATTGACCAGGCCTGGCACCAGATCACCGCCGACCAGGTACCGACCGACGTGCTGGCCTTCGAGGCGGCCTCGCTGAAGAAGCTTGGCCTCGACTTCGAGCCGGTGCCGCCGCGCTACCGCAGCACCTACTTCAACCACATCTTCGCCGGCGGCTATTCGGCCGGCTACTACTCCTACATGTGGAGCGAGGTGCTGGACGCCGACAGCGTCGAGTGGTTCAAGGAGAACGGCGGCCTGAAGCGCGAGAACGGCGACCACTTCCGCAAGACCCTGCTCTCCCGCGGCGGCAGCAAGCCGGCCATGGAGCTGTTCGAGGACTTCCGTGGCCGCGCCCCGGACATCGCGCCGCTGCTCAAGCGCCGCGGCCTGGAGCCGAAGAAGCCGGCCCAGCCGTAGTCGCCCTCGCCCCCTCCGGCATCGCGCGGCGCGATGCCGGAGGGGGTCTGGCGAAAGGTCCTAGACTGCGCATTGCAGCCGCTCGCCGGGCCCGGCCCCGCCCGGGTGCCTCCTGTCGGAGTGCACTCGGGCGCGCCCGCCAGGATGTGCTCCGGCCACCGTCTCCGGCAGAACGGCGCCGCCGCGGTCGCGGGCAAGTCCGCGGCCACATGCAGGGAGCAGGCAATGCGCGATTCGGGCGCGAAGCAGACCTTCCGCAGAGCCCGAATGTAGGAGCCAGCTTGCTGGCGATCGTCCCTTCCGGGGCACCTATCGCCAGCAAGCTGGCTCCTACGTGCAACAGCGTTGCCAGGCCCGGTTTGCGCCGCCAAGTAGGCCTTGCCTGAGTCAGATTGTGGGACGGCCCTTGGGCGCGACCGCAGCGCTACGGATTCACCACAGACCGCGGCCAGAGCGGAACGCCGCGGTCGCGCCCATGTGCGCTCCTGCAGTCGGGCTTCGTTGGGCTTCAGCGAAGCCTCATAGGGTGTGGCTTGGGCGCACCGATTCGGGCGTTCGAACGGTATGCCCGGTGCGGCCAGCCGCACCCTATGAATGTCTGCTTTGCGCGCAAAGGCGCCCCTCGCGCCTTGCCAGCGAAGGGCGCGCCCCGGCCTGTTACCCCTGCGACGCCACCCAGCGCTTCACCCGGCGTTCGAGCAGGGTCAGCGGCATGTCGCCGCCGGTCAGCACCACGTCGTGGAAATCCTTCAGGCTGAAGCGCTCGCCGAGCGCGGCCCTGGCCTCCTCGCGCAGGCGCAGGATCGTATTCATGCCAACCTTGTAGGCCAGGGCCTGGCCAGGGTTGACCAGATAGCGCTCTATCTCGGCCGTCACGTCGGTGGGCGGCATGCCGGTCTTCTCGCGCATATAGTCGATCGCCTGCTCCCGGGTCCAGCGCTTGTGGTGCATGCCCGAGTCGACCACCAGGCGCACGGCGCGGAACATCTCTGCCTGCAGGCGACCCAGGTTGTTCAGCGGTTCGTCCTGGAAGCCCATTTCCCAGGCCAGGCGCTCGGCATACAGCGCCCAGCCTTCGGCAAAGGCAGTGAACCCCAGCACCTTGCGGAAGAACGGCACGCCGGTGGCTTCCTGCTGCAGGGCCTTCTGGAAATGGTGTCCGGGAATGCCTTCGTGGTAGGCCAGGGTGCGCATCCCGAACCGGGGAATTTCCTTGACCGAGCGCAGATTGGCGTAGAACACGCCGGGGCGCGAGCCGTCGAAGGCCGGGGAGTTGTAATAGGCACCCGGGGCGGTCTTCTCGCGGAACACCGGCACCCGCTCGACGATCACGCCGGCCCTTGGCCGCTTGCCGAAATAGGGGGCGATCCCGGCGTCGATCTCGTCGATCATCGCCTGGTAGTCGGCCAGGATCTGCTGACGACCTTCCTCGGTGTCCGGGTAAAGCTGGTCGGGACGGCTGGCGATCTGGTCGACGCGCTCACCGATGGTGCCTTCGACCAGACCCTCGCCCTGCAGGATGGCGTCCATCTCCGCCTCGATGCGCGCGACTTCGGCCAGGCCCAGCTCATGGACCTCATCGGGTGTCATGTCCGTCGTGGTGTGCTGGCGCACCGCATAGGCGTAGAACTCGGATCCTTGGGGCAGATCCCAGACGCCGTTGTTGGGCCGCGCCGAGGGCAGCAGCTGGGCGTAGTAGTCGACCAGGGTCTGCATGGCCGGATAGACGACCTGCTCGATGCGCTGCCGGGTGGTGGCCAGGATCCGCTGGCGCTGGCCGGCCTCGACCCTCGGTTCGATGGCGTCGAGCTTCTCGGCGAGAGCGGTGTAGAGGATGTTGTCCTCGGGCTTCGTGGCGACGAAGTTGCGGGTCTCGGCGAGCACCTTCTCGACCACGAAGCTCGGCGGCACGATGCCCTTCTCCACGCGCAGGCGGACGCCCTCCATCTGCTGAGCGAAGAAGGTGTCGAACTGGTCGAGGCGCGCGTTGTAATCGTCGGCATCGCCCTGCGAGCGCACCGGATGCTGGGTCGCCATGAAGGTCGGCAACCCGCTCTGGAAGCCGAACAGCTGGTTCGCCGGGTAGTTGTGGAAGCGGAATGGCTCACCCTCGGCCTGGATGGCGAGGAAATACTCCAGCACGTCATAGCTGAGCTTCTCGTCCTCGCTCAGCGCCTCGCGGTCATAGCTGCGCAGCGTGGCGAGATCGTCCTTGAGCTTCTCGCGCAGGGCGTCCTGGCGCTCCAGGGAGACGTCGGTCAGCTCATCGCTGTACCAGTCCAGCCAGGGCGGCAGGATGCGCATGCTGGAGAGCATCTGCGGGTCGTCGATGGCGTACTGCAGGAAGGCGCGCTGATAGAACAGGTCCAGCGACCATGGCTTGAAGTTCCACTGGTGCCAGACCAGACCCGCCGCAACCACCAGCAGCAGCGCCATCAGCCGGACCGGCCAACGCAACCATCGCCACATAGCCCACTCCTTTCCCCGGATCAAAGGCGCAAAGGTAGCACCCCCGGCAGCGCCAGGGGCCCGCGCCGCCGCGGTGGCGGCCCGCCGACGACGGGTGCATGCTTGTCCTGCCAACGTCGACTCTGGGGAGGGAACACGTATGCCGAGCTACACCACCGAGGACATCCGCAATATCGCCCTGGCGGGCCACGCGGGCGCCGGCAAAACCACCTTGTTCGAAGCCCTGCTGCATGCCGGCGGCACCCTGCAGATGGCAGGCAGCGTGGAGAAGGGCTCGACCCTGTCCGACTTCGACCCTCAGGAGAAGAGCCGCGGCCACTCGATCAACAGCGCCATCGCCTCGATCGACCACGGCGGCGCCCATCTCAACCTGATCGATACCCCCGGGTATCCCGATTTCCGCGGGCCGACGCTGTCGGCGCTGGCCGCAGTCGAGACGGTCGCCATCGTGGTCAACGCCGCAAACGGCATCGAGTACAGCACGCAGCGGATGATGGAGTACGCCAAGGCACGCCGGCTGTGCAGGCTGCTGGTGGTGAACAAGATCGACAGCGCGGACATCGATCTCGGAGCCCTGGTCGAGGAGCTGCGCGCGACCTTCGGCCGCGAGTGCCTGCCGATCAACCTGCCGGCCGCCAGCGGCGCCCAGGTGGTCGATTGCTTCCGGCAAGCCGAAGGCGACAGCGATCTGGGGCCGGTCGCCGACTGGCACCAGCAGATCATCGACCAGGTGGTTGAGATCAACGAAGAGGTGATGGGCCAATACCTCGAGGAGGGCGAGGAAGGGCTCTCCGGAAAGGAGCTGCATGACGCCTTCGAGCAATGCCTGCGCGAACAGCACCTCGTCCCGATCTGCTTCGTCTCCGCGCGCAGCGGGGTGGGCGTAGCCGAACTGCTCGACCTCTGCGAGCACCTGATGCCGAATCCTTACGAGGCCAACCCACCACCCTTCCAGCGCAACGGGGAGCCGTTCCTTGCCGAGCCGGACGCCGACAAGCATGTCATCGCCGACGTCTTCAAGATCGTCAACGATCCCTTCGTCGGCAAGCTCAGCATCTTCCGCGTCTACCAGGGCACCCTGAGGCGCGATACGCAGCTGTTCGTCGATGACGGCAAGAAGCCGTTCAAGGTCGGTCACCTGTTCAAGCTGCGCGGCAAGGAGCACATCGAGATCGAGGACGCCATCCCGGGTGACATCGCGGCCGTCGCCAAGGTCGAGGAGATCCACTTCGACGCCGTGCTCCACGACAGCCATGACGAGGACCACATCCACCTGAAACCCCTGGACCTGCCGCAGCCGATGTTCGGCCTCGCCATCGAGCCAGCCAGCAAGGGCCAGGAACAGAAACTCGCCAACGCCCTGCACAAGCTCGGCGAGGAGGACCCCTGCTTCCGCGTCGAACACCACAGCGAGCTCAATGAAACGGTGATCCGCGGGCTGGGCGAACTGCACCTCAAGCTGATGCTGGAGCGGATGAAGGAGCGCTACGGCGTCGACGTCACCACCCGCCCCCCGCGCATCGCCTACCGCGAAACCATCAGCAGCCGCGCCGACGGCCACCATCGGCACAAGAAGCAGACCGGCGGCGCAGGACAGTTCGGCGAGGTCTTCCTGCGCATCGAGCCGCTGCCCCGCGGCACCGGCTTCGAGTTCGTCGATGAGGTCAAGGGCGGGACCATCCCGCACCAGTTCATCCCGGCGGTGGAGAAAGGCGTGCGCATGGTGCTGGAGACCGGGGCGGTCGCCGGCTATGCCCTGCAGGACGTGCGGGTGATCGTCTACGACGGCAAGTTCCATCCGGTCGACAGCAAGGAGATCGCCTTCGTCACCGCAGGCAAGAAGGCCTTCCTCGACGCCATCGGCAAGGGCCGACCGATCGTGCTCGAACCGGTGGTGAATCTCGATGTCAGCGTGCCCGAGGCCGCGGTCGGCGACATCACCGGGGGACTCGCCAGCAAGCGCGCACGCATCAACGGCACCGACGCGCTGCGCGGCGGCGAACTGGTGATCAAGGCGCAGGTGCCGCTGGCCGAGCTCGGCGACTATCCCAACGAGCTGAAGGCCGCGACGGCCGGCCAGGGCCGCTACACCATCGAGTTCAGCCACTACGAACCGGTGCCGCCGCCCGTGCAGAAGCAGCTGACCGAGGCCTACCGGCCGCGCCACGAGGAGGACTGAGCGCCATCACGCGTGGCGGGACGCGGATGAACGGGGTTGCAACTCCCCGTTCCCGCGCAACGATTCCTTTACACGGCGCCCCCCGGGTCTCGGCTCCAATGCGCCCACCAACCAAGGGGAACCGTTCATGCCCACGCTGCACCGCGCTGCCTGCTGTCTGCTGCTCGCCCTCGCCTCGCCCGCCCTTTTCGCCGATACCCTGCCCGCACAGGCCCAGCAGATCCGTGAGGCGCTGCGCGGCAACGACCTCGACCGCGCGGTGGAGATCGCCGAGGCCGCCAGCGAGGACTCGAAGGACGCGCGCGTGCTGGTCTGGGCCGGCCGCGCCTACGGCCGCCAGGCGGTACAGGCCAGCGTGTTTACCCAGGCCAAGTGGGCCGGACGCACCCGGGATGCCTGGGAGCGCGCCGTCGAGATCGATCCGGACATGCTCGATGCACGTTTCGACCTGATCCAGTACTACCTGCAGGCGCCGGGCTTCCTCGGCGGTGGGCGCGACAAGGCCGAGTCCCAGGTGGCGGCCATCGGTCAGCGCGACGCCGGCCTTGGCAAGCTCGCCGCCTCGATCCTGGCGTTCTCCGACAAGGATGCCGCCCGCGGCGAAGCGCTGCAGCGCGAGGCCGCCGAGCTGTCTCCGGACAACGGCCGCGTCCTGCTCGCCTACAGCGGCACCCTTCAGCGCGGCGAGAAATGGGCGGAGTCGGAGGCCTTGTGGCGCGCGCGCCTGGCCCGCGTGCCGGGAGATGCCATGGCGCGCTACCAGCTGGCCCGGCTGGCGGCGATCCGCGACGACAAGATCGAGGAGGGCCTCGCCCTGATCGACGCCTTCATCGCCGCCGGCGAGGTGCCGGACGAGCTGTCCCTGCCCGCCGCCCACTGGCGCCGCGGCCAGTTGCTGGAGAAGCTCGGTCGCATCGAGGAGGCCCGCGCTGCCTACGAACTGGGCAAGGCCGATCCCTCGGTCAAGCAGATGGCCGAGGCCGACCTCAAGCGCCTGGCCAGTGCCAAGGGCTGAACCGACTCAGCTCAGGATCATCCACAGGCCCAGGACGATCAGCCCGCCGGACAGCGCGCCCCAGCCGGCCGCGCGCAGCCGGCGGGGATCGCTATCGGCGAAGATCGCCCGCAGCGAAAGCGCCAGCACGCTGAGCAGGACCAGCAGGATGAGGATGCGGATCATGCGGTCTTCCTTGGGATGGCCAACCGGTCAGTGGAGGGGACGCAGCCGCGCGCGCGACGTGACCGCGCGCAGCACGTTCACTCCACCTGCCCTATCGTGAGGCCAGTCCCAACGGAGTGTCGAGCATGGAATCATTCGAAGTCCTGGACGAACTGCGTCGCAGCCATCCGGATGTGCCCGCTCCGGGCAGCGACGCCGAGCGCGAGGCGCTGGAGCGATTCGCGACCTTCTTCTCCAGCTTCACCCCGGACCGCGTCGAACGGCTGGTGCCGCAGACCTATGCCGACGCGGTGTATTTCAACGACACCCTGAAATCCGTGCGCGGCCGCGCGCCTCTCATCCTCTATCTTTCGGAAAGTGCCGAGGCCGTCGAGGACTGCCGGGTCGAGATCGTCTCCAGCACTCCGGTCCAGCCCGGCGAGTTCATCGTCCGCTGGAAGATGATGATCCGCTTCAAGCGCTTCCGCCGCGGTGTCGAGACCTGGACCATCGGCGCCAGCCACCTGCGCTTCGACGCCGAGGGGCGGGTCATCTACCACCAGGACTACTGGAACGCCGCCGACGGCCTCTTCCAGCACATTCCAGTACTCGGCTGGATGATCCGGGCGATCAAGCGCAGGCTCTGAGCCGCGGCGGAAGGAGGGGGCGCGAAGTTCGCGCTCCCCCGGTCCCCTTGTAGGAGCCAGCTTGCTGGCGATGGGCGCCCCGGATGGAACGATCGCCAGCAAGCTGGCTCCTACAGGCGGGATTTGCGTAACGTCCAATTGGCGCCCATTAAGCCCGCTGAGCTTGGGTGCCGAAGCTCGGCCCTAGTCCTTCGCCGCCGGCGCCGCCAGCAGTGCCTCGATGCGCTCGCGAAGGGCGGCGTCGTCGGGCTTGGTGCGGGAGCCGTAGCTGGCCACGAACTTGCCGTCGCGGTCGATCAGGTACTTGTGGAAATTCCACCCCGGCGCCTCGCCGGAGGCCTCGGCAAGCGCGCGATACAGCGGCGTGACCTCGTCGCCGGTGACGCTGACCTTCTCGAACATCGGAAATTTCACGCCGTAGGTGTTGGTGCAGAAGTCGCGGATCTCTTCCTCGCTGCCCGGCTCCTGGCCCATGAAGTCATTGGACGGGAAGCCGATCACCGCAAAGCCACGCTCGCCAAGTTCCTGATGAAGGGCTTCCAGACCCTCGTACTGGGGCGTGAAGCCGCACTTGCTGGCCGTGTTCACCACCAGCACGACCTTGTCCGCATAGGCCTCGCACAGGTGCACCGGCTGCTTGCCGGCCAGCGGGCGGTAGCTGTGGTCCAGCAGCGGCGCGCAGTCTGCGAAAGCGGCGGCAGGGCACACGGCCAGGACAAGGCCGATCAGGCGGGCGGGCGAATTCATGGGCGGTCTCCGGTCTGGGTTGAGCAAGGCTATCCGGCGGGCGATCCGGCCGGTGTGAAGCCGGGGCGACTGAACGGCCGACAACGCCCTGCTGCGGGGGCTTGCGCCCGCCGTCTTTGGTGTTATAGTTCGCTACAACACCGACGCAATACCTCACCAAGGGAGAGGCCTCATGTGGTACCGACTGAAAAGCTCGCTTCTGACCGCCCTGGTCGCGACGGTACTGGTCCTGAGCTTCATGGCCGTGGCTGAACCTGCGGTCGAGGCCGTCGAGCCGGCCAGCCCGCTGTACGGCCTCACCGGCCTTAGCAGCGAGCAGGAGCGCGCCGCCTACCAGCTCGCCGTCACCCTCACCGCCCTGACCATCGACGCCGCGGTCGACACCGCCCGCGAGGCTGCCGACAAGCCGGAGGGGGCCCGTCACGAAACGCCGTCGCGCCGCGTCCTCTCGGCGGTGCGGATGCCGTTCTATTCGTTCGCCGCCAAGGCGGCCCGCCGTCCGGAGCCCGGTGCATGAGCGTGCAGTGGAATGACAACACGCCCATCTACCTGCAGCTCAAGGAGCGGGTGGTGGCGATGATGCTCGATGGCGTGCTCAAGCCCGGGGATGCGTTGCCCTCGGTGCGGCAGGTGGCCGCCGACTTCCAACTCAACCCGATCACCGTCTCGCGCGCCTATCAGGAGCTGGCCGACGAGTCGCTGGTCGAAAAACGCAGGGGACTGGGTATGTATGTGACCGACGGGGCACCGGAGAAACTTCTGGCCAGCGAACGAGAGCGCTTCCTGCGCGAGGAGTGGCCGGCCGTTCTGGTGCGGATCGAACGCCTCGGCCTGTCGGCCGAGCAACTGCTGCGCATTCCCCCCCAGCCCAAGGAGACCGCGCAATGAGCGGCGTGATCGAAGCGCGCGGCCTGCGCAAGAGCTACAACGGCAAACCGGCCCTGGACGGCGCGGACTTCAACATCCCGGCCGGCCGCATCGTCGGCCTGATCGGCCCGAACGGCGCCGGCAAGACCACCGCGCTGAAGGCGATCCTCGGCCTCGCCCATTTCGACGGCGATCTGCGCGTGTTGGGCCATGACCCCCGCACCGAGCGCGACGCGCTGATGAAGGACGTCTGCTTCATCGCCGATGTCGCCGTCCTGCCGCGCTGGATCCGGGTGCGCGAGGCGGTCGACTTCGTCGAGGGCGTGCACCCCCGCTTCAACCGGGCGCGCTGCCAGGCCCTGCTGTCCAAGACCAAGCTCAAGCCCGAGATGAAGGTCAAGCAGATGTCCAAGGGCATGATCGTGCAGCTGCACCTGTCTCTTGTGATGGCCATCGACGCCAAGCTGCTGGTGCTGGACGAGCCGACCCTGGGCCTCGACATCCTGTATCGCAAGGAGTTCTACCAGAACCTCCTCAACGACTACTTCGACGAAGAGAAGACGATCATCATCACCACCCACCAGGTCGAGGAAATCGAGCACATCCTCACCGACCTGCTGTTCATCCGCGACGGCAAGATCATCCTCGATGCCAGCATGGATGCGGTGGCGGACCGCTTCTGCGAGGTCATGGTCCCGGCCGACCGCGCCGAGGCGACCCGCGCCCTGAAGCCGATCGACGAGCGTCAGGTGTTCGGCAAGTCGGTCTTCCTGTTCGACGGGGTTCCGCGCGGCGAGCTGGCGGCGATCGGAGAAACCCGCACGCCGAGCGTCTCGGACCTGTTCGTGGCCACCATGAAGGGAGCCTACGCATGAATAGCATCAAGTGGCTGCTGAAGCGCGAGTTCTGGGAGAACAAGGGCGGCTTCTTCTGGGCGCCGATCGTCGCCGGCGGAATCTTCACCCTGCTCAACATCATGGCCCTGGCCGTGACCAGCGCAGCGGCCGACCGCAATCACATCAAGATCGGCCTGGTGAAGCTCGACGGCGTGATCAAGAACATGCCGCCGGAAGCGCAGGAGCATCTGGCCGCCGGCATCGACCTGACCCTGATGATGATCACCTCGATGGTCGGCATCGTCACCGCCGTGGTGGTCTTCTTCTACTGCCTGGGCGCGCTCTACGACGACCGCCGCGACCGCAGCGTGCTGTTCTGGAAGTCGCTGCCGATCTCCGACCGTGACACCGTGCTCAGCAAGGTGGCCAGTGCCCTGGTCGTCGCCCCGCTGATCGGCATGGCCGCCGGCATGGTCACGGCCCTGCTGACCCTGCTGGTGATCGGCGTGTTCTTCGCCTTCAACGGCCAGAACTTCTTCGGCATCCTGTTCGGCAATGCCAGCCCGCTGCGCGCCATGTTCATGCTGCTCGCCAGCCTGCCGGTGGCCGCACTGTGGGCCCTGCCCTCGGTCGGCTGGCTGATGCTCTGCTCGGCCTTCGCCCGCAGCAAGCCCTTCCTCTGGGCGGTGGGCATCCCGGTGGGCGCCGGCATCGCGGTCAGCTGGTTCGACCTGATGAAGGCCGTCTCGGTGCCCGACTCCTGGTTCTGGCAGCACGTGGTCGCCCGCGCCCTGTTCAGCATGTTCCCGGGCACCTGGTTCAACGGCAGCTTCGAGCAGATGGAGGACGTCGAATCGCCCGAGCAGCTGGCCGAACTGGTCAACCTCGGCACGGTGTATGCGTCGATGGCCAGTCCGCACCTGTGGGTAGGCGTGATCGTCGGCATCGCCATGCTGTTTGCCGCCACCCGCCTGCGCCGCTGGCGCGACGAGGGCTGAGCCCTCCCCTGTTTCCGGAGATTCCAAGATGAAAGCGAACCTGACCGCTGTCGCCCTGCTCGCCCTGGCTCCGGCCCTGGCCCTGGCCGACGATTGCAAGCACAGCGCGCCGCGCACGCTCGACCTCGACCTGCGCGACGTCGAATCGGTGCGCTTCGAAGTGGGCAACGGCGAGCTGGTCGTCGTGCCAGCCAAGGGCGCACCCGTCGTAGCGGGGCAGGCCTGCAGTTCGGACCCGGACCGGCTCGACGGGATCGTCCTGCGACAGCGCCGGGTCGGCAACGAGCTGCGCGTCGAGATGCGCACCGAGTCGAACTTCTCCGGCATCTTCTTCGGACGCACCTACGCCTACCTGCGGATCAACGCCGAGTTGCCTGCCGACCTGCCCGTGGCCATCGAGCTGGGCAGCGGTGATGCCACGCTGGAAGGCATCCGTCAGGTCGACGCCGATGTGGGCTCGGGCGACCTTGCGGTGCGCGAGGCCGACCGCGTTCGGCTGGGCGTCGGCTCGGGCGATGCCGAGCTGATCCGGATCGCAGGCGAGGTGGTGGTCGAGGTCGGTTCGGGCGACGCCATCATCCGCGACGCCGGCCAGCTGCTGGTGACCCGGGTCGGCTCGGGCGACCTTGAAGCCGAGCGGGTGCGCGGTGATGTCCGCATCGAGCGCCTCGGCTCCGGCGACATCAAGCTGGATGGCGTCGCCGGCAACGTGCACGTCGAGGACATCGGCTCGGGCGACCTCTCGGTGCGCGATCTCGCCGGAGACCTGGTCGTCGACGACATCGGCTCAGGTGATGTCGACCATCGCAACGTCGCAGGCAAGGTGACCCTCCCCGACGATTGAGCAGGTCGAAAGACGGCTTCGGGCGCGAAGTTCGCATTCGCCCCGGTCCCGCTGTAGGAGCCAGCTTGCTGGCGATAGTCGCCCCGGATGGGACGATCGCCAGCAAGCTGGCTCCTACACACGCAACGGCGTTGCCAGGTCCGGTTGGCGCCGCAAAGCAGGCCCTGCCGTAGTCAAACTGTGGGAGTGCCCTTGGGCGCGACCGCGGAGGCG
>NZ_JALNMH010000016.1 GCF_023156535.1 Pseudomarimonas salicorniae | reverse complement strand
CGTGGCGGTCATGAGAAAGCTGCTCACCGCTGCCTGGACCCTCGTCAAAAGCCCAGAAAAGTACGACGGGAGCAGGCTGTTCCCGAGCCAAGAAATCGCTTGACAGGGAACAGAGTGTCTACAGCGGGACCGGGGCGGATGCGCACTTCGCGCCCCGACCGGGCCTCAGGGCTTGTTGAGGAACCTTGCCAGCGACGGCGGCGTCGCGCGGTGGCGGTCGGCGGGTTCGAGCTCGGCGGCGAGGTCGACGAAGCCGCGCATGACGGCGATTTCCTGCGGTCGACGATTGAGGCTGTCACGGGCCTCGCGGTCGGCGCCGGCTTCGAGCAGGCGGCGCAGGGCGGCAAGCTGGCCGTGCAGGGCGCACAGGTGCAAGGGACCGAAGCCACGGCCGTCGCGGCGGTCGAGATCCACAGGCTGGCCGAGCAGGACGTCGAGCTGGAGCCGCAGGCAGTCCTCGTCGGCCGGATGACCTGGGTCGGCACGGGCGCCGAGCAGAAGCAGCAGCGGACTGAGGCCGTCGGCCCCGTCGCTGTCGGCGGCCGCGGGGTCGGCGCTGAGCAGCGCTCGCCAGCAGGCCGTCGCCCTGGCCCTGTCGCGCGCGGTGAAACCCCACTGGGCCAGCGCATGAAGGGCATGGTTGCCCTGCGCATCGCGTAGCCCCGGGCGGGCACCCCTGGCCAGCAGCAGCTCGATCATGTCGGCCAGTCCGAGCGCTGCGGCGACCATCAGGGGGGTGACCTCGCCGGGCAGCGGCTGGTCAGGATCGGCACCGGAGTCGAGCAGGCGCTCGACCACGCTGCGGTGCCGCATGCTGATCGCCGCGCTGAGGCAGGTGGCCCCGCTGTCTGCGGCCACCGCCGAATCGGCGCCGCGCTGCAGGAGCAGGCCCACGCAGGCCGCGTGGCCGCCGCCGCAGGCGCGCAGCAGGGCCGTGGCGCCCTTGCCGTCGCGGGCGTCGATCTCGAGGCCGAGCAGGAGCAGCCGCTCGACCGCCGCGCTGTCGCCCTGCGCCGCGGCATCGATGAGGTCGGCGTCGCGCAGCCGGCGGCCCGGCGGCTTCCAGTCATGCCAGTCCAGCCAGTCGAGGATGTCGTGGCGCCCGTGGCGCAGGGCCAGGCCGTAGGCGGTGCATCCATCGACGCTTCGCGCATCGAGGCGGGCGCCGGCGCGCAACAGCAGGGCGACGGACTCGGCATCGCCCGCCGCCGCCGCATGATGCAGGGCGGTCCAGCCCCGGCGGTCGGCGTGCTGCAGGGCGGCGCCGCGCTGCAGAAGGTCGGCGCAGAGGTCATGCCAGCCGCGATTGACCGCGGCGATCAGGGCGCTCAGGCCATCAGATGGCGCGCAGGCGTCGGCGCCGGCGCCGAGCAGATGGCGGAACAGGCTCTCGGCCTCGGCCGATGCCCCGGGCGGCAGGCGGGAAATGGCTTCGGCCAGGCGCAGCCCCGAGGCACTGACGCCGCGATCCAGCAGGCCGCGGGCGAGCGCGACCCGGCCCTCCCCGAGCGCCTCGGCCAGGCGGTTCGCCGATTCCAGCTCGGGGACCCCGAAGGCGCCCAGCTGACGCGCCACCCGCGCCGGATGCTCACGGTCATCGAAGGTCCGCACCGCCTTCCAGCGGATCGCGGCGTCGGCCTCGGGCGAGCGCAGAAGCAGCTCGGCGCGCGCCTCGTCGCGATCGTCGAATGCCGAAGCGAGGCGTTCAGCGAACGGACGCGGATCGTGATCGACCGCGGCGATGAGCGCCTCTCCGCCGCCGCCGTCGGCCAGCTCGTCCAGCGCGCCGGGCAGCGGATAGCCCGGATCGAGCACCGCCACCAACGGCCAGCGCGCCTGTGCCACGGCGCATTCCAGTGCGCTGCGACCATCGCCGGCGCGCTGCGAGGGGTCGACACCCATCGCCCGCAGCAGGGCCACCGTCTCGGCGTCGGCGCGCGGCGACTGGCAGGCGACGACCAGGGCATTGCGTCCATGCGAATCGGCGACGTCGGTGCGCAGCCCGCTGCCGGTGAGCTGTTCCAGCACGCCATTGGCGCCGGCGCGGGCCGCTTCGAGCAGGGGCGGAATGCCGTGCTCGTCGGCCAGATCGGGATTGGCGCCGGCGCCCAGCAGCTCGCCGACGATGGCGGCATTGCCGGCCAGCGAGGCGCTGAGCAGGGCGGTGCGTCCGAGCCGGCCGCGGGCATCGACCTTGGCCTTGTGGCGCAGCAGCAATTGCACGCCGGCGGGATCGTCCTCGCCCGAGGCCGCGGCCAGCAGGGCCGGCTGGCCGCCCGGCGGCTCCGGCCGAGCCTTGCGCTCGACCAGGAAGCGGGCGATGCGCCAGTTGCCGCAGCCACAGGCCACGCCCAGCGGCGAGTAGCCATCCCGGTTCAAGGCCTCCAGCGGCGCCCCGGCATCAAGCAGCAGGGCGGCCACATCGGGTTCGGCGACCAGGGCGGCGAAGTGCAGAGGGGTGCGGCCCTCGCCATCGACGTCGCGTGGATCGGCACCGTTGGCGAGCAGGGTCATGACCGCGTCCGGGCGCCCGCGCAGGCTGTCGCGGGTGGCCGCGAGCAAGGGCGTCAGGCCCTGGTGGCGACGGTTGATGTCGACACCGGCGGCAATCAGCCGTCGCAGCAGGCGGGTATCCGGAAGAATCGACGCCAGCATGGCCAGGGTCCTCTGGTCACGCTCGTCAGCGCCGGGCAGCTGGTGCGGGTCGGCCCCGGCATCCAGCGCGGCGATCGCCTCGTCGATGCGGCCGAGCCGGGCCGCGGCGACCAGCCGCGCCGAGGGATCACCCTGCATCAGGCCCGGACGGGTGGCAGAACCGACCTCCGGCGTCGCTGGCAGGATCACCGGATCGACCGGCTCCGGCCGGCGCTCGCGCGTCGGATCGGCCGGGCCGCCGTTCTGCGGCGCGGCCAGCCGGGCCGGCTCGATCAGCGCGGTCAGGACGAAGGCCAGTGCCGGGGCCAGCAGCCACCACCAGCCCAGGGCGACGCCGGCGCCCAGCTCCCAGCCGAAACCGTCGGACAGCCCGACGCCGAGGGCGCTGACCGAAAGCAGGAGGAGGACCAGCAGGGCGGCCAGCATGCCGCGTGGAAACGAGGGATCACGCTCGACCAGCCGGCGCGCGGCGCGCCAGCAGTCCAGAGGACCCAGCCATCCAGCGCGCGGCGCGCGGTCGACGAAGGCCAGCAGCCAGAACGGCCAGATCCGCCACAGCGCGAGCCAGGCCAGCGCCGCCGACACGCTGAGCGCGAGCACCGCCACCAGCTGGGCCTCGCGCAGCAGCCACCACAGCGGCAGGGCTGTCAGCGCGGCGACCGCGCCCACGGTCAGCACAAGGCAGAGAAGGCCCACCGGCAGCCGGCGCAGCAGGGTCCGGCCCAGCGCGCCCTCGGGGGCGTGGCCAAGGCCCAGCGCCATCGCGGCCGAGAGCAGGCCCAGGCCCAGCAGGGACAGGCCGACGCCCGCCCGCCAGTCGACGAAGAGCGCCGCACTGCCGCTGAGCGCGCCGCCCAGGTAGCACAGGATGGCGGCGCCGGTCCGGCCTTCGGCGGCCGGCTCATTCGCCATCGCTCACCTCGACCCGGGGAGGAAACTGGATGTGGAAGCCCTGTCCGGCGAGATTGGCGCGGACCACCGCGGGGTCCTCGCGGGCCAGCTTGCGGTCAGGGCCCAGCTCGAGTTCCAGGACAAAGCCGAGCTCGCCCAGCGCCCCGCGCAGCGGCGCCGGCAGGCTGTCGAAGGCATCGCGCTCGGCGAGGTAGACATAGGTCTGCTCTCGACGGGAGCTTCTGTAGACAAAGCAGCGCATCAACCACGACCACCGGGAAAGCGCGAAGAATACCCCGCCGGGCGCCCCAACCGCCCGCTACCGCGTTCAGATTGGATCACACTCGTAGTACACGCTGACGGTCTGGTCCGGCCGGCGGTCGTCCAGGCCCCGCAGCGCCTCGTGCGGGCTTTCGTTGTAGCCCACCTCGCGCAGGCGGAACCCGGCTGCGTCGACCAGGCCCTCGAGGGTGGCGCGGTCGAAGAAGAAGCCCGGATTCAGTTTGAGCGCGAGATTGACCAGGTGCCCGCCCGTCGGGGGATCCAGCGGCAGGCCGACAGCGCGCTGCCAGTGCTCGACCAGCCATCGAGGGCGCTGCTGCCAGGCTTCGATCAGCCGCTCCAGGCTCGGCAACAGCAGGCGCATGCAGCCCGACGGCCGCAACACCCGGCGCGCTTCGGAGAGGAAGCAGCGGACCTGTTCGATCCGCGGCAGGCAGGAGAGGAAGTCCTCGGAGTGGATGTAATCGACGCTGGCATCCGGCCAGGGGATGCCAGCGCCGAGATCGGCCACCACATCCACGTTCGGCCCCGCCTCGAGGTCCACGTTGACCCAGCCCGGCAGCGGATGCACGCCGGAACCGCAGTTGATCTTCAGCACGCCGTTCTCCCTGGCTGGTGGCGGCGCAAAGGATAACGGCAGGCTAACCACGGCTGGGTATGCTGCGGTCTCGCTTCCAGCGGAACCGCCCCATGCCCCTGCAACGACTGCTTCCCCTGCTCGCCCTGCTGGTCTGTCTGCCGGCGGGCGCGGACTCGCTCAAGGACAGGCTCAAGGAGGCCGAGGCCAAGCTGAAGGGTCGCTCCGAAGCGCCCGCGGAGCCGAAGTCCGAGTCGGCCAAGGACACCTCCAGCTCCGCGGACGGGCTCAGCCAGGGTGAGGCCAGCAGCGGCGTCAAGGAGGCCCTGGCCCAGGGCGTGAAGCGCGCTGTCGAGCAGCTCGGCCGCAAGGACGGCTTCCTGGCCGACAAGGCCGTGCGCATCTCCACGCCGCGCAAACTGCGCAAGCTGACCAAGGTGGCCAAGGAGCTGGGCGCCGGCAAGTACGTCGAGCAGTTCGAAACCTCGATGAACCGCGCGGCCGAGGCCGCGGTGCCGCTTGCGGCGGACACCTTTGCCGACGCGGTGCGCGAGCTCACCGTCGAAGACGCGATCGGACTCGTCCGTGGCGGAGACGGTGCTGCCACCGCCTACCTGCGCGAGAAGACCGGCGAGCGACTGCACGAGCAGTTCCTGCCGGTGGTGGCAAAGACCACGGCGGAGGCTGGCGTCACCCAGCGCTACAAGCAGCTCTCGGAGAAGGCGGGTGAGATGGGCAGCCTGCTTGGCAGCAGCGATGTCGACCTCGACCGCTACGTGACCGACAAGGCGATCGACGGCCTGTTCCACTACGTCGCCGAGCAGGAAAAGGCGATCCGCGCCAACCCGCTGGGCCAGGCCTCTTCGCTGCTGCAAAGGGTGTTCGGCAAGCGCTAGGCGCGGTTCGGGCGCGACGCGGAGGTTCGCCGCGGCTTCGGATGGGCGGGCTTTTCGTAGGAGCGGACATGGCCGCGACCGCGGAGGTTCGCTCTGCCCGCGGTCTGTGGAATACACGTCACGCCGCGGTCGCGCCCATGTGCGCTCCTACAATCGGGCATCGTTGGGGTTCAGCGAAGCCTCATAGGGTGTCCCTTGGGCGCACCGATACGGGCGTTCGGACGGTATGCCCGGTGCGGCCAGCCGCACCCTATCAATGTCTTCTTCGCGCCCAAAGCCCCCCTCCCATGCGCGCACCTCATCGCCTGACCGCAGCCCGTTCCGACGAACGCTGCGACGGGGCTAGACTGGCCGCTTTCCCGAGGGAGTGAATCGATGCGCCCAACCCGTTCCTGGCGGCCGCTGCTGGCCACCTTCGTCGCCTCTGCGCTGGTCCTTGCGACCGGCTGCCAGCAGGCTGATCCTCCGCCGCCCGCCGCCACCCCGTCGCCGTCGGCAGAGCAGTCGAGCCTTCCCTCCAAGCAGTACACGATCGAGGACTTCATCGCCTCGACCAGCGTCGGTGGCGCCTCGTTCAGCGCCGACGAGTCGCGAATCCTGTTCTCCTCGAACAAGAGCGGCGTCTGGAACGTCTACAGCATGCAGGTCGGCGGCGGCGAGTGGACCGCGCTGACCGAGTCGACCACCGACAACAACTACGCGGTCAGCTACTTCCCCACCGATGACCGGGTGCTGCTCACCCGCGACCAGGGTGGCAACGAGCTGAACCATCTGTTCGTACGCGAGACCGACGGCAGCGAGCGCGACCTGACCCCGGGCGAGAACCTCAAGGCCAACTTCGCCGGCTTCAACCACGCCGGCGACGCCTTCTTCGTCACCCACAACGGCCGCGATGCGCGCTTCTTCGACATCTACCGCTTCGATGCCAAGAGCTACGAGCCGACGCGGATCTTCGAGAACACCGGCGGTTATCAGCCTGCGGGCATCTCCGGCGACGGCGCCTGGATCGCGCTGGCCAAGGCCAACACCACCAATGACTCCGACCTCTACGTGCTCGAAGTCGCCAGCGGCAAGATCACCCACGTTTCCGAACACGAGGGCGAGGCGAGCTTCGACGCGCAGGACTTCAGCCCGGACAACCAGTGGCTGTACTACAGCGCCAACGATTCCGGCGAGTTCGCCGAACTTCGGCGGGTCAAGCTCGGTGAGTGGACCCATGAACCGGTGCAGAAAGCCGACTGGGACATCGTCTACGCCTACTTCTCCCACGAGGGCAAGTATCTGGTCGTCGGCACCAACGAGGACGGCATGACCAAGGTTCGCCTGTTCGATGCCGCCAGCATGGCCGAGCAGTCGCTGCCGGCGCTGCCCGAAGGCGAGATCCGCGGCGTCAGCATCGCCCGCAGCGAGAAGATGATGGCCTTCTACCTCAACGGTGACCGCCAGCCGAACGATCTCTACGTACTCGAGTTCGGCGGCGAGCCGCGCGCCCTGACCCGTTCGCTGAATCCGGCGATCGATCCGAAGGACCTGGTCAGCTCCGAGGTCGTCCGCTTCAAGAGCTTCGACGGCCTGGAGATCCCCAACATCCTGTGGAAGCCGCACCAGGCGAGCGCCGGGAACAAGGCCCCGGCCCTGGTCTGGGTGCACGGGGGGCCGGGCGGACAGACGACCCGCGGGCACAATGCCTTCATCCAGTACCTCGCCAACCACGGCTACGTGGTGCTCGGCATCAACAACCGGGGCAGCTCGGGCTACGGCAAGACCTTCTTTGCCGCCGACGACGGCAAGCATGGCCGCGAGCCGCTTTGGGACACGGTCGAGGCCAAGAAGTACCTGCAGACCCTGGACTACGTCGATCCCGACAGGATCGGCGTCATCGGCGGCAGCTACGGCGGCTACATGGTGCTCTCGGCGCTGGCCTTCCAGCCCGGCGAGTTCAGGGTCGGCGTCAACATCTTCGGCGTCTCCAACTGGATCCGCACGCTGGAGTCGATCCCTCCCTACTGGGAGAGCTTCCGCGAGGCGCTGTACAAGGAGATCGGCAATCCGGAGACCCAGCGCGACTTCCTGATCGAGACCTCACCGCTGTTCCACGCCGACAAGATCGATGTGCCCCTGATGGTGCTGCAGGGCGCCAACGATCCCCGGGTGATCAAGCCGGAGTCCGATGACATCGTCGCTGCCGTCGAGAAGAACGGCGTGCCGGTCGAGTACGTGGTGTTCGAAGACGAAGGCCACGGCTTCTCGAAGAAGAAGAACCAGATCGAAGGTTATGGCCGGGTCCGCGCCTTCCTGGACCGCTACCTGAAGAACGCAGAGGCCCCTGCCGACACGCCGCAGGGCTGATCCGGCAAACCGGCAGGCCGTTCCGCTTCGCGCGCGGGGGAACGGCCTGTTCGACCCGGCCAAAAGATGGCGTAGGATGCAGGGGTAGTCCGGAACCGTTCATCGCTTGTGTGCGCGAACACCGGCATCATTGCGCTGCAGCCAGAGGAAGCCCCCATGGATGTCGCCTGCACCGATATCGACCTTGATCGCGATGCCTTTGTCCGCGACCTGCTGCGCGAGCTCTCCGGCCTGCTCGAAGAGGTGGTCGGGCTGGACGAGGCACGCGGCTTTGTCGCCCTGGTCGGGCAGCGCATCGGCCGGCGCATCGACGCCCTCTACCGTCCGCACCTGGGCGACGGCGAGTGGTCGGTGGGTCAGCTGGCCAGCGTGCTGGTGGATCTCAAGCGTCGGATCCAGGGCGGCTTCAGCATCGAGGCGATAGAGGCGACGCGGATCACCCTGGTCAACGACCGCTGTCCGTTCGGCGACAAGGTGCTCGGGCGATCGTCCCTGTGCATGATGACCTCCAATGTGTTCGGCAACATCGCCGCCGAGCACCGGGGCTTTGCCCAGGTGGCGCTTGAGGAGACCATCGCAGCCGGCGATGGACGCTGCCGGGTGGTCATCCACCTGGATCCCGAGCGGCCGGTCGATGGCGCTCGCCAGTACCGGCGCAGCTAGCCGCATGCTCCCCGACTCCGCCAGCGCGCTGATCTCGGGCCTGCCCACCCCCCTGCTGCTTCTCGATGCCGACGGCACCCTGGTGCTGGCGAACCAGCAGGCCCAGGAGTTGGTCTGCGAGATTGACAGCGTCCGCGGCAGGCCGCTGCAGGCCTGCCTGCCACCAGGCAATGCGCTGACTGAGCGCATGGAAGAGTGCCGCCGCAGCCGGCAGGCCCTGCCGATCCGCCTCGACTTCGCCACCGCCGGCCAGGAACGCCTGCATGCCACGCTGACCCATATTGCCGATGGCACCCCGCGGGGCTGCTACGTGGCCTGCCTGAAGACGCACGGCGAGGCGGTCAAACGCTTCGTCATGCTGCGTGAGCAGCTGGACCGACTGGATGCCGAGGTGGCGCGGCGCAGCCTGGCCGAATCCGCGCTGCGGGATCGCGAAGCCTGGCTCAGGGTGGTGCTGCACAGCATCGCCGACGGGGTGCTGACCGCCGACCAGCATCTGAAGATTACCTGGATGAATCCCACCGCGGCATCGATGTGCGGCTGGACCGAGTCCGAAGCGCTCGGCAAGCCGGTCGAGCAGGTCCTGGATCTGGTTCACGAGCAGACCCGGCGCCCCGCCCCCAACCCGCTGACGCTGGCGCTGCGCGAGCGGCGGACGACCGGCATGCAGGACGACACCGTGCTGCTGTCGCGCGATGGCCGGGAGATTGCCGTCGAGGATTCGGCTGCACCCATCTTCGATGATCGCGGCGGCCTGGCCGGCGGGGTGATCGTCTTCCACGACGTGAGCGAGCGACGACGACTGGCCCGCGAGATGGCCGAACGCGCAGCGCACGATTCGCTGACCGGCCTGCTCAATCGCGCCGAGTTCGAGGCGCGGCTGGCCGGAGCCCTTCAGACCAGCGGCGCCTCGGATGAGGTCCATAGCCTGATGTATGTGGATCTTGACCACTTCAAGGTGGTCAACGACACCTGTGGGCATCCCGTCGGGGACCAGATGCTGCGCGAGGTCTCGACCGTGCTGGCTCGTGCGGTACGCGTCACAGACGTGATCGCCCGCCTGGGCGGCGACGAGTTCGGCGTACTGCTGCCGAACTGCGATCTGGAAGCGGCCCTGCGGGTGTGCGACACCCTGCTGAAGCAGCTCGGCCTGTTCCGTTTCGAACACGAGGGCCGACGCTTCCGGGTCGGCGCCTCGATCGGACTGGTCCTGGTCGACGGCAGCGTGGCCCCTGCCGAGGTGCTGATGCAGGCGGCGGACACCGCCTGCTATGCGGCCAAGGAAGCCGGCGGGCAGCAGGTGAAGATCTGGCAGGAGCGCGGCGCGGCGGCCGAGGTCCGTGGCCGCATGGTCTGGGTGCAGCGGCTGAACGAGGCTCTGGAGGACGACGCCTTCGAGCTGTTCCTGCAGCGCATCGAGCCCATCCACCCGGGGCGCGGCAGGGCCCATGTGGAGGCGCTCCTGCGTCTTCGCGATCCCGACGGCTCGCTGATTCCGCCGGGCACCTTCCTGCCGGCGGCCGAGCGCTTCCGGATGGGGCCCGCCATCGATCGCTGGGTGCTCGGCTCGGTGATCAAGCGGCTGGCCTTGGATCCGAGGGCCGACGTCGAACTGGCGGTGAATTTCTGCGGCCAATCGATCGGCGACCGTTCGTTCCGCAACGATGTGCTGAGGATGCTGCGTGAGGCAGGCGAGGGCTGCTGCGGCCGTCTTTGCGTGGAGGTGACCGAGACCAGCGTGGTCGGCAACCTCACCGAGGCGGCGACATTCATGGCCCGGCTGCGCGAGTTGGGGGTCAGCGTGGCCCTGGATGACTTTGGTGCCGGCGCCTCCTCCTTCACCTACCTGCGCCGCCTGCCCATCGACCTGCTGAAGATCGACGGGCAGTTCATCGAGGGCCTGCCCGAGGATCGCCTGAGCGGCACAGCGATCCGCTGCTTTGTCGAGGCTGCCCATATCGTCGGCGCCCGCACCATCGCCGAGCGGGTGGAAAGCGAATCGGCCCTGGAGGCGCTGCGCCTGCTGGGCGTCGATCTGGTGCAGGGCTACCTGTGCCATCGGCCGGAACCCTGGGAGGCGGTCTGGCCGCACCTGCCCCGCTTGCTCGCGGCGCGCTCCATCTCCTGAACCGACCTCATCACGGACAGCCCGTCCGGGGTCCGGTTCGGGCGCGAAGTGCGCATTCGCCCCGGTCCCGCTGTAGGAGCCAGCTTGCTGGCGATAGACGCCCCGGATGGGACGATCGCCAGCAAGCTGGCTCCTACATTCGGGTTCTGCGGAAGGTCTTCTTCGCGCCCCTCCCTGCCATCCCGCCCCGGGTGACGCCCCCGTCAACCTCACACAACGTTTCCCTCACAACAATGACGACGCGCTTCACCCGCGCTGTACCGCCGGTTGACGTAGCCCCGTGCAGACTCCATGGCGTCGCGAACAACGACACCCACCCCATACCGGAGTCGCATCATGTTCAAACGTTTTGTTGTGCTGGCCGCCGCTGCGCTGTTCTCGCTGTCCGCCGTTGCCGGTCATCATGAGAAGGGCAAGACCGTTGTCGACGTTGCCGCCGGCAACCCTGACTTCTCCACCCTGGTCACCGCAGTGAAGGCTGCCGGCCTGGCAGACACCCTGTCCGGCGCCGGCCCGTTCACCGTCTTCGCCCCGACCAATGACGCCTTCGCCAAGCTTCCGGCGGGCACCGTCGAGAATCTGCTCAAGCCGGAGAACAAGGAGCAGCTGATCGCGGTTCTGACCTATCACGTCGTCCCGGGCAAGGTCATGGCCGCCGACGTGGTCAAGCTGGATTCGGCCAAGACGGTCAACGGAAAGGCGGTCCAGATCGACACCTCGGCCGGCGTCAAGGTCGATAACGCCACCGTGACCGCCACCGACATCGGCGCCAGCAACGGCGTGGTGCACGTCATCGACACCGTGATCCTGCCGTAACTGCCAAGCCTGTCTCAGAATGCAAGGGCCGCCCCTGACCGGGCGGCCCTTTCGTTTTTTCATGTCAACCGATTCCGAGGCCCTGCGTTGACGAAGGCATGACCCGCGTTCTCCTGCTCCTCCTGCTCTGCTCACCGCTGGCCGCTGGCGCTGCCGAGGGCTGCCGCAACCTCAGCGGTCTGCCGATCATCCAGGGCGTGCTGTGGGATGACGTCTGGGAGGCGATGGACAGCACCTCGAACTGCACGCAGAACTGCCATCTCGGCTTCGTCCCGGCGGGCGACCTCGATCTCTCCAACCGCCAGCTCTCGATCTACTTCCTCGTCGGCCAGCTCTCGGCGCAGTCGGGAGCATCGCAGCGGGTGATCCCCGGGGACCCCAGGCGCTCCCTGCTGTTCCAGAAGATCGCCTGCGAGACGCCCGACGTCGGCATGCCGATGCCGCCGGGCGGCCATGTGCCGCCGCTGCTGCAGGAACTGATTTACGACTGGATCGAGCAGGGCGCCTATGGTGAGAGCGCCGAGGATCCCATTCCGCGCGACTTCCTGTTCCGCGATTCGATGGAATCGCTGCGCTGCGTGGTGGATGGCCAGACCGCCGACCATCGCGCCTGTACCGGCATCAAACAGCCCTGGAGGGGAACCCGATCATGAACCTATCGATTCGCCGAAGCGCCGCAGCCATGGCGCTGATGCTGGCCAGCACGGCCCAGGCCTACGAGATCGGACCGGAGATCAGTGGCACCTTCTTCGACCCGGCCCAGAGCGGGCACGGCTACATCCTCGAATACCTTGAAACCGACAGCGGCCCTCTGCTGGCGGTGTCCTGGTTCGCCTACTCCGACGGCGAGCCGGTCTGGCTGGTCGGTGCCGGTCCGATCGACGGCGATACCGCCAGCATCCCGCTGTCGATCGGCAGCGGCGGCGACTTCCCGCCGCGCTTCGTCGCTAGCCAGGCGACGCTGTCCGACTGGGGCACGCTGACCCTGCGCTTTTCCGGCTACAAGCAGGGCAGCGCCAGCTGGAACAGCCCACTGGCCGGCTTCGGCAGCGGCAGCATGCCGATCGTGCGCCTGACCTCGCTGTCGCTGGCCCACGACCTGCCCACCGGGCGGGTTGCCGCCTGCCACAGCGGCAGCTGGTTCGATGCCAGCCAGCCGGGCCACGGGCTGTTCGTCGAGATCATCGGACCGCCCGGGCAGGAGCAGATGGTCGCCATCTGGTACGCCTACCTCAATGGCGCCCAGCGCTGGATGACCGCGGTCGGCCCGATCAACGGCAGCCGCGCCGAGCTGACGGTGAGCCAGCCGCGCGGCGCCGACTTCCCGCCCAACTTCCGCAGCAGCGATGTTGTGGAGCAGCCCTGGGGCAGCCTGGTATTCGAGGCGGTCGACGGCGACTCGGCCCGGCTGAGCTGGACCAGCACCCTGTCAGGCTACGGCAGCGGCAACCTCGACCTCACCCGGCTCAGCACGCCGGCCGGCTACGAGTGCGGCGATGTCGACGCCGACAAGGCCTCGCGCTTCCTGACCCAGGCCAGCTTCGGGCCCAATCCTCAGGCCGTGGATGAAGTCCGCCAGCTGGGCCCGGCCGGCTGGATCGACCGCCAGCTGGGCCTTGAGCCCACCCTGCAGCGACCCACCGTGGAGCAACAGGTCGCCGCAGCGGTTGCGGTCGACCCGCGGCCCGGCCCCCAGCAGATCGTGTTCCGCCTGGATCGCTGGTTCTCGAGCGCCCTCTACGCCCCCGATCAGCTGCGCCAGCGGATGGCCTTCGCCCTGTCGCAGATCATGGTGGTGTCCGACATCAGCCAGCTGGTCAACGTGCCGACCGTGGTCGCCGAGTACAACGACCTGCTGCTGCGTGGCGCCTTCGGCGCCTACCGCGACCTGCTGCGCGATGTCACCTACAGCCCGGCCATGGGCATCTACCTGACCCACCTGCGCAACCAGAAGACCGACTGGACACTGGACCCGGATGGCGCCCTGGTGGCCGGCGCCACCCAGCCGGACGAGAACTACGCCCGTGAGGTCATGCAGCTGTTCTCCATCGGGCTCAAGGAGCTGCGCCTCGACGGCACGCCGATCGAGCAGGACGGGCAGCCGGTGCCGACCTATGACCAGACCCTGATCACCCAGACCGCCAAGGTCCTGACCGGGCTCAGCTACGACTGCAGCGGCCCGACCACCATCGGCGGCATCACCCTCAATCGCAACTGCGGCCGGGTGGACGACAGCACCCGCTTCTTCTCGCCCACGGTGTTCTTCTCGACGCCCTCGCGCTATGCCGTGCCCGGCACGATCACCGGCCTTGCCCACCCGGACTTCTACCGGCCGATGAAGTGCTTCCCGCGCTATGCCGACACCGGTCGCTCGGCGACCGCCTCGAACAACTTCGCCATCCTGCCGGCGCCGAACGACCGCAAGATCCTGCTGGCCGGTGTCACCATTCCGCCCAGCGAGGTCGCCTGCCACGCCGGCACCGGCGGCGCCGATCAGCAGGCCTGCATCGATTACTGCGAGAACCAGATCGACACCCTGGTCGACACCCTGGCCGCGCATCCCAACGTCGGCCCGAACTTCGCACGCCTGCTGATCCAGCGCTTCACCACCAGCAATCCGAGCCCGGGCTATATCGAGCGGGTCGCCCAGGTCTTCGAGAACGACGGCAGCGGCGTGCGCGGCAACCTCGGCGCCATGCTCCGCGCCATCCTGCTCGACCCGGAGGCGCGGGCCACCCCGGCGCGCAACTTCGGCAAGCTGCGCGAGCCGCTGCTCAAGCTGACCGCCCTGTGGCGCGCCCTGCAGGCGCAGCCGGCGCCCAACGGTTTCGTCGGCGCGATCGACACCAGCCGCTTCCTTGCCCAGCGGCCGCTGGCGGCGCCCTCGGTCTTCAACTTCTACTCGCCCGACTACACCCAGCCCGGCGTGCTCTCCGACGCCGGGCTGGTCGGCCCGGAATTCGAGATCCTCAACGAGTCCACCGCCATCAGCAGCTCGGACGGACTGCTTGCGGTGCTGTTCAACGGCTACCGGCTGGATGCCAACAACAACATCAGCACGGCAAACCCGCAGGCCTACGCCAATATCCCGCCGGCGGTGCTCGACGCCCTGCCGCGTGGCTCGGCGGCCCTGGTCGATGCGCTGGATGACGCCCTGCTCTACGGGCAGATGCCGGCCGGCATGCGCAGCAAGCTGATCGCCCTGCTGGATGGCGAGATGGCCACGGCCGACCACCGCCTACGGGTGCTGAACCTGACCCACCTGATCGCCATCTCGCCGGCCTTTGCCGCCCAGCTCTGAGGAGACCGCCATGAACTGCAACGCTCCCGATTCGCGCCGGCGCTTCCTCAAGGGCCTGGGTGGCTGCCTCGGCGCTGCCAGCCTTGGCAGCCTGCTGCCGCAGCTCGCGCTGATTCCGCGCACCGCCTTCGCCCAGGCGGCCGGCGACTACCGCGCCCTGGTCTGCATCTATCTCGCCGGGGCCAATGACAGCTTCAATCTGCTGGTGCCGCGCGACAGCGAGTCCGCCGGCAGCCTCTACGACAGCTACCGCAATGCGCGCGGAGGGGTGTACTCGGGCAGCAATGCCAGCGGGCTTGCCCTGCCCTTTTCCGAGCTGCTGCCGGTGCGCCCGCAGGGCAGCAGCGTCGACTACGGCCTGCACCCCTCGATGGCCGACTACACGGCCACCAATGGGGGCGCCAATCAGGCCCACTCCGGACTCCACACCCTGTTCCAGCAGGGTGATGCGGCCTTCGTCTGCAATATGGGGCCGCTGCTCGAGCCGATCAGCCGCAGCGAGTACCTGGCCGGTGCGCCGCGCCCTGCGCAGCTGTTCTCGCACAACGATCAGGAGCGCCTCTGGCACATCGGCTCCGGTACGCAGCGTGACAGCAACGCCCGATTCGGCTGGGGCGGTCAGCTGGCCAAGGCGACCGCCGGCGGCGCCCTCGGCAACGGCCTTTCGCCGACCCTCTCGGTGGCCGGCGCGGCGCACTTCCTGGTCGGCGATGGCCTGCTGCCCTACCAGCTGGGCAGCGACGGGGTGAACCTGATCGACCAGTACAGCGCCAGCGGCGGGCCGAACTTCTCGGCCGCCAAGCGCGCCGTGCTCGACGACCTGCTGGCCGACAGCTACGACAGCCCCTTCATGCAGGGCTATGCCAACACCGTGCAGCGCTCGCTGGAGGTCGGCGAGAGCATCGCCGGCTTCCTCGATGGCCCGGACGGGGCGCTGCAGACGGTGTTCCCGGCCGGCAACTCGCTGGCCTCGCAGCTCGCCATCGTCGCCCGGATGATCAAGATCAGCCGCGACCAGCTCGGCGCCCGGCGCCAGGTCTACTACGTGCGCTATGGCAGCTTCGACCTGCACAGCGGCATGTTCGAGGCCGGCGGCTCGCTGACCGACAGCGGTCATGGCGAGCTGCTGACCGACGTCAACCAGGCGCTCGGCGCGTTCTGGAGCGCGCTCGGCGAGATCGGCGCCCGCGACGCGGTCACCACCTTCAGCATGAGCGAGTTCGCCCGCACCCTGTCCGGCAACGGCAACGGCAGCGACCACGCCTGGGGCGGCAACCAGTTCGTCTTCGGCGGCGCGGTGGAGGGCGGCAAGCTCTACGGCCGCTACCCGCGACTGGCCATCAACGCCGATGACAACGCGGCGATGGAGTGGAGCCTCAACCGCGGGCAGTACATTCCGACCACGGCGATCGAGCAGTACGGCGCCACCCTCGCCCGCTGGATGGGCGTCACCGACAGCGCAGCGTTGAACGCCCTGTTCCCGCGCCTGTCGGCGTTCGACGGCAGCAATCTGGGCTTCATGCAAGGGTAGGTCAGCTCAGGGCGCCAAGAAGACCTCCCGCACAACCCGCATGAGCCAGCTTGCTGGCGACAGTCGCCCCGGAAGGGACCATCGCCAGCAAGCTGGCTCCTACAGTGGGACCGAGGCGAATGCGCACCCCACGCCCGGAAGCGACCACCCCCACATTTCCGCTGATAGCCTTCCCACCATGCCCCGCGCGACGATTGGCGAGATCGAACTGGACTACGACTGCCTCGGGCCGGAGGAGGGCCCGGCGCTGGTCCTGATCATGGGCCTGTCGATGCAGCGCACGGCCTGGCCGCGGTCGCTGATCGAGGCGCTGGCCGAGGCGGGGCTGCGGGTGATCACCTTCGACAATCGGGACATCGGTCTCAGCACGCGCTACCACCAGACACCCGCACCCAACCTGCTGCGGGTGGCGGCGGTGCGGCTGACCGGACGGAGGCCGGCCCTGCCCTACACGCTCGGCGACCTGGCGGACGATGCAGCGGGACTGCTCGACCGGCTGGGCATCGCCCGCGCCCACGTTGCCGGCATCTCGATGGGCGGAATGATCGCCCAGCAGTTCGCCCTGCGACACCCTGCACGGTTGGCCAGCCTCGGCCTGCTGGCCAGTAGCAGCGGTCGCCTCGGCCTGCCGCTGCCGCGCGCGTCCGTGCTGCGCCTGATGCGCACTCGGCCAGTCGGCGCCGACGAGCATGCGGCGGTCGACTACATCGACCGGCTGTTCGGGGTGCTCGCCGGTCCCGGATGGCCGACCGCTGCCGAAGAGCGCCGGGCCCGGGCGCTGGAGGCGGTTCGCCGCGCGCCAACGGGGCGCAGCAGCGAGCGGCAGCTGGCGGCGATCCTTGCCGACCGCCGTGCCCACCTGCTGGGCACGATCAGGGCACCGACCCTGGTCCTGCACGGCGACGCCGACCCGATGCTCCCCAGCGCGCACGGCCGCGACCTGGCGAGACGGATCGCCGGCTCGCGTTACGTCGAGATCAGCGGCTGGGGCCACGACCTGCCCGATGGGCTGATGCCCGATCTTGCCCGCCGGCTCGCCGAACACGTGCATGCCGCGGTGCAGCGATGACCGTCAGTCGCTGCGAGGATAAACTCCGAAACGTTTCGTAGACAGGAGGGACGAGGCCATGAGCATTCGCGCACTGATGATCCTGCTGGGACTGCTGCTGTCGACCGGCAGCGCCGCCCAGACGGTCGATCTCCGCCTCACCGAACTCTACAGCGGGCTGAGCCAGCCCCTGTTCGTCACCCACGCCGGCGACGGCAGCGGACGGCTCTTCATCGTCGAGCAGAGTGGACGCATCCTGGTCGCAAGGAACGGCGTCCTGCAGAACGAGCCCTTCCTCGACATGCAGACCCTGGTCTCGGGCGCCAGCGAGCAGGGTCTGCTGGGTCTTGCCTTCGCCCCCGATTTCGCGAGCAGCGGGCGCTTCTACGTCAACTACACCAACCTCGCCGGCGGCACCATCATCTCGCGATTCACGGTCAACCCGAGCAACCCCGACCGGGTCGAGCTGTCCGCCGAACAGCCGCTGCTGGCCTACGCCCAGCCATTCACCAACCACAATGGTGGCTGGATGGGCTTCGGTCCCGACGGCTACCTGTACATTGCCAGCGGCGACGGCGGATCGGGCGGCGATCCGCAGAACCACGGCCAGCGGCTCGACACCCTGCTGGGCAAGATGCTGCGCATCGACGTTTCCGGCGAGCAGATGGCCATCCCGCCGGACAATCCCTTCGTCGGCCAGTCCGGCGCGCAGCCGGAGATCTGGGCCTATGGCCTGCGCAACCCCTGGCGCGCGAGTTTCGACCGTGAAACCGGCGACCTGTGGATCGCCGATGTCGGCCAGGGACGCGTCGAAGAGGTCAACTTCCAGCCGGGCGGGATCGCCGGCGGGCGCAACTACGGCTGGCGCGTGCTCGAGGGCACGCTCTGCCGCGACAGCGGCTGCAGCAGCGCCGGCACGGTGCTGCCGGTGACCGAGTACGGCCGCGACCTGGGCTGCTCCGTCACCGGCGGCTACGTTTACCGGGGCAGCCGCTACCCCGCCCTTCGCGGCACCTACCTGTTCGGCGACTTCTGCAGCGGCCGCGTGTTCGGGCTGAGGCGCGTGGCAGCCGGCGAGACTGCGGCATCTTTCGAGCGCGAGCAGCTGGCCTCGGCGCAGCTGCCGATCTCCAGCTTCGGCGAGGACGAGGAGGGCAACCTCTACCTGGTCAGCTACGACGGCCGGGTGTTCCTGATCTCCGACGGTGAGCCGAGCAGTGGCCTCATGATCGACCAGCGCTTCACCGGCACCTGGTTCGATCCGGCACAGGCCGGCCACGGCGTTTTCGTCGAGGTGCTCGACGGCGGCCAGCTGGTGGCCTACTGGTTCACCTTCGACAGCCAGGGCAGGCAGGCCTGGTTCGGCGGCGTCGGCACAATCGAGGGCGACCGGGTGAGCATGCAGGCACTGCGCGCCGAGGGCGGTCGCTTCCCGCCGGCCTTCGACCCCGGGGCGGTCAGCTACCCGGTGCTGGGCACCCTGACCCTGCGCTTCGAGAGCTGCCGCCGGGGCGTCATCGAGTACCAGCTCGGGGAGGGTTTCGGCAGCGGCAGCATGGTGCTCGAGCGGCTGACCGAGCCGCTGGGCGCGGCCTGCGACGACGGCCCCTCAAGGGCACGCTGATCGCCTGCGCCCGCCGGCCGCCCGCCTCCGCCGACGCCCGCTCAGTCGAAGCTGTGATCGAAGATGAGGTCGCGGGCGAAGTGATTCGGCGCGACGTAGACATCGAGCTGATTGTTGGTATCGCCGGCATCCAGCGCGTTGCGGGTGGTGAGCGCGATGCGCGTGCCGCTGTGGTTGATGTCGGCGCCCTGTCGGGGCGTCGCGGTGCGCGCCTCGCAATCGTTGCCGAACTGCCGGCTCTCTCCCAGCACTCTGGCCCTGCGCGGCGTCTCACCCTGCAGGTCGACCAGGTAGTACTCGCTGGTGTTGTCCACCGGATCGAACACCAGTCCACAGGCTGTACCCTGCACATCGGGAGGGATCGGGATGCGCCGGGGAATGCTCTCGCGGGTGAAGATCGCAAAGCGCCCGTTGCCCGAGATGCGCACGTCGTTGGCCGAGCCGGTCAGGCCGCCCGATAGCAGGATCACCCGGTCCTCGATCACGTCGTAGAGATAGACATCAAGGTCGTCGTCGGCGTCCTCCCCCGGCACCATCGGCGCACTGGTCGAGAACACGAAACGGTTGCCATCGGCCGCGGCCTCGGCCTCGAGGAAGCGATTGCGTTCGGCCAGACGCAGGCTGCGCCGCACCGTGATCCCGGCGTCGCTGGCATCCGCGATCACCAGGCCCGACTCGCCGCAGTCCGGGTTGCCCATCTCGCAGCGCTCGTAGGCGATGCTGTAGACGAAGGACAGCCGGCTGCCTCCGTTGCTGATCCACAGGTCCTTGTTCTCGCGATGCGCGACGTTGCTGACCGGCTCGGCGGAGAAGGCGCCGACGCCCAGGCTGCCGCTGTCGCTGTCGTCCTGCGCGCAGGAAAGGCACTCGGTCGAATCGCCCTTGCCGAGGAAGGGGGGCACCCGGCGGAAGTAGATGTCATAGCTGTTGCTGGGGCTCGGCGCCCCGCTGCGAAGGATGTTCGAGGCAAAACCGTAGGGCTTGCCGAACTGGGCGATGATCGGCTTGCTCGGACGGTCAAGGCAGGCCGCGCCGCCGACGCTTGTCTGCGTGCCGGTCAGCGCGTTGCGCAGGTTCAGAACACGGTTGCAGCCGGCCTTGCCCGGCACGGCTTCCGAGTCGAAGGCCAGCACCCGGCCATCGGAACTCAGGGTGAAGTCGCGGCCGGAGCTGCGCAGCCCTGGCGCCGGCACCACTTCGGAGCTCGACTGCGACAGGTCGCGGATCACCAGCTGGCCCTCGCCGTCGCGGGCGAAGGCAATGCGCACGCCGTCCGCCGACAGGCTGGGAAAGCGCGTCGCATGGGCATGCGCCGAGGGTTCGACCGCGCTGAACACGCCGCTGTTGGCGTAGAACTGTTCGACCTCGGAGACCGGAACCTGTGCCGGCGCGTTGCACGCCAGCCCCGCGAGAGCGACGCCCAGCAGGCGCCTGCGCCAAACACCACCCATCGTTCCCCCCAGACCCTGCGGGATTCGAACAGGCGGCCAGCATACGCCGGTTTGCCCGGCATTGCCCGAACTCGGCCACTCCGGCGTACTACCCGGGCGCGCGCCAGGGCCAGGCGACAACCTCCCAAAGCTCGGCGTCGTCGCGATAGCGATCCACCGGCTCGAAGCCGATCCGGTAGTGTGCCCGGCGGGAGATCTCGTTGCGCAGGGCGATCTCGGTTACACAGAGCTCCACCGAGGAAGGCAGCAGGTCGCGCGTCGCCCTATAGAGCCGACCGATCAGGCCACGGCCGCGCCAGCCCGCAGCCACGCAGACCTGGCCGCCCACGACATACTCCCAGTCGGCCAGCCGCCGACCGCGGAACGGCATGCGGTCGAAGGCCTCGAACATCGGCACCAGGCTGGGGATCTCGGCACGCATGTCCGGGCCCATGCACAGGCTGTAGCCGACCACCTCATCGTCATCCAGCAGCACCGCCTGCGGCAGGCGCTGCGCCATCGCCGCCAGCTGCTCCACTGTATGGCGGACAAAGACGAAACCGTCGCGGTCCTGGTCGGCCTCGCTGAGCTGACTGAAATGGTTGCGCCGCTGCAGATCGAGGATCTGCGCGATACGCGCCGGAGAGTCGGCCACGGCCACGCGCAGGCGGTCCGGATCGTGATCGGAAACGGTAGGCGGCGCAGTGATCATGGCGGCTCGTCGATCAGGGCGGTGGCCGATGCTAGCAATCCCCGCGGCAGCACGCCTGTCCCCGATTGCGGCCTTGACGGGCCGCTTCACCGACCGGGAGTACACTGGCGTCATGAGGTACCGGTGGCTCGCCATCGCCGTTCTGCTCACCGCCTGGGCCGGCCTGCAGGCCATGGCCCCGGCCGCTGCGCCGGCACAGCCGGGCTCAGCACCGAAGGTGTACACGGTGGAGATTGACGGCGCCATCGGCCCGGCCACCACCGAGCTGCTGCAGCGCGCGCTGCGTGAGGCCGAGGCGGCGTCGGCCGCGGCCCTGGTGCTGCGCATCGACACCCCCGGCGGGCTGGAAGCTGCCACCCGCGACATCGACCAGGCGATCCTCTCGGCGCCGCTGCCGGTGGTCGTCTGGGTTGCGCCTGCCGGGGCGCGCGCGGCCAGCGCCGGCACCTTCATCGTCTACGCCAGCCATGTGGCGGCCATGGCCCCCGGCACCCATCTTGGTGCGGCCACGCCGGTGGCGCTCGGCGGTGGATCGCCCGGCGGTCCCGGCAAGGCCCCTGGCCCGACAGCCGATGAGAGCGCGCCGGAGTCCGAGCCGGGCGCCGACGAGGCCAGCGGGAAGGGCTCGGCGCCTGGCCCCGCCACGGCGCTGGAACGCAAGGCGATCAACGACACCGCGGCCCACCTGCGCTCGATGGCCGAGCTGCGCGGCCGCAATGCCGAGTGGGCCGAGCGCGCCGTGCGCGAGGGCGTCAGCCTGACCGCCAGCGAGGCGCTGGAACAGGGCGTGGTGGAAGTTCTGGCCGCCGATCTGGACGCCCTGCTGGCCGCACTGGACGGCCGTGAGGTCAGGCTCGGCGAGGACAGAGTGGTCCTGCGCACCGCCGGCGCCGAGATTGTCGAGGTCGAGGCGGGCTGGCGTTACCGGCTTCTCGCCCTGATCACCCATCCGAACGTGGCCTATCTGCTCCTGCTGGCCGGGCTCTACGGTCTGCTGCTGGAGGGCTACAACCCCGGCGTGCTGGTGCCCGGTGTCGTCGGCGTGATCTGCCTGTTGCTCGCTGCCTATGCTTTGCAGATGCTGCCGGTGAACTACGCCGGGCTGGCCCTGATCCTGCTCGGCCTGCTGCTGATGGTCGGAGAGCTGCTGACGCCCAGTTTCGGCGTGCTCGGCATCGGCGGGCTGGCGGCGCTGGTGTTCGGCTCGGTAGTGCTCTTCGATGCCGACATTCCCGGCTTCGGTGTCTCGCGCGGGCTGATCGGCGGCATCGCGCTGTCCACCGGCGCGCTGATGCTGCTCGGCCTGCACCTGCTGGCCCGCGCCCGGAAGCGCCCGGTGCCCGGCGTGCTGGATGAGGAAGCCGCCGATGCCGGCGCCAGCCACGCGGTCGCCCTGTCCGACTTCGACGGCCACGGCCGGGTCCGCGCCCGCGGCGAGGTCTGGCAGGCCATGAGCCGCGGTCCGGTGCGCGCCGGTCAGACCGTCCGCGTACTCGGCATGGACGGGCTGGTACTGAAGGTCGAAGCCGGCAAGGACTGAAGGGAGGAGCGCCATGGAAATGTTCTCGATGTGGTTGACCGTCGCGGTATTCGTCTTCGCGCTGCTGGCCAGCGCGGTGAAGGTGCTGCGCGAGTACGAACGCGCGGTCGTGTTCACTCTGGGCCGCTTCTGGAAGGTCAAGGGCCCGGGCCTGATCATCATCATCCCTGTGGTTCAGAGCATGGAGCGCGTCGACCTGCGCACCCTGGTCATGGATGTCCCCAGCCAGGACGTGATCTCGCGCGACAACGTCTCGGTGAAGGTCAATGCGGTGCTCTACTTCCGGGTGATCGATCCCGAGAAGGCGATCATCAACGTCGAGCGCTACCTCGAGGCGACCAGCCAGCTGGCCCAGACCACCCTGCGCTCGGTGCTGGGCCAGCACGAGTTGGATGAGATGCTCTCCGAGCGCGACCGGCTCAACGACGACATCCAGAGGATCCTCGATGTCCAGACCGAGGCCTGGGGCATCAAGGTGGCCAATGTCGAGATCAAGCACGTCGACATCGACGAGAGCATGGTCCGGGCCATCGCGCGGCAGGCCGAGGCCGAGCGCCAGCGCCGGGCCAAGGTGATCCACGCCGAAGGCGAACTGCAGGCAGCCGAGAAGCTGGTTCAGGCCGGCACCCTGCTCGGAGGCGACCCGCGCGCGATCCAGCTGCGCTACATGCAGACCCTGACCGAGATCGCCGGCGAGAAGACCTCGACCATCGTTTTCCCGATGCCGATGGACCTGATCGAAGCATTTTCCAAGGGCAAGGACCGCCCGGGCTGAGGCTGCGTGACCACGGGGTCAAGGGTCGGAGTTCCGGCCGGACCACACTTCCGTGCGACAATGCAAGGTCATCCCCACCCTGAGAGCACACCGATGAAGAAGGCCCGCATGCGCCGCCGCAAGGCCCGCCTCCGCCGCAACTTCCAGTCGCGCAGCCGCCTGTAAGCCGCGCGGCGTCCCCGACCGGGACACCCAGAACGGCGCCTACGGGCGCCGTTCGCACGTCCGGAGGGCGCTTTTTCAGGGAAAATTTCGCCTCGAAGGCGTCCGACCCATGGTCGAAAGGCTCAAGTCACGCTAGGGTTGGCACCGCGCATCCGCGCACTGCCCCTCATGACTGCAGAGATCGAAACCATGGCAAAAGCAAAGAAGGTTGCGCCGAAGGCTGCGAAGCCGAAGGCCGAGAAGGCTGCCCCGAAGGCGCCGAAGCCGATCAAGGAAGTGATGACCAAGAGCGCCCTGGTCCAGCACCTCGCCGAAACTTCCGGCGTGGCCAGCAAGGACGTCAAGGCGGTAATGGCCGCTCTCGACGGCGCCATCCTCGCCTCGGTGAACAAGAAGGGCGCTGGCGCCTTCGTGCTTCCCGGCGTGCTCAAGATCACCACCCAGCACGTCCCGGCGACGAAGGCCCGCAAGGGCATCAACCCGTTCACCGGCGAAGAGACCACGTTCAAGGCCAAGCCGGCCACGGTCAAGACCAAGGTCCGCCCGCTCAAGCGCCTGAAGGACGCCGCGGTCTAAGCTGCGCCGCCCCCGCCCGGTCACGCCGGGCGGGGACGTTTTGCGCGGACTGCGCGACCGCGCCGGGTCCGCTCGCCCCGCCGCGCGGGGAAACGACCTGATTGTCGGCGCCCAGTCCTTGGCGCGCCCGTCCCGCGTCGCCGCAACTCCGAGCCCTCGTCCGATCGCCCTGCGCACCCGGCTCGCAGCCCCGGCCCGGTCGGCGTAGCCTAGTGACCGGCACAGCCCAGTCGTCCGGGGCCTGTGCGCCGGCCGCGGGGGAATGCGGCGCTGCACAGTGGGCGGTGTCCGCTTCGCCTTGCCTCGGCATTCCGGGTCCATCCCGCACGAGGAGCGCGCCATGAAGACTTTCTGCTGCCTTGCTGCCGGCCTCCTGCTGGCCTGCGCGAACGCCACCGCCGAATCGCCGCCGCCGGGCAGCGCGAGTGGAACGTTCACCCTCAACGACAATCCGGTAGCCCTGCGCCACGCCTACGTCTACCGCGAAGCCGAAGGCTTCTACGATCCAGCGGATCCTACGTGGACCGTAGTGTTCAGCGGCAAGCCGCTGGCCCCGCGCGAAGTCGACGGCAGCGGCATCGACCCCTCGCTGCGAATCGGCCTGACCCTGACCTCGGAGTTCGGCGACGCACCGAGCCTGCAGGTGCTCTCGCAGAACATGTACATCGACGGGTTCAGCCTGTCCGGCGGCGAGTATCCGACGCTGGCGCTGGAGCAGAACGGCCCGGAGGTGTTCTCCGGCCGGATGTTCCTGCCGGAGAAGCAGGAGTTCTTCGACAAGACCTACTTCTATGACCTGCGCTTCCATGCCGTAGTGGTCGATCCCGATGCGCCGATCGGCGACGCGCTGCCCGAGGGCGGCGGCGAACCGGGCGCGGCCTACATCGCCTGGACCCGCGCTGTCCACGCCAAGGACCTCAAGGCCTTGAAGGCCCTGGTCAGCCCGGACATGGCGGCCATGCTGGATTCGCCGGAGGCCGCGGAGGAGCTGGAGTTCATGGCCCTGCTGACGCCCACCGACGTGCGCATCGTCAAGGGCTCCAGCGACGGAAAGACCGCCATCCTGCACATCGAGGGCAAGATGGAGGGCGAGGCGGTCAAGGGCGAGGTCACCATGGAGCGCCAGGGGCCGCTCTGGATGGCCACCTCGACCTCGATGCAATAGCGCCTTCAAGGGCCCGCGCGGGTCCGGGCGAACGGCCCCGCGCCCCTCGCGTCCCATTTCGTCCGCGTCGGCGTCATGATCTTCGCCGGGGCGCTCATGCCCCGATCACCCAGGAAAGGAGCGCGGGATGGGACTGCTGGATGGACTGATGGGCAACGCGTCGAAGGTCGACGCATCCAAGGTGCAGGAAGAATTCGCCCGGATCATGTGCGAGGGCGAGTCGATCGAGCACGCCTACGTGCTGATCCGCGACCAGTTCATCTTCACCAACCGGCGGCTGATCCTGGTCGACAAGCAGGGCCTGACCGGCTCCAAGGTCGAGTACCGCTCGATCCCCTACCGCTCCATCGTGACCTTCAGCATCGAGACCGCCGGCACCTTCGACCTCGACGCGGAGCTGAAGATCGTCCTAAGCGGCGGCATCCTGATCCAGAAGACCTTCAACAAGAAGCTCTCGATCTACGAGGTGCAGCAGGTGCTCGCCAGCTACGTGCTGCGCTGAGCCGCCGCCTCGCCACGGTTGAAGGCGCGCAACGGGCGCAAAGAAGACATTCATAGGGTGCGGCTGGCCGCACCGGGCGTACCGTCCGAACGCGCGTATCGGTGCGCCCAAGGCGCGCCCTATGGAGCTTCGCTGACGCCCAACGAAGCCCGACTGTGGGAGTGCCCTTGGGCGCGACCGCGGAGTTACGGTCCAGCCTCGGTCTGTGGTGAATCCATAGCGCCGCGGTCGCGCCCAAAGGCGCTCCGACAATTTGACTGCGGCGAGGTCTGTTTTGCGGCGCCAACCGGACGTGACAGCGCCGTTGCGTGTGTAGGAGCCAGCTTGCTGGCGATCGTCCCTTCCGGGGCGCCTATCGCCAGCAAGCTGGCTCCTACATTCGGACTCTGCGGTACGTCCGTTTTGCGCCCGTTCTTGCCTTCCGGAAAAGCCCCTTCGAGGCGCTGCCGGGCTGCTGCGGCAGGGTGTCCAGAGCCTTTGCAGGCAGGTCCCGTCAGGGTCGCCGAGAATCGCTATCGGCCGTGGCGGTGATGTCCGAGGCCTTGATGGATCCAATGCGTGCGCACCCGAACGGGCTGGGGTCAATCCGCCCGCGGCGCTATCCTCCGGGGCGTTCTGCCCTCTAAACGAGGCTTCTGGCGTGAGCAATGTCCTGATCTTCATCGCCGGCCTGGCCGCCCTGGTCGCTGGCGCCGAACTGCTGGTACGCGGCGCCTCGCGGATGGCGCTGTCGCTCGGCATTTCGCCGCTGGTGGTCGGGCTGACCATCGTCGCCATGGGCACCAGTGCGCCCGAGGTCGCGGTCTCGGTGGGCGCCGCGATGGGCGGACAGGTTGATATCGCGGTCGGCAACGTGGTCGGCAGCAACATCTTCAACGTGCTGTTCATTCTCGGCGTCTCCGCCCTGATCGTGCCGCTGGTGGTCGATACCCAGATCATCCGCCAGGAGGTGCCGATCATGATCGGCGCCTCAATCCTGCTCCTCTCCTTCGGCATCGACGGCACAATCAGCAACCTCGACGCCGGCCTCCTGCTGTTGCTGCTGATCGTCTACACCAGTTACGTGGTGATCCAGTCGCGCCGCGAGGGCAAGGCGCAGCGGGCGAAGGCCGAATCGTCGGCCGAGCCTCCGCCCGGTCGCCTCTGGCTGCAGCTGCTGCTGATCGCCGCCGGGCTTGGACTTCTCGTCGTCGGCTCGGGCTGGCTGGTCGATGCCTCGACCCAGTTCGCCCGCGCGCTCGGCGTCAGCGACGTCATCATCGGCCTGACCATCGTCGCCGCGGGCACCTCGATGCCCGAGGTCGCCACCTCGATCACCGCGGCCATCCGCGGCGAGCGCGATATCGCCATCGGCAACGTGGTCGGCAGCAATATCTTCAACATCCTCGGCTGCCTCGGCCTCGCCGGCCTCGTCTCCGGCGACGGCCTGCCAATGGCGCCCTCGGTACTGAACTTTGACCTCTGGGTGATGATCGCGGTCGCCTTCGCCTGCCTGCCGGTTTTCATCGTCGGCCGCACCATCGCCCGCTGGGAAGGCGCCCTGTTCCTGTTCTACTTCGTCGCCTACACCGCCTACCTGATCCTCGCCGCCCGCGATCATGACGCCCTCGACGAGTACAGCGGGGTCATGCTCGGCTTCGTGGTGCCGCTGACCGTGGTCACCCTGGTGGTCAGCCTGACGCGCAACGCCCGCAGGCACCCGGCCGCCTGATCCGGCGCTGCGCGCCGCTGTTCCGGGCCGAGGCGCCGGGTCCGATTCGTTCGCTTCGTCGACCCTGTCGCCCACCGCGACGGCGGGGCGAGCTTGCACGGCCGTCGGCCACTGTGCATACTGTGTATGTGCAATATACACAGTGAGTGCATGAGTTCGCAGCTGCTGCTTTCTCCCGATGATCCGCGGCCGATGTACCAGCAGATCGTCGACCAGATCACCGCCCGGGTCATGGCCGGCGACTGGGCGCCGGGCAGCAGCCTGCCCTCGATCCGCGAGCTGGCCGCGGACAGCCAGGTCAGCGTGATCACCGTCCGCCGCGCCTACGAGGAGCTGGAGCGCGCCGGGGTGATCGCCACGCGACAGGGCCGCGGATCGGTGGTGGCGGAACAGCGTGCCCTGCCCACCCGGCTGATGCAGGAAGAGCTGGCCCGCGCCATCGAGGCCCTGCTGGTCTGCGCGGGGCGCCTCGGCCTGTCGCCCGAGGCCGTGCTGCAGCAGGTCGCGCAGGCGCTTGAGGAGGGCGGAAAGCCCCCCGCCCCCACCCACCGTTCCACCGGAGATTCCCGATGACCGTCGCCTTCTCGCTATCCGGCGTTGCCAAGCACTATCCCGAGTTCTCCCTGCGCGACATCAACCTGGACCTGCCGGCGGGCGAGGTGATGGGCCTGGTCGGCGTCAATGGTGCCGGCAAGACCACCCTGCTGCGCCTGCTCTCGGGGCTTGCCGCTGCGGATGCCGGCGAGGTGACCGTGTTGGGGCACCGCCTGCCCGAGGCCCAGGTCGAGGCCAAGCGCGACATGGGCTTTGCCTCCGAGGACATGCGCCTGTACCGCAGCCAGACGCTGCGCTGGCACATGGACCTGATCCGGGCCATCTATCCGGACTGGGATTCCGCCTACGCCGACCACCTGCTCAGGCGCTTCGACCTCCGCGTGGACCAGCGTCTAGGCGGCTACTCCCACGGGCAGCGCGTCAAGGCCATGCTGCTGCTGAGCCTGGCCCGTCGCCCGCGACTGCTGCTCCTCGACGAGCCCACCACCGGGCTCGATCCGGTGGCCCGCGCCGAGGTCCTCGAAGCCCTGTCCGACGTGCTCCGCGACGCCGCCCGCAGCGTGCTGTTCTCGTCCCACAACACCCAGGACGTGGAGCAGTTGGCCGACACCATCACCTTCCTGCACGCCGGGCGGATGATCGCCTCCTCCGACAAGGAGCGCTTCCTCGACAGCTGGCGCCGGGTCAGCTGCGAGGGACACGCGCCCGAAGGACTTTCCGACTGGCCCGAGGTGGCCATGGTGCGCCACAGCGGAAGCCTGATCGAGATCAAGACGCGCGCCTGGGACGCGCAGTTCCCGGCGCGGCTCGACGAGGCGGGTCTCAAGGTCCAGCGCGTCGACCGCATGGCGCTGGAAGACATCTTCGTCACCGCAGTCCGCTCGGGAGGTGCCGCATGAAACTCAATCTGCCGGTGGTCCGCCTGCTGATCCAGAAGGACTGGCAGCTGTTCCAGAAGCAGCTGGCGCTGTTCGTGCTGGGCGGCATCGTCGCGCTGGCTCTGATCGGCCTTGCCCGGCCCTGGTCGTTCTACCTCGGTTCGCTGCTGCTGATCGTGGTCGTGGTGGCGGCGGCCTGCTTCTCGATCTCCACCGCCCTGGTCGACGAGCGCAAGCAGCAGACGCTGGCCTTCGTGATGAGCCTGCCGGTGGCACCGATCGACTTCACCGCGGCCAAGCTGGGAGCCAACCTGCTGACCTTCGGCGTGCCGTTCGCCGTGCTGCTCACCGGCACGCTGGCCTGCATCCTGCAGACGCCGCTGCCGAACGGCCTGGTGGTGCTGGCCTGCCTGCTGTTCGCCTACGTGCTGTTCGCCTACAGCCTGTCGCTGGCGGTGGCGATGTCGGTGGAATCGGAAGGCTGGAACATCTTCACCATGATCGTCAGCATGGTGATGATCAACCCCTTCCTGATGGGCCTGTCGCAGATCGAGGCGATCAGCGGTGGCGGCTACCGCGAGGCTGTGGTGAGCTGGAGCCCGGCAGCGCTCGGCATCCTGTTCGGGCTGCTGGCCGCCACGCTGGTGATCTTCGTGGCCACCGCCTGGCATCACGCGCGCAAGCCGGCCTTCTACTGAGTGGCCGGGACATCGCCGGACATGGCCAGCTCGCCGCGCCTGCACTACTTCGACCATCTGCGCGCGCTGGCCATGCTGGCCGGAGTGCTGTTCCACGCGGCCCTCGCCTACAGCCCGCTGATGCAGCCGCTGTTCCCGACCGCCGACCGTGAGACCTCGGCCTGGATCGATGCTCCACTGTGGCTGCTGCATCTGTTCCGCATGCCGCTGTTCTTTGCCGTGTCGGGGTTCTTCGCCGCCCTGCTGGTCGAGCGACTGGGCGGCGCGGCCACCGCCCGCCAGCGGGTCCGCCGGATCGCGCTGCCCTTCCTGATCGCCTGGCCGATCGTGATCTGGGCGCTGGATGCCTCCACCGCCTGGGCGATGCGCCACGTCGAGCATCCGTCGGCCCTGCTGATCTTCCTGCGGGACTGGGAGGCCCGCGAGGATGCGCCGCCGCTGCCGCCCGGCACGGCCCACCTGTGGTTCCTCTACTATCTGATCTGGTTCGGCCTGCTGCACTGGATCGCCCGCACTCTCGGCGCAAAACTCGCCTGGAGCGCGCAGCTGTTCCGCAGCCGTCCGGGCCTGTTGCTCGTCCTGCCCCTGCTGATCTGCCCGGCGCTGGCTTCGGTCAGCACGCCGCACCCGGCGCCCGAGGGCCTGCTGCCGCAGTTCTGGGCGCTCGGCTACTACGGTGCCTTCTACCTGCTGGGCATGCACCTGCACGATGAGCCCGGCCTGCTCGATCGCCTTCGGCCCTTGCTCGCCCCGCTGCTGATCGCCAGCGCGCTCGGCTACGCGCTGTTCTACTGGCAGCTGCCGGCGGCGATCAATCCGCTGCAGCCGGAGACCGCCTCCTGGCCGATGGCCCTGCTGCAGGCCGTGCTCAGCGTCTGGCTGACCCTGTGTTGCCTGCTGCTCGGCAAGGCCCTGCTCGACCGACCCAACACATGGCTTCGCCCTCTGTCGCGCAGCGCCTACTGGACCTATCTGATCCACCTGCCCCTGCTGTTCGCCATCCAGTACCCGCTGATGAACCTCGATGCGCCGTGGTGGGCCAAGTTCGGCTTCGCCAGCTGCGCAACGCTGGCCCTGTGCTTTCTCAGCTACCGCTGGCTGGTCCAGCCGACCCGGATGGCGCGCTTCGTCGGCTGAGGCTGGAGCACGAGGGCGCGCCATCGGACAGGTGCCGCACGGAACCCACCGCTGCGCTTGGAGCGCCAGTCAGGCCCGCGCCACGGCGCCGCCCGCGAATCGCCACAATCGATACTCAAGATCAGCTCACCCTTCTCCGGAGCCTGACCATGCACCGCCCGATTCTCGCCCTGCTCTGTCTTGCGGCCGCCGGCGGCTGCCTTGCCGAGGCGCCCACCGGCGCCTTCATGGCCCTAGGCAATGGCGGACAGTTCGCCGCCGGCAGCTTTCCGAAGACAGATGACTGGCTGGGTCTTGAGTGCGACGGGAACGGCTGCTCGCTGAATCAGGTCTACCCGGCCATCGGTCGGGGTGCAATGCGCAATATCCTCGATGAGGACGAGCCCACCGATGTCGTCCACGTCCACGGCCCGGTGATCGCGGTGTTCAGCGGGCTGCCTGCGCTGCGCAATCCGGTCGCCACCTGGGGCCGCGACCCGGTCCTCGCCTCGCCGTATGCGGGCGGCGAGGCACAGGGTCGATTCGACCTGCCGCTGGGGGAGAAGGGCCTGCACTGGGAATGGCAGCGCAGCGAGGACGGCCACCAGTTCCAGCACCGCCTGACCGACGGTGAGCGCAGCCAGGTCCTCTTCGAGCTTCCGGCCGAGGGCCACTACGGCGGCGATACCAGCACACCAGCCCTGAACTGGATCGGCGACATCGATGGCGACGGCCGCCTCGACCTGCTGCTCAGCCTGCCCGACGACAGTTGCAGCTTCGATCAGCGCCTGTACCTGTCCAGTCTCGCTGCCCCAGGCGAATGGCTCGGCCTTGCCGCCCGGTTCGCAGGCGACCACCCCGCCTGCGGTTGCTGAAGCGCCCCCCAGCATGCCCATAGGGTGCGGCTCGCCGCACCGACGCCCCTGTCGAACTGCCTCGACGTCGCGCCAAACCCGGACCCCACACGCGCCAAGGCCAATCACAAGATCGCCGTCGACACGCTCACTACCTCGGTTCAACGACGGTGCGGTGAACCGCACCCTATGCCTGAGGAACCCCACCCCGATCATTCCCATAGGGTGCGGCTAGCCGCACCGACGCCCCTGTCGAACTGCCTCGACGCTGCGGCAAGCCCCGCCCCGCGCACAGCGACCTGCGACAACAACGCGCCCGCCAAACCGAACGGCGCAGTTCAACGACGGTGCGGCCAACCGCACCCTATTCGCCTTTGGGAACTGGGGCATTCTGCGGCGCTGTGGACGCCGGCGCCGCCCAGTCCGGGGCCAGCAAGCCCTGGCGCACGTGTCGGTGGAACGACGAGTACGGCCAGTCGTTAGCCCGGTCGACCAGCCCATGTCTGACCGGATTGCCGTGTACGTAATCGACATGTGCCTGCAAGTCGCGCTCATCGGTGATCCAGCGTTCCCAGAATCGCCGCTGCCAGATGCTGCGCTCGCCTCGGTGCCCCCTCGATCGCGAGCGCGCCGCCTCCATGGGCAGCGCCCGGGAGAATCCGGCCTTGATCGCGCCCCAGCGACGGGCGTTGTCGGCATCCCCTTCCGGCAGCTTCCAGATGCAGTGAAGGTGGTTGGGCAGAACCACGGCCGCGATCAGCCCGAACGGCCGAACGGCGCGCGCGTCGCGGAATGCCCCACGCAGCGCATCGACATGTTCAACCAGCAGCCGGCTGTCCCGATCCACCAGGTTGACGGTGAAGAAGTAGGTGCCTCCCGGCACCCTCGCGCGTCGATAGTTCGGCATCCATCCAGCCTGCCGACCGCCCCCGAGGCCCACCATCGGAAACCGCCGCGTCCCGCCGTAGGATTCAGCCCCACCATAGGGTGCGGCTCGCCGCACCGACGCGCATGTCGAGCTACATCGACGACAAGCCACTCCCCGCCCACGCCCACCGCGTCCCGCGACGAGAACGCGCTTGCCAATCCGGCCGGTCCGGTTCAACAACCGTCCACCGCACGCCATAGGGTGCGGTTCACCGCACCGACGTACCTGCCGAGCTGCCTCGACGTTGCGGCCAAGCCCGTCCCTCGTGCGTCGCGACTAACCATAGAGCGTTGTCGCCAGGGCCGCCGGCGCGGCTGAACGAGGGTGCGGCCAGCCGCACCCCATGGCATCCAGCCGGAGACACCGGTGCGCTTGGCGAGCCTTCTTGACCGAACGGCAATCCCTCATGCGAACCACGACCAGCGACAACATCCCGCTCGCCAGATTGCCGGGCCGATTCAACAACGGTGCGGTCCGCCGCACGCCATAGGGTGCGGTTCACCGCACCGACGCGCCGTCGAGCTTCTTCGAGGTTGCGGCCACTCCCGCGCCGCGTGCGCCGCGACTGACCACAAGAGCGGTGTCGCCGATACCGCGGACGCGGTTCGACGACTATCTTTCAAGCCACGCCGCCCCTGGCGGATGGCTGTTCCTTGCCGCCCGGTTCGCGGGCGACCATCCCGCCCGCGGATGTTGAGCCGGCCGCATCATGGGTCCATGCCGACGGCCGCAGCAGGCGCGACCTTGGATGCTCCCCGGTCCTGTCAGACGCTCCTAGACGACCTGCGGACCTTTCCCCTGCGGCGGGGGGCGTCGCCGCGGCTTGGGACGCCGCAGGGAATACGCATACAGCGCCGCACCCAGCAGCAGGCAGAGCACACCACCGACCACCGTCGCCTGATCCCGCCCGTCCAAGGCTCGCACCTGTCCGAGCCCGCCCAGCGTGTAGATCGCGGGATCGTCCGGCACATAGGCCAGGGTCACGCTATCGCCCTCGGCCAGGCTGGCGAACTGCTCAGCCGTCATCCTTACCTTGATCGACTGCTCGGGCTGATCCGCGGGCACCAACTGCGCGCTAAAGGACTCCTGCCCAGCGCGGCCCTTGGCTTCCTTGTGATGGACCCTTGCCTGCACCTCGACGCCTTCGGAAAGCAGGACATGATGCTCGTAGAAAAGCCACAGGCCCATGGCAAGCAACAGGGCGCCGATGGCAAGGAGGGTCAGCGAGACATAGCGCGACACGGGGGTTTTCATGGCGGCGGACTATACCGGAGCTGCAGGCCGCCGGCGCGCCGCCTCAGCGCCCGCGCGAGATCGTGAACTTGCCGAAGGCGATGCCGAGGTCCCAGCCCTTGCCGGTGCCGCTCAGTGCAAGCGACACCTCGCCCTTGGTCACCACCTGGCCCTTGGCCGCGGCGCCGGCGCCGGCGCTGGCCTCGGCACTGATGTAGGTGCCCAGCAGTTCGTTGATGTCCTTCACGCCGGAAAACTCACCCACGCCATCGGTCAGGGTCGACTTGCCGATCGCCAGGCCGCCGCCGCGGGCTTCCAGGCGCACGGCCATGCTCTGCCCGTTGTTGCAGCGGATCACGCCCTCGCCGCTTGACGACTTGTAGAACACCGACCAGCTGCTGAGGTCGAAGCGCATCTCGCAGTCGATGTCCTTGGCCGAGGTCGGCGCGGCCGGGAGCAGCGCGCAGGCGGCGCAGAGGACGAGTGAGGGAACGAGCGATCGTTTCATGAGGGCACTCCACGGCAGTGAGGACACGGGCCGGTACCGGCCCTTTACCCATGCTAGCAACCGCTGTGCCATCCGCGGATCCGCATCCGGAGCGCGGCGACGGCAGTCGATACCGGCTTCTACGACGTGCGACTTGCAGTCCTCTCCCGGCCCCTGCATGCGCTGTGCAAGACCGCGATGCGAGCCGCGCGACTTGCGCCCCACCGGCCGCTGCGGCAGCGTAGACCCCATGAGCGTGCACCTGATCGCCCCGCGACGCGTCCTCCTCTACCTGCTGCTGGCTCTTCTGCCTTTGGCCGCGATGGGGCAGGACGCAGCGCATCCCCCCGATGCCGATACGCCGCTCGAAGTCGGCGTGCGCGTTGCGCCGCCCTTTGTCATCGACCAGGGCGAGGGCCGCTATGGCGGCATCGCGGTGGCGCTCTGGGAGGGCATCGCCCGGGCCAATGGCTGGCAGTACCGCTACCGGCCGGTTGGCCTCGATGAACTCTTCGTTTCGCTCGAGGCCGGCGAGATCGACGTCGGCCTCGGCGCGCTGACGGTGACCGCCGAGCGCGAGCAGCGCGTGGACTTCTCGCACAGCTTCCATGCCGACGGGCTGGCCATCGCGGTCAACCAGACACAGGGCGGTGGCGTATGGGAGATCCTGCGTCGGTTCTTCTCCTGGCAGTTCTTCGCGGTGATCGCCAGCCTCTGCGCCACCCTCGCGGCCATCGGCGTTCTGGCCTGGTGGTTCGAGCGCCGGGCCAACCCCGAGCAGTTCGGCGGGCGCGCGATCAACGGCATCGGCAACGGCTTCTGGTGGGCGGCGGTGACCATGGCCACGGTCGGCTATGGCGACAAGGCCCCGGTGACCCTGGCCGGACGCATCCTCGGTCTGATCTGGATGTTCGCCGCCATCCTGCTGGTGGCGAGCTTCACCGCAAGCATCACCGCCGCACTGACCGTGGGCGCGCTGGACGGCCGCGTGCAGGGCGCCGACGACCTGCCCCAGGTCCGCGTCGCGACCATCGCCTCCAGCACCAGCGCCGAGTGGCTCGAACAGCGCGGCGTAGACGCCGTCGAAGCCGCCAGTCTCGACCCGCTGCTCCGCGATCTGGCGGATAACCGCGTCGACGCCGTGGTCTACGACGCGCCGATCCTTGCCTACCACCTCGGGGCCCAGCAGGACGCCGCCCTGCGCCTGCTCCCCGGGCGCTTCGACAAGCAGCACTACGCCATCGCCCTGGCGCCACACAGCCCGCTGCGCGAGGTGCTCAACCGCAGCCTGCTGGAAGAGATCGACCGCGAGACCTGGCGCCGGCGCATGGCACGCGAGCTGGGCACCGACGAATCGTAGGGCGCGCTTCGAAGCGCCGCGGTCGCGCCGCGGTCGAAGAAACGACGCGACCGTCGGCATGGCACCGTCGCCCCCTCGTCACGCCTACCGGCTGCTGAAGCCCCCATCGGATGCCGATTGCCGAGCACCCGGGCGTTCGGGGAATATCGTCCCGCCGCCTGAGCGGCTTACCGGACCCTTCCGCTTGAACACCCCGCTTCGAGTTCCTGCCGTCGCGCTGCGCGGCGTCCTGCTGTTCGCCCTCCTGCTGATGCTTGCCGGCTGCAAGACCATGACGGTCGGCGAGAAGAACATCCTGCGCAAGACGCCGGACCCCGAGGGCACCACGCCCATCGAGGTCACCCTGGCGTCCCAGCCCCTGCCCTTCAAGGTCCACGAGATACGCGCCCATGACGGCACCCCGCTGCACGCCGTCCAGGTGCTGCGCGGTGCCGACTTCCCGACCCTGCTGTACTTCGGCGGCAATGTCAGCCGACTGAGCCGTGACCTGCCCTTCCTGCTCGGGGAAACCGGGGACATGGAGCTCAACCTGCTGGCCATCGAGCACCGCGGCAATGGCCGCTCGGGCGGCGAGGCCAGCCTGGCGACCTGGTTCCACGACGCGCTTGCCGCGCACGACTACGCCCGCGATGTCCTGGGCATTCCGTCGGAACGCCTGGTAGTGCATGGCTTCTCGATGGGCAGCATGAAGGCCAGCTATGTCGCCCTGCACCGCCCCGTCGCGGGCCTGGTGCTGGAAGGCAGCGTCAGCACCGCCGAGGCCTGGGCCGACAGCCTGATGCCTTGGTATGCCGCCCCCTTCGTCAGGGTCGAGCTGGCCGACAACCTGCGCGGCCAGGGCGCCCTGTACGCGGTCAAGCGTCAGCCTGCCCCCCTGCTGGTCATCGTCGGCAGCCGTGACAAGCAGACCCGTCCTATCCTGTCGGAGCAGCTGTTCGAGGCCGCGCAGCAAGCCGGCCGACCGGCGGAACTGCTGGTGGTGAAGGGCGCCGGCCACGGTAATGCCATGGCCGATGCCGGCACCCAGGCGCGCTACAAGGCCTGGCTGCAGGATCTTTTCGCCGCAAAGTCCGCATCCCGCGAAGTCGCCTCGATCACGAGCGCCTCCGGCGGCTGAACACGCGGCAGCTTCGGCTGCCGCGGCCCGGCGCCCCCTGACCTGCGTGGCCCCGCCTGGGTCAGGGGGGCGCTCCGCCCTGCGGCGCCGCAGCCTGGCGCAGGGTTCGAGCCCCGCTGCGGCTGCCGCGATGCCATGACGACGAGTGCGCGAAGCCGTTAGCATGGCTCCGGGGGTCACCCGGGCAAGGAGCTTGATCGCATGTGGCGCTGGCTGAAGCGGATCCTGCTGCTGCTCTTGGCTCTCGTCCTGCTCTGGCTGGCGATCAGCCTCAGCGGATTGCTGCCGCGGCTCAGCGCCGAGCAGGCGGGCGAGCTTTCCGACCTGCGATTGCCGCCGCAGGACGCCGTGGGCGAGCGCAACGCGCTGGAACTGATCTGGTCGCTGTCCTACGAGGTACCGCCCGCGCAGCGCGCCGAGGTGATGCGCGAGGACGCCGCCGCGCTGGACGCCTGGCAACCCGAGGACGGCGACATGCCGACCAGCGTCGCCGCGGAGCGCTATCCGCGCCGCGAGCCCGCTGACGCCCCGAAACTGCCTGCCTGCGACCTGGACTGCCTCGAGGCGGTGCGCGCTGATCCCGAGGCCTGGCGCGCCGCGGTTGCGGCCCGCACCTCGCGACTCGAAGCGCTGACGTCACTGTCCGAGTACGACCACCAGCGCCTGCCCTACCGCTTGACCCTTGCATCGCCGATTCCCCCCTATCAGGAGACCGGCAGCCTGCAGGTGGCTGCCGCGGCGCTGCGCTATGTCGAGGGCGACGCCGCCGGCGCGCTGCAGTCACTCTGCCAGGGCACCGCGGACTGGCGCGCCCTGCGCGGCCGCAGCGATTCAATGATTGGAGAGATGATCAATCTCGCCTGGCTGCGCCGCGGGATCCAGCTCTTTGCCGATATCCGCGCCGAGCTTCCGGTCGACTTTCCGCTGCCCAGTTCCTGCGAGCACGCATTCGCTCCGCCGCGCCCAGAAGAACGCATGAGCTGCGACGTGTTCCGCACCGAATTCCAGGCCCTCGAGCACACGCTTGAGCGGGGACCATCGGGGATGCTTGGACCCGAGGGCAGCCTGGTCGAGACGATCACCGAGTGGAGCATGAATCGCGAGGCGAGCCTCGCCCTGATCGTCGGCAGCTATCGCGACGCCTGCGAGAACCTTCCGCGCCCGGTCAAAGCCTGGTCCGAAGCCCCCACCGATCTCGTCTGCCCGCTGACGCACCTGGTGTTCAACCCTGTCGGCTGCTACGTCGCACGGATCAGCGGCCCGAGCTACCGCGACTACCTGCGCCGCGAGCGCGACCTTGAAGGCCACCTGCGTCTGCTCTCGCTGGCAGACCAGCTGGCCAGGCAGCCGGATCCGGGCGAGGCATTGACCAATCACCCGGAATGGCTGAGCAATTTCGAGCAGCCGGTGCGCCTTGAACAGGACACGCTGATCCTCGACCTGCTGCAGCCCCGGCCGTACGGACCCGCCTCGCTGCGGATCCCGCTGCCGGGCAGTCGGTTCGCGCCCGGCGGAGCGTCCGAACCGTAGGCGCCCGGCATCCTGCAGCTTGATCGGCGGCTGAAGCCGTCGCACCCTTGTCGCTTGGCCAGGCTGAAGCCGCCTCTCCACCCCTTTCCGGAATCCCATGCCTGAAGCCACTGCGCAGCCTTCCCTGTTCGGCCTCGAGGATGCGAGCGCGCTGCCCGTGGCCGTATCCGGCTCGCCCCGTCAGCTGAGCAAGGCGCAGAAGGAGTTCAATCGCCTGAGTGCCGGCCTCGAGTCCGCACGGAGGGAGCTCGAAACCCTGCAGGGCGAGAACGAGCGGCTGCGGCAGCGCTGGCTGGACGAGTCCGCGCCCCGGCTGGCCGCGCTGGACCGGGCAATCCGCGCCCTGATCGCCGATCTCGACGCGACCCTGCGCCGTCCGCCGCCGGGCGCCGCGCTCAGGAAACGCGGTCGGCAAGCCCTGACCGACTATCTGCTCGAACTGATCGAGGAGCGCCTGGAGCGTGGCGATGGCCGCGACCGGGACCTGCTCGAGGCGATCTACGACCGCCACAGCGAGGTCTCCCTGTCCGACTTGCGCGAAGAGCACGAGGCCGGCCTGCGCGACGAGCTCGAGTCCTTCGCCGAAGAGCTGGGCATCGAGGTCGAGGAAGACAGCGACGAAGACGCGCTGCGCGAGCACATCGAGGAGGCCCTTCGCGCACGCGCGGCCGCCGAGGCCGCCGAAGCCACGCAGCGCGCCGAGAAGCGGCGGCAGAGCAGACCGGCGAAAGAGCGGGCCGCCGCAGCGCGCCGCGAGCAGGCGCTGCACGATGCCGGGCAGTCGCTGCGCGATGTGTTCCGCCGCCTGGCCAGCGCCCTGCATCCCGACCGCGAGACCGATCCCGCCGAGCGCGCACGCAAGACCGAGCTGATGCAGCAGGCCAACCGGGCCTATGAAGCGAAGGACCTGATGGCCCTGTTCCGCCTGCAGGTCGAGGCCGACCAGCTCGACCCCGAGCGGCTTGCCGCTGTCCCCGAGGAGCGGCTTCGTGGATACAGCCTGCTGCTCAAGGAGCAGCTGGCGACGATCAGGGCGGAGATCGCCAACCTGCAGTCCGCCCTGCTCGACGTGTTCGACATGCCGTATGCCGCCCTGCGTCGCTTCGACACCCGCAGCCTGGACCACAGCCTCAACGAGCAGCTGGCCGATCTGCGCCGGATCGAGCAGGCGCACCTGCGCGAACGCGAGCTCCTCGCCAGCCCCGGCGGGCTGCGCGTCCTACTCGTTGAACTGAGCGAGCGGCAGAGGCAGGCCGATCTTGAGGAAGCCGACGCCCTGGCCGCCCTGTTCGACCTGATCGAGGACGACATGGTCCCCGCCGGCCGACAGCGGCAGGCAGCAAGGGGTCGGAAGGGAAAGCGGGCCTAGGCCGCGGCCGGCGCAGGTAGCGGGGAGGCTCGTACCGCGCCCAGATCGCCGGCACTCGAATCACTGCGCCGACAACCTGCGAGGATGCCGACGCTTGCGCCTACGGCGCCTGCACGAGCGGTTTGAGCGGTTCGGCGAACGAGTAGTTGGCCAGCACCCCACCACCCAGGTTGCCATTGACGAAGCGGCTGAGTCGCAGCCCGATCACCGGCAGCCCCGGCAGGATCACCTGCTGCCCGTCATCCGCCCTGCGCAGGGGCAGGCCGGGCAGTGCGTCGCCGGCGAAGCGGACACGCGCCGCAGTCTCATCAAGGCCATCGATGGCGACAAAGGGCAGCAGGCCCACCTGAGGACAGACGGCCGCCTCGGTGCGCTGCGGCGGCGGCGGCGGATCGCTTTGTGGATCGAACAGCGGCTGTCCGTCCGCGCGCCGGCGCGAGAGCTTCAGCTTCTGGCAGGCGCCTTCCGGGGTGAACGCCTCGCTGAATGGTGCAACCGGCCCTCCACCGTCGAACAGCGATCCCGGAAGCGCGGCGACGTAGGCATGCCGGGTCGGAAACGCGATCAGCCAATCGGTCGCGGCGCCAATCGACGGGTCGTTGGCGACATCACCCTCCAGCCCCGTCGCCATGAACAGCGCGCTCACCGCGTCCGGCCCGCGCGCCTCGGATACTGCGTAGCGCGCGCTCGGCGTCGCCAACAGAAGCTCTCCACCGGGCGTTTCGGCGAGGGGCGTGGAGAAGCGTGGCAGAGGGTCGTCGGGAAGCACCACGCTCACCCGATTGAAGAAGCCGCGGATCGCAGTGCCCTCATAGGAGAGCACGGTGCCCGCCGACACCTCCACGATCTGCATCGACGCCGACAGCGCAGCGCTCGGCGGTCCGTGCAAGGGCTGCAGCGCCGAGATGACGCTCGCCCGCTCGCCGAGATAACGCTCCTGGATCGAACGGCACTCCAGCTCGTCGACCTCGTCGGCAAAAGGGCCGAGGGGCGCTGCAAACCCAAGCACCTCGACCGCACCAGCGCGGGTGCGCCCGACGTCGCCCGGTCCCCCATCGGGATAGCGGACGTCATAGTCGAAGACACGGAAGCGGGCAAAGCCCGGCGCGCTGCCGGCCAGGATCGGCACGGTGCAGACAGATGATGCGCTGACCAGCTCGGCGCCGCCTTCGGCGGACTCGATGACGGCGGCGGTCCAGGTGCCCTGGGCCGGCAACGCAAGGTTCAGGCTCAGCACGCTCTGGCCGTTGAGCGACTCGACAAAGCGGACCTGGGCCAGCGCCGGGTGATCCGCGTGATTGCGCACCGTCAGCAGGCTGGCCGCCCCGCCCTCGACGGTGTAGTAGGGCAGATACAGCGCATCGCCCCGGCCATCCGACGCACGGATCATCTCGGCGAGCGCGGTGCTTGGCAGCAGCGCAAACGCGAGGGCGAAGATCCCGATGCCTGGCTTCATGATGGGCTCCAGGTGTTGACGGCGCACTTGGAGATGCCGGCAGCTGGGGCGCGGTGATATCCCCAAGTGCGGAGCCGAAACATATCACTTCACCGCCGGGTCGTCCGGGTTGGCTGCCGCAGGCACTCTGGCGATGCGGCAACAGGAGCATCGCGACGACGCCCACACCACGGCGGGGCGCAGACCCACCCAGGGATTGGATCGCTCAGCCCTTGCGCTGCGCCATCTGAGTTGATCGCTGGCGGCGCCCATTCCAGCCATGGACCAACCATCCTGCACTCCGCGGCGGTGCGGCTCGGGAGACATCCGGACCGGTACATGGGCCGCAGCTGGCCGCGGCCAAGAAAACCCCCTTCGAACCCCGTGGTGCTGCGCCGAGCGCCAGTGCCGCCTACACTGTCGGTGCACGCCACTCCACGGGGAAGGTGCGATGGGCAGGGGATGGTCACTTCTGTTCGGCATCGGCTTTCTGGTCGGGGCCGCCTGGGCCTCGCAGCGCTCACTCGAGTACCGGCGCCACGGCGTGGTGGTCGAGGGCGAGGTGGTGAAGGTGGATGCCCGGGTCACCCGGGACGGCTCAAGCCTCAGCTACAGCGAACGGGCCGTGGTCCGCTACACGCCGAGCAACGGCGGGCCGGCGCGTACGCTGGAGTTCCACTGGGCCACTCCGCTGCTGGGCGGCCATGAGCCGGGTGAGCGCGTGCGTGTCCGCTACCTGCCGGACGAGGCCGACGCGGCGCGGGAGGACAGCCTGCTCTTTGACTGGCTGTTGCCGGTCGTGCTCGCCTGCCTGGGCCTGGCCGGACTTACCGGACGCCTGCGCTGGTCCCGCCACGAAGAACATGTGCTGTGGCGAAGCTCGGACAACTAGCCCGGACAACCGTTGGGCAACGCGACTGATTCCGGCGGCCGGGCAGGAAGATCAGGGCTTCGGGCTGCTGCACCTGCCCCTCCTCGGCGGTCAGGCGAGCAAGTTCGCCTCCACGGGGGGGCTTGCCCGGTCTGTGATATCCGGGCCCGTTCTTCATCGAAGGCTGCAAGACGTTTGGGTTGCAGGGGCGGACAGACTTCGCGAGCCATGAACAGCTTCCTTCCTTTCGTCGACCGCGGTGACCAGGATCCCGCTGAACAAGGCGTTGAAGCGGCTGTCGATCAGCGAGCCTCAGGTCAGCGAAGCCGAAGCGGAGCGAAGGATGTTCGAGCGGCGATGGAATGCCTCCAACCGCGTGCGCACCATGTTGGCCTGCCTGGCGTCCGCGCTGCTGCTGACCCCGCTGCGGAGGCCGTAGTCCCCGGGGCGGAAGTGCGCATCGACACCTGGGCGGGCGCGCCGCACGACGGCAGATCCATCCGCCCGGCCAGCCTGGCGCGAATGGCAGGGGGGAGCGGCAGGCCAGCCCCCCCTGAACCCGCAGGCGGGTCAGCGCGAGTGGGCGCTGCCGGCTTCGAACCCGTGCGCGAAAAGGTGGTCGGGGTCGTGCATTGCGCCGCGGCCCTGGTTGATGATCGGCTGCGCCAGCTGGTTGCCCGGAGCGGTGCCCGAGAGCCGGAAGCCGTTGGCCAGGTTGCCGTCGTGGCAGTCCTTGGCTGCCTTGATGCAGCTATCGATCAGCGCCTGCATGGCTTCGACGTGCCAGCCATTGATCCAGTCGCCGTGCAGCGAATAGCCGCCGGGGTTCTGGTCATTGACCGTGTAGCCATCGGCAGCAAGCCGCCAGCCGCGACTGCTTCGGGTGACCGGGTCGTAGTTGTCCGGGCGCACGCCGAACGCGTAGTGGTAGCTGACCCGCGGCAGGGCCACCGGATGGCTTGCCGGGCAGCGGGTCACACCGGCGACCGTTTCCGGGTAGGCCATGTGCGACTTGTGGTCGGGCGAGTCGAGGTCGACGCCGTTCCAGCAGCTGGGGAAGAACAGGTCGAAGCGCAGCCGGTCGGGCGCCCGGCACTCGGGAATGAAGCCGCGAAAATCCGGATTGGTGGCGTCATTGGCGTTCCATGACTGGCAGTGCCAGCGCGCCACCGTGGTCGGCTGCGGCGCACCGGGCAGGGTGCTGCCGGTGCCGGCGATGATCGACAGGCCGGGCGGCGGCGCCTGGATGCTCTGCAGGTTGTCGACGCCCGCCGAGTAGTAGAAGACCTCATGGGCCACGTCGTCATTGCCGACCACCGCGTCGACGACCTTCCAGGCCGGTTCGCCATCGGCGTCCAGCTGGCGGATGCCCTGGCTGTCATACAGCGGCGCCAGCAGCGCGGGCACCCAGTAGGCGCTGCGGTTGAGCTGGTTGCCCTGGCAGCTGGACACCCGCTGCCCGGACGGAAGCGCGACATACAGATCTTCCGCGCGTGTATGCGCATCGGCGTCGAAGAAGCCGTAGAAGTTGTGGTAATGCGCGCGGTCCGGCTGGCCGGGAAAGACCAGCGGGTCGTCATAGGCGGCATGCGAGAAATCGCAGTTGATGCGGAAGATGCCACGCCAGCTGTTTGGCGCGACGGCGGCCGGCTGCACGGCGGTGGGAATCAGGTCGGGATGCCGCTCGCTGAAGATGTCGGCGAAGACCGGCGGGCTGAGCGCGAGTCCGGCCAGCAGCGCGGCGGCGGCGCGCGGATCACGTTGCGAAGAAGCAGGGCGCATATTCATTGTCGCTCCGGGTGTCGGTGTCACGGACGGCGGGCCATCCATTGGATCGCCCGCCGTGCACATCGCGGGCATCAGCCCTCGCCGCGCTGCGCTCCGCGGCCGGCAGGCCGCCGCTCGCGCTGGGCCCTGCGCTCGGCCTTCATGGCGTCGAACTTGGCCTGCTGCTCGGCATCGAGGATCGCCGCGATCTGCTCCTCGAAGGCTTCCCTGTCGGCCCTGCGCGCCTCGCGCCGCTGCTCGCGCGCTTCCCGACCGATCTCGCGCCGGGCCTCCAGCTCCTCACGCTTGGCCTCCAGCATGTTGCGCAGCTGCGCCTGCTGCTGTGGCGAGAGTTCCAGAATCACGCTGAGGTTCTGCAGGTGGGCCTCCGGGTCGGGACGCTCACGGGGTGCGGGCTGGGCGAGGGCCCAGCCGCAGGCGACAGTGCTTGCGATGACGAGGCTGATCAAGGTCGTGCGTTTCATGGCTGGCTCCTGGGTCGGGCCGCGCTGTTCGCGGCAGGATCAGCTTCGCCGCGCGACGCGCAGAACCCGGGCAGGAATCGTGGAGATTCGATGGAGAATCGGCTTTGAGCTTGGCGAGCGCGCCGACGCAGCGGCGATACTGCGGCCGAACCATCTAAAGGAGCCCCCATGCGCCCCCGCCTCTGGCACCGCTGGTTGCTGCTGTCCGCCGGACTGGTGCTGCTGGCGCTTGTCGCCCTGCTCTGGGCCCAGTCGCGCGGCTTCGAGCAGGGACTGCTGGGCTATGCGCGCACGCTGGAGGCGGCCCGCCTGCCCGCGATCGCCGAGCGTCTCGCCGGCGAATACCGGGAGGTCGGCAGCTGGCGGCGGCTGGAACGCCAGCCGCGGCGCTGGCTGCGTATCGTGCGGCCGGGGGAAGACGGCCCGCCCCTCCCGCCTCCGCCCCGCGAGCGCGGGCTGCGGGCCCCGGGGAGCGAGCCGCGAGCGGAGCCGCCCCCGGGCCGGGGCCCGCGCGGAGGGGCGCTGGATCTGCTGCAGCGGCTCAGCCTGCTCGACGCCGACGGTCGCCTGCTGAACGGCCCGGTCCCCGGCCCCGACGCGCTGCGCTGGCCGATCGAACTCGATGGCGTGCGCATCGGCGAGCTGGCCCTGATGCCGATGCCCGAGCTCTACGAGTCCGCCGCCCTCGATTTCGCCAAGGCGCAGCGCGAGCGCGCGCTGTGGATTGCGCTGCCGGTGCTGCTGCTCGCGGTGCTGGCCTCCTGGGCGCTGTCGCGCCGCATGCTGCGCCGCCTCGACACCCTGGCGCTGGCCAGCCGGCGCCTCGCCGGCGGCGACTACGGCGTCCGCGTCGGCGCCCAGGGTCGGGACGAACTCGGCGAGCTGGCAAGCGACTTCGACCGCATGGCGGCGTCGCTGCAGCAGGCGCAGCAGGCCCGCGACCGCTGGATTGCCGACATCTCGCACGAGCTGCGCACGCCGCTGACCATCCTGCGCGGTGAGCTGCAGGCCCTGCAGGACGGCATCCGCCCGCTGGATGGCGCCGCACTGGGTTCGCTGCTGGCCGAAGCCGAGCGCCTGTCGCAGCGGATCGATGATCTCTACGCGCTGGCCCTGTCCGACAGTGGCGGCCTGCGCTACCGGTTTGCGGAGGTAGATCTCGCAGCGCTGGTCGCAGCGGTGGCCGAGTCCCGACGCGGACTGTTCCAGCAGGCCGGCCTGCAGCTCAGCTGCCAGACCGAGCCCGACACGCCGCCGCTGCGCGGGGACGCCGCCCGCCTCGAGCAGCTGGTCGAGAACCTGCTCGGCAATGCCCTGCGCTACACCGATGCGCCGGGCGAGGTGCGGCTGCAGCTGCGGGCCGATGCTGGCCTCGCACGCCTGCAGTGTGATGACAGCGCGCCCGGCGTGTCGACGGATGAGCTGCCGCACCTTCTTGAGCGCCACTTCCGCGCCGGCAGCGGAGAGCCCCGCGTCGGCGGCGCCGGCCTCGGGCTGGCCATCTGCCGCAATATCGTCGAGGCGCACGGCGGCAGGATCGAGGTCGCGGCCTCGCCGCTCGGCGGCTTGCGGGTCACGGTGGAACTGCCGGTGGTGCCCTCGACATGAGCGCCAGGGTCATGGTGATCGAGGACGAGGCGAAGATCGCCGCCCTGCTGCGCGACTATCTGGAAGCCGCCGGCTACGCGGTGCGCGTCTGCGCCGAGGGCGTCGACGCCGTTAGCCAGACGCTCGGCTGGCCGGCGGACATGGTCGTACTCGACGTCAACCTGCCGGGCAAGGATGGCTTCACGATCTGCCGCGAGCTGCGCGCGGCAAGCGACCTGCCGATCCTGATGCTGACCGCCCGCGTCGAGGAGATCGATCGCGTGCTCGGCCTCGAACTCGGTGCGGACGACTACGTCTGCAAACCGTTCTCGCCGCGCGAGGTGGTGGCCCGGGTGCGCGCCCAGCTGCGCCGCAGCCAGGGCATGCCGGGCGAGCGCGCAGCCGCCGGCCCGCTGCGCATCGACGCGGCCGCCCACGAGGCGCTGCTCAACGGCTCACCGCTGGCCCTGACCCCGGTCGAGTTTCGCCTGCTGAAGGCGCTGGCTGCGCGGCCCGGCAGCGTGCTCAGTCGCGCCCAGCTGATCGATGCCGCCTACGCCGACCATCGCATCGTCAGCGAGCGCACCATGGACAGCCACCTGAAGAACTTGCGCCGCAAGCTGCAGGAGGCCGGCGGCGAGGCGGTCGGCATCGAAGGGGTCTACGGGGTGGGCTACAAGCTGGTGCTGGACTAGGCCAGCGATATCGCCCGCGTGGATCGGCCACCCCGGCTGTGCTGCGCCTGCCGCCCGCGCGCGCCTTCTGTGGCAGGGCCCTTGGACGCGACCGCGGAGATCCGCGCTGACCGCGGTCGGCGGTGGGAGCAAGACCCTCCGGTCGCGCCCCGGGGCGCTCCTGCCATGGCACCGAGGCGAACCGAAGCGTTGTGCACGGACTTAACGCTCCGTATCGCCCAGTCCCGACCGGACTCACTCCTTGCGGCCTACAGCGCTCCGTCGCTGCCCCGGGTCACCGGAACAGGTGTCCGATGCTGCACGGAAGGGCTGCACCGCGCGCTGCATCGGGTGTCCACCTTCAGCCGGAGCGCGCGACTTGCAGCCTGCTACACCTCCACCGACAGCCCGACCAACCTCCACTCCAAGCCCTCGTACACGTACTGCTGTTTGAATACCACGGGGTTGGGCGTGGTGGGATAGCGGCCCTTGAGCGTCAGCACGCCGTGCTCATCGACGCCAGAGCCCGCGTCGAGGACGGGCTCCATGTCATACAGGACACGCATGTCCGCATTGGCCTTGAACCAGGACTCGAAGGCCCGGTTGAGGTCCTCCACGCTGTGCTGGATCCGCCAACGCTCGGACCCGTGCTGGTGCAACTGCTCCATGCTGCCGGCCATCACCGACCCGGCAAAGGCGCGGGTGGTCTCCGCGACCAGCGCCCGCGCCGCCTGGTCATCCGGTGCCGGAGGCGGGCTTTTGGCATTCGCATCGGAGCGCAGCCCCGGCGTGTCGGCGTTGAGGCCGTGGATCTTCCAGCCGTCAGCCTCGCGCACCAGGTGGACGGTCAGGGGAACGACAAGACCCGCGTGGGTGGTCACCGTGCCGCTGAGCTCGCCGCGCTGGCCGCTGATCGAGCGCGAGCCCCAGCTTGCCTCGCGGAAGTCATCGAGCCCGCGCTGCTGCAGGAACCGCTCAAGCACTTCGGGCGCGGTGTTGGCCCGGAACCCAGCCGAAAGCAACGCATTCGCACGCTCGCGGTCGCCGTCGCGGACGGCGCCGAGAAAGTCCTCGGTCACCCGCGGCAGGTCCGCGGTGGCATAGAGGACCACGCCGACCAGCGCGCCTATCCCCAACAGGATGCCCAACGCGATCTTGATGCCCTTGCTCATGGCGATTGCCTCCCCTACGGATGTTCACTGCCTGGACGAAGCGTCGACGCGCGGTCGGGGCCACGTTCATCGGCCAGCCGCGGTGGCCCTTTCGGCCGGCTCGCAGCGCGCCAACAACTCCGGATCAAAAGCTTCCCTCTCGGGCGCCTCGATGAGGCTGCCCATCCAGTCGACCTTACGGTGCCGGGCCAGCGAGCAGGCCAGTGAGGTCGCGAGCCCGTCGCCCAACCTTGCGGCCTGCAGCAGCCTGCCGCGGCCCTGCTCGGCATCCTTGGGCACGTGCTCACCGGTGATCTGCAGCAGGCCGAGCGCGCGGATCGCCTCGGGCAGCCCCTGATCGGCGGCCGCCCGAAGCAGGCCAAGGCCGCGTTCGATGTCCTGGGCCACGCCTTCGCCATCGATCAGGTGATTGGACAGGTTGAACTTGCCGACCGCCGACCCCTGGCCCGCAGCCTGTTCGAACAGGCGCACCGCTTCGGCGACGTCGTCCTCGCCCTCGCCGTCGGTGAGGTAGAAGCCGAGCGTCGCCTGTGCTTCGGCAAAGCCTTGCGCCGCCGATCGCTTCAGCCATTCGACCGCCTCGGCGCGATCCGGGGCAACGCCGCGACCCTCGCCCAGCAGGATGGCCAGGTTGTACTGGGCAATCGCCTCGCCATTCTCGGCGCTGCGCCGGTACCAGTGCGCAGCGGCCTTGGCGTCCACGCTGCCGAAATCGCCGCGCAGCAGCAGGTCGGCCAGGCGCAGCTGGGCGAACCCGTCGCCGGTCTCGGCAGCGGCCTCGAGCGCCTGCCGGTCCGGCGGGACATCCGGGTCACTGGCGTAGGCGCTGGCGCGAATGACCTCGAGCAGGCGACGCGCCTCGCCAAGCTCCCCCAGCGCCTCGGGCTGCTCGGCCTCGAGCAGGGCGATGAGTTCGGACTGCGCCTCGGCGGCCTCTTCATGGCGATCGGCCTGCCAGAGCGTCAACGCCAGCCGTTCAAGCGGCGACTTCAGCTCCCCGGCGAACTCGGGCCCCGCCTCGCGCAATCCGGAGAGCCCTTCGTGCAGCAGACTGATCGCTTCTGCCACTGCGCCTGTCTCGGCAAGCGCGCGCGCCAGATCCTCGCGTGCCTCGGCGAGCTTGACCGCATCCTGCGCATCGGGGTCGCGCAGAGCCAGTGCGAGGGCGCGGCGCAGGTGCGGCACGGCCTCTTCGGACCGGTCGGCGAAGTACAGCGCGTTGCCGAGCCCCTCGTACAGCCGCCTGAGCCATGCCGAGCCTGCGCCGTGACGGCGCTCGGCGCGAGGCAGCAGCGCCGCCAGCGCCTCGGCCCGAGCGGCCCAGAGATCATCGGGGTCAGCGAGCCAGGCGCGGGCGCGACGATTGTCGAGGATGTCGGGGTGATCTGCGGGCTGCAGGGCGAGGCGGATGTCCAGCGCACGATCGTAGGACCGAAGTGCGAGAGCGTCCTCCTCCTGCATGTCAGCCAGGGAGGCCACCAGCTCGAGCGCCTCGGCGTGCGGCAGCGAGCGCGCGCCGAAGGCTTTGCGGGCCGCCTCGACCGCTCGCGCAGCATGCGGGGCAGCGCGCTGGGCATCGTCCCAGCGCAGCGCCCTGGCCTCGACCATCGCCTCGCGCCACACCCACTGGGCATGGGGCTTCGCACGCAGCGCATGCCAGCGTGACCTTGCCTCGGCGACCCGGCGACGCTGACCTGCATCCAGACGGGCCGCAATGTCCTCGTAGCGCTTGCCGGCATCCGGCCGGCCGAGCTCCGTCGCGATCGCGGCCAGCAGCAGCCCGAAGGCGGGATCGGCCGGCGTTTCGCCAGTCTCCCCCCGGGCGTACTCAAGGGCGCGATGTTCGAGCGACTCCGCCCCCTCATCGCCTGGGGGTAGCAGCAGCCAGGCGAGGGCCAGATCGCGGTCGCTGGGCGAGCCGTTCCACAGCGTTTGCGCGAGCGCAATGCCCGCCTCGTCGTGTCCCTGCAGTGCGGCCTGCTGGAAGTGCTTGCGTGCCTTCCCCGGCCGGGCGCGCAGCCCATGGCCAAACTGCAGCGCCCTGCCCAGCAGATACTGCGCCCCGGCGTCTCCGGCATCGGCGGCCCGCTGCAGTTGCCGCACAGCATCCCGCTGACGCTCGGGATCCTTGTCGCGCAGATCCATCTCGCCCAGTTCGCGCTGCGCGGCCACCACGCCGGCCTCCGCCGCGCGCAGCAGCCAGCGACGCGCGGCATCGCGATCGCGCGCCAGTCCGCGACCGTAGCGCGCGAGCATGCCCAGCTCGAAGGCGGCGCCCGCCTCGCCGGCCTCGGCGGCCTCGCGAATCCGCGCCACCAGCTCGGGCGGAAGCGATTCGCGCTGGGCGCGCTCGAACTCGATGGAGGTCAGCGCCAGGCGAGCAGCCGCATAGCCTCCTGCGGCGGCGCGGCGCATCCACTGCTCATACTGCGCGAGATCGCGCTCGACACCGCTGCCGGACTCATAGGCGCGCGCCAGCAGGTACTGAGCGTTCGGCAGCCCCGTCTCTGCCGCCTGCCTGATCCAGGCCGCACCCACCTCCGGCTCCGCCGGCACGTACTGCCCCTCCAGCAGCATCTGCCCGAGGACCACGGCCGATCGGGCATGGCCGGTTTCGGCGAAGCGCTGCAGCAGGGCGCGGGCGCGCGCCGGGTCGGGCGGAACGTGTTCGCCCTCGACCAGCACCAGCACCAGGCGCATCAACGCCCCCTCGCTGCCGCCAGCGACCGCGCGTTCCAGCAAAGCGAGCGCGCGCTCCACATCGCGCTCGAGGTGCTCGCCATCGAGCAGCAGCTCGGCCAGCTGGGCACTCGAGTCTGCATGGCCGGCCTCGGCGCCACGCTCGAACCAGCGCTGCGCCTCCGCGCGGTCCTGGGCTACTCCGAGCCCCTTGAGATGGTAGACGCCCACGCCATGCATGCCTGGCGGGAAGCCGTCCTCCGCAGCCTCGCGCAGCAGGGACAGCGCGCGCTCGAGGTCCCGCTCCACGCCGGCGCCGTGCTCCAGCGCGACGGCAAGGTTCACGCGTGCCTCGTTGTCGCCCGAGGCCGCAGCCGACTCGAGCAGCGGAATCGCCCGCGCGGCGTCCGCGGGCACGCCGGCACCGAACAGGTACACCGCGCCGAGCAGGGCGAGCGCCCGCGGCACCTCGGCCTTCGCACCCTGTTCCAGCAGGGCGATGACCTCCGGACCGGCACGCCCACCCGCCTCGACCACCAGCGCCTCGGCAAGCGCGGTGGCGGCACGGGGATCGCCCGCCTCCGCGGCCTGTCGCAGCGCCTCGCTGCCTGCCGCCGATCCCTCGTCCGCGGCCAGGGCTGCACCGGTGAACAACAGTGCAAATGCGAGAACCATCCCATTCAACGCTGTCATGTCACCACTCCCTCGGGCTCATCCAGCAGGCAGCCCCTCCATTACCCATACGCAGAAAGCAGGGCCAACCCGCCAGCGATCGCTCCGGAATGCGTACCCGGAGCGCAGGTCCGGCCGGGCGGGGCCCGGGTCGAAAGAAGATGCAGTGACTGATCCTCCCCGCGAAAGCACGAACGCGCAAACCCGACCGCTTTCACCCGCTCCAGCTTCGCTGCCCTCAGTGCCTGTCCTGCTCTCCGCATCCGCGACACCGCAGGCAGCGCATCGGTAAAGTGGGCACTCGCCCGTCCATCCAGGCCAAGGCTCAGTTATGCAAGACCCCACCCGGCACGAAGTTCGACGAAACCGTCTGTTCAAGCGCCTGGGCGTCGCCGCGGTCCTGGTCGCCCTGGTCGGCGTGGCCCTGCTCAGCCTGCCCCGCGCCTTCGATACCGATCTGGGCAAGATCGGCTCGGGCAAGCAGGCCCTGGTTTTCGTCTACGACCCAAATCTCGTGGTCAGCAACCAGCAGACCCGCGTCATGGACGAGGTAAGGGAGCTGCACGGCGATGCGCTGCACTTTCTGGTTGCCGATGTCGGCCACCCCGACACCCGGCACTTCTTGACCCGGCACCAGGCGAGGCCGATCCAGCTGCTGCTGTTCTCGGCCGACGGCCGCGAGCTGCAACGAATGCAGGGACTGGTGCCGGCCGAAGCGCTGCTCGCCGCGATCAAGGCGACCTCCGCCGAAGGCTGAGCGGTGGAGAGGACGCAATCCGTCGCCCGTTCCACAGGGCCCGTCCCCGGGAGGATCTGACATGCCGCTGTTCGAAACATCGCTCCTCGTCGCCACCCTGCTGTGCAGCCTGGTCGCCGGATTCCTGCTCGCCTTCGCGGTGGTGGTGATGCCCGGCATCGGCACGCTCGGCGATGCCGGCTTTCTGCGGGCTTTTCAGGTGATGGACCGGGTGATCCAGAACAACCAGCCGGTCTTCATGATGGTCTGGGTCGGCTCGGTGCTGGCCCTGCTGGCGGCCGCGGTGCTTGGCTTCGCCCAGACCGGGCCGCTCGACCGGGCGCTGCTGGTCGGCGCCGCATGCCTCTACCTTGGCGGCGTCCAGCTTCCGACTGCGCTGATCAATCTCCCGCTGAACAACACGTTGAAGCGCCTGTCGATCAGCGAGCTCCAGCCCGCCGAGGCCGAGGCCGCACGGCAGGCGTTCGAGGCCCGATGGAACCGCTCGAATGTCACGCGGACGGTCCTCGCGACCCTCACCTGCCTGTTGCTCATGACCCTGTTGCTCAGGCTGTAGGCCGGTCTCTTGGACGCCCTCGAATCAGGGTGGGATCAGCGCTCCGGAGGCGCCCCCGTCGGACTTGCCGGGAAGCACCGCGTGGCCCGGCTCGGCCGCTATGGCTCCGCCCGCGCTGCAGGGCGCCGTGGGGCTGCAGGGTCGTCCAGGCCGATACGTAGGACACGATCAGGTACCAGTACTCAAACTGGCAGGACCCACCATGGCCTAGATGGACGCCGCAGTAGAAGGTGTCGAGCACCGCGAAGGCAGGCTGAAGTAGATCGACAGCCACGCGGCTATGCCGCGATCTCGCTCGGGCCGCGTCTGCAGCAGGATGGCGACGCAAAGCAGGGAGATCAGCGTCGACAACAGCACGCAGGCGACGCCCATCGCGGCGTTGGGGTACTGTCGGGAGTAGTCGGGCAGGCCGACCAGCCAGAAGGCGAGCCGGGCGGCTGAGGTCTGCACCGGCAAGCTGCCACCCTGGCGAGCGCGCAGGGTCTCATGCTCTGGTTCGTGGGGCGGACAGGTCGTCGCCGATGACGTCAGCCATGTCCCACTCCAGCCCTTGTCACTGGGTAGGAGGCGCGCACCTGGCTACCCGGCGACTTCCGGCTGGCGCGCTAAGATCCCCTCGCGGCCTCTGGCTCTGGCTCTGGCTCTTCCACGGTTTCAGGGCCGTCCGAACCGGCTTGCTGCGTCGGTTGCGAGGCTTCCTGCTCCTTCGGCAGGCGCGACTCCAGCTGGTAGCCATCCTCGCCGCGGATGAACACGTAGGCGGCCTCCTCGTCAGGCGAGCCCACGAACATGCGGTTCCCGCGCACCTCGAAGTCAAGGCCAAAGGTGGCGGTGGGATGAGCATGGACGTGATGCCGCTCGATCATCCAGCCGCCGTCGCGCTCGACGAAGACGAAGATTCCGTTGTGGATCACCGTGCTACGTGTGCTGGAGGCGGTGTGTGAATGGGTGATCTGATAGCCGCTCCCGATATGCGCCCGGCTATCGACCAGCCTCACCCGATGACCGAAGGCGTAGGGACGCATGCCACCCTCGGTGTAGTCCCCTTCGATCGTCATCCGCTGGAAGCGGGCGGTCTCGACCCACTCGCCCTCCCGTCGCTCCAGAAGTGCCGCCTCGCCGGGCGCGCCTTCGGGTCCCGCGTCCGGATAAGCCCCGATCAGGATCCGCCCGCCCTCGATCGAGATCGACCCGCCGCCCGCCAGGCTTCCCTCACGACACAGGTCGGGAAAGAGGGGACCCGAGGCCTGCCAAGCGCTGCCGCCGGCCTCGTAGACCAGCAGGCCGCATCGCTCCCCCATCGGCATCAGCAGGACGGCGACCATGTTTGCGTCGAAGTCCGCGTAGACCCCACCCATCATCCAACTCAGCGCTTCGGGGGCCTGCAGCTCGGCAAGGGTTTCCCAGCCCGTCTGGCTGCTCTGCAGCAAGTGCAGCGGCGAACTTGGAAAGCTGTGAAGGCCGGCCAGCACCCGTTCGCCACGGATGATCGGATTCATCGCATCCAGGGCAGAGAGTCCGGATCGGTCGCTGGAGCCTACCTCCTCGAGGGCGTCGTCCTCCTCGACTGCATGCATTCGGCGCCCGCCGATCAGCAGGTCGTCGCCGATGAACTCAAGCGTCTGCGCGACGGGTGTCGATATCGACTCGACCTCGGTCCAGCCTTCTTCAGCCAGGCGAAACAGGCGGTACTGGCTTTTGCCTCCGGCCCAGAACGAGGGCTCGCCGGCCAGCGCGACACGTTCCCCCTGCGGGTCCACGGACAGGGTCCGCAAGCCCTGCCCCGCAGCCGAAAGCGGCCAGAGCGCCGCCATTCCCATCCACACCCACCGTGCTGACCTTTTCATTGCACACCTCCGCTCGGGTAGTTGCCGGACCGGGCCATTCGCAGCGCAGCACCGCCCCATACCGTAGCCCTTCATTCCCCTACTACGAGAAATACGGCCGAACTCCGACACTCTGTATCAACGGGAAGGCCAGCGGGTGGCAACGGGAGGGCAATGCTTCGGGCCATGCGGGCGTCAGCGGGCGAGCGTAAATGATGGTTTCTGGTGGCTTCGGCGCCCGGTTGTCTACTACCTATACTGAGCGGTTGGACGACGACCGCCGCGTGTCGGATTGCCCGAGGACTGCAGCTGTCCGCAGCGTCACATCGGTGCCTGCACCGATCGCGAAAGCTGCGACCTGGCGTCGCGCCGCGGGCAGGCTTGTACTGCTTTCAGCGCAGCCGGCGCCCCGTCCGCTCAGAAATACTTCTGTCGAGGCCCGCGGCGCAGCTTGGTGAACTCGGTGAACTCCCACGGCCGCAGCGCCGCCAGCAGGCTGACGCCGTGGCGCTCTTCGACCGGCAGCCCCAGGTCGGCCTCGACCAGGGCATCGAGCTGCCTTGCCAGCGCTTCCATGGCCTCGTGTAGCTTGTGCACCGAGGCGCGGGAGAGCATGCCGCCGACGAAGTGCATGCGCTCTCCGGGATCAGCGAAGCGGGTGCCGAGAAACTCGGGCAGCACGCGCTCGGCGAAGTAGCGCTGGATCGGTCCATCCTTGCGCCAGGCAAAGTTGCGGGCGGTGCGTAGCTTGATGCGGTCGAACGGCATCAGCTCGATCAGGCCGATCTTTTCGAGGCGGATGAGCATCAGGGTCAGCTGCGGCTTGGAAAAGGCATAGACCGCGAGGATCTCGCTCTCCTTCCAGCGGTTCAGCACCAGGAACGTGGTCAGCAGCAGGGCCGGATCCTTCAGCAGTTCGCGCTCCTGCTCGGGGGTGAGCTGGGTCACCAGGGGCTGCACGGCCTGCGCCTGTTCGACCAGATCGGCGAGATCGACGTGGATCCAGTCGCAGAGTCGCTCCAGCCGCTCTAGCGACAGCTCGGCGCGGGCGAACAGCCGCTTGACGCTGGCCTCGCTCAGCTCGAGTACGACGGCGGCCTCGGCATAGGTCTTGCCGTGCGCCTTCAGCAGCTTCTTCAGGGCGAGGTGGATGGCCGTGGTCTGGCGCATGACCGAAAGTATTACCTGACGCTACCACTTAGTCCATATTCCGCTTTTTCCCAGGCTTTGGTTGTCTGCAGTGATTCCCGAGGCGCAGGGTGATCTCACCGAATCGGCCGAGCTTGCCCATGGAACCCGTCCTTGTCGTGGCCGGCACCGCTGCCCTGATGATCGTGCTCGAACAGCTGGCCCCCAATGTCCGCCAGCCACGCGTGGCCGGCTGGATCGCCCGCCTGGTGGCGATCAACGCGGTGCAGATCGGCGTGGTCTATCTGGGCGCGGTCAGCTGGGATGCCTGGCTGTCGAGCTGGCGCGCGGACAGCCTGTCGGAGTGGCCGGCGCCGGTAGGCATCGCGATCGGCTATCTGCTGATCACCTTCGTCTACTACTGGTGGCATCGCGCGCGGCACGAGATCCCCTGGCTGTGGCGCTGGCTGCATCAGGTACACCACAGCCCGGTTCGCATCGAGTGCGCGATGAGCTTCTACAAACATCCGCTCGAGATTCTGCTCAACGGCATGCTGTCGAGTTTCGTGCTCTACGTGCTGCTTGGGCTGCCGGTCGCCTCGGTCGCCGCGGTGGTCACCCTTACCGGCCTCGCCGAGCTGTTCTACCACTGGAACGTGCGCACGCCCTACCTGCTCGGTTTTCTGTTCCAGCGCCCCGAGATGCACCGGCGTCATCACCAGCGCGGCTGGCATCGCAGCAACTACTCCGACCTGCCGCTATGGGACATGTTGTTCGGCACCTTCGACAACCCGCGCGCGACGCCCCGGCACTGCGGCTTCGCCGACGGCGCCGAGCGTCGACTGCTCTCCATGCTGATTGGAAGGAGGCCGCAATGAAGCCGCGCCATGCCTGCGAGTTCATCCTGCTCGTCGGGGTGGGCTCGGCGCAGATGGTCGGTGACGTGCTCGGGCTGGCCGGTCTGAAGGGCCTTGCCGCGGCCACCCAGGTCGCCCCCGCGATGAAGGTGTTCACCGCCCACCAGGGCTACGAGACCCACGCTGCCCGCTTCGCGCTGCACTGGCGCGGCGCCGACGGCGCGCCGGCAAGCCTGACCCTGGAGCCGTCCCGCTACCGGCGCATCCAGGGCCCCTACAACCGGCGCAATGTCTACGGCGCAGCGCTCGCCTACGGGCCGCTGCTGCGCCACGACCCGCGCCTGCGCCCGATGCAGGAGAGCGTCATGCGCTACGCGTTCTGCGAACCGGGACCGCTGCACGCGGAGCTCGGCCTGCCGGCCGGCGCCCGGGATCTGCGCGTCAGCGTGCACCCGGTGCGCGATGACGCCCGCCGCGACCTTCAACTGGCCTGGGAGGCCGGCTGCCATGACTGAGCGCTGGACCGGTGCCCAGTACAGCCTGTATCGCGCCCTGCTGGGGGTCTACCTGATCGTCCACTTCGGCATGCTCTGGCCCTGGGCGGGCGAGGTGTTCGGGGCCGGTGGCGCGGTCGCTGCGGCGCAGCTGAGTCCGTACTTCGGACTGCTTCCAAACCCGCTGTTCGTCGACGACGGCGCGCTCGTCCTGAACACCCTGTTCGCGCTGGGCTGCGCCAGCAGCCTGGCGGTGCTGGTGGGATGGGGCGATCGGGCCGGCGCGTTGATTGCAGCCCTGGTATTGGGCTGGCTGTTCCAGCGCAACCCACTGATCGCCAACCCCAGCCTGCCACTGTTCGGCTGGCTGCTCTTGCTGCACGCCTTCGTGCCCTCGCGCCCCTATGGCTCGCTGGCGGGCCGGCTGCGCGGGGTCCGCCCCCAATGGCGACTGCCTCGGCATCTGTTCCTCGCCGCCTGGGTCATTCTCGCACTCAGCTATTCGCACAGCGGCTGGACCAAGCTGTCCAGTCCCAGCTGGGTCGAGGGTGAGACGATCCGCCTGGTGCTGGAGAATCCGCTGGCCCGCGACCACGCGCTTCGCAGCCTGGTGCTGGCCACACCGCCGATCGTTCTGCAGGCGCTGACCTGGGCCGTTCTGCTCATTGAGCTGCTGTTCGCGCCGCTGGTGCTTGTGCCCCGGCTGCGGCCCTGGCTGTGGGCGGCGATGCTGGGCGCCCAGGTCGGCTTCCTGACCTTCCTCAACTTCGCCGACCTCACCTTTCCGATGCTGCTGGTGCACCTGCTGACCTTCGATCCCGCCTGGCTCAGCAGGTGGAGCCGACGCAGCCGCGCGGTGATGCTTTTCGACGGCGATTGCGCGTTCTGCCACGCCACGGTGCGACTTGCCACCCACGAGGATGCGCAGCAACGCCTGCAGTTCGCGCCCCTGTCCGGTAGCACCGCACGCCAGCTGCTGGGCGCCGGGCCGCGACCCTTTGATGGCGAGAGCATCGTCGTGGTCGACGAGTCCGGCCACCAGGCGCTGAAGTCACGCGCGGTGATTGCCGTGCTCGAACGACTCGGCGGTCTCTGGCTGATCGCCGCCTGGGCGCTGCGATCACTTCCACAAGGCGCCTGCGATGCCGCCTACGACCTGGTGGGGCGGTGGCGCTATCGGCTCGGCGGCCGCGCACGCAGTAACCGGTGCGAGCTGGTTCCGGGCGAGGCCTGGCGCTTGCTGTCCTGAGCAGGAAACCGCCCTGCTCAATCCGCGCGCGGCCACCGACGGGACCACAGGCCCCGGCATGCGGCCTGCGGGACGACCACGATCTCCGCCCGCCCCTACTCGGCGGCAGGCAGCAGGTAGGGCTCCACTGCGCCCTTGAGCTTGATGGTCATCGGCTGGCCGCGGCGGTCGAGGGCCTTGCCGGCGGCGACCCGAACCCAGCCCTCGCTCACGCAGTACTCCTCGATATTGCGGCGCTCTTCGCCGTTGAAGCGGATGCCGACGCCGCGCTCCAGCAGCTCGGCGTTGTAGTAGGGGCTGCGGGGGTCGTTGGACAGGCGGTCGGGAAGCTCGGTGCTCATCGGGGGTCTCAAGGGTCGGACAGGGCGCGCAGTTTACCGGTTGGCCCGGCTGGCAGGCCCGAGCAGGCTGCCTCGCCCTGCCGGCGCAGGGCGGAACATTCCTGACTCACGCCGAGGGCGGGGTCGGAATGTGCCACGCATCCGGCGCGCGCGGCCGTGGCGCGTTGCGGCTTGGCATGTCGGGGGCTTGGCCAAAGGGCCGCCTTGCTCCCGCCGAGCACGCGGCGAGGGATCCTCGGCCCGCTGATCCGCCGACCGGGATACAGTGCCTGCATCCCGCCCCATCGCTGCCGCAGGACCGACCTTCATGCCCGACGTGTCCGCCATCATTCTTGGGGCCTCAGGCTCCGTCGGCGAGGCCCTGCTCGAGGAGGCCGTGCGCTCGGCACGGTTCTCGAGGATCGTGGTGATCTCGAGGCGGGCGACCGACATCGCCAAGCGATCCGGCACCGCCGTCGTGGAACGGGTCGTACCCGACATGTGGCCCGAACAGCTGCGTGCAGCGGTGGTCGAGGCACTGGAGCCATTCGACCACCCCGTGCTCGGCTTCAGCGTGCTCGGCATCGGCGCCGGTACCGCCGCGCTGTCGATCGACGAGCACCGCGCCGTCGATGTCGAACTCAACGCCGCATTTGCCGCCGGTCTTAAGGACTCGGGCAAGGTGCGCCACCTGGCCTTCATGTCGGCCATCGGCGCCGATCCCGAAGCCAGCACCCGCGGATCGGGCGCAGCAGGCATGCCGCGCTATGCCCGGGTCAAGGGCGAGTCCGAGCAGGCGGTCATCCATCAGGGGCCGGAAGTGGTGAGCATCTTCCGGCCCTCGGTCATCGTCGGGTCCCGGCACACCCCGAAGGCACTGGCGGTCAGCCTGTCGCTGCTCTCGCCCCTGCTGCCAATGAAGCTCCGTCCCATCGCCGCCGCTGACATCGCGCGGGCGATGCTGGCGATCTCCGTCTCTGCTCCCGGGCTCGGCACGGTCTACACGTTTGCGGAGATGAAGGCGGTACTGCCGCGCAACGGGGCGGGATGAGCGACCCGAACACCTTCGCACTGTCCACGTGATGGCGGACCCGGGCGCGTGCGGGGTCCGGCCTCCCGCACGGCGTACGACAGCTCGGCAAAGGCAGTGAAGATCGCGGCCCAGAGCTGCGCTTCCCCATCCCCGGCCCGTGCAGTGGTTCTTGCGGTGCTGTACGACATGACTCGGTCTTCTCCGCCGACGTTTTCGCTCAGCGCTCGCCTACCGCACTGACCGCATCCAGGGGCACGAAGGCAAGCGTCGACGCGTCAACCCGCTTCACACCGCGAATGTTCCGGGCCAGCTCGATGGCCAGGGCACGTTCCGCGCCACTGTCGACCCTGCCGGTCAGCGTAACAACGCCAGCGAGCGTGCTGACCGAGATGTCCGCGCCGTCGACGTTGCTTGAGTACATGAACGTTGATTTGACCTTGGTGGTGATCCAGGTGTCGGCCATGGCCTCGCCCATCGTGGGCTCCGCCGCCGGGGACTTCGTTGACTGCACGGTCAGCAGCCGGTCGTCCACGCCGGTGACGCCGTCGGTGTTGCGAGCCAGCTGGGTCATATGTGACTTGGCAGCCGCAGAGTCTGCCTCGCCCTTCAGGGTCACCTTGCCGTCGCGAGTGGTGACCTCGACCGGCTTGGCGTCAGCCTGACGACTCCAGGACAGCTTGGCCCGCACTACCGCCGTGGTGGTGGCGTCGTCCACCTTGTCACCATATTTCCGCGACGCGCCCTTCGCGCTGGGGCGATAGTCCGCTTTCACCGCAATGCGATTGTCGACCTTGCTGATGCCGTCGACGCCCCGCGCGATCTGCTCGGCAAGGTCCTTGTTGACATCCTCCTCGACGACGCCCTCCAGGGTGGCGATGCCGTCGACCACGCTGACCCGGAGGTCGTGGGAGCGCAGGTAGGGGCTCAACATGTAGGTTGTCCAGATCTGGCTTTCCATCCGGGCGTTGGTGATGCCGACGCTGGCATCCGCGGCGAGCGCCAGCGGCGCGGAGAGGGACAGGGCGAAGTAGATCGCGCTGGCGAGCGCGATGCTGCGGGTTCGGGTGTTCATGAATAGCTCCTCGATGGCGAAGCCTGAAGGCTCCGCCGGAGAAAGGAACGCGCCGCAATTGCGCCGCGTTCACGGGATCGGCCTTGGCTCCCGAAGCCGGTCAGCCAGGACCAGACGGTGGCCCTACTTGCTGGGCTGTGACTTCAAACCTGCCGAATCCTTGCCAGCTGCCGGCGCTCCGGCGTCGGGCGCCCTGCCCGGTTTGGCCTCGGCCGACTGCTGCCGCGAACTCGGCCCGCCCGACTTCTGGTTGCTGTCGTTCGCAGGGGCGGTGGGCTTGATGGTGTCGGACTTGGATGACTGCTGATGGGTGTTGCGATCATTTGCGCTCATGGTGACCTCGGTGCCGAATCTGGCGAAGGCGACATGCCTTCGATGCAATTCGTGGTGGCGAGTGCACCTTGCCTGCTGTTGCCGTCGGGGTCGGTGCGTTGCGACACCTATGCCTGGCTGGCCTGGCACGCCGCTACCCGGTCGTGGCCGGACACGCTGGGCGCAACCACGCGCCGCGCGAAGCCCATCGCAGTGGCCACACCGGTCACGGCGCTCCGTCATGCTGCGGACCCATGCTCCCAACGCTCTCGGTGACCTTCGGGGGGGCGGGACGGAACGCAGGCTTACGACGGGCGACGATGGCCGGGGCGCTGCCGCCAACGGATGCAGCTGCCTGAAGGTGAAACCGACCCCGTTCCCATGGACCCGGTTCTCTCAGGGGGACTCGTCCCGCCCCTGTCGCCTGTCCCTCCCGGGCTGGGGAGGGCCTCTCTCCCCGCTTCCCCCACCTAGCACCGCATCGCCGCGTGCTAGCTTGCTCTCGGCATCCCGCCAATCTCAAAGGACCCATCCCATGCGTTTCACCCTCTTCGCCGCCGCGACGGCGATCCTCATGTGCGCGACGATCGACAGCGCCGCGGCCCGCGATATCGGATTCACCGTGGTCAACAAGACCGGCTCCACGCTGGACGGGCTGTACGGCGGTCCGTCCTCACGGGACGACTGGGGCGACAACCTGCTGGGCGAGTCCATCGAGAACGGCGAGTCGGTGACCATCACCATCAGCAACGCCACCGTCTGCGAGTTCGATTTCCGCTACGAGGTCGAGGGCAAGGAGCCGTACGAGGAGTACGAGATCGATATCTGCGAGATTGATGGCGAGGATTTCGTCATCGAGTAATCGCGCCGGCCCGGTGCGGACGGGCGCCCCGGCGGATGACCGGGGCGCTCTCGACCGGGCTCAGACTGGACATTAGGATTCGCACGGGTCGAATGGCGGTCGTCGTCACCAGTGCGCTGAGGCGCCCGGGTCGGTCTGCGCGGACCGCGATACCAGCGCACGCTTCGTCCCGCCGCCTCCGCACCCCCGCCAGATCCCGACTCAACCGCCATGCGGGTGCGACCTGGATTGGCTGCCTCACACGGCCTGCGACTGGAGGTGCACCCCGCCTCTGTTCGCCATACCCTCAGGAGCAATCCATCTTCGACTCGATGGCGGTGATGACCAGCCGGCCACCGCGCTCAGCGAGTGTTGTTCTCTCCGAGGACCAACCCTGCTTGGAGTATCCACCCTGCGCCTCGATCGCTTCGTGGACCCGGCTGCGCAAAATCATCGCGCCCTGACCGACGCCATCCTCGCGAGAGATCGCTTCCCTGGACCGGACATACGTCTTGATCGCCGGCGCCATCGAAACGGTGGATGCAATGAACTCCTCGCCTGAACTCACGTCCTCTGGAGCACTGCACGTGACCACGGAAATGCGCGCATCCGCTGCGAGCACCTTGGCGAGCTGCGCGCGATCAAAGCGCTGAGCCGCCTCGTCGAATCTGCCAAGCACCGAAGCACCATCGCCCACTTCAGCGGCAACGGGAGCCGCCAGGGCAGAAACCAGGCACAGAGCAAGAACCGAACGAACGTGTAGTGCAGACATATTCATCCCCAACGCAGAGTTGAACTGGAAGATACACCAGGAATCAGGGGTCAGAGTGCACTTTCGAGTCGCCATACCGCCCGATCCCTCTCGTCACCCCCCAAAGCACCAGCACGACGAAGCCGATGGGAATGACCAGGCTGGTGAGCAGCTGCTCGCCCACGCTCAACGGCATCGACTCGACTGAACTGGGCACCAGGAGCTGTGCACCCAGCGGACCGTTGGAGAAGACAAGGATCGTTGCCAGGTTCCAGCCAAGATGCAGGGCAATCGGAAGCACGACCGAACGGGACATGGCGAAGGAGTAGGCGAGCATCAAGCCGAAGGATCCCGTCAGCAGGAAGACGTAGACCATCGGCACGAGGCTTCCAATGACGCCATAGGAGAACCAGTGATAGACGCCGAAGGCTGCGGCGGACAGGAAGCACGCCCTTCTCACGCCGAGCCACTCGATCGCCTTGTAGAGAAGGTAGCCGCGGAACACCAGCTCTTCATAGAGCACCGAGTTGATGTTCCAGCGCAGGCTTTCCATCACCAGGGCCAGGCCCGCGTCCGGGTTGGGCATCCAACGGAATCTGGCGAAATGCGCGATCAGGACGAACTGGAGCGAGGCGAACAGGCCCGCAAGCGCCAACCCGCTGACGAACTCGACCAGGCGCTGCACAGGCTTGTTGAATCCAAGCTCGGAGAGCGGCCGGCCCTGCAGGCGCAGCAGCAGCCAGGAGACGGCGATCAGTACGGGGCCGATCAAACTTCGGCACTCGAACTATGGTGTGCACTCACGAAGGCAGACCGGCACGGCAACTCGCTTCGAGCCCTACGCGCCGCGCCTCGACAACGCGAGTCCGTCGCACGCGATACCGGCTTCCACTGGCGTGTGATGGACGTCCAGAGCGGCCCGTTGCCGTCGGCGAGGTCAGGAATCAATGCACCGTCTCCAGCAATTGATCTCCGAGCCTAGCAGGCGACCAGCGGGGCCTGAAGTCCGAAAGCAGCGATTAGGGCGGACGTCCACAAAGCGCCGATACGGAAGTGGCCGCGGCGCCGGGGCTGAGCCGGGCCAGCTAAGCAGAAGCCGGCGCGATGTCGAAATGCAGCACCGCCTCGCAGAGGCCCAGCGTGCTGTAGAGGGCGATGGCCGGCTCATCGCCGTAGTCGGCCTGGACGAAGATCACGTAGATGCCCCGCTGCACGGCCCATTCCCGCAGTCGCTGGATCAGGGCGGTGGCAATGCCGCGGCCGCAAATCAGGGGTCCCAAATCAGGGGTCGGAGTGCACTTTCGGAACTGTCCTAGGCGGAATGAGACTGACGCCGACTGACGCCCCGTAGCGGCCGCTTCAAGCTGCGGGAACCTCGATGACACGGCCCCGTCATGTTCCGCCAGCCGCGCCTTGATCTTCCCGGCGTCGCCCAGCACATCATCCAGCGCGGGAACGATCGCCAACCGTGCTTCTTCGAGGACGCGGACCGCCGTCGCTACCTCGACGACCTGCGCGAAGCGGCACTGAAGCTCGGCTGCGCAGTGCACGCCTGCGTGCTGATGACCAATCACGTGCATCTGCTGGTCACGCCGAGCGGGGTCGGGCAGATCTCCTCCTTGATGCAGTCACTGGGCCGGCGCAACGTGAGATACGTGACCCTGCGCCACCACCGCACCGGCACGCTGTGGGAGGGCCGCTTCAAGGCCTGTCTGGTTGACTCCGAAAGCTATCTGCTGCGCTGCCATCGCTACATCGAGATGAACCCGGTCCGCGCCGGAATGGTCGAGAGCCCGGCTGAGTATCCCTGGTCCAGCCACCCGTCGAATGCGCTTGGCTTCGCCGACCCGCTGCTGCGCCCGCACCCCTGCTACCTGCAACTGGCCGCCGGTGACCACGAGCGCCGCAGCCGCTACCGCGAGCTGTTCGAACAGCGCCCGAGCGATGAGGAACTCGACAGCATCCGTCTGCATCTGCAGCGCCAGCACGCCCTGGGCCCCGAGCGCTTCCGCGCCGCCATCGAGGCCCAGCTCAAGCGGCGAGCGGGGCCCGCGAGGATCGGTCGGTCGAGGAAGCGCGCACCCGAAATTGCACTCTGACCCCAATTCCCCCTCTGACCCCAATTCCCCGACCCCATCCCCCAATTCCCCACCGCGTGCGACGGTTGGCACGCTTCACGCGTCTCACATGATCAGTGGCTCGCGCACCGCCGGTTTGCATCCCTGCGGGCAGGGAGCGGGTTGAGCCCGGCGGGGATGCGCCGCTGCTGCTGAGACAGCTGTTCTCGATGACTTCAAGGAGGTCGTTCATGGGTCGCGCACTGCTGTTGTCGATACTTCCGTGGATCCTCTATGCCCCGGCGATGGCCGCATCGCTTCTGCCGCGCTATTCCGACTCGGACCTCGCCGTCATGGAAACGCCGGTCTACCTCGCCACCCACCCTGATCTTCGCTGGCGCATGCGTGGACTGGAGAGTCTCGAGCGCGGCGAGTCCGCCGAAGCCATCGAACACCTGCTGCAGGCCGCCCAGCATGCGGACAAGGCCGCCCAGGCACTGCTTGCGGAGCTGTACTGGACCGGACGCGTCACGAAGGCGGAGCGCGTCGAGGGCCATGCCTTCATGGCGCTTGCCGCCGAGCGCGGCTACCCGCGCTACGCTGCGTTTCGTGACCGCTACTGGGACGAGCTGGGCGAAGCCGAACAAGCCGCTGCGGTGGCCCGGCACGCGCAACTGCTGGACACCTTCGGCGACGCGGTCGCCAAGCCGCGAATGGAGGCCGCACTGCAGAGCTCCCACGCGCGCCGCGACGGTAGCCGGACGCGCTCCCGCAGCTTCGCCAGGCCCTTCAACGGCGGCATGCCGGGCACCGGCATCAGCGCCGCGACAGGGGTCGACACCCGCAACTGGCAGGACCCGAAGTTCTGGCAGCCCACCGAGTACTGGGCATGGCAGGACGCGCTGTACGAACGTCTTCGGCCGCCACGCGTCAAGCTGATCGAGCTCAGGCCCTTCGCACGGACCGTCCTGCCAACGCGTGGCGTGCTCTCGGAAACCGAGCCTGAGCCGGCCTCGGAGTAGAGCCTCGCGGACTGGCGCCGGAAACATCGCAGCCGGAGAATCCACCGCGGGCCCGGTTTCACGGCTACGATGGCGTCGGACATCCCTGTCCTGTCAGATCAGGAAACCCATGGCCTTCGTCTTCGGCGCCGGACTTGTGCTCACCATGTACCCCGCCGAGTTGCTCGCCTATGGCGCCACCTGCCTCGGCAGCGACGGCGACCCGGTCGAGTCCGAAACGTATTTCCTCTGTCTCGAATCGGACGCCAGCGGCGGACTGTGGACCCCGCTTCATCGCACCCGTGGGCAGGATCGCGAACCGATTCCCGAAGACAACAAGACCGGCTTTCCCGAGTTCGTCCGCGGTCACTCGTACTATTCAACCCGCGAGCTGTGGCAGGTACCGCACAAGGCGGCGAAGAAGGCCTCGGCGGCCTGCGCCGACAAGTCCGGCCCGAAACTCGCCAACCGCATCAGCGGCCGCTGGATGCCGACCCTGGACAAGTTTCCCGCCGCACCGTCCGGCTGAGAGCGGGGCCGAAGCGAGCTGCAGGGCGCGACGATAGGGGACAGGCGGGGAAGTGCACTCTGACCCCAGTTTCCTAGCTGCTCAACCAGACCACCACCGCGGGAACCACCACCATGGCGCCTACGAGCCAGAGCGCCGCAAACAGCGCGAGCGATGGCACAGCGAGGCGATACAGGACACCACCTCTGGCTGAGCCGGACACTGTCCATGCCCATGCGAGCAGTGCCACGCCCCATTTCAGTCCCATCCCTCCGGGCATGCTCTGCGGCAACATCCAACCGACAACGGTGACCAGCCACAGGGCTTGCGCGGAGGCATACAGCGAGACGGCCCACGCTTCAGCGGCATTGAGCCGCCGCAGGCTGCCTGCCCAGATCGCCAGAGCCAGCAAGGGCGCCCCCAGAAGCAGCAGCACCTCGGGTTGCGAGCGGCTCAAGGTGGCGAGCAGATAGCCCACCACAAATCCGAACTGTCCTTTGGAGCCGGCGTTCCGCGCTTCCAGCTTCGCGCCCAGTTCGGTCAGCCAGACGTCCCAGTCAATGACTCGACCATCCCCCATCCAGACCAGCGCCGCCACGGCCGCGGCCACCAGCAGGTAGCGGAACGGACGCGTCACCCGAGGATCGCGGCGCTCGATCCAATCCGCCAATCCGCGTTGTGGGCTCACCGTCAATCGCCACATCGTTCGGGGCAATCCGCGGTCGGGACGCACCCATTCGTCGAGCAACTCGGACCAGGCATCGCGCAGACTGAGGCGCGAGACGCCGACTGGCATTGCGGCCAGGGAGCCCTCGTCTACAGCCTTCGCGCTCGATGAATCGCCAGCCATCTGCCGATTCTCGCAAACTCAACCGCGCGGCCGCCAACAGTAAATCCGAGAACCTGGATCGAAGCGGTCGTTCAGGAAACCAATTGGTCCCTGTCCACTCTCATCCCTGCTTCGAGCGCGCGCCGCATGCTCGGGAAGTGCACTCTGAGGGCTGCTTCGCGGGCTCAGTCCGCCAAGCGTGCCGAGGCCAGCTTGACCCCCTCGAGCAGCTTGGTGATCTCCTGTCGCTCGGCGGCAGAGGCATGCAACACGCCCTCGGAGTCGATGCGCCAGGCATCGACGTGAGCGTCGAGGTACGCATGGAGCGCGATGATGGCGTTTGCCCAGTTGACCAGTTCAGGGGCTGGAAAGGTCGCCTCTGCGTGCTGGCGGAAGATCCGGATGGGATCCAGGAAAGCCTCGCGGGCAGCGCGGCTTGAAGGTTGGTCCACGATGGCCGCTTCCGCCCTCTTCTCAATGGAGAACACCGCCTCGCGCGAGGCCTCGATGGCCACCAGCATTGCCTCGGCGCTGGTCAGCACCTCCCTTCGACTCTGCTCACTGGCAAGCGTGGCAGGTGCAAGCGGACCCAGCTCCACCAGCCTCGATGTCACCTCGGCCAGCTCCAGCTGCGGACGCAGTGTTTCCACGGCAAGTTCCGTGGCGATCATTCTGAACGGCCGCTCGATCACCGGGGATGAAGCGGCCGCCTCCAGCTTCTCCGTGGCGATTTGATGGAACGCGCTTCGGATCTGTCCGGAATCGGCGTCGGCATCCAGCGCAGCGCGAAGGGCCGAGGTGGTTTCCATCAGCTGCTGGGCGCCCGCCTTTCCCGAGGCGTATCCGACCAACCTGACCATCGAGACGAACAGCACCGCGCAGGCAAGCAACAGGAAGAGGATGCGAAAGGCCCATCTGCCTGCCTTCGCCCTGCCCGCCGCCTTCGTCCATCGACCGCGCCCGAACGAGTAGGACAATCCCACCACGAAACCCAGATAGACCGTCGCTTCACCCAGTGCGGCAGCGAAAGACCCGCCAGCCGCCGCAAACACCAGCCAGATGATCGCGCCGATCACGATTACCAGCAGCCAGTCCCAGACAGACAAGCTGAACCTCTCGCTCCGCACCACGGTACTGCTCACGATTGCTCTCCCCCGAATTGGAGTTGATGGTTCGCTGGCGCCCCTTGCCAGCAGGACATGACGGTGCAGGCCACCGAGTGCTGCGGACTACGACCCTGATGTTCGGCGCTGCCCGGCCGCATGGGAATCGGACACTTCCGCCGAGGCGTGTCAGAAAGGGCCTACAGCGTGATCGACCCGAGGGATGGCAGGCAGACCCATTGCCGGACCCGCGCGTGCCTGTCGGGACAGTACGTCCTGCCCCAACTCCCCGGAGACCACGCCTGCCTGGTCGCTCACCCCGGACGCATCTGGCGTCGGGCCCTCATATCGCCCCTTACCTCTTGTCACCCTGCAGGCGACAGGGCGAATGGCCATGCTTCCGCGGCGACCAATCAGGCTTCGGGCCCTCGCGCCATTGCCGATGGGGGCATGAGGCGGGAGAAAGTGCACTCTGACCCTTCCTCTGGATCAGGCCTTGGGTTTGTTCTTGAGCAGATCCCCCAGCCCGGCGAACGGGTTGGAGGTGGCCGGGGCCACGGCATCGTCCAACCCCATGCTGTTGCCGGCCTCGATCTGCCGCTGGTGCTCGTTGTCGTGGCAGTACAGGCAGAGCAGCTCCCAGTTCGAACCGTCCGCCGGGTTGTCCTGGTGGTTGTGGTTGCGGTGGTGCACGGTCAGCTCACGCAGGTTGCTGCGGTTGAACTCCCGTCCGCAGCGGCCGCAGATCCACGGGTACAGCGCCAGCGCGCGTTCCCGATAGCCCTGGTTGCGCTCCCGCGCGCTGCGGTGCGCGGCGGCGATGATCGCATCGAGCTTGGCAGAATCGATGGGCTTCATGGGCGCCTCCTCCCGAGCCCTAGCGTAGCGCCCTGATCGGAGGACGGCGAGGGCGGTGAGAGAGGTGTACAGCACTCGGCCCGCTCAGGGCGAGCTTCCGGTCGGCCAACCCAACGGCCACTCGCCGAGCCCCCCGCCTTCAGATGCGGTGTGATCCAGTGTTCAGCCTAGGACCCCAGAATGAAGTCAGTGGAAAGTGGGCTCTGACCCCAGAACTTCCTGACTCCTGCCTCTTCTCTGCCCCTCTGTTTGCCTGCTTCTACCCGTCAAACCCCTACTCGAAGCTCGACCGAAACACGCGCGCACCGGTCACTACCGTAACCAGATTGCTGGCGCCTCGGCCGACAAAGAGTCGACGGTGAACCTCATCATAGGCCGCGAACACACCGGGTCGACCGCCAGTCTCTCCGCCCTCACTGACCGATCCGATCACGCTGTTCTGATAGTTGAGGTGCCCGGTCACGGCGGTTTCGGCAAGGGTGAACGCACCGGCGTCGAACACCTCTCCGTCGTCGAAAAACGGACTGGCGACCAGATACTGGCCATCGGGCAGCGGGCGCGTCCGGGAATCCAAATGGCCGCTGCAGACCTGGTCATCCCGCGACGATCCGATGAGCGAGTTCGAGGCGTTGATTTCGCCAACACGCCCGCCCCATCCACTCGCCCAGGTCACTGCGCCGACCCGAGTCGCCGAGTCGCTCGAATAGTTCCCGCTGCAGACCACGTAGTTGCCGTCGCTCAGCGCTATCGGCCAGCCGACAAAATCCCGCTCTCGTGAACCGACCAAGGCACTCTGCGGCGAAGGAGAGCCCTTGCTGCCGAGTTCTCCGTTTCCCCAGACCACCGCACCGGCTTGAGAGACAGATCCTCGATCCCAGCCTGGAAACGCCACCACATAGTGGCCGTTCGCCAGCGCCGTCACGGCCATCCCCGCGCTCATAGGCGTGTTGCCCACCAGCGAATTGCCCATGCCCACGGAACCCGTGCGCGGACCAGTGCCGTTTACCCAGGTAGCCGCGCCAACTGGGACGCCTCCCACGCCCTTCCATCCGGCGGAGGCAATGACGTAGTGTCCATTGGTGAGGGCCGTCACGCCCGAGCTACCCACCCGATCGCCAACGGAATTGCCCACGATGGAATTGCGTGGAGAAACGACTCCCACAGTCGCCTTCGTGCCATCACCCCATGTAACCGCGCCCTTCTGCCCTCCCCAGTACGGAGAGGCTGTCACGTAGTGCCCATTCGCAAGCGGGATCACGCTATCGACCAGATACTCGGGGTCGCCTCCCACGAACTGGAAGTCAGCGCCACCCACCAGGGAATTCGCCGCCGACACCTCGCCCGTTGTCCCGACCGCCCCGTTGCCCCAGGTCACCGCACCGTTGTTGGTTCCTGTCGGACTGTCCCAGTCCGAGGAAGCTACAACATAGTGTCCATTGCTCAGGGCCTGCACCTCGTCATAGCTGACATAGCTCCCGGTCCGCGTGCCCACGAGCGCATTGGCCGCAGACACCGTCCCCACCATTGGCCTCGTGCCATCGCCCCACACCGCTGCGCCGGCATTGACCTGGTCACCGTTGTCCCAATAGGGCAACGCCAGGACGAAGTTGCCGTTTACCAGTGGGTAGACCCTGCGGAGGATGAAGTCTTCCGCGGCAGATCCTACGAGCGAATTCTCGGCCGTCATGAAGCCTGTCGCCCCCACAGTTCCGTCAACCCACATGGCGGCGCCCAGGTAAGGGCGCTCAGGCGTTCCCCACCCGGTATTGAGGAGGACGTAGTTGCCGTTGCTCAGCGCCGTGCCGAAACTCGGAGAATCGCCAATCGAGCTTCCGATTACCGAGTTCTCCGCCGAAACCGGGCCGGAGACGCCCGAGGTGCCGGAGCCCCAGGTGATGGCGCCCACACGAGAGGCCCCGTTGCTCCAGCGAAACGACTCCACGACGTAGTTTCCGTTAGCCAGCGGATGCACCGCCGGAAACCCTACGCTGTCATCCGCCCTTGCTCCGATCAGGGCGTTCGATGATGAGATGCTCCCACTGATGCCGGTTTCTCCGTTCGCCCAGGCGACCATTCCCAGTCTGAAAAGACCTCCATTGCTCCAGGTCTCATTGACAAGCAGATAGTTCCCGTTCCGAAGAACCACAATCCGAACGGTATCCAGCGACGTACCAGGTGCCGCGAAGGGCGACACGTTCGTCACTGTGCTGAGCAGCTGAAGATCACGGGAGTAGAGGTAGGCAGCCCCATCCGGGGGACGTCGGGGATCGGTTACAACGAGGTTGCCGTTGGGGAGCACGGCGATCTGGGCGCCGAATCCGACGCTGCCCGGCGGGCCGGCAAGATCAAACTGCTCAGCCAGAACAAACTCGGCTGAAAGGAGAAGCACCAGCCACGACAGCCACATCGACCGTTTACGCCGAGTCCCAAGAAGGAACCTATTCACAACGCGCAGCTCCGGGGCCCGAAAGGTCGCGAAGTGTAACCCGCAGATTGGTGGCAATGGGAAAGGCCGATTCGGTCGCCTCGGCGGTCAGACCAAGGCCGAGTGGAATTCCTTGAAAGAGTTCACTCTGCCCCCTGTTATCGCTGCATCTGACCCCGGGCTTCCGCCTCAGAGCTCGAACCCATCGGCAAACACCCGCTGCGGGTCTCGCCCGCAGGCACCGGCCTCGGTGGAGGCGGGCCGGCTCTCAGCTAGACAGTCCAGCAACACCTGGGGATGCCGCGGGAGCGCGCCGCTCAGCTGCGCTTCGCCCGCCACCGACAGTCTGAGATCGCCATGGGCCTCATCACGAAACCAGGCCGTTTGCGCATCACTACGGTTGTTGCTGAGCACCGGGGCTGCGCCCTGCCTCGGCTGTATTGCGGCGTCCAGCAGGTTGCCGGCTACCTCGACCCCGGTCGCACCCGCGAAGCGGACTTCAATGGCGTTCGGGTATCGCCCTCGCGTCAGCGCCGTGTTGTGGAGGATTCGCGAGTTGGGTGAGGTGGAGTAGATCGGCACATCCACGGCGTAGGTGGCCGCGGGATTCCAGCGGATCAGGTTGTTGCGCACCATGCCGCCACTGTGGTCGCTGCTGGCCACCAGGCCCAGGCTGATTCCGCGCGATGAGTCGAGAATAAGGTTGCGTTCGATCAGCGTATCGGCCGAGCCCTGCCAGACCAGGATCGCAGGTCCGGCCAGGGTATTGTTCTGACAGCGGATGCGCTCGATGCGGGTGTCGCGAATGATCCAGCGATCACCTCCGGTGACGTCGATGCCGTTGGTGTAGCAGCTGTTAGGCGGGCTGCCTTCGGGGTGCACGATGGCGCCCACGCTGTAGTCGACCTGCGAGTACTCGATCGTGACGTCATCGGCGCCTGCGCCGGAGCCCTTGATGATCTGCTGGCCCGCGTCATAGGCGCGCACGTTGTAGATGCGGATATCACCGGCACCCTGACCGCCCTGTACGCCGATCGCGTGGTAATAGACCTCGCCCACGCTGAAGTTGGCCAGGGTCACCTCGCGCGCGGTGAAGATCTGCACGCCATACGGCACGATCGGATTGAGCATGCCGGCGCCGCGCAGCACCACATCGGCGGGATCGTCGGTGGCACCACGAACCTGGATGTTCGAAATGATCGGCGCGCCGAAGCGCCCTACCGTGATCCGTCCGTCCACCCCGTTCGGAAAATTGACGCTCGCCAGGTCATAGGTACCCGGCGCAATCACGATGGCCTGGTTGCTTCGCAGATTCCAGGCGGCATCGGCCAACGCCTGCGCCGTGTCGACATGGATGATCTGGTAGCTCATCGGATCCGGCGCCGGCAACGGCGGCGCAGTGCGCGGCCGCGCACCCTGGGCCGACGCGGCCGAAATCAACACGCTGCACAGTCCGAGACAACAAACAGCAGGCAGGAGGCGAGGCAAGGCGGCGGCAGTCAACACGGACTCTCCCGGATCACGGGTGGTCGAATCAGGGTCAGGGGCGAATCAGGGTCAGAGTAGTGTTTCCGATGCGTTTCGGGGGAAAGTGCACTCTGACCCCAGACGTCCGCGCGCTGTACTCTTCCTGCTCGCCTCTGCAAGCTTCCGGGGGATAGGTTGGTGAGTCCAGGAGTCGACAATCGACCCGAGCGTCGTCAGGCCATCATCGGCGTTGATGCCATGGGTCGGCTGAGGACCGACACGCAGCTGGCCATCGTTTGCGTGTTCAGCACCGTCGCCTCCCTGGCCATCGGGTCGTTCGCCGTCTATCGCCTTATGCAGGGGGCCGTGGCGGTCGCCCTGTTCGACGCCATGGTCGTGTTGGTAATGCTCGGCGGCATGGCCTACGCCTGGAAAACCGGACGCAGCGTGATGGCCGGCAATGTCATTGCCTCGCTGCTGACGGCGGGCCTTCTGGTGGTGATTCCAGTCTACGGCTTGTCCTTTCTGTGGGCGTTCTCGTTGATGATCGGCATCTTCCTGATGGCCACCAGCCGGGTGGCCCTGCTGCTCTCGGTGGTGCTGATCGCGGGCATCGGTCTTGCTCCCGATAACTTCGCCGACCCGCTCGAACGGACGACCTTCTTCGCGGTCGCTGCCCAGGTCGCATTGTTCTCGTTCGTCTTTGCGTGGCGTACGTCGCGCCAGCATCGTCAGCTTGACGTCATGGCCAATCGCGATCCGCTCACCCATGTCGGCAACCGCCGCGCCCTGGAGCGGGAGATTTCCATGCGTGCCGAAGCCGCCCGGCGCGAGGGCGAGCCGGCTGGCCTGGCGGTCATCGATCTGGACCACTTCAAGGACGTCAACGACCGTCACGGCCACGATGCCGGCGACCAGGTGCTGATCGATCTTGCCCGGATCGTGGGCGACACCATGCGCGCCACTGACAGCTTCTACCGGTATGGAGGCGAGGAGTTCGTCCTGGTGATGCCCGGCACCACGCCCGACGGGATCTCGGCCGCGCTCGACAAGCTGCAGGCGGCCATCCGTGCACGGCTGCGCACCGCCGACGGAACACCCGTGACCGTGTCGATCGGCGTCGCCTCGCTGGGCGCCAAGGACGACCCCAGCCAATGGCTGTCACGCGCCGACCGCAGGTTGTATGCAGCGAAGGCCGCAGGACGCGACCGCATCTGCATCGAACCCCGCGACCCCGCGCCGGCGGAAGCGCAAGCGTTCAGCTGATCCCCGGTCGGTGCGCTGCTGGATGCCGTGGACGGTCCGGTAGCGCAGGGGCCTCTGCCGAATGACAATGCGGGCCACAACCGCCCGGCCCACCGGGCCGGCTTATCGCTGCAGCACCCGTCGCGGCTGCGGTGCGGCTTAGGGAAAGTGCACCCTGACCGCTATTTTCATCGGTACACCTCGCGCCGATGCCCGACCTTGACGACCACGATCACCAGCTGATCGTTCTCGATCTCGTAGAGAATGCGGTACACGCCCTGGCGGATCCGGTAGCGGGCCTGGGCGGACAGCTTCTCGCTGCCCGGCGGTGTGGGGTCATCGGCGAGCGCTTCGATCCGCTTGAGAATGCGCGCGACATCCGCCTTGGGGATGGCACGCAGATCCTCGGCGACTGATTGCTTGAAGACCAGCCTATAACTTGCCATGAGCCTTGAGGTCGTTGAGCAGCGCCTCGTAGGACATCGTGGGCTCCTCCACGCGCGACGCAAACTCAGCCAGGTCCTGCTGATCCTCGCGCAGGGCCTCGCGCAGCGCGGCGTTCACGATCTCGGAAACGGACTGGTGGGTGCTCGCCGCCTTCAGGCGCAAGGCCTGGTGCAGGTCGGGATCGAAATAGATGGTCGAGCGCTTGGACAGCTCAGTCATGGGGCACCTCCAGGGAACACTATAGCGTCATGACGCTATAGTGCCAATCGCCCATGCTGTGACCACGGGAGTGGATCAGAAAGTCAGTGTCCACGCGTGCCTGCACCTTTGCTTACGTTTGCGTTCAAAAGAACCCGGCGAAAAGTGCACTCTGACCCCTGTTTCGTTGTCGAGCGCTTGGACAGCTCAGTCATGGGGCACCTCCAGGGAACACTATAGCGTCATGACGCTACAGTGCCAATCGCCCATGCTGTGACCACGGGAGTGGATCAGAAAGTCAGTGTCCACGCGTGCCTGCACCTTTGCTTACGTTTGCGTTCAAAAGAACCCGGCGAAAAGTGCACTCTGACCCCTGTTTCGCAGGACGCGACCGCATCTGCATCGAGCCCCGCGACCCTGCGCCGGCGGAAGCGGGAGCGTTCAGCTAGTCCCCGGCCGGAGCGCCGCTGGAGGCCGTGTGCTTCTGCCGAATGACGATGCGGGCTGCATCCGGCCAGTCCACCGGGCCAGCTCATGATGAAGGGCGACTCGCGGCTGTGATCCGGCCTCGCGGAAAGTGCACTCTGACCCCTGTTTTACCCTCTGTTTCCCCCAGCGGAAAGCGCACTCTGACCCCTGTTTCCCCTGTTGCCGCCTTGGCTGCTGGCATACTTGCCGCGAGTCGCTCCGAGGGCACGCGACATGCGCTGCACGGGCTTGTTGATCACGCTGCTACTCCTTGCTCCGCCAGCCGGGCCTTGCCTCGCGCAGGCACCCGACGACGCGGAGACGCCGCGAAGCGAGGAATCGCCCGACCGCCTGCAGCACGCGGCAGACATCGCCGTGGAGTCTGCATTGCTGCAGCTTGGCATCGACGCCGCGGAGCGAGGCGACTTCGATACCGCGCGGCAGCTGCTGCGCCGCGCAGCGGAGCGGGGAGACGCAGCACTTCAGTTCGACTTCGCACGCAGCCTCACCGATGGCTCGCTGGGGCCGGCGGATACGAAGGAGTCCGCCATCTGGTTGCGACGGGCGGCGATGGGAGGACTGGCCAAGGCGCAGCGCGCTTTGGCGAATGCCTATCTGGATGGCGTAGGCGTGCCGCAGCACGCGTACGCAGCGAAGTTCTGGGGCGAGGTGGCGTTATCTGCCGGCGAGACGCAGCCAGTCCACCCCGTGGGAACAGGCGAGCCCGATTACGAGGCCGAGCTGAAGCGCCGCGCATCCCGATGGCGTCTCGGCAATCCCGGCATGCCCTATGCCGAAGGCATCGTCGTGTTTCAGCCAATCCCCGACGAACCTGACAGTCCTTTCGGCCCTCTGGAACGCTGGGTCATCATCGATGCCCTCCCTGAAGCCGGGTCTCACGGCATGGACCTGCTCTTCTCGCCAGAGCTGATTGCACGGCAGCAGGGGAGCGAGCATGAGTTGGCATCGCGGCATCTGCGTGTAAGTCTCGACCCGGCCGGCTCGCCCATCTCCGCGCAGATCGTAGACGGCGCGAGGACCTATTCAATTCAGCCGACGCAACTGCGGCTCGATTTGTCCGTTGACACCATGCGTCTGAGCGGCTCACTTGCCACCCCCGAGCCGAGCGGACCGCAGCTCAAAGGCGCCTACATCGAACTAAAGTTCGAGATGCCCGCGCTCGACGCCGCGACGGCCCCCTGAGGCGCGGGCGACTTGTAGCCGACGGTACGACCTCCCTCCGGCTTTCAGTAGCAGTCGGATCTAGAGCCCGGGCCTTCTGAGAAGCGGCTAGCAGAAAGTGCACTCTGACCCATGTTCTCCTTACCCCTGCTCCTCAGGGATCTACCCCCTGCCTCCGTCTTCGATCACAACGAATCGGATCCTGTCGTTTGATGCCTCTTGCACCTCAATCTTGAGGTTGCGAAATCGGATCACGGGCTCGCCGCCCTTCTCGTAAACGAGGTTCTGGGTGAACGCGGGACGGGCTAAATCGTCGCGCGAGTACTCGCGATAGAGAATCTGGAACGAATCCCGCGTAGTTCCGCCGTACACCAACTCAAAGTTGGTGAACCCCTTGGTGGTATCTATCCGCACACTTGAAGGGGCAGGGACGAGGCGAACGGTCGATGGCTCTGGCTTGTAACTCCAGCCCATACGCGCACCCTGATTGTTCAGAGCGCTTCCCTCGAACCCCCCTTCCTCATCGATCAGAAAGCGCAGCAGACCGGCTGTCGGGTCAGGCAACTCGACTAAACGATAGCTACGGCCATCGCGCTCCGTCACTCCCTCCACCCTAACGATGTCCCCCTTGTCGACCGTAGCAGTTGCGAAAGGTGGGAGTCTGACCTTGAAATCCTGCGTCGGCGTGAGTCGCGTTGAGTGGGAGCCGGTATCCCGCGTGACCACGTGATAATCCTGAACTCTTAGCATCTGGTCGCCGACGAACACCTCCTTCGGCACCCCAATCTCGTACGTTGCGTCCAGCCTACGTTCTGAGGTTGCGCTCGCTGGCTCATAGACGACCGGCTTAACGGGCTGGACAGGAGAGCAGCCCACGAGAAACGCAACAAGAGCAATCGCAGCTAACGGCTTCATTCTTTCCTCCGGATTCGAAGACCGCGGCCAATGGCGAAAAAGGGGCGTTCAACTAGTCAGCCACCGGAACGGCAGTCAGAGTCCTCTACCGCAAAAACTCTCCAAGCGAAAGTGCACTCTGACCCCTGTTTTTCCTCTGACCCCTGTTTTCCTGAAAGTGCACTCTGACCCCTGTTTCGCTTGACCCCTGTTTCGACCCTCTTTCCCTTCTTGCGGGATCCACCAAATCAAAGCGCCAGCTGAACCTTCTTCTTCCGAAGCCACGCTCTCAATACGCGGGTGTATCGGCTCCATAGAGGGGAGGCCGCCGCAATATCGACCAGCTTGGATATCGCAACACTACGGTTCTCGCCAGAGAGGTCTACGACATCGTTCAGAAATCCATGGCGATCCAGCGGATGGACGATTGAACGACACAGCTCCGCAAAATCTCGAAGCGTTGGGGGTATTTTCAGGGGATCCACCTCGCAGACCATTGCGTGGATGCATACCTCCGGACAGGCCGCATTGCCCGATTCCTCGCGCATGAAAGAACGGAAAGAACGAATCTTACTTACGATTCGCTTTCGCTCGTCCTCGTGCTTGGCGGAGTTGCCGCTCCAAATTTTCCTCACTCGAGCCCTGATGGAGCCGCGGGCGCCTAGAACATCACCATCAGTAAGCGCCAAATAATTGTCTGCAGTTGGCATCGCGGCGTGCAGGCCTGCGACCAATGTTGCAGCATTATCCGCAGGACCGAAGGTCGCGGTCTCCACATACTTCCTTAGCCCCAACTCGCTTGCCACTTGAGCGACTACACGCTCGCCGAGATCATCTTCTGTATAGACGGTTAGCGGGCGAACCTGAGCCCCCGTGATGTGTCTCAACGCTTCCAGCGAGTATCCCCTCCACGACAGCGTGCGAGTCGGGCCACGATGGATGCTGTGTAGGTCGATGCTGTCGTAGAGGCGACCTGAAGGCGGGAAATGCGTGGTAAAGATGAGTTGCTTATGCCGCTTCTTGCAGTGATCATGCAGGATTGCAAGCAGGCGCTGGAGTGCGTCCTGATGAAGAAATAGGTCAATCTCATCGATGAGCACTAACGCATAGTCTGGAGAATTAACGACAGTATCGAGGACGCGGAATACTCGCTGCTCGCCCGAGCTCATTGACAAGGCCGAATAGGATGCTTGCTTCGTAGACACCCCGATCGACTGACGGTTTCGATACTGGTAGCTAACGCCGAAATAGCCTGAGTAGTTTTCGTTCAGGACTTTCCCCGCAAGCTCTCTAACTTCGATATCGTGTTTCTCTTCTCTGGATTTTTTCGTGTAGTGAATCATTGAGCTCAGTGCGATTGTCTCCAAATCTGGAGCAGAATCGGCGATCCCAACAAACTTTACGAATCGAAGTGGCCTGTTTCCGTATCGCGGAGTCCAGCGGTCGGCCTCCTTCTTGTACTCCTGAGTGAGACCAGCGAAGGTAGCCTCGCCAAGCCTGCCCCCGTAAGCGATGCGGAAACGACTGTCCTTCCACAGTGACTCTGTGTTCGGTCGGAAGAATGTCGGGAATCGGTAGTCTGAACTCCCGGGAGTGGCTGGGGAAAAAGCGCACGCCAGAGCGTGAAGCACCGTAGTCTTCCCGCTTCGATTACTCCCCATGATCCCGGTCAAGGGACATCGGTCAAGCTCAAGTGATAAGTCGACGATGCTCTTGAGCTGGTCGATCTCAATCCGCTCAACTTTAGGTTGTTGGAGTATCACCGCCACTTGGTCCGGGCCGTTGGAAGCAGGCGCACCTCACCCGCACTTCGAATACCCACAGCTAAGACAGGTCTGACACCCATCCATAACAATCATCGCCTGGGTATTGCACTTGTGGCACATCGTCGCGCCGGGCGGAAAGCTCCCCGCCTCGGCGCTCTTGGCTTCGCCCTTGCCGTCGGTGGAACCCGTGGCTACGGCGTCGCCGGGCTCACTGTTTTTTTTTAGCCCGGCCTCATAGGCGGCGCGCTTCTCGGCAATCAGCTGCTTCTGCTCGTCGCTGAGGTTGTCGTCGACGATCATGCCGATCAGCTTGAGGTGGTCTTCGACCACGGCGCCGATCTCGGCGACGATGCTGGGCATGTAGACGCCGCCGGACTTGAAGTAGCCGCCGCGGGGGTCGAAGACGGCCTTCAGCTCTTCGACGATGAAGGTCACGTCACCGCCCTTGCGGAAGACGGCGGACATGATGCGGGTGATGGCGACGACCCACTGGAAGTGGTCCATGTTCTTCGAGTTGATGAAGATCTCGAAGGGGCGACGCGATTCGTGCTTCGTGCCGGGGTTCAGCACGATGTCGTTGATGGTGACGTACAGGGCGTGCTCGAACAGGGGCGACTTGATCTTGTAGGTGCTGCCGACCAGCACGTCCGGACGCTCGATCTGCTCGTGCATCTGGATGACTTCGGCGCGCTGCGGCTCCTTGGCCGGGGCCGGGGCGGGCGCGGCGGCGGCCTGCTCGGCCTTGGCCTTGTCCTCGGCGGTCTGCACGCTGAAGCCCTTGATTTTCTTGCTGATCTTGATACCCACGACACCACTCCTGATCGATGGCCGGCACGGCCGGCATACCCCGCCGCGCTGGGCGGCGGGCCGGGGTTCGCGAGGCCCCGGGTCTGCTGTGTTGAGGCCGGCCCGCGTTGCCGGCGGTTGCGCGGGTGACCCGCCCGCGGCGCACTTCCTGCGCGCCTGCGGACGGGACCCTCGGGGCAACCCTTGACTGGATTACTTCTTCTTCGCCGCCTTCTTGGCAGCGCCTTTCTTGCCTGCGGCCTTCTTGGCGGGAGCCTTCTTGCCTGGCGCCTTCTTCGCCGGGGCCTTCTTGCCGACCGCCTTCTTCACCGACTTCTTGGCGGCGGCCTTCTTGGCCGTGGCTTTCTTGGCGACTTTCTTCACCGCCTTCTTGGCGCTGGCCTTCTTGGCCGAAGCCTTCTTGGCCACCTTCTTCACCGCCTTCTTGGCCGAGGCCTTCTTGGCGCTTGCCTTCTTGGCCGTCGACTTCTTGGCCGCGGCGGTCTTCTTCGCGGCGTTCTTCTTCGCCGTGTCGAACTTCTTCTTGACCGCCTTGACCTCTTTCTCGACGTCCTTCTTGGCCTTGTCGACCTTGGCCTTGGCCGCCTTCACTTCCTTCTCGACTTCCTTCTTGGCCTGGTTGACCTTGGCCTTGGCCTCCTTGACCACGGCCGCGGCCTTCTTCCTGACCACCTTGGCGCGCTTGTCGATGGCTGCCTTGGCCTCGGCCGCGACTTCCTGGACCTTTTCGGTCACCTGTTCGACGGCTTCGGAAATCGTCGCCGCCACACCATTGCCATTGCTCATAGCCCCTCCTGTTCGGGCGATAGAGAGCTGACGCGAGCGAAGCCGGCTCCTGCCTGCCTCGACCTCATGGTGCGCCGCGACTGTGCGACGGGCACCGCCTGCGGCCATCGTCCGTGGTGGCCATTCTTGAAGCCGTGATTCGTGATGGGTGATTGGTGATTCGCAAGAGCCGCGCCGGGAAGCTCGTTGGCTGCTGCTTTCGCGAATCACCCATCCCGAATCACCCATCACGCAGCGGGCGCTACGCGCCCGCGCTAGAACTTACCGTAATACCCTTCCTTGAGCGCGTCGAAAAGATTCGCGGCGGTGTGCATCTCGCCGTCGTATTCGATCTGTTCATTGCCCTTGGCCTCGACCACGCTGCCATCTTCGAGCTCGAAGCGGTAGGTGGTGTTCTCGAGGTCCTTCTCCTTGACCAGCACGCCCTGGAAGGCGGCCGGGTTGAAGCGGAACGTGGTGCAGCCCTTGAGACCCTTCTCGTGGGCGTAGAGGTAGATGTCCTTGAAGTCTTCGTAGGCGTAGTCGGTGGGAACGTTGGCGGTCTTGGAAATGGAGGAGTCGACCCAGATCTGCGCGGCGGCCTGGATGTCGACGTGCTCCTTGGGGGTGATGTCGTCGGCGGCGACGAAGTAGTCGGGCAGCTTGGCGTCGGCCTCTTCGGCGTAGGGCATGGCCTTGGCATTGACCAGGGTGCGGTAGGCGAGCAGCTCGTAGCTGTAGACCTCGACCTTCTCCTTGCTCTTCTTGCCTTCGCGGATGACGTTGCGCGAGTAGTGGTGGGCAAAGCTCGGCTCGATGCCGTTGGAGGCGTTGTTGGCCAGCGACAGCGAGATCGTGCCGGTGGGGGCGATCGAGCTGTGGTGGGTGAAGCGGGCGCCGGTCTCGGCCAGCTTGCCGACCAGCTCGGGGGCGACGCTGGCGACCTTCTGCATGTAGCGGCTGTACTTGGCGTGCAGCAGGCGGCCCTTGATGGTCTGGCCGATCTTCCAGCCGTCCTTGGCCATCTCCGGGCGCTTGCGCAGCATCTCGGCGGTGACGGTGAAGTCCTCGTCCATGATCGGCGCCGGGCCCTTCTCCTCGGCCAGCGACAGGGCGATCTCCCAGCCGGCAACGGCCATCTCGCGGGCCACGCGCTCGGTGAAGGCGCAGCTGTCCTCGCTGCCGTAGCGCATACGCAGCATGGTCAGGGTGCTGCCAAGGCCCAGGAAGCCCATGCCGTGGCGGCGCTTGCGGGCGATCTCGTTGCGCTGCTGCTCCAGCGGCAGGCCGTTGATCTCGACCACGTTGTCGAGCATGCGGGTGAACACGCGGACGACCTCGGCGTATTCCTCCCAGTCGAAGCGGGCGCGGTCGGTGAACGGGTCGCGGACAAAGCTGGTCAGGTTGACCGAGCCGAGCAGGCAGGCGCCGTAGGGCGGCAGGGGCTGCTCGCCGCAGGGGTTGGTGGCGCGGATGTTCTCGCACCACCAGTTGTTGTTCATCTCGTTGACCTTGTCGATCAGGATGAAGCCCGGCTCGGCGAAGTCATAGGTGGAGACCATGATCATGTCCCACAGGTGGCGGGCGCGGATGTGCCCGTACACCTTGCAGGCCACCAGGCCATCGTCGCGGGTGACGTAGTTGCGGGTGGTCGGCCACTCGCGCCAGACGACCTTGTCGGCGTCGGCGAGGTCGAGTTCGTCGCGTTCCTTGACGTGCACCGGGAAGACCATCGGCCAGTCGGCGTCGTCACGCACGGCCTGCATGAAGCCGTCGGTGATCAGCAGCGAGAGGTTGAACTGGCGCAGGCGGCCGTCCTCGCGCTTGGCGCGGATGAACTCCTTCACGTCCGGATGGGCGACATCGAAGGTGCCCATCTGCGCGCCGCGGCGGCCGCCGGCGGAGCTGACGGTGAAGCACATCTTGTCGTAGATATCCATGAAGGACATCGGGCCCGAGGTGTAGGCGCCGGCGCCGGCGACGAAGGCCCCGCGCGGACGCAGGGTGCTGAACTCGTAGCCGATGCCGCAGCCGGCCTTCAGGGTGAGGCCAGCCTCGTGGACCTTCTCGAGGATGCCGTCCATCGAGTCCTCGATGGTGCCGGAGACGGTGCAGTTGATCGTGCTGGTGGCGGGCTTGTGCTCCAGCGCGCCGGCATTGGAGGTGATCCGGCCGGCCGGGATGGCGCCGCGGCGCAGCGCCCAGACGAAGCGCTCGTACCAGTACTTGCGCTTCTCCGGGGTGGCTTCGGCATCGGCCAGGGCGCGGGCGACGCGCTTGTAGGTGTCGTCGACGTCGCGGTCGATCGCCTCGCCCTGCTTGCTCTTCAGTCGGTACTTCTTGTCCCAGATGTCCTGGGATGCCGGCTGCAGGGGGATCTCGGCCACTGCGTTCTTCACCGCCTCAAGGCGCACCGTGCTCATTGTTGTGTCTTCCTCCGTGACCGCGCGATCGGGCGTGCCGCGCTGGGCAAAAAAAACGGCTATCGCAGCGCGGCGCCCCATCGGGAAAACCCCTAGGAACAAGTCCTTCGCTGGCTGCGATAAGCGTATGACTGTATCTGTCGCCTCCCCGTTGACCTTTCCGGCACCCACAACCTGTTGTGTTGCGGTGCACGGCAACCACTACATCTTGTGGCGGGCCGTCGCGAACCGTACGCCCGCGGCGAGAGGCTGTCAACGGCTTGCAAGGCGGTCGGCAGGGCGCTCCGCGTGGGCGGTGGCGGGGTGCAGGGGATTGGCGGGCGCGCGGCCTCGGGCCTGCGTGGCCCTGGCGGCCGGGTGTCACGGCGGCGCCGTTCTGTGGGAATCCGCTTGGGAGCGAGCGGGGCGGTGCGGTTTTCCTCGAGACAGGGGCAGGGCCGGGCGCTGCGGTCGGAGGCAAGCCAGCTCCTACAGGAGAGCGGGCGCTTTGAGCGTGAGGTCACGACGGGGATGCGCCTCTCTGTGGGAGTGCCCTTGGGCGCGACCGGGGCGGTGCGGTTTTCCTTGAGACAGGGGCAGGCCAGGCGCTGCGGTCGCAGGCAAGCCAGCTCCTACAGGAGAGCAGCGGCATCCAGGGGGGG
>NZ_JALNMH010000015.1 GCF_023156535.1 Pseudomarimonas salicorniae | reverse complement strand
GTCATGAGAAAGCTGCTCACCGCTGCCTGGACCCTCGTCAAAAGCCCAGAAAAGTACGACGGGAGCAGGCTGTTCCCGAGCCAAGAAATCGCTTGACAGGGAACAGAGTGTCTACATTCGGGTGTTGTGGAAGGTCTTCTTTGCGCCCAAAGCACACGTCACCGAACGCACGTTGGGTCGAGACCAGCCCGTCAGCGTACCGCCGATACGGCTCGGTCAGCACGCCGGAGCTGGTCAGTTCGGCGATCAAACTGATCCGGCAGGCTGGAAATCGCCAATCCCTGCCCCGACTGTGGGAGTTTCGCGCTCAGCCCTGGGCAATGCGCAAGGTGAACGGGCGGATGTCGAAGTGGAAGACCTCGTGGCGGCGACCGAACTTCTCGTACAGGGCCACGGCCGGCCGGTCGCTGCGTGTGGCCTCGACGATGATCAGGTCGATGCCGCGCGCCGCGGCCAGCTCCTGCAAGGCCTCGATCAGGGCGCTGGCGATGCCCTGCCGGCGGCAGTCCGGCACAACTCCCAGGTCGTGCAGGTGGAACTCGGAGCGCACCTGATCAAAGCGGCGAAGAACATAACCTGCCAGTCCGCCGACAAGCCGTTCGCCATCCATGGCGGCGATGGCGATGAAGCCCGGGTCCTCAAGCAGCCCCAGCAGGTAGCCGTCGTCCGGGGCCAGGGCGGCGGGCGCGTCGCGCCTGCCAAGCACCTTGGAGAAGAACTCCAGCATCCTGCGCAGAAGGAGGACGTCGCGCTCGTCCAGCGCGCGCACCTCGGCGACCTGGCACCCGTCCGGCGGGCGCGTCGAGCTGACTTGAACCGGACGCATGGCTAGCGGCCCCAAGGCCCGACTGGCAGGCGCGAACCACGACCTACCCGGGGTCGCAGCGGACCAGGTGATCCCGCCGCGGTCCAGATGGTTCTAGCGCACTCCCTTGCCATTCCGCCTCCGCAGGCCTACTCGGCCGTTTTCGTCAGCGGCACGCCATCCACCTGCATCTTCCAGGTCTCTCCGTCGAGATAAGGGGGGCGGTTGACGATGAAGGTGGTGGACATGGGGCCGACGCCGACCTCGAAGTTGTCGCCATCGAAGGCCTTCAGCGGCCCTTCTACCGACGTCGTTACGCCGCCCTCGATGCGTTTGTAGCGCACCGAACCATCGCGGGTGATCAGCAGGTACATGGTCGTCGCCTGCCACTCGCCTATGTAGGCCGCCTTCTCGGGAGGCACCTCGATGCCGCAGCCGGTCAACAGGATCATGCAGCCGGCAAGCATCCAGCCAAACAGCCTGTTCATGCGCGCACTCCACGGGTCGCTGAGCACTGACCATACCCCCTCTGCGCAGCCCAGCGCCACTGCGGGTCGATCAGCCGGCGGCCTGGCCCCACGCGGCGAGGGCAGCGGCAAGGGCCAGCGCGATCCAGCCCGGATGGCGGCCGCGCGTGGCGAGCAGCACCAGCAGTCCGCTCGCGGCGAACGCCACGCTGGCAGCGGCCGGCACATCCACGCCTTGCGGCGCTGCCACATCCGCTGCGAGACGCCAGAGCAGCCAGGCAAAGCCAAGGCCGAACAGGGACAGCGCATGCCAGGTGGCCCAGAGGATCCGCAGATGTCCGACACTTAGCGGCGGAGCCGGCCTCCCGGGCAGCAGCGAGCCCGCACGCAGGCGGCGGAAGATCAGCAACTCTCCCAGCAGCGAATGCACGACGGCGGTGAGCACCGCAATGCCGCTGGCCAATGCCAGGAAGAGATTCATGCCACTGCCCCTTGGCGTGCCACCCGGCACGCCCTCGAGGATACCGGGTGGCAGGACAAGGCTTGACTCAGTCGCCGCGCAGCCAGCTCTCGGCGGCGGCAAGGCTGCCGAACACCGCCCCGTGTACGCCGCCCGCGTTGACCACGGTGGCGCCGAACTCGTTGAGCACGACGTCACCACCGTGCTGATCGACATGGGCGATCCGGGTCCCGGGCGGGAACATCTCCACGATCAACTCGCCGACCTGGTAGATCACCTCGGCCGGCACCTGATTGGGAAAATCCTCTTCGACCAGCACGCGCGACAGGCCGGTTCGCGCCAGCTCGTCCGCAATGCGCTGCCACATGCAGGCAGACACCGCGAGATTGTCCTCGGGGCCGCTGCAGCGCGCGAACAGGTAACCCGGCCTCAGCTCGAAGCGGAAGTCGAGCGCCGGGGCCGAGACGACACCCGGCGCCCGGGGATCAATGCCCGCCACCGCCATCCAGCGCTTTCAGCTCCGTGATCAGCTTGCTGGCAGCTTCCTGGCCATCGGCGTAGAGCATGCGGGTGTTGTCGGCATAGAACAGCGCGTTTTCGATGCCGGCAAAGCCGGTGCCCTTGCCGCGCTTGATGACGATGACGTTCTTGGCATCGATGACGTCGAGGATCGGCATGCCGTAGATCGGGCTGGACTTGTCGGTCTTGGCCACCGGGTTCACCACATCGTTGGCACCGATGACGATGGCGACGTCGCAGGTCTTGAACTCGGGGTTGATGTCGTCCATGTCGGCGATCAGGTCATAGGGCACCCCGGCCTCGGCCAGCAGAACGTTCATGTGTCCCGGCATGCGCCCTGCGACCGGATGGATGGCGAACTTGACCTCCTTGTCGCGAGCGATCATCTGTTTGCACAGCTCCCACATCTTGTGCTGCGCCTGGGCCACGGCCATGCCGTAGCCCGGCACCACGATGACCCGGTCGGCGAGATAGAGCAGCGAGGCCGCATCCGGCGCCTCGATCGGCTTCATCGAGCCGGTGATCTCCTCGCCGCCGGCGCCGCCGCCGCCGAAGTTGGAGAACAGCACGTTGCTGATCGGCCGGTTCATCGCCTTGGCCATCAGCTGGGTCAGCAGCATGCCGGCCGCGCCGACCACGGTGCCGGCGATGATCAGGGCCTGGTTCTGCAGCACGTAGCCCTCGAAGGCCACCGCGAGGCCGGTGAAGGCGTTGTAGAGCGAGATCACCACCGGCATGTCGGCGCCGCCGATCGGCAGGGTCATCAGCACGCCGAGGATCAGCGCGACCACGAAGAAGACGATGATCAGCGGCACGTCCAGCTCGAAGACCAGGTAGCCGCCGAGCGCGACCAGGCCGACGAAGACCAGAAGATTGAAGACCTGCTGTCCGGGGAAGGTGACCCGCTTGTCGAGCCGGCCGTCGAGCTTGGCCCAGGCGATCACAGAGCCGGAGAACGACACCGCGCCGATCAGCGAACCGAGGATGGCGAGCACCGACTTGGTGGTGTCGAGGCAGGCGTGAGCGGCGATGGCGTCGGGCGTGCAGGCACCGGTGTAGGTGGCGGCATTCACCATCGTCGCGGCACCGATCGCCGCGGCCGAGCCGCCGCCCATGCCGTTGAAGATGGCGACCATCTGCGGCATGTCGGTGATCGGCACCTTCTTGCCCCAGATCCAGAACACATAGCTCAGCGCGATGGCGATGACCATCAGCACCAGGTTCAGTGGATCAAGGCCATGCGCGCCCCAGGTTGCCGGGGCGAAGAAGGTGACGACCGTGGCGATCACCATGCCCACGCCCGCCCAGCGGATACCCTGCCGGGCGGAAACCGGGGAACCCATCTTCATCAGGCCGAGGATGAACAGCACCGCGGCGACGAAATAGCTCGCCCGGGCCAGGAAGTCGAGGACCATCGGAAGGCTCATTGCTTGCCCCCCTTCTTGCTCGACTTGAACATCTCGAGCATGCGTTCGGTGACGACATAGCCGCCCACCGCGTTGCCGGCACCGAGCAGCACGGCGAGGAAGCCGATCGCCCGCTCGAGGTTGGTGTCGGCATGCGCCAGGGCCACCATGCCGCCGACCACGACGATGCCGTGGACGAAGTTCGAGCCCGACATCAGCGGCGTGTGCAGGATCACCGGCACCCGGGAAATGATCACGTGGCCGGTGAACGCGGCCAGCATGAAGATGTACAGCGCGACGAAACCGTCCATCGATCAGGCTCCTTCGATGCGGGACTTGGTGGCGGGATGCTTGATCTCGCCGCCGTGGGTCAGGCAGGTGCCGGCCACCAGGTCGTCCTCCCAGTCAAGGTTCAGCGCACCGTCCTTGATCATCAGCGAGAGGAAGTTGAACAGGTTCTTGGCGTACATGTCGGAGGCGTGGATGGCGCCCATCGACGGCAGGTTGAGCGGGCCGACGATGCTCACGCCGCCGGATTCGACCGTTTCGCCCGGGCGCGTCAGCTCGCAGTTGCCGCCGGTCTCGGCGGCCAGGTCGACGATCACGCTGCCGGCCTTCATCCCGGCGACCATCGCCGCGGAGATGATCTTCGGCGCGGGGCGGCCCGGCACGGCGGCGGTGGTGACGATGACATCGACGTTCTTCAGGTGCTCGCCCAGCCGACGCTGCTGCTCGGCCTTCTCTTCGGCGGTCAACTCCCTGGCATAACCACCCGTTCCCGCGGCGGACACGCCGAGGTCGAGGAACTTGGCGCCGAGCGACTCGATCTGCTCCTTGACCTCCGGCCGCACGTCGAAGCCCTCGACCTGGGCGCCCAGCCGGCGTGCCGTGGCGATGGCCTGCAGGCCGGCCACGCCGGCGCCCACCACCAGCACTTTCGACGGACGGATGGTGCCCGCCGCCGTGGTCAGCATGGGAAAGAACTTGCCCGAGACCTGCGCTGCGATCAGCACGGCCTTGTAGCCGGCCATGCCGGCCTGGGAGCTGAGCACGTCCATGGCCTGGGCGCGGGTGGTGCGCGGCAGGAGCTCCATGGCAAAGGCGGTGATCCTGCGGTCGCGCAGGCTCTTTACCCGGTCGTCGTCGGCGTGCGGCGCGAGATAGCCGATCAGCACGCTGCCCTCGCGCAGGGCGTTGATTTCCTCGGCAGTCGGTGGCTGTACCTTGAGCAGCACGTCGGCGCGACCGATGGCGGTGGCGGCGTCTGCGGCCACCTCGACGTCCTTGAACAGCGCATCGGGCACGTGTGTACGTTCGCCGACGCCGCGTTCGATCAGCAGGTCGGCCCCCAGCCCCTTGAGCTTCTTGGCAACTTCCGGCGTCAGCGCAAGGCGACGCTCGTGCGGCGCGTTCTCGCGCACCGCCGCGATGGTGATCGGCATACAGCCCCCGGTTGTGGATCTCCCGGGCCCGATGCTATCCCAACGGATGCAGCTTGTGTTGCCGCGACGGGCGCCACCGGAGCACATCCGGTGGCATCAGGATCAAACCGCCTGTTTCGTCTCGGGGACGGCCTCGCGCAGGCGCCCCAGCACCTGGCTCATCGCGTACTCGAAGGCGGTGTCGCCGATGCGCAGGTGCAGCTTGCCCTGCTTGATCAGGGTGGCCAGCTCCTGCGGAGAGGCGGCGCAGTGGCGCATGCCGCGGCGGGTGACGAAGAGCAGGCGCGAGGAGATCGGACTGATCCAGCTCAGCTTGGCCGGGATCGACTCCTCGTTCTCGCCGATGAACTCGACCCAGGCGCCGAGGTTCAGCGCCTTGATCCGCTCGACGTCCTCTTCCGCGTAGGGCGGCTCGACGTCCTCGCCTTCGGCTTCGGCGGCTTCGGCCTGCTCGGCCTTGGCCGTGGCCACGGCGACGTCGCCCGGGGCGCTGGGCGCCGGGGCGGGCTCTTCATTGCTGTTGTCCAGCGGGGCCAGGTTCTGCATGGCCGGCGGCAACGGGTGGCTGCTCGCGGCCTCGTGGCGCCCGAGGCGCACGGCCAGTAGCACCCACTCGACCGCGTCCAGCACCTCGGCCGCGCCCGGACCGGTGACCCCCGAGCTTGCCAGCACCGGGGTCAGCTCATCGCGCAGGGTCGGCGGCACGTCCTTGCCCGCCTCGCAGGCGAGCAGGGCCAGCCACAGCTTCTCGCCGGCCTGACGGGCCTGGCGGTAGCGCTCGGCCTCGATGCCTTCGCGCAGGAAGACCACGGCAAGATGGTGCGTCCAGTAGCGGCCGAGGAACATCTCCAGCACCGGCGGCGCGGAGCGGGCACCCATCAGGGTGGCCAGCTCCATCTGCGCCATGGCGCGGGCCTCGTCGAGGCGCTCACGACCCTTCTGCGCCTCGGCGGCGCGCTTCTCGGCCAGCTCGACGCGCTTGCGGTGCGAATCGAGGAAGTCCCGGAAATCGGACTCCAGCTCGGAGAACACCGCGATGTCCTCGTTGAAATCGGCCACCAGCTTGTCGACGACGCCGCCGACACGGTTGAGCATGTCGCGTTCGGCCGCCGACTCGCCGCGGTTGCCATCGCAGGCCTCGGCCAGCGAGTTCAGCAGCTGCCGGGCCGGATGGGTCTTCAGCGCGAACAGGTGCTGGTCGAGCATCGCGGCGCGGGCGTAGGGCACGGTCAGCCGAACGAACTGCTGGCGCACCGGACGCTCATAGCTTCGCTGGCTGAGCAGCACGTCGAACAGGAGGCCGACCAGGAACAGGGCCTGCTCGTCCTGCTCGACCAGCCCGGCCCCGGGCTCGCTGAGCTGCATGCGTTCAGCCTGCTTGAGCAGCTCCTGCTTGAGCAGGGAGCTGAGCGAGACGTGCGGATCGTCGACCGCGCGCAGCAGGGACTCGGGAATGTTGTTCTGCAGCGACTGCAGCGCCGACAGCGCGTGGCGCTCGCCGAGCGTGACCCGCGGCGCACTCGGTGCGGCATCGGCGCTCTGACCGCGTCCCGCAGCGGCCCCGGAGGCCATCCTTTGCGCCTCGAGCACGGCCTGGCAGAGGTCACGCACCGAAGCGAAGATTGAGTCGATGGTCTCGGGCGGATGCTCCGAGCCTCCGCTGCTGATGCCGGCGCCCAGCTGGCGACTGCTCGAACGCGTGCTTTGCGGGCTGTACGCCGAGCTTCCGCTGTCGCGGCTGTCGCCGACCGTCTCGCGGACGATGCCGTCATCCCTGCGCGGGACCGACCGCGCCGGCGCCACGGCGGGCAGGATGCCGGCCTGGTGCAGGCGCTGGTTGCAGTCGTGGACGAGGCCGCCGAGCGAGTCGATCAGCTCACGCTCGAACAGCTTGTACAGGACCAGCCGGGCCTTGATGGTCAGCTCGAGACCCTGCAGACCGGCGCGGAAGGCGCCGCAGATGGTGGTCGGGCCGAGTGAAAGCGACTGCGGGTCGATCAGCGGCAGGCCCACCGCCTGGGCCATGCGCAGCTCAAGCTGGCGCAGCGCCTCGGCGTGGCGGCGATCGGCCAGCGCGGCCAGCTGCTCGGCCGCGAGCTGTTCTTCGAGGTCATCGGCCGAGACCAGGCTGAGCCCCTGGTCGGCGCCTTCGGCGGCGTGCAGGTTGACCTTCAGCGGCCGGCGGCGCTCCAGCGCGGCAAACGACTCGGCGAGGAAATCGCGGTAGCGCTGCTCGACCTCGCCGCGGCGGCGGCGAAGCTCGCGCATGGCATCGAAGAAGTCCTGCTGCTCATTGCTGCTCTTGGTCCGCTGGACGAAGTCGAACAGGGCATCATCGGAGCGATCAAGCACCTCGGCCAGCATGCCGCCGAGCTTGCGCAGGGAGATCCCGCGCACCTCGGCAAACACCTGCGGATGCGCCGGACCCTGGCCACGGCTGGCCATGTCGATCACGTTGCTGTTGCCGGCGGGCGCTTCCATGATGTGCAGGCCTTGGATGGGGATACAGAAACCACGGGCTGAGTATAGTGACGCAAAGCGGCCGATATTCGTGATCGCACTCGCGCTTCGCCGGCCAACAGCGTGAACCGGATCACATAACAACTGTTCCAAACGGAAACTTTCAGTACGGCATGAACGAGCCCGATCAAGTACCCGGCCTGCTCGAGCGGCGCAGGTCCACCCCATCCCGCCTGCTCGGCGGACCTGCCCCGGACATCGAAACCCTGGAGCGAGTGGCCCGCACCGCGCTGCGCGTGCCCGATCACGGCAAGCTGCAGCCGTGGCGGATCCTGCTGTTGCGCGGCGCGCCGCGTCAAGCCTTCGGCGAATGGCTGCTGGCGCGCCGGGCGGCCCAGCAGCCGCCCCCGGCCGAGGCGGTGATCGACAAGGAACGGCAGAAGATGACCACGGCCCCCGTAATCTTTGTCGTGATCAGCCGCATCGGCGACACCGACCGCATTCCGGAGCTGGAACAGATCCTGTCCGGAGGCTGCGTGTGCTTCTCCCTGCTGCTGGCGGCCGAGGCCGAGGGCCTTGGCGCCCAGTGGCTGACCGGCTGGCCGGCCTACGACGAGGGCGTGGCCGCCCACCTCGGTCTTTCTGCCGGCGAGCGGATCCTCGGCTTCATCCACGTCGGCCACGCGCAGGAGGAGGTCCCCGAGCGGGTCCGGCCCGAGTTCGCCGAGCACTTCCAGGAATGGCAGACATGAGCGCGCCGCGCGTCGTCCTGGTCGACGCCAGCGTCTATGTCTTCCGCGCCTGGCACTCGATGCCGGACGAGTTCGTCGACGCCGACGGCCACCCGGTCAACGCGGTCCATGGCTTTCTGCGCTTCCTGCTCGACCTGCTGCAGCGGACCCGCCCCACCCATGCCCTGGTCGCCTTCGATGAGGCTCTGGAGAGCTCGTTCCGCAACGAGTTCTACCCGGCCTACAAGGCCAATCGCGAACCTGCGCCGGAAGAGCTCAAACGCCAATTCGGCTACTGCCGCGCGCTGGCCGCGGCGCTTGGTCTGCGCGAGATGGCCGACCCGCGCTTCGAGGCCGACGACCTGATCGGCAGCGCCCTGCACGCGCTGCGCCCGGAGGGCTACCGCGGCCTGATCGTCTCCGCGGACAAGGATCTGTCGCAGCTGCTGCGCGAGGGCGACGAGCAATGGGACCTGGCCCGTGACACCCGCTGGTCGGCCGCCGAGGTGCACGGCCGCTACGGTGCGCGTCCCGAGCGGATCGCCGACTTCCTCGGCCTGACCGGCGATGCGATCGACAACATCCCCGGCGTGCCGGGCATCGGCGCCAAGACCGCCAGCGCCCTGCTCGACCATTTCGATTCGCTGGATGCGCTGCTGGAGCGCATCGACGAGCTGCCCTTCCTGCGCATACGCGGCGCGAAGTCGCACGCGGCGCGGCTGCGCGAGCATCGGGAACTGGCCCTGCTCTCGCGGCGCCTTGCGACCATTTCACTCGACGCCGAGGTGCCGGGCCGGGCCGTGGACTACGAGGTCGCCGCGGTGCGCGGCGACCTGCTCGACCCGATGCTGGACCAGCTCCGGGTCGGGCCGATCACCCGAAGGCGGATCGCCGACTGGTCGGCCTCATTGGCCTGAGGGCTGGGCGCCGGGCTGCGTGCCCTGGCCACCCTCGGTGCCGGTCTCGAAGATGACCGTGCCGGCCAGCTTGTTCTTGTCGCGCAGCAGGCCGAAGCGGTCGTAGTTGTCCTTCTGGCTGTTGGCGATCAGCAGCAGACGCTTGCCGTCCAGCGTGGCCTGCGTCGGCTGCACCAGTTCTTCGCGATTGGCCTCGATCGGCGCCACCGACTGCACGGCGCGGCCGCCGGCGCCAAGGCGCAGCTTCATCACCCGCTTCGGCTCCATGCCGTTCTGGACGATGACCAGGTCATTGCCGACGGTGACCAGGTCGTCGATGCCGCCCAGCGCCAAGGTCTTGGGCACGGCGACCTCGAACGGCTTCAGGCCATCCAGCTCGATGCCGAAGATGCCCCGCTCGTAGTCCGAGAAATACAGCACCTTCCCGTCCTCCGATACCGACATGCCGCGGATACTGCTCAGCACCGGATTGTGGACGAGGCGGGTCAGCTGGTCGTCGCGGACCATGTAGATCGCGTTGTTGACGCCGTCGGCGGCATACAGGGTGCCGTCCGGACCCAGCGCCAGCGAGGACATGAAGAATTGCTGGCCGAGGATCTGCGGCGACAGGAAGCGCTTGGTGAACTTGCCGCTGCGCAGGTCGAACTTGAACACGCCGGCCTTGCCTAGATCCTTCTCCGCCGAATAGCCCTTGAAGTGCGGCACGGCGGTGGAGGCAACCCACAGCACGCCGCGCTCGGCATCGACCGCCAGGTCGAAGATGCTCCACATGCCGTTCTCGTCGTCGGCCTTGACCAGCGGCTTCAACTTGCCGCCGCCCTCGACGGTGAACACCGACCCGGTGCGCGCGCTGCCCACCAGCAGCTTGTCACGCGAGTCGTCCCAGGCCAGCGATTCGATCAGCAGGTCTTCCTTGGGTAGGGTGTGCAGCACCTTGCCCTTGCCATAAGTTTCCCGGTTCATCTTGAAACCGTTGAGCACGTGACCCCAGACCTCGGTGTCGGACACCGGATCGAAGCGCTTGTCCTGGCTGAAGTCGAAGGCATAGCCCTGCGCCTGGAGCTGGAGCAGGGCGTTGTAGGTCAGCGTCTTGTAGTTCTGGGTGGCCATTTCGGCCGCCATTTCCAGCTGGTAGCGGCCAAGATGGGGGCGCAGCTCGGCCAGCCGGCGCCAGACGCGGGCGGCGTCGAGGTGCTCGCCGCGCTGGGCAAGGGTCTGGGCCACGGCTGCCAGCTCGTTGGCGTCGGTCACCTGGGCGAGGCGCGAATCGATCTCCCCTGCCGGCAGCTGCTGCGCGCCCTCGACGTCGGAGCTGGCTGCAGGCGACTGGGCTCCTGCAGCGCAGGAGAAGAGGGCTAGAAACAGCAGTGCAAGGCGCATGGCGGTCCGCAGGGTCGGGTCAAGGTCGGCTCTGACCGCGGCGCGGTGGAAAGGTTCCGCAGCGCATCGCCTCACGCCGCCCGGGTTAGCATCCGACCACGGCCCGGCTTGCGGGCAGACGGAACCTGACCATGGAAGACCAGTTGCTCCACGAAGGCCGCTACCTGCGCCTCAAGCAGCGCGGGCGCTGGGAGTATGCCGAGCGGACCAATGCCAGTTCGGCGGTGATCGTGGTGGCCATCACCCCGGAGGACAAGGTGCTGTTCGTCGAGCAGTACCGCGTGCCGATCGAGGCCCGCAGCATCGAGATGCCGGCCGGCCTGGTCGGAGACCTCGGCGAGGCCGAGAGCGTCGAGGTGGCGGCGCGTCGCGAACTGCTTGAGGAGACCGGCTGGGCGGCCGAGCACATCGAGTACCTGATGGCCGGCCCCAGCTCCTCGGGCATGAGCAACGAGATGATCGCGTTCGTCCGCGCCTCGGGACTCAGCCGGCAGGGCGCCGGCGGTGGCGATGAGACGGAACAGATCACGGTGCATGAAGTGCCCCGCGCCGAGGTGGCGGCCTGGCTGTTCCAGAAGATGAACGAGGGGTTCTCGATCGACCCCAAGCTGTATGCGGGCCTCTACTTCGTCGAGCACAACCCGGACGGAAACCGCGCATCGGCGGCGGGTTCCGCGGCCTGAGGCCCTGCCCTGTCCCGCTGGCCGGCGGACCGGGCGTTGCCGTCCGGCTGCCGGGAACTTGAGCGGCGCGGTGCCGCCCGGGCTTCGATACCTCAGCCCGAACGGCTCGGAAGGTGCCGAGCCCTGCCGACGCAGCCGGAGGAGCCTCGATCGGCCCAGGCTCGGGTCTGCGCCCTCAGCCGGCCAGCACCACGTGCCAGATCAGCATCAGCGGCATCAGCAGGGCCAGCAGCAGGCTCAGCCCCATGCCCCAGAGGCGGCCAGGCGAAGGCCCGCTGCGCCGCAGCAGCCCGCCGGCGTGCAGCAGGCGCGAGATCAGCAGGGTCGCGCCGAGACCGTGCAGCCAGGCGGTCGGAAACGCGGCCAGCTCCAGCAGCAGCATCAGGATCAGCAGCACCGGCACGGTTTCGATGGCATTGCCGTGCGCGCGCATGGCGCGCATCAGCTGGCGATCACCGCCATCGCCCAGGGCCACACCCGCCCGGCGGCGGTGGCGGATCACGTTGAGCGCAAGCGCCAGGATCAGCTGGCCGAGCAGGGCTGCGTACAGCGAGGTGACCGGAAGCATGATCGCCGTCATCAGATGAGTCCTTCCTGCCAGGGGCCGGTGATCGCAACGCTGATCCCCGGCGCGTAGAGATTGGCGAACAGCCAGCGGCCATCCGGGGAGAAACAGGCGCCAGCCCATTCGGCGCCGCTGAAGTCTCCCGTGAACCCGCGGAATCCATCGAGCCTTGCTTGATTGCCGGCGAAGCGGAACAGCCCGCCGTCCGGAGTGAGCCCGTGGAGATGCTGGACCCGCTCGGGGCTGTCCTGGCAGATCACCAGGCCGCCCCGCGGGCTGAGGCAGACATTGTCGGGATAGTGGAGCATCGAGTCGGGGCTGGACTCGAACACCAGGCTCAGCTCCTGGCTCTCCGGGTGATAGCAGAACACCTGGCCGGCGGCCTCGTCGCCACCATTGGTCGCGGTGAAGTAGACGCCCTGGTCGGTGGCGATGCAGCCCTCCAGTCGCGTGAACCGGCTGGCTCCGGCGGCGAGCCCCTGATCGTGCACGCCGGAGATGCTCTTGCGCTGGGCGTCGAAGCCGCGGTCGGGGTGCTCGATCGGCACCCACTCCACGGCCAGGCGCTGACCCGGGCGCAGGCCTGTTCGAAGATCCCGATGGCCCCTGGCGCGCAGCATGTAGAGTGCGCCGCCCGCCTGCAGCCGGCCCGGTTCGCGGGGCACGAAGCGATAGAAACCAGCGCTGGGTTCGAGGTCCTCGGTCAGGTAGACGTCCCCGCTGGGCGCGTGGACGCTGGCAGCCTCATGGCGGAACTGGCCCATGTCGCGCAGCGCCACGGCCTTCGAGCGACCGCTCGCCGGGACCTCGAAGACGAAGCCGTGATCCCGCTCGAACCGGGCGGGCGCGCTGTCCGGCAGGGCGCCCGCGTTGACCACGAACTCCTCGCAGCTTAGCCAGCTGTTCCACGGCGTGACGCCGCCGGCGCAGTTCTGCATGGTGCCCGACAGCGAGGCCCAGGCCTCCACCACTTCTCCCTTGGCAAGGTCATAGCGCAGGGTCGTGGTGCCGCCGCTGCAGGCCGGATCGTAGTGACACTCCGCGTGGCCGAAGGCACCGGTGAGCGCCGTCTGCTCGTGATTGCGCACCAGGGTAACGACCTCACCCTCGACGGCGACTACGCCCATGCCGTCGTGACGCCCTGGACAGGGCGTTCCATCGGCAAGCGCTTCGCCGGCCCAGCTGAAGCTGCGGTAGCGGAAGCCCTCGGGCAGGCTGAGCAGCTCAAGGCCGGTCACCTCATCAGCGACCGGGCGCAGCGGCCCATAGCCCGGCACCACGCGACTGGCCATCGAGCGGGCGAAAAGTCGGGTCAATGGTGCAGCGGAAAGACCGAGGCCACCGGCGGCCAGCGCGCCACGGAGGAAGGCCCGGCGCGAGGGCGCCGGGCGGGAAGCATTGTTTCGACTCACGGTTCGGTGCAGCTCAGGCAGGCGGAGGGGGCGGCGGGGGTGGAGGCACAGAGCGCGGCGCCGCGGGCTGTGCCTTCCTGCCGCGCATCAGCAACCAGCCAAGCCCCGCAGCGATGGCGATCAGCATCAGCCCGAGCAGCCAGGGCCGGTGGTAGAGCCAGCCGGAGGCAATGGCCACGAAACTGATCAGGGCGGCGAGCACTCCGCCGATCAGGGCGCTGATCCAGCGGGTGATCTGGCCGAAGGCCGGGATGATGTCGGCAAACACCGCGAGCGGTGCCAGCACCAGGGTGAAACCGACCCACATCAGCACGAAACCGGCCATACGGATCAGCCAGCCGATGCCGGCGTTGCGGCTTTCGGCCATGTCGAAGAGCGCATCGGCGGAGTGGGTTCCGCGCTCGACGAGCAGCAGGGTGCCCTGCTCCCGCGGGTCGCCTTCCAGTCCGCCGCTGCCAGCCCGCGCCACGACGCTGAGCGGCCCCTCGGGCAAGCGGAAAAAGCGGATGCGCACGTCACCCACCTCGGGCGCGCCCTGCACCGTGCTCAGCGCACCATCATCGACGCCGAAGGTGGCAGCGAGGTTGGCCGGAAGGCGTTCGGGCTGGACCGCCATCGGCCGCCAGCCATCCACCTCGGCGACCACCTCGGGGGTTAGCGGGACCGCGCCGAGGCTGACGCTCTCGGCGCGCCATTCACGCGAGGGAAACGGCATCGAGGTCGGATTGCGATGCCCCTCTGGCTCGGCGAAATCCGCGCTGTCGATCAGGTCATCGTCCCAGTCGCGCTCGTAGTGGTAGATCGTGCGGGTGGTCTTGCTTCCGCCGACCGAGGTTTCCTCCCGACGCTCCTTGCGCTCACGCCACTGGTACATCTCGACCTTGCGGCGCAGGCCGAGGCCCTCGGCGACCTGGTTGAAATCGGGGTCGAGGCGCTGGCCTTCGGCCGCCAGCTCGTCGCTGACGTGGACCAGGCGGCCGCCATACTCCGTGACCGAGGCGGCAGGCACGGACACGACCTCCTCGCGGCCTGCCTCGAGCATCTGCTGCTGCCGCAGCGTGCGGCCCTCGTTCCAGAACTGCAGGACGCCGGCGCCTCCAATCATCAGCAGGCCGAACAGGATGCCTGCGACTGCCTTCGCGAGGCGCGAGAACCAGCCCTCGCGCTGAACCCTCTCGACCGGCACCTCAGCCACCCTCGCCGGTGAGACGGATCCCGAGCGTGTCGATGCGGTACTCGCGGCGCTCGACCGGCTCGCTGCGCCCGGCGTCCTCGGCCAGGTGCCTGGCCATCGACTCCGACATCTCCACCTCTTCCATCACACCCCAGACCACGGCGGGGCCGCGGTAGTCCTGGGGCACCGAGAAGGCGTGCTCGTGCATCATCAGGCGCACGGCGCGGCCTTCGTCCTCGAGCATGGCCCAGCAACCTTTCTTCTGGCAGACCTCGACCACCCGGCCGCTGAACAGGGTGTTTCCCTCGGGCGGCGCCTTCAGCGCGTCGCCCAGCGGAAGCGGTTTGCCAAGCGGCACCTGCTCGCCGAAGGTGGCGGCCTGCGCCGCGCCGATCAGGGCGGACAGGCCCAGCGCGATCGTCCACTGCAAATGCTTCATCGACTCCTCCTACTGCGTTCTGCGCGACGCCCCGGCGCCCGGCCGGGGTCGCGTGGATCTATCGGAAGATGCTGCCTTCGTCCTCGCCGACCCCGGTGGCGGCCTTGCCAACATCCCCCCAGCGTGGATCGCTGCCGGCGTCGACCTCACCGGTGATCCGGTTCCAGCGCGCCACGTGCATGTTGCCCCAGCTGTTGCGACCCGCCTCGACGGTGAAACCGCGCTCGCGCAGGGCGCCGACCGTGGCCTCGTCCAGCGCGCCCTCCTCGTAGGACAGCACATCGGGAAGGTACTGATGATGGACACGCGGCATGGCGGCTGCTTGCTGGGCGGTCTGCCCGTCCATCAGCGCCATCAGGCCGATCAGCACCATGCTGATGATCCGGCTGCCGCCCGGCGTGCCGAGCACGGCGGTCTTCTCGGGTCCGATCAGGAAGCTGGGCGTCATCGAGGACAGCGGCCGTTTGCCCGGCTCGATGGCATTGGCATCGTCGCCGACCAGGCCAAAGGCATTCGGCACGCCGGTCTTGACCGAGAAATCGTCCATCTCGTTGTTGAGCAGGAACCCGGTGCCGGGCACGACCATGGCGTTGCCATAGGGCAGGTTCACGGTCTGGGTGACCGCGGCGAGATTGCCCTCGCGGTCGATGATCGAGAAATGCGTGGTGTCCGTCCCGTTCTCCGAGTCGCCGACGCCGGGCAGCATGGCGCTGGGCGTGGCCCTGTCGGGGTGGATCGAGGCGCGCAGCCCGGCGGCGTAATGCGGCGACATCAGCATCTCGACCGGCACCTCGACGAAATCCGGGTCGCCGAGGTAGATCGCGCGATCGCGGTAGGCGCGGCGCAGCGCCTCGGTCAGCCAGTGCAGCTTCTGAACAGAATCGGCCTCGGTGTAGGGCAGGCCTTCCAGGATCTGCAGCGTCTGCGCCAGCGCGATGCCCCCGCTGGAGGGCGGCGGCGCGGTGACGATCCGGTAGCCCCGATGCTGCAGGCGCAGCGGCTTGCGCTCGACCACCCGGTAATCGACCAGGTCCTGCTCGGACCAGATGCCGCCGCGCTCACGCACGCCGGCCACCAGCTTCGCGGCCAGCTCCCCGCGATAGAAGCCGTCCCGGCCCTCGCTGGCAAGCCGCTCGAGGGTGCGGGCGTAGTCCGGATTGCGCATCCGGGTGCCCTCGGCCGGGGTCGCCCCATCGACCAGGAACAGCGCCGAAGCACCGGGATCCGCGCTGAGCGACAGCCGACGCCAGCCCATCATGCTGGCGTTCTTGCGGCCGAACACCCAGCCCTCCTTCGCCAGCCGGATGGCCGGGGCCAGGCTGCGCGAGAGCGGCAGCTTGCCGTACTTGTCGGCCAGATGGACGAGACCAGCGGGCAGCCCGGGTATGCCGGCGGCCAGGGCGCCATCCACAGCCTTGACCCGCTGCGGCTTGCCGTCCGCATCGAGGTACATGTCGCGGGTGGCGGCCAGGGGCGCCCGCTCGCGGGCGTCAACGAAGACCTGCCGGTCCTCCTTGGCCAGGTGCAAGAGGAAGAATCCGCCGCCGCCAAGTCCCGAGCTTTCCGGCTCGACCAGACCCAGCGTGGCACTGACCGCGACCGCGGCGTCGAAGGCATTGCCTCCGGCGGCGAGGACCTCGAGGCCGGCATCGGTGGCCTGCGCATTGGCGCTGGCCACGACCGCCTGTTTCGGCAACTCGCCAGCGCCGGCAACCCCGGCCAGCCAGACCACGCCCAGCAGGGCGAAGCGGACCATCACGCTCATGCAGCCTCCTTGCCCAGCCGTGCCGCCTTGGCGGCCAGCTGCTCACGGGTTTCGGCATGCGCCGGATCGAGGTCGATGCACTCGACCGGGCAGACCACCTGGCACTGCGGCTCGTCGAAGTGCCCGACGCACTCGGTGCAGCGCGCCGGATCGATCTCGTAGATGGTCTCGCCCTGGTAGATCGCCGTGTTCGGACAGGCCGGGGCGCAGACGTCGCAGTTGATGCAGAGATCGTTGATCAGCAGTGCCATGCGGGATGGCGCCCGCCGCCGGGGCGGCGCGCGCCTTGCTCCTTACTTGGCTTCGACGAAGATGAAGTCGGCGCCGGACGGCTCCACCGCCTCACGCACCCGCGCCTCGTCCTCGGCCTTGCCGATGTACAGCACCTTCACGCCCTTGAACGAACCGGCGTCGGCGTTCTTGAAGGCCTCGACGATCAGGTCGCCCATCCGGGCCGACTCGGGCGAGCCGAAGGCCAGCATGTTGCCGGGCAGGACGGTGCGGGCGATGGTGTCGGAGACGTTGTCCAGCTGGCGCAGGTACTGGTCCTCGAAGCCCTCCACGGTGGACGGCGGCAGGTAGTACATGAACGGGCTGTTGCGGATGCCCTCCATGTTCTGCTTCACCACACCGGCGAGGTAGAGCTTCCAGTTCTGCTCGTTGCCGTCGGTCGGGGCAGTCAGCACCTGGGGCGCCTCGGCCTTCTTCGGGGCTTCCTCCTGCTTGCCGCAGGCGGCGACGGCGAGGACGGCGGAGGCGATCAGGATGCTGCGCAGGATGGCTTTCATGGTGTCTTCCAATGGTATGGGGGAATTCAGCCGCCCTTCCACTTGCGGCGCAGGGCCTCGTGGACGGCGGGGTGCACAAAGCCGGACACGTCACCGCCCAGGCGGGCGATCTCACGTACCAGCGACGACGAAATGAAGCTGTACTGTTCGGCAGGCGTCAGGAACAGCGTTTCGACATTGGGGATCAGATGGCGGTTCATGCTCGCCAGCTGGAACTCGTATTCGAAGTCCGATACCGCGCGCAGTCCGCGCAGCAGGACGCCGGCGCCCACTTCGCGGACAAAGTCGGCGAGCAGGGTGTTGAAGCCGCGCACCTCGACATGCGCAATGCCACCGAGCGCCAGCTGGGTCAGCTCTATGCGCTCCTCGAGGCTGAAACCGGGTCCCTTGCCCGGGCTCTCGGCGACCCCGACAACGATCCGCTCGAACAGCGGCGCGGCCCTGGCGACCAGGTCGGTGTGCCCGTTGGTCACCGGGTCGAAGGTGCCCGGGTAGATGGCGATGCGGTGCGACGGATTGGAGGCCATGCGTCGGTCGGGAAGGCGCCGGTGCGGAGCGCCCCACAGTGTAGCAAGGCGGCGCCGGCTGCCGGCCAGCGCCCCGGAACTAGCCGCGGCGGTACAGGGCGTAGCGCACCTCACGGGTGCGTCCTTCACGATGACAGCGCCAGTCGGCGCACAGTGCCGGCTGGAAATCCGGCGCGGATTCCAGGTACAGCCAGGCCCGCGGCTCGAGCTGCGGCAGCACGCGGTCCAGCGCCGCCGTCCACAGGTCGCCGGCAAAGGGTGGATCGACAAAGGCGACGTCGAAGTGCTCCCCGTCACCGATCGCCGCCGCCGAAAGCGCATCGGCACAGCGCACCTCGACGCCGGTGGCGCCCAGCCGCTCGGCGCTCTCGCGCAGCCCGGCGGCAAGGCTGCGGTCGCGTTCCACCATCACCACGCTGGCCGCGCCGCGGGAGAAGGCCTCGAAGCCCAGCGCACCGCTGCCGGCGAAGAGATCGAGCACGCGTGCGCCATGCAGTTCATGCTGCAGCCAGTTGAACAGTGTCTCCCGGACCCGGTCCGAGGTCGGCCGGAGCCCGGCCGAATCGGCCACCGGCAGCCGGGATCCGCGCAGCCGGCCGCCGATGATCCGCACCGAACCCGCGCCCGCCTGCGGCTTGCCGGAACCATAACGCCTCGGTGCTACCATTCCGCCCCCGCCGATCTGCTGTCCACGATGTTCAACATCTTCAAGAAAAAGCCGGTCCAGGGCGAGCAGAACAACGCGCCGGAAACCCAGCCCGCAGCGCCGCAGGCGCCGGCCGAGTCCGCGTCCACGCCCGATTCCGACATCGCCACCCCGCCACCCGCAGGCGCCGAATCCAGGGCGAGCTGGCGTGACCGCCTGGGCGGCAGCGCGCTGGCGCGCAGCTTCGGCGGCCTGTTCAAGCGCCAGGCCGAGATCGACCCGGACCTGCTCGACGAGATCGAGACCGCCCTGCTCACCTCGGACATGGGCGTGGCCGCCACCGAGGCCGTGGTCGCCGACCTGCGCCGTGCCATCGAGCGCAAGGAAGCCGAGGACACCGGCGCCCTGCTCGAACGCCTGCGCGGCCTGCTGGTCGGCATGCTGCGCCCGGTGGCCCAGCCGCTGAACGTCGACGCCGGGCCGAAGCCCTTCGTCATCCTCACCGTCGGCGTCAACGGCGTCGGCAAGACCACCACCATCGGCAAGCTGGCGCGTCGCTTTGCCGACGAGCGCAAGCAGGTCATGCTGGCCGCCGGCGATACCTTCCGCGCCGCGGCCGTGGCGCAGCTGCAGCAGTGGGGCGAGCGCAACCAGGTCCCGGTGGTCGCCCAGGGCCAGGGCGCCGACTCCGCTTCGGTGATCTTCTCCGCCCTGCAGGCTGCCAAGGCCCGCGGCGGCGACCTGCTGATCGCGGACACCGCCGGACGCCTGCATACCCAGGGCGGACTGATGGACGAGCTGTCCAAGGTCGTCCGCGTCATGAAGAAGCTTGATGCCGAGGCCCCGCACGAGGTGCTGCTGGTGATCGACGGCACCACCGGGCAGAACGCCGTGAACCAGGTTCGCCAGTTCAGCCGGGCGGTGCAGGTCACCGGCCTTGTGGTCACCAAGCTCGACGGCACGGCCAAGGGCGGCGTGGTGTTCGCCCTGGCCCGCGAATTCGGCCTGCCGATCCGCTACGTCGGGCTGGGCGAAAAGGTCCACGACCTGCGCGTGTTCGACCCCGACGCCTTTGTCGACGCCCTGCTGCCACACACGCTGTCCCGCTGAGCAGGATGCGCGGTGAAGCCGGCGCCTAAGCCCAAGGGACGCTGGTGGGTATGGCCCTTCGGCATCGCCGTCCTGGCCGTGGCCCTGCTCAGCCTGCTGCGCTGGATCATCCAGCCGGAGCGCCTTGGCCGCTTCCTGCTGGAGCGCGCCGAGGCCGCAAGCGGGCTTGACCTTGAGGTCTCGGGGCCGCCGCGCCTTGGCATCTGGCCGCGCCTGCACCTGCAGCTTGTCGGGCTCGAGGTGCGCGACCCGGCGATGCCGCGCGTTCTGCTGGCCAGCGCAGAGCACGTAGCGCTTTACCTGCCGCTGTCCAGCCTCGGTGGCGAGGTCGAGATCGACGCTGTGGCCCTGCACAGGCCCGTGATCGATCTCACCACCCTCGCCCGGCGCAGCGCCCGGGCGACGGATCCGCCCGGCAAGCCCTGGCTGCCGGCCATCGCCAGCCTCGAGATCAGCGACGGCCGATTGGTCGACGAGGGCTGGTCCTTGGAAGCGATCGAACTGCAGCTGGCCCACCTGCTCGACCCGGCCGCCGATTTGGAGATCGACCTCGCCGCCCGGCTCCTCATCGGCGAGGACGCGGCCGAGGGCATCGTTGATGACGCGGACGAAAGCGAGGGGCTGCCGCTGCGGCTGTCCCTGCTTGCCGCAAACCCGACCGGCGGCGCGCTCGAATGGGGCATCCGCAGGCTTGAGTTCGGCGGCGCCGAGGAGCCCCTGCTGCAAGCCTCCGAGGCTACCCTCGCCCTGCCCGAATGGTCGCAAGCTCGCCTCCGCCTGCTAGGCAGGCTGATCGGCTGGCCGGCCAGCTGGCCGGCGCTGCCCGACCCGGCAAGCGGCCAGCTCGCCAATCTCGACGTCGAGCTGCATTGGGCCCCGGGCGATTCCGAATCTGCGCTCAGGCTGTGGCTGGCCGGCCCCGGTCGCAGTGCGCGCATCGCCATGCAGCCGGAGGAGTTCGCCGCCTGGCTCGAAGCCGGCGACTGGTTCGCCCCACTGCCCGGCGAGGCCGAGCTGGCCATCGACCAGATCGAGGTCGAAGGCGTGCGCATCGAAGGCCTGCAGCTGCGGCACGGAGTCGATGGAGCACGCTGAGTTCGCCCCGCGCCTGCTCGACTGGTTCGAGCGCCACGGCCGCCATGACCTGCCCTGGCAGCACCCGCGCAGCCCCTACCGGGTCTGGGTGGCCGAGATCATGCTGCAGCAGACCCAGGTCGCCACCGTCATTCCCTACTTCCAGCGCTTCGTGGACGCCCTGCCCACCCTGCCCTTGCTGGCCGCGGCCAACGAGGACACTGTGCTGGCGCTGTGGTCGGGGCTCGGCTACTACAGCCGCGCCCGCAACCTGCGCGCCGCGGCCAAGCGCTGCGCGACTGAACATGAGGGTTCACTACCGGACGATCTCGAAGCGCTGCAGGCGCTGCCGGGCATCGGCCGCAGCACGGCGGCGGCGATCCGTGCACAGGCCTTCGGCCGCCCGGACGCCATCCTCGACGGAAACGTCAAACGCGTGCTCTGTCGCCTGTTCGGCATCGAGGGCTGGCCAGGCGAGCGGCGCATCGAGCAGCAGCTGTGGACCCTCGCCGCCTCATTGATGCCCGACGAGCGCTGCGCCGACTACACCCAGGCGATCATGGACTTCGGCGCCACCCTGTGCAGCCGGGCCCGCCCGGCCTGCGCGATCTGCCCGTTCTCAGATGACTGCGAGGCGCGGCTCAGCAGCCGCGTGGACAGCCTGCCGACGCCCCGACCGCGGCGCGAGGTCCCGCAGCGCGAGTGCAGCATGCTGGTGCTCTGCGACCCGGACGGCCGGCTGCTGCTGCAGCGCCGCGAGGGCAGCGGCGTCTGGCAGGGGCTATGGTCCCTGCCCCAGTTCGAGGCCGCCGAGGCCGCCCGCGACTTCGCCGTGAGCCTCGGCGCCCGGGACGATGGTCGCCCGCTCGAACCCGTCGAACACGCCTTCACCCACTACCGCCTGCGCATCCATCCGCTGCGCTTCGACCTGCCCGGTCGGAGCGCCCCGCGCATCGGCGATAATCCCGCCACGCGCTGGATCACCCGCAGCGAGCTGCTCGAGCTCGGCCTGCCGGCGCCGGTCCGCCGCCTGGTTTCCCATATCAAGGAGTTCCGCTGATGCCGCGCACCGTGCACTGCCGCCTCGACGACAAGGAGGTCGAGGGCCTCGACTTCGCCCCCTGGCCCGGCCCCCTCGGCCAGCGCGTCTTCAAAGAGATCGGCAAGCCCGCCTGGCAGCGCTGGCTGGCCCACCAGACCATGCTGATCAACGAGAACCGCCTGTCGCCGATGGACCCCAAGACCCGCACCTTCCTCGCCGCGGAGATGGAGAAGTTCCTGTTCGGCGACGGCGCCGAAAAGCCCGCGGGATTCGTGCCGGAAGAGTAGCCGCAGGGCGCGCGCCAACCGACCCTGCCGTCGCGACGCGCTTCGATGGGGTATCTGACAAACATTGTCGCGGCGCCAACGCGAACCTTGGGCGCGAAGAAGACCTTCCACAACACCCGAATGTAGGAGCCAGCTTGCTGGCGATCGTCCCATCCGTGGCGCCTATCGCCAGCAAGCTGGCTCCTACAGCGGGACCGGGGCGAATGCGAACTTCGCGCCCAAAGCCCTTGGGCGCGACCGCGGAGTTCCGCTCTGGCCGCGGTCTGTGGTGAATCCGTAGCGCTGCGGTCGCGCCCGAGGGCACTCCCACAATTTGACTGCGGCAAGGCCTGCTTTGCAGCGCAAACCGGACCTGGCAGCGACGTTGCGTGTAGGAGCCAGCTTGCTGGCGATCGTTCCGTCCGGGGCGCCTATCGCCAGCAAGCTGGCTCCTACAACGGGACCGGGGCGAATGCGAACTTCGCGCCCAACCCTGCCTTTCGGGGGGGCGCGAGCCGCTGCCGCTCAATGATCGTGGTGGTGATCGTGCCCCTCGTCCGAGCCCACAGCCTCGCGGCGCACCTCGAAGGCGACAGGCTGCTCGCTGCCGTCGTCGAAGCGCAGGACGATCTCGACCTGCTCGCCTTCGGCCGGCACCGAGGTCGGGCGCATCAGCATGAGGTGGCGGCCGCCGGGCTCAAGGCTGGTCGACTCTCCGGCGGGAATCGAAAGGCGCGGCACCTCGCGCATCCGGGCGATGCCGTCGACCTCGACCGTTTCGTGGATTTCGACCAGGCCGAAGCGCGTGCTGGACGCGCCGACCAGGGCGCGCTCGGCCTCGCCGCGGTTGTGCAGCACGGCATAGCCGGCCAGCATGCGTGCCGAGGGCGGCGCAGCGCGGATCCAGGGCGACTCCACGACGATTTGCTCCGCCAGCGCAGGGGCAGCGAAAAGGGCAAGCAGCAGGCCGCAGGCAAGCGAACGCAGCATCGAGGGGACTCCTTGGCGTTGACGACAGGGTGGCGATTGTCACCGCAGCCGGTGTTATGCCGCATGAAGCACGCAGGAACCGCGCATCGGCTACCCTTGGACGTCCATTCCGACCGGATCCCGCAGATGCTCGAAACCCAGTCCCTCGACGCCGGCATCGTCGAACTGCGCATGGCGCGGCCGCCGGTCAATGCCCTCAATCCCGATCTGCTCGCTGCGATCGCCGAAGGCCTCGACAAGGCCGTGGCCGACGGCGCCCAGGGCATCGTGTTCTCGGGCGCGCCGGGCATGTTCTCGGCCGGACTCGATGTGCCCTACCTGCTGACCCTCGAGCGGCCGGCGCTGGAGTCCGCCTGGCAGGCCTTCTTCACCGTCTGCTCCAAGCTGGCTTTCTCGCCGGTGCCGGTGGCGGCTGCGATCACCGGCCACAGCCCGGCCGGCGGCGCGGTGATGAGTCTGTTCTGCGACTACCGGGTGATGGCCGAGGGCAGCTTCCGGATCGGTCTCAACGAGGTCCAGGTCGGACTGGTGGTGCCCGACCCGATCCAGGCGGCGCTGCGCCGGCTGGTCGGCGACTATCGGGCCGAGCGTCTGCTGGTGGCAGGCGCCATGCTGGAGTCGGTCGAGGCGCTGCGCGTGGGCCTGGTCGACGAGCTGGCCACTCCTGAACAGGTCGTTCAGACCGCCGCCAGGTTCCTGGCCAGCCATCTGTCCCTGCCGCGCTCGGCGATGCTGCGCACCCGTGAAATGGCCCGGGCCGACCTGCGCGAGGCGATCGGCAAGCCGGGCAGCGTTGACCTCTCGCCCTTCATGGAGGCCTGGTTCGAGGACGAGACGCAGCAGGTGCTGGGCGCGCTGGTCGCGCGCCTGAAGTCGAAGAAGTAGCCGAGGCCGGCCCTCAGGCCGGCTGTTTGCTGTCGCGCGAGGCGGACTTCGGCTCCTCGCCGCGGGCAACCGGCCGCGAGGGGTCGCTCGACCATTCGCTCCAGGAGCCTGCGTAGACCCGCGAGCCCTTCAGCCCGGCGTGCTCCATGGCCAGCAGGTTGTGGCAGGCGGTGACGCCCGAGCCACACATGTGGACGACATCGGCCGGCGAGCCCGGACCGATCAGCATGCGGAACTCGGTGGCCAGCAGGCCGGCCGGCTTGAAGCGGCCATTGACGTCGAGATTCTGCGCGTAGTGCCGGTTCACCGCGCCGGGGATGTGCCCGGCCACGGCGTCGATCGGCTCGACCTCTCCGCGGTAGCGCTCGGGAGCGCGGGCGTCGATCAGCGGCGCGCCGCCGACCACCGCGCCGCGCGCGGCAATCACCGCGATGGTGGCGATCTGCTTGACGTCGTAACGCGCGGTGTAGCCGGCAGGTCGCGGCCGCGGAATGGTCTTCTCGATCGGCAACCCCTGCCCCGCCCAGGCCGCATAGCCGCCATCGAGCACGGCCACCTTCTCGTGGCCGAGCAGGCGAAGAAGCCACCACAGCCGTGCGGCGAAGGCGCCGTCGGCGGCGTCGTAGACCACCACCTGGGAGGTGCGCGAAATGCCCCAGCGGCCCAGCCGGCCGCAGAGGACATCGGCATCGGGCAGCGGGTGGCGACCGCGGCCGGTCTTGCCGAGATCGGAAAGGTCGCGATCGACATGGGCGAACACGGCACCGGGCAGATGGCCCGCGAGATAGGCCCGCTCGCCGGCCTGCGGGTCGCGCAGGTCGTGGCGGCAATCGACGATCACCAGGGGCTGGCTGCCCAGCGCAGAGGCGAGTTCGTCGCGGGTAACCAAAGTCTTGGCGTGCATGCTTCAGTGCTCGGATTCGAAGAACCGACGTAGGTTCAGGATCATGGCAGCGGTCGCGCCCCAGATGCGGTATCGACCGAAGTGAATCTGCCAATAGTGCCGCATGCGACCGCGGAATTCAGCGCCGACCTGTTCACTGTTTGCAGGATCAAGCAGATAGGTGAGCGGAACCTCGAAGGCCTCGGCCACTTCCGCGGCCTCGAGGCGCAGCTGGTAGCCGGGATCGATGCGCGCCAGCACAGGGGTGACTCGAAAGCCGGTGATGGTGGCGTAGGGGTCGAGAAAGCCGAGTGGCTCGATCAGCGGCGCGCCGATGCCGACCTCTTCCTCGGTCTCACGCAGGGCGGCAGCGACGAGGTCGCGGTCGCCGGGATCGCGGCGGCCGCCGGGGAAGGCGATCTGCCCGGCATGCTGGCGCATGGAATCGGTGCGTCGGGTGAGCAGCACGCTCTGGCCGGCCGGACGTTCGATCAGCCCGACCAGGACGGCGGCCTCGGCAAGATGCTCCGGCAGCAGGTCGAGCAGTTCGTCGCTGTTCCAGGGCGCTTCCTGCGGCGGCCGGTCGAGCGGGTGCAGGTGGCCGCTGCGCAGACGCGGAGAGGCCATCAGCCGGCGCGGGATGCTTCGCGCCCGGGCAGGATCTCATCCATCAGGCGGGTGCGCTCTGCGTCGCTCAGCGAGGCCCAGGCGGCAATCTCGTCGCCGCTGCGGAAGCAGCCTTCGCACAGTCCGTCATCGCCCAGCTGGCAGATGCCGATGCAGGGCGTCATCAGCGGCTTGGCGGCGGGACCGGACCAGTTGAACACGGTGCAGACGGTGCGGGGCGGCCAGGCCGCCCCGCAGCGACCTTACTTGACTTCGATCAGCTTGACGTCGAACACCACGGCCTGGTTGGGGCCGACCGGCGAACGCGGGCTGTTGCCGTAGGCCTGGTCGGCCGGCAGGAAGATCTCCCAGCGCGAACCCTGCTTCATCAGCGGCAGCACCTCGCGAAGGCCCGGGATCGGGTTCTCCGAAACCTTCATCGACACTGCCTGATTGCCGGTGTAGGTGCTGGCGAACTCCTGGCCGGTGTGCAGCGAGCCACGGAAGTGGATCTGCACGTCGCTGGTCGGCGCCGGACGCGCGCCGGTGCCTTCCTCGATCACCCGGTACTGGATGCCGGACGGCAGGGCGACCACGCCGGACTTGGCACGGTTCTGGGCCAGGAAGGCGTCGCTCTTCGACTTGTTCTCGTTCGACACGCGCTCGAACTCGCTCTTGGCCTGCTCGAGCATCTTGGCCTGCATGGCCTCCAGCGCGCCGCGCATGTCGGCCTCGGACACCGCCGGGTTCCGCTTGGCGTGACCGTCCTGGATGGCCCGGATCACCGTGGCGATATCCACGTCCATCTGCTTGTCGTTGAAATCGCGGCCGATCTCGTAACCGATCGCGTAGCTCAGCTTGCCCTTGTCGGACGTAGTGTCCTGAGCGATAGCCACGCTCATGCTCATGGCTGCGAGCACCGCAACCGTCCAGCGCAACATCATTGGATTCTCCTGAGGATGGTACCCACGCCTCGCCGGAAGCGGCGAAAAGGGCGCGACAGCATACCCGCTGGCCGCCCCCCGCACCACTTCCGGCGTGGGCCATGTGACACCGGACCTTCTCCGGAGTTCCCGGGGCAGCCGCTACAATCGCCGCTTTCATTCAGGAGCCCTCGATGAGCCTTGCCAATCTGCTGATCGAAGACCGCGGTGCGGTCCGGCGCATCACCGTCAACCGTCCGGACAAGCTCAACGCCCTGAACCGGGAGACCATCGCCCAGCTGCACCATGCCTTTGCCGAGGCGGCCGGCGAGCCGTCCGTGCGCGTTGTGGTGCTGGCCGGCGCCGGCAACAAGGCCTTCGTGGCCGGGGCCGACATCTCCGAACTGGCCAGCCAGACGCCGGTCGAGGCGCGCGACACCTCGCGCTTCGGCCAGCAACTGATGAGCCGCATCGAGGCGCTGGGCAAGCCGGTGATCGCCGAGATCGGCGGCTACTGCCTTGGCGGCGGGATGGAGCTGGCGATGGGCTGCCACCTGCGCATCGCCAGCGAGAAGGCCCGCTTCGGCCAGCCCGAAGTGAACCTCGGCCTGATTCCCGGCTTCGGCGGCACCCAGCGCCTGCTCCGCCTGGCCGGGCGCAGCGCCACCCTCGAACTGTGCCTGACCGGCGAGCAGATCAGCGCCGAGCGGGCCTATCAGCTTGGCATCGTCAGCCGGCTGGTCGCCGCCGAGGAGCTGGAAGCCGAGTGCATGAAGCTCGCCGAGCATCTCGCCGGACTCGCCCCCCAGGCCCTGCGTGGCGTGCTCGATTCGGTGATCGCCGGTGGCGAAGCCGCCCTGCCGCTCGGCCTCGAGTTCGAGACCCAAGCCTTCGCCGTGGCTTTCTCGACCGAGGACATGCGCGAGGGCACCAGCGCCTTCCTCGAGCGCCGCAAGCCGCAGTTCCAGGGCCGTTGAGGCAGGCGCCCGCGAGCGGACGCGGATGAGCGCGGGCGGCTTTCACGGCGGACTGAAGCTGCCGGGACGCAAGGAGGCCGCTGCTCGGCCGATCCGTCGCTGCCCCCCACCCGCCGTCTTGCGCGTTGCGCTTCGCCAGCACCCGGGCGAAGCCGCCCTGCCCTTGGTCGCGGCGGGCCAGAGCGTCCGGGAAGGCCAGCTGCTGGCCCGGGCCGTGGGGCCGTTTGGCGCAGACCTGCACGCCCCCTGCCACGCCGAGGTGCTCAGCATCGACGAATCCGGCGATGGCCTGCTCTGCCTGCGGCCGACGGCCGAAGACGGGGACGCGATCCGGCTGCCGCTGCTCGACCCTGACACGGCCGCCGCCGACGCGATTCGGGCGAGGATCGCCGCCGCCGGCGTCGTCGGGCTCGGCGGCGCCGCCTTCCCGACCGCCGACAAGCTGGCCATCGCCCGCGAGGCCGTGATCCTCAACGGCGCCGAGTGCGAGCCGCTGATCGCCTGCGACAACCGCCTGCTGCAGGAGCGTGCGGAGGCGGTGATCCGCGGCGGTGAGCTGCTGCGCCGTGCCTGCGGCGCCGGCAGCCTGCGCATCGCCATCGAGGAAGACATGCCCGCCGCCCGCGAGGCCCTGCTCGCGGCCAAGGCCGACGCCCCGGCCTTCGAACTGGACGTGCTGCCCGCGCGCTACCCGCAGGGCGGCGAGCGCCAGCTGATCGAGGCGGTGCTCGGTATCGAGGTCCCGCGTGGCGGCCTGCCCCGCGACATCGGGATCGGCGTATTCAACGTAGGCACCGCCGAGGCGGTATGGCGGGCGGTGGCCGAGGGCCGCCCGCTGACCCGCCGCCTGGTCAGCGTTGCCGGCGGAGGGGTGGTGGAACCGGTGGTGGTGGAGGCCCTGATCGGTACACCGGTCGCCGAGCTGATCGGCGCGGCCGGCGGCTATCGCGAGGATGCGGCGCGGCTGATCCTCGGCGGACCGCTGACCGGCCGCGCCCTGGCCGACGACGATCACGGCCTGCGCAAGGGCGACAACGCCATCGTGGTGCTGTCGACCGCCGAGATCCCGGAGACCCGCACGTCGATGCCCTGCATCCGCTGCGGCGCCTGCGCCACGGTCTGCCCGGCGCGGCTGCAGCCACAGCTGCTCTGGCAGTTCGGCCTGGCCGGACAGGACTCGCGGCTCAGCGACCACGGCCTGTTCGACTGCATCGAGTGCGCGGCCTGCGATCTCGTCTGCCCCAGCCATATCGCCCTGACCGCCGGCTTTCGCGAGCACAAACTGCGCCTGCGCGGCGAGGCGCTGGAGCGCGCCGCGGCCGATGCCGCGCGCGAGCGCTTCGAGCAGCGCCAGGCCCGGCTTGAGCGCGAGGCCGCCGAGCGCGCCGAGCAGGAGGCCGAGCAGCAGCGCCGCCTGCTGGCCAGGGACGCCGTGCGCGCGGCGCTGGAGCGCGCCCGGGCCCGCGGCAAGGGGCCACCGTGACCCGCCGCTTTCCGCCCGATCCGACGCCGTCGATGGCGCCGCCGCGCGGCGTGCGCCAGGTGATGGGCTGGGTCCTGCTGGCCCTGCTTCCGGCCGCGCTCATCCATCATCTCTGGTTCGGCTGGGGGATCTGGCTGCAGATTGGCCTTGCCGCGGGCTTCGCCCTGCTGATCGAGGCCACCGCGCTGCGCCTGCGCGGGCTCCCCGTGCAGCCTTTTCTGACCGACCTCAGCGCGCCGCTGACCGGCGTCCTGTTCGCCTTCTGCCTGCCGCCCGACGCGCCCTGGTGGATCGCGGCCTTCGGCATGCTGTTCGCCATCGGCATCGCCAAGCACGCCTATGGCGGCCTCGGCGGCAATACCTTCAACCCGGCCATGGTCGGCTACGCCGCGGCCCTGGTCTGCTTTCCCGCCGAGATGGCCCGCTGGCCGGTGCCGGGCACGCTGGATCTTGGAGCCACCGTGCAGCAGGTATTCGGTCTGTCCGCCCCGCTTGACGCGATCGCCCGCCCCACCCCACTCGACCAGGCACGCAACGCGCTGGGCGAAGGCCTGTCGATCAGCGAGCTGCGCGCCGGCGAAGCCTTCCGCGGCGGGGCGGCCCACCCTGCCCTGCCCCTGGCGCTGGCCTTCGCCGCCGGCGGCGCCCTGCTGCTCTGGCAGCGCCTGATCCACTGGCGCCAGCCGGCCGCGCTGCTGCTCGGCCTGCTGGCGCTGGCCGCCCCGGCCTGGCTGTTGGATCCGGACCTGCACCTCTCCCCGATGGAACATCTCGTTCAGGGCGCAGCGGTCATGGCGGCGTTCTTCATCATCACCGACCCGGTGTCGGGCTGCAGCACACCGCGTGGCCAGTGGCTGTTCGGGATCGGCGTCGCCCTGCTCACCCTGCTGATCCGCGAGTTCGGCCAGTACCCGGACGGCATCGTCTTCGCCGTGCTGCTGATGAACGCGGCGGCGCCCTGGATCGAGCTGCACAGTCGGCCGAGGATTCACGGAGAATCGAAGTGAAGCCGCGCCGCGAGGCGATCATGCTGGCCCTGCGTCTTGCCCTCGTAGGTCTGGCCGCGGTTGCCCTGCTGGAGGGCCTGCACCGGCTGACCGCGCCGGCGATCGAGGCGGCGCAGCGGGAGCGCGAGCGCCAGGCACTGAGCCTCGCCCTGCCCGCTGACCAGTTCGACAACGCGATCGAGTCGGACCGCATTGCCGTCCGCGCGCCGCGCTGGCTGGGAAGCGAACAGCCGCTGACCGTGCACCGCGCGGAGCTGCAGGGAAGGCCCTCGGGATTCGTGATCGAGGCGGTTGCCGCAGCCGGCTACGGCGGTCCGATCCGGATGCTGGTCGGGATCGATGGCGCCGGCCGCGTCCAGGGCGTTCGCCTGCTCGAGCACCGCGAGACCCCGGGTCTGGGCGACTACGTCGATGCCCGGCGCAGTGACTGGCCGGAGTCGCTGCGCGGGCGCAGCCTCCGTAATCCGCCGCCCGCTCAGTGGCGCGTCGAGGCCGACGGGGGTCGGTTTCCCTACCTCGCCGGTGCTACCGTCAGCCCACGCGCCGTCGTCGATGCCGTACGCGTCGTCCTGCAGTTCGCCAAGGCCCACGGACCCGCGCTGCGCGCCGCTGCCGCCGGTACCACACTGGAGTTCACCGATGGACCCGAGCCCCTCCCCCGCGCAGATCGCTGAGCAGGGCCTGTGGCGCAACAACGTCGGGCTGGTCCAGCTGCTCGGCCTGTGTCCGCTGCTGGCGGTCAGCCACAACGCAGTCAACGCGCTGGCCCTTGGCCTGGCCACGCTGATCGCGCTGACCGCCACGGCGCTCGGCGTATCGGCCCTGCGCCACCTGCTGTCGCGGCCGATCCGGCTGCCCGGCTTCCTGCTGCTGATCGCCTCGATCGTCACCGCCATCGAGCTGCTGATCCACGCCTTCCTGCCCGCCCTGCACGAGGTGCTCGGCCTGTTCCTGCCGCTGATCGTCACCAACTGCGCCCTGCTTGGTCGGGCCGAGGCCTTCTCCTCGCGGCAGCCGGTGGCCAGCGCTGCCCTCGACGGGCTGTTCATGGGCCTGGGTTTTCTCGCCGTGCTGCTCGCCCTTGGGATGCTGCGAGAGCTGCTCGGGCAGGGCAGCCTGTTCGCCGGGGCCGGCCGCCTGCTGCACCTTCCCTTCATCGAGCTCCGCATCGGCTCCGGAGGCGGCCTGCTGCTGGCCTCGCTGCCGACCGGCGCCTTCCTGTCGCTCGCACTGCTGGTCGCCCTGAAGCAGTGGCGTGACCTGCGCGCCGCGCCGCGACAAGCCAGCCCATCCACCGAGGACCCCCGACTTGAACGCCCAGCAGCGCCATGAATTCTTCTCGCGGCTGCGCGAGCTGAATCCGCATCCGACCACCGAACTTGAGTTCTCCACCCCCTTCGAGCTGCTGGTCGCGGTCGCGCTGTCCGCCCAGGCCACCGATGTTTCGGTGAACAAGGTCACCCGCCGGCTGTTTCCGCTGGCCAACACGCCGCAGGCGATCCTCGACCTCGGCGAGGATCGCCTGCGCGAACTGATCAGCAGCATCGGCCTGTTCAACAGCAAGGCGAAGAACGTCATCGCCACCTGCCGGATCCTGCTCGAGAAACACGGCGGCGAGGTGCCTCGGGACCGCGAGTCCCTGGAAGCCCTGCCCGGGGTCGGCCGCAAGACCGCCAATGTGGTGCTGAACACCGCATTCGGCCAGCCGACCATGGCGGTGGACACCCATATCTTCCGGGTCGGCAACCGCACCGGCCTTGCCCCCGGCAAGACGCCGCTGGCCGTGGAGAAGGCCCTGCTCAAGCGCGTGCCCGCCGAGTTCCTGCTCGACGCCCATCACTGGCTGATCCTGCACGGACGCTACGTCTGCAAGGCACGCAAGCCGGACTGCCCGCAGTGCGTGGTGCGCGACCTGTGCCGCTTCCGTGGCAAGACGGTGACAGCTGAGCCAGGGCGCGACGAGCCCAAGTGACTGAAACCGCGGACTATCCGACACGCGGGTTTCTCCCGAGGGCACGTCGTAATTTCGCTGTAACAATTGCGCAATATCTTGGACACCTGACTTTCATCCAACGGACTTCTGCATGAAACTTCGTGCCCTCAGCGCGGCCACCCTGCTGGCCCTCGGACTCCCGTCGGGCGCCGAAGCTCTCGAACTCGGCCCGGTCAAGATCAAGGGCAACTTCCAGTTCGACACGGTCTTCGTCGACTCCGCCCCGGCCCCGATCGACGACGTAGACAGCTGGCGTCGCCGCGAGTTTGGCTTCTCCACGACCCTGGCGGAGAAGTACGAGATGAAGGTCGAGTACGACTTCAATTCGGACGCCTGGACCGACGTCTACCTGCGCTTCCCCGCAGGCGGTGCAAAGCTGACCGTTGGTCAGTTCAAGATCCCGTTCGGGCCTGAGGTGCTGGCATCCAGCTCGCAGCTTCTGTTCACCGAAAGCAGCGCGGGCTCACTGCTGGCTCCCAGTCGCCGTCTCGGTGTGCAGTACGCCCGCGGCGGTGACTCCTGGGGCATGCAGGCGGCGGTGTTCGGCCAGAACCTGCAGAACTCCGGCCCCGACCTCGGCGTAGCAGCCCGGGCCTGGGGATGGCGTGGCAACGCGGAGAGCGGAATCTTCCATTTCGGCCTCGCCGGCACTCAGGAGTCACCGCAGAACAACTCGCTGCGTTTCCGCCTGCGCCCGGAGATCGGCAGCTTTGGGCCGAACTGGGTGGACGGGGGCAGCTTCCGCAACGTCGACGATTTCCGCCGCACTGGCCTCGAGTTCGGTTGGCAGCGTGGGAACGTCGCGGTCTTCGGCGACTGGTCGCACGGTGACTTCGATGGTGAGAGCTCGCGCAGTGTGCAGGGCACCACGCTGCAGGCCTCGTGGACCGTACACGGCGCGCCGCGCGCCTATGATTCGTCCTCCGGCCTGTTCGTCGGCCCGAAGGCCACCGAGGGGCTGGGCCAGATCGAACTGGCACTGCGTTACAGCGATGCGCGTCTGCCGCGGGTGGCCGGTGGCGAGAATGGTCACGACGGTTTCTCGGTCGGCACCAACGTGCAATACGGCAAGCACCTGCGCTTCATGCTGGACCGGCATATGAATGAGCGCGACAGCGATGGCGCCGACGCCGAGCTGTGGACCTTCCGCGTGGCCGTGGGCTTCTGAGCCAGCGCCGGGGATCGCCTTCGAAGACGCTCTCGTTCATCGCAGAAGACTCAGCGGCGCCCGGACTCCGGGCGCCGTTTTTTCATGAACGAACCATGAATGCGCCCGTCCGCTGCGCGCATCGATTTCCGCCCTGCCCGCCACTTGTCCTGTGAAACGCGCGCGTCGCCGCGTCCGGCCTCGATTGTGATGGCCGCCACGCTTTGACGCGCTATCCTTGGCCCACGATCTGCGGAGGGCGCCCGGTGCAGGCCGAGCTCACCAGCGATGACATCGAAGCGGCACGCCTGGGTGACGCCCAGGCCCTGGCCCGTCTGCTTGGCGCAAGACGCCGGCAGGTCATCCGCTATGCCGAGCGGCACTGCGTCGTCCACGACGTCGAAGACGCCGTGCAGGAAACCCTGCTGATCGCCAGCCGAAGCATTCGCCGCCTGCGTGCGGCCGTCGCGCTAAATGGCTGGCTGTTCCGGATCGTCAAGCGGGAGTGCGACCGCATGAAGCGATTCTGGCGAACCCACGTCTTCGACTACGCACCCGAGCGCGAGCTGGAACAGCCGGTGGTGCAGCCGGTCGACGCGCTGCGCCACGACCTGGTCCGGGCCATCGAATCCCTGCCCCAGCACTATCGTGACGTCGTCCTGCTGCGTGATGCGCAGGAGCTGACCATCGACGAGATCTGCGAGGTCCTCGACCTCAGTCGCGAGGCTGCCAAGGCGCGGCTGCATCGAGCGCGCGTGCTCCTGCGCGAGTACCTGAATCCATGAGCCGGACATCCTCCGTACGCATGCTGAGTCCGGCTTGACGCCATCCCCGCGTGAGCGGGCAATCCGCGGGGTAGACCCGCTCTTCGATCCATCAAGGGAGATACACATGAACAAGCGTATGCAGACCCTGTCGCTGGCCGTTGGTGCCGCCTTCGTCGGTTCGCTGGCCCTGTCCGCCAATGCCACCGCTTCCAGCTTCAACGTGACCGACCTCGACGCCGGCTATCAGCTGGTGGGCGACCATGAGAAGGCCAAGGAAGGCAAGTGTGGTGAGGGCAAGTGCGGCGAGGGCAAGAAGGCCGAGGGCAAGTGCGGTGAAGGCAAGTGCGGCGAAGGCAAGAAGGCCGAGGGCAAGTGCGGTGAAGGCAAGTGTGGCGAAGGCAAGAAGGCCGAGGGCAAGTGCGGTGAAGGCAAGTGCGGCGAGGGCAAGAAGGAAGGTGAAGGCAAGTGTGGCGAGGGCAAGTGCGGCGGCTGATCGCCGGATGCTGAGCCCATGAGCCCCCAGAAGCTTGCTCCGGCGAGTGCGGGTCTCGGTCTGCGGCGGGCCCTGCTGGGCCCGCTGCTCGACTGCGACAGCCCCGGCTTCGACTTCGTCGAGGTCGCCCCGGAAAACTGGATCGGCGTTGGCGGCAGTCTCGGCCGGCGCTTCGCCGCGGCCTGCGAGCGCTACCCGCTGGTCTGCCACGGACTATCGCTGTCGATCGGCGGGCCGGATGCGCTCGACGAGCCCTTCCTGCAGCGCCTTCGCCGCTTCCTCGACCAGTATCGGGTGCCAATCTACAGCGAACACCTCAGCTACTGCACCGACGGCGGCCATCTCTACGACCTGATGCCGATCCCGTTCACCGCCGAGGCGGTGGACTACGTGGTCGGACGGGTCCGGCGTGTCCAGGACATCCTCGGCCGGCGCATCGCACTCGAGAACGTCAGCTATTACGCCGCACCGCACCAGTCGATGCGCGAGATCGACTTCATCAACGCCGTGCTCGACGGCGCCGACTGCGAGCTGCTGCTCGACGTCAACAACATCTACGTCAACAGCGTGAACCACCGCTACGACGCACTGGAATTCCTTCATGCGCTGCCGGCACGGCGGGTGCGCTACATCCACGTCGCCGGCCACTACCGCGAGGCCGACGACCTGATCGTCGACACCCACGGCGCCGCCGTGGTCGACCCGGTCTGGTCCATGCTCGATGCCGCCTATGCCCACACCGGGCTGAAGCCGACCCTGCTCGAACGCGACTTCAATATCCCCGCGCTGCCGGTACTGGAATCCGAGATCGCGACGATCCGCGGGATCCAGCAGCGCCACGCCAAAGAAGACGCCCGGCATGCGGCCGCTTGAGGCACCGCCACGCCTGCGCGAGCAGCAGGTCGCCTTCGCCGCCCACCTCCGCGACCCGGCCAGCGCGCCGCCGCCCGAGGGCATCGAGGATCGCCGCATGGCGATCTACCGCGACCTGTTCTACAACAGCCTGGAGGGCCTGCTCGCCGGCAACTTCCCGGTGATCCGCCGCCTGCGGGGCGATGACAGCTGGCACGCCCTGGTCCGCGACTTCTATCGCGAGCACGCCTGCCACACGCCGCTGTTCACCGAGATCGGCCGCGAGTTCCTGCGCTACCTCGAGCGCCGGCAGGAGGAAGGCCGCGGCGATCCGCCCTTCCTGCTCGAACTGGCCCACTACGAATGGGTGGAGCTCGCGCTCTCGCTCGAAGAGGTTGATGAGCAGGATCTGCAGGCCGATCGCGAGGCCGACCTGCTGGGCGGCGTGCCCCTGCTCTCGCCGCTGGCCTGGCCACTGGCCTATCGCTTCCCGGTGCAGCAGATCCGCGAGGACTTCCAACCCGCCGAGCCGCCGCCGCAGCCGACCTTCCTGCTGGTCGTGCGCGATGGCGAGGGCGAGATCCGCTTCAAGTCGCTTGACCCGTTGGGCTACCACCTGCTGCAGGCGGTGGGCAGCAACGAGCAGGGCGCCAGTGGCCGACAGCTGCTGCAGGCGCTCGGCGTGGCGGCCGGCGTCGACGCCGCGAGCCTGCCTGGATTCATCGAAAACGGTAGCCGCCTCCTTCAGGCGCTGCGCCAGCGCGAGGTGATCCTCGGCACGCGGATCGAACCGGCCGGCTGAGCGTCGCGGGCGGGAGTCGTATGGTTGGCCGGATGCGCCGGCTCCGGCCGGGGTCTATGTGCAACGGAACAATCGGGCGCGAAGGGCGCATTCGCCCCGGTGCATCAATTGGGCCGATGTTCTGTGGGAGTGCCCTTGGGCGCGACCGCGGAGTTCCGCTCTGGCCGCGGTGTGTGGTGAATCCGATACGCCGCGGTCGCGCCCAAGGGCGCTCCCACAGTCCGGCACCGTTGGGGGTCGGCGCAGGCCTATAGCGCGCGTCTTGGCGCACCGACATGGGCGTTCGGACGGTACGCCCGGTGCGGCCAGCCGCACCCTATGAATGTCTTCTTCCCGCCCTTCTTGCGCGTCGACCGGAAATCTCCACGCGTCACGCTCCCGCGGCGGACGCGTCGAAGGCTCACGGTTCTTGCCCCGGAAACGCCGCTGCTATGCTTGTGCCCCCTCCCCCACCGCAACCTCCCGGCATGGATTCGGTGCCCTTCTCCTGTGACGCATTCGGCGGATTCGGCGAGATCCAGGGCATCCTTCGTCTGGATGCCGACGGTCTGCTGCTGCAGTACCAGACCCGCGACGCCGTGCTCGGCGTGCTGCGTACCGGCATGAAGACGACGCTGGTACCGCTCGATACCCTGGTGGCGGCGCAGTACCGGGCGGGCTTCCTCTGGCTGTCGCCGCGCATCGAGATCCGTGTCTCCGACCTCACCGCGGTGGCCGACATTCCGAGCACCGAAGGCGGCAGGCTGAGGCTCAAGGTCGCCTTCAGCGACCGCGGCGACGCCCGCAAGCTTGCCCATATGCTTGGCGGCCGGCTCGCCGAGCAGCGACTTGATCGCCTGCAGGGCGAGTTGGACAAGATGAGCGTCGCCCGTTCCACCGGTACCTCGCCATATTCATCGCAGGCCGCCCCCCAGCCGGCGGCCTCCTCCGCTTCCAGACCGCGGCCGAGCGAGAGCGAGCAGTAGCCGCGCGGAGCCTGCGCTCGGCCGGCAATACCGACAGCCGCGGTAAGCTCGTCCCATGTCGAGATCGACGTTCCTGCATACCCTTGGCTATGGCGCGCTTGCCGGCGCGGTGCTGCTTTGCCTCCAGCTGATCAGCCTTGCGCCCATTGCCCTCGACTGGGGTCGTGAGCTGATCGGTGCGGCGATCGCCGTGGTTGCAGTGCTGGTCGGCGTGGCGATCAGCCGGCATGCCCGACCCCGCCCCCCGAATGCTGCCGCGACAGGTACCTCTGGAGTCACCGGTGCGGCCGCAGCTGAACCCGACAGGCTTCCCGAGCTCAGCCCGCGCGAGCAGGAGGTGCTGGGCAAGCTCTGCCGCGGACTGAGCAACAAGCAGATCGCACGCGAGCTGAATCTTTCGGAGAACACCGTCAAGACCCACCTGGGCAATCTCTACGCCAAGCTGGGGGTGGGTCGCCGCACCGAGGCACTGGCCGTTGCGCGCCAGCGGGGTCTGCCCGCCGAGCCGCCCGATCTGCCCGGTTGATTCAAAGGCTTGCAGAGGACCTCATCCGTTTCTCACCCGTTCGGGCGATGGGCTCGGGCGGCGCCGGAGACTAGATTCAGGGCCCCCAGACTTTCCGGAGATACCCATGCATCCCACCATCCGCTACGGGCTGATCGCAGGCGGCCTGCTCTGCCTGCCGATGTTCGGTCCCTACCTGATCTTCGGCCTGCGTCCGGAATGGATGAGGGTCGGCGAGGTCATCGGCTACACCAGCATGGTGCTGTGCATGACCGCCACCTGGTTCGCCATGCGCCACGAACAGCAACGTCGAGGCCCCCTGGGCTACGGCCGGTTGCTCGGGGTCGGCGTGGGCGTCTCGGCCGTCGCCGGGCTGATTTTCGGTCTTGCCACCTGGGGTTTCTACGCACTGGCCGGTGACGCCCTGCCCGAAGCCCTGATCGAGTTCTACCTCGCCCAGGCCCGCGACCCCGGTCTCGATGCCGCCGAATCGGCCCGTCGGGTCGCCGAGATCGAATCGATGAAGTCCCTGTTCTTCAACCGCCCGCTTCAGGCCGCCGTGATGTTTGCCACCGTCTTCGTCATCGGCGTCGCGGTCAGCCTGGTCGCCGCCTTCTTCGCACGGCGCAGCGGCGGCGAAGGCGTACGGCAGCAGGCGTAGTCGCGAGCGGTTTCACGGGAGGCGGAACGCTAAGGCGTGCGTTGGGCGCGAAGCAGACATTCATAGGGTGCGGCTGGCCGCACCGGTCATACCCTATGGGGCTCGCTGACGCCCAACGAAGCCCGACTGTGGGAACGCCCTTGGGCGCGACCGCGGCGCTACGGATTCACCTCAGACCGCGGCCAGAGCGGATCGCCCCGGTCGCGCCCAAGGGCACTCCCACAGAACATCAGCCCATTTGATGCACCGGGGCGAATGCGCACTTCGCGCCCGGAGCGTCCCCTCCCCCGACCGCGGCGCTCAGCCGGCGGAGAAGCGCCCGTCGATGACGGTAACCGAGTGCCCGCCGATCCAGACGCCATCCGGCTCGATGGCGACATGGACGAGGCCGTCGCGGTCCAGTTCGCGTCCCTGGCTGGAGATGTAGCGATCGCCGGCGCGGAGCTGGCCGCTGTCGACGAGGTAGGCGGCGATGGCGGCATTGGCGCTGCCGGTAACCGGGTCCTCGGGAATGCCGTCGGCCGGACAGAAGGCACGCACGACACGCTGGAAGTCATCGCTGCGGGCGGCTGCGAACACCGCGAGACCCACCGCCGAGCTGCTCCGGCAGAGTGCGGCGACACCGGCCAGATCCGGCTTCCGGCCGCGCAGCGCCTCCTCATCACACAGCTCCACCAGCCACCAGCGGGGGCCGTTGTCGTAGAGCGCAGGCTGCAGCGCCCCGCGCGGCAGGTCGCCGAGGGCGTGGTCGATCAAGGGCTGCCAGTTGGGCTGCGATTCGATAGCCCGCGCAGCGGGCGCACGCACCCGGACCAGGCGGTCTGCGCCCTCACCCCGGACCTGCACCGGCAGCAGACCGGCCGCGCACTCCTGCACCAGACCGCCCTGCGAATCGGGATGCAGCAGTCCGGCCTCGAGCAGCGCGTGGGCCGTGCCCACGCTGGGATGGCCGGCGAAGGGCAGTTCCTGCATCGGGGTGAAGATGCGCACGCGGTAGCTGGCCTCGGCCGACTCGGGAGGCAGCACGAAGGTGGTCTCGGAAAGATTGGTCCAGGCCGCGATGCGCTGCATCGCCTCGCCATCGAGACCGCGGGCGTCCAGCACCACGGCCACCGGGTTGCCGCGCATGGGCACCCGGGTAAACACATCAACCTGCTTGAATGCGACGCCGGTCATGGCAACTCCTCGCCAACTGAACACAGCCTTCGTGTCAGGCTGTCCGAAGCTTGAAGTGTGCCGCATAACGGCCATTTCGGGAGTTGAATCGCAAGGAGACAGCCATGGGCAACAGCGTGCCGCGCGCAATCATCTGGGTGTTCTGGGCCCTGGTCGGAGCCTGGCTGCTGACCCTGCTCTGGCCGGCCGTCGCACCGCGCCCCGAGGCCACGCCGCGCACGGTCAGCCCACGCGGCGATCTGGCCGCCGACGAGCAGTCGACGATTGCCCTGTTCGAGGCGGCCAAGGACTCGGTGGTCTTCATCAGCACCCGTCAGAACGTGCGCGACTACTGGACGCGCAACGTGATGTCGGTGCCCCGCGGCAATGGCTCGGGCTTCGTCTGGGACGAGCGTGGCCATGTGGTCACCAACTGGCACGTCATCGACGGCGCCAGCGAGGCCACCGTGCGGCTCTCGAATGGCCGCGACTACCGCGCCGCCCTGGTCGGCGCCAGCCCCGATCACGATATCGCGGTGCTGCGCATCGGAGTGGGCTTCGAGCCGCCGCCACCGGTGCCGGTCGGCAGCAGCGCCGACCTGCGCGTCGGGCAGAAAGTGTTCGCCATCGGCAATCCGTTCGGGCTGGACTGGACCCTGACTACCGGCATCGTCTCCGCCCTCGACCGTTCATTGCCGGCCGAGAACGGCCGCAGCATCGAGCACCTGATCCAGACCGACGCCGCCATCAACCCCGGCAACTCGGGCGGCCCGCTGCTCGACTCCGCCGGCCGCCTGATCGGCATCAACACCGCGATCTTCAGCCCCTCGGGGGCCTCCGCCGGCATCGGCTTCGCGGTGCCGGTCGACACCGTGAACCGCGTGGTGCCGCAGCTGATCAGCAGCGGCCGCTATCTGCGCCCGGTGCTCGGCATCGAGGTGCACGCCGGACTGAACGACCGGCTCAGCCGCGAGACCGGGGTCAGGGGCGTGTTCGTGCTCGGCGTTCAGCCCGACTCCGCCGCCGCCCGCGCCGGCCTGCGTGGAGCGCTGATGCGCCGCGACGGTGGGTTGGACATCGGCGACGCCATCCTTGCCGTCAACGGTCGCGAGGTCGACTCCCTTGATGAACTGTTTGCTTCCTTGGACGAGCACGAGATCGGCAGCACCGTGACCCTGCGCATCTGGCGCCAAGGCAACGAGATCGAGCTGCCGGTGGAGCTGCAGGCGGGCAGCACAGCGCTTTCCAACCGCTAGCGCCGCGCCGGCTCTCTCGCGCCGAAGCGCCTTCCTGCGGATACAAGAAGGCCGCCCCGAGGCGGCCTTCTTGCACACGACCCCTGGTCGGTGAAGCGCGTCAGAAGCTGACCGTAACCGGGGCTGTGCAGGTCGATGTGCCCGCTTCGCACACCTTGTAGGTCAGCGAACCACCGCCGCGGAACGAGGTCTCGTCCCGGTAGCCACCGCTGTTCGGCACCGTAGCGATGCGCGAGTCATTGCGATAGATGTCGATGTCCGCAGCACTGCTGCCCGACCAGCTGAGATCCGCGGCCCACTGGCCCTTGATCTTGAAGCCGCTGGCGCTGAGCGTGAACTCCCCGCCGCCACCGCCTCCACCACCGCCGCCTCCGCCGGACGTGAGGAACGACTCCACGGCCGGGAAGTAGGCGGCAAACGCGCCGTCCACGGTGCGGTTGTTCTGCGCGTCGCAGACGTCGTTGAGGTTGCTACCGCAGGCGCCGTAAAGCTGACCGACGATTTCCCCGGCGGCATTCAGCACCGGCGAGCCCGAACTGCCCCCTTCGGTGGAACCGAAGGTATCGGTGCTGTAGATGAAGTTGCCGCGCGACAGGGAGTTGCAGGTGCCGCCGCCGGTGTAGACCACCTGCGTGCTGTAGGCCTGCGGCGCGCCGCTCGGATGGCTGACGCGATAAAGGGGAAGACCGCCGGCGTTGGCGATCGGGGTGCTGTTCCAGCCCAGGGCATAGGCGCCGGAAGGCAGGGTCGAACTGAGCCGGAGCAGGGTGTAGTCGCTGCTGCGGTTGCTCGCCAGCAGGCTCGAGCCCACTTCGCTTGCCCGCCCCTGTACTTCCCAGGCGGCCGCGCAGTCGCGGGTGCCGCAGGGCACGGTGTGATTCCAGTAGACCTCGAGGCTTTTCGCCTCGTTGCCCTTGCTCAGGCAATGGTTGGCAGTGAGGAACAGGGGGTCCCCGGCAGCATTGGCGATCAGTCCGCCGGTACAGATGTAGTAGCCGCCGCCGGAGCGGTAGAGCATGGCCCCGATCGCCTTCTGCACGTCTTCCAGCGGCGCGAAATCACCGGAGTTCGCGCATTCGGCGTTCTCGACGCAGTCGGCATTGACGCGGCCCGAGGTGCAGTGCAGCTTGTCCTGGGAGAACGAGGCATCAAGCCGTCGTGCAAGATCGAAGCGGGCGCTGATGTGTCCGAGCTCCTCCACCCTGAAGCCGAGCGTCTCGCCCTTCTGCAAGGGACCGCTCACCTGCAGCTGCAGATGGACCAGGTCGCCGCTGACCATGTTGGTGACCAGTTCCCCGCTGGCCTCGACCCCACGGCCGATGTAGGGACCGAATGCCTCGCCGCGGTCGTTGTACACGTACAGCGCCGCGTTGGCCGGCAGGTCGAGTCCGCCAAGGCCGACGCGCAGGCCGGCGGCACCGGGTGAGCGCAGTGAAAGCGTCCAGGTGAAGCCGCCGTCGGCGTGCCGCCGCAGGCTGCCGGACGTCGGACCGCGCTTGGACTGCAGTGCGGCGCGATCAAGCGCAAAGCCGACCGGCTTGCCGATGCCGACCAGCAGCCGACGCTCGGCGGCCTCCAGAGGCCCGCAGTCCACGCAGTCCTCCAGCCCCAGGCGCGCCCGATCGTGGCGATCCAGCGGCGCCTCGATCACCTTCTCCGCCTGGATCAGGGGCGCCTCGCCCGACAGCCAGCCGTGCAGGGCCTGCATCGTTTCGAGGTGTTCGGGCAGGGTCTTGGCCGCGGGCAGCGCATAGCCCTGCATGGCCTTGCCCACCTGCGGGAGAGCGCACTGCTCTCCCTGCGGCGCCGCGCTGGAGGCGCTGGCGATGCCCATGGCCAACAGGCCGGCAAGTAGCGGATGGATTCGTTGCATGTGGCGGCTCTCCCCGGTGACGGCGGTAGCGCATCCGGCAACGACCGCCGCTCTGGACAGGATGGCCCCAGGTCACGCGCGCCGGGCCCTCCTGGCCCGCACCCGTCACGGGCCGGTGACATCGACCCTACTCCTGCCTGAACGAAAGCTCAACGTTTCGTGACGCTGGTCACAGTCGAGGGCGCGTCGGCGAAAAGCTTGGCGCCGGGCTCAGGGCGGCGCGGCGGGGCGTCCGAGCAGGTAGCCCTGTCCGAGGCCGCAGCCCATGGCGATCAGCGCCTCGCACTGCTGCTCGGTCTCGATGCCCTCGGCAACGACTTCCATACCCAGCGAGTGGGCCAGGGTGAGGATCGCGCGGATCACCGCGCGGCTGCCGGCCTCGTGGGCACTGCCGAGATCGGCGACGAAACTGCGGTCGATCTTGATCATGCGCAGCGGGAAGTAGTGGATGCGGCTGAGCGAGGAATAGCCGGAGCCGAAGTCGTCCACCGCGGCATGCAGCCCCGCGTCACGCAGCACCTCGAGCGCCTCGCGCACCTTGTCCGGATCCTCCAGCATCGCGCCTTCGGTGATCTCGATGCGGACCTGCGAAGGTTCGAGGCCGTGCTCGGCCACCAGGGCCAGGAGGCGTTCTGAAAAATCGCGCTGGCGCAGGAAGCGCGGCGCGACATTGAGACAGACGTATTGCTCCCTGGGCAGGTCACGGGCCTTACGGCACGTGTGCTCGAACATCTGCCAATCGATCGCCTCGATGTGCCCGCTTTCCTCGGCCACCGGCAGGAACGCCGCCGGAGCAAGCACCCCACGCTCGGGATGCTGCCAGCGGATCAGCGCCTCGTACCCCACTACACGCCGGTCCACCAGGCGCATGATCGGCTGGAAGTGCGGATGGAAAGCTCGCGCCTCGAGGCCCCGGCGCAGATCGACCTCCAGCTGGAGCACATCGAGCGCGCGCTGGTTGGTCGCCGGGTCGAAGATCTCGAAGCGATGACGCCCGCCACGCTTGGCCCGGTACATGGCGTCGTCGGCGTCGCGCAGGACCTCATCCGCGCGCCGGTAGCGGGCGTCGCCGATCGCCACGCCGACGCTGGTCGAGGTGTTGATCTCCTTGTCGAGCACCTGCAGGGATCGCGACATCGACTCGATGATGCGTGTGGCCACGCGCACGGCGGTTTCCGGGCCCGGGATGTCCTCAAGCAGGATGGCAAATTCGTCACCGCTCAGACGCGCCACCACGTCAGGCTCGCGGACACAGCCCAGCAACCGGTTGGCGACCTGCTTGAGCACCTCGTCACCGGCCAGGTGACCAAGGCTGTCGTTGATGATCTTGAAGCGGTCGACGTCGGCGTAAAGCACGGCGTACTGCCGGCGGGGATCGCGGCGGCAGCGCGAGATCACCCGCTCCAGCCGGTCGCGCATGTAGCCGCGGTTGGGCAAGCCGGTCAGGGCGTCGTGCATGACCTCGTGCTTGAGCCGGAGCTCGATCTTCTCGCGTTCGGCGATCTGCTGGCGCAGCTCGCGCGTGCGCTCCTCGACCCGGTGTTCCAGCTCGGCATGGGCCTGGCGCAGCGCCTCGGAGGCCCTCTGCCGGGTGATCGTGAGCGCGATCTGGTCGGCGACGAAGACCAGCAGGTCGCGCTCACGCTCGCCGTAGAGCACGTCGCTCCGATAGCTTTGCACGACCACTGCACCGAACACGCGCTCGCCATCCCGCAGCGGCACGCCCAACCAGGAGTGGGAGGGCACGCCCGCACCGCGGAATGCGCCGTCGTGCTCCAGCGAGGTCTGCTGCGTGCCATCGAGCAGCATCGGCTCGCCGTAGCGAAGCAGATACTCGGTCAGGCCGTTGCCCAGCTGCCGCTCGGGCGGCTTGGACTCGGCCTCGTCGGCGAAGTACGGGAACGTGATCCGCTGTCCGTCATCGGTCAGCAGGGCGATGTAGAAGTTGCGGGCGCTGATCAGGCCATCGACGATCTCGTGCAGGCTGCGGTAGACATCCTCGGGAGAGGCCTCGCTGCGGGCCAGCGCCGCGATCCGGAAAAGCGCCTGCTGCAGCCGCTCGCCACGCTGCCTTTCCTCGACCTCCCGGGCAAGCTCGGAGGTGCGCTCGGCAACCCGACGCTCCATTTCCTCCTGGCCCTGCTTGCGCTCCAAGGCGGTGAGGATGTGGCTGCCGACGAAGCTCAGCAAGGCCTGGTCGGCCAGGGTAAAACAGCCTTCCTGTTCATAGTTCTGGACCACCAGCACACCGCGCACGTCGTTGCCGTCCAGCATCGGCACGCCCAGCCAGTCGGCGCTGTCGCTGCCCACCAGCCGCAGCGGCCCGGACACCTGCCGCCGCAGCACGTGCGAGGGGCCCATCAGAGGTCGGCCGTCGCGGATCAGGTACCAGGTCAGGGCGCGCTCGAAGTCCGACAGCGGCACCCAGCGGCTTGGGTCGACCTGATCGGGGTCGGCGACGTCGGCGTAGTAGATGAAGCGGATCGCGTCACGCTGCTTGTCGTACAGCGCGATGAAGAAATTCTCCGCGTACATGAGGCCGGCGACGGTGCGATGCAGCTTGCCCAGCATCTCGCCCATGTCGAGATCGGAGGCGGCCATGTCGGCGATGGCGAACAGGGCGCGCTGCACCCGGTCGGCCTGTTCGAGGCGCTGCACGCTGTCGGTAAGGCGGGCGCGCTCGAGCATCTCGGCCCAGCGGATGCGGGCGACCTGGAGCAGCGGCGAGTCGTCCGCCGCGTCTGCGGCCTCGTCGACCGGGCGCATCAGCAGAACGGCCGCGGTGCCCTGCGCACAGCGCGACAGGACGCGCGCAGACCAGGCGCCGCTGTCCTGCCCTGCCCGGCCGTCGTCGGCGAGGAAGGCCCGCTGCGCCAGCTTGAGGCGTTCGGCGGGAATGGCCTGCTGCGGCCAGCTCTGGCGCTCGCCAGGCCAGGTCAGCGACCACAGGACAAGGGCCTCACGGGCGATCCCTTCAGCCTTGAGTCCCTCGACCAGGGCAGCAGCGAGCCGCTCCGGGGTCTCCGCCCGGACCAGTTCGAGGCCGCCAGCGCTCTGCCCCGCCCCCTCGGCAGGGGCCGGGCCGCTGGATCGGACACTGCCCTTGGGACTGGCCATCATCTCCTGCCCACGCCACGCAATGCGTTGCCTCTGTTGTATCACGCGGCGCTGCCGGCTGCGTGCAGGTTGCGTGGGGCGAGCGTCGAACCCATCACGGATCCGGTAACCGGCGCTGCCGAAGCCCGCGTGATCGGCCACCGCGGCGCCCGGCCCGGCTCCCGAAGCAGCAGACCTGGGCCGGGAAGATGCGAACCGGTTACCCGGCGGATTCCCGTGGTTCCGATCTCCGCCCCGCCGCACCGATGAACACCTCCGCCCGGCCGCTCGCCGACAGAGGCCGGTGCCCATGGCGGGCCCGCCCAACACAGGTCGCGACGCGAGCGAAGGCGGCCCATCCAAGGTCTCCGCTGAGCACCGCGTTTGGCCTACACTGGCACTGCCCACCGCCGCCAGCCTCCATGCCGCGCCCAGATCACGTCCTCATCCTTTCCTGCCCCGACCGGCCCGGAATCGTCTACAGGATCAGCGGCCTGCTATACGAGCGTGGCTGCAATATTCTTGATGCGCAGCAGTACGGCGACGCGGAGGCCGGCCGGTTCTTCCTGCGCGTCCACTTCGACCTGCCCGAAGACGCTGCGGTCGAGGACCTGCGCTCGGCCATGGCCGCGGTGGGCAGCGACTTCGGGATGGACTGGCAGCTCCATGACTGCGGCAGGAGGGCGCGGATCCTCGTGCTTGTCAGCCGGCAGGGGCACTGCCTGAATGACCTGCTCTTCCGCGTCGGCAGCGGTCAGCTGGCGGCGGACGTGGTGGCAGTGGCCGGCAACCACCGCGACTTCGAACAGCTGGCATCCAGCTACGGCGTGCCCTTCCACTTCCTTCCTGTCGACGCTGCCAGCCGGGAGCGGCAGGAGGCCGCCCTGCTCGACCTGGTCGAGCGTGAAGGCATCGATCTCGTCGTGCTGGCCCGCTACATGCAGATCCTCTCACCGGGACTGTGCGCCGCGCTGGCCGGCCGGGCAATCAACATCCACCACAGCTTCCTGCCGAGCTTCAAGGGCGCGCGCCCGTACCACCAGGCCCACGAGCGCGGGGTCAAGATCATCGGCGCCACCGCCCACTACGTGACTCCGGATCTCGACGAGGGGCCGATCATCGAGCAGGACGTGGCCCGGGTCGACCATGCCATGAGCCCGAAGGAGCTGATCCGCGTCGGCAGCGACGTCGAGTCGCTGGTGCTTTCGCGCGCGGTGCGCCGCCACGTGGAGCATCGCATCCTGCTCAACGGGCAACGCACGGTGGTTTTCCGGTGAGGTTTCCGCGCTGGCTGGGGGCCATGCTCCTGGTCGCTGTGCCGCTGCAGGCCTGTCCCGCTTCTCCGGCGCCGCTGCGCCTGCTGCTTGGTACGGCCGCGCCCTGGACCTACTTCGATCAGGACTGCCAGCCGGCCGGCATCGGCATCGATGTGCTGCGCGCACTGTCGCGGGAGAGCGGCGTCCGGGTCGAGTTCGTCTACGTCGACTACGAATCGGAGCGGCCGGCCCTGCTGGACGGCCGGCTCGAGGGCGACATCAACGAGATCAACCCCTGGTATGAGAAACACCTGGTCCGCATCGCCCCGGTCCTGGCGCTCGAGGAAGTGGTGATCGGACGCATCCAGGGGGCGGCGGACGACGCGGCGCCAACGCAGCGGATCGGTCATGTCATCACCCACAACTCCCGACGCAGCGCGCTGGCCGGACTCGAGGCGAAGATTGTCGAGTTCGACGACTACCAATCCCTGATCCGGGCCTATCTGGACGGAGAGCTGGATGCCGTCGCCGGCATCAAGGAGACCCTGCTCTTCCATCTCTACCGGCTGGGCGCAGGGCCGGAGGTCCTGAGCACGCTACGCAGCCTGCAGACCGTCGCCGTCTGGCTCTACCTGTCGCCGCGCGTCGATGCCGAACGCCGGGAGCGGCTGGAGCAGGTCCTGCTGGCCTCCAATCTGGATCCGGTGCTGCGCCAGGCCAGGACCATGCACCTGAGTGCGCACAGCCTGCGGGCTCCGCGTGATCCTGAGCATTGCGCGGACCCACCCCGTTCTGCGCCCGACTGACCGAACGGAACGCCGAGGACGGCGCCCCCCTTCGATCCAGGCAGGACGCCGATCGTTCCGCCTTTAGCTCGGATCGAGAAATCCGTCTCGGCGGAAGGTCAGGACCAGGGTGTCGCGCCAGCCTGCAGCATCATCGGGCTGCAGAGGCGTGGTCTCGTGGATGACCCGTGCGTCGTCGAGTAGCAAGGCGGTCCACGGCTGCTCCATGGTGAAACGAATGCCTGCCATGCCCTCAGCCTGGAAGACGCGGGTCTCACCGCCGCGCACCGCCTGCCGGTCGACCAGCAGCACGGCGACGAAATCGACGCCGTCGCGGTGGGCGCCCTCGGGGGTGGGACGGCCGATGCCGTCGGCGGTGGTGATGCGGAACTGGTGCATCTCGACAAAGGGAACCGGATGCCCGGCGACCTCGGCGAAAGTGGCGGCGAGACCGCGCAGAAGCGAGCGCAGCGCCGGCGCGGCCAGGAAGGGATCGGTGCAGGGCGCGAACCAGCGCTCGAAGCCGCCGTGCAGGGCGTTGTAGTCAAGCGGCTGCCAGTGCGGCCGGCGCGGAGCGATCTCGATCGCCGGCGGGCGGATCACCAGCGAGGCGTGGCGACGATGCCGGTAGCGGCCACCATCGCGCAGGTGCTCGTCCAGCGGCAGGTCGCCCCAGAAGGCCGGCAGGGTATCCAGCGCGGGCAGCGGCTCGCCGCACAGTCGGCGGGTGGCGTCGGGGCCGAGCAGGGCGAATCCCTGCTGGCGGATCAGCGATGCCGGCGCCTCGTCGTCGAGACGCCAGGCAGGAAAACGGGCCAGGGTCATCCGGGCATTGTGCGCCGTACGCGCTGGCGCGTGAAGCCGTGTCGCCGCACACTACGGCGTTTCGCCGGAAGCCCGCCCATGCTCGAGACCATCGAAACCTGCACCCGCCCCGAGACCCGCTACAGCATCATCTGGCTGCATGGACTCGGCGCCGATGGCCACGACTTCGCCCCGATCGTGCCCGAGCTGGTGCGCCCGCACTGGCCGGGGATCCGATTCGTCTTTCCGCATGCGCCGGTGATGCCGGTCACCCTCAACGGCGGCATGCACATGCGCGCCTGGTACGACATCCTCGGCATGGACTTCACCCAGCGCCGCGAGGACGAGCCCGGGGTGCGCGCATCGATCGGGGCCGTCGAGACCCTGATCGCACGCGAGGTCGAACGCGGCACGCCGCCCGAGCGCATCCTGCTGGCTGGCTTCTCACAGGGTGGCGCGATCACCCTGGCCACCGGGCTACGCCGCCAGGAGCCCCTGCTGGGCATGATCGCCCTGTCGACCTATCTTCCGCTCGCCGAATCCACCGCCGCCGAGAGCACCGATGCCGGTCGCGCGACGCCGGTGTTCATGGCCCATGGCAGCCTCGATCCGGTAGTCCCGCACCAGGCCGGGACGCTGTCCGCGCAGCGGCTGCGGCAGCTGGGCGTCCAGGTGGAATGGCACGAGTATCCGATGCAGCATGCGGTGTGTGCCGAAGAGATCCGTGACCTGGCGCTGTGGATGGACGCCCGCCTGGGCAGCTGAGCGGGCGGGCAAACTGCATGCTCAGTGGGAAATTTTTTCCTTCCTGAGCCGCGGACAGGAGAGATTCACGACCCGCACTTCGGGCTGATGCAGGATCGGCGCATCGTTTCACGGATGCCTCGCGCCATGCCTGTTGCCCCCACACTGCTGATCGTCGACGACGACGCCGGCTTCGCCCGATCCGCCGCCTGCATTGCCCGCGCCGAGGGCTTCGAGGCGATCCTTGCAGCGGACCTGGAGCAGGCCCGCCGCCGGCTCGACGAGCAGACCTTTGATCTCGCCCTGGTCGATCTTGGACTGCCCGACGGCAGCGGCATGGACCTTCTGCGCCGGTTGGAGGAGGCTGATACCCGTGTGGTGGTGGTGACCGGCTCACCCTCGATCGAGACGGCGGTGCAGGCGGTGCGCTCGCCCTGCGCCGACTATCTGGTGAAGCCGATCGAGCCCGCGCAGTACACCGCCCTGCTCCGCTCGGTGGCGCAGGCGCGCGGTCGCGACGAGGACGCCGAGCGGGAACGCTTCGGCCTGGTCGGCAAGTCATCGGCGCTGGCCGAGCTGCTTCGGCAGATCCGCCTGGTCGGCCCGACCGATGCCAGCGTGCTGATCCAGGGCGAGAGCGGGGTCGGCAAGGAGCTGGTCGCCCGCGCCATCCACCAGGCCAGCGGCCGCCCCGGGCCGTTCGTCGCGGTGAACTGCGGCGCGGTCTCGGCCGAGCTGCTCGGCAGCCAGTTGTTCGGCCACGAGCGCGGCAGTTTCACCGGCGCCACCGGCCGCCACGTCGGCTACTTCGAGCAGGCAGCTGGCGGGACTCTGTTCCTCGACGAGATCACCGAGATGCCGACCCACCTGCAGGCCCACCTGCTGCGCGTGCTCGAGGAGCGTGCGGTGCGTCGGCTGGGCGGCGACAGCGAGATCGCCGTAGACACGCGCATCGTCGCCGCCACCAACCGTCCCACCCGCGAGGCGGTGGCCGACGGCAGCTTCCGCAACGACGTCTACTACCGGCTCGGCGAGTTTCCGCTGCCGATCCCGCCGCTGCGCGAGCGGCCCGAGGACATCGCGCCGCTGGCCTGGCTGTTCCTGGCCCGGCTCAACGAGCGGCACGGCACCCGCAAGCAGTTCACGCCGACCGCCCTGCAGCAGCTGCAGCGCTATCCGTGGCCCGGCAATGTGCGCGAGCTCCGCAACGTGGTCGGCCGGGCCTATATCAGCGCCCGCGGCGACAGCATCCGGGAGCCCCTGCGGGACGTGCGCTGGGGCCAGGCGATGCCGGAGACCGCCGGCAGCTTCACGGTGACCGTGGGCATGAGCTTCGAGGAAGTCGAGCGCCGGCTGCTGAGCAAGACGCTGGCCTTCTACAACCATGACAAGACGCGCACCGCGCGGGCCCTGGGTGTCAGCGTCAAAACCATCTACAACCGCCTGCACCGCGGCGTCGACCCGGCATGAGTCCGGACGCAAGGCCGCCCGCCCCGTCACCGGGGCGGGCGGGTCGGCGCGGGCTTTGCCGAGACTACTGCTTCTTGCGCTGCGTCTCGCCGGCCTGGGCGCCCTGGCGCTGAGCATTGCCCAGTGAGCCGTTTCCGTTGGACGCGCCGCCCTGGCCCTGCTGGCGGGAGCGGACCGAGGCCACGGTCAGCCGGTTGTCGATATCGCGCACGCCCGGGCAGGCATCGGCCAGATTCTCGATCTGGTGCCGCATCCAGCGCGCCTCGACCTCACCGGACAGGGTCACCCGCCCCCCGCTCACCTCGATGCTGACCTCGCTGGGATCGATGTCTGCGGCCTCGGTGAGGCGCTCGCAGAGATCCTCACGGATTCGCTCGTCCGAGCGCTCATAGCCTTTCGGTGCCCGGCCGGTGAAACCGAAATGATCGGACTGGTAGGCCGGGATGGCCGCTCGCCGCGGCCCCTGGTTCCACGCGTAGGGCAATTGGGAGGCCACGGGGTCGCCGTAGCGATTGCCGCCGCCCGAGAACTCGCCCTGTCGGGCACCGGCGTAGCCCGCCGGCATGGCATCCGGTCGGTGCTCACGCAGGCGGTGCGCTGCGTAGCGATACGGCTCACCCTCATCGATACCCTGCTCGTTGGCGGCATCGCCCAGCACCTGGGTGCCCGGATAGCCATAGGGGTCCGGCCCGCGCCAGGATTGGGTGGGATCGTCCCGGGACGGCCCGCGGCCCGGCTGCGCTCCTCGACGCGACCCACCGCCATACGGGTAGGCCGACTGCCAGCCGCCACGCCCACCTTCCCGGCGATACGCCTCGGGACCGAACTCCTGCTGTGCATTGGCGGCCCGTCCGTATCCGCCAGGGGAGGTCTCCTCGACCCGATAGCGGCCCTGGATCGGCACGGTCCGGTACGGCCCCTGGTCGCGGCCGTTCGACCAGTCCTGTCCGGCGGCTTCGTGATAGTCGTGAGCGTAGTCCTGGTATTCGCCGCAGGTCACAGGGCCCGAACCCTGGCCCTCCTGGCGAACCGGCGGGTAGCGGTACTGCAGGGTGTCGTTTCGATGACTCATGTTGGCAACTCCGATCAGTGCGCAGCCTTGAAAGGCGCCGCGCTGCAAACGATGCAAAATAGAGCTCGATTGGCGGGCGGCGGCTGCGCCGCCCGCCGGGCAAGGACTCAGCGCTGCTCGGTCGAACGACCGCGCTGCTGGACGCGTTCTTCATCGCGCGCCTTGTCCTGCGGCTGGCCGGCCTCGCGCTGACGCTGCTGCAGCTGGCTGCTGGAACCCTCGTGACGCTGCGGGCTCTGTTTCCGCTCGGCCTGGGAAGGGCCGCCTTGCTTCTTGCTGGTCATGTCTTGCTCCGATAGGCGCACCCGGTCATCCGGGCAGGGAGCGGATTGCAGCTTCCATACCAACACATGCTCCAACGCTTTGTTAAGTGCGGATGGATTCATGAACCTGTACTTTCGCCGTACCAGCTGCGCCGGGACGTTCCCGTGCAGGGTGCCGGGTCGCCCCCGATCCGGACCGGGCGTCATCGCGGCCGCGAGTCCGCCGCGAATTCCAGAAGCCCGTACTGCATGCGGTCCGTACGCGCCGGGATGCTGCGTAGCCAGCCCCGAAGCTCGCCGCCACAGGACCCGCAAGACACCGGCGCCTGGCTGAACGAGGGTCGTGCGACGTGGCAGTCAGGCCCGGGCATTCCGCCCGATCGCCCCGCGGGCGACCTGAGGCGCGGGCGGAGGACGCTGATCGCGGGCGATGCGATCGCGGGAAAAATCTTCCCGCCGTTGCAGGACTTTCCGACATGCGTCGCGCAAGGCACCGTGGTCGATCGGGCAGGTGACCGGAGGGCCGGGTGCTGGCACGGAAGATGCTGCGCTGTAGCTGCCCGCCCTGACAGTGCCCAGGCGCCCCGGCGGCCCTGGATAGCCTACTGGAGTCCGTCCATGCCCATCCTGCAGCTCCACCTCGTCAGCGACCCCGGCACCACCCAGCGCCTTGTCGAGCGACTGGCCCGGATCGACGGTGTCTCGCTCGTCGCCCAGTCCCTGATTGCCGACGAAGACGGCGCGCGGCCGGTTGCCGACCTAAGCCAGCCGGCTCCGCCGGCCCTGCCCGTCGGCCTGCTCGAGTGCATGCTCGAGATCGATGTGCCCGACGCGCACAGCGCGCGCGAGGTGCGCCGCGTATCGGAGCAGATGGCCATGGGCGGCACACTGGACCTCGACCCCGACAGCGGACACGACCCGCTGTGGTTCGGCTCGAGCCGGGTTCACTGAAGCCGGTCCGCCTGCCTGCGCTCCGTCCTGCTGCGGAGCGTGGCCACCGTAGGACGAAGCGGGAGGCGGAACGCCTCCCTGGATGGGCAGAAGCGCCCGGTCATCGTCGCAGGTAAAAGCTGAGCCGGCACCCGGCGCGCCGGGGAATCAGAGGCGGCGTCAGCAGCGCGGCGCTCAGTCCGGCTCGCCGGTGACCGGCAGCACGATGCCGGTGATATAGCTCGAACAGCAGGGTGCGGCGAGAAAGACAAAGGCCGGGGACAGCTCCTCCGGCTGGGCGGGGCGACCCATGCCGCTGTCGGCGCCGAATTCGGCAACGTCATCGGCCTCGCGGTCGGCCGGATTGAGCGGCGTCCAGACCGGCCCGGGGGCGACGGCGTTGACGCGTATGCTCCGCGGCAGGAGCTGCTTGGCCAGCGAGCGGGTCAGGGCGTGGATCGCGCCCTTGGTCGCGGAGTAGTCGAGCAGTCCGCCGCTGCCGTCGAGGCCGGTGACCGAACCGCAGTTCACGATCGCGCTGCCCGCCCCCATGTGCGGCACGCAGGCCCGGGCGAAATACAGGTAGGCGAAGATGTTGGTACGGAAGGTCTCTTCGATCTGCGCGTCCGACAGGTCCTCGATGCGCTCTACGTGTTGCTGGAAGGCGGCGTTGTTGACCAGCACATCGATGCGTCCGAACTCGGCCACGGCTCGGGCGACGGCCTCATCACAGAACTCGCGCGAGGAGACATCCCCCGGAATCAGCAGGCAGCGCCGGCCTTCCTTCGCCACGTGACGGGCGGTCTCCTGCGCATCCTCGTGCTCATTGAGGTACACCACGGCCACGTCGGCGCCTTCGCGCGCGTACAGAACGGCCACCGCTCGACCGATGCCCGAATCGCCACCGGTAATCAAGGCCACGCGCCCCTCCAGCTTGCCGCTACCTTGGTAGTCGGGAGCCTTGAAGCGCGGCGCGAGCTTCAGCTCGGCCTCGGACCCGGGCTTGTCCAGGTGCTGGCCCGGCAGAGGATTCTCCGGCTGCGTGCGCGAGCCGGCCTGGACGGGCTTGTCGTCGTTGTCCGCACCGTTTCCGCCCGTGCCGTTTCGGGACATGGCCTCTTCCTGCAGGGCACGGTGGCGCGCGGCGGCCTGCTCGGCGAGCTGCGGCCCGGAATCGCCGCTTGGTCTGGAGTTCTTGGTCCTCATCCGAATATCTCCCGAGGGAACGCTCAGCTCAGAACGGTCGCCTGCTCGAACTCGAGGCGGATGGCACCGGCGCGCAGCATCCGAGAGTCGAGCTCAGGCAGGCGCTCCTCCTCGGCGTCGACCACGACCAGCAGTTCGCCGGCCTCGATGCGCTCGCGGTAACGCCGCTCGACCTCGCTGGGCAGCGCCGAACCCACCAGGGCGCCTGCCCAGGCGCCGATCATGCTCCCGGCAAGGCCGAGCAAGGCTGCCCCGCCCACTGTCACACCGAGGGCCGGAATGGCCATGGCGATGGTGCCGGCGAGCAGGCCGGCACCGCCCCCGCCGGCGGCGCCGCGCAGCATGCCGGGGCAGAAGTCGGTCGGCGCATCGGCCTTCCACTCGGCTGGGATCTCGGCCAGTTCGACGCCCTCTCGGGCGAAGACCGAGATGCGATCATCCGTGATGCCCATCTGCCGGACTGCGGCCACGCAGGCGCCAGCCATGGCGAGATCGGAAGCGGAATAGACGTGACGTACGTGCATACAGGCCTCCCGGTCAATGCGGCGTGGCAACGCCGTCGAGCAGCGTGTCGAGCGCGCGCAGGCTCTCGGCCCCATTGATGTTGGCCAGCGAGATGAAACCGACCAGGCGCTTCTCCCGGTCGACCACGGGCAGCCGGCGAACGCCCAGCTCGGCCATGATCGACGCGACCTCCTCGACGCTTTGATCGTCGAAGCAGAAGCGGATGCCCGGCGTCATCACCGTGCTCAGCGGAGCGTCTTCGGCCACGCTGCGGGCCAGGCCGCGGATCACCAGGTCGCGGTCGGTGACCATGCCGACCAGCTGTTCGTCGCGCACAACGGGCACGCTGCCGATGTCCTCCTCGGCCATCAGCCGGGCGGCCTCGCGCAGGCTCGCCGAGTATTCGAGCGTATGCACGCCCCGGGTCATCACTTCACGGATCATCATGTTCGGAGTCCTTCTTCGATGCGTTTCTCTGGGGTCTGTCGACAGCGACATCGCGGGAGGAAATCCACGTTCCATGCCAAACGCGCGGCCTGAACTACGGGCGCCGTTCCGCGGGACGCGGCCAGAACACGGCTCAAGGCGTCGAAGGCAGCCGTTCCGCTAGGCAGGACAAGGCCCGCAGCCCATCGCCGACCGACCGCCGCAGATCCGCGAGCAGCTCGGCCTCGACGCTGGCGAGCCCGCGTGTCGCCAGCGCCGCGGCGCTCATCGACACCCCATTGAGGGCATTCCGCAGGGCGTGGATTGCATCGCGCACTCCTTCGGACGACCCGCTGCCCAGAGCGCGCCGCAGCAGGGCAGGCAGGACAGGGTCCAACGCCGAGCGTTGCGCCACGCCGTTCGTACCGACCCATAGCGCGGCGCTCTGGCCACCGCCCAGCCGGACCAGCAGACCCGGCGCCGGGCGGCGCGCTGGCTTGGAACCCGACATGACCCGGGCCGCATCCGGCCAATCCTCGAAGGCCTGGACCTCAAGGCTCTGGTCGACGCCCTGGACCAGCACCAGCTCGCGCGGGGCCAACGTCACGCACAGGTGCTCGAGCGCACGCCGCGCATCATTCAAATCATCAGCCTTGCCGCCGCTTGCTGCCTGCATCGGCCCGCGCTCCTTTCCGAAGGTGCCTGCGCCGACCGGTCGGGGTCGGCCGCTGGGCCGCGAAGGTGAGCGGATCGAGGTGAGCCGCGACTGAACCCGGGGCTCCGACCACGCCCTCCCGGGCTTCCGGGATGGCAAGGTAACGGCTGGTTAGGAAAGGTCCGGGCGAACTCGCCGCGGACGGCGGAGGTCGAGATGGAATTCCTGCTCACCAATGGCGAGATCCGCGCTGTAGCAACGGTCGGCTACGCCATGCTGCTCGGCGGAGTGATCGGGTTGGAACGTGAAGTGAAGTCGCGCCCGGCCGGCTTTCGCACTCATATGCTGGTGGCCGGCGCTGCGGCGTTCCTCGTCTCCAGCGTGCAGCTGATGGTGTCGAATGCCGCCGAGTCGGCGGTGGACGTGCCGCAGGGTTCGCGCGAGATCATGAGCCTCGACCCCCTGCGCCTGGTCGAGGCGGTGGTGGCCGGCGTGTCCTTCATTGGCGCCGGCTGCATCTTCGCAAGCCGCGAGCGCGACACCGTGCACGGCGTGACCACAGCGGCCTCACTGCTGATGGTCGCCAGCATCGGTCTGTGCACCGGGCTGGGCTACCCGGCACTGGCCTCCTCGATCACCCTGATGACCCTGGTCGTCCTGCTGGTCCTGAAGCAGGTCGAGAAGCGCATGCCCAGGCGCGATGCCCCGCCGCCTGGCGGCGAGGAGGGACGGAGCTAGGAACGCAGCAGCTCGTTGATCGAGGTCTTGCTGCGGGTGCGCTCGTCGACGCGCTTGACGATCACCGCGCAGTACAGGCTGTAGCGCCCGTCCTCGGAGGGCAGCGAGCCGGCCACGACCACGCTGCCCGCAGGCACGCGCCCATAGCTGATGCTGCCGGTGGCGCGATCGTAGATGCGCGTGCTCTGACCGAGGAAGACGCCCATGCCGATCACGCTGCCGCGCTCGACGATCACGCCCTCGACAACCTCGGAGCGGGCGCCGATGAAGCAGTTGTCCTCGATGATGGTCGGGCTCGCCTGCAGCGGCTCCAGCACGCCACCGATACCGGCTCCGCCGGAGATGTGGCAGTGCGCGCCGACCTGGGCGCAGGAGCCGACGGTGGCCCAGGTATCGACCATGGTGCCGGCGCCGACGTGCGCACCGATATTGACGAAGCTCGGCATCAGCACCGCATCGCGGCCCAGATGGGCGCCGCGCCGGACCACGGCGCCGGGCACCACGCGCGCACCGACCCGGCGGAACTCGGCCTCGTCGCCGCCGGCAAAGCGCAGCGGCACCTTGTCCCAGAAGGTGGCCGGGCTGGCCTCCATGACCTCCATCGGATTGACCCGGAAGTAAAGCAGCACCGCCTTCTTCAGCCACTCATTGACCTGCCAGCCACCCTTGGCCGCCGGCTCGGCCACGCGCAGCTCGCCGGCCTCCAGGGCCGAGAGCACGGTTTCCACGGCCGGCCGCGTCGAGCCCTCGATCTCGGCGGCGGTCAGTTCGGCACGGCGCTCGAAGGCGCTCTCGATCAGCGGTCGCAGTTCGGCGGCCTGGGTCACGGGTAGGTCTCCGGTTGTTGGGTGATGGGGAATCGGGATGCGCGCCAAGATGGAGAAGGACATTGTAGGAGCCAGCTTGCTGGCGAGCGGTGTCGGGATGGGCTGATCGCCAGCAAGCTGGCTCCTACTGCGCGGGATGCGAGGCTCTCACGAATCCTGAATCCCGGGTCCCGGCCGACTACTTCCGCCCCTCGTCCACCACCTCGGCCAGCGCGGCGCAGAGCGAGTCGCGGGCGGCTTCCGAGAGCGGATTGTCGTGCTCGTCCGAGAGCTGGAAGAAATCCTCGACGCGCTCGCCGAAGGTGGCGATGCGGGCATCGTGCACGCGCAGGCCTTCTTCACGGAAGACGGCCGAGACCTGGGCCAGCAGGCCGGGACGATCGGCGCAGACCAGGCTCATCTCGGTGCGACCGGCATCGTTGTCATTGAACTCGACCCGCAGCGGCACGCGGAAGTGCTTGAGCTGGCGCGGGATGGCCCGGCGCACCGCATTCACCTGCAGCGGGCTCTTCGCCAGCGTCTCGCAGAGCGATTCGGCCACCGTCGCGGCGCGGCGTTCCGGCGAGATGAACTCGCTGCCCGCGTCCAGCACCTGGAAGGTGTCAAGGCTCATGCCGCGGGTCGAGGTCACCACTCGCGCTTCCACCACGTTGAGGCCGAGACGGTCGAGGGTGGCGGTGACCGCGGCGAACAGGCCGTCGGTATCCGGGCAATAGACGAAGACCTCGAGCGCGCCCGGTCGCTGGTGAGGGCGGACCAGGGCCAGCGGCCGGCCGCCCGGTGCGGCAGCGATGCCGAGGGTCTGCCAGACCAGCTGGGCCGGCCGGTAGCGCAGGAAGCTCTCGCTCGGGAATTCGGACCAGACCTTGTCGATCACCGATTCATCCATGCCGTGCGAGAGCAGCACGGCACGCGCTTCCTCGCGCGCCTCGGCAATCCGCTCCTCGGCATGCATGACGTTGCGCAGGCCGCGGCGCAGGGCAAAGCGGGTGGCGCCGTAGAGGTCGGCCAGCAGCCGGTCCTTCCAGGCATTCCACAGTTTGGGGCTGGTCCCGGCGATGTCGGCCACGGTCAGCAGATACAGGTAGTCGAGACGCTCGCGCTCGCCGACCAGGCGGGCGAAGCGGCTGATCACCTCGGGGTCGGCGATGTCCTCGCGCTGCGCGGTGATGCTCATGGCGAGATGCTTCTCGACCAGCCAGGCGACCAGATCGGTGTCGCCCTGGGATAGGCCGTGCTCGGTGCAGAAGCGCCGCGCGTCCTCGGCGCCCAGCTCGGAGTGGTCGCCGCCGCGGCCCTTGGCGATGTCGTGGAACAGCCCGCCGAGCAGCAGCAGCTCGGGCTTGCGCAGCCGCGGCCATATCTCATACGCCAGCGAGAATCGCTGCTTGGAGCCCTCGTCGCGGAAACTGGCGATGTTGCGCAGCACGGTCAGCGTGTGCTGATCGACCGTGTAGACGTGGAACAGGTCGTATTGCATGCGCCCCGCCACCCGACCGAAGGCAGGCAGGTAGCGGCCGAGCACGCCCAGGTGGGACATCCGCGCCAGGGTGTCGGCGGCGTCGGGCAGGCGCACCAGCTGCATGAACTTCGCGCGCGCCTCGGGCCGCTGGCGGAACGCGTCGTCGATATGATCCAGGGCCTCGCCGAGCGCCTGGGCGGTAGCCGAGTGCAGGCCGCGTGCTGCGGGCTGGGCATGCCACACCGCGAACAGCTCGAGCATCAGCAGCGGCTCGCGCTCGAATCCGATCGGATCGCGCAGCCGCAGATAGCCGCCGGCCAGCTCGAAGTGCTCGTCGATCGGAGTGGTGTCGACCTCGCCGGAGAGGCTCTCCTCGAAGCGCTGCAGCAGACGCTCGGAGAGCCGCATGACCAGTGCGGCCGAGCGGAAGTAGCTCTGCATCAGCTGCTCGACGGCGAGATTCTCGCGGTGCTCGTCGCGCAGGCCGAGGCGTTTGGCCAGGGCGGTCTGATGCTCGAAGAGCAGACGCTCCTCACGCCGTCCGGCGGTGAGGTGCAGGCCGATACGCAGACGGCACAGCGACCAGTACTCGCGGCTGACGGTGTGCGCCTCATCGGCGCCGAGCAGGCCGATCGGCTGCAGGTCGCAGACCGCATGCACGCCATACAGGCGCTTGGCCATCCAGGCCAGGGTGTGCAGGTCACGCAGGCCGCCGGGGCCCTCCTTCAGGTTGGGCTCGAGGTTGTAGGCGGTGTCGTTGTAGCGCGCGTGGCGCTGGCGCAGCTCTTCGCGCTTGCCTTCGAAGAACGCCGCAGCCGGCCAGATGTCCGGTGCCGAAAGGGCGACCCGCAGCGCCTCCAGCACGCGCATCTCGCCGACCAGCATGCGGGCATCGAGCAGGGCGGTGGCGATGGTCAGGTCGCCGGCGGCTTCCTCGGCGCACTGGCGGACGCTGCGCGAGGCGTGCCCCGGCTGCAGGCCGATGTCCCAGAGCGCGGCGAGGAAACCCTGGATCGCCGACTGCCCGGCATCCTGATCGGCCGGCTCGCCGACCACCAGCAGGTCGATATCGGAATGCGGATACAGCTCGCGCCGGCCGTAGCCTCCGGTGGCCAGCAGGGACAGGCCGGCCGGCTCCCCAGCGACCTGGCGCCAGGCGCTCTTGACCACCTGGTCGACGGCGCGGCAGCGGCGCAGCAGCAGGTCCTCGGCGCCGGCACCGGCGTCGAAGGAGACGGCCAGCTCGCGGTCCTCGTTGGCCAGCAGCTCGCGCGCCGAATCGCGCCAGCCCGCCGCGGCGGCGGCTTCGAGGTCGATCGCGCCGGTAGCGCTCAGAGCCATCCTGCGTCGTCGGCGCGCGGGGTGAGCACCTCGACGCCGTCCTCGGTGACCGCCACCGTGTGCTCCCACTGCGCCGACAGCGAGCGGTCGCGGGTCACCACGGTCCAGCCGTCCGGCAGCAACCGGGTATGCCGGGCGCCGGCATTGATCATCGGCTCGATGGTGAAGGTCATGCCCTTCTCCAGCCGAAGACCGGTCCCCGGCTGGCCGTAGTGCAGGACCTGGGGATCCTCGTGGTAGATCGTGCCGATGCCGTGGCCGCAGTACTCGCGGACCACCGAGAATCGCTCGCTTTCGGCATAGGTCTGGATGGCATGGCCGATGTCGCCGAGGGTGGCGCCGGGCTTCACCGCGCGGATGCCGCGGTACATCGCCTCGCGGGTCACCTCGACCAGACGCCGTGCAAGCACCGACCCCTCGCCGACGATGAACATGCGGCTGGTGTCACCGTGCCAGCCGTCCTTGATGACGGTGACGTCGATATTGATGATATCGCCGTCCTTGAGCACCTTGGCCGGGCTGGGGATGCCATGGCAGATCACGTTGTTGACCGAGGCGCAGATCGTCTTGGGGAACCCGCGGTAACCGACATTGGCCGGCACCGCCTTCTGCTTGTTGACGATATGGTCGTGGCAGATGTCGTCCAGTTCTTCGGTGCTCACCCCCGCCTTGACGTGGGGGGCGATGATCTCCAGCACCTCGGCCGCCAGGGCGCCGGCGTGGCGCATGGCCTCGATTTCAGCGGGGGTCTTGATGGTCACGGGCATGGCAAGAAGTGTCCCATACTTGCCCGGGGCCGGGCCAGCGACTATCATTCCGCGGCTCTGTGGGCGCCTGCGCCCATGTCAGAGCACGCCCACGCCGGGCGCCACCGGTGAATACACACCCGCGTCGACCAGCCGTGCCGGGGTGCCGGATCCTTCGATGGAGTCCGGTTCGTCACGGTAGCCGCGGGGAGGTCCAACCCCGGAATGTCCTGCCGACACCCTACCCTACGGCCGGCGTTCCACGTCATTGCGAGAAGGAATACCCATGCCTCAAGTCACCATGCGCCAGATGCTGGAAGCCGGCGTGCACTTCGGTCACCAGACCCGCTACTGGAATCCGAAGATGGCCCCGTACATTTTCGGCGCCCGCGGCAAGATCCACATCATCAACCTCGAGAAGACCCTGCCGCTGTTCAACGACGCGATGAACTACGTGTCGGGCCTGGCTCAGAAGCGCGGCACCATCCTGTTCGTCGGCACCAAGCGCTCGGCGCGCGAGGCGATCAAGGAAGAGGCGAACCGCTGCGGCATGCCGTTCGTGTCGATGCGCTGGCTGGGCGGCATGCTGACCAACTTCCGCACCGTCAAGCAGTCCGTCTCCCGCCTGAAGGAGCTGGACGCGATGGAGTCGGACGGCAACTACGGCAAGCTGGTCAAGCATGAGGTGCTGGGCCTGCAGCGCGAGCGCGAGAAGCTGGAAGCCTCGCTGGGCGGCATCAAGGCCATGGATCGCCTGCCGGACGCCCTGTTCGTGGTCGACATCGGCCACGAGAACATCGCCGTCCAGGAAGCCAAGAAGCTCGGCATCCCGGTCATCGCCGTGGTCGACACCAATTACGACCCGGCCCTGGTCGACTACGCGATCCCCGGCAATGACGACGCCATCCGCGCCGTCCAGCTGTACACCCGCGCCGTCGCCGACGCCGTGCTGGAAGGCAAGGCCGCTGCCCCGATCACCGGCGGCAGCAACGACGAGTTCGTCGAACTGGACGCCGAGGGCAACCCGGTGGCGGGCGAGGACGGCGAGCGCCGCAAGCCGGCCGGCCGTCGCGAGCGCACTGATCGCCCGGGCGGCAACAAGCGCCCCGGCGGCGGCCAGCGCCGCGGCCGCGACGGCGAGTAAGCCGTCGCCGCGATGACGCCCGCGGTCATGCGGGCGTCATTGAACTGCGTCATAGCGGTCGCGCGGGAGCGGCCCAGCGTCGACTCCCGCCTGGCACCGTAGCGTGCCCGCCCGCGCCGAAGCTGCGCGCGTCACGCGACCACCGATTCAATCCCGGCAGCGCTGCGGCGTTGCCCACCGCATCGAGGACACCATGGAAATCACTGCAAGCCTGGTCAAGGAACTTCGCGAGCGCTCCGGCGCCGGAATGATGGAATGCAAGAAGGCGCTGACCGAGAACGGCGGCGACATCGAAGCGGCCATGGAATTCCTGCGCAAGACCGGCCTGGCCAAGGCCGACAAGAAGGCTGACCGCGTGGCCGCCGAGGGTCGCATCGCCATGGCCCAGGACGGCGGCAATGCCGTGCTGGTCGAAGTCAACTCTGAAACCGACTTCGTCGCCAAGGATGAGAACTTCGTTGCCTTCACCAACCAGGTCGCCGAAGTCGCCCTGTCCAGCGGCGCCGCCGACGCGGAAGCGCTGAAGAGCGCCAAGCTGGGTGACCAGACCGTCGAGGAGACCCGCGCCGCGCTGATCGCCAAGGTCGGCGAGAACGTGCAGGTTCGTCGCCTGGCCCGCGTGGCCGGCAGCAACAATGTCGCCGCCTACGTGCATGGCGGCCGCATCGGCGTGCTGGTCGAGCTCAAGGGCGGTTCGGAAGAGCTGGCCCGCGGCATCGCGATGCACGTCGCCGCGATGAACCCGCAGTACCTCTCGCCGGCCCAGGTCCCGGCCGAGATCGTCGCCAAGGAGAAGGAAATCTCGCTGGCGCAGATGAGTGACAAGGACAAGGCCAAGCCGGCCGAGATCCAGGAAAAGATGATCGCCGGCAAGATCAACAAGATCCTGTCCGAGATGTGCCTCACCGGCCAGGCCTACGTCATCGACACCAACATGACCGTCGAGGCCGCTGCCAAGAAGGAAGGCGCCGAGATCGTCTCCTACACCCGCATCGCTGTCGGCGAGGGTATCGAGAAGGTCAAGGAAGACTACGCCGCTGAAGTGGCCAAGGCGATGCAGGTCTGATCCCGACCCGCAACCTGAGTCCTGAAAGCCCCGGCCCAGTGCCGGGGTTTTTTTTGTGCGCACTATCGGCGGTAACCCCGCGCAGAAACTGCAGGTTCCGAGGCGCTTGCGTCCGATCCACTGGCGGATCGGAAAACTCGCAGCCGGGAGATCCGCAAACTTTGCACGCGCTCGCCGGGCATTGGTTCACCGCCAAAGAAAGAGCCACGACTTCTCAACTCAACCATGGGTTGGCTTTCGCTGGCACCCGCAAAGGACCTTCGCGGAAGCCGGCTGCCACGTAGATCCTCGACTCTCTAAAAGAGCCTGAGCGACGCACACGAAGCCTGGGGGAGGTCCTGCAGAGCGCCCTATTCGAACCCGTCGCCGAAGATGCCGGCCACCTCATTGAGGTAGGCCGCGCCCTCGTTGCCGGGAGCGATGCCGGGCCTTTGGGTGACGCCGTAGGCCGTGGTGAACTTGGAGATTGCGACCGAGCCACCCACGTCGGACCAGCCGGTGTCGAGGCCGGTCGGGCTTATCTTGCCGATTTCCACCCAGCTGTCGGGCTGGCCGCTCGTCTGCTCGAACAGGTAGACGGCTCCCCTCCCGCTGCCCACGCGTGCGCCGGGGGCGCCAATCACCGCGAAGCGGCCATCAACGTCGACCGACGCCCCGAACTGGTTGCCTGCAGCGTCGTCGCTGGGAAGCAGCTGCTGGACTTCGGTGCGCACCAGCCCGAAGGTCGACAGGTCGAAGGCGTAGACCGCTCCGGAGCTGGACGCGAAGCCTTGGCCGTCGTAGAGCTCGGTGCCGACGAGTCCGACCATGCTGTCGAAGGACAAGGCCGTGCTGCGGCCCAGATGGTCCTGCTGGAAGGCGCTGCCGGCCTCGAGGAAACTGGCCTCGGCCCAGTGGAATGCACCGCCCGGCAGCTGGTTCTGGCGCCCGTAAAGAACCCCCGCGCCGCTTTGGTGCTGCGAGGCGTAGTAGATCGGAGCGCCGGCAATGATGAGGCCACGGTCGATCGCCACCGACCAGCCGAGCTGCATGCTGTGGTCGAAAGTATGGCCCGGATTCGGGTTACGGCCGTACAGCTCGTGGCTGAGCTGGAAGCTCTGCGGCGAGCCGACGCGCTGGTAGATGTGGATGGCGCCGTGGTTGCTGCCACCGGCACTTGGATGTTCATAGCGAGGCGAGCCGACCACCGCGGTGACCACGAGGTCTCCGGTCTGGCTGTTCACCGGCTCGCTGATGTCGATACCGACGCCGTGGCCGAACTCTGAGCTGTGCTCTTCGGTGAGGGGGTCGGGGAACAGCTGCGAGTCGAAGGTCCAGGCGCCGCCATTGGCACGCCGGAACAGGTACACCCTGCCATCGGGGCCCGCGCTGATCCGGCCTGCCTTCGGGGCGCCGACGATGAGCCAGTCCATCATGCCGTCCGGGTCCAGGGCCAGGTCGAGCGCGAAGCCGAACTCGTCCCCGTCCGCGCCATCGGGCGCCAGCAGTTTTTGCTGCTGGATCCACAGCCCACCGATCCGCTCGAACACGTAGACCGCCCCTCGCTCGTGCCCAATGGCGGAGACATCATCCATCGAGCCGACCGCGAGCACGTTGCCGTCGAGCGCCACGGAGTGGCCGAAGCGGGTGCTCGAGCCGTTGCTGCTGACCGGATCATCCGGCTCGACGATGGCTTCGGGACCCAGCAGGGGTGGGCCGGCCATGGCCGGGCATGAGGCCGCCAGCAAACCGGCAAGGCAACCGGCAGCAGCGCGCGCGACCCTGCGCGCCGCTCGACAGCGATGAACCCTCTGCGCCGTCCGGCCATTAGTCGGGGCGGGGTGAATCTGCGAGTGCGCGTGGATCATAAGGATGCTCCGATGACACCTGCTTCCTAGAGCGCAATTCGGGGCGAAAACCTCCAGCAGCTCGGCATGCGGGCTGCCCACCCGGCGGGGGAACGGCCGGGTCGGCGCTGAGAGCGCGAGCGCTGTGCCCCGCGAAAGCGGAGCTTGCAGATCTCGGAAACGTCGCAGCTTGGAAGAGGTCGAGGAACTCGTGCTCGGCTCAGGGCTGCTATTGGTCAGTGGGCCTGGAGCCACCGACCGCCGTCATCCGTGGGCCGCGTCACGGATCGAGTGCGGGTTCACGTTGACTAGACGGACACGAAGTCAACCATGCAAGGAAACCGCCGTGTCGACGCGCGTTCTCCTTTCCCAGCAGCGGGCCGCCCCATTGAACACTTCGTTCCGTTATTCGCTTGGCGCCCTCTGCGTCCTCGTACTTGCCGCCTGTGCGTCTGCGCCGCCTCGCGGTGATTCGTCGGTGGCAAGGCCGGCGCAACCCGCCACCAGGGCCCCCGTGACGAGCCCGGTGCAATCGCCAGCACCGGTGACGCGGGACCCGACTGGGAAGCAGGCTGCCGCAGCCGGGTCCGCTCCGGTCGCCTCACCCGCTGCCACCGCGCTGCCAAGTTCGGCTGAGGCGCCAGTTGCCATCGCGAAGGCCCCCACTACCCCCGCGGCGGCGCCCTCCCCTGTCCCGCCGATTTCCTCACCTTCGACGTCAGCGGCGGCAACGGCACCGACGGCTGCAGCACCCGCGCCGACTCGCAGCGCCCCGCCCCCCCCTCCGCCAAAGCCGTCATCCGGGCCGCTACCAGCCACGGTCAGCATCGAGGGAAGGGTAAGCCTCGAGGCTTCACGCGGTGCCGAGGTCAGCCCTGGCGAGGTAGGCGAGGCGGTCGTGTATTTCGTTCCGGAGGCACGGAGCGCCAAAGCGCCTGCCTTGCGGCGCGAGGTGATCACGCGCAACAAACGCTTCGAGCCCAGCACGCTGGTCGTTCCGGTGGGCAGCGTGGTGGTGTTCCCCAACCAGGACGTGGTCCTGCACAACGTGTTTTCGCTGTCTGCCGGCGCGGAATTCGATCTCGGACTGTACGGACCGAGCGAAAGCCGAGAGATCCAGCTCGATCGCCCGGGCGTCGTCCGCGTGCACTGCAACGTGCACCATTCGATGCAGACCGACGTGATCGTGGTGGATACACCTTTCTACGCACAGCTCTCGGCGGATGGCACGTTCAGCCTCCGCAAGGTGCCTGCCGGAGCCGGAACCCTGCACATCTGGCATCCGCGCGCCGAGCCGGCCACGAGCAGGCTGACGCTGCCGCTCAAACGGCCGCTCTCCCTGGCCCTTGTGGCGACCAAGCCGCGGGTACCCCCGCACACCAACAAGGACGGCGAATCCTATCGCGCCGCTCTGGGGCGCTAGCCGCATGTCGCTGGGCATGCGCCTGCTGCTGATCACCCTGGCGCTGGTGCTGCTGGCCGCCGCCGCGGTGGCGGGCATCGGGCAGTGGCGAGGCGGGCAGCTTGCCGACCGTCTGGCCGATGACTCGCTGCGCGGCGGCCAGGCCGTGCAGACCTACTTCCAGGAGCGGAGGGCGCGCGAACTGGAGCTGATCTCCCAGCTGCTCGCCAGCGAGCGTCCCTTCGTTGCCTACATCGCCCAGGCGCTGGCGCTAGGGGCGAACGGAGGTGAGGTCGACGTGGCGTCGATCCTCGATCTGATCGCCCAGCGGCGCAACCAGCTGGGCTTCGATGTCGCCCTGGTGATCAGCCCCGCCGGGCGGATCGTCGCCGACTCGCGCTCGCCGCTCAGCGCGCCACGGGACTTGTCGGGTCTGCTGCCCGTGGCCGAGGCGGTCCGCGAGGTCGCGCCGGCGCGCGGCGTGTGGATCGACGGCGAGGGTGCCTACCAGGTCGCGGTCGTGCCCCTGCTGATGGGGCCCAACATGGAGGCACTGCTACTTGCTGGGCTGACCATCGACAACGAGCTGGCGCGGGACATCAGCCGGGTCAGCGGCACCGAGGTCATGATCATCCAGCAGCAGGCCTCCGAGCACCGCATCCTGGCCGCCAGCGCTGACCTTGCCCAGGCGCGCAGCCTGCTCGGCCCCCTTGCATCGCAGGTGCTGGACTCGCCCGGCGCCGCCGCGCAGCCCGCGGTGTTTACGCTGCAGATCGAGGACGATGCCGTGTGGCGGGCCAGCGCGGCGCCGCTCGCCGGCGCCCCCGAGGGCGTATGGCAAGTGGCGCTGGTGCCACCCCGTCAGCGAACCGATCTGTTCAGTGCGCTCACCGGAATGATGGGGGGCGGCGCCATCGCCGCGGCGCTGGTCATCCTGCTGATGCCTCTGGCGATCTCGCGCAGCGTGCTGCGGCCGGTGTCGGTGCTTGCCGACGGCGCCGAGCGCGCCGGTCGTGGTGACCTGCCCCAGCCGATTCGCGTGTCCGGCAGCGGTGACCTGCAGCGGCTCGGGCGCAGCTTCAACCGGGTGATCAGCGACCTGCGCGAGATGCGCGACATGGAAAGCTACGTCGCCGAGCTCTGGCAGAAGCGAAGCGCGATCGAGAACACCGCGCCCGCCGGCCCGGATCCGGGAGAGCTGCTGCCCGGATCCCTGTTCGCGCGCCGCTACGAGATCCGGCGCAAGGTGGCGGAAGGTGGAATGGGCCGCGTATACCTCGCGCTCGACCGTGAGCTCGGCGAGGAGGTGGCCCTCAAGACGCTGAGGCCGGAGTGGCTGGAGAACCCGACCACCCTTGAACAGCTCAAGACCGAGATCCGCACCGCGCGACGGATCACCCATCCGAACGTCGTGCGCACCTACGACTTCGGTCAGGAGGGCGACCTGCCCTTCCTGTCGATGGAATTCGTGCATGGCGTGACGCTCCGCGATGCACTGCGGCGCACCGGACGCGTCCGCCCGTATGCCGCAATGCGCGTCGCCCGCCAGCTGTGCGCCGGACTCGGCGCCGCCCATCGCGCCGGCGTGCTGCACCGCGACATCAAACCCAGCAATGTGATGCTGGAGGTCAGCGGCACTGCAAAGCTGATGGACTTCGGGGTGTCCCGCGGCATCGGGTCGCCGATCACGCCCGAAGGCCCGGAAAGGCAGTTCGCCGGGACGCCGCATTACCTGTCTCCCGAGCAGGCGCAGGGACGCGAAGCCCGGGAAGCCTCGGACATCTACTCGTTCGGCATCCTGCTGTCCGAGCTGTTCACCGGCGCCCTGCCGATCGATGGCGACAACACGCTGGACATCTGCATGGGCCACCTCGAGCGCGAACCGGTTCGCCCTTCGGCCTACTGGCCGGAGATCCCGCCGGCGCTGGAAGCCCTGATCCTGCGCTGCCTGGAAAAGGATCCCGCGCGCCGCTATCCCAACACCGACGCCCTGCGCGACGACCTTGAGCGTCTGCGGGCCTGACGGCCGGCACTCCCCACCCAAGACGAGATACCCATGCCCTCCCCGTCCCTGCCCCATCGCTCGATACCGCCACGCTCGGCATCCAAGATTCTGGCGCTGCCGCTGCTGCTTGCCGCGGCTCTGGCTATGCCGCTCGACGCGCGGGCCGAAGGCAGCCGCCAGCTGGCTACCGGCGGCGCGAGTCAGATCGAGGGCTCGGCGGGCGGCGGCCTCGTGCCATGGGCGGTCATCGCCGGCTACGGCGCGCGCGAGGAAATCGGTGTCACCGCCTTCGCCACGCGCGCCAACACCGGGGACTATCGCCTCGACGTCCACGGCGCAGCGGTCGGGCTGTTCAACCGGCTGGAGCTGTCGGTGGCGCGCCAATCGCTCGACCTGATCACGCTGGGGCCCGCACTCGGCCTCCCCGGCGCCAGCCTTGACCAGGACATCATCGGCGCCAAGCTGCGCCTAGGGGGCGACGTGCTGTACTCGCGCTGGCCGCAGTGGGCGCTGGGCGTGCAGTACAAGCGGCAGCGGTCCTTCACCATTCCCGGCGTGGTCGGCGCGCGCGACGACAGCGACTACGACCTTTACACGAGCGCCACCAAGGTCTGGCTGGCGGGCGCCGGCGGATACAACCTGGTCGGCAATGCGACCTTGCGATGGAGTCGGGCCAACGAAACCGGCCTGCTGGGCTTCGGCGGTGATCGCGGCAACGGCCGGCAGCTGACGGCAGAAGCCAGTCTGGCCGTGCTGCTCGAGCGTCACTGGGCGGTGGGGGCCGAGTTCAGGCAGAAGCGCGGCCATCTCTCGGCCCTGCCGGAAGACCATTGGCGAAACGTCTTCGTCGGCTGGTTCCCCAATCGGCATCTGTCGATAGTCCTTGCCTACGTCGATCTCGGCACGGTCGCCACGCTCGACAGCCAGACCGGCTGGTACCTGTCCCTCACCGGAGGTTTCTGATGCGATCCACGCGCCTTGCGCTTGCCATCCTCCTGGGCGCGGTGCTCGCGTCGGCCTGCGCGACCCGTGAGCCGCGCTCCAGCGACTCGCTCTACCGTGAGGTGGGCGGCGCCCCGGGCGTGGAGCGCCTGGTGGAGCGCCTGCTTGACCGCGTCCACGAGAATCCGCGGATCAGCGGGCTGTTCGCCAACAGCGACCGCGCGGATCTCCAGCGCCTGATCGAGGAGCAGTTCTGCGCCGAGTTCGGCGGCGGCTGCACCTATACCGGCCGCAGCATGGAAGAAAGTCACAGTGGCCTCGGCATCAATCACGCCGAGTTCGAGGTCTTCGTCGAGGACCTCATCCTGGCCATGGAGGACGTCGGCCTTGCTACGCCGACCCAGAACCGCATCCTGCGCATCTTCGCCCCGATGCGCGATGAGGTCGTCGACCGGTAGCGAGGCCCGGCAACGAGGCGAACACTGCTGCGTCATCGAACGCGCCCACGCCAGCCGGGGAACTGGAGAAGCAAAATCTTCGCGTGCTTCAAGGTAAGGTTGCAGGCTTGTACTCCATGCCCCAGGTGTATCCATGCGCAAGAACTGCCTCGCCCTGCTGATCGCGGTCTCCCTTACAGCCTGTCAGCCCGCAGCAGAGTCGGCCGCTAACGCGCCGGCCGCCAACGAGGCGGCCGCCTCGGCTTCCGGGACGACCGCCGCAGCGCCTGCTTCGATCTCCATTCCGACGCAGCTCGGCGCGGTGACCCTGACCACGGTGGCGCGCGGCATGCCCAACCCCTGGGCGCTGGCCTTCCTGCCGGATGGCGACATGCTGGTCACCGAGCGCAGCGGGGCGCTGCGCCGGGTGGCGGCCGACGGCAGCGTGTCGGAACCGATCAAGGGCGTGCCGGCGGTGGTCGCCGAGGGCCAGGGTGGCCTGCTCGATGTTGTCGTTTCGCCCGGGTTCGCCTCGGACGGGCTGGTCTACCTGACCTATGCCGAGCCCGGCGAAGGCAAGCTGGCCGGCACGGCGGCGGCGCGCGGCAGGCTGGAGGGGGATACCCTCGTCGATGTCGAGGTGATCTTCCGCCAGGTGCCGAAGACCGATTCACGCCATCACTTCGGCTCTCGACTGGTGTTCCACGGCGAGCACCTCTACATCACCATGGGCGACCGCGGCGACCGGCCCACCGCGCAGGATCTCGGCAGCCACATGGGCACGGTGGCACGCATCTTCCCCGATGGCCGGGTGCCCGAGGACAACCCCTTCGTCGGCCAGGAGGGCGCGCAGCCGGAGACGTGGTCCTACGGCCACCGCAACCAGCAGGGCGCGGCGCTCAATCCGTGGACCCAGGTGTTGTGGACCCACGAGCACGGGCCCAAGGGCGGTGACGAGGTGAACATCCCGCAGGCCGGCAGGAACTACGGCTGGCCGATCATCACCTACGGCATCAACTATTCAGGCTTTCCGATCCCCGAGGCCGAGGGCGAGAGCAAGGAAGGCCTCGAGCAGCCCCACTACTACTGGGAGGTCTCCCCGGGCGTGAGCGGCATGGCCTTCTACGCCCACGAGCGCTTCCCCGCCTGGCAGCGCTCGCTGTTCGTCGGATCGCTGGCCCAGCGCGCGCTGATCCGCCTGAGCCTGGACGAAGTGGGCAACGTGGTCGGCGAGGAACGACTGCTCGAAGCCCAGGGCTGGCGCATCCGCGACGTGCGGGTCGGCCCCGACGGCGCGGTCTGGGCGTTGACCGACGAGACCGACGGTCGCCTGCTGCGCCTCGAGCTGAAGGGCTGAACCGCGTGACCGCGGCAGGTCGGGGCTCCACCACCGGACTGATCGTACTGTTGCTGGCGGCCGTGGCGCAGTCCGCGGTTGCGGCGCCGGAACACAGCTGGCAGGCCGAACTGCTCGACGATGCCAAGGCGGCCGGACTAGCAGCGCGGCGCCCGGACCTCGCCGCCCTGCCCGATGGCAGCCTGCAGCGGCTGCTCGCCGCCGGCGGCAAGCAGTCCGGCGACTGGTCGCTGCGGCTTGCCGACGGCCGCGTGCTGCGCCTGCTCGATGCCCAGCGCATCGAGCATGGAAACGGCGACGTCAGCCTCAGCGGCCAGCTCTCCGGCGAGGGCCAAGGCCATTACGGGCTGGTCACCCTGGGCCGCGAGGCGAGCTTCGGCACTTTCGACTCGGCGCACGGCCGCTACCGCATGGAGGCTCAGGGCGGCGAGGGCTGGCTGGTGCGCCTCGACCATCCCGGCATCGAGGTGGCCGCGGCGGATCTCGGTGTTCAGGAGGTTGCCGGCAGCAGGGGCCGACACGGCCACAAGAGTCAGCCGCTTCCCCCACCCGCTGCGGATGCACAGCGCGCCAAGGCAGGCACGGTCATCGACGTGCTCTACCTCTACAGCGCCGACTATGCGGCGCGCTATCCCGGCACGGCAGTCGAGACCCGCATCCAGCATCTCACCACCCTAGCCAACCAGATCCTTGCCAACAGCGGGATCGATCTCGCGCTGCGCGCGGTGGGCTTCGACGCCACCGCCTATCCCGACACCGAGGGCGGTGGCGACAGCGGGTTCGCCCTGTCACGCATGGCCGATGCACTGGCCGGCTCCAGCAATACCCACCCTGCCTTCGCCAACCTGCGCGCCCGGCGCGACCAGGTCGGCGCGGACCTGGTCAGCCTGTTCTGGCCGGCCGATATCGAGACCCGCGGCAGCTGCGGCATCGCCCGCCTGTTCGGGGCCGGTGCGAATGCCGGCGTACACGTCGTCTCCGACGGCTTCAGTTCCTGGTCGCTGTGCGCGGACGACGTACTCGCCCACGAAGTCGGCCACAACCTCGGTGCCGAGCACCAGAACGGCGCCAATTCGCCGAGCGCCGGTTTCGGCACCGCACACGTGGTGCTGCGCCAGTTCCATACGGTGATGGGCTCCTTCGGCAGCGGCAATCCGGATCGTGGCCGGCGCCTGGCGCGCTTCTCCAACCCGCAGCAGCTCTGCGGTGGCCGGCCCTGCGGGGCGGTCGGCGTGTCGGACAACGCCCGGCGGATCCGCGACAACATGGGCGCGCTGGCCGCCTATCGTCCATCCAGCTCGGCCGTAGCCACGCCGGAGCCGCTGGCGGCGATCGATCCCGACAGCGATGGCGACGGGACCCCTGACAGCGCGGACGCCTTTCCCTTCGATGCCCGCTACCGCAGCGATCGCGACGGCGACGGCGTCGCCGACGAGGTCGACGCCTTCCCCGACAATGCCGCCGAATGGGCCGACACCGACGGCGACGGCCTCGGCAACAACGCCGACAGCGACGATGACAACGACGGCGTCCCCGATTCCGTCGACGCGTTCCCGCTGCTCGCCTCGGAAAGCCGCGACACCGACGGCGACGGGGTCGGCGACAATGCCGATGCATTCCCGGCCGATCGCCGCGAGTGGCGCGACCTTGACGGAGATGGGATCGGCGACAACGCCGACCGGGACCGCGATGGCGACGGGTTCACCGACGTCGCCGGCGCCGGGGGCGCGCAGGACCTGCTGGCCATCAGCAGCGGCAACGACCGACTGCTTCGCTATGGCGATGATGGGCTCTTCTCCGGCATCGAGTTCGCAGAGCGCCATGTGCCGCAGGTTTTCGGCCGCCAGGCGGCACTGGCCTGGAACGCCGGCCTGAAGCGGCTGTACTCGACCAATGCCAGCGAACTGCGACGCTATCGGCGCGAGGACGGCAGCCGCATCGACACCTTCATCGCCGGCTTCCGCGGCGGTGAGCGGCCGGGCTTTCTCTCCGGCTTTCCGGCGGCGATGAGCCTCGCCGCCGACGGCACGGTATTCGCTTCGGATACCGGCGGTGTGCTGCAGCGCCATGATGCGATCAGCGGCCAGGCGAGGCCGGGCGGCGAGTTCGGAGCGCGCCTGCTCGCCTCGGCACCTCGCGCCAGCGCGGTGACCGCGGACGGCCAGCTCTGGATGCTCGAGAGCAACGGCAGCCTGACCGCGGTCGACGTCGCCACGGGCCTTCGCGGCCGGCAGCTGGTGCCAAGCCTGGTCGGGGGGGCGCCGGCATTGCGCGACCCGGTCGCCCTGCTGGTCGATGCCGACGACCGACGCCTGCTGGTCGCCGATGCTGCCCAGCAGCACGTGGTCCGCGTCGACCCGGAACGCGCCGGGGACACCGAGGTCCTGATCGCGGCCGGCGCTGGCGGCCTGCAGTCCCCGTCCGGCCTCGCCCGGCTCGCCGATGGCAGCCTAGTGGTCAGCAGCCGGGGCAACAACGCCCTGCTGCGCTTCAGCGCCACCGGGCAACCGCTCGGTCGCTTCGACACCGGCCCGAGTGGCCTGCTGCAGGCGCCGCGCGCCCTGCTCGCCCTGCCGCGGGTGGTCGACCGCTTCCCCGACGACCCCGCGCGCGCCCTGCTCCCGGTCGCCGGCGGCTGGGCCAACCCGGCGCGTCTTGGCCACGGTCTCGACCTGCAGAATGCCGACGGCCAGCTGGCGGTGATCTGGTACACCTTCCGCAGCGATGGCCGGCCGATCTGGTATCTCGCCCTCGGGCCCCTGCTCGGCGATCGCTGGGAGGCCGAGCTGCTGCAGTTCCGCTGGCAGGACGGGGTGGCGACATCGAGCGTGGTCGGCAACGCGCGCCTGGACTTTGCCGATGAGCGAAACGCCCTGTTCAGCTGGACCCTGCCCGGCAGCAGCGGCAGTGAGCCGATGCAGCCACTGGACGTGGGCCCGAGCAGCCGGACCCAGTTCCCCACCGCGGCCTGGTTCGATCCGACCGAACCCGGCTGGGGCCTGTCGGTGACCCGCCAGGGCGGGGTGGACTATGCGATCGCCTTCCTCTATGACCGCGGCGGCGACCCCAGCTGGTTGGCGGGCGCCGCCGACGCGGCGGATCCGGCGCTGTTCCCGATGTTCCGCTATGACGGCCCGACCCGCTGCCCGGGCTGCCCAGGCGCCAATGAAGCCACGCTAACGCCGGCGGGTTCCCTGCGCTTTGCCGCCGAGGATGCCGACTCGGCGCGATTCGAATCCGCCCTGTCCGTCGACGTGCTCGACTGGCAGCGGGATGCGCGGGCGTTCAGCCGCCTGACCGATACACCCACCACGCCGGACGGCGACTCGCTGCCGAGATGAACGTTCGGATCGCCCACCTGAACCGCTGTCGAGCGTTCAGCTGGCAGCGCGGGCAGGTTCAGTGCCGCCGTGGCAGAGTGATTTCCGGTGCCGCATTCCGTGGCGCCGCTGCGCCAGCTGTCGGCGCCCTGCGGAGGACCGCCATGTTTCGATTCGCATCTTCGACCCTGATGATCGTCGGCCTGCTGGCCGCGGGCAGCGTGCTCGCCCAGGACTATCAGCGCGGACGCTCCGTCGATCGCGGCGAAGCCCGGGTCAGCGGCCAGCGCCATGACGGCGCGCGGGCGCACCCGCAGCGTGGCCAGGAGTATGGGCAGAATCGCGGCGAGACCCACTGGGAGCGTGACACGCGGCTCAGCCGGGATTCCCGGTTCCACGTGCAGGAGCCCGAGAAGCACGACCGCGGCTACGACCCGCGCCGGAACAACCATGGCCGCCGCGGCCATGACCACGACCGCTGGCAGGTGGACCGTGGGCTGCCGCATTCCGATCCGCGCTACCGCGACTACCGCGATGATCGCTACCGCGACCACCGCAGCGACTGGCGCGATCCGAAGTGGCGGGTGACCTGGCACCACGGCTGGTCCGGCCATCGCTATCGCGCGCCGATCCGTTATTACTACCCGCAGGGCTACAGCACCTATCACTGGCGCGTCGGCTACACCCTGCCCTCGGCCTTCCTGCTCTCGAGCTGGCAAGTCGACTACCGTCCCTACGGCATCGCCCCGCCGCCCTACGGCTGCCGCTGGGTACGCGTCGATGGTGATCTGCTGCTGGTCGAGCTGGCCACCGGCTACATCGTCGACGTGCTCTACGACTTCTACTACTGATCACCGGCGCCAGCCGCGATCGCATCCCGTGCCCGGCTCAGTCGGGCGCGGGACCGTCGAAGTCGCCCAGGCCGACGCCGTCCAGCTCGGCCTCCAGCTGATCCATCAGGTCGCCTTCGAAACCGGACTCGCCGAGTTGGGCGACATGGAACAGGGCGTCGCCCTGGTTTACTACCGGCAGGTTGGAGAGGCCGATGACCAGGCCCGCGCTGCGCGCCAGCACCGCCGACTCGCCGCCACCGAAGGGATCGGACACCAGGCCCAGGGTTTCGCCCTCCTCGACCCGCGAACCCAGCGGCGCCAGGCGTCGGAACACGCCGCCAACCGGGGCGCGCAACCAGTGGCTGCGCCTCGACACCAGGCTGGTCGGGCTGGAGACGCGATGGTGGCCGCCGATCATGCCGAGCGCGCGCATCACGCGCAGCACGCCGCGCAGCCCGCTGCGCACCGAAAGCTCGTCGAAGCGCAGCGCCTCGCCGGCCTCATAGAGCAGCACCGGTACGCCAGCCTCCTGGGCCGCCTGGCGCAGTGACCCGTCACGCAACGAAGACTGCAGCATGACCGGCGCGGCGAAGGCCTCGGCCAGCGCGCGAAGCCGGGGCTCGGTCAGATCGGCGCGGACCTGCGGCAGGTTGACCCGATGCGCCGCCGCGGAATGCAGATCGATACCGTAGTCGCTGCGGCGCACCACCTCCTGCATGAACAGGTGGGCGAGCTGTGAAGCCAGCGAACCGCAGGCGTTGCCCGGGAACATCCGGTTGAGATCGCGGCGGTCCGGCAGATAGCGCGAGTGGGCAATGAAGCCGAAGGCATTGACCACCGGCACCGCCAGCAGGGTCCCGCGCAGCTTGCCGAGCGTGGCCACGCGGAGCAGACGTCGGATCACCTCGACCCCGATGACCTCGTCGCCGTGGATCGCCGCGCTGAGAAACAGCACCGGACCGGGCTGACGTCCATGGACCACGTGAACGGCCAGGGTCATCGGCTGGTGGTTGGAGAGCAGGCTGATCGGCAGGTCGACGGTCGCGCGCTCGCCGGGCCGGACCGTGCGGCCGCCAATCTCGAAGGCGGTGCGCTCGGTGCTGCGGGACGGTCGGCCGGATTCCATCAGGAGAGCATACGGGACAGCGGGTCGCCCGATACCGGCGGGATGCCCATAATCGACGCCCGCCTCGCCCGAGCCTTCCGGAATGAAGTTACTGCCCACCTGCTGTCTCGCCCTGGTCCTGCTTGCACCCTGCGCGCACTCCGCGGTGCCGCTGGCCGTGCTGGGCGATTCCGACAGCGCCGGATACCAGGACCGCATCAGCTTTCCCGAGGGCAGCGAGCGGCGCGGCGGCCGCTTCCGCCAATACAGCCTGCAGTGGACCGAGATCCTTGCCCGACTGCGCCCCGACTCGGTCGACCTCGGTCCCCGCGAACTCGTCGGCATGGCGCCCTGGCAGGCGCGCCTCTGGCGCTTCCTCCGCGGGCCCGCGCGAGCGCCGCGCAAGCTCGACCATCGACACAATTTCGCCATCTCCGGCGCGCTGTGCGCGGACCTGGTCCAGGGCCATGCCGCCCAGGCCCCGGCGCTGCGGGCCCTGATAGCCAGCGAGCCGGAACGCTGGAAGCGGGGCGTCGTGCTGATCCGGATGGGCATCAACGATCTGGGCACGCGCGACGCGATGGGACCCGTAGCCCGCGGTGACACCGAAGCCTCCTCGCAGCGCATTGCCGACTGCCACCGGGCGATCGCATCCTCGATGGACCAGCTCCGCCAAGCGCAGCCCTCGCTGCGCTTCATCCTCGTCGGCCTGTTCGACAACGCTCACTGGGCACCGAACCTCGATCGCTGGCATGACCCGGCGGTGCTGGCCCGCCTCGATGCCGTCGCCGAGGCCTTCGATGCCGGCCTCCGCGACATGGCGCGGCACCCGGAAGTCGTCTTCTTCAGCGACCGGATCTGGTTCGAATCGCTCTGGGGCAGCCGCGATGCGGCTGGCCAGCCAGCCTACCGTGAAGTCGAGCTGGGTCCATGGCGCGTCGGCAACACCCACGGCGACAGCCCCCAACACGCCAGCCTGGGCGATGGCCACGCCGGAACGATCTGGAACGCACTCTGGGCCAACGCCCTGATCGATACGCTCAACCGGCTGGAGGGCGTGACGCCGATCCCGCGCCTGGACGAGAACGAGATCCTCGACCTGCTGCCGGACGCGCCGCCCCCCGCAGCCCCTCACTGAAACGGAGTTCCCGCATGCGCCGACTGCTTGGCCCCTCGATCGCCGCTCTCACCGCCGCCTTGATCGCCGCCCAGCCGGCGGCGGGCGGCGGATTCGATCCGGCGGAGATTCCTGCCTATGCCGGCGAGCATGAAGCGGTCTACGCGCGCATCGACAGCGAGATCGAGCAGCACCTGGGCCAGCTCCAGCGCTGGGTGCGGCAGCGCTCGATCAGCGCCCAGGACGACGGCGTGCGCGAGATGGCCGAGCTGCTGGCCGCCGACCTGCGCCAGCTCGGCTTTGCCGAGGTATCCCTGGTCGAGACCCGCGGCCATCCCGGGGTGTTCGGCTATTACGACGCCGGCGCCGAACGCACCGTCGTCGTCTACATGATGTACGACGTGCAGCCGGTCGACCCCGACTGGCGCATCGAGGACCCGTTCTCGGGCGAGCTGGTCGAGCTGCCGATCGGCCGCGTGCTGATGGCCCGCGGCGCCACCAACCAGAAGGGCCCGCAGCGCGCCTTCCTCAACGCGGTCGACGCCATCCGCAAGGAGACCGGCGGACTTCCGGTGAATCTCTATGTGGTGGCCGAGGGCGAGGAGGAGCTGGGCTCCCCGAATTTCGGCGAGGTGCTGGCACCCTACATCGAACGACTCAGGAAGGCCGACGCTGCCTTCTTTCCGATGAACCTGCAGCGGCCGTCGGGCGAGGCGACGCTGAACCTCGGCGTCAAGGGAATCATCTACTTCGAACTTGAGGCCCGCGGCGGTGACTGGGGCGGGCCCTCGCGCAATGACATCCACGGCTCCTACAAGGTGCTGGTCGACTCCCCTGCCCTGCGACTGATCCAGGCGATCGCCTCGATGACCTCGAAGGATGGCAACACCATCATGATCGAGGGCTACTACGACCCGATCCGCGAACCGAGCACCAGCGAACGGGCGCTGATCGAACGACAGGCCGCGACGGCCGACGACGCCGCCCTGCAAAAGGCGCTCGGCACCTCGCGCTGGATCGACGGGCTGACCGGCCGCGAGGCGATCGAGCGTCACCTGTTCCACCCGACCCTCAACGTCAACGGCATCTGGAGCGGCTACACCGGCGAGGGCACCAAGACCGTCTTGCCGCACAAGGCCGTGGCCAAGATCGACTCACGCCTGCCGCCGGGCCTGGAGCCCGAGGCCGCCTACGCGATGATCCGTCGCCACCTCGACAAGCACGGCTTCGGCGACCTGAGCCTGCGTCCCATGTCCGGCTATCCGGCGGCCCATACGCCGGTCGAGGACCCGTTGGTCCAGGCGGTGATCGGTGTGCTCAACAAGTACGGTGCGACCCCCGAAGTCTCACCCTGGCTGGCCGGCAGCGCACCCTTCTACCAGTTCACCCGCACCCTTGACCTGCCCTTCGTCTTTGGCGGCCTGGGCCACGGCTCGGGGGCCCACGCGCCGGACGAGTACATGCTGATCGAGCCCGCCGAGGGCACCAGGGCGGCAGGCCTTGCCGAGCTGGAGAAGTCCTACGTCGACCTGCTCTACGCGCTGTCCGAGGGCGCCGGCCGGTGAATCGGCTATGGCTGCTCAGCGGCGCCTCGCGCGGGCTGGGCGCGGCGCTGGCGCGCGCCGCGGTGGCTGCCGGCGACCGCGCGATCGGCATCGCCCGGGGCGACTCGTCGGCCGGTGAAACCCTGCGTTGGGATCTCAGCCGCCCCGCGGGCCTGGCCGCCGCGGTGGCCGAGCGCCTGGAACAGGCGCGCCGCGCCGAAGCGCCGCCCTCGGCCTGGGTGCTGGTCAACAATGCCGGCCTGCTCGGACCGATTGGCGAACGCTATGGCGAGGACGAGGTCCAGGCCGTGCTGCAGGTCAATCTCGCCTCGGCGATCCTGCTCTCGCGCGCCTTCGTCGACGCCCTTTCCGATGTCTCCGCACCCAAGCAGGTGATCAACATCTCCTCCGGCGCCGCAACCCGCACCATCGCCGGCTGGAGCCTGTACTCGGCAAGCAAGGCCGGTCTCGAGCACTACGGCCGCGGCCTGGCCGCCGAACAGGCCACCGCCGAGCATCCGGTGGACGTGGTCAACCTCAGCCCCGGTGTGATCGATACCGATATGCAGGCCGAGATCCGGGCGGCCGGCCCCAAGGGATTTCCCGACCATGATCGATTCGTCGGCCTGCAGGCCGAAGGCGCCCTGGCGTCGCCGGACGCAGTGGCCGCAGCCATCCTCCGCGGCGCCAGCTCCCGCTGCCGCCATGCCGGCGCCACCCTCACCCTCGCCGAGTACGCCGGCCGCTGAGCGGGCCCGTGCACGGGAACGACCGGTTGGGGCGCAAAGCAGACCCTCCGCAAAACCCGAATGTAGGAGCCAGCTTGCTGGCGATAGGCACCACGGACGGGATGATCGCCAGCAAGCTGGCTCCTACGTGCAACGGCGCTGCAAGGTCCGGTTTACGCCGCAAAGCAGGCCTTGCCGCGGTCAAATTGTGGGAGTGCCCTTGGGCGCGACCGCAGCGCTACGGATTCACCACAGACCGCGGCCAGAGCGGATCTCCGCGGTCGCGCCCAAGGGCACTCCCACATTCGGGCTTCGTTGGGCGCCGGCGAAGCCCCATAGGATGTGCCTTGGCGCACCGATACGGGCGTTCGGACGGTATGCCCGGTGCGGCCAGCCGCACCCTATGAATGTCTGCTTCGCGCCCTAACCCCGCACTCCCTGGGGTTGCCGCTGGAACCGACCTACCTGCGGCCCGCGATCAGCAGGTCGCATTCGGCCTGCAGGGTGAGCGCCTCGGCAGTGCCGCCGAGATGGGCGGCGCCGTCGGCACGGTCGCCGCGACCGAGCACCAGCGCCTGAGCGCCCCCCGCAGCCACCTCCTCGAGCAGGCTGCGTACGGGGTGGCCGATGAGGATCCGCGCCTCGATGCCGTCGGAGCCCTGCTTCCGCAGCCAGTCGCTCAGGCGCTCGCTGGCCACCTCGCGCGCGGCGTCGGCGGCGGCGGTCTCCTCGACCTGCGTAAGCGACGCGGCGCTGCTCAGCAGGTTCTGGTCGATCACGTGGACGGCTTCCAGCGCGACGTCCGGCCAGCAACGCCGGGCCATCTCAAGGGCCCGGCCGCCGCTGTCTCCGAAGTCGACGGCAAGCACGGCGCGATCGATCTGCTGGGCGGCGTCCTCGTGCTCCCGGGCCAGCCACAGGGCACAGTCGATTTCCCGGACCAGCCGGCGGGCGGTCGATCCGATCAGCGCCTGACGCCAGAGCCGGTTACCGCTGCCGGCAATCAGCAGATCAATCCCGGGCTTGCGGCAGTACTCGACGATCCGCGCGCCGGGAGACCCCTCCAGCACCGCGGACTGGAAGGCGACGCCTGCCGGCAGACGAAGCTTGGCGCGCAGCCGGTCTAGCCCGGCGGACGCCTCGTCTTCGATCCGGGCGCGGAGGGCGGTAGGCTCGCCCAGCCCCCAATCCACCGCCGTGCGCAGCGCCCGGGAATCGAGGACGTGGACCAGCTGCACGCCCTGCGGCACGCAGCGGCCTGCCATCGAGCCCAGACGATGGGCGAGCGCCGCGGCCGCGGGACCGAGATCGGTAGCCAGCACAACCTGCCGAATCGCCGACACCCTCTTCTCCAGCGTTGCGATGAGTCGAGCCTAGTCCGGTCCGACCGGGCCCGGCATGACCAGGATCAAGTCCGGCGCCGCGCGTCGCCCGCATCCGACTACAATGCGGCATGCTCCGGATCGACACCCACACCCACGTCCTGCCGCGCGATTGGCCGGACCTTGCGGGCAAGTACGGCGACCCGCGCTTTCCGGTGATCCACCACACCGATGACGGCGCCCACCGCATCTACAAGGACGGGCGCTTCTTCCGCGAGGTCAAGGAGTCGAGCTGGGATCTCGATCTGCGCATCCGCGACTACGCCCGCTTCGGCATCCAGGTCCAGGTTCTCTCGACCGTGCCGGTGATGTTCAGCTACTGGGCCAGGCCGCATCACGCGCTTGAGCTGCACCAGGTGCTGAACGACCATATGGCCGAGGCCTGCGCGCGGCACCCGCGCCACTACGCCGGCATCGGCACCGTGCCGCTGCAGTCGCCGCGGCTGGCGATCCAGGAGCTGGAGCGCTGCATGGACCAGCTCGGCCTGCAGGGCGTGCAGATCGGTTCGCACGTCGGCGACTGGAACCTCGACGCCGAAGAGCTGTTTCCGTTTTTCGAGGCGGCCCAGGACCTCGGCGCTGCAGTGCTGGTGCATCCCTGGGACATGATGGGCCGCGAGAGCATGCCGAAGTACTGGCTGCCCTGGCTGGTCGGCATGCCCGCCGAACAGGCGCGCGCCGCTTGCTGCCTGATCTTCGGCGGCGTGCTCGAGCGCCTGCCGCGGCTGCGCGTCGCGCTGGCCCACGGCGGCGGGAGCTTTCCCTACACACTCGGCCGCATCGAGCACGGCTTCCGCATGCGACCGGATCTGGTCGCCACCGACAATCCGCGCGGCCCGCGCGAGTATCTTGGCCGCCTGTACTTCGACAGCTGCGTGCACGACCCGCTCGCCCTGCGCTACCTGTACGACCTGGTCGGCGCACGGCAGCTAATGCTGGGTACCGACTATCCCTTCCCCCTGGGCGAACAGCAGCCCGGGCGCGGCATCGACGGTCTTGAGGTCGATGCCGCGGCGCGCGAGCGGATGCTCGCAGGCAGCGCACTCGAGTGGCTGGGTCTGCAGCCACATCGCTTCCACTGAACCGCACGGATACCTTCACTCCATGAGCTTGTCTGCCTTCGAGGACGAGGCCCGGCAGCTGGATGCCGCCGACCCGCTGGCCCGCTTTCGCGATGCCTTCCTGATCCCGCCCCACGACGGATCCGACATGCACTATTTCGTCGGCAACTCGCTGGGCCTGATGCCGCGCGCGACCCGCGGCATCCTCGACGAGGTGATGCGCGACTGGGCGCAGCACGCCGTCGAGGGCCACTTCGCCGCCGACAACCCGTGGATGCACTACCACGGCCTGGTCCGCGAGCCCCTGGCCGAGCTGGTCGGCGCCAAGCCGCTGGAAGTGGTGGCGATGAACACGCTCACCGTCAACCTGCACCTGATGATGGTGAGCTTCTACCGTCCCCGCCCCGGTCGTTCGGCGATCCTGATCGAGGCCGGCGCCTTTCCCTCCGACCGCCACGCCGTCGAGTCGCAGATCCGCTTCCACGGGCTTGACCCGGCCAGCGAGCTGATCGAGGTCGAGCCGGATGCCGATGGACTGATCAGCCACGCGCGATTCGAGGAGGTCTTCGGCGAGCACGGCCAGCGGATCGCCCTCGCACTCTTCCCCGGGGTGCAGTACCGCACCGGCCAGTTCCTCGACATCCCCGGACTGACCGCCCTCGCCCGGAAGCACGGCTGTGCGGTGGGCTGGGACCTGGCCCATGCGGTCGGCAATCTGCCGCTGTCGCTGCACGATTCCGGCGCCGACTTCGCGGTCTGGTGCCACTACAAGTACTGCAACAGCGGACCGGGCGCGATCGCCGGCTGCTTCGTCCATGAGCGGCACGCCGGCGCCGATGTGCCGCGCTTTGCCGGCTGGTGGGGGCATGACCCGGCGACGCGCTTCCTGATGAAGCCGGATTTCGTCCCGGCGCAGGGCGCCGACGGCTGGCAGCTGAGCAACCCCCCGGTGCTCTCGCTGGCGCCGCTGCGCGCTTCGCTGGACCTGTTCCACCAGGCCGAGATGGGCCGGCTGCGCGCCAAGTCGCTGCGCATCACCGGCTTCCTCGAGCGCGGCATCGACGCCCTGCTCGCCGACACCCTCGAGATCCTCACCCCGCGCGACCCGGCTCGCCGGGGCTGTCAGCTGTCGCTGCGCGTGCGCGGCGGACGCGAGCATGGGCGCTCGCTGTTCGAATCACTGAAATCACGCGGCGTGCTGGGTGACTGGCGCGAGCCCGACGTGATCCGCATCTCGCCTGCGCCGCTGTACAACCGCTACGCCGACGTCGTCGCCTTCCTCCGCGAGACCCTCGCCTGGCGTGACCGCCGATGAGCGCACCGCGCTCGTGCGCCATCGTCGGCGCCGGCATGGCTGGTAGCCTGCTTGGCATCCTGCTCGCCCGGCGCGGTTGGCGGGTCGACCTGTTCGAGCGGCGCGCGGACCCGCGCCGGGTGGGGTACGAGGGCGGACGCTCGATCAATCTCGCGCTGGCCGAGCGCGGCCTGCACGCGCTGCGCCAGGCGGGTCTGGAGTCCACCGTGATGGGCCAGGCGATCATGATGCGCGGGCGCATGGTGCACGTACCGGGCAGCGAACCGCAGCTGCAGCGCTACGGTCGCGACGACAGCGAGGTCATCTGGTCGGTCCACCGCGGCCGCCTCAATCTCTCGATGCTGGACGCCGCCGAGACCGCCGGGGCACGCATCCACTTCAACTCGGTGCTGGAGGACGTCGAGTGGATCGACCAGCGCCTGCACTTCGCGCACCCCGACGGCCGGCGAGTTCACCATGATTTCGACTTTGTCATCGGCGCCGATGGCGCCGGCTCGGCGCTGCGCCAGGCCATGTCGAGGGAGCTGCCGCTGGGCGAGAAGGTCGAACTGCTCGACCACGGCTACAAGGAACTGGAAATCCCGCCGGCCGTGGACGGCGGCTTCCGGATCGAGGCCCACGCCCTGCACATCTGGCCGCGCGGCCGCTACATGTGCATCGCCCTGCCCAACTGCGAGCGCAGCTTCACGGTCACCCTTTTCCTGCCGAATCAGGGCCCCCATCCAAGCTTCGAGACCGTACCCGACGGCGCGTCGGCGCGGCGCTTCTTCGCCGAGACCTTCGCCGATGCCCTGCCCCTGATGCCCGAGCTGGAGCGCCACTTCGACGAGCATCCGATCGGCATCCTCGGCACCCTGCGCCTGGAGCGCTGGCATCTGGACCAGCGTGCCGTGCTGATCGGCGACGCCGCGCACGCCATGGTGCCGTTCCACGGTCAGGGGATGAACTGCGCCTTCGAGGACTGCGTCGAACTGGCCGAACGCCTCGACCAAGCGCGAGACCGCGAAGCGGCCTTCGCCGAGTTCGAAGCGGTGCGCCGGCCCAATGCGCTGGCGATCCAGGCCATGGCGCTGGAGAACTATCTTGAAATGCGCGACCGCGTGGACGACGCCGACTACCTGATCCAGCGCCAGCTCGAGCAGCGTCTGGCCGACCGCCACCCCGACCGGTTCGTCCCGCGCTACAGCATGGTGACCTTCACCCGCCTGCCCTACGCCACCGCCTTCGAGCGCGGCCGCCTACAGCGGCAGCTGCTGATCGATGCCACCCGCGGCCTGAAATCGGTGGAACAGGTCGATATGGCGGCCGTTGACCGACGCTTGGAATCCGAACTGGCACCGCTCTAAAGGCACCGGAGCAAGGTTCGATTCGGGCGCGAAGCAGACCTTCCGCAGAACCCGAATGTAGACACTCTGTTCCCTGTCAAGCGATTTCTTGGCTCGGGAACAGCCTGCTCCCGTCGTACTTTTCTGGGCTTTTGACGAGGGTCCAGGCAGCGGTGAGC
>NZ_JALNMH010000014.1 GCF_023156535.1 Pseudomarimonas salicorniae | reverse complement strand
ACGGATAGAAGGTGGTCTCGACGCACACGGTCGAACGCCCGAACAGCAACCGCCACGCCAGACATCAGGAAAGCAAAGAAGCAAGCAACCAGAGGTTGACAGTGGACGGCACATAGAAGGAGCGCACATGGGCGCGACCGCGGAGCTTCGGATTGCCGCAGATCGGGGAACGATTGCGACGCTGGGGTCGCGGCCGTGTCCGCTCCTAGAAGAGCGGTGGTGGTGGCCGGGATGGCGGAGGGGCGTCGCTGTTGTAGGAGCGCACATCGGCGCGACCGCGGAGCTTCGGATTGCCACAGATCGGGGAACGATTGCGACGCTGGGGTCGCGGCCATGTCCGCTCCTACAAGAGCGGTGGGGGTGGCCGGGATGGCGGAGGGGCGTCGCTGTTGTAGGAGCGCACATGGGCGCGACCGCGGAGCTTCGGATTGCCACAGATCGGGGAACGATTGCGACGCTGGTGTCGGTGAGAGCACTGGTTCCCCAGGTCCCAGGCCAGCCTTGCGGGGTCGCGCCGCGGCCCGGACACTGACCGTATGACCTCTGGCGCCTCATCCACCCTGTCGAAAGGCCATCGCGCCCTACGCAGGGGGCGGCATTCAATCGCCGGCCAGATCTACCTGGTCACCACGGTGTGTCTTGGTCGGCACCCGACGTTCGCCGATCATCACGCGGCCCGCGTGGCGTCGCGAGCGCTTCATTCGACCGCCACCCTCCGCGGCGCTCATTGCCTCGCCTGGGTGGCGATGCCGGATCATGTGCACCTGTTGCTCCGGCTCGGAGAAGGTGTCTCGCTTTCAAAGGCGGTCATGCACCTCAAGACAAATGTCGCCAGGCAGGTCAATCGGGAGACCGCGCGAAGCGGTTCCCTGTGGCAGCGAGGATTCCATGACCGTGCGTTGCGGGAGGATGAGGATGTGCGCGATGCGGCGCGGTACATCGTGGCCAATCCGCTTCGTGCCGGGTTGGCCGAGAGCGTTGGCGAGTATCCCTATTGGGATGCGGTTTGGCTTGATTGAAGGCGTGGGGGTTGCAGCAGGCAGCGACGGCGCGGATCCATGAGAGACCGTGGCAGGACGGTGCTCCGCGGTCGCGCCCGTGTGCGCTCCTACGAAAGCGCGCGGTTTTCAACCACTACGTGGGTCGGCTCGGGTTGTAGGAGCGGACATGGCCGCGACCGGGGCCTGCGGTTTTGCCGCGAACTGGGGCAGAACGACGCGATGCGGTCGCGCCCGTGTGCGCTCCTACGAAAGCGCGCAATTTTCAACCACTACGTGGGTCGGCTCGGGTTGTAGGAGCGGACATGGCCGCGACCGGGGCCTGCCGTTTTGCCGCGAACTGGGGCAGAGCGACGCGCCGCGGTCGCGCCCATGTGCGCTCCTACGAAAGCGCGGGGGCACGGCGGTGCGCAGGGATGGGGGCTGCGAATTCGACAGCCTCGCTAGAGCTTCAGGCGGAAGCCGAAGACGGCGAGGTCCTGCTGGAGGAAGTCGAGGTCGTCGGAGCGCTGGAAGCCGAGGGCTTCGTACATCGACCAGGCGGGTTTCATGGCGCCGGTGGTATGCAGGATGACCTGGGCGTGGCCGGCGGCGCGGGCGAGGTCGATGCAGTGGAGGGTGAGGGCCTTGCCAGCGCCCTGGCCGCGGTGGGCGGGGTCAACGCCGAGGAGGCGTATGCCGGAGGCGTCGCGCTCCCGGGTGGCCGTGCCGCCTGAGCCGTACTGGGCCATGTCGGCGAAGTAGACGACGCCACCGAGCAGGTGGCCGTCATTGTCCAGGGCGACGAGGACGCGGGTGCCGGGGCGCTCGGTGAAGCGGACGATGTCGCGCAGCATGGCGTAGTAGTCGGGCTGCTCGGCGGGCGAGGGAAAACCGGGCAGTCGTTCGTATACGCGGGCCAGCAGCTCGCCGAGCGCCCTGCCCTCATCGCCTGCCCGGACATCACGGATCTGCATGGTGGACCTGCCTCGCGGATGCCTGTTGAACGGGGCCGGGCTTCGCGCGCGGCAGGCCGGGCACGAGTGGCATGTCTCGCCGCGCGGCGTCGAGATTCTCGACGAGGTGCTGCATTCGCGTCGTGTTGAAGAGGACGCAGCTGAGGCGGGGCTGCTGCAGCGCCCAGCGCAGCGCCAGCGGTGGCCCGTTCCAGCCGGGCACCTTGCCGAGGCAGCGCAGGGCGCGGGCGCGCTGCCAGTCGGCGCGGCTGGGGCCCAGCGCGCGCAGCCAGTACCAGAGATCGCGCGGGCGCCGCAGGCGGGTCCAGTCGAGCGCGTAGAGGGCGCGACCAAGGCCGGCAGCGGCAATCACCGCCTTGCCGGCGCCGGCCAGTTCGTCGACCAGGGCCGCGCGCTCTGGGCGCAGCACGCTGTAGTCGAGCATCAGCAGATCGAGCAGGGGCTGGCGCGCGGCATGGCGCAGGGCCACGGCGTCGAAGCTGTTGAGGCCGAGCAGGTCGACCTTGCCCTCGGCGCGCAGCGTCGCCAGGCAATCGATCAGCTCGGCATCCATGCGCTCGGCCGGACAGCCGTGCAGCAGCAGGGCCGGCAGACGATCAAGACCGAGTCGACGGCGGCTGCGCTCGACGCTGTCGCGGATCGCGCGCGGAGAGAAATCCTTGAGCGGGCGGCCGCCGCGGATCTCGGTACCGGCCTTGGTGATGACCAGCAGGTCGTCCCGCGCCCTGCCCTGCAGCGCCCGGCCCAGGCGCTGTTCGCCGCAGCCGTCGCCGTAGCTGGGCCCGGTGTCGAAGACCTCGACACCCCGTTCCATCGCGGCATGGACCAGGGCGATGGCCTCGCGCTCGGAGAAGCGCGGCTGGGCCCACCAGCTGGCGCAGCCGAAGCCGAGTTCCGAGCAGTGCCGACCGGTGCGGCCAAGCGGTCGTCGGTTCATCGGCAAGCTCAAGGCACCCGGCACCGCAGCGGGCGCCGACGGGCCTACCAGCCGCTGCCGAGCGGCTGGGACTCGCGCTTGCGGTCGTAGGCGCGCAGCTCGTCGCGGATATGGGCGATGCGCTGGCGGCCGAGGGTGTTGCGACGGTCGTCGAGCACCTGGGCGTCGAGCAACTCGGCCATGCGCTGGGCGGCCGGCAGCATGGTGTCCCAGGCGTCAAGGCCCGGCAGCGGGCCCGGCAGGGTCATGAAGAAGCTGAGGCCCGGGGTCTGCAGCGTGTCCAGCGCGCGCATGTCGAAGCTGCCCGGCTTGACCATGTTGGCCACGCTGAACACCGGCCCCTGCTCGGGGCGGCCGTCCACGAGGCGATGAAAGATGTTCATGGCGCCGAAGGTCAGGCCGGCCTTCTCGGCGGCCACCACCAGCTCGCTGCCGCGGATCATCTCGCCATCGGCGGCCTGCACGAAGAGGCTGACGATCTTGTCGAAGTCGGCCGGCGGGCCCTTGCCGCCGCCACCGTTGCCGTTCTGCGCCGGGCGCGACTTGCCCTGCAGAACGTCGTCGAGGCGCTCCAGCTCGGCGTCGATGTCCAGCTCGGCGTTCTCGCCGTCGCCGTCACCCTCGCCCAGGACGGGTTCGCGGCGGCCGCCGGCGGCGGCCTCGCCGCTGCGCTTGCCCTGCGGCGGACGGCGTGGCTGGCCGAACACGTAGATCAGCCCGAGGGCGGTCGCGCCGACGGCAGCGACGATCAGGGCGATGGTCGGGTCCCAGTTCATTGAACGTGCTCTCCCTGGCGGTGTCCGCGGCGATTATGCCGCGCCGGCGAGGCGTGCGGCCTCGGCAAGGTCGACCGAGACCAGGCGTGAGACGCCCGGCTCGCGCATGGTGACGCCGGCCAGCTGCTGGGCGGCTTCCATGGTCGCCTTGTTGTGGCTGACGAAAAGGAACTGCACCTTCTCGCTCATCTCGCTGACCATGTTGCAGAAGCGGCCGACGTTGGCCTCGTCCAGCGGCGCGTCGACCTCGTCCAGCAGGCAGAACGGCGCCGGGTTGAGGCGGAAGATGGCAAACACCAGGGCCACCGCGGTCAGCGCCTTCTCGCCGCCGGAGAGCAGCGAGATGTTGGACACCCGCTTGCCCGGCGGGCGGGCCATGATCGAGACGCCGGTGTCGAGCAGGTCGTCGCCGGTCAGCTCCAGATAGGCATGGCCGCCGCCGAACAGGCGCGGATACAGCTCCTGGATGCCGGTGTTGACCCGGTCGAAGGTGTCCTTGAAGCGGCCGCGGGTCTCGCGGTCGATCTTGCGGATGGCGTCCTCGAGGGTCTCCAGCGCCGCGGTCAGGTCGGCGTGCTGGGCGTCGAGGTATTCCTTGCGCTGCGATTGCTCGCCATATTCCTGGATGGCGGCCAGGTTGACCGGCTCCAGGCGGCGGATGCGGGTCTCCAGCTCGCCGACGCGCTGGCGCCAGCGCTGGACCTGGGCATCCTCGGGCAGGCTGGCGAGCACGTCCTCCATGGTCCGCTCAAGCTCGGTGACGTGCTCGACCAGAGCCTGGGCCTTGAGCGCCGCGGCCTGCTCGGCCAGGCGCCTCTGGGCCAGCGAGTCGCGCAGGGCCAGGGCCGCCTGGTCGCTCTTCTGCCGCTGCGACTCGTAGTTGCGCAGCTCGTTCTCGATGCCGTCGAGGGCCGAGCGGGCGTTGGCGAGGTCCTTCTCGGCCACCACCCGCTGTTCCAGCGCGGCCTGGCGGGCCTGCTCGATCTGCTTGATCGGCGAGTCGCCCTCGGCCAGCTGCTCGGCCAGCTGGCCGCGGCGCTGCTCGAGCTGGGTGCGCTGCTGGGCCAGGCGCTCCACCGCCTGGCGCAGACCGGCCAGGCGCGAGCGCTGCGACTCCAGCTGCAGGGCCAGGCGATGGGCTTGGTCGCGGGCGGCGGAGGCGGCCTGGCGGCTCTGCTCGCGGCGCTGGTGCAGGGCATCGCGTTCGGCCTCAAGCTGCGGGCGAGACTCGGCCATCTGGGCCATGCGCTCGACGGCCTCGGCCTGGGCGGCGCGCGCCTCGCGGGCGGCCTCGGCGGCCTGCTGCGAGGCCTGGCGCAGCGAGGCGATCTCGCTGTCGATGCGCTCGCTGCGGCTGCGGGCGTTGTCCAGCTTGCCGCGCAGGGCCTGCAGCTCGCCGCCCAGTTCGGAGGCGGCGCGGTGGGCCAGGTACAGGGCGCGCTGGGCGTCCTCGCGCTGCTGCTCGGCCTCGAGCAGGCGCGACTTCATTCCGTTCAGCTCGTCGACGCGCTGCATCTCCTGCTCGGAGAGCGCGTCGAGTTCCTCGCGCAGGCGCTGAATCTCGCGCTCGCGGGCCAGGGTGCCCTGCTGCGACTCGGCCGAGCGCGACAGCCGCGCCCAGCCGGCACCGCTCCACAGGCCGTGCCGATCGATGCCCGGGCGGGCGTCGTCGCTGGCGCAGTGGGCTGCCGCGTCCTCGGCGGAATCGAGACGGCGGATGCCGGCCAGCATGCGCAGCACGGCGTCCGGGCCCTTGACCCGGGCCGCCAGCGAGGCGGGATCGACCTCGACCCCGCGGGTTGCCGCATCGACCAGGGCGACGCGGCCCTCGGACAGCTCGGCCAGCGCAGCGATATGTTCAGCGGGGCCGTCGACCAGGACAGCTTCGAGCAGGGCGCCGAGTGCGGTTTCCACCGCCAGCTCCCAGCCCGGCTCGACCTCCAGCGTTTCGCCCAGGCGCTTGGCATCGGCCAGGCCACGCGACTGCACCCAGGCGAGGCCACCGCCGCTTTCCTGGCCAAGGGCCGCGTGCTGCAGGGCCTCCAGCGATGCGAGCCGGCCGCGGCCGGACTGCACCGACTTGCGCAGCTCGTTGAGGTCGTGCTGGCGCTGGCGCTGCTCCTCCTGCACCGCCAGCACACCCTGCTTGCGCGCTTCGAGCTCCTCGCCGAGGGTGTCGAGGCTGGCCTGCTGCTGCTCGTGGGTCTCGGCCAGGGTCTGCAGCTGCTCGCCGAGCGCGTCGAGGTCGAGCGCGGCGCGCTCCTCACCGAGGGTCTCGATGCGGGTGGCGGCGTCGGCGGCCTGCTTCTCGAGCATCTCGATGCGCGCGCGGCCGACGTCGGCGCTGCGCCCGGTCTCGGCCTGGGAGGCGACCAGGGCGTCCCAGCGCTGCTGCCAGCGCGAGGTTTCGGCCTCGACCTCGCGGACCGCGTCCAGCGCGGCCTGTTCGGCCTCGCGGGCCTCGACCAGGGCCGGCTCGTCGAGCTCGATCTGCTCGACCAGGGTGTCGATCTGCTCCTGGTCGGTGCTGAGGTGGGCGGTGACTTCCTCCAGCGAGCCGGCGGTTTCCTCGTTGGCCCGCTGCAGCCGGGTCAGCAGCTCGCGCTGGTGCTGGACCTGCTGTTCGAGCCGGGCGATCTCGGCACCGACCCGGTAGCTTTCGGCCTGGGCGTTGCTCAGCGTGGTCTGCGCTTCCTCGCGCTGGCCTCGGCACAGCTCGATCTGATGCTCGGCGTGGCGCTGCTCGGCGACCAGGGCCTCGAGCTTGACCTCGTCACCGCGCAGGGCATCGCGCAGGCCGCCGAGTTCGCCGTCGACCTGTCGCCATTCCAGCGCATGCAGCTGGGCCTGCAGCTCGCGCTGCTCGGCCTTGAGCTGCTGATACTGCTCGGCCTGGCGGGCCTGGCGTTTCAGGTGTTCGAGCTGCTTGCCGACCTCCTCGCGCACGTCGTTCAGGCGATCGAGGTTCTCGCGGGTGTGGCGGATGCGGTTCTCGGTCTCGCGGCGGCGCTCCTTGTACTTGGAGATGCCGGCGGCCTCTTCCAGGTAGACGCGCAGGTCCTCGGGACGGGCCTCGATGATCTGGCTGATCATGCCCTGCTCGATGATCGAGTAGCTGCGCGGACCAAGGCCGGTGCCGAGGAACAGGTCGGTGATGTCGCGGCGCCGGCAGCGGGTGCCGTTGAGGTAGTAGGCCGACTGGCCGTCGCGACTCACCAGGCGCTTCACCGAGATCTCGTTGAAGCGGGCGAACTCGCCGCTGACCGTCCCGTCGCTGTTGTCGAAGATCAGTTCGACCGTCGCCTGGCCGACCGGCTTGCGCGCGGACGAGCCGGAGAAGATGACGTCGGTGAGGCTGTCACCGCGCAGGCGCGAGGCCGAGCTTTCGCCCATCACCCAGCGCACGGCGTCGATGATGTTCGACTTGCCGCAGCCGTTGGGGCCGACCACGCCGGTCATGTTGGTCGGCAGGTGCAGCGTGGTCGGGTCGACGAAGGACTTGAACCCGGCCAGCTTGATGGTGGTCAGCCGCATGCGCCCGGCGCCCTCAGTTGCCGGCCGCCGGCGTCCCGGCGGCGGTGGTGATCTCGGCCTTGGCGCGCAGGCCGGCGACGAACTCGCGCATGGCCTGCTCGATGATCTGCCGGGTGGCGCCCTCGCGGACGCTTTCGATCGGCGGCGGGCTGAACGGGCGCGACTCGGCGCGGCGCAGCACGTGCCAGCCGTACTGGCTCTCAACCGGCACCGGGGCGATCTCCCCGTCCTGCATCTGGCGCAGGGCCTCGACCAGCGGCTCGGGCAGCTGGGTGGCGTTCGACCAGGGCAGCTCGCGCGCCTGGCGCGCCAAGCCGGCGGCGTACTCCTTCATCAGCGCCTCGAAATCGGCGCCCGGGGCCTGGGCGCGTTCCAGCACAGCCCTGGCCTCGCTCTCCTCGCCGAGGAGGATGTGCTGGACGCGGAACTCGGTGTCGCCGGCGCGCTGCTTCTCCTGCTCGTAGAGCGCCTGCAGCTGGGCGTCCTCCACCTTGAGGCCGGCGCGGTGGGTGGACACCATGCGCCCGGCGACCTGCTGCACGCGGACCAGCGCGGCCTCGGCCTGGACCTCCGGTTTGTCGAGCAGACCGGTGGCAGCGGCCTCCTGGGCCAACAGGACATTCTCGATCAGGGTGTCCAGGGCCTGCTTGCGCTGCGCCGGCAAGGCCGGATCCAGGCCACGGCCTTTGGCGAAGGTCACCAACAGCGGCTCGGTGATCGCCTCACCGTTGACCATCGCCACCAGCGGACCGTCCGGCGCGCCGATCAGGGCGGCCTTGGGATCGGCGCCTTCCTCCTCGGCGGGAGCGCAGGCGGCCAGCATCAGGGGCAGGAGCAGGACAGCAAACTTCTTCATGGAGCGTTTCCGTTGGGGGCTTCGTCCGGGCTCAGGGCGCGGATCTGCAGGGCATGGATATCGGTAGTCATCATCTCGTCGAGCGCGGCGTAGACCATTCGGTGCCGGGCCAGCGGCAGCTTGCCGGCGAAGGCGGCGCTGACCAGCTCGACGGCGAAGTGGCCGCGACCATCGCGGGCGCCCTCGTGGCCGGCGTGCTTGTGGCTGTCGTCACGGATGCTGAGCGCGGTCGGCGCCAGCGCCTCGCGCAGCCGCTGCTCGATGCGCTCCGCCCGGCTGCTCACGGCAGCACCCGGCGGAACGGCATGACCTCGACACCGGTATAGACGCCGGCGGCGAGGTAGGGATCGGCATCGGCCCAGGCGCGCGCCGTCTCCAGCGAGTCGAACTCGGCGATGATCGCGCTGCCGGCGAACCCCGCCGGGCCCGGGTCCTCGGCGTCGATGGTCGGCAGCGGGCCGGCCACCAGCAGCCGGCCCTGGTCGACCAGGGCCTTGAGGCGGGCCAGATGGGCCGGGCGCTCGCGTAGCCGGTGCTCAAGCGAGCCCGGGGCGTCCCGTCCAAGAATCAGATACCACATCGAAGGTTTTCGCAGGACAGCGGAACCGGGCATGATAGACGCCCGCTCCCGCCGCCGTCACCGCCGTCCGGCGGCCTGCATGCCCGACAGAATCCGCGTCCATCCCCAACACCCCGCTCCGCGCCCGCTGCTGCAGGCCGCCGAGCGGCTGAAGTCCGGCCAGTTGGGCATCCTGCCCTCGGACGCCGGCTACCTGCTCGCCTGGACGCTTGATTCGCGCGATGCCGAGGACCGGGCCATCCGCCTGCGCCGGCTGGACAAGCGCCACCCTTTCACCTTACTCTGCCGCACCATCAGCGAGATGGGGCATCTCGCCCGACTCGATGACGTCGCTTTCAGGGCGGTCAAAGCACTCACTCCGGGTCCGCGGACCTTCGTTCTGGCGCCAGGCGCCGAGTTGCCGAAACGACTGAAACAGGCGAAACGCCGCACCGTCGGGTGCCGCATCGTCGATCATCGTGTCACCGAAGGATTGCTCGAGGTACTCGGCGGGCCACTGGTTTCGACCACCCTGCTGGTGCCCGAGTTCGATGTATCCAACCATGAGGCCGACGAGGTGGCAGATCAGCTGCTTCGCTTCGTGGACTTCATGCTGGACGCGGAAGACTGTCCACCCGGCCCGACCACCGTCATCGACGTCAGCGAAGGCGCCGTGGAGGTCATACGCGAAGGCTGGCAGGCGCTGCCGCTGGATTAGGACGCCGTCCCGGGGACGGCCCACGGGGACCCGCTCCCCGACCCGCAGCAAAGGGTTGATGGCCGCGTCCGACGCGGCAGCACGACAACACACGATGGTATTGATCACCGAACCACGGGCGCGGCGCTGGCTGCGTCTTGATGCATGAGCGAAACGCTGACCGCCGAACGTTCCGATGAAGGCGGCGCGGAGGCTTCGTCCGCCGCGCGTACGCCCGCCCCGCAGCAGCAGGAGATGCCGCTGGCGCTTGTCCGTGGCGAGCCGGTGCTGCAGATCCCGCAGGACCTGTACATCCCCCCGGACGCGCTGGCGGTCATCCTCGACGCCTTCGAAGGGCCGCTCGACCTGCTGCTCTATCTGATCCGCCGGCAGAACCTCGACATCCTGGACATCCCGGTTGCCGAGATCACCCGGCAGTACATCGAGTACATCCAGGTCATGCAGGAGATGCGCTTCGAGCTGGCCGCAGAGTACCTGCTGATGGCGGCCATCCTCGCCGAGATCAAGTCGCGCATGCTGCTGCCCCGGCCGCCCGCCGAGGAAGGTGAGGAAGACGACCCGCGTGCCGACCTGGTGCGCCGGCTGCAGGAATACGAACGCTTCAAGAAGGCCGCCGAGGACCTCGACGCCCTGCCCCGCCTTGACCGCGACACCAGCCTGGTCAGCGCACACGTCGAGGACCGCCAGGTGGTCCGCGAGCCGCCGCCGGTGGACCTCAAGGAGATGCTGCTGGCCCTGCGCGAGGTGCTCAAGCGCGCCGAGCTGTTCAGCCACCATGCGATCAAGCGCGAGGCGCTGTCGGTGCGCCAGCGCATGAGTGACGTGCTGAACCGGCTCGAGGACGGCGCCTTCCGCAACTTCGTCGAGCTGTTCGAGGCCCGCGAAGGCCGGCTGGGCGTGGTGGTGACCTTCCTGTCGATCCTCGAGCTTGCCAAGGAGCAGCTGATCGAGATCGTCCAGGAGAAGCCCTCCGCGCCGATCTACGTGCGCACCCTCAGTGTCGCCGGCACAGACGGCAACGACGACTCCATCGAACCCTCCACGGAGGACGCTTCCTGACCATGGATGCAGCCCTGATCCGCCGCATCGTCGAGGCCGCCCTGCTGGCCTCACCGCAGCCGCTCTCCCTGAACCAGCTCACCGCGCTGTTCCCGGAGGACGCCCCGCCGCCGCCGGGCAGCCTGGAACAGGCGCTGACCGAGCTGGGTGAACAGAACGGCCAGCGCGGCGTAAGCCTGATCGAGGTCGCCAGCGGCTTCCGCTTCCAGGTCGATGCCGAACTGCAGCCCTGGGTGTCCCGGCTGTGGGCCGAGCGGCCGCCGCGCTACTCGCGCGCCCTGCTAGAGACCCTGGCCCTGATCGCCTACCGGCAGCCGATCACCCGCGGTGAGATCGAGCAGATCCGCGGTGTGGCCGTGTCGACCCACATCATCAAGACCCTGGAAGAGCGCGAGTGGATCCGCGTGGTCGGACACCGCGACGTGCCCGGCCGCCCTGCCCTGTTCGGCACCACACGCGGCTTCCTCGACTACTTCGGACTGAAGTCGCTGGAGGACCTGCCGGCGCTGACCGAACTGCAGGACCTGCCCGACCTCGAGCCCGAGCTGCCGCTTGAGGGTATCGTGGTGGCCGAGGCCCGGGCCGCTGCGCAGTCGACGGATGCCGACAGCACGGCGCACGCGGGCTCGGATGCCGAAGCTAGCGCCGGCGAAGCCGAGGCCGAGTCCGACGCTGAGGCGGCCGAGGCCGTCGAATCCGCCGGAGCGGATGAGGCCGGTGCCGCGGACGGCGAGGAAGCTGAATCCGAAGCCGCAACCGGGGACTCGCCGGCCGGCAACACCGAAACCGGTTCCGATACGGATTTCGACTCCGGGACCGAGGACGGCGACAACCAGGCCGTCGCTGACACCGACGTCGAGCACGACAACGAACACACCTACCCGGCCTCGATCGACGACACCGATCGTCCGCAGGCCGAGCCCTTCAAGGTCGAAGCCGATCTCGCTGCCAAGGCAGCCTTCGACGAATCCACCGAAACACAGGCCGGCGACAGCGCCGAGCCGGAGCACAAAGCATGAACGACGCACCCCGCCAACGCCTGTCGCTGAAGCGCGACACCGGTCCCCGCATCGAAGAGCGCCTGCACAAGGTGCTGGCCCAGGCCGGCCTCGGCTCCCGTCGCGCCCTCGAGGAGCGCATCGCCAATGGCCAGGTCAAGGTCAACGGCGAGGTCGCCACGACCGGCAGCAGCCTCAAGAGCGGTGACCGCGTCGAGCTGGATGGGCGCGCCTTCATCGCCAGCGCCCAGACCGAGCCGCCGCGCGTGCTGATCTACAACAAGCCCGAAGGCGAGCTGACCACGCGCGACGATCCCGAGGGACGTCCGACCGTGTTCGACAACCTGCCGCAGATCAAGGGGGCACGCTGGATCGCGGTCGGTCGGCTGGACATCAACACCACCGGTCTGCTGCTGCTGACCACGGACGGCGAGCTGGCGAACGCCCTGATGCATCCGTCCACCGAGGTCCGCCGCGACTATGTCTGCCGCATCCATGGTGAGGTCGCCGACGAGGTGATCGAGCGCCTGCGCCGCGGCGTCGAGCTGGAGGACGGTCCGGCGCGCTTCGACGAGATCAGCCGCATCGGCTCCAGCGACAGCCACGCCTGGTTCAGCGTCGGCCTGCATGAGGGCCGCAACCGCGAGGTGCGCCGCATGTGGGAGGCCGTGGGCTTCCAGGTCAGCCGCCTCAAGCGCGTGCGCTACGGCAGCGTCGAGCTGCCGCGCGAGCTCCGCCGTGGTCGCTACGACGAACTGTCGGCCGGCGACGCCGAGGCCCTGCGCGGCAGCGTGGGCCTGGGCCCGATCGCCCCGGTGCTGACCCTTCAGCCGGTGCTCGGCCAGCGCCGGGCCAAGCCCTCCGAGTACCGTCCGGCCCCGCGCGAGCAGAAGGCCTGGACCCAGGGCAGCTACGGCGACGAGGGCCGCGAGCTGCGCGCCTTCGACAATATCCGTGACGATGGCCCGGCGCGCCCCGGCCGCCGCGGCAAGCCGGGCGGTCCGCGCAAGGGCCCGGGCAAAGGCGGCCCCAAGGGTGATCGTCAGCCGCGTGGACCGAAGGCGGATCCGTACAACACGACCCTGACCGCGCCGGCAGGCCAGCCGCGTGGCGGCCGTGGCAACAAGGCCCGCGGCGCCCGTCCGGGCTTCGAGAACCCGACCGAGTTCCGCAGCTGGTACGTGCCCGATGGGGTCAATACCACCAGCCCGAGCGCCCGCCCGTCCAAGCCCTCCGGCAAGCCGGGTGGCAAGCCCGGCGGCGGGCGTCCGCAGGGCCGCCCCGGTGGTCCCAAGGGCGGACCTGGCGGCAACAAGGGTGGCCCCGGCGGCAACAAGGGCGGCCCGCGCGGCGCCGGTCGAGGCCCCGGCGGCCCGGGTGGTCCCCGCGGCGGCGGCGGTGGTCGCGGTGGCGGCGGTGGTGGCGGCCGCGGCGGCCCGCGCGGTTGAACCACCGTGGCGAGGCCTTGCGCTTCGCCTGCACGATTCGGCGTTTCCGACCATGTCGCCACGGCGGGCTGCAGAGCACGCCCGCCTCAGCCTCCGGATCTTCAGTGGGAGCGTCCTAGGGCGCGACCGCAGCGTGGCGTCATCTCCACAGATCACGGCCAGCGCGAAGCTCCGCGGTCGCGGCCATGTCCGCTACAGAGATGCAGAGGAATTCCGCAGCACGTCAGTCGAGCAAGCTCGACTCTACCGGTATACAACGCCACGCGACGACCTGCGGGACTGTTGTAGGAACGCACATGGGCGCGACCGCGGCGTGGCGTGTTCACCACAGACCGTGGCCAGAGCGAAGCTCCGCGGTCGCGGCCATGTCCGCTACACGGGAAGCGCCTCGTTGCGTCCGTAGGAGCGCCTTGGAGCACCACCGCAGAGGTTCTCTAAGGCCGCGGTCCGTTGACGACCCCGCGCCGCGCAGTTCTCCGAGCCGTTCGTGCTGAGGTATCGAAGCATGAACGGCCCTGCCGACGTGGGGTTCGCCCTTCGATACCTCAGGGCGAACGGGCTGCGTGGGGGCGCTTGAGTGCCCTTCGTCGCGACCCGGCGATGCCGGGCTTCCTGCAGGCGCGCACGTGGGCGCGACACCAGGGTGTTTTCTTGCCCCGGTCTCAGGGAAATCCGCAACGCTGCGTGTTCACCACAGACCGTGGCCAGAGCGAAGCTCCGCGGTCGCGGCCGTGTCCGCTCCTACAGAAAAGCAGGGCAATTCCGCAGCGCCGGGGTCGCGCCCATGGGCGCTCGCACATAGGTCGGGGCCGCGCCGGGATGGCGCTCGGGCCCCAAACAAACACGGCGCCCGAAGGCGCCGTGTCGATGTCGCACCCAACTGAACATCAGGCTCAGTCGAGCTTCAGCGCTCCGCGGCTGCTGTCGCGGCGCTTGGCTTCCTTGGCGTCGTATTCCTGCAGGCAACGGTCCTGCTTGACCATGGCGCATTCGAGGTAGTCGGTGATCTCGACCAGGGCGGCGCGGATAGCCTTGCCGGCGGGCGTCTTGTTCTCCTGCGCGAGCGAGCCGCCAAAGCCGCCGCGGTAGAGGCCGACGCTGATGCCGCCGCCCTTGCTGCGGCCCTCGACCGTGCGCACGAAGTCGATCTCGCCGGTGGTGGCGTTGATCACCCGGATATCGACGGCGAGGTAGGCCTCGCTCGACTTGCCGCCCAGCGAGATGCCCTTGAAGCTGATGCCGCCGCCGGTGCCCTTGGTGTTCTCTTCATAGGCGGTCACGGTGCCGGCGACCAGGTACTGCGCGCCGGTGACCTTGCCGATCCTGGCGCCGGTGCCGGCAGCCACGCGGCCCGAGGCGGCGAGGTTCTGCTCCTGCAGCACGGCCTCGAGCTTGCTGCGCTCGACGACACGGAACGCGTTTGTGGCCGCGAGCTCATTGGACAGCATGCCGGCGAGCTCCCAGCCCACGCCGCCGCGCCACCAGCCGGCGCCGCTCTCGTTCTTGAACTCGATCACGCCCAGCACCGGCTTGCCCTGGGCAAGCACCGAGCCCGGCAGGATCGCCGCCAGCACCAAGCCCACCCCCAACAACAGCTTCTTCATCGCAGTCTCCTCGCTGGAAAGAATCCGGCTCCCCCGGAGCCCCTATTCTGCGCCTCGACGAAACAGCTTGCACGGATCCTTCACTTTGTGTGCGTCTCGGGAAGCGCCACATCGAGCGAGAAGGCGTCGGCATCGAGGTGGGCCGGGAACCGCTCGCGATGCATACGCAGCGACTGCGCCGACAGATTCATCGTCACCACGGCCTCGCGTGGACCGCACTCGACCAGGGGCAGTCCGAGGTAGTCGACCACGGCGCTGTCGCCCGCATAGGGCACCTGATTGCCGTCCGTGCCGACCCGGTTGACGCCGATGCAGTAGGCAAGGTTCTCGATGGCCCGGGCCATCAGCAGGGTGCGCCAGGCATGCCGGCGCGGGGCCGGCCAGTTGGCGACGAAGAGCACCAGGTCGTAGTCGAACCGTCCCGGCGCCTCGCGGTCGAAACGATTGCGGATGAACACCGGAAAGCGCAGGTCGTAGCAGACCAGGGGACGGATCCGCCAGCCATTGAGTTCAACGGTGATCGCCCGCTTTCCGGCGGCATAGCGCTCGTGTTCGCCGGCCATCCGGAACAGGTGGCGCTTGTCATAGTGGTCGAGGCTGCCGTCCGGGCGGACCCAGAGCAGCCGGTTGTGCACACCGGCCCCGGTGCGGCACTGGATGCTGCCGCAGATCACCGCCGAACGCTCGCGCGCCAGCTGCCGCATCCACTCCACGCTCGGGCCGTCCATGCCCTCGGCTTCGGCCAGGGCCTCGTTGCTGAAACCGGAGGTGAAGGTCTCCGGCAGGACGATCAGGTCGCATTCGGGCACCTGACGTTCGATAAGCCCCCGGTAGTACTCGCGATTGCCCTTCGGGTCGTGCCAGAGCGTGTCGCCCTGGACCAGCGCCACACGCAGATCCTTCTCGGGGCTCACAGCTTGGCCAGCCGAGCCACGGCCGCCTCCAGGGTGGCGGAATCCTTGGCGAAGCACAGACGGGCCAGACGCTGGCCCTGCGGCGGATGGCGGTAGAAGGGGCTGAGCGGGATGGCCGCCACGCCATGCTCGGTGGTGATCCAGCGGCAGAACGAGGCGTCGTCGAGATCACTGACCTCGGAGTAGTCGACCAGCTGGAAGTAGCCTCCGGACACCGGCAGCGGACGCAGCCGGGTGTCGCCCAGCATGGCCCTGAAGGCATCGCGCTTGGCCTGGTAGAAGGCCGGCAGCTCCTCGTGGTGGTCGGCGTGCTCGCGCAGCATGTGGGCCACCGCGTACTGGGCCGGGGTGAAGCTGCAGAAGGTGTTGTACTGGTGAACCTTGCGGAACTCGGTGCTCAGCGCCGCCGGAGCCACTGCGTAGCCAAGCTTCCAGCCTGTGCAGTGGTAGGTCTTGCCGAAGCTGGAGACGGCAAAGCTGCGCGCGGCCAGCGCCGGATGACGCAACACGCTTTCGTGGCGGGCGCCGTCGAACACCATGTGCTCGTAGACCTCGTCGGAGAGCAGCAGCAGGCGCGGGTGGCGCTCCAGAAGTCCGTGCAGGGCGGTGATGTCGCTCTCCCCCAGCACCGCGCCCGACGGGTTGTGCGGGGTGTTGATGAAGAGCATGCGGGTGCGCGGGGTGATTGCCGCCTCCACCGCCTGCCAGTCGACTGCAAAGGTGGCTGGATCCAGCGCGACGTGGACCGGCACGCCCCCTGCCAGTTCGACGGCGGGCTCGTAGCAGTCGTAGCACGGGTCGAGCAGGACCACCTCGTCACCCGGTCGCACCACCGCGTGCACGGCGTCGAAGATCGCCTCGCTGCCGCCCGAGGTCACCGTGACGTGGGCGCCCGGATCGATCCGGGCGCCATAGCAGGCCTCCAGCTTGGCGGTGATCGCCTCGCGCAGTTCAGGAATGCCGGCCATCGGCGAATACTGGTTGCGGCCATCCCTGGCGGCGCGCGCCAGGGCCTCGATCATCGGTTCGGGCGGCGGGAAGTCCGGGAATCCCTGGCCGAGATTGATCGCCTTGTGCTCCATCGCGAGCTGCGACATCACCGTGAAGATGGTGGTGCCGACGCGCGGCAGCTTGGTGTCCATGCTGATACCTGCCCTGTGGCCAGCGCGCGGGGCGACGGCGTCCTGATTGAAGTCCATGTTCAGTTGCACCCGGTATCCGAGGTGAGCTTCTGCACCGGGGTATCGAACTGCCAGCGGCCGGACATCGGAGGCAGCAGCTGCAGGTCGATGCTCATGTTGCCGCTGCCTTCGCTGTCGTAGCGACGGACCAGCTGGCCGATGTCGCCCGGCACCAGCGGCGGTGCGTAGGTGCAGGACGGGCAGCTGCCCTGGCGCTGCTCGAAGCGCAGGGTGTCACCGCCGAACGGCGCCACCGAGCCGAGCGCCCAGCGGGCGATGCCACGATCGTCGAAGAAGTAGGCGCCGTTGGTTTCGACCCCGGGGAAGGCGTTGACGCTGTAGCCGTAGCCCGGCTGGGCGGGATTGAACCAGAAGCCGTTGATGTCGAACGGGGCGCCGTTGCGCACCGCGCAGCCGCCGCCATCGATGAACAGGTAACGCTCGGAGCCGCTGGCGCCGTCGAGGTTCCAGCCGAACTGCAGGCTTTCGCTGGCATCCAGGGTCACCACGACTTCGCCTACGTCGGTGAGCGGCGCTTCGCTGCCGTTCCAGCGGGCGCGGAACAGGTCGGCGCGCCACTGCCCTTCACCCGCAGCCGGCGGCGGTGCGGAGGCGATGTACCAGGTCGGCGTGGAGTCCTCGAGGTAGGTGTACCAGAGCAGGCCCCAGCTGCCGGCGGCTTCGAACAGGAAGGCACCGGCACCGTCGCGCAGCGGATTGAAGTAGGCACCGACCCGCGGCCGCGATGCACTGCTGCCGCTGAGCTCGACCGAGAGATTGAAGTCGGCCACCGTGCTGCCAGTGTTGCTCGGAGTGATGTACCAGCGACCGGCCTGCAGCCCGTTGCCGGGATTGGCGACCAGGGAGCGGGTGGCACCGCTGCCGGTGGCGCTCAGCACAGCCTGTTCGCGCGGCGGCGCAACGCCGAGGGCCGGCCCGGCAGGGAACGGCACGCGCGACAGGTGCAGCGAGACATCACCGGTGCCCTCGATGCTGGCGCGCAGCGAACCGGCGCCCGGCGGCACGTCGATGGCCAGGCTTTCCGCCGCAGCCCCTGCAGACAGGCGCAGGTCGAGGCGATCGCCATTGGCCAGCAGCCGCGGCGCGACGCCGGGCTCCGTGCCGCGGCTCAGCGCCACCGGCACGCGCAGCAGGGTACGTCCGCCCTCGCCCGCTGCCAGCAGCAGGAAGCCCTCGCGGCGTTCGCCTGGCAGCAGGTCCGGGGTATTCCAGGCAAAACGCAGGTCGAGCGGCTGCCCGCTTGCGCTGCTGGCCGGTGCCGTGACGACGAGTTCGTCGTTGCGCGGGGCGAGGTCAACGAAGCTGGTGGACAGCACCACGCGGTCGGTGCCGGTGGAACCGGCAGTGAAGTTCTGCACCAGGACCCAGAAGCGATCCGAGGCAGCCGCGGCGACCTCGATCTCGCAGAACTCCGACGCATCCGGCGCGGTGGAAGTGCACAGTTCCTCGTTCTCATCCGGCTGACCGTCGCGATCGTCGTCGCGGCCGACGTAGAGATCGATATCCCCCGCTGTCTCCGAACTGGCCCGCGCGCGCAGCACGAAGCGGCCGCCGGCGCTCGTGGCGGACGGACCGACGAGGGTGAAGAAGGCGCCGTTGCCGTTGCCGTCGTAGGGCGAGTCACGGGTCGGATCGGCCTGCAGGTCGCGCTCGGTGCGCTCTGGCGCGACCAGTTCGGTGCCGGCCACGCTGATGTCATCGAGGGCGACCAGCCCGGTCAGTGCCGCATCGGCCTGGCCACGATCCAGCGAGGTGTCGAGATTGATCGAGGCCGGCACGTCGCCGACGCTGGCAAACACGGTGACCGGGATGGCGCTGGGGCTGGGCGCGGCCAACGGCGCGTCCTGGGCGTCGACCGGCTGCAGCACGACACGCCCCGATGCGTGGGTGCCGAGCAGGCTGGTGCTGTTGATCCGCACGGTGAAATCCAGCGCTTGGCTGGCGCCCGCGGCAAGGGTGAAACTCGCCGGCTGCACGCTGACCTCCATACCCTGCGGCGCTTCGACGACCGCCCGCCAGCGCCCACCGCCGACGCGGTCGCTGACCGTGCGGCGGAAGCTGCATGACTCGCGGCAATCGTTGTCGAACAGGGACGGCAGGTTCAGGCTGCGCGGCGACCCGCCCTGGGCCGGGTTCGAAGCGCGCAGGCTGGCACCATCGAGGGGGAAGGACAGACCCATCGCCGCGGCGGCGGGCGCCTCCACGCGGCCCGTGCCCTGCTCGAGCGGGGAGGCCTGGACTCCGCCGCGGGTCAGGGTGATCGAATCGACGGCGGTGCTGCGCACGGCGGACTGCACGTCGGCAACCGACCAATCCGGATTCTGGGCGCGCAGCAGGGCCACCAGCCCGGTGACGTGCGGCGAGGCCATCGAGGTGCCGGTGAGGAAGCGGAAGCCGTTGCCGGTGCCGGCTGCGGCCAGCACCGAGGTGCCCGGGGCCGAGACATCGGGCTTGAGGTAGTCGTTGGCGATCGGTCCACGGCTGCTGGATGCGTTCAGTACGTCGCCGCGCAGCGGGTCGGAGATGACCCGGGTGCCTTCGAGACGGCCGCGGTGGCCGCTTCCCGACCCAAGCCACTGCAGGAAACGCTGGCCGTCGCTGAAGCCGATATGGGTCGCCGGAATGCTGTGTTCGTCGGCCACCGTGCTCTCGCCCTCGGCGGCCTGGTTGACCAGGACCATGCCGCCGCCGCCGGCCAGGCGCACGTTGTTGCTCTTGGCCACGCGCGCGGTGATACCGCGCAGGCAGACCACGATCTGGCCATTGAACCGCCCGGCTGGCCAGGGGTTGCTGGCGCCGGTCGGCGGCGAATCGAGGCCCTGCCCCTGGCTGCAGAGGGGGAAGTCGGTCGGTACGACGAGGTCGGCCGGACCGTAGCCGCCGGTGAAGGCGTCGCCGACCAGCACGCCGCCATTGGGCGGCGCGGTGCTGCCGCCGGTGAGGTCGACCAGGCGATTGGCGATGGCGCGATCATGCGAGCTGTTGGCCACCGAGACGACCCAGGGCGCATCGGCCGGGCGCGAGACCGTGCCGGGACCGGGACCACCGTTGCCGGCCGAGGTGACCACGACCACGCCGGCCTCGACCGCGTTGAGCATGGCCAGCGAGTCGCCGGTGGTCCAAGGCGTGCTGGTGCCGATCGAACCACCGATCGAGTAGTTGAAGACGTCGACGCCATCGGCGGTCGCCTGGTTGATGGCCGCGACCAGCCAGCTGCCACGGCAGGTTTCCTCGTCCTCGCAGGCCTTGTAGGCGATCAGGTTGGCGCGCGGCGCCACGCCGCTCAGGCGCAGCTGGGCGGAGATGCCGCCGGACAGGTTAAGGGTGGTGTCGAGCACGTTGCCGGCCGCAGTGGCGGCCACGTGGGTGCCGTGGCCATCGGGATCGGAGCCATCATTGGGCTCACGGTCGTCGCAGCCGTTGCCGGAGTGGGTGCCGGTGCAGATCGAGAAATCATGGATGCCGATCAGCTTGTCGTTGCAGAGCGTGGGCTGGGTCAGGCAAACCCCGTAGCGCTGGCCGCGCGGATTGCTGTGACGGAAGCCATCGCCCGGCGAGACCTCGGCAAACGACGGGTGCCCCGAGTTGATGCCGGAATCGACGATGCCCACGACGACGCCCTCGCCACGGGTGGCGGTACCGGCCTGGCCGTTCCAGATCGCATCGGCGCCGATCCAGGCTGGCCCGGCGTCGGTCTGCAGACGGTCGACCCAGTCCTCCTGCACGAGGGCGACCCCGGGCAGAGAGCGCAGCCTCTCGGCCTCCTCGGCGCTCAGCGCGGTGGTGAACCCGTGCAGGGCGACGTCGTACTCGAAGCCGAGATGAAGGGCCCGGCCCAGGGCCGACTCCGCGCTGGCCCTGACGGCCTCGCGCTCGGCCTGCAGGAAGAACCGATAGGCCAGCACCTCGGCCGATTTCATGTCCAGCCGACGCGCGCCGGTGGCCGCCGGACTGGTCGCCTTCAGGCCCGCCGCCTTCAGCCTGGGATCGTCCCCGGGGCCGCGGAAGCTGGCAATCGGCGCGCTATCGAGGATCACGATGTAGTCCGCTTCCCCGGCGGCCGGCGCTGCATTCACACAAGGGGCCAGGGTGGCGGCGGCAAGCAGGATCAGGGTGGCGATGGGTCTGGGCATCGGATTTCCGTACGGGCAGTTCAACCCCCGAGTCTAAACGGCATGGCGCGGGCCTCCAATGAAATCTCCGCGCGTGACAGCCGCGCCGACCCTCCGTAGCATCCGGCGCCAATGACCGACCCCATCGCCCCCGGCGCCCCGCTGATCGAAGCCCACGGCCTGTCCTACGCGCGCAACGACGAGCCGATCTTCGGCCCGGTGGACCTGCAGGTGGAGGCCGGCGAGGCCCTGCTGGTCGAAGGCGACAACGGCAGCGGCAAGACCACCCTGCTGCGGGTGCTGGCCGGACTGCTGTCGCCCCAGGCCGGCAGCATCCGCTATCCCGGTTCGGCGCAGAGCGGGCTGGGACCGCGCGGACAGGCCGCCCTGCTCGGCCATGCCCTGGCGCACAAGGCCGAGCTGGGCTGCCTGGAGAACCTGGAATTTGCCGCCCGCCTGTTCGGTCGCCGGCCCGGCGCCGAGCCCGAAACCTGTCTCGCCGAGGCCGGTCTCGCCGGCTACGAGGACCAGCCGGCGCGCAGCCTGTCCGCTGGCCAGCGCAAGCGCCTGGCCCTGGCCCGGCTGCGCCTGACCGCCCCCCGGCTGTGGCTGGTCGACGAGCCGTTCGCCAATCTCGACCTCGCCGGCATCGCCCTGGTGAACGATCTGGTGGAGCGTCACCTGCACGGCGGCGGCGCGGCCCTGATCACCAGCCATGGCGCCTACGCCACCGGCGCCTATCGCACCCGCGTGCTGCACCTGGGACCGCGCCGATGAGCGCGCCGGGCATGGCCGCCGGATTCGCCGCGCTCTGCGGCCGTGACCTGCGCCTGCTCTGGCGTCGTCGCGGCGATGCCGCGCAGCCGGTGCTGTTCGCCTTGCTGGTAATCATGCTGTTCCCGCTGGCCCTGGGCGCGCGTCCGGAGCTGCTCCGCGGGATCGCCCCGGGAATCATCTGGGTCGCCGTGCTGCTGGCCGGGATGCTGGCCCTGGACACCCTCTTCCGCAGCGACCTCGAGGACGGCAGCCTGGAGCAGTTCCTGCTGGCGCCGCAGCCGCTCTGGCTGCTGGTGCTGGCCAAGGTCCTGGTGCACTGGCTGACCACTTCGGTGCCGGTGTTGCTGGCCGTGCCCCTGCTGGCCCAGCTGCTCTACCTGCCCGCCGACCTGCTGCCCGTGCTGCTCGTTTCGCTGCTGCTCGGCACGCCGCTGCTGTCCCTGCTGGGTGCGGTGGTCGTCGCCTTGACCGTGGGCATGCGGCGCTCTGGTATGCTCCTCGCCCTGCTGGCGCTGCCTCTGTACGTGCCCGTGCTGATCTTCGGTGCGGGCAGCGTGGCGGCGGCAGCGGCCGGCCTGCCCTTCGTCGGTGCCTGGTTGATGCTGGGGGCGGGCCTCGCCCTCGCCATCGTGCTGGCACCGCTGGCGGCCGCCACCGCCCTGCGAATAGCGCTGACATGAATCCCGTACTGCTCTGGTTCCACCAGCTCGGCTCCCCTCCCCGCTTTCATCAGTTCGCCAGTCGCTGGGCGCCCTGGCTGATCGGCGCCTCGCTGCCGCTGATGCTCTGGGGCCTGTACCAGGCGCTCTGGGTGGTCCCGCCCGATTACCAGCAGGGCGACAGCTACCGCATTCTCTTCGTCCACGTGCCGGCGGCCTGGATGAGCCTGTTCATCTATGCGGTGATGGCGGTGAACGCCTTTATCGCCCTGGTCTGGCGGATCAAGCTCTCCGAGCAGCTGGCCATGTGCTGCGCACCGATCGGCGCCGCCTTTACCGCCCTGTGCCTGGCCACCGGTTCGCTCTGGGGCAAGCCGATGTGGGGCACCTGGTGGACCTGGGATGCCCGGCTCACCTCGGAGCTGGTCCTGCTGTTCCTGTATCTCGGCGTGATCGGCCTGTACGCCGCGATCGAGGACCGCCGCGCCGCTGCGCGCGCGGCCTGCTTCCTGGCCCTGGTCGGCGTGGTCAACGTGCCGATCGTCCACTTCTCGGTGGTCTGGTGGAATACCCTGCACCAGGGCAGCACGATCAAGCTGTTCGGCCAGTCGACCATGGACCCGGCCATGTTGCCGCCGCTGCTGCTGATGGCGCTGGGCACCAAGCTCTGGTTCGCCGGCTCCCTGCTGCGGCGCACCCGCGCGGCGCTGGTCGAGATGGAGTCGGGCAAGGAGTGGGTACGGCGGCTGATGGAGCGCGGGCAATGAGCGATTTCTGGTCGATGGGCGGCTACGGGTTCTACGTCTGGACCAGCTACGCCCTCTTTCTGGTGCTGCTTGGCTGGGACGCCCTCGCACCGCGGATCCGCGAGCGCGCCGCGCTGCGCGCGGCGCAGGCAAGACAGCGGCGGGAAGCCGCAAGGCAGAAGACATGAATCCGGTACGCAAGCAACGACTCCTGCTGGCTGGCCTGGTGCTGGCCGGCGCCGCCGTCGCCGCGGTGCTGATCACCCAGGCCCTGCAGCAGAACATGAGCTACCTGCACACCCCGAGCGAGGCCCGCGAGGGCAGCGTGCCCTCCGAGGCCGTGTTCCGCCTCGGCGGAGTGGTCAAGGAGGGCAGCGTGAAGCGTAAGCAGGGCACGCTCGAGGTGGGCTTTGCGATCACCGACCGGGTGCAGGACTTCCCGGTGCGCTTCAGCGGCATCCTGCCCGACCTGTTCCGCGAGGGCCAGAGCGTGATCGCCCGCGGCCGGCTCGAGGGCGACGTGTTCGTCGCCGACGAGGTATTGGCCAAGCACGACGAGACCTACATGCCTCCCGAAGTGGCCGAGAAGATTGCCGAATCCCACGCCAAGGCGGCCCAACTGAAGGCTGCTGAAGCGGCCCAGGGAGGCGGCCAGCCATGATCCCCGAGCTCGGCCAGTTTGCCCTGATCCTCGGACTGATCCTGGCAATCGTCCAGTCCACCCTGCCGCTGATCGGCGCGCACACCGGCCGGGCACCGTTGATGGCCGTGGCGCGAAGCGCGGCCTACGGGCAATTCACCTTCATCGCCATCAGCTTCGGCGCCCTGACCACCGCCTTCGTGGTCCAGGATTTTTCGGTCGCCTACGTGGCACAGAACAGCAACTCGCTGCTGCCGGTCGCCTACCGCTTCTCGGCGGTCTGGGGCGCGCACGAGGGCTCGCTGCTGCTGTGGGTGCTGATCCTCGCCGGCTGGACCGTCGCGGTGGCCGCCTTCAGCCGCAGCCTGCCGGAGCCGGTCGTGGCCCGCGTGCTGGCCATCATGGGCATCGTCAGCGTCGGCTTCCTGCTGTTCACGCTGCTGACCTCCAACCCCTTCCTGCGGCACATCCCGGCACTGGCCGAGGGCCGCGACCTCAATCCTCTGCTGCAGGATCCGGGGCTCATCATCCACCCGCCGATGCTTTATGCCGGCTATGTCGGCTTCGCGGTGGCCTTTGCCTTCGCCATCGCCGCCCTGCTGGGCGGCGAGATGGACAACCGCTGGGTGCGCTGGTCGCGGCCGTGGACCAATGTCGCCTGGGGCTTCCTGACGCTCGGCATCGCGCTGGGCAGCTGGTGGGCCTACTACGAGCTGGGCTGGGGCGGCTGGTGGTTCTGGGATCCGGTGGAGAACGCCAGCTTCATGCCCTGGCTGGTCGGTACCGCCCTGATCCACTCGCAGGCGGTCACCGAAAAGCGTGGCAGCTTCCGCGGCTGGACCCTGCTGCTGGCGATCGCGGCGTTCTCGCTGTCCCTGCTCGGCACCTTCCTGGTCCGCTCCGGCGTCCTGACCTCGGTGCACGCGTTCGCCTCGGACCCCGAGCGTGGCCTGTTCATCCTGGCCTTCCTCGGCGTCGTGGTCGGCGGCTCGCTGATGCTGTATGCCTGGCGCGCGCCGAAGGTGGCCGCGGGCAAGCCCTTCGCCGCCGTTTCGCGCGAATCGCTGATCCTGTTCAACAACCTGCTGTTCTCGGCCGCGGCGGCCATGGTGCTGATCGGCACCCTGTACCCCCTGCTCCACGACGCCCTGGGCTGGGGCAAGATCTCGGTCGGGCCGCCCTACTTCAGCGCCCTGTTCATTGCGCTGATGCTGCCAGTGGTCGTGCTGATGCCGTTCGGCCCCCTGGCCCGCTGGCAGCGCGAGGAGATCTCCCGGTTCACCCCGCTGCTGCGCCTGGGCCTGTCCGCGGTCGTGGTGGCCCTGCTGCTCAGCCTGTGGTGGGTCGACCCGGTGAACGCCAAGAGCCTCGCCGCCCTGACCGGCGCGGCGTGGCTGCTGGTCGGCACTGCGCTCTACATCCGCCAGCGGCTCGGCTACAGGGGCAAGGGGCGACGCTTTCCGGCCGAAATGGTCGGCATGCTGCTCGCCCACGCCGGCATGGGTGTCTTCGTGTTGGGCGTGATGTTCACCGAGGGCACCAGCGTCGAGAAGGACGTGGCCCTGGCGCGTGGCCAGTCGATCGAGATCCAGGGCTACACCTTCCGTTTCGACGGCGTGCAGCCGCGCGAGGGACCGAACTTCAAGGCCGACCGCGGCACGGTCACGGTGCTCAGGAACGACAAGGTGATCGCCGAATTGCATCCCGAGAAGCGTGCCTATGCCAGCGGTGGCCAGATCATGACCGAGGCGGCGATCGATCCCGGTCTCAGCCGCGACCTGTATGTCGCGCTCGGTGAGCCCCTGGGCCAGAACGAGGCTGGCCAGGACAGCTGGGCGCTGCGCGTCTACGTGAAGCCCTGGATCCGCTGCATCTGGCTTGGCGCCCTGATGATGATGCTCGGCGGCTTCGTGGCCGCGGCCGACCGGCGCTTTCGCCGCGTCGACCAGGTCGACCTCGGCGAGGTCGGCGCCATGCAGCCCGCCGGCGCCCGCGCATGATCCGTCGCTGGCTGCCCTTCGTGGTCTTCCTGGCGCTGGCCGGCCTGCTGTATGCCGGCATCCGCCTCAGCGAGCAGCGTGATCCCAACGCCATTCCCTCGCCTCTGGTGGGCAAGCCGGCGCCAGGCTTTTCACTGCCGGACTTCCGCGATCCGCAGCGCCTGGTCAGCAACGAGGACCTGCGCGGACAGCCCTATCTGCTGAATGTCTGGGGCAGCTGGTGCCCGGCCTGTCGGCTCGAACACCCGATCATCACCGAGATGGCCGAGCGCGGCATCGTCCGGGTGATTGGCTACAACTACAAGGACGAGCCCGAGGAGGCCGCCCGCTGGCTGCGCCAGTTCGGCGATCCCTACGAGACGATCATCGTCGACGCCGACGGCCGCCGCGCCATCGACTGGGGCATCTACGGCGCGCCGGAGTCCTTCCTGGTGGATGCGCAGGGCATCGTGCTGTACAAGCACGTGGGGCCGGTGACCTGGGACACCGTGCGCGAGGAGATCATTCCGAGACTGGAGGGCGCGCGTCGATGAAACGCTGGGTGATGTGGGGGCTGCTTCTGCTCAGTCCGCTGGCGCTGGCCATCGACCCGCTGCCCTTCCGCGACGCGGCCGAGGAGGAGCGCTTCCGTCAGCTCACCGCCGAGCTGCGCTGCGTCATGTGCCAGAACCAGTCGCTGGCCGACTCCAATGCGATGATCGCCCAGGACCTGCGCCGCGAGGTGCTCGACCTGATGCATGCGGGCAAGAGCAACGAGGAGATCAAGGCCTTCCTCGTCGAGCGCTACACCGACTTTGTGCTCTACAACCCGCCGGTGCGCTCCGACACCCTGATGCTCTGGCTGGGCCCTGGCGTGGTCCTGCTCGCCGGACTCGTGGCCGTGACGGTGATTATCCGCCGCCGCGCCGCGGCCCTTGGCAGCAAGCTGCCTCCCGTCGACGACTCCCAGGAGTGGTAATGGTTTTCTGGATCCTGATCGCGGCGATGACCGCTGCGGCCCTGCTGTTCGTGTTGATGCCGCTGGTCCGCGATGGCGGCCTGCGACGCCGGCGGCGGGCCGAGCGCGTGCTGGCCGATGCCCACGCGGCCGGCCTGCTGGACGAACAGGAGTATCGGAAGAAGCTGGGCGCGCTGGACGTCGGCGAGCCAGCCTCGGCGCCCCCGGCACGCGGCGCCGCCGCGGGGCTCGCCCTGCTGCTGCCGCTCTCAGCCGCCCTGCTCTACTTCCATCTTGGCGAGCCACGCGCCCTGGACGGCGAGGCGACCCGGGGGGCGCCCACGGCCGCGAGCGCACAGGCCGACACCGAGGGCGCCCCGCCTCCGGACATGGAGCAGGCCGTGCAGGGCCTGGCCGAACGGCTGCGCAACGAGCCGGACAACCCGGAGGGCTGGCTGCTGCTGGGTCGCGCCTACAAGTCCATGGAGCGGTTCGAGCCGGCGAAGGAAGCCCTGTCGCAGGCCTGGCGCCTCGCCCCGGACAATCCCGACGTGATGATCGAGTACGCCGAGGCCCAGGCCCTGTCGGCGCCGCGCCGGCGCATCGAGGGTGAACCGCTTGAGATGATCCGCAAGGCGGTCGAGCTGCAGCCCGACCATCAGCGCGGCATCTGGCTGCTCGGTGTCGCCGCCATGCAGGGCGGCCGGCCCAAGGAAGCCGTCGATCGCTGGGAGACGCTTCGCCAGCTCATCTCATCCGACCTCTCGGCCGTACGCGCCCTGGACGAGCAGATCGAGGGCGCCCGCCAGGCAGCCGGCCTGCCGCCGGCCCGGCAATCCACCGCGCTGGCCGATTCGCCGGCCGGCACCGACGGCGCGCCCGAACCGGCACCGGCCGCAGCGGCCGAGGGCGATGGCCCGCGGCTGACCGTCACCGTCGATATCGCCCCCGCCCTGCGCGAGCGGCTGAAGGCCAGCGACGTGCTCTTCGTATTCGCTCGCCCGGCCGAGGGCTCGCGCATGCCGCTCGCCATCCAGCGTCTGCCGGCCGCCAACCTGCCGGCGACGGTGATTCTCGACGACAGCCACAGCATGATGCCGGCACTCAAGCTCTCGACCATGCCGCAGGTGGTGGTCGGCGCGCGCGTCTCCTCCAGCGGCCAGGCCATCCCGCAGCCGGGGGACCTGGAAGGCCTGAGTCCGGCGCTGCCGAACAGCACGCGCGAGCCGGTGCGGCTGACCATCGACACGGTGGTGGAGTGACCGAGTTCATCAGCCCAGGCACGCGCTTCTTCGCACTGCCCGCGCCCTTCCCGATGAAACGGGGCGGCGAACTGACTGGTGCGCGCTTGGCCTTCGAGACCTGGGGCCAGCTGAGCGAAGCCGGCGACAACGCGGTGCTGATCCTCACCGGCCTCTCGCCCAGCGCTCACGCGGCAAGCCATGCGGACAACCCCGATCCCGGCTGGTGGGAGGCGATGATCGGGCCCGGAAAGCCGATCGACACCGACCGCTGGTTCGTCATCTGCCCCAACTCTCTCGGCAGCTGCAAGGGCTCGACGGGCCCGGCGTCAGCGCGGGCCGAAGGCGAAGCGCCCTACCGGCTCGACTTTCCACCGCTGTCGATCGAGGACGGCGCGCGCGCTGCCGCCCTGCTCGTGCGCAGCCTCGGCATCGGCCAGCTGGCCTGCGTCATCGGCTGCTCGATGGGCGGAATGAGCGCGCTGGCCCTGCTCGCCCTGCATCCCGGCATCGCCCGCACCCACATCAACGTCTCCGGTGCTGCCCGCGCCCTGCCCTTCTCCATCGCCATCCGCTCGCTGCAGCGCGAGGCGATCCGCCTCGATCCACGCTGGAACGGCGGCGACTACGACGATGAGCACTATCCCGATTCGGGCATGCGCATCGCGCGCAAGCTGGGTGTGGTGACCTATCGCTCCTCGCTGGAGTGGGACGGCCGCTTCGGCCGCGTGCGCCTGGACAGCGAGCAGCGCCCGGATGATCCCTTCGGCTTCGAGTTCCAGGTCGAGTCCTACCTGGAGGGCCACGCCCAGCGTTTCATCCGCCAGTTCGACCCGAACTGCTACCTCTACCTCAGCCGATCGATGGACTGGTTCGACATCGGCGACTGCTGCGGCACGGACACCGCCTCGGCGCTGGCCGGCATCCGGCTGGAGCGCTGCCTGGCGATCGGTGTCAGCACCGACATCCTGTTTCCCCTGCAGCAGCAGGAAGAGATCGCCGAAGGGCTGGCAAGGGGCGGCGCCGACTCGCGTTTCGTACCGCTGGACAGCCCGCAGGGCCACGACGCCTTCCTGGTCGACATCGAGAACTTCGGCGGCGCGATCGGCAGCTTCCTGGGCGAGCTCGCCCGCTGAGCCTTGCCGCGCGGCTGGGCAAGGGCTGCGCGCTGGTGTAGAACGGCCACGGGGAAAACCGGGAGCCCGCAGGTGGCCGCCGACGATTGCCGGATCCGGCTGGTCGAGTTCGACTTCGAGGCCAAGCAGGAACGCGAACTGCAGCTGGAAGAGGTCGCCGCAGCGGTCGGCGCCGGCCGCTTTGTCTGGATCGATGTACAGGCCGGCCGCGCCCAGGACGTCCGCGACCCGCTGCAGCGCATCGGCCTGATCAGTGACGCAGTGATCGAGGATGCACTGTCCGGCGACGCCCTGACCCGCCACGCACGCTATGACGACTACCTGCACGTCGTCGTGTCCGGCTGCCGTCCGAGCGGCGCCCGGGTCGAGCTGGAGCGGGTCGACATCGTCATCGGCGAGCGCTTCCTCGCCACCATCCACCGCGGACCGGTGCTGTTCCTGGAATCGGTGCGCCGCGACTACCACGCCGACTTCCTGCGCTTCGCCAGGAGCCCCAGCTTCCTGGTCTACGAGCTGTGGGACCACCTGCTCGAGAACTATCTCGAGGTGCAGCAGGAGATGGAGGAGCGGGTCGAGGCCATGCAGCAGGAACTGGGCCGGGGCAAGGTCGATGACGCGGTCTTCGCCCGTTTCTCCTCGCTGGGCTCGGACCTGCTGCACTTCCGCAAGGTACTGCTGCCGGCGCGTGCCGTGCTCAGCGAGCTGTCCACGCGCAAGTCGATCTTCATCAGCGAGGCGACCCAGGGCTTTCTTGGCAACATGGTCGGCACCGTCGAGCACCTGCTGCAGGACCTGATGGTGGATCGCGACATCCTCTCCGAGTCGCTGAACCTCTACATGCTGATGGTCAGCCACCGCACCAACCTGACCATGAAGCGACTGACCACGGTGAGCGTGGTGTTCCTGCCGCTGACCTTCCTGGTCGGTATCTACGGCATGAACTTCAGCAACATGCCCGAGCTGCAGTGGCGCTACGGATACCCGATCTTCTGGGCGGTCTGCGCGGTGATGGTGGTGCTCATCCTGGTCTTCATGCGCCGCTCGCGATTCTTCTGACCCGGACGCTTCCGCCGTCGTCGCTTGCCCTATAATCGGCGCCCTTGCCGAAGTGGCGGAACTGGTAGACGCAGCGGACTCAAAATCCGCCGATAGCGATATCGTGGGGGTTCGATTCCCCCCTTCGGCACCATACTTGTTCTTCCGGGCGCAGACGTGGTCGCGCTCAGGGACTTCCCCATCGCGATGCGCCCGACCCGGGTCTACCCTGAGGTTCTCCAGGATGACTCGGGGGTGCGCCATGGGGCTCAGGATTCTGCTGCTTACCGCCCTGCTCTGCTGCGCCGCGGGACCACTGGCGCAGGACAAGACCATCCGCCTCGCCTCGCTGGACTGGCCGCCGTACACCGGCAAGGACCTGCACGAAGGCGGCACCGCGACGGCCACCGTGCGCAAGGCCGTGGAGCGCGAAGGCTACCGGCTTGAGGTGAGCTTCCTGCCCTGGGAGGAGGCGGTGGAGGCTACCCGCGAGGGCAGGTTCGACGGCTACTTCCCGGAGTACTACTCGAAAGAGGTGCTCAAGGACTTCGACCTCTCGCGACCGATCGGTACCGGTCCGCTTGGCCTGGTCGAACACGTCTCGGCGCCGATCGAATGGTCCACGGTCGAGAATCTCTCCGTCCACACCATCGGCGTGGTCAGTGGCTATGTGAACACGGCGAAGTTCGACCAGCTGGTGGCGGCCGGAACCATCAAGACCGAAGCGTCGGCTACCGATCTCGAGAACATCCTCAAGGTCGCGCAGAAGAAGGTGCCCGCGGCGGTGGTCGATTCCCTGGTCCTGGACTATCTGGTGCGCACCGCGCCGGAGCTGCGCGGCAAGGGCGACCAGCTGAAGATGAATTCGAAGCTGCTCGAGGACAAGAAGCTGCACGTGGTCTTCGCCCGCACCCCCAGCGGCACCGAGGCGCGGCGGGTGATCAATACCGGACTGGCCGGGGGCGGCCAGTAGCGATCGGAAGCAGCGCGATGGGCGTTTCGGGCGCAGAGCGGACGTTCGCCACTGCCCCGGATCGGGCGGGCTCTTCGTAGGAGCGGACATGGCCGCGACCGCGGAGATTCGCTCCGGCCGCGGTCTGTGGTGAACACGCCACGCCGCGGTCGCGCCCAAGTGCGCTCCCACAGTCAGGCTTCGTTGGGCGTCAGCGAAGCCCCATAGGGTGCGTCCTGGAAGCACCGATACGGGCGTTCGGACGGTACGCCCGGTGCGGCCAGCCGCACCCTATGAATGTCTTCTTTATGAATGTCTGCTTTGCGCCCATCGTTCGCGTCCGCACGCCCGCGGCTTCGACCCAAGTCCTGACTTGCAGCGAAGCCCGACCGCAGGAGCGCACAGGTGCGGAACCGGAGCGCTGCGCGTTCACCGCGGATCACGACACGGGTCGCCGCCGGATCGCAGGCAACAAAAAACCCGCCTTTCGGGCGGGTTGTTTGTTGGCGTCCCCACGGGGATTCGAACCCCGGTCGCAACCGTGAAAGGGTTGTGTCCTAGGCCTCTAGACGATGGGGACGTCTTTCTTGGTGGAGCCAGCCGGGATCGAACCGGCGACCTCTACAATGCCATTGTAGCGCTCTCCCAGCTGAGCTATGGCCCCGCGAACTGGAAAGCGCGCATTGTAGGGAGCGTCCAAATCATCGTCAAGCGGTTTGAGCCGTCTTGTTGTCGAGAATCTCATCGGCACTGCCAAGGCGCAGGGTGAACGGCGAATGGCCCTGGTCGCCGAGGTACTCCAGCCACTTCGACAGGAACACGTTCATGCGCAGGCGGTGGCCGACGACCGTGCGCGCCGGCGCATCGAGGCCGAGCACATCCTGCCAGCGTTTGCCGGCGTAGCAATGGGTGACCTCGGCCATGCGCGCATCGCGATAGATGCGCAGGTGGGCAGACGGGTCCGGTTCGCCGGTCAGCGGATCGATCAGTCCGTAGGTCAGCTTGAGCTCGAGCGTGTACGGATGCCGCTCGATGATCTGCAGGTGAAGATCGAGACCGTCGTCGATGCTCGAAACCAGATAGTCGCCGACCTGCTCCGGGAGGCCGAACACCCGCTCCATGCGGAGGAAGTTCTCCGCGTAGAGACCCATCAGGAAGCCGAATCGGCTCATCCGGATCGCGCTGGTTTCCTCGCTGCTCATGGCCCGAGGATAGCACGCAGGTCCGTCGCGCAAAGTGCCGTCACAGCGGGGTTTTCCCGAGCTTGACGGGGCACCTTGCGGGCCTAGAACATGTCCCTTTCGATGCCCAGCGCGCTCATCAGCTTGCTGGCGATTTCCTCGATGGAAGTATGCGTTGTGGAGAGCATCGGAATGTTCTCCTGGCGAAACAGCCGCTCGGCCACCTGGACCTCGAAGCGGCACTGCTCGATCGTCGCATAACGACTGTTCGGCCGGCGCGCCTCGCGCACCTGCCTGAGCCGCTCCGGATCGATGGTGAGTCCGAACAGCTTGCGCCGATGCGCGCGCAGCTTGCGCGGCAACTCGGCCGCGTCGAGATCGTCGTCGGTCAGGGGATAGTTGGCGGCACGGATGCCGAAATGCAGGGCGAGATACAGGCAGGTCGGCGTCTTGCCCGAGCGCGACACACCGACCAGGATGACCTCGGCGTCGTTGTAGTCGAGGTCGACACCATCGTCGTGGCTGAGCGCATAGTTGGTCGCATTGATGCGCGCCTCGTACTCGGCCATGTTGACCAGACCGTGGGCCTGGCCGACGCGCGGTTGGCGCGGCACGCCCAGCTCGTTCTGCAGCGGCTCGATGAAGGGGGCGAAGACGTCGAGGATCAGCGCGCCGCTGCTGGCGATGATGGCGCCGAGGTCGGGCTCGATCACCGTATTGATGACGATGGCGCGCTCGCCGGTCTGCTCGTGGATCCGCTGGATGCGCTCGGCGGCCTCCCTCGCCTTGTCCTCGTTGTCGACGAAGGACAGGCGCTGGGTGATGAAGGACACGCCGGAGAACTGGGTCAGCACGCTGTGGCCGATGGTCTCCGCTGTGATGCCCGTGCCGTCCGATACGAAGAACACCCGTCGCGCCGAATCGTTCATGCCCACTCCTTTGAAGTCCCGGCGCCGAGTCTGAACGCAAAGCTGGCCGCTGCCCAGCCCGCGCGGACCTGCTGCACCGCGGCATTCCAAGGAAAATCAAGCTTGTATGCGGGGTCAATGGGCCGCAAAATTGCGCTTTCGCCGACCGCGGCCGGCCCTGCCCGCTGTCCGTCGACCCTCAGCTCCCCTGCTTCGGAGTGGATCCGTGACCGCCAACATCCTCTGGCTCGACAGCCTGCGCCTAACCGATCTCGCCCAGGTGGGCGGCAAGAACTCCTCGCTGGGGGAGATGATCGGCCACCTTGCCGGACTGGGGGTGTCGGTGCCGGGCGGCTTCGCCACGACCGCCGATGCCTTCCGCGCCTTCATCGCCCACAACGACCTGCACGACCGCATCTATGGGCGACTGAAGGGGCTCGACGTCGAGGACGTGGACGCCCTGGTGGCCGCAGGCACCGAGATCCGCGGCTGGGTGATCGAAGCCCCGCTGCAGCCCGAACTGGACGCCGACATCCGCAGCGCCTATGCCCGCCTTTGCGAGCAGGCCGGTGCGGCCGACATCGCCGTCGCGGTGCGCTCCTCGGCCACTGCCGAAGACCTGCCCGATGCCAGCTTCGCCGGCCAGCAGGAGACCTTCCTCAATGTCTGCGGCGCTGACGACGTCGTGCACAAGACCAAGGAAGTGTTCGCCTCGCTGTACAACGACCGCGCCATCGCCTATCGCGTGCACCACGGCTTCAAGCATGAAGACGTGTTTCTCTCGGCCGGGGTGCAGCTGATGGTGCGCTCCGACGTCGGCGCCTCGGGCGTGCTGTTCACGCTCGACACCGAGTCGGGCTTCCGCGACGCAGTTTTCATCACTTCCAGCTACGGCCTGGGCGAGAACGTGGTCCAGGGCGCGGTGAACCCCGACGAGTTCTACGCCTACAAGCCGAACCTGGTTGCCGGCCGGCCAGCGATCCTGCGCCGCCAGCTCGGCAGCAAGCTGATCCGAATGGTCTATTCCGACCGGCCCGGCGAGCGCGTGCGCAACGAGGACACCCCGGTCGAGCTGCAGCAGCGCTTCTCGATCAGTGACGCCGATGTCGAAGAGCTGGCCCGCCAGGCGCTGACCATCGAAAAGCACTACGGTCGCCCGATGGATGTGGAATGGGCGAAGGACGGCATCACCGGAAAGATCTACATCGTCCAGGCGCGTCCGGAGACGGTTCGCTCGCGCTCGCACGCCACGCAGATCGAACGCTTCCACCTCGTCGAGCGTGGCGAGGTGCTCATCGAGGGCCGCGCCATCGGCAACAAGATCGGTTCGGGCGTGGCCCGGGTGATCCGCAGCGTCTCGGAGATGAACCAGGTGCAGCCCGGCGACGTGCTGGTGGCCGACATGACCGACCCGGACTGGGAGCCGGTGATGAAGCGCGCCGCCGCCATCATCACCAACCGCGGTGGACGCACCTGCCACGCGGCGATCATCGCCCGCGAACTGGGCGTGCCGGCGGTGGTCGGCTGCGGCAATGCGCTGGACAGCGTACGCGATGGTGACCAGGTCACCGTGTCCTGCGCCGAGGGTGACACCGGCTTCGTCTACGAGGGAACCCTACCCTTCGAACGCATCGTCACCGACCTCGGAAACATGCCGCCGGCGCCGCTGAAGGTGATGATGAACGTCGCCAACCCCGAGCGTGCGTTCGACTTCGCCATGCTGCCGAACGCGGGCGTTGGACTGGCCCGCCTCGAGATGATCATCAACAGCCACATCGGCGTGCACCCCAAGGCACTTCTCGAGTACTCGCGGCAGGACGCCGAGACCCGCCGGCGCATCGATGAGCGGATGGCGGGCTATGGCGATCCGGTGCAGTTCTACGTCGACCGTCTGGCCGAGGGCATCGCCACGCTGACCGCGGCCTTCGCGCCGAATCCGGTGATCGTCCGGCTCTCCGACTTCAAGTCCAACGAGTACGCCAATCTGATCGGCGGCCGCCGATACGAGCCTGAGGAGGAGAACCCGATGATCGGCTTCCGCGGCGCCAGCCGCTATGTCGATCCGGGCTTCGCCGACTGCTTCGCCCTGGAATGCCGGGCCATGAAGCGCGTGCGCGACGAGATGGGGCTGACCAATGCCTGGGTCATGATTCCCTTCGTACGCACGGTGGCCGAGGGGCGACGGGTGATCGAGGTGCTGGCCGAAAACGGACTCAAGCAGGGCGAGAACGGACTCAAGCTCATCATGATGTGCGAGCTGCCCTCCAACGCCCTGCAGGCAGACGCCTTCCTCGACCTCTTCGATGGCTTCTCGATCGGCTCCAACGACCTGACCCAGCTGACCCTTGGTCTCGACCGCGACTCGGCGATCGTCGCAGATCTGTTCGACGAGCGCGACCCGGCGGTCAAGGCCCTGCTGTCGATGGCGATCAGCGCGGCCAAGCGGCGCGGGAAGTACATCGGAATCTGCGGACAGGGCCCTTCCGACCACCCCGACCTTGCCGAGTGGCTGATGGACCAGGGCATCGAATCGGTATCGCTGAACCCGGATACCGTCGTCGACACCTGGTTGCGCCTGGCCAAACACAAGCGCGCCCACTGAGGCCGAGGTGCCCGGGGCCGCAAGGTCTCCGGGCGCTCGCCGGGTTCCGCGGCTAGCCGCCGCGGTGGTAGGGGTGGTTGGCGAGTATGCTCGCCGCCCGGTAGAGCTGTTCGGCCAGCACCACCCGCACCAGCGGATGCGGCAGGGTCAACGGGCCGAGCGACCAGGACTCGGCCGCCGCGCCCAGCACCGCCGGGGCGTGGCCTTCCGGCCCACCGATCAGGAAGGCAAGGTCCTGCCCCATGCCACGCCAGGCCTCCATGCGCAGGGCGAGCCGCTCGGAGCTGTGCCCGCGCCCGCCGCCATCCAGCACGATGATCCGGGCGCCCTTGCCGACCGCCGCCAGCACCCGTTCACCCTCGTCTTCCATCGCGCGCCGGGCGTCGCGACCCTTGCCGCGCGTGCCGGGGGTGACTTCGACCAGTTCAAGGGGCAGCCAGTGCGAGAGCCGCTTGACGTACTCGGCATAGCCCTCCTGCACCCAGGCGGGCATGCTCGTGCCAACGGCGATCAGGCGGGCCTTCAACTCAACGAAGCGCTAAGAGCCACAGCGCTCAGGCGTGTTTCTCGGCCGTCTCGTCCTCGGCTTCGGCATCGGCATCGCCGACAGTCCACAGGCGCTCGAGACCGTAGAACTCGCGGACCCTGGGAAGCATGACGTGGACAACCACATCGCCGAGATCGACCAGCACCCACTCGGCCTCGCGTTCGCCTTCGACGCCCAGGGGCGGCTGGCCGATATCCTTGGCCTGCTTGATCACTTCGTCGGCGATCGATTTGACGTGACGGCTGGAGGTGCCGGAGGCGACGACCATGAAGTCGGTGACGCCGGTCTTGCCGCGGACATCGATGATGCGGACGTCCTTGGCCTTGAGGTCATCCAGCGCCCGCTCGACGGAGGCCTGCAGGGCGGCGGTGGGCGCCAGCTTGCTGGCGGGCTTGGAACGGGCGGGCATTGCGCTGCGTGGTGTCAAATGGGCAGGTCCTCGAAGTCCTGGCGGGCCGTGGGCCGATCCCACGACATCGGCAACAGTATAGGCCCTGCCGGGCTCCTCCGCGGAGCGGGACGGGCTCTGGCCCGCCGCCGGGATGGCGCCGGGACGCTAGGGTGCATTGCAGGGGAGATCGATCTCGAACCGGGTGCCGGTGTCGGGGTGGGTGTCCATGCGCAGGCTGCCGCCGAGCTTCTCCCGGACCAGGTTGTGGACGATGTGCAGGCCAAGGCCGGTGCCCCCGCCGCCTCGCCGGGTGGTGAAGAAGGGTTCGAAGGCGCGCGCCGCGGTCGCCTCGCTCATGCCCCGGCCGTTGTCCGCATAGCGCAGGCGCAGCCGCCCCGGTTCCAGCACGCTGGCCTCGATGCGCATCTCCCCGGGGACCTCGCCCTGGAACGCATGGAGGAGGGAGTTCTGCACCAGATTGGTCAGCACCTGGCCAAGCGCACCGGGAAAACTGTCCATCTCCAGCTCCTCGTCGCAGTCGATGCGCAGGGTCACGGGGCGGTGCCGCCAGAGTGGCCGCAGGCTGGTGGTGAGATCGGCCAGGAACTGGGCGAGCACGAAGCGCCGCCTGCCGTCGGAACTGCGGTCCACTGACACCTGCTTGAAGCTCTGCACCAGGTCGGCAGCCCGCTCGATGTTGCGCTGGATCAGCTGGCTGCCCTCGGCGGTTGCATCGAGGAAGGCCTGGAAATCGCGCCGCGAAATGCCGCCTTCCTCCATCCGGCGGCGCATCTCGGCGATGGCCCCGGAAAGATGGCTGCTGGCGGTCAGGACCACGCCGAGCGGCGTATTGACCTCGTGGGCGACGCCGGCCACAAGCTGTCCGAGGGCCGAGAGCTTTTCCGAGCGGATCAGCTCGGTCTGGGTCGAGTGCAGCTCGGCCAGCGCCCGCTCGGCATCCAGCCGGGCCGTCTCCGCCGCCCGGGTCCGCTCGGCCACCCGGGTCTCCAGTTCGACCTGCCGCTGGCGAAGGTGCGTCACCCGTGCGCGATAGGCGAGCACGCCGGCGAGGAGCAGGATCAGGGCCGCGGCGATCCGCGCTGGCCAGGTCTGCCACCAGAACGGCATCACATGCACATTCAGCGAAGTGACCTCGCTCATCTCGCCGCTGCGCCTGACAGCCTGCAGCCGAAGGATGTAGTGACCCGGCGGCAGATTGCCGTAGGCGACCATTCCACGCGCGCCGTCGACCTGCTGCCAGTCGGGATCGAAGCCCTCGAGCAAAACCCGATAGTGCATGTGCGAGGGGCGCAGGAGCTCCGGGCTCGCGAAGCGGAAGATCAGGCTGCGTCCGGCGCCGGCTTGCAGGGACCACGAGTCGAGGTAGGCCGGCGCCTTCTGCAGACCACCGCTGCCGCCCCCGTCGACACGCAGCGGGCGACCGTCGACCTCGATCGCAGTGAGCAAGGGACGCCGGGCGGGTCGTCGATCCGGACCGTCGCCAGGCTCGAGCAGCGTATAGCCGTCCTTGCTGCCTGCGGCGAACAGGCGCCCGCCCAGATCGGCCCCGGCCGAGTAGTAATAACCTCGACCCAACGCGCCATCGCTGCGATCGAAATTGACCACCTCCTCCGACCGCGGCGCGAACCGGCTGATCCCGCGGTCGGTGGCCAGCCACAGGTATCCCTTGGCGTCTGACAGCCCGAGATTGACCCCCGCGTTGGCCAGTCTGGGCGGCGCGAGGATGAGCGGGAAGCGGGCCGCCTCGGGCGATTGCCCCGGGCTCCACAGCATGCGCGCCAGGCCCGCGCCATAAAGCGTCACCCACAGCCTGCCCTCGGCATCCTGCAGCACGCTGCTCGGGCGTCCGGCGATGCTCTGCTGCGCGGCGTCGCCCGACGGGTCGACCGGGGTGAGATGGCGATGTTCTCGGCCGTCTCGGGAGAACCAGTGCAGGCCGTTGCTGGCCGACACCACGACCAGATCGTCACCGACCGGCTGGATATGGTGGATGGTCGCCGGCAGCGCATGGTCCTCACGGATGTCGAAGGTCCGGGCGTCGAGCACGGCCAGCCCCCGCGACTCGGCATACAGCCACAGGGCGTCGTCGATCTGGCGCAACCTGCGGATGCGTGCGCCGCGCAGGGCGTCGATCGTGAGCGCCTGCCAGGTCCCGTTCTCCCGGTTGAACTGCATCAGTCCGGAAGCGCTACCCACCAGGATTCGATCCGCCGTCACATGCAGCGAATAGGCGCTGATCGATTCGCTGCCGGGAATCAGCCGGGGCCGTAGACCGCTGCCGTCGGTCCGATACACACCGTCCATCGTCCCCAGCCAGAATGCGCCCTCGGATTCGACCAGGGCGAGAACGGCCGGATGGCGCAGGGCCTCGCTGCCGGGGGTGTACGGCGTCATGCTCAGCATCCGCGAGCGCTCGGGATGCAGACCACTGGCACCGCCGTCCCAGGTGCCGAGCCAGATACCCTCGCCGTCGGTGCTCAGCAGCGAGCGGACGCGGCCCCGGCCCACACTGCCCGCATCGAGCGGGCGGTGCTCGTGGACGTGGATGTCCCCGGGAGCCCAGTCATCGCGCACTACTTCCAGGGCGATCGCCGTGCTCTCCGTCCCGATCCACAGCCAACCCTCCTCTGTTTCCGCCAGCGCGTAGCTGCGCGTTCCGGCCAGCGCAGGGGGGCTTCTGACCGACTCCGCCTGCGGGTCGTACAGGCTGACCCCTCCGACATCGCCGGCCATCCACAATCTGCCGCGAGAATCCTGCAGCAGGTCGTTGACCACTTCGTCGAAAGCCCTCAGCGTCCCGGGCGTCGCTTCGGTGCTGCCGGTCCGGGGGTCGAAGAGATGCACGCCGCTGCCGTAGGCCAGCCAGAGGCGGCCCGAACCATCGGGTTCGATGGCACGCACCCGGGGGTCCTCCGCGGGGGCGAACAGCAGTGCCCCTTCCGCGACAAGGTCTGCGCCCTCCATGGCGCGCCAGCGCTCAAGCCCGGCGCTGCTGCCTGTCCAGACCTCGCCGTCGCGGGCCAAGGCCAGGTCATAGACATGCCGGTCGGAGGGCAGATCCAGGTCGGCCGGCAGGAAGGTCTCGGTGGTGGCGTCGTGCACAAACAACCCGGCGCTGGTTCCCACCCAGAGTCGGCCGCCAGCGTCGACCAGCAGGCTCGAGATCCAGTTAGAACCGATCGAGCCCGGCCTGCCATCGGTGCGGAACACCCGCATCTCCCGGCCGTCCCAGCGATTGAGCCCGTCCTGGGTGCCGATCCAGAGATAACCTCGCGGATCCTGGGCCAGGGACAGCGCGGAGTCCTGACTCAGCCCGAGCGAGGAGTCGACACGCACAAAGCGGGAGCCCAGCGGATCCGGTGGCTGGGGTAGCGGCTCCTGGGCCCAGCTCGCCCCCAGCCCAGACAGCAGTGCAAGGCACGGCAACGCAAGGCGCAAGCGGCCCACTACATCACCGATTGACCTTCGACCGCGCCCGCCGCGCCCCATCCGTTCTGCTGACCCCGCATGCTGGAGCCTTCGATCATAGCCTCGCGAGCCGACCGATTGGCATCGGGCTGCGCCTGTGTCCTGCCTCGTGTCTGCGCGATCGGCGACCGACGCCAGCGGCGCACGCAGCCGCCTCACGTCTCAATCGCTGCCCGATCGATACAGACCGTGTTCGCGGATATAGGCCAGCACCGCCGGATCAAGCAGGCCGACCTCGTCCGTCCCGCCTTCTCGAAGCGCGCCGCGGACGGCGGTCGCGCTGTGCTCCATCAGTGGACCTGTGTGTTGCAGAAACCGTCCGGCAGCGCAGCCGAGCAAGGACGCCACGTCCTGCGCCGACTGCCAGCCAAGGCGCTCGGGAAGCAATGGATCGAAGCGGGCGCCGGGACGGGCCAGCACCAGCAGATGCACCAGGCCCGGCAGTTCGCGCGCCCCATGCCAGCTGCCAAGGCCCGCGGCGGCATCCGCGCCCAGCACCAGCAGCACGGGCGTGTCCTCGCCACACTCGTCGCGATACTCGCGCGCAGTGAGCAGGCTGTAGCTGGGTCCCGGCCGACGCAGCTCGCGTGGGTCGATGCGCAGCCGCGGATCGCCCGCGCAAGCAAGCGCCAGCATGCGCAGGCGGTGCTCGGCCGACGCACCGGGCGCCTCGCGATGCGGCGGATCACCGGCCGGCAACAGGATCAGACTGTCCGCCCGGCACAGGGCCAGCGCCTCGCGGGCCATGGCGAGATGGGCCGGATGGACCGGATCGAAGGTGCCGCCGAACAGGAGCACGGGCGCGTCCCGGCTCACCGGCTCAGGCGCCCGGATGGGCGAGCGGGATCAAGAGAGCAGAATCTGGGCACGGCGCTCGGACAGCGCGGCGAGGACGCGTTCGATCAGCAACCACGGGTCATGTGCCGAGCGCCCCTTGCTCGCGCGATCCAGCTCGGCGCAGGCGGCGAGCAGCCTCTGGCAGCCGCGCAGACCCAGCCGCGACAGGGCCTTCCGATAGAGCGGCTGGCGGCTGTCCCAGACCCGGGCCGCCTGCATCGCCGCCGCCACGTTGCCGCCAGCCGCCTCGACCTCGGCCAGCTGGTTGAGCAGCTGGACCTGGCCGGCCACCCAGTTCATCAACGGCACGATCGCTTCGCCCTCACCCTGCAGCCCGCGCAGCATGCGCAGCGCTCGCGGTGCGTCGCCGCGCAGGGCGGCCTCGGTCATGCCAAAGACATCGAAGCGGGCGCTGTCGGCAACCAGGGATTGCATCGCCGCCGCATCCAGCCGCTGACCCTTGGCGAGCAGGGCCAGCTTGTCGACCTCCTGGGCGGCGGCCAGCAGGTTGCCCTCGACGCGCTCGACCAGCACGGCGACGGCGTCGGGCTCGGCCTGCACGCCACGCGACTTCAGCCGGCGCGCGACCCAGTTCGGCAATTCGCCGGGCTTGAGCGGCCAGATCGGCACGAACACGCCGACCTTCTCCACGCTGCGCACCCAGGCGCCTTCGTGCTGCTTGCTCCAGTCTTCGGCGCTGATCAGCAGACACAGGTCGGGAGGCGGATTGCTGCAGTACTCACTGATCGCCTGGGCGCCTTCCTTGCCCGGCTTGCCGGTGGGCAGGCGGACATCCAGCAGCCGGCGCGAGGCGAACAGCGACAGGGCCGAGGCCGCCGCGGATAGCTGGCCCCAGTCGAAACGGTTGTCGGTTTCGAACACTTCGCGTTCGGAAAAGCCCTGTGATCTCGCCGCGGCACGGATCGCGTCGGCGGCCTCCAGCCGCAGCAAGGCCTCGCTGCCGGCGAGCAGATAGACCGGCGCCAGCGCCCCGCCCTGCTCCAGTTGACGTTCCAGCTGGGCCAGCCCGGTGGGCATGCTCTGCTCCCGCGCCCTCAGCCGCGCAGGACGGCGTCGACCCGCCGCAGGATCGCCTCGCCCATGGCGCGTTCGAGGTCCTCGCGGAGCACCTCCTCCTCGCCGGGCGAGCCCAGCGCGTCGGCCGTGTCGAAGCGGTACTCACGCTCAAGCTCCAGAGACTGCCGCGGCAGGATGGCACGCCCGGCCCCGTCCAGTAGCTCGATCTCGGCGGTGTACTGCAGCAGATACTCCTGCACCCGACCACCGATGCCGATCGACAGCGGCTTCTGCTCGATGCGCGCGTTGAGCACGCGGAGCACCGCCGGAGAGCCGGCAGCGGTGCTGGCGCCGGCGCGCTGCAGGGCCTGTTCCAGGCGGCGCTGGAGCGGGCCGTAGGGGTCGCCGGTTTCGACCCGGATCGCGTCGAGACCGGCCGGCAAGGCGAGCTCCTGGCGCAGCTGGAAGCCACAGGCGGCCAGCGCCATGCACAGCAGCAGCAACACCAGGAGGCGCATCAGGCCGCCACCACGTTGACGATCTTGCCCGGCACCACGATCACCTTGCGGACGGTCAGCCCTTCGGTGAACTTCTGCACCATCGGCTCGCCCAGTGCCTGCTTCTCGATGGCATCGCGCGGCGCGTCCACGGCGACCTCGATCTGCGCGCGCAGCTTGCCGTTGACCTGCACGGCCAGGGTCACCGCATCGCGTTTGAGCGCCTCGGGGTCCGCCTTCGGGAAAGGAATCGACTCCAGCAGCACTTCGGCATTGCCCAAGGCCTGCCACAACGCATGGCAGGTATGCGGCACGATGGGATTGAGCAGCAGGGCAATCGCGGTCCAGGCCTCGTGGGCCACCGCCCTGCCCTGCTCGCTGGCATCGTCGCCGGCCTTGACCAGGGCATTGACCAGCTCCATCACCGCGGCGATCGCGGTATTGAAGGTGTAGCGGCGGGCGTAGTCGTCGCCAACCTTCTCGATCGTCTCGTGCAGCTTGCGTCGCAGGACCTTCTGCTCGGGGCTGAGGGCCGCCGCATCCAGCGCCGCGACCGCGCCGCCGGCGACGTGACGCTGCACCTGGTTCCACAGCCGTCGCAGGAAGCGCGCCATGCCTTCGACGCCAGCCTCGCTCCAGTCGAGGCTCTGCTCGGGCGGCGCGGCGAACATCGAGAACAGGCGCACGGTGTCGGCGCCGTACCGGTCCACCATCTGCTGGGGGTCGACGCCGTTGTTCTTCGACTTCGACATCTTCTCGACGCCGCCGACCTGCACCAGCTGGCCATCGGCAGCATGCTTGGCGCCGACCACGCGGCCCTTCTCGTCGCGTTCGATATCGACGTCGGCGGGGTTGATCCAGTCCTTGGAGCCGTCGGCGTTCTCGCGGTAGAAGGTCTCGGCGATCACCATGCCCTGGCACAGCAGATTCGTCGCCGGCTCGCTGGCATGGATGAAGCCGGTGTCGCGCAGCAGCTTGTTGTAGAAGCGGAAATACAGCAGGTGCAGGATGGCGTGCTCGATGCCACCGATGTACTGGTCGACCGGCAGCCAGTAGTTGGCGCGCTCGTCGACCATGTCGGCTGCGCCCGGCGAGGTGTAGCGGGCGTAGTACCAGGACGACTCCATGAAGGTGTCGAAGGTGTCGGTCTCGCGCTCGGCGGGTCCGCCACACTTGGGGCAGGAGGTCTTGCGCCACTCCGGATCCGCCTTGATCGGCGAGATGACCGTGCCCTTGGCGAAGGCATCGGCGACGTCCTCGGGCAGCACCACGGGCAGCTGGTCTTCCGGAACCGGGACGTCGCCGCAGCTCGGGCACAGCACCATCGGGATCGGGCAGCCCCAGTAGCGCTGCCGCGAAACGCCCCAGTCGCGCAGGCGGTAGTTGATCCGGCGCTCGGCCTTGTCGCCGAGCAGCTCGGCGATCTTGTCGAACGCGCCACGATAATCAAGGCCGTCGATGGCACCCGAGTTGACGGTGCGCATCGCCGGGTGGGTCTTGTCGCTGTACCAGTCGTTCCACTGCGTGGCGTCGTAGGTCTCGCCTTCGATGGCGATCACCTGCCTGATCGGCAGGCCGTACTTGGTGGCGAACTCGAAGTCGCGCTCGTCGTGCCCCGGAACCGCCATGACGGCGCCGGTGCCGTAGCCCATCAGCACGAAGTTGGCGACCCAGATCGGCACGCGCTCGCCGCTGACCGGGTGCAGGGCGTAGATCCCGGTCGCCATGCCGCGCTTTTCCTGGGTTTCCAGCTCGGCCTCGGAGACGCCGCCGCGTCGGCAGTCGGCGATGAAGGCCGCCAGCTCGGCGCTGTTTCCGGCGGCACGCTGGGCCAGCGGGTGCTCGGCGGCGACCGCCATGTAGGTCACGCCCATCAGCGTGTCGGGCCGCGTGGTGAAGACGCGCACCACCTCCTCGCTGTTCTCGACCTGGAAATCGATCTCGAGGCCTTCCGAGCGGCCGATCCAGTTGCGCTGCATGGTCTTGACCGAGTCCGGCCAGCCATCCAGCCGATCCAGCTCGTCGAGCAGTTCCTGCGCGTAGGCCGTGATCTTCAGGAACCACTGCGGGATCTCGCGCTTCTCGACCAGGGCGCCGGAGCGCCAGCCGCGACCGTCGACCACCTGCTCGTTGGCCAGCACGGTCTGGTCGACCGGATCCCAGTTCACCACCGCGTTCTTGCGATAGACCAGCCCCTTCTCGAACAGGCGCACGAACATGCGCTGCTCGTGCTGGTAGTAGTCGGGCCTGCACGTGGCGAACTCCCTGGTCCAGTCAAGGGCGTAACCCAGAGACTTCAGCTGGGATTTCATGTGCTGGATGTTGGCGTAGGTCCACTTCGCCGGGGCGGTCTTGTTCTTGATCGCGGCGTTCTCGGCCGGCAGGCCGAAGGCGTCCCAGCCCATCGGCTGCAGCACGTTGTAGCCGAGCATGCGCCGGTGGCGGCTGATGACGTCGCCGATGGTGTAGTTGCGCACATGACCCATATGCAGCGAGCCGGACGGGTACGGCAGCATCGCCAGGCAGTAGTACTTCGGCCGCGAGGTGTCCTCGACGACCTCGAAGGCGCGCTGCTGCTCCCAGAACTGCTGGGCGCGGGATTCGATGGCTGAGGGCTCGTAGCTGTCTTGCATGGGCGCTTGGCGGCCTGGTCGGCGGATTCGGGAAAGACCGCGCAGGGTATCGCAGTGCAGCATGGGGCGGAAGCAGCGCGCAGTGCCTGCAGCAGGCTATCGTGGCAGGCCACTCCCAGCGAGCCGATCGCCCATGGCCGAAGCCTCCGCAGAGCCGAGCAAGCCGGCCAAGCCCCGCCTCCCCCCGTTCCGCGTGTTGTCGCTGGCCGGCGGAGGGTTCCTGGGCCTGTATACCGCCACCGTACTGGCCGAACTGGAGGCATGGAACGGAGCGCCGCTGGGTCGCCGCTTCGACCTCATTGCTGGCACCTCGGTCGGCGGCATCCTCGCCCTGGCGCTGGCCTTCGAGATCCCCATGGCCAACGTGGTGCAGATATTCATCCAGCGAGGCCAGCAGATCTTCTCCTCGCGCGGCCTGCCGGCCAGCCGGATGGGCCGCCTGTTCGACCTGACCCGCCAGGTGATGGGTCCGAAATACACTGGCAATGCGCTGCACAAGGCGCTTCGGGCCGAACTGGGTGAGCGGACCCTGGCCGATGCGGTCCGCCCGGTGGTCATCCCGGCGGTCGACGTCAGCCGCAGTCTGACCAAGGTATTCAAGACACCCCACGCCCACGGCTCGCGAGGCGATGCCCACCTGCGGGCCATGGATGTGGCCATGGCCACCTCGGCCGCGCCCGCATTCTTTCCTTCCGTGAAGATCGAGGGCCGGCTGTATGCCGACGGTGGGCTGTTTGCCGTGGCTCCGGACCAGGTGGCCCTTCACGAGGCCGAGCATTTCCTCGGCATCGTCCCGCGGCAGGTACGGATGCTCTCGATCGGCACCGCCACTGCTGGTTATCAACCAGAGACCGAGGTGGAAGCCAGCGACGGCGCGGTGGGCTGGCTGGACGAGGGGCGGCTGTTGCTGACCCTGATCTCGGTCCAGCAGCAGCACGTTCAGGCGATGATGGAAGACCGCCTCGGCAAGCGCTACTTGCGCCTCGATGCGCCCTGGCCGCGTGGCAAGGGACTCGGCATCGACATCGCCACCCCCGCCGCCGCCGAACTGCTCGCTGACCTCGCCCGGAAGTCCCTGCGGTCCATGCCGCTCGATGCGCTGCGTCGCTACTTCCGGCTGGCGCCGCCCGGCGAATGAGACCTGGCGGCGCGCTCCCAACACGCTGCACGCATGTGCGAAACAGCTTTAGATATACTTCCTAAATATATGTTTTTTAGGCATCTTATCAGCCACCCTGCCCCATCAAGCGGCGCTTTACCCACCGTCTCAGGATCTGAGCCGGGCACGCGGAATGCTTCGCCCCGGTCCACGCCCCGGTCCCTTCCCGGCGCGGTGGTCCTGTCACCCTCGCTCGCCACCCTGGCCCGAGCCCGGCCCCGCCCGGTTCGGCCGGGTGGCATTTTTTTGGCGCGCGCCGATGCCCGAGTCGATGGGTTGATGGCGAGCAGCCCGGGCGGAACAGGGAGCCCCGCGTTCCACGCGGGTCGGCTCCCGCAACGTCTCCCCCTGCCCGCCAAGGCGAAGGAAGGGCGCAAAGAAGACATCCATAGGGTGCGGCTGGCCGCACCGGGCGTACCCTCCGAACGCCCGTATCGGTGCGCCAAGGCACGCTCTATGGGCCTTCGCTGACGCCCAACGAAGCCCCATAGGGTGCGGCTGGCCGCACCGACGTACCGTCCGAAGGCCCATTGGGTGCTCCAAGGCACACCCAATGTGGCTTCGCTGACGCCCGACGAATCCCGACTGTGGGAGCGCCCTTGGGCGCGACCGCGGGGTTCCGCTCTGGCCGAGGTCTGGGGTGAATCCGATACGCCGCGGTCGCGCCCAAGGGCACTCCCACAGGAAACCGGCCCACTTGATGGACCGGGGCGAAGGCGCACTCCGCGCCCGAAACGAACACGCCCGAACGGAGTGCAGCTTCCTCACCAGGTGTAACGAATGGTGTAGCGCAGCTTGACCTCGCCGTCGGCGGGGATCTTCAGCGGGAAGTCGAAGGTCTGGGCGTCGCGTTTGTCGGAGGGGTGACTCTGCGACTTCAGGGTCCACTGGCTCCAGCGGTAGGCATACTCGCGGACGCGGACCTCGACCGGCTCCTCCTTGCGGTTGCGCACGCTGACCTCGAAGCTCTCCTCCAGCCAGCGGGCTTCGGTGTCGACCCGGAAATCGACCTGACGACGCTCGCCGACCACGTCGAAGGCCTTGCCCAGCTTCAGGCTGAGCTTCTCGTTGCGCGGGGTGTGCCCGATCATGTCCTCGCCGATGAACTCGAGGCTGCCATCGCTGCCGCTGGCCTGGTTGACCCGCACCCGTCCGGCGGGCAGGGCCATGCCGAGCCCGTTGTCCTCGCGGTTCTCGAACTCGATGAAGGCACCGACCTCGCCCTGGCTGGTGGCGGCATAGCCCTGGTCGAGTTGCGGGCCGCCGTAGTAGGCGTTCATCTGCGGCGCCGCGGTGAACACCAGCTGCTTGCTGCAGCGCACGCCGCGGGCGGTGGGGAACAGCTCGATCTGCTTGGTGGCGTTGTCCGGCAGATCGGTACGCCGACCCAGGGTGTAGAGGTGGTACTCGAACAGGCCGGATTCGGTGAAGCCCTCGTCGGCCATGGCGTCCATGGCCACCATCTCGCGGCGGGCCATCATCGCCGGCGGCGCCGGCACCGGGGCGCGGTTGACCTCACCCGCCACCAGCTTGAGGCGGGCGTTCGGAAAGCTGCCGCCGGACTGGTTGACCAGGGTGACCCAGGCGCCGAGGTCCATCCGGCAGCCCTGCGTCTCGTCGAGGGTGACGTTGTAGTCGGACCACCAGGTGAGCCCGTTGGCCTGGTAGGCCACCTGCACTTCGTGCTCGCCGCCGCGCCGGGCATCGAGCGTCCAGACCAGGGTCGGGCGGGTGATCAGGCCGCCGGGCAGGGAGGGAAAACGCACCCCGCTCCAGCTGTTGAGGGTGGCGATCTCACCGCCCGGCAGAGCCAGGGTCAGGCCGCCGTCGGCCGAGAGCAGGGTTCCGCTGATCCGCTCGTGGCCGTCGCCAACCGGCTGGTCGACGCTGATGGTCTCGCCGATGAAACGCTGCAGCAGCCTGGCACTGCTGACCAGGTCGTACTGGTAGGCCTGCTCCACCACCCGGGTGCCCTCGGGATCGGTCTTTGATGCAAAGCTCACCGTGGTCGGATCGATGCGCGCCGCCACATCGGTGAATCGCAGGGTTGAGGCGCCGCGCTCAAGGCGCATGCTCCGGGCATCGCGAACCAGGGCGTAGCCCGGCAGGCGGTCGCCGTACTGGGCCAGCCGCTCGGTGTCGATCTGTCCGGGCTGGGCGCTGGAATAGACGGTGAGGCTGTAGTCGGCCTCGGCCTGTGCGGCCAGGGGCGCGACAATGGCGAGGGCAAGCAGCGTTCGGCGCATGGAGTCGGTCCTCATGGAATGGGGTGCCGCAGTGCTTCGGCATCCTATCCAACGCAGCTGAACGCGAAGCGGGGTTTAACCCGGACATTTCACGAGGTCGCCATGAATCGCCCCGCACTGGGCCTTTGGTCGGGGATTCCCTGAAGCGCCGCTTTGGACACATCGCGCCGAAGCGATTCATGGCTGGCGCGGCCCTCGCTTGTCCCTGACGCCGATCGCCGCGTTGCTCCTCACCGAAGTGGGCCCACCACTTGGGCTCGTCGCGCCTTGCCCTCGGCGCCAGGTCCGGCGCGATCATCCGCGCCCCCTCATGAGATGTCCGGGTTAGGCGCGCCGATCCCGCGTCAGCCAGCCTTGGCCGCCAGCCGCCTGGCCATCCGCGGGCGGCGTCCGAGTGCGGCCTCGATCAGGGCCGAAAGCACGGGCTGAAGTCGGGCGGCGCGGGCCGCGTCAAAGGCCGTGCTGTCCTCGTCCATGTAGGTGCACTGCGCCAGTTCCAGCTGGACCGCATCGATGCCGCCTTCGGGATCGCCGTAATGGCGGGTGATATAGCCACCCTTGAAGCGCCCGTTGAGCACCCAGGTATAGGCCTCCTGCCCGGCGCACACCGCCTGGATTCGCTGCTCCACCGGCTGGCTGCAGCTGCTGCCCTCGGCCGTGCCGAGGTTGAGGTCCGGAAGCCGGCCCTCGAACAGCCAGGGCACCTCGGAGCGGATCGAGTGACCCTCCCAGAGCAGGACGTAGCCGTGCAGGTCGCGCAGTCGGTCCAGCTCCTCGCGCAGCGCCGAGTGATAGGGCTGCCAGTAACGCGTCACGCGCTCGGCGATCTCTTCGGCACAGGGCTCTTCGCCGGGCAGGTAGAGCGGGTCGCCGGTGAAGCGGCGCGCCGGGCAGAGGCCGGTGGTCGCGCGCCCCGGATAGAGGCTGACATCGTCGGGCGGCCGGTTGAGGTCGACCACATAGCGCGACCAGGTGGGCCGCAGCACCGAGGCACCCAGCTGACGGGCGAAGGCATAGAGCCGACCGACATGCCAGTCGGTGTCGGGCACCGCGCGCGCCTCGGGCGTCAAGCGACGGATGATGTCCCCGGGCAGCATGACGCCGTCGTGGGGCAGGCTCAGCAGCAGCGGCAGACGGCCGCGTTCCAGGCAGAAGTCGTCCATCTTGAGAGTGTAGTGCCCCGGCTCGGCCCTTGCCTTAGTGGAAGCGCTCGGGGCGGAAGGCGTGGGCGTCGACGGGCAGCGCATCCCCGCAGACCATTGCCCCGACCAGCTGGGCGGTGGCGGTCGACATGCTCACGCCCATCATGCCGTGGCCGGTCGCCACCAGCACCGACTCGCGCCCCGGCAGCGGGCCGATCAGGGGCAGGTCATCCACGCACATCGGCCGCCAGCCGTACCACTGCTCGACCCGCGAGGGGCCGGTCGGCTGGTGCAGGTACTCCGAGGCACCGCGTTCGAGCGCGCCCAGGCGCACCGGGTCGAGGCGATCGTCGTAGCCGCTGAACTCCATCGTGCTGCCGAGACGGAATCCGCTGCCCCAGGCGGTGACGCACACCGAGCGCTCCTTCAGCACCAGCGGGCGGCGCGGGGCCTGGTCGGGCCGCTCATAGGTCATCGAATATCCCTTGCCGGGCTGGATCGGAATACGCAGGCCGAGCTGCCGGGACCAGCGCGGCGACCAGGCCCCGGTGGCCAGCACCAGGTGCCGCGCGTCCAATTGGCGACCATCGGAGAGCGCCACCCAGGCGCGCCGTGGCTCGGCGGATACGCGATCGATCGAACAGCCTTCAACAATCTCGCCGCCGCGCTCGCGCACGCGCTGGGCCAGGCCACGAACCAGCGCATCCGGGCGCAGGCAGGCATCGCCGGGGAAGTGCAGGCCTCCGGCCATGCCGTCCTTGAGGGCGGGCTCCTCGGCACGCAGGCGTTCGGGCGCCCAGACCTCGGTTTCGACACCGAGCTGCCGGAGCATGTCGGCGTAGCCGGCGTGCTCGTCGAACATGCGCTGCGTGCGAAAGGCATAGATCAGCCCGCTGGGTCGGAACTCGCACTCCAGGCCGAATCGCTCCACCCAGTCCTGCAGGGCGCGGCGCGAGGCGGTCAGCAGGGCGCCCTTGGCCTGGCTGCTGGCCAGCCAGTCGCGCCGGTTGCAGCGCGCGGCGAAGCCGAGCAGCCAACGCCAGAGCATCGGATCCCAGCGCGGCCGGATGTACAGCGGGGCGTCCGAGCGCAGCATCCAGCGCAGGGCCTGGCCGATCACGCCGGGACCGGCGAGCGGCGGAGCGTGGCTGGGCGTGATGGTGCCGCAGTTGCCGTGCGAGGCTCCGCCGCCGAGTCGGCCGGCGTCGATTACGGTGACCTCGCGGCCGCGTTCAAGCAGCTCAAGCGCGCAGCTCAGGCCGATGACACCGCCTCCGGCGACGAGTATGTCCTTGGCAGAAGCTTCCATCGCTACAGTCTACGCAAGGCTGCAGCGCAACGAGATGGAGTGGACCTGAAGACGCCGGCGCAGAGGCCGGCCGGCACAATCAGCCGATGCCGAGCGCTCGCCCGGAGGCCACGGAGGACAGTCGGCCATCACGCGCATAGCCGCTGGCGGTTTCGGTGCGGCCGAGGTGTCGCAGGGCCCAGCGCACCTCGCGCTGGCGGCGCGCCAGCAGGTTGCCGTTGGCCCGGTTGAGGTCCATCAGCTCACGCAGGCGCTGGTGGCTTTCCGGCGGCGGCGGGTTTCCCTCCAGCACCTGCAGCGCCGATAGCTTGGCGCGGTTCGCGTCGAGCAGCGCCTCGGCATCATTGCTGGCCAAGGCACGGCGCTCGTCCTCGAGCGCATAGGACAGGGCATCGATTGCCTGGGCGACCATCGGCGACACTCCTTTACAGTCCCAGCTGGCGTTCCAGCTGGACCAGTCGACGGGCAATATCCTGGGCGTCGATGCGGTAGGTGCCCGTCTCCAGCGCCGTACGCACTGCCTGCACCTTGGCCGCGTCGAAGGCGGGGGCGCCACCCATGCTCTTGGCCAATGCCACGATGTCCACCGCATCCCCGCTCAGCTTGACGCTGTCATCGACGCCCGCAGCCGCCCCGCCCTTGCCGGGCGCCGGCGCTGCCGGGGCCTTGGCCGGGGATCCGGTCGAGCGGGTGACGGGTGATGTCAAACCGTCGATCTTGGTGTTCATGTCGGACTTCTCCAGAGCTTCTGCGGACCTTATCGGCCGCCCGCGGCAGAACTTTAGTCGACCGCGTCACACTTGCGCATCCGCATTCAGCGCACCAGGACTTCCCCGCTGGGCAGCACCTGGCCGTTGACCACCCGCCGGGAGCTGATGTTCTCGACGCTGACCCGTTCGTCCACCCCGGCCGCGCCCAGCGCCTTTCCGTTGGCCCGCACCTCGATGCCGCCGGCGCGGGAAACCAGAACCACCGGGTCGCCGCGCCGGATCACCCGGGGCGATTGGGCGTCATGGCTCATGAGCACGCTACCGGGCGCCAGGGCGCGGCGTGCGGTCAGCCCGTCCAGCGGCTGATTGGCCGGAATGACTCCGCCCGGCAGGCGCGAAACCTCGCGGCGCTCGACGGCCACCATGTCGCCACCGATGCGCTCGCCGGAAGCCACCGGCCGACGCAGCACGTAGACCGACTCGTAGCGCTGCACGCGCAGCGGAACATAGAGTCGCCAACCCTCCGTCGGGCAGGCGACCTCGGCGGTCGTGGCGCTCTGCATCACCGCGGCCAGCTCAGCGCTGCAGGCCGGCAGCCGCAAGCCGGGGTCGACCGCCGCAGCCACCTCGGTGTCCGGCCCGGCGGCCAGGGCCGACTCGGCGGCGCGCGCGATGTCGTCGACCGGATGAAAGGTTGCCGCCCCGTGAACGGCAAACGGTACTAGTATGAGCAGGGAGGACCAGCGAACCATGACATGCCCGGCGTGTTGAAGCGGTGCCGGGGCGATGCAAGGGACGTGCCGCCTCAAGTATTCCGACCCCCTGCCGATGGAGTCGTCATGTCGCGCGACCTGCTGAACCGCATCGATCAGCGAACCCGCCTGGCCGGCCACAACCGGTTGGCGCTGCTGCTTTTCCGGCTCGGCGGCAAACAGCTGTTCGGGGTCAACGTATTCAAGGTGCAGGAGGTGCTGCGCCGCCCCACCCTGTTCGCCCTGCCCCACGCGCCCCCGCAGGTACTCGGCAGCGCGGACATCCGCGGCCGCACGGTGCCGGTGATCGACCTCGGCCAGGCGATCTCCCACCCCGCCTCGAACGAGGCCGATGCCCAGTACCTGGTGGTGACCGAATTCAACCGCTCCATCCAGGGCTTCCTGGTCAGCTCGGTCGAACGCATCGTCAATATCGCGGTGGAGGAGGTCCATCCGCCACCGGAGCACGGTCAGGGCACTACCCACCTGACCGCAGTCACCCGCTACCAGGGCGAGCTGATCCAGATCCTCGACGTCGAGCGAATCCTCGCCGAGGCGAGGCAGATCCGCCCGCTCGAGGTCGGCTCCGGGCTGCCCGGTGCCGGCGAGTTCATCGGCACCGGGCTGCGCGTGCTGGTGGTCGATGACTCGCGCGTGGCGCGCACCCAGATTCAGCGCGTGCTCGAGGAGCTGGGCGTCGAGGCGGTGCTGCTGCCGGACGGTCGCCAGGCGCTCGACCACCTGAAATCGCTGGCCACCCAGGGCGAGGATGTCACCGAGCGCTACGCCATGGTGATTTCGGACATCGAGATGCCGTCGATGGACGGCTACACCCTGACGACGGAAATCCGTCGCGATGCCCGGCTCGCCGATCTCTACGTGCTGCTGCACACCTCGCTGTCCGGCATCTTCAACAACGCCATGGTCGAGCGGGTGGGCGCCGATGCCTTCGTCGCCAAGTTCAGCCCTGCCGACCTTGCGGAGTACGTACGCGTGCGCCTCGCGCAGGCGGTCGAGGAAATGGACGCCGCCTGATCGGGCGGCCTCGCGCTAGGGAATAACCCGCGGATTCGTCGAGCGACCCGCTCGCGACCCCGCCCATGGCATGGCTCTTGCTGTCTTCCCGGCGGAAAACCGCCAGGAGGCCGCCATGGCCGACATCACTTCGACGATCTTCGGCATCCACGCCAATGCCCTGAGCCTGCGCCAGCAGCGCCTGGATCTGATCGCAAGCAACATCGCCAACGTCGACACCCCGGGCTACAAGGCCCAGGACCTCGACTTCGCCACCGCCCTGCGGCACGCCTCGAACCTTCCCGGCGCCGCGCCGCTGGGTGATCAGCTGGAGATGGCGCCCAGCGCCAGCCAGCCCGGAAGCGCCCCGCCCGACGTCGCCGAGATCGGGCGCCTGGCCCGCTTCCAGCGCGATGAGATGCAGCCGGCGCTCGACGGCAACACCGTCGACAGCCAGCTGGAGCACGCCGCCTTTGCCAAGGCCGCGCTCGAGTACCGGGTGACCCTGAACATGTTCGAGGGCAGGGCCCGCTCGCTGATGCTGGCCATCACCGGCCAGTAGGGAGGACGCCATGTCGATGACCATCTTCCAGCTGGTCGGCAGCGCCATGCACGCGCAGTCGACCCGACTGAATACCGTCGCCAGCAATCTGGCCAACGCCGAAACCGTGGCGACCGACCCCAAGGACGTCTACCGGCAACGCGATCCGGTGTTCCAGTCGGTTGCGGTGGGGCAGGACCCGGCGATCCAGGGCGTGCGCGTGACCGGCGTTGCCGAGTCTGCCGCCGCGCCGATCAAGCGCTACGAGCCGGGCCATCCTCTGGCCGACCCCGAAGGCTACGTCTATGCCCCGAACATCGATGCGGTGGCGCAGATGGTCAACATGATCTCCGCCGCGCGCAGCTACCAGGCCAACGTCGAGATGCTCAACACCGCCAAGGAATTGGCGCTTGCCACCATCAATATCGGCCGCTGAGGAGCCCGCTGATGCAGATCGTTCCCACCGCCGTTGATTTCATCGGCAACCAGAAGCGCGCCAAGACCGACCAGCGTGACCTCGGCCAGGCCGACTTCCTGCGCCTGATGACCGAGCAGCTGCGCAACCAGGATCCGCTCAAGCCGCTGGACAGCAACCAGTTCCTCGGCCAGCTCGCCCAGTTCTCCACGGTGCAGGGCATCCAGGGCCTGCAGAGCAGCTTCAATTCGTTCGCAAGTGCCCAGCTCGACGACCAGGCGCTGCAGGCGGCCAGCCTGATCGACCGCACGGCCATGGTTTCGAGCAGCACCTTCCAGCTTGCCGAAGGCGGCAGTCTGCGCGGCGAGACCCAGGCACCGGCGACCGGCCGCGTCGAGGTCGAGATCACCAATGCCAGCGGCGAGGTGGTCAGGCGCATGACCGTCGAGGCCAACGGCCCCGGCAAGCTGCCCCTGAACTGGGACGGGATCACCGACGCCGGTGAGCAGGCACCTGCCGGCGTCTACCGCATCTCCGCACGGATGAACCAGAACAACACCTCCATCGCCCTGGAGACCCAGGTGGAGGCCCGCATCGAGAGCGTCTCCTTCAGCCCCGGCGGCCTGATCCTGAATCTGGTCGGCGGTGGATCCATCCCCTTCGCCGCCGTTCGCCGGATCGGCTGATACACCCACGAGGATCAAACCATGACCTTCCGTACCGCGCTGTCCGGCCTGAATGCGGCCGCCGCCGACCTCAACGTCACTTCACACAACATCGCAAACGTCGCCACCGTCGGCTTCAAGGGCTCGCGCGCCGAGTTCTCGGAAGTCTTCGCGACCTCGACCTTCGGCCTGTCGCGGACCGCGATCGGCAGTGGCGTGCGCACTGCCGCCATCGCCCAGCAGTTCAGCCAGGGCAGCATCGAATTCACCGAGAACGGCCTCGACATCGCCATCTCGGGCGGCGGTTTCTTCCGCCTGTCCGACAACGGCGCCGCAGTCTACTCAAGGGCCGGAAACTTCCAGGCCGACCGCGATGGATTCGTGGTCAACCCTGCCGGGCACCGGGTGCAGGTGTTTCCGCCGATCGCCGGCACCAATACCTTTGATACCGGCCGACTGCAGGACCTGCAGGTGGCGATCGGCGACGCCGCGCCCCAGGCGACCACCGACATCGGCCTTGGTCTCAACCTGCCCGCCAACGCCACCCCACCGGTGAATGCCACCTTCGATCCGACCGATCCGCGCAGCTACAACCACACCACCTCGCTGACCGTCTATGACTCGCTGGGCGCGGCCCATGTCGCCACCCTGTACTTCGTCCGCACCGCGACCGAGAACGAGTGGCAGGCCTATGCCTATGTCGACGGCAATGCGGTCGGCGGGCCCAACACCGTGACCTACAGCGAGACCGGCACCCTGGTGAACCCCGCCGGCGGCACGCTCACCCTGCCGACCTACGACCCGATGAATGGCGCGGCCGACCTGGATATCACCCTGGACCTTGCCAGCTCCACGCAGTATGGCGATGCGTTCTCGGTCAGCGAACTGTCGCAGAACGGCTTCACGACCGGCCGCCTGACCGGCATCGAAACCTCACCCACCGGCGTGGTCTTCGCCCGCTTCACCAACGGTCAGTCGCAACCGCTGGGCCAGCTGGTGCTGGCCAGCTTCGCCAATCCCCAGGGCCTGCAGGAACTGGGTGACAACGTCTGGGGCGAGAGCTTCGAATCCGGTCAGCCGCTGCTCGGCACGGCCGGCAGCGGCTCCTTCGGCCTGACCCAGAGCGGCGCGCTGGAGGCCTCCAACGTCGACCTGACCGCGCAGCTGGTGAACATGATCACCGCGCAGCGCAACTTCCAGGCCAACGCCCAGATGATCTCGACCCAGGATCAGGTCACCCAGACGGTCATCAATATCCGCTGATGCCAAGGATGGCACGGCGGTTGCTTGAGTCACCCCAGGGCGCCGGATAACCGGCGCCGGCCACCCCGGAGCCCGCAGCATGGACAAGGCCCTGTACACCGCGATGACCGGCGCTTCGGCGCTGATGCGCGCGCAAAGCGCCGTCGCGCACAACCTGGCCAACGTCAGCACCAACGGCTTCAAGGCCGAGCTGGTGCACACCGAGCAGTTCCAGGTGCCCGGACGCGGCCTGCCTACCCGGTTCGACGTGCGTGAGGCCAAGGTCGGCTTCGATGCCAGCACGGGCCCGCTGCAGAACACCGGCAACGAACTGGACGTGGCCCTGCATGAGGGCGTCTGGCTGGCGGTGCTGGATGACGCCGGGCAGGAGGCCTACACCCGCGCCGGCGAACTGCGCCTCGGGGCCAATGGCCAGCTGACTACGGCCAGCGGCCGTCCTGTGCTGGGTCCCAATGGTCCGGTCAGTGTGCCGCCGCGGGAGAAACTGCTGATCGGCGCCGACGGCGGCATCAGCATCGTCCCCGAGGGCCAGACCCCGCAGACGCTGGCCGAGGTCGGCCGGCTCAAGCTGGTCCGCCCGGACCAGGCCCAGCTCACGCGCGGCCCGGACGGCCTGTTCCGGCAGCCGGCCGACGCCCCGGCCCCATTGCCGGCGGTCGGCGTGTCGCTGACCTCGGGCGCGCTCGAAGGCAGCAATGTCAGCGCCGCCGGTTCCCTGGTTCACATGATCGAGCTGCAGCGCCAGTTCGAGGCCCAGGTGAAGCTGATGAAGTCCACCGAAGAGAACGCGCGTCTCTCCGCATCGCTGATGCGCCTGTCGTAACGCGCAAGAGGAGCAAGCCATGTACCCCGCACTGTGGATCGCCAAGACCGGACTGGACGCGCAGCAAACGCGCATGTCGGTGGTCTCGAACAACCTGGCCAACGTCAACACGACCGGGTTCAAGCGCTCGCGGGCGAGTTTCGAGGACCTGCTCTACCAGAACATCCGCCAGCCCGGCGGCAACAACACCCAGCAGAACCAGCTGCCCTCCGGCCTGATGACCGGCACCGGCGTGCGCGTGGTGTCCACCGAGAAGTCCTTCGCCCAGGGTGGCCTTCTGCGCACCGACAACGCGCTGGACATCGCCATCAATGGCCGCGGCTTTTTCGAAGTGCTGCTGCCCGACGGCAGCACCGCCTACTCGCGCGACGGCAGTTTCCAGATCAACGCCAACGGCGAGATGGTGACCAACTCGGGCTATCCGCTGCAGCCGGGCATCAATATTCCGGACGGCGCGCAGAGCGTCACCATCGGCGTCGACGGCACGGTGAGCGTGACGGTCGCCGGCCAGGCGGCGCCGGTCCAGGTGGGCAACATCACCCTGACCGACTTCATCAATCCGGCCGGCCTGCAGGCCAAGGGCGAGAACCTGTTTCTCGAAACCGCAGCCAGCGGACCGGCCACCCAGGGCACGGCCGGCGTCAACGGCCTCGGCACCCTGGTCCAGGGAATGCTGGAGAGCTCCAACGTCAATGTGGTCGAGGAGCTGGTGAACATGATCGAGACCCAGCGTGCCTACGAGATGAACGCCAAGGCGATCTCGACCACCGACCAGATGCTGGCCTTCCTGAACCAGAACACCTAAGGCGCTACGCCATGACCCGACCCCTCCTCATCGCCCTCCTGCTCGCCCTCGCCGGCTGCGCAGCGGCGCCCAGACCCGATCCGGCGTTCTCGCCGCTATCGGCCAGCGCGATTCCGCGCCCGGCGCCGGCCACGGACGGGGCCATTTATCGTGAGGGCAGCGGCGGCCTGGCGCTGTTTTCCGATCAGCGCGCGCGGTTCCCGGGCGACCTGATCACCATCACCCTGTCCGAGCGCACCGTCGCCCAGACCAGCTCGACCACCAACACCTCGCGCTCCACCGAGCTGGAGATGGCGGCGCCGAACGTGCTCGGCGCGCCGGTCACCATCAACGGCCGCAACCCGCTGACCACCTCGATCGGGTCGGACAACACCTTTTCCGGCGCCGGCTCCTCCAACAAGAGCATGAGCCTGACCGGCAGCGTGACGGTCACCGTGGTCGACAAGCTGCCCAATGGCAACCTGCTGGTGCGCGGCGAGAAGCTGCTGCGCCTGAACCGCTCGGACGAGGTCGTGCAGATCCAGGGCATCGTCCGCCCGGCCGACATCCAGCCGGACAACTCCATCCCCTCCTCGCGGGTCGCCGATGCGCGCATCGTCTACACCGGGCGCGGTGAGATGGGCCAGGCCAACGCGCAGAGCTGGCTCTCGCGCTTCTTCGCGGTGGTGATGCCATGAGAGCCGTTCAAGCCGGGATTCGGAATTCGGAATTCGGCCGCTTCGCGGCAACGGCGGCTGCGCCGCCTGCGCCTTCGCTTCGCTCGGTCGGCCGCTTCGCGGCAACGGCGGCTGCGCCGCCTGCGCCTTCGCTGCGCTCGGTCGGCCGCTTCGCGGCAACGGCGGCTGCGCCGCCTGCGCCTTCGCTTCGCTCGGTGGGGATTCGCAAGAGCAGGAGCGAAGGCTCCGCCCTGCCAAAGGTCTCGCCGCGCCTTTCGCGCGCTTTGCGTTCTTCGCGGATTGCCCTGGCGTTCCTGCTGCTGTGCGTCGTCGTCACCACCGCCCACGCCGAGCGCGTTAAGGATCTGGCGTCGGTGGCCGGCGTGCGCGGCAACCCGCTGGTCGGCTACGGCCTCGTGGTCGGCCTTGACGGTACGGGCGACCAGACCAGCCAGGCGCCGTTCACCGTGCAGAGCCTGCGCAACATGCTAAACGAGCTGGGCGTGACCGTGCCGAGCAACGTCAATCCGCAGCTGAAGAATGTCGCCGCGGTGGCGGTGCATGCGGAGCTTCCGGCTTTCGCCAAGCCCGGACAACAGATCGATGTCACCGTGTCCTCGATCGGCAACTCCGCCTCGCTGCGCGGCGGCACGCTGCTGATGACCCCGCTGAAGGGCGCCGATGGCCAGATCTACGCCATCGCCCAGGGCAACATGGTGGTCGGCGGCTTCGGCGTCTCCGGCAATGATGGTTCGCGGATCTCGGTCAACGTGCCTTCCGCGGGCCGCATTCCCAACGGCGCCATGGTCGAGCGCTCCCTGCCGACCCCGCTGGGCCAGGGCGGCGAGCTGATGCTGAACCTCAACCAGCCCGACTTCACCACCGCGGCGCGCCTGGTGAACATCCTCAACCAGACCTTCGGCGAGGGCGCGGCCCGGGCCCTCGACGCGGTCACCGTCGCGGTGAACGCGCCGACCGATGTCACCGCCCGCGTCGCCTTCATGGCCCGGGTAGAGAATCTCGAGGTGAACCCCGGCGAGGCGCGCGCCAAGGTCATCGTCAACTCGCGCACCGGGACCATCGTCATGGGCGGCCTGGTCAAGGTGCTGCCAGCGGCGATCACCCACGGCTCGCTGACCGTCACCATCAGCGAGAACACCAACATCAGCCAGCCCGGCCCCTTCTCGGGCGGGCAGACCGTCGCCACGCCGCAGACCAACATCGAGGCGGTCCAGGAGCAGAGTCGGATGTTCCTGTTCAGTGGCGGCGTCTCCCTGGAGGAGATCGTCCGCGCGGTCAACGAAGTCGGCGCCGCGCCCGGCGACCTGATCGCCATCCTCGAAGCCCTGAAGCAGTCCGGCGCCCTGCGCGCCGAACTGGAGGTCATCTAGGAATCGCCATGGAACTTCGCCCCGCCTCGCTCGCGCTGCGTCCCGTCGACACCGGCAACTCGCCGGAGTCGATCGCGAATGCCGCGCGCCAGCTCGAAAGCCAGTTTGCCAAGATGATGATCGGCATGATGCGGCAGTCGGCGATGGGCGATTCCATGTTTCCGGGCGCCGCCGGGCAGTTCCGTGACCTGTACGACCGCGAGCTGGCCAATGTCATCACCAAGGGCAAGGGTCTTGGTCTGCAGCCGATGATCCGGCGCTCGCTGGGCGAGACGCAGGCCGCGGACGGCGCCGCTGCCGCAGCGCAGGCCAGCTATGGACTGGAAGCCTACCGCGCCCGCCAGCCGACCCTGCAGCAGCTGCGCCCCACGCTGGCGCAGCCAATCCCGATCTCGCGCATCGACGCCGCCGAAGGCCATCCCAGGGCGCACGGCGCGCTGGCGGTCGACGAGCCCTCCCCTGCCCTGCAGCGCACCCCTGACCTGGACCGTTCGCCGGCCACCGCCTATGCCAGTTCGGTGCCGGGCAACCCGGAGGATTTCGTCCGCGAGATGTGGCCGCACGCGCAGCGCGCCGCCGCGGAACTGGGCGTGTCGCCGCGAGCCATCCTCGCCCAGGCAGCGCTCGAAACCGGTTGGGGCAAGCACCTGCCGCGGCGCGCCGACGGCACGCCCAGCAACAACGTGTTCGGCATCAAGGCCAGCGGAGGCTGGCAGGGCGAATCGCTGACCCGCGCCACGCGCGAATTCGTCAACGGCCGTGAGGTGGGCGAGCAGGCCAGCTTCCGCGCCTACGGCAGCACCGAACATGGCTTTTCCGACTACGTCGCACTGCTGAAGAACTCCCCGCGCTACGCCAAGGTGGTCGGCCAGTCCGACACCCGCGCCTTCGCCCAGGCGCTGCAGCGCGCCGGCTATGCCACCGACCCCCATTACGCCGCCAAGGTGGCCGCGATCGCCGAGGGCCCGACCCTCGACCGTGCGCTGGCCCGCCTCGACGCCGCCACCCTGAGCGCCTAAGCCATGAGCGGAATCCTGGGAACCAGCACCTCCGCCTTGCTCGCCTTCCAGCGCGCCTTGGCGACGGTCAGCCACAACGTCGCCAATGTCGGCACCGAGGGTTACAGCCGCCAGCGGGTGGAGCTCTCCAACCGCATCGGCGCCCCGAGCGGTGCGGGCTTCGCCGGCGCCGGCGTGCAGGTTGACACCGTGCGCCGCCTGGTCGACGACTTCAACGCCGGTCGTCTGCTGTTCTCCGGCGCCGAACTGGGTCGGCTGACCGAGTTGTCCCGGCTGTCGAACCGGATCGATGCGAGCTTTACCGATGCAGGCACCAGCCTGACCCAGAGCTGGTCGGGCTTCTTCGACGCCACCCAGGCGATCTCGACCAATCCGTCCTCGATCTCGGCCCGCGAGTCCTACCTCGCCTCCGCGGAGACCCTGGCCACCCGCTTCCGCTACCTCGATACCCAGCTGGACTCGCTGGAACTGGAGGTAAATGGTCGACTCGAGGCCGCTGCGTTCGAGACCAACCGATTGAGTCGCGAGATCGCCCGCCTCAATCAGGAGATCATCCGACAGAGGGCCTCCGCCGGGGGCCAGCCCCCGAACGACCTGCTTGACCAGCGCGACCTGCTGGCGCAGAAGCTGACCCGGCAGATCGGCATCACGACCACGGTGCAGGAGGACGGCTCGCTCAACGTGTTCACCCTGGGCGGCCAGGCCCTGGTGATCGGCAGCCGCTCGCTGGACATCTCCACCCAGCCCGACCCGCTGCAGCCGCAGCGCCTGAACATCGTGCTGCAGGGCCAGGGCGCCCCGATCCGCCTGCCCGAGGAATCGCTGGGCGGTGAGATCTCCGGCCTGGTCGACTTCCGCCGCGACGTGCTCGATCCGACCAGCCGCAGCGTCGGCCTGCTGGCCACCAGCCTTGCCTTCCTGGTCAACCAGCAGAACGCCCAGGGCGTGGACCTGTACGGCAATCCCGGCGGGCCAATCTTCGGACAGCCCTCGATCCCCGCCCTGGCCGGCCTCGGCAACACCGGAAGCGGCAGCCTCACCGCCAGCATCGCCGACATCGGCGCGCTGACCGGCGCCGATATCGAGCTGAACTTCGACGGCGTGAGCTTCAGTGCGCGCGACGCCCTGACCGGCGCACCTCTGCCGATGACCGGCACCGGCGCCCCCGGCGACCCGCTGCTGGTCAATGGGCTGTCCCTGGTCCTGTCCGGCGCGCCGAATGCCGGCGACTCCTTCCTGGTCCAGCCCACCGCCGGTGCAGCCGGACGACTCACTCGGGTCATGAATGACCCGCGCGGCATTGCTGCAGCGGGGCCGGTCCGGGTCAGCGCGGCGGTTGCGAACGTCGGCGACTCGGTGCCTGCGCTGACCGTCACCGATCGCAACGACCCGGGCCTGAACACGCCGGTCGACATCGTCTTCATCGACGCCAACAACTACACGATCAATGCCGGCCCGCCGATCGCCTGGGCACCCGGCGACGTGATCGCGGTGAACGGCTGGGAGCTGCGTCTTGCGCCCCCGCCCTCGCCAGGCGACAACTTCAGCGTGCGACCCACCGGCGCCAACTCCAGCGACAACGCCAATGCGCTGCGACTGGCCCAACTCGATGACGCCTTCGCCCTCAACGGAGGGATCGGCTCGCTCAACGAAACCCTGAGGGGCATGGTCTCGAGCATCGGCGGAGCGGCCCGCGGGGCCGAGTTCTCGCTGCAGGGCCAGCAGGCAATCCAGTCCCAACTGCAGCAGGTGCGGGAGTCCGAATCGGGGGTGAACCTCGATGAGGAGGCCGCCAACCTGCTGCGCTTCCAGCAGGCCTACCAGGCGGCGGCGCAGCTGATCAACGCCGCCGATACCCTCTTCCAGTCGCTACTCGGTGCGGTGCAGCGATGACGCGGATTTCCAGCCAGTCGATATTCGAGCAGTCGGTCTTCCAGCTGCTCCGGCAGCAGAGCCAGATCAACAGGACCCAGCTCGAGGTGTCCTCGGGTCGACGTATCGTCACCGCCAAGGACGACCCGATCGGCGCTGGCGTGGCCGAGGCCGTCGACCGCTCGCTGGCCGAGCTGGCGCGCTGGCAGGACAACGCAAACCTGCTTCAGAACCGCCTGCAGCGCGAAGAGGAAGTCCTGCGCCAGGTGACCCTCAACCTGCAGCGGGTATCCGAACTCGCGATCCAGGCCAACACGGCCGTGCAGACCCCCGAGTCGCTCCAGGGCATGCTCAAGGAGGTCGAACTGATCAAGGAAGGCCTGGTCCAGCTGGCCAACTCGACGGATGGCACCGGGCGATACCTGTTCGGCGGTACCAGCGACGGCTCGGCGCCCTTCCTGCCCAATGCTGCCGGCGGTTTCGACTACTTCGGCGACCAGCGCCAGCGACGGGTCGAGATCGGCCCCGAGCTGACCGTGCCCGATTCCGATCCGGGCAGCGAGATCTTCCAGCGCATCCGCACCGGCACCGGCGAGATCGCCGTGCGCGCCGGAGCGGCGAACGGGGGCACTGGCGTGCTCTCCAGCGCGGGGTTCACCGACCAGCAGGCCTGGACGGAGCTGCCCTACACCGTCACCTTCAATGATCTGCCCGGCCCGCCGCCCTCGATCCAGTGGACGGTGACCGAGGACAATCCGCCCAATGCGGTGGTCGCCACCGGGCCGTACATGCCCGGCGCGCCGATCGAGTTCAATGGCGTCCAGCTGGCGGTCACCGGAACCCCGGCCGACGGCGATACCTTCGGCGTGCGTCCCGCGCCGAACCGCGACATCTTCCAGACGGTGCAGTCGCTGATCGACGCGGTCAACCTGCCGAACATCACGCCCGCCGACAAGGCCGCGCGGCAGAACGCCTTCTATGCGGTGATCGAGGACCTGCAGGGCGCCGCGAACCAGATCGTCGACAAGCGCGCCGCGGTCGGCGCGCGATTGGCGACCGTCGATCGGGCCGAGACCCAGCGGCTGTCCGACGACGAGATCCTGCGCGGCACGCTCAGCGACGTCCGCGACACCGACTACGCCGAGGCGATCAGCAGGCTGTCCTTCCAGCTGCAGTCGCTGGAGGCCGCCCAGCAGAGCTTCGTCAGGGTGCAGAACCTGTCGATGTTCAACCTGCTGCGCTAAGCGCCGTTCCGGTCGGCGCCGCCCGGCCCTGAAACCGTTCATGGCGGCGCTTGTTTACAGGGTGCTGCCTTGGCGCACCGATACGGGCTGTCAGGGAAGGTGCGCCGGTGCGCCCAGGCGCACCCTATAGGGTTGCACGGGCGTTGCGGCGCGGTAGTGGGGCCGAGCGCCCTTCGATACCTCAGGGCGAACGGCCTGGGTCGGACGCATCGGCAGCTGCACCAGCCGACCTCCGCAGCCCCGCACCGACTCCCGAATACCGACTACCGACTACCGACTACCGCCACGTCCCGACACCGTTCGTGCTGAGGTATCGAAGCATGAACGGCCTCCGCCCCCTTGAGGGCTCGCCCTTGCATACCTCAGGGCGAACGGCGACGCCGCGGGCCAGCGGATCGGCCGAAACTACCCCGGCACTCGGACAGCTGCTTCCCGAGGCGCCGGCGCCCGCAACGCTGCGCAGGCATTCAGGATTTTCCCTTGTTCGGGCCTGCCGGAGCCGGTCGTTTCAGGATTGTGATCGCCATTGCAATGTCGCTGGGCTGCGTGGCCGCATGCTCGGGCCCATCATGGCCTGCCCTGCGGCAGCACAGTCAAAGCGTCCTGGAGAGCCCTCATGGCGCAGTGGATGGTTCCGGTCCGTCGCTCCCTGGCCCTTTCCCTGCTGCTCGCCCTGCCCGGCGCAGCCCTGCCCGCCGAGATCAGCGAGCGAGTGATGGTGCGGTTCTCGCCGGGCAAGAGCGCCGACGGCGAATCCCTGCTCAAGGCCGCTGGCGCCAAAGTCCACGTTCGGCTGGACTGGATGGACACCCTGGCCGTCAGCCTGCCACCCGAGGCGATCGAGGTGCTCCGCGAGCAGCCCGAGGTGCTGGCAGTCGAGCCCGATCCGGTGCGCCGCAGTTTCGCCCAGCAGGTGCCCTACGGAATCACCCTGGTCGACTCGACCAACCTGTGGAGCAGCGGCGCCACCGGCAGCAACGTACTGATCTGCGTCATCGACTCCGGCATCAATGCCACCCACGAAGACCTGGTCGGCAACATCAGCGGCGGCTCCCCGGCGGGTTGGGACAGTGACGCCTGCGGCCACGGCACCCACGTGGCCGGCACCGCCGCGGCGCGCAACAACACGCTCGGGGTGGTCGGCGTCGCGCACGCCGCCAGCCTGTACGTGGTCAAGATCTTCTCCGGTGACGCCCAGTCCTGTGGCAGCGCGTTCAGCTCGAACATCCTCTCGGCGGCCCAGCAATGCGCCAGCGCGGGCAGCGCCCAGAACAAGCGGGTGGTGATCAACCTCAGCCTCGGTGGCTCAGGGTCCAGCTCGATCGAGAGCAGCGGCTTTGCCAGCCTCTACAACACCGGTGCCAACCTGATCGTGGCCGCCGCCGGCAATGACGGCACCAGCAACCTCAGCTACCCGGCTTCCTACGACAGCGTGATCTCGGTCGGAGCGGTCAACAGCACCAAGGCCCTGGCTGCGTTCTCCCAGCGCAATGCCCAGGTCGAACTGGTCGCGCCCGGCGTCGGCATCCAGAGCACCTACCCATCGGCCGGCGGCGTGAATCCGGCCAATGGCTACGCCATGCTGAGCGGCACTTCGATGGCCTCGCCGCACGTCGCGGGCGTGGCGGCCGCGATCTGGAGCAGGTCTCCGCAGCGGACGGCTGCGGAGGTCCGCAGCGCCCTGACCTCCACCGCCGAGGACCTCGGCACTCCGGGTCGGGATCCCGAGTTCGGCTTCGGCCTGGTCCGCGGCCTTTCGGCCCTGACTGCCCTGCAGCCCAGCGATACCATGGCCCCCAGCACCCCCGCCGGCCTGGCTGCGGCGCTCAGCGGCAATACCGCGGTCAACCTCAGCTGGTCGGCCTCCAGCGACAGCGGCTCCGGCGTGCAGGGCTACAAGATCGAACGCTGCACCGGCAGCACCTGCAGCAGCTTCGCCCAGATCGGCACGGCCACCAGCAACAGCTACCGCGACACCGGCATCGCTGCGGGCAACACCTACCGCTACCGAGTCCGTGCCCACGACGTCGCCGGCAACCACAGCGCCTATTCCTCCATCATCAGCGCGACCACGGCCGGCGCCGGTGCCGACACCAGCGCCCCCAGCGCCCCCGGCTCGCCCAGCCTGAAGGCGCTGAGTTCCACCAGCATGACGCTGAGCTGGCGCGCCGCCGCCGACATCGGCTCGGGCGTCGCCAGCTATCGCATCGAGCGCTGTCAGAACACCGGCTGCACGAACTTCACCCAGATCGCCACGAGCAGCAGCCTGTCCTACACCGCCACCGGGCTGACGGTCCGCGCCGTTTACCGATTCCGCGTCCGCGCGGTCGACCGCGCCGGCAATCTCGGTGCCTACTCCGCCATCGTCCAGTCCAGCGCCCAGACCACGGCCATCAGCGACCGCTTGCCGCCGGGCGCGCCGGGCGGCCTGTCCGCCACCGCCAGCAGCGGCACAGCCATCGCACTGCGCTGGACGGCGGCCACCGATGCCGGCGGCTCGGGCGTCGGCAGCTACCGCGTCGAGCGCTGCCAGGGCTCGACCTGCACCAACTTCACCCAGGTCATCACAACCAGCGCCACCACCATCACGGTCTCGGGGCTGGCCGCACGCACGCCCTATCGCTTCCGCGTCCGCGCCGTGGACCGCGCCAATAACCTCGGCGCCTACAGCAGCATCGCCAGCGCCACCACGCTCTGATCCCGCGCCGCCCACCCGGTCAGGGGTGCGGCCGGAGGGCAACGAGACGCTGGATCGGGAAAAACCCGCACCGCCGCCACGTCGTCACGATCGGCCGGTACCGGGGCCCGTGCGCAACGCACGAACGCGCCTCGCTGCAGCGCCATGCGTTGGGCTGCGGACCGCACTCCACAAGGCTTTGCGGCCGACAGTGGCGGGCCGCGTACGGCCGTGGCGCGCGCCGCCACGGTGGAACTGCGAGACGGTTCACGGAACGGAGCATCGGAAACTTCAGCCCTAAAGTTCTGCCCAGGGCCGCCGATAACTATCCCAGCAGCGAATGCGGACCGGTCGGTCGAAGCGCTGCACCCACCGGTAAGCAGCCGCAATACCACGCAACAACCTCGGGAGAGATTCCATGGCACAGGTCATCAACACCAACGTCCAGTCCCTCAACGCCCAGCGCAACCTGACCAACAGTGCGCAGTCGTTGGCGACTTCCCTGCAGCGCCTGTCCTCCGGCCTGCGCATCAACAGCGCCAAGGACGACGCCGCCGGCCTCGCCATCTCCGAGCGCTTCTCCACCCAGATCCGCGGCCTGAACGTCGCGGTGCGCAACGCGAACGACGGCATCTCGCTGTCGCAGACCGCCGAAGGCGCGCTGGGCGAGATCAGCAACAACCTGCAGCGTATCCGCGAGCTGGCCGTGCAGGCCCGCAACGCCACCAACTCCGCCTCCGACCGCGCCGCGCTGAACGCCGAAGTGCAGCAGCGCCTGGCCGAGATCGAGCGCACCGCCTCGCAGACCTCCTTCAACGGTCAGAAGATCCTCGACGGCACCTTCGGCAAGGCCACCTTCCAGGTCGGCTCGAACGCCGGTGAGGTCATCAGCCTGAACCTCGACTCCAGCAGCCGCGCCAACAACATCGGCAAGATCGCCGAAGCCGTCTCCGTGGGCCTTGGCGCCACCGCCACCGGCGGCAGCGTGTCGGTGACCCCGAGCAACTTCAGCTTCGGCACCGCCGGCACGGCCGACGGCAGCCTGACCCTCAGCGCTTCCAACCGCCTGTTCGGCCAGAGCGGCGTCAGCGCAACCCAGACCCTGGTCCCGGCCAACGCCAACTTCACCACCGCCACCCAGTCCGGCAGCAATACCCAGACTCTGGTCCCCGCCGGAGGCACCATTGATCTCAGCGCACCTGGCGCCCTGGCCCAGTTCGACGTCAACGACGGTGCCCTGAACGTCGGCATCACCTTGAACGGCAACTATGCGAATGGTGGCGCGATTGCCACGGCGATCAACAATCAGCTCGGCGCTACTGCTTCCACCGTCACCGCGGCGTACGACGGCACCAGCAACACCATCAAGTTCACGAACAGCGGCGCCAACGCGAACACCGCGGTGGTTATCTCCGGTGCCGATGCCAACTCCACCAACAACCTCGGCATCGCCAACTCGAGCGGCACCGCCGGTGGCGCCGTGGGCGCGCAGTTCAGCGTCGACGGCAACGCCATCACGCTGACCTCCGATCTCAGCGCCAGCGCGACGGTCTTCGCGAACGGCATCCAGAGCGCGTTGAACACCGCTGCCCCGGGCACCTACACGGTCGAGCTGACCGGCAGCAACATCGTCATCCGCAACAACAATGCTGGCTCCACCGCCGTCAACATCACCGGAGCCAATGATATCGCCGTCGCCGCCGGCATCACCAACTCGACCGGCTCCGTCGCCAACAACCCGGCCACCGCCGGCTCCTTCGTGGTCGAGAACGGCGTCACCGACGTTACCGTGAACCTGAACCAGAACTACGCCGACTTCGACACCCTGGCGTCGGCGATCGAGACCCAGCTGAATGCCGGACCGAATACCGGCGTGTTCTCGGTGACCAATGACGGCGGTCAGATCAGCATCGCCCGCACCGCAGGCGGCGTGGTCCAGATCAATTCGGCCAATGCCCGCGCCACGGCCGCTGGCTTCGGTCCGGCGACCGGCGTGATCACCACCAATGCGACCTTCCAGGTCGATGGCAACGCCATCACGCTGGACCAGGACTACACCGACATCAATGACCTGGCCACCGGCAACGTCAACTCGCTGCAGGCCAAGCTGGACGCGGTCGCCTCGGGGGCCTACACCGTGTCGGTGGACGGCAGCAACCTGGTGATCACCAACAACACCGCGGGCTCGGCAGCCGTGGCGATCAGCGGCGGCGACACCAATGCGCAGGCGGCCGGATTCGTTGACACCACCGGCACCGCGGGTGTCGGCGCGGGCTCGGTCTCGGTGACCAACCTGACCCTGCTCGACGGCACCGGCAAGACCAGCTCCTTCAGTGGCACCTTCGCCAGCGTCCAGGAGCTCGCCAACTCCATCAACTCCAACGCCAATGGCGTGTTCGCCTCGGCGACCACCGATGGCAAGCTGCAGCTGCAGTCGGCCCTGGCCTTCACCGTCGGCGGCTCGGACGCGACCGGCTTCGGCTTCAGCACCAGCGAGGTGACCACCAGCAACGGCTCGCTGAACGAGGTCAATGTGCTGACCACCTCGGCTGCCGACGAGGCGATCGTCCGCATCGACTCGGCCCTGCAGTCGGTCAGCTCGCTGCGCAGCGACTTCGGTGCGGTGCAGAACCGCTTCGAGTCGACCATCAGCAACCTGCAGATCACCTCGGAGAACCTGGCCGCTTCCCGGTCGCGCATCCTGGATGCCGACTTCGCCGCCGAGACCGCCAACCTGACCCGCGCGCAGATCCTGCAGCAGGCCGGCGTGGCGATCCTGGCCCAGGCCAACCAGCTGCCGCAGAACGTGCTGAGCCTGCTCCGCTAAGCTCTCGCCAACGCAAGGCAGTAACGCAGCCGGCCTGGGCGCAAGCCCGGGCCGGCTTTATCGCAAGAGGGTCATGTCATGGCATCAGGCATTCCTCCGATTTCCACGGCGACGCCGGCCTACGGCACGCCCGGCTCCGGCAGCCTGCCGGATGCGCGCTCGCTGCAGCGGTTCCTGGACAACGCCACGGCGGGCACCCAGCTGCGCTTCAGGGTCGACAGCGATGTCGGTCGCGTGGTGGTCCAGGTCCTCGACGTGCAGAGCGGCGAGGTGGTCAGGCAGATTCCGCGCGAAGAGGCCCTGCAGCTCGCTCGCGACGCTCTTGATTCACGCGATCGGCAGGCCTGATCGCAACCCGCTTCAGGTGGCAGCCACGGACGGCTGTTCCACCCGCGTTACCATCGAAAAGCCCTGACGGGAGGACGCCATGGCGCTTGTCACCAATGTGGGCCTGGGCTCGGGCCTGGACATCGGCAACCTGGTCAAACAGCTGGTCGATGCAGAACGCGCTGCCCCCTCGGCCGCCCTGAATCGCCGCGAGGCACGCACCAAGGCGCAGATCTCGGCCGTCGGTCAGGTCAATTCGGCCTTCGCGACCCTGCAGACCGCCGTCGACAAGCTCCGCGCCGGGACCGCCTTCGAGGCGCGCAAGGTCAGCTCGGGAGACGCCGAACGACTGACCGCCACGATCCGCAGCGGCCAGACGCCGGCGCTGGGCTCATACACCATCGAGATCCAGTCGCTGGCCACCGCGCAGAAGCTGCAGTCCGACCCAACCGTGGTGACCGCGGCCGACACCGCGCTCGGCACCGGCACGCTGTCGTTCACGGTCGATGGCGAAAGCTTCGACGTTGTGGTCAGCGAGTCGAACAGCGATATCTATGCCCTCGCTTCGGCGATCAACAGCGCCGCATCGGGCAAGGTCCAGGCCGCGGTGGTCCGCGGCGATGACGGCTTCAGCCTGAGCCTGACCTCGGGCAGCCTCGGCTCGGAAGGCGAAATATCGATCGAGCAGACCGCCGGCGGAAGCTCGCTGAGCGCCTTTACCTTCGACCCGGATGCGCCGGCGCCCGGCACCCTCACCGAACAGACCGCCGCCGCGGATGCCGTGTTCTTTGTCGATGGCGTGCAGCGCACGGCATCCCGCAATGTGATCGAAGACGTCATCGATGGGCTGGAGCTGACCCTGCGCAAGGCCGAGGTCGGGCAGAGCTTCAGCCTGTCGGTCAGCGAGGACCGCAGCGGCGCGCAAGCCGCGGTGCAGGGCTTCGTCACGGCCTACAACGCGGCGCTTGGCACCCTGCGCAAGGTCTCGGCCTACGACCCGGACAACAACACCGCCCAGGCGCTCAACGGCGATGCCTTCGTCCGCAGCGCCGGCAGCCAGCTGCGCAACTTCATCAGCGACGCCTTCCGGGCCGCCTCGGCGGCGGGTGTCGACCTCGGCATCGATACCGCGGTCGACGGTTCTCTGACGTTCAATGCCAGCACCTTCAGCGCCAGCCTGGCGGCCAATCCCGACGCGCTGATCTCGATCTATTCGGGAGAGAACGCCGCGCTGACCTCGGGCTTTTCCAGCTATCTGGACTCGGTGATCGGCCCGCAGGGCATCCTGACCCTGCGCAGCGACTCCCTGCAGCGCGCGCTGAGCGATGTCAGCAGCGACCGCGACGCGTTGGAACGGCGCTTGCTTGGGGTCGAGGAGCGCTACCGCAAGCAGTTCATTGCCCTGGATAGCCTCGTGGCGCAGCTCAACAACACCAGCCAGTTCCTCGCCCAGCAGCTCAGCGCATTGGCACCCTCGAACGGGTAAGCTGGTCAAGACACGAAGCAGGAAGCAGGAAGCAGAGACGATGTATCCGCCGCGCGGAAGCGCAGACGCCTACCGATCCGCCGCCATCCACAGCGGTGTCGAGCTGCCGCCCGAGCGCAAGCTCGCCCTCCTGCTTGGCGGCATCATCGACCGTCTGAAAGTCGCCGAGTCGCAGATCCAGAACGGCCAGATGGCCGAAAAGCTGCGCACCATCGATTCCGTGCTGACCATCCTCGAGGCCCTGCAGGCCTCGCTGGACTTCGAGAGCGGAGGCGCCATCGCCGAGCAGCTGTCCTCGGTGTACACCACCGCCGAGGCTCAGCTGGTCCAGGCCAATGCGGGCAATGACGTCGCCAAACTGCAGTCGGTGATCCGCCTGCTGACGCCGATCCGCGAGGCCTTCCAGCAGATCTCGGTGCCCACCGCCCCGGCCGATGGCGCCGACGAGCCCCGCCGCGGCTGACCCCGCCCCCCTCTTGCAGCGCCTCGAACTGATCGAGGCGGCCTGCCGTGAGGAGCGCTGGGAGGACGCCGAAACGCTGATGGCCGAGCACGACCGCAGCCTGCGGGCCGTGCCCGCGGACGCCTGGACCGCCGAGACGCTTCGAGAGCTGATCGGCCGGCAAGAGCAGCTCGCCAGCCTGATGCGCGGCTCTCGTGACGAGGCCGCCGCCGAGCTGTCCCAACTCGGCGCCTCGAAACGCGGCGTGCAGGCCTACCGGAAGTAGCGGCGGTTCGCCGGCGTCGCCTGCGAACGCGTGGTTCGGGCGCAAATTTGCCGTTCGCCCTGGCCGGCGAATCGGGCCTTTCGGGCGAAGCCAGATCAAGAACAGGATCAAGAGCTTTCAGACCGACCTGCGGTCGGCCCGAGTCACTTTCTCTTGATCGGCAAGAGAAAGTAACCAAAGAGAAGCCGACCCGACTTCCGCGCCGTCATTGCTGCGCAATGCCGGTTCCCTGCGTTGCTCGGAACCCGGCGGCCGGCGTGAACTCGCGCATCCCTGCGCTCAAACATCCACGCCTTTCCCCGCCGGCTTCCTGCGCTACTCGGCGCTGCACACGGGACCCACGCGCAATGAGGTTTTCGAGATTCAAGGGCCAAGTTCCGCGACACGCCGCCTGAAAAGCCCTGCCCCGTCGGTGCACAGGCTGTGCGGCCAGGATGGCCGATCAACGGGGCCCCTGTCTGGCGGCGGGCGGGTGGAGGATCAGCCCGCAGGGACGCGCGCACGATGCGCGCGTGTTTTTCGCCAGTACAAGGACGTGCTGTCGAAAAACCCCGGAACCCGACCGCGTACCTGGAGGGCAGGAAGCCCGGAAGGCGCCTGACCGGGGTGCCCTTTCTCTTGGTTACTTCTCTTTGGGCACGCAAAGAGAAGTGACTCGGGCCGGCCGAAGGACGGTTCGAAACGCCCTTGATGTTGATCTTGATCCGGCTCTGGATCCAGAACAAAGGCCCCATTCGCCGGCCAGGGCGAACGGCAAGGATGCGCCCGGATTGCGCTATCCGCTTGAGACTCGCGTTGCCTGTCATCTGCCCATGCCCCTGCCTGAGCGCCCCGTCGGACGGTTTCCGGGCGACGAGCGCGACAGCGCCAAAGGTTTGACACCGGCCGTCAACCGCCCCACGGAAAGCGCGCAGCGGCGGCACGAACTCAACCACATGCCGTTCCGCCGGATGGTGAAATAGCACAATATTTTCAATGCCTTGAATGGCCACGAACCTCGTTCTCTCCGCCGACGGCAAGCCGTCTCGACGCCGGACCAGCCGCCCGGACAACGCTTGGCACGCTTCTCGCTAGGGCAGCACCGTCCACGTATGCACGGCGCGCACAGCTGTCATCCGGGACGCCGGCGGGAGTCGATCCGCGACCGGCACCCGACACCGAGGAGAGGCCCCCATGGCACAAGTCATCAACACCAACATCCCGTCGCTCAATGCCCAGCGCAATCTGAGCCGGTCCGGCGCTGAGCTGGCGACTGCCCTGCAGCGCCTGTCCTCGGGCCTTCGCATCAACAGCGCGAAGGACGACGCCGCCGGCCTGGCGATTTCCGAACGCTTCACCACCCAGATCCGTGGCCTGAACGTCGCCATCCGCAACGCCAATGACGGCATCTCGCTGTCGCAGACGGCCGAAGGCGCTCTGGCCGAGGTCGGCAACAACCTGCAGCGCATCCGCGAACTGGCCGTGCAGTCGCGCAACGCGACCAACAGCCCGTCCGACCGCGCCGCGCTGGACGCCGAGGTCCAGCAGCGGCTGGCCGAGATCGACCGCACCGCGGCGCAGACCTCGTTCAACGGCCAGAAGATCCTTGACGGCAGCTTCGGCAGCGCGACCTTCCAGGTCGGCGCCAACGCCGGCGAGACCATCAGCCTGACCCTCGAGTCGAGCATGCGGCTGACCGCGCTCGGCGCGATCTCTTCAGCGAGCTCCGGCGCCCTGGGCGCCACGGCTACCGGCGGCACCATCGATGTTGCGCCTTCCACCCTGCTGTTCGGAACCGCCGGTTCGGCCGACGGCAGCCTGTCGCTGCCGGTCTCGAACCGGCTGTTTGGCGCCGGCGGTGAGCTCACCGCGGCGGTGCTCGGCGCTGGGCCGCAGGCCGGCGACTTCAGCGGCGCCTTCAATGGCTCCAACGTGCAGTCGCTGACCCTCAGCTACCCCGCCGATTTCTCTGGCACCGGGGCGCTGGCCCAGTTCGACGTCAACGACAGTGCGCTGAACGTCGGCATCACCCTGACTGGTACCTACGCCAGCGGCACGGCCCTGGCCACCGATGTCAACAACCAGCTGGTCGCCGCCGGCAGCACCGCAACGGCCTCGTTCGATGCCGGCACCAACAGCCTGATCTTCACCAACAGTGCCGGCAACGCAGCCAATGCGGTCGCCATCACCAATCCCGATTCCAACGCCATCACCGCGGGCGTGGCTGCCAGCCCCGGCACAGCCGGCGGCACCGGCGCGACCTTCGACGTCGACGGCACGACGGTCACCCTGACCGGCAACTATGGCTCCTTCGGGGCGGCGGCGAGTGCGCTGCAGGCGCAGCTCAATGCGGTCCCCGGCAACAGCTACACGGTCAATGCCGCCGGTACCAACTTCGAGATCATCAACAACACTCCGGGCACCGGGCCGGTGGTCATCACCAATCCGAACCTCGGCGCCAACAACGCCGGGCTGTTCGAGCAGACGGGCACGCCGGGCGGCACCGGCACTCCGGCCACGATCGCGACCTTCAACGTCGACGGCACGCCGATCACGCTGGACCAGAACTACGCCGATTTCAACGCGGTGGCCGCCGCCATCCAGGCCCAGCTCGACCCCACCGGCACGGTCTACTCCGTGGTCAACAACAGCGCGACCATCGAGATCGTCCGGCTGGACGGCTCGGCGCCGGTGGCCATCACCGGTGCCAACGCCAATGCGACCGCAGCCGGCTTCGGCAACGTCTCGGGCACGGTGACCACCAACGCCAGCTTCCAGGTGGACGGCAACGCCGTGCTGCTCGATCAGGATTACCCCGACTTCAACGCCCTGGCTGCCGATATCCAGTCGCAGCTGAGCGGCTACACGGTCACCAACAACGCCGGCACGCTCAGCATCACCAACAACACCCTGGGCTCGCCCGCGGTGACCATTTCGGGTACCGATGCCAACGCCCAGGCGGCAGGCATCGTTGACGCAACGGGCACCGCCGGCGTCGGCGCCGGCACGATCACCCTCGCCCCGGGCGACTTCAGCATCACCGTGCCGCCCTCGGCGCCGATCCAGATCTCCGGCACCTTCGAGGATACCGCGGCGCTTGCCCGCGCCATCAACGACAATGCCAGCGGCGTGTACGCCAGCGTCAATCCGAATGGCACCCTGCTTCTGCGCTCGGCGCGCGAGTTCAATCTGGGCGGCACCCTGGCCACCACGCCTCCGCCGGCGGGCCTTGGATTTGCGGGCACCACCTTCCAGCCGACCCAGGGCAATCTGAGCGCGGTCAACGTGCTGACGCCCGAAGGCGCCGACGAGGTGATCATCCGGGTCGACGCGGCACTGACCTCGGTCAGCGGCCTGCGCTCGGACTTCGGCGCAATCCAGAACCGCTTCGAGAGCACCATCAACAACCTGCAGACCACCGCAGAGAACCTGACCGCCTCGCGCTCGCGCATCCTGGACGCGGATTTCGCCCAGGAGACCGCCGAGCTGACCCGCGGCCAGATCCTGCAGCAGGCCGGCGTGGCCATCCTCGCCCAGGCCAACCAGCTGCCGCAGAACGTGCTCAACCTGCTGCGCTGAGCGAAACGGGGCGATGTGATGAGCCTGCACACGGCCCGACATGCCCGACGGCGGTTTCGTGCCGCCGCCGGGGAATGGATCCCTCGCATCGCCCACGGCGGGCCGTACTCCTTCGCGGGTGCGGCCCGTTTCAGCATGGATTCCGCTGACCACCAGCGTCTCTCCAACCTACTCGGGAGCACGTCATGGCCCTGGTAAGCACGGTCGGCCTGGGCTCCGGCCTCGATATCGGCAGCCTGGTCAAGCAGCTGGTCGATGCCGAACGCGCTGCGCCTTCGGCCGCGCTGAATCGCCGCGAGGCACGCACCAAGGCGCAGATTTCGGCCGTCGGGCAGGTCAGCTCCGCGTTTTCCACGCTCAAGGCCGCGGTCGACAAGCTACGCGCCGGCACCGCCTTCGAGGCGCGCAAGGTCACTTCCAACGATACCGAGCGGCTGACCGCCACCATCCGCAGCGGGCAGACCCCGGCGCTTGGCACCTACACGCTCGAGATCGATTCGCTCGCGACCGCGCAGAAGCTGCAGTCCGACCCGACCGCGGTCACCGCGGCGGACACCGTCCTGGGCACCGGCACGCTGTCCTTCACGGTGAACGGCGCCAGCTTCGATGTCGTGGTCACCGATTCGAACAACGACATCTACGCCCTGGCCTCGGCCATCAACTCCGCCGCTGCCGGCAAGGTGCAGGCCGCCGTGGTCCGCGGCGATACCGGCTACAGCCTCAGCCTGACCTCGGGCAGCCTCGGCTCGGCCGGCGAGATCAGCATCAGCCAGACCGCCGGGGGCAGCTCGCTCAGCGCCTTCACCTACAACCCCGCCTCCCCTGCGCCCGGCACACTCACCGAACAGACGCCCGCCGATGACGCGGTGTTCTTCATCGATGGAGTCCGGCGCACCTCTTCCAGCAATGTGGTCGGCGATGCCATCGATGGCCTGGAGTTGACCCTGAAGAAGGCCGAGATCGGCAAGAGCTTCACGGTTTCGGTCAGCGAGGATCGCAGCGGCGCACAGGCCGCGGTGCAGGGCTTCGTCACCGCCTACAACGCGGCGCTGGGGACCCTGCGCAAGGTCTCCGCCTACGACCAGGAAAACAACACCGCCCAGGCCCTCAACGGCGATGCATTCGTCCGCAGCGCCACCACCCAGCTGCGCAACTTCATCAGCGACGCCTTCCGCGCCGCCGCCGCCGAAAATATCAAACTCGGCATCGACACCACAGTGGATGGCTCGCTCGAGTTCAACGCCGCTACTTTCAACGCCAACCTGTCCGCCAACCCCAACGCGGTCAAGGCGTTGTATTCAGGTGAGGGCGCCGTGCTCACCCGGAATGTCCATGCCTTCCTGGAAAGCGTCATCGGCCAGGACGGCAGCCTGGTACAGCGGCGCACCGGGCTCGACACGCGTCTGAAGAGCGTCACCCGCGACCGGGATGCCCTCGACAGGCGGATGCTCGCGGTCGAGGACCGTTACCGGAAGCAGTTCGTGGCCCTGGATGGCCTGCTTGGAAAACTCAACAACACCAGCCAGTACCTCAGCCAGCAGCTCGCGGGGCTCGCCGCCTCGCAGGGCGGCTGAACACCCGGAGATCACGATGAAACGAACAAGCCCCGAAGAGCGCGCCTTCCCCTCTGAGCCCGACGCCCACGGCAAGGTGTCCCTGCTGCTGCACACTGCCGTGCACCGCAGCCACCTTGCAGGTCGCGCGCTGAGCGAGGAAGACCATGCCCAATGCAGCGAGGCGATCATGGCCGCGCTGCAGATCCTCGACGCGCTGAACTCGGCAATCGACCCCAGCGCGGGCGAGCTGGCCCAGAGGCTGCAGTACCTCTACAGCTACGCCGGCCTGCGCCTGATCGAGGGGCACGAGCAGAAGGACCCTGAGTCCATCGCCGAAGCCACCCGCCTGCTGGCGCAGATCGCCTCCGGCTGGTCGGCCATTCCCAAGGAGCAGCGCAGCGCCCAAGCGCTGGCGGCCTGAACCAGCCGCTTCGGCTGGCGCTATGCTGGTGGCCAACGCCACGATCGGAGCGCAAGCGATGGCTGGACAGACCCCGGAGCAGGCCGTCGAGCAGCTGTTCGGCGACGCGCTGAGTTGCGAGAGCGAGATCCCCGTCGCCTATCGCAGCCACGCCCCCGATGCGCAGTCGGTGGACCGTGCCGTGGAGCATGCAGAGCTGGTGCTCAAGAGCCTCGCCCTGATCGAGGAAGCCCCTCACGAGGAAGGCGACGAGCATGCCGCGGAGCGGGCCCATCTGCAGCGACTCGAGGCCAAGCTCAACCTGGTGCTGGAGACGCTCTCCGGCATCCTGCGTCGCGAGCGCTCCGACCTGCCGCAGCAGCGCTTCCGCTGGTCGCGATTCGGCGCCGAGCTGATGCATCCCGGCGGCGACGTGCCCGAGCGCGGCTTCCTGCTGCTCCAACCCCTGGCCTGGCTTCCACAGCGCCTGGAGCTGCCGGTCAACTGCATCGCCAAGACCCCGGCCGAAGGCGGCGGCAGCCGGGTCTGGCTGCGTTTCGCACCGCAACCGCCCAGCCTGGAACAGGCGCTGGAGCGGCATCTGTTCCGCCTCCACCGTCGCGAGTTGGCGAAACGGAAGGGCTGAGCTTGGCGCGGACCCCGCGCTGGGATACCGTTCAGGGATGCATGGAGGACAGGGAGGCCAAGAAGGCGTGAGCATGCGCAAGGTGCTGGTGCTTGACGAGGACCCGACGCGGGGCGCGCGTCTGGTCGGCGCCCTGGAGCTGCTCGATACCACGCCGCTTGGGCTCGACGAGTTTGTCCACGGCACCGGCGACCCGTCCGACTGGACCGCGGTCATCCTCGGCGACATCTACAGCGGCGACCTGATCGAGCGCCTGCTCGACCGGCTGAGCGGCCTCGGTGCCCGACCGCCGCTGATGCTGCTGCCGGGGCAACGCCAGCCGCTGCCGCCCGGCGGCTATCCGGAAACCCTGATCTGGATGCTGGACTATCCGCTGCGCCGCGAGCAGCTGGACGAATTGCTGCAGCGCGCCAGCCGCCGCCGAGGCGTCGACGCGCCGCCCCCTGCCCCGGCGCCGATCGGCCCGACCGGCAACAGTCCGGCCGTGCAGCGGCTGCGCCGGCTCATCGAGCAGGTGGCGGCGCACGACACCACGGTGCTGATCACCGGCGAATCCGGCACCGGCAAGGAGGTTGCCGCTCGCGCCCTGCACAACCTGTCGCCGCGCCGCCACGGACCCTTCGTCGCCATGAACTGCGGCGCGATCCCCGCCGAACTGCTGGAGAGCGAGCTGTTCGGTCATGAAAAAGGCGCCTTTACCGGAGCGCTGGCCGCGCGCAAGGGCCGCTTCGAACTCGCCGAGGGCGGCACCCTGCTGCTCGACGAGATCGGTGACATGAGCCTGCCGATGCAGGTCAAGCTGCTGCGCGTGCTCCAGGAGCGCAGCTTCGAGCGGGTCGGCGGCAGCCAGACCCTGCACTGCAACGTGCGGGTGATCGCCGCCACCCACCGCGACCTCGACAAGGCGGTCGCCGAGGGCCGCTTCCGCGAGGACCTGTACTACCGGATCAATGTCTTTCCCATCGAGATGCCGGCGCTGCGCGAGCGCCACGGCGACCTGCCGCACCTGGTCGACGCCCTGCGCGCGGAGCTGGCGAGGCTCGGTCGCGGTCGCGTGGAGATCGCGCCGGAAACGCTGCGCCTGCTGGAGCACTACCCCTGGCCGGGCAATGTCCGCGAGCTCGGCAACCTGCTCGAGCGGCTGGCGGTGATGTTCCCGGACCAGCCGGTCAGGCCGACCGACCTGCCCCACCGCTACCGCCCCCGGCCGGGCTCGGCGGCCGCCGAGGCGGCCGACGAAGCCGAGCAGGAGCGCGCCCTGCTGCGCGACATCACCGTCTCCGAGCCGCCGACCCCACTGGACGAGATGGCCGAGAGCCAGGCCGAGCGCGCCCTGCTGCTGGGCGACCCGGCGACCCTTCCGGACGACGGCATCGACCTCAAGGAACACATCGCCAACATCGAGGTCGCCCTGATCCGCGCGGCGCTCGAGCGCTCGGGCGGCGTGGTTGCCCACGCCGCGCAATACCTTGGCCTGCGCAGGACCACCCTGGCCGAGAAGCTGCGCAAGTACGGCCTCGACCGCAGCGGCAACGAGGACTGATCCGCGCGGCGACGGCTTTTTGACAGCCGCCCGCCGCCTGCCCGCCGCCACGCTGCGTGGGCACACCCGCCGGAAAGCCGTCGAGCCCGCCTCCAAAGAGCCGGCACAGATCTTGCTGTGAGGTCAGCAGTCATCCGACCTCCCACCGCGCCGGCCACGGAGAACCCTATGAGCGATGCCATCGCATCGGTGCTCTCGCAGATTCGCAATCTCCAGTCGCAGGTCGACTTCGCCGCCCGACCGATGGAGAGCCCGGCTGCGCCGAGGCAGAGCTTCTCGGCCACGCTCGAGGGCGCGCTGCGCAAGGTCAACGAGGTGCAGCAGGAGTCGCGGAAGGTGGCCGAGGCCTTCGAACTGGGCGACCCGAATACCGATCTGGTCAAGGTGATGATTGCCTCGCAGCAGTCGCAGATGGCGCTGCGCGCGACGGTCGAAGTCCGCAACCGCGTCGTCCAGGCCTATCAGGACATCATGAACATGCCGCTCTAAGCGGCTGAGCAGGGACCGCCATGTCAGCCGTCGTCGAAACCCGCACCACCGAAGTCCGCACCTCGCCCGCCAAGGACGCCGCCCAGCGGCTGGCCAATACGCGCATCCAGGAGATGCCCGCGATCCGCCAGCTGATCCAGGTTGTCATGCTGGCCGCCGCCCTCGCGCTCGGACTGTGGCTGTTCTTCTGGACCCAGCAACCCGGCTACGCGACGCTCTACAGCGGCCTGGCCGACCGCGACGCTGCCGAGCTCAGCGAAGCGCTGCGCTCGGCGAACATCCCGTTCAAGCTGGAGTCCGGCGGCACCGCCATCGCCGTGCCCGAAGACCAGCTCAACGAGGCGCGGCTGAAGATGGCCGCCCAGGGGCTGCCCCAGGGCAGCCGCTCCGGCTTCGAGATGATCGAGGGCGAGCAGGGCTTCGGGGTCAGCCAGTTCGTCGAGGGCGCGCGCTACCAGATGGCGCTGGAGACCGAGCTGGCGCGAACCATCATGACCCTGCGCCCGGTGCGCAACGCCCGCGTGCATCTGGCCATGCCCAAGCCCAGCGCCTTCACCCGTCAGCGCGACGAGGCCGCCGCCTCCGTGCTGCTGGAGCTCTTCGCTGGCCGGGCGATGGACAGCAACCAGGTCAAGGCCATCGTCCATCTGGTCGCGACCAGCGTGCCCAATCTCGCCCCCGAGCGGGTCACCGTGATCGATCAGAGCGGCCGCCTGTTGACCCAGCCCGACCCCGACTCCGAGGACGCGGTCAACGACCGTCAGTTCGAGCAGGTCCAACGCCTGCAGAACGACTACGCGGCACGCATCGCCCGGCTGCTGGAACCGATGACCGGCCCCGGCCGGGTCAGCGCCCAGGTCAGCATCGACATGGACTTCTCGACCGTCGAGGAGGCCCGCGAGGTGTACGGCGCCGATCCGCAGAAGGTCCGCTCCGAGCAGGTCGCCGAGGAAAGCATGACCGGCACCGCCGATGGCGGCATTCCCGGGGCCGTGGCCAACACGCCGCCAACCGGCGAGCCGGCCCAGGCCGGCGCCCCGGGCGCCCTGCCCTCCTCGGCATCGCGCAGCGCCACGCGCAACTTCGAGATGGATCGCACCCTGGTGCACAGCCGGCAGCAGCCGGGCCGCGTCACCCGGGTCAGCGCGGCCGTTCTGGTCGACAATATCCCGCGCGGCGTCGACGCCGAAGGCAATGCCGTCACCGCCCCGCTCGAGGCCGACGAGATCGCCCGTATCGAGGCCCTGGTCCGCGAGGCGATCGGCTTCAACGCCGAGCGCGGCGACTCGGTGTCGGTGGTCAACGCCGGCTTCACCCGTCCCGAGCCGATGGCCGAGCTGGAGCCGCCGCCGTTCTGGGAGAACCCGAGCCTGATGCAGTGGGCGCGCCTGGGCGCCGGCGCGCTGGCGGTGATCCTTGTCCTGTTCGCCGTGGTCAAGCCGGCCCTCAACCGCGTGCTCAATCCGCCGGCCCCGCAGACGCGGCGGCAGCTCGCCGAAGACGAGGACGAACTGGACGAGGAAACGGTCGAGGCCCGCGCAGCGGCGCGCATCGAGTCGGAGCGCCGCGCCGGCGAGTCGCAGGCACGCAAGATGAGCCCCGAAGAGGAGGCCCAGGGCATCCTCGCCGGGCCGGAAAACTATGAACAGCGTTTGACGGTCGCCAAGGCGGCCGTGGCCCAGGACCCGCGACGCGTGGCCCAGGTGGTGAGAGGATGGGTCAATGCCGGCGAATGATCCCAAACTGCCCGAGCTGAGCGGCGTCCAGCGCGCCGCCGTGCTCCTGATGTCCCTTGGCGAGGCCGATGCCGCCCAGGTGCTCAAGCATATGAGCGCCAAGGAAGTGCAGAAGCTCGGCATGGCCATGGCGACCATGCAGAACGTGACGCGCACGACCGTCGAGCACGTCATGGGCGAATTCGTCGAGGAGCTGCGCGAACAGACCTCGCTTGGCGTCGGCGCCGACGACTACGTGCGCAACGTCCTGGTCCAGGCCCTGGGCGAGGACAAGGCCAGCGGCCTGATCGATCGCATCCTGCTCGGCCGGAACACCCGTGGCCTCGACAACCTGAAGTGGATGGAGCCGCGCGCAATCGCCGAGATGATCCGCAACGAGCATCCGCAGATCCAGTCCATCGTGCTCGCCCACCTCGACAGCGACCAGGCCGCCGACGTGCTCAAGGTACTTCCCGAGCGCACCCGCGGCGACATCGTTCTGCGCATCGCGCGGCTCGACGGGATCCCGCCGCATGCGCTGAACGAGCTGAACGAAGTGATGGAGAAGCAGTTCACCGGCTCGCAGGCCACGCGCTCCTCCAACGTGGGCGGGATCAAGGTCGCCGCCAACATCATCAACGAGCTGGATACGACCACCGAGCAGCTGGTGATGTCCTCGATCTCCTCGGTCGACTCCGACCTGGGTGGCCAGATCCGTGAGCTGATGTTCGTCTTCGATGACCTCGGCAACCTCGATGACCGCGCCATCCAGACCATGCTGCGCGAGGTTCCGAACGACAAGCTGGGCCTGGCGCTGCGCGGCGGCGACCCGAAGGTCAAGGAGAAGATCCTCAAGAACATGTCCCAGCGCGCCGCGCAGATTCTCCAGGAGGACATGGAGGCCAAGGGGCCGGTGCGTCTCTCCGAAGTCGAGGAGGCGCAGAAGGAGATCCTCGGCATCGTCCGCAGGTTGGCCGACGAGGGCCAGCTGCAGATGGCCGGGAAGAGTGAGGAGATGCTGTGAGCGGCGCCAGCGCCCATCGCTGGGAGGCTCCGGACCTCGATCCGGACGCACGCCCGCCCGCCCCATCGGGACCACCGCCGAAGGTCGGCCCGAGCGTCGAGGAACTGGCCGCCATCGAGAAGGCGGCGCGCGACGAGGGCTACGCGGCCGGCCACGCCGAGGGGCTCAATGCCGGCAAGGCCGAGACCGAGCGTCTGCAGGCGCAGCTCGCCGCCATGCTGCGCAGCCTTGCCGCGCCCTTGGCCGACCTCGACCAGGAGGTTGGCGACGCCCTGGGCGCGCTGGCGGTGCGCATCGCCGGCGCCCTGCTCGAAGAGGCCTATGCCGCAGAGCCCGAGCGGCTGGCGCGGCTTGTTCGCGCCACGTTGGACACCGCCGGGCTGGAACGCAACGCGGTCGAGGTGCGCCTGCAGCCGCAGGATCTCGCCCTGGTCCGCCCCCTGCTGGAAGGCGACTCGGTGAAACTGGTGGCTGACGCCGCCCTGCGCCGCGGCGACGTCCGTGTCCACGGCAACTCGCTGCGCGTCGACGCCGCGCTCGAGACCCGTCTGCGCTCGGCCTTTGCCGCGCTCCGCGTGGAGGAGAGCCCGGACGCATGAACGCCGCGACCTTCGACCCTGCCCGCCGCCGTCATGTGCTCGCAAGGCGCCTGCAGGCGACCCGCTGCGTCCTCGGCGAGGATGGCGGCAGCGTCCGCGAAGGCATCCTGCGGCGGGTCGTCGGCCTGACGCTCGAGGCCAGTGGATGCCGGCTGCCCCTCGGGGCACCGGCCCGGGTCGAGACCGCCGACGATCACTGGATCGATGCCGAGGTAGTCGGCTTTGCCGGCGAGCGCACCTTCCTCATGCCCGGTGCGGAACTGCAGGGGGTGCTGCCGGAGGCCCGGGTCATACCGCGCCGCGGCGGCAGCCAGGTGGCCGTTGGTCGGCACCTGCTCGGTCGGGTGATCGACAGCAATGGCATGCCCCTGGACGGCGGCGGGCCGATCCGCGCCGAGACCCGCACGGCGCTGAACGGCGTGCCGATCAATCCGCTGCAACGCGAGCCGATCCGTACCCCGCTTGATGTCGGCGTGCGGGTGATCAATGCCGCCATCCCTATCGGTCGCGGCCAGCGCGTCGGCCTGATGGCCGGCTCCGGCGTCGGCAAGTCGACCCTGCTCGGCATGATGACCCGCTACACCGAGGCCGATGTCGTCGTGGTCGGCCTGATCGGCGAACGCGGCCGCGAGGTGCGCGAGTTCATCGAGACCACGCTCGGCCCCTCGGGCCTGAAGCGCGCGGTGATCATCGCCACGCCGGCCGACCGGCCGCCGCTGGCCCGGGTCCACGCGGCGCATCGCGCCACGGCCATCGCCGAATGGTTCCGCGATCAGGGCCTGAACGTGCTGCTGCTGATGGATTCGCTGACCCGCTACGCGCACGCGCTGCGCGAGATCGGACTGTCGGTTGGCGAACCGCCGACCACCCGCGGCTACCCACCCTCGGTCTTTGCCAAGCTTCCGGCCCTGGTCGAGCGCGCCGGCAACGGCAGCGGCCGGGGCGGTTCGATCACCGCGTTCTACACCATCCTCACCGAGGGTGACGACCTGCAGGACCCGGTCGCCGACACCGCGCGCGCCATTCTTGACGGTCACATCGTGCTCTCGCGACGGATCGCCGACGCGGGCGTCTATCCCGCCATCGACATCGAGGGCTCGGTGAGCCGCGTGGTCACCGAGATCACCGACACCGCTTGGCGTGAGCGCATCCGCCGCCTGCGCCAGATGGTCTCGGCCCACAACAGCCATCGCGACCTGATCTCGATCGGTGCCTACCAGCGCGGCAGCGACCCGCGGGTCGACGAGGCGATCGAGCGCTGGCCGCAGGTGAACGCGTTCGTTGCCCAGGACGTGTCCGAGGCGGCGCCGCTGGCGGCCAGCCGCAAGGCGCTGGACGCGTTGACCGTCGACAAGGCCGAGAAGTCCGATCCGAAGCAGGCAGAGCCGCGCAAGGAGGCCGCCGCATGAATCCCAAGCTCCGTCGTATCGACCCCCTGATCCGGCGCGCCGAAGAACGCCGCGACGCAGTCGCGCGCGAGTTCGCGCGGCGCACCCAACTGGTCGCCCAGCACGAGCAGCGTCTCGGCGACCTGCTGCGCTTTACCGAGGAATACGCGCAGTGGCCACAGGGGGCCAGCATCAATCCGGCCCAGCTCGCCAACCGCGAAGCCTTCCGCGCCCGCCTTGGCGAGGCGGTGACGGCCCAGCGTGGCCAGGTGGACCAGGTTCGTTCGCAGGCCGAGATGGAGCGCGCCCGGCTGAACATCGCCGCGCGCGAGACCAAGGTCTACCACAAGCTCGCCGACCGCTACCGGGCGGAGATCCGCGAGGAGCAGGACCGGCGGGAACAGAAATCACTCGATGAGCACGCGCTGCGCACGCCGCGGCGCCACCCCGGTGACGAGGACCAGACACCATGAACACCCCCCCGGCCACCAGCCCGCAGGCCCCGCGCAGCGAGCCCACCAACAATCCTCCTGCCGGCAGCGGCTCGGCACCGGCCAGCGCCTTCGAACTGCTGTTTGGCACCGGTTTCGCCCTGCCCTTGATGGTCCCGGCCGGAACATCGGACGAGGCCCTCCCGGCGCCCCCGGAGGATCCCAAGGCAGGGATCGGAGACCTCAGTGGCTGGATGCAGCAGCTGCCGCTTTCGCCTCTGTCCCCCTTGCCTGCGGCCGCTACCGCGCCCGCGGAAGCCGGCGCCCAGGGCCCGGCCGCTGGCGCCACCCCCCTGCCCTCGCTGCCCGACCTCAAGCTCGGCCCGGTAGCCTTGCCGACGCCGGGTGCACACGCCGCCGCCCTGCCGGCCTCGATGGAGTCTGCCCAGACTGCAGCGGTCGATCTGGTGCCCGACCACGCGCCACCGACCCAGCGCGCTGCGGACCAGCCGCTGGCTTCCGCCCCTGCACCTGCCATGCTCGGCGAGGTGGTAACCAAGGCCCTGATGCGGCGCACCGAGGTGATCGGTGCCCGCGAGGGTGCACCGTCGCCCGCCGCGCCGCCCCCCGCAGTGGTCGACGCCGCACCGGAAGGGCCACTCGAGGTCGCCCTGCCCCCCGGCTCTGCACCCAAGATCGACCAGGCCTTCAGCGAAGGGATGGCCCTGCGCCTGCAGTGGATGAGCCAGCAGCAGGTGGGGCGCGCCGAGATCCAGCTGCATCCGGAAGACCTCGGCAGCATCGACGTGCAGATCGAGTTCGATGGAAAGTCGGTCCGCGCCGAATTCCAGTCGCCGGTCGGCGAGGTCCGACAGCTGCTGGAATCCACCCTGCCGCGCCTGCGCGAGCTGCTGGAGTCCCAAGGGCTGCAGCTCGCGCATGCCGATGTCGGCAGCGGCGAGGGCCGTTCGCCGCGGGGTGACGGCCCGCCCGTGCCGGGCGTCCCCAGCGTCGCAGGGGACGTGCTGGCCAAGGAGACGACAGAACCCGCCCCGAAGGCGCGCCGACACGATGGCACTCTGTCCGAGTACGCCTAGACGCGCGCCACCAAGGGCGGACAACGGGGCAGCCGGACGTCTGCCTCGGCTAAGATGGAGCCCATCCGGCACCTGACCCGGCTCTGGCACAAGGAGTGATCTCGCATGGCGGCAAAGGAAAAAGCGGCAGCGGAAAAACCGGCCGGCGGCGGCGGCAAGAAGCTGCTCATTCCGGTGGTCGGAGGCGTGGTGCTGGCAGCCGGCATCGGTGCCGGACTCGCCTGGTACCTCAGCGGCAAAGCCGAGACCCCGGAAGCCGGCGCCGAAGTCCCGGCCGAGAGCGCGAAGGCGCCTGCAGAGGCGGGGCCGGCCACCTACATCGCGCTGGAGCCGGCCTTCGTTGTCAACCTGGCCGATCCCGGCGGTGATCGCTACCTGCAGGTCGAGGTCCAGCTGATGACCCGCAAGGCAGGACTCGAGGAAAAGCTCGGCCTGCACATGCCGGTCATCCGCAATCGCCTGCTGCTGCTGTTCTCCCAGCAGACCGTCGATGGCGTGCGCACCCGCGAGGCCAAGGAAGCCCTGCAGGAGCAGGCGCTCAAGGAGGTCCAGGCGGTGCTCACCGAGGCGACCGGCGAAGCCGGCGTCGACGCCCTCTACTTCACCAGCTTCGTGACCCAGTAGGCCAGTCGATGGGCGCCGACCTGCTTTCCCAGGACGAGATCGACGCCCTCCTGCACGGCGTCGACTCCGGTGCGGTGGATACCGAGCCGGAACCGGTCGATCCGACCGAGGTCCGGACCTACGACCTTGCCAGCCAGGAGCGCATCGTCCGCGGTCGCATGCCGACCCTGGAGATGATCAACGAGCGCTTTGTCCGCCTGTGGCGGGTCGGCCTGTTCAACCTGCTACGAAGATCGGCCGAGCTCAGCGTGCGCGGCATCGAGCTGCACAAGTTCATGGACTATGTGCACACGCTCTATGTCCCGACCAACCTCAACCTGGTCAAGCTCAAGCCGCTGCGCGGCACGGCCCTGGTACTTTTCGAGCCCAAGCTCGTGTTCACCGTGGTCGACAACTTCTTCGGCGGCGACGGCCGCTACCCGACCAAGATCGAAGGCCGGGAGTTCACCCCGACCGAGATGCGGGTGATCCAGCTGATGCTCAAGCAGACCTTCGAGGACCTGCAGGAGGCCTGGGCGCCGGTGCTGAAGGTCGAGTTCGAGTACCTCAACTCCGAGGTCAATCCGCACTTCGCCACCATCGTCAGTCCGCGCGAATACGTGGTGGTGAGCCGATTCCACGTCGAGCTGGAAGGAGGCGGCGGTGAGCTGCACGTCACCCTGCCCTATTCCATGATCGAGCCGATCCGCGACCTGCTCGACGCTGGCGTCGCCAGCGACCGGGTCGACCGCGACGAGGGCTGGATCACCGCGATGCACGAGCAGCTGCGCGAGGCCGAGGTCGAGTTTGCCTGCACGCTTGGCGAGCTGCGTTCGACCATCGGCAGCGTGGTCAACTGGAAGCCCGGAGACATCATCCCCTTCGAGATGCCCGACGAGGTGCCGCTGTCGATCGAGAAGCAGCCCCTGTTCTACGGCAAGTTCGGCGTCTCCGACGGCCATGCGGCGGTGAGGATCGAACGCATCGTGCCGCCGGTACGCACCATGACCCAGCTCGAACTGACCAAGGCAAAAGTGATATGAGTGGCAAGCAAGGCGACGCCGACAAGATGAGCGAGGCCGAACTGGCCATGTGGGGCGACCTGTCCGAACAGACCGCGCAGCCCGCCGCGGAAAGCCCTTCGACGTCGAAGCCCTCGGCCGGCGAAATGAACCTCGATGTGATCCTCGACGTGCCGGTGACGGTTTCGCTCGAGGTCGGCCGCGCACGGATGCCGATCCGCAACCTGCTCCAGCTCAACCAGGGTTCGGTGGTGGAGCTTGAACGCGACGCCGGCGATCCGTTCGACGTCTACGTCAATGGCACCCTGATCGCCCACGGCGAGGTGGTCGTGGTCAATGAGCGCTTCGGCATCCGCCTGACCGACGTGATCAGTCCGTCGGAACGGGTCAAGCGGCTCAAGTGAGCGGCGTGGAATCGGCCGCGGGCACCGGCACCCTCGGCGCGCTGGGCGGGTCACTGATCGCCCTGCTGCTGGTTGTGGGCCTGATCCTGCTTCTGGCCTGGCTGCTGCGCAAGCTGCCCGGCGGCGCCCTGCGCGCGCATCGCGACCTGCGCGTCGTGGCCCAGGTCGGGGTCGGGGTGCGGGAACGGGTGGTGGTGGTCGCGGTCGGCGATACCCAGCTGCTGCTCGGGGTCACGTCGGAGAACGTCAACCTGCTGCACCGTCTGGAAACCCCGCTGCCCGAGCAGCCGGCCGCGGATTTCCGAGCCCTGCTCAAGCGTACCCGCGAGGAGGCCGACCGCTGATGCGCGCCCTGCCCTCGCTGCTCGGCCTGCTGGCCCTGCTGATCGCCCCGGCGGCCTTTGGCCAGGCCCTGCCGGACGTGACCGTGGCCCGGGTCGGCAACCAGGACGTCAGCCTGTCCCTGCAGGTGCTGCTGGTGATGACCTTCATCACCCTGCTGCCGGCGGTGCTGCTGGGGATGACCGCCTTCACCCGGATCATCATCGTGCTCGCCCTGCTGCGCCAGGCGCTTGGCACCGGGCAGACACCCTCAAACCAGATCCTGCTCGGGCTCGCGCTGTTCCTCACCTTCCTGGTGATGATGCCGGTGCTGGACGCCTCCTGGCAGGCCGGCATCTCGCCCTACCTCGACGGCACCCTGCCGGCGCGCGAAGCCTTCGATGCCGCCATCCAGCCGCTGCGCGCCTTCATGTTCGCCCAGGTCCGCGAGCGCGACCTGATGACCTTTGCCGGGCTCGCCGGCAGCACCGGCTACACCAGCCCGGACGAGGTTCCGCTGCACGTTCTGGCCTCGGCCTTCCTCACCTCGGAGCTCCGCACCGCCTTCGAGATCGGCTTCCTGCTGTTCATTCCCTTCGTCATCATCGATCTGGTGGTGGCCAGCGTGCTGATGTCGCTGGGCATGATGATGATGTCGCCGATGCTGGTCTCGGCGCCGTTCAAGATCCTGCTTTTCGTGCTGGTCGATGGCTGGATCCTGGTGGTCGGTTCGCTGGCGGGGAGCTTTGCCATCCCATGACCCCGGACCAGGCCCTCACCGAGCTGCGCGCTGCGCTGGAGACGGCCCTGATGGTCGGTCTGCCGATGCTGCTCACGGTGCTGGTGATCGGCGTGGTGCTGGGCATCGTCCAGGCCGCCACCCAGATCAATGAGCCAACCATCGCTTTCGTCGCCAAGGCGATATCGCTGGCCCTGCTGTTGGCGGCGGCCGGCGCCTGGATGCTGGGCAGGCTGGTCGACTTCACCATCAACCTCTACCAGCGCATCCCGCAGCTGATCAGCTAGGGCCGCTCGCCGTGGACGCCACCACCGGGGTACTGATCGACGGGGTCTGGCTCTTCGACTACCTGGCCTCGGTGGTCTGGACCGCACTCCGCGTCGGTGGCTTCTTCATGGTGGCGCCGATCATCGGCACCCGCTCCCTGCCCACCCGGGTGCGCATGATCTTCGTCCTGGCCCTGTCCACCGTGCTCGCACCGCTGGCCGATCCACCGCCCCTGCTCTCGCTCAATGCCGCCTCGGTGCTGACCCTGCTGACCGAGATGGCGATCGGCATCGCGCTCGGCTTCACCCTGCGCGTCGCCTTCGAGGCCGCCGCCGTGGCCGGCGAGATGGTCGCCCAGGGCATGGCACTGGCCTTCGCCCAGCTTGCCGACCCGCTGCGCGGAGCGGCGACATCGGGCGTGGTCGGGCTGTGGTTCTACATCGCCTTCGCGCTGCTGTTCTTCGCCTTCGACGGTCACCTCGCAATGATCGATCTGCTGGTGCAGAGCTACCGCTCGCTGCCGATCGGCGCGCCGCTGGTCGATCCGGTGCAGCTGGCCTCGGGCGCGCCGCAGTTCTTCGCCCGCGCCCTGCTGGTCGGGGTCAGCATCGCCCTGCCCCTGATGATGGCAATGATGGTGGTGAACCTCGCCTTCGGCGTGCTCGGCCGCGCCGCGCCGGCGCTGAACCCGATCGCCGTCGGCCTGCCCGCCGCACTGGCCTCGGGCATGCTGCTGATGTCGGTGCTGATCGCCCAACTCAAGGAGCCGGCGCGTGCCCTGTTCGACGCGGCCTTTGCCGCTGCCCTGGACCTGACGAGGTAGGCCATGGCAGAGGGCAACGACGGCCAGGAAAAGACCGAACAGCCAACCGAAAAACGGCTGCGCGAATCCCGCGAGCAGGGCCAGGTGCCGCGCTCGAAGGAGCTGGCCACCGCCGTGGTGTTCGGCTCGGGCGTACTGGTGCTGATGGGCCTCGGCGGCGACATCGGCAAGCGCGTGGCCGCCTGGCTGGCCGATGCGCTCAGCCGCGTCGGCACCCGGGTCGGCGACCCGCGCCTGCTGCCGACGCACTTCTTCGACCTGCTCGGCTCACTGCTGCTGATCGCCACGCCGATCGCCATCGCCGCCCTGGTCGCGAGCCTGCTCGCCCCGGCCCTGCTCGGCGGCTTCAACTGGAGCAACAAGGCGCTGGTCCCGGACTTCTCGAAGATGGACCCGATGAAGGGCCTCAAGCGCATCTACGGCCGCGAGGGCTTTGCCGAGTTCGTGAGGTCGCTGCTACGCGTGGCGGTGATCGGCGGATTCGGGACCTATGCCATCGTCGGCATCGCGCCGGGCCTGCTGACCCTGATGCACAAGCCACTGGAGACCTCGGTCGTCGAGGGGTTCAGCATGGCGCTGAAGATCCTCATCGCCATGGCCATCGGTCTGTTTCTGATCGCACTTTTCGACGCCCCCTACCAGCTCTGGAGCAACCGGCAGAAGCTGCTGATGTCGCGACAGGAGCTGCGCGACGAGATGAAGGAGTCCGAGGGCAGCCCCGAGGTCAAGGGCAAGATCCGTCGCCTGCAGCAGGAGATGGCGCAGCGACGAATGATGGAGGACGTGCCGCAGGCCGACGCCATCCTGGTCAACCCGACCCATTACGCCGTCGCCCTGCGCTACGAGGCGCCGAAGATGCGTGCCCCGGTGGTCGTCGCCAAGGGCGTCGACCTGGTTGCCCAGACCATCCGCACCGTGGGCGAGCGCCACCGCGTGCCGATCATCTCCAGCCCGGCTCTGGCACGGAGCTTGTATAGACAGGTTCAGATCGGGCGGGAAATCCCGGTGGACCTGTATGCCGCAGTGGCCCAGGTACTCACCTACGTCCACCAGCTGCGCCACTGGCGCAGGTATGGCGGGCGCTATCCGGACAAGCCGTCGATCGAAGTTCCTGACCAGCCCGAAAGGTAGGCCATGGCGGCACAGATGACGGTTTTGCAGCGCGGCGGCCTCGCCCTCCGCCAAGGGATTGGCGCGCCGCTGATGCTGCTCGCCCTGCTGGCGATGGTGGTGCTGCCCCTGCCCACCCCGCTGCTGGACGCCTTGTTCACCTTCAACATCGCGCTCTCGCTGGTGGTGGTGCTGTCGGTCATCTACGTCGGCCGCCCGCTGGACTTCAGCATCTTCCCCACCGTCCTGCTGATCACCACCCTGCTGCGCCTGGCATTGAACGTCGCCTCGACGCGCGTCGTGCTGCTCAACGGCCACGAGGGCTCAGCCGCCGCCGGCAAGGTCATCGAAGCCTTCGGCGAATTCGTCATCGGCGGCAACTACGCGGTCGGCCTCGTGGTCTTCGCCATCCTGACCATCATCAACTTCGTGGTGATCACCAAGGGTGCTGGGCGCATATCCGAGGTGTCGGCCCGGTTCACCCTCGACGCCATGCCCGGCAAGCAGATGGCCATCGACGCCGACCTCAATGCCGGCCTGCTTTCGCGCGACGAGGCCAAGGCGCGTCGCGACGAGGTCCGCGAGGAGGCGGACTTCTACGGCTCGATGGATGGTGCCTCCAAGTTCGTCCGCGGCGACGCCATCGCCGGACTCCTCATCCTGTTCATCAACCTGATCGGCGGACTGCTGATCGGCGTCCTGCAGCACGACCTGAGCCTCGCGGATGCAGCCAAGGTTTACGTCCTGCTGACCATCGGCGACGGCCTGGTCGCGCAGATCCCGGCGCTGCTGGTGGCCACCGCCGTCGCCATGCTGGTGACCCGCATCTCGCGCTCCCAGGACATGTCCAAGACCCTGTTCAAGCAGATGCTGGGACAGGAGCGCGCCCTTGCCGTGGCCGCAGGCGTGATGCTGGTGATCGGAATCATCCCCGGCATGCCCAATCTGCCCTTCCTGATCCTGGGCGCGGCCCTTGCCTATGCCGCATGGCTGCTCTACAAGCGCCGCGAACAGGAGCGGGTCGCGGCCGAGGCGCCAGCCACGGCCGCGACGCCTGCGCCCTCGCCCGAGCTGAGCTGGGACGACCTCGCCCCGGTCGATCCGCTGGCCATCGAGGTCGGCTACCGGCTGGTGCCCCTGGTCGAGCGCAAGCATGGCGGCGAGCTGCTGACCCGGATCAAGGGCATCCGCAAGAAGCTGACCCAGGACATGGGCTTCCTGATCCCGCCCGTGCACATCCGCGACAACCTCGAGCTGCCGCCATCCAACTACCGGATCCTCGTACATGGCGTGCCGGTGGCCCAGGGCGAGGTGCACCCCGACCGAGAGATGGCGCTCGACCCGGGACGGGTTTTTGGCAAGGTCGATGGCATCCACGCCAAGGATCCGGCGTTCGGCCTCGACGCCGTATGGATCACCAGCGCCCAGCGTGGCGAGGCCGAATCGCTGGGCTACACCGTGGTCGACCCGGCCACGGTGATCGCCACCCACCTCTCGCATATCGTCAAGGAACAGGCCCAGGAGCTGCTCGGTCACGAGGAGGTCCAGCAGCTGTTGGCCACCCTTGGCCGCAACGCGCCCAAGCTGGTCGAGGAGCTGACTCCGCGGGCCCTGCCCCAGGCGGTGATTGCCCGCGTGCTGCAGAACCTGCTGGCCGAACGGGTGCCGATCCGCCAGTTCAAGAAGATCGCCGAAACCCTGGTCGAGGAAGCGCCGAAGACACAGGATCCCGCCGATCTGACCGCCGCGACCCGCGCCGCGCTGGGCCGCTTCATCGTCCAGGAGATCGGCGGCCTGTCGCCCGAACTGCCCGTCTACACCTTGGCCTCGCAGCTGGAACGGGTCTTGCAAGACTCCGTCTCAGGCAATGCCTCGGCGCTGGAACCCGGTCTCGCCGACCGGATCACCCAGGGCCTGGTGGATGTGGTGAAGCGGCAGGAAGCCCTCGGAGAACCGGCGGTGCTGCTGGTCCCAGGCCCGGTGCGAGCGGTGCTCGCCCGCCTGGTCCGGCACAGCGTCCCGCAGCTCTGGGTGTTGGCCTACCACGAGATCCCGGACGACAAGCGCATCAAGCTGATCGGTTCGGTGGGATAAGGCGTTAAGAGGAAGCAAGCATGAGGATCAAGCGATTTGTCGCCCCGGACATGAGGACCGCGTTGCGCATGGTGCGCGACGACCAGGGTCCGGATGCGGTGATCCTGTCCAGCCAGAAGCTCGACCAGGGCGGCTTCGAGGTGGTTGCGGCCACCGACTACGACGAGGCCCTGGCCCGGCACACCCTGCTCGCCGACCAGCTGCACAACCGCGCGCTGTCGACCGAGGTCAGCCCTGGGGTGGAGTCGATCGAGCGGCGCAGCGAGAGCGCAATCAAGGCCGCCAGCGTCAAGCCGCCACCGGATGTGCTGGCCACCCAGCGCGAGTCGGTCGAGAAGGCCTGGAACGACCATCCCTCGATGCAGGAGCTGCGCCGCGAGCTGTCCAGCATGCGCGAGCTGCTTGAGCGCCAGGCCACGCGGTTCGCCGAGGAGCGCCTGCGCGCGGTCAGCGCCCGCGCTTCGGTGCTCGACGACCTGACCTCCTACGGCTGCGACGCAGAGCTTGCGCGCTCCATCGCCACCGCCGTGCCCGCCGACGCCGATCCGGCGCGGGCCCGCGGCATCATGCTGGGCCTGATGGCCAAGTCGCTGGTGGTCACCCGCAAGGAGCCGATCGAATCCGGCGGCGTCATCGCCCTGGTCGGTCCGACCGGGGTCGGCAAGACCACCACCATCGCCAAGCTGGCGGCCCGCTACTCGGCCGCGCATGGCCCGCGCGACGTGGCCCTGGTCACCACCGACGTGCACCGCTGCGGTGGACGCGAGCAGCTCGCCACCTTCGGTCGCATGCTCGGCATGCCGGTCACCGAAATACACCGCGAGGATGCCCTCGCGCCGGCACTCGACCGGCTTGCGGAGTATCGTCTGGTGCTGATCGACACCCCCGGCTTCGGCCCCCGCGACCGCAATCTCGCCACCCAGCTCCACTGGCTGCGCGCCGCCGGCCGGGTCCGCTGCTTCCTCACCCTGCCGGCCAACGCCCAGGGTCCGGACCTCGACGAGGTGGTCCGACGTTTCCGGGGCGCCGAGCCGGAAGGCTGCATCCTGACCAAGGTCGACGAGACCGGGTGTCTCGGTTCCGCACTCTCGGTCTTGATCCGCCACCGCTTGCCGGTAGCCTATGTAACGGACGGGCAACGGGTGCCCGAGGACATCCAGCGCGCCGAGGCCCATCGCCTCGTGCTGCGTCTGGGCGAGCTGAAGCGGGCCGCCCGGTCCGCCGAGATCAAGGAGAGCGCCGATGCCGCATGACCCTTCCGCCAACCCGCCGGGCGGGCTGCGCGCCGCACCTGCCCCGCCGGCCCGCGCGGTGCGCACCATCGCGGTCAGCGGCGGCAAGGGCGGTGTCGGCAAGACCAGCGTCTCGGTCAACCTCTCGCTGGCCCTGGCCGACGCCGGGCACCGCACCCTGCTGCTCGATACCGACCTGGGTCTGGCCAACGTCGACGTGCTGCTCGGCCTGTCGCCGAAGTTCACCCTCGCCGACGTGGTCGCTGGCCGCTGCAGTATCGAGGAAACCCTGCTCACCGGGCCGAAAGGCCTGATGGTGGTGCCGGCGGCCTCGGGCAAGCGGCACATGACCGACCTGTCGCCGGCCGAGCACGTCGGGCTGATCCGGGCCTTCTCGGACATGCAGCACCCGCTCGACACCATGATCATCGACACCGCCGCCGGCCTTGGCGAGAGCGTGCTCACCTTCTCCCAGGCAGCCCACGAGGTGCTGGTGGTGGTCTGCAACGAACCGGCCTCGATCACCGACGCCTACGCCCTGATCAAGGTGTTGTCGCGCGAGCGCGGGGTCGCCCGCATGCACGTCGTCGCCAACATGACACGCAGCGCCGGCGAGGGCCGCGAGCTGTTCGACAAGCTTTCCCGGGTGACCGACAAGTTCCTCGACGTCAACCTCAACTTCCTCGGCGCCGTTCCGTACGACGAATGGATGCGCCGGGCGATCCAGCGCCAGCAGGCGGTGCTTCAGGCCTTCCCGGCCAGCGCGGCCTCGCTCGCCTTCCGCGCGCTGGCGCAGAAGATCGACAAGTGGCAAGCTCCGGCCATGCCCAGAGGAAACGTCGAATTCTTTGTCGAGCGGATGATCCCGGGGGCGGGAGCGGCAGCGTGATCGATGGCAGCTCCCTCGCTCTACCGCGAAGCGGCGCGCACGAGCACAAGTGACCAGGTCTCGCGGCACGCCGAACTGGTCCGGCGCATCGCGCATCACCTGGCGGCCCGCCTGCCGCCCAGCGTCGAAGTCGACGACCTGATCCAGGCCGGCATGGTCGGCCTGATCGAGGCCGTGCGCCAGTTCGACCAGAACGCCGGCGCCAGCTTCGAGACCTATGCCTCGATCCGCATCCGCGGCGCGATGATCGACGAGATCCGCCGCGGCGACTGGGTGCCGCGCTCCGTGCACCGCAAGGTCCGCGAGGCCGCAGAGGCGACCCGCCGGATCGAGCAGCGGGAGGGTCGCGCGGCGAGCGCCAGTGAGGTGGCCCAGGCACTGGGCGTGAGCCTCGACGACTACGGCAAGCTGATGGAGGGCGCGATCCGCGGCCACCTGTTCAGCCTGGAGGAGGATGCCGAGCTGCACGGAGACGCCCGCGTCGCCGAGCACGCTCCGGCCCCGCATGCCCGGCTGGAGACCGCCGAGTTCCAGCAGGAGCTGGCCCGCGCGATCGAGGGTTTACCCGAACGCGAACAGCTCATCCTTTCCCTTTACTATGAGCAGGAGCTCAACCTGCGCGAGATCGGCGCCGTCCTCGGCATCACCGAATCCCGCGTCTGCCAGGTCCATGGACAGGCGATGGTGCGACTGCGCGCCCGCCTGAAGGACTGGAGCGGAGCCGAAGCCAACCCATAAGCACGTTGCCGGAGCCACTTTCGTGAACAAGAACATGCGCATCCTGATCGTTGACGACTTCTCGACCATGCGTCGCATCGTCAAGAACCTGCTCAACGATCTGGGCTTCACCAACACCGCCGAGGCCGAAGACGGCAACGCCGCCCTGCAGGCCCTGCGGGCCAGCAAGTTCGACTTCGTGGTCACCGACTGGAACATGCCCGGCATGACCGGAATCGAACTGCTCAAGGAAATCCGCGCCGATGCCGCGCTGGCCAAGATGCCGGTACTCATGGTGACCGCGGAGGCCAAGCGCGAGCAGATCATCGAGGCCGCGCAGGCGGGCGTGAACGGCTACATCATCAAGCCGTTCACCGCGGCCACCCTGCAGGAAAAGCTGACCAAGATCTTCGAGAGGCTGGAGGCGGCATGAGCAATGCCGGGGGGCGGGAGGAACTCATCGCGCGGCTGCATGCCGCGCTCGAAGCGCTGGAAGCCAACGACGAACAGGGTTTCAAGGCTGCCATCAATGCCATCGCCGAGCTGCGCACCAGCCCGGTGATCCAGGCGCTGGCCCGGCTGGCCCGCGAGCTCGGCGAGACCCTGGGCTCCCTGAATGTGGCCGATCCGCTGTTCGCCGAACTGCCCGACGCCAGCGCACGCCTCCAGCACGTGGTCAAGATGACCGAGGACGCCACCCACACTACCCTCGACCTGGTCGAGAAGTCGCGCGAGCTGCTCGACAGCATTCCGCCCGAGGCCGGTGGCGAGGCGCTGGCCGCCGTCCGCAAGAACCTCTCCGAGGTGGCCCTCGCCCAGTCCTACCAGGACCTTACCGGGCAGATCATCAAGCGCGTGGTCGGGGTGGTCGACCGCGTCTATGACACGGTGGCCGCGTTCGGCATCGACGTGCGTGCCGAGCAGCGCAACGACACCGGACTTGCCGGGCCGGCGGTCAAGGGCGTCGACAGCCACGGCGTGTCGCAGGACGACGCCGACGACCTGCTCTCCCAGTTGGACCTCTGAAAGGACACGCCGGCGTGAGCGAGATGACGGATGACATCGCCGCCGACTTCCTGGTCGAGGCCCAGGAGATCGCCAGCCGCCTCGGCGAGGAGCTGGTCGCGCTCGAGCGCAGCCCCGGCGACAAGGAACTGCTGAACGCGGTGTTCCGCGGCTTCCACACGATCAAGGGCGGCGCCGGCTTCCTCAACCTGCAGCCCCTGGTCGAGCTCTGCCACGCGCTGGAGGAGCAGTTCGGACTGGTCCGCTCAAACAAGCGCGCGCTCGATCCCGAACTCTGCGACGGCGCCCAGGAGGCGCTCGACCATGTCGTCCGCATGCTCGGCGAGCTGGGTGCCGGCCAGGCCCTGGGCCCGGCGCCCGACGGGCTGATCGTGCGACTGAATACCCCCGATGCGGGCGGCGGCGCCGCTGCCGCGGCCGGGGCGGGCAAGCCAGCCGGCGAAGGCAGCCAGGCGCCAGCCGGGGCGCCGTCCCAGGTCGCCGCCCCGAAACGGGCCCGCCCGGCCGGCGAGGTGGACAAGCGCTCGATCGAGGCGACGCGCGAGGTGCCGGTCGAAACCACCATCCGCATCGACACCAAACGCCTCGATGCCATCGTCAACCTGGTCGGCGAACTGGTGCTCGCGAGAAACCGCCTGAAGACCCTGCGCGGGGCCCGGCGCGATGACGATGTCGACCGCGCCATCGCCGCTCTGGACGTTTCGACCACCCGCCTGCAGAGCGCGGTCATGAAGACGCGCATGCAGCCGGTCGGACGCGTCTTCTCCCGGTTTCCCAAGGTCGCCCGCGACGTCGCACGGGCGGTGCGCAAGGAGGTCGACCTTGAGCTGGTCGGCGCCGACACCGAGCTCGACAAGACGCTGGTCGAGTCGCTGGCCGACCCGCTGGTCCATCTGGTGCGCAATGCCATCGACCACGGAATCGAGGCGCCCGACGTCCGCGAACGGGTCGGCAAGCCGCGCTGCGGACGGGTGATCCTCGCCGCGCGGCAGGAAGGTGACCACATCGCCATCGAGGTGCGCGACGACGGCGGCGGCATCGACCCCGAGGTGATCAAGGCCAAGGCACGCGAGAAGGGCCTGATCGACGCCGACGCCGCCGCCCGGCTCGGCCCTGACGAAGCCTTCCAGCTGATCTTCCTGCCCGGCTTCTCGACGAAGGCCGAGGTCAGCGACATCTCGGGCCGCGGCGTCGGCATGGACGTGGTCCAGTCGAAGATTCGCGAGCTCAACGGCCGGGTGTCGATCCAATCGAAGCTCGGCGAAGGATCGCGGTTCCTGATCCGGGTGCCGCTGACCCTCGCCATCCTGCCCGCCCTGCTGGTGCACTGCGTCGACCGCGTCTTCGCCCTGCCCCTGGCCAGCGTGCAGGAGGTCCTGCCCTATCAGCCCGAACTGCTGCGCTGGGTCGACGGCCGCGAGATGCTCGACCTGCGTCAGCAGCCCATGCCGCTGGTCTTCCTGCGCCGCTGGCTGGGCGAGGGACCGCTGGACGGCCCCTCCCACGTGGTCCTGCTGATCACCGGCGATGGCCCCATCGGCCTGGTCGTCGACCAGGTGCGCGGCCGCGAGGAGGTGGTGATCAAGCCGTTGCCCAAGTCGCTGCGTGCGGTGAGGGGCCACGTCGGCGCCACGCTGACCGGTGACGGCAGGATGGCCCTGATCCTCGATGTCGATGCGCTCGCACGGAGCTGAAGCGCGCCGCCCCCCTCAAGCTCGGCCGCGGATGGTCGATAGGCATAGATCATGGACGTACTGACCCTGCTCGGATTGACCCTCGGCCTGCTGGCCATCGTCGGCGGGGCGATCGCCAAGGGCGCCGGATTCATGGCGCTGGTCAACGTGGCCGCGTTCCTGATCGTCATCGTCGGCACGCTGGCCGCGATCCTTCTGCATACGCCGATGAAGACCTTCCGCAAGGCCTTCGCGATCCTGCCCTGGATCATCAAGCCACCGCAGACCCGAACCGACCTGCTCATCGCGCAGGTCGTGGAGTGGAGCAATGTCGCCCGTCGCCAGGGTCTCCTCGGCCTCGAGGCGGAGATTGCCAAGATGACCGACCCGATGACCCGGAAGGGACTGCAGATGCTGGTCGATGGCCTGGAGCCCGAGGCCATCCGCTCCATGCTGGAGATCGACCTCGGCAGTCAGGAGCATAGCGAGATGGCCGCGGCCAAGGTTTTCGAGGGCATGGGCATCTATGCCCCGACACTCGGCATCATCGGCGCCGTGCTCGGCCTGATGGCCGTGATGCAGAACCTTGCCGACCCGACCAAGCTCGGCCCGGGCATCGCCGCGGCCTTCACCGCGACGGTCTACGGCATCGCCTCGGCAAACCTGTTCTTCCTGCCGGTGTCAGCCAAGCTCAAGGGCATCATCGCCGGCCGCGTCGCAGAGCGCGAACTGCTCATCGAGGGCCTGATCGCGATCGCGCAGGGCGAGAACCCGCGCAATATCGAAGCCAAGCTCTCCGGCTTTGTCCACTGACGCGCCCATGTCACGACGCAGAGCGCATGAAGATCATGCGAACCACGAGGCGTGGGCGATTCCCTACGGCGACCTGATCACGCTCCTGCTGGCGTTCTTCGTGGTGATGTATGCCATCTCCTCGGTCAACGAGGGCAAGTACCGGGTTCTCTCCTACTCGCTCAACGCGGCCTTCGGCGGGCCGCCCAAGACCCTCAACCCGATCCAGGTCGGCACCCAGATGAGCGGCTCCGACGCCGACCGCTCGCCGCCGATCGTGATCCGCGGTGCGCAGGGCCTGGTGGCGCCGATTCCGGCCAGTCGCCTGCCCAACCTGCCGCGTGTCTCGCGACAGATCCGCAACAACCTGCCCGACCCGATGCTGGCCGCGGACCGCGCCGAGGTGATGCGCGCGCGTGACCAGCTCAACACCATCGGCGACGATATCGAGAGAACCCTGGGCGGGCTGATCGAACGCGACCTGATCGCGGTCAATCGCACCGACCTGTGGATCGAGGTCGCGATCAAGTCCGACATCCTGTTCGCCAGCGGCTCGGCCCTGCCCAACGAGCAGGCGCTGCGCGTGCTCAATCCGCTGGCCGACGCACTGCTCGAAGTGCCGAACTCTGTGCGAATCGAGGGCCACACCGACAACGTGCCGATCGCCACCGCTCAGTTCCCCAGCAACTGGGAGCTGTCCGGCGCTCGCGCTGCCAGCGTGCTGCGGGTGTTCGCCGCGCGCGGCATCGACCCGTCACGGCTGTCCCTGCTGGGCTATGGCGACATGCGTCCCATCGCTGGCAACGACACAGCCGAGGGTCGCCGCGCCAACCGCCGGGTGGTCGTGGTGATCCTCGCCGACATGGCCGAACCCGATGCCATGGCCGACCCGGCCGAAGGCGCACCATCCACCATGGTCGCCCCCATCGACGACAGCACGGAGCCCTGATCGATGCGCATCTGGACCATCGCCAACCAGAAAGGCGGCGTCGGCAAGACCACGACGACGCTGGCCCTCGGCAGCCGCCTCGCGCACCGCGGCTTCCGTGTGCTGCTGCTGGACCTTGATCCACACGCTTCGATGACCCAGGCGCTCGGCCTTGCCGCCGAGCCGCCGACGCCCGGCGTGCTCGAACTCTTCGACGAGCCGCCGCAGCCGATCGCCGGACTGCGTCGCTCAACGCCCGTCGAGGGACTCAGCCTGATTGCCGGCCAGCCTGGCCTCGCCACGCTCGAGCGTCGCGCCGGGCAGAGGCCGGGGCTGGGCCGCGCGCTGGGCGTCGCCTTGTCGGACGTCGCCCATGCCTATGACTACGCCCTGCTCGACTGCCCGCCCACGCTGGGTCTGCTGATGGTGAACGCGCTGGCCGCGGCGGACCGGCTGATCGTACCGACCCAGACCGAGCCCCTCGCTCAGTTCGGCCTGCAGGGCATCGCCCGCACCGCAGCCATGGTCAGCCGCTCGCGGGCGCGACCGCTTCCGATCTCGATCCTGCCGACCCTGTTCGACAAGCGCACCCGGGTCGCCACCGACACCCTGGCCGAGATGCGCACACGTTTCGAGGCACAGTCCTGGAACGACGCGGTGCCGGTGGACACCCGCCTGCGTGACATCCATCATCTGTTGGGACCCGACGGCAACGACAGCCAGGCGCGCGGCCTGCCGGCCTACTCACGGGCGCTGGATTGGCTGCTGGCCAGCGACCACCTCGACGAGGTGGCTTCATGAGCAGGACGCTCGACAGCGGGCTGGCCTGGGCGTGCCGCGGCGGGACGGACAGCGCGGTGCGGAGAGCCGAATGAGCAGCCACGACCTGATCGACGACTACCTCAGCGAGCTGATGGACGACCCGGGCAAGGGCGACCCCAGGGCCGCACAGCACAAGCCATCCGGGAAACAGCCGGCGCCGAGTTCGGACTCGCAGCCCGACCCCGAACCGGCGGCCGATGGGTCGGACAGTCCGGCAGCGGAGCAGGTCGAGGCGCCCGCCGGGGATCCACTGGCCGCATTCCGCGAGGGAAGCCCGAACATCTCGGACGACGAGTTCGAGGCCATGCTCGATGCCCTGGAGGGCAAGCCGCAGGCGGACGACGAACCGTCCATGACCACGACCGCCGACGCTGACTCGGACCCGGAGGCTGCAGCGGATGCACGGGGCGACGCCGATCCGCTGGCCGCATTCCGCCAGGGCAGCGACGAAATCGGCGAGGACGAGTTCGAGGCCATGCTCGACGCCATGCAGGGAAAGCCCTCGCCCGGCCCGGCCGGCGCCGAAGGCGAGGCGGCAGGCGGGGACCCCCTGGCCGCATTCCGCTCGGGGGGCGACGAGATCGGCGAAGACGAGTTCGAGGCGATGCTCGATGCCCTGGAGGGCAAACCCGTCGCGGCCCCGCAGGCTCCGGCGGAGCCTGCGGGGCAAGGCGACGGCGATCCCCTCGCCGCCTTCCGCCAGGGCGGCGACGAGATCAGCGAGGACGAGTTCGAGGCGATGCTCGACGCCCTGCAGGGGTCGGGCGATGCCCCGGCAACTCCGGCGCCCGCCGCGGCACCCGCGCCGGCCAGGACCAGGTCACCACTGCCGACCCCTACCGGTGCCGCCAGCCGCGCCATCGAGGCCCTCCTTCCACCCAGTGAGCCGGCCCCGGCTCATGGCGAGCCCTCCGCACCGTCCGAGCGCCGACGCCGCGCCGAGGACAAGGTCGCGGCATGGCTACGCTTCAACCTCGCCCGACAGAGCTTTGCGGTCGAGGTCCTGAAGGTGCAGGAGGTATTGCGGGTGCCCCTGATCCTGCCGGTGCGCGGCACCGATGAGGCCACCCTGGGCGTCATGAACCTGCGCGGTCAGATCGTGCCGGTGATGGATCTTGCGGTGAGGTTAGGGTTTCCCCCTACAGAGCCCAATGAAGCCAGCCGGGTGATCGTTCTCGAGGAGAAAGGCGAGACGCTGGGCCTGCTCGTCGCCAGCGTCGCCGACGTGGTCAATCTCTCTGAAGGCCGCATGGAACGTATCAGTGGCACGCCTTCGCTGTTGGCCGCCGAGGTCGTTCGCGGGGTGTCCCGACGCGAGGGACTGATCATCATCATGCTCGACGCGAGCCGTCTGTTGGCCTAGCCGGGGCGCCCGGATTGTGCGGCGCGCCGCTTCAATCCCGGAGCGGTTTGCGCCTAAACTGCGCATCACAGGGTGAATCTGGATCAAAGCCTCCATGCCTCCCATCGAACTCGGCAACGATCTCGGGATCGAACGCGCCAGCGAGCTCAAGGAACAGCTCTCGACCCAGCTGGATTCCGGGCGCAGCGTGGTCGTCGACGGATCGGCCGTGGAGCGGGTGCACGGTGCAGGTCTGCAGCTGCTCGCCGCCTTTTTCCATGAACGCCACAACGCGGGACGCAAGACCCGTATCGAATCCCCCTCCCCCGCGCTGGTTGACGCTGCCCGCGTTATGGCGCTGACTACTGCCCTCGGTCTGTCCGAGTCCGGAGAACAAGAATGAGCAACCCGCGCATCCTCGCAGTCGATGATTCCGCGTCCATGCGGCAGATGGTCGCATTCGCGCTCACATCGGCCGGGTTCGATGTGGTCGAGGCCGAGGATGGGGTGGTCGCCCTGGAGAAGGCCAAGCAGGAGAAGTTCAATGCGGTCGTTGCCGACGTGAACATGCCGAACATGGACGGCATCACGCTGATCCGCCACCTGCGCCAGCTTCCCGACTACAAGTTCATTCCTCTGCTGATGCTGACCACCGAGGCGGGCCTGGACAAGAAGCAGGAAGGCAAGGCTGCCGGTGCCACCGGCTGGCTGGTGAAGCCGTTCAATCCCGAGCAGCTGGTCGCCACCCTACGCAAAGTGCTGGGTTGAGGTAGCTGCCCATGGACCTCTCCCGCTTCCACGCCACCTTCCTGGCCGAGAGTCGGGAAGGTCTCGATGCAATGGAGGCGGGGCTGCTCGACATCGAGTCGGGCCGGGCCGACGCCGAAACCATCCATACCGTCTTCCGTGCCGCGCATTCGATCAAGGGCGGCGCGTCGACGTTCGGGTTCAGCGAGATCGCCGCGCTGACCCACGTCCTCGAAACGCTGCTCGACGAGATGCGCGCGGGCAAGCGCGCTCCGGAGACCGAGTCGCTCTCCGCCCTGCTCGCTTCGGTCGACGTGCTCCGGGCCCTGCTCGACGTGGCCGAGCGCGGCGGCGAGGCCGATCACGCCTCGGTACAGGCCACCCAGCAGCGCCTCGAGAACGTGCTTTCCGGCGGCGCAGGCGCCCCCACGCCGGCGAAGGCCGCCCAGGCCGCAGCACCGGCAGCGGCCGAGCCGACCGGATGGAACGTGGTGTTCAAGCCGCACCCGTCCATGTTCATGAGCGGCAACGACCCCCTGCGGATCCTGCGCGAACTGCAGCGGCTGGGAGACGCCCGAACCGAATGCCACTTCGACCGTCTCCCGGGCTTCGCCGACATGGACCCCTTCGAGGTCCGCCTATGGTGGGAGGTTTCGATCGACGGTGCGCTGAAGAAGGCGCAGGTCGAGGACGTCTTCTCCTGGGTCGAGGACGAGTGCGATCTGGAGATCACTCCGCAGAAGTCGATGACGGTGGCAGCTCCGCCACCCGCTGCGGCGCCGGCGCCGCAGCCGGTGAGCGCCGCCGCCGAGCCGCAGCAGGTCAGTCCGCAGCCCAGCGACACGCCTCCGGTCGCCGCTGCGGCCAGCGCCGGCGGCGCCACCGAGGGCACCCTGCGGGTCCAGGTGTCCAAGGTCGATGCGCTGATCAACCTGGTCGGCGAACTGGTCATCACCCAGGCCATGCTCAAGCAGGCCGGCTCCGAGCTGGAACCGGCCTCGCACGAGCGGCTGCTCGCCGGGCTGGTCCAGCTCGAACGCAATACCCGTGACCTCCAGGAAGCGGTGATCGGCATCCGGATGCTGCCGGTGGGCTCGGTATTCTCACGCTTCCCGCGCCTGGTTCGCGACCTCTCGACCCGCCTCAACAAGCAGGTCCGTCTGAAGACCGTCGGCGAGGCCACCGAGCTGGACAAGGGCGTCATCGAGAAGATCGCCGACCCGCTGGTCCATCTGGTGCGCAACTCGATCGACCATGGCCTTGAGACCACCGAGGAGCGACGCGCAGCAGGCAAGCCGGAATCCGGCAACATCACCCTCGCCGCGTCCCACCAGGGCGGCCACATCGTGATCGAGGTCGCCGACGACGGCCGCGGCCTGAACCGCGAAAGAATCCTGCGCAAGGCGCAGGAACGCGGTCTGCAAATCCCAGAGAACGCCAGCGATTCGCAGGTCTGGGAGCTGATCTTCGCACCCGGCTTCAGCACGGCAGACCAGGTCACCGACCTGTCCGGGCGCGGTGTCGGCATGGACGTGGTGCGCAAGAACATCCTCGCCCTCGGCGGCGAGGTCGGCATCGAGAGCCATACCGGAAAGGGCACCAAGATCACGGTGCGCCTACCGCTGACCCTCGCCATCCTGGACGGCATGCTGGTCCAGGTCGGTGGCGAGACCTTCGTGCTGCCGCTGGGCTTCGTCATCGAGGCGCTGCAGCCGCAGTCGGAGAACGTCCGCACGGTGCAGGCCGATGGCCGCGTGCTCAAGGTGCGCGGCGACTACCTGCCGCTGTTCAGCGTCGCAAGGCTCTACAAGATAGAAGAGAAGGCCGCCAATGAACCGATGGTCGTGGTGGTGGAAAGCGACGGCAAGCGTCTCGCGCTGGAGGTCGATGCCCTGCTCGGCCAGCAGCAGGTCGTGGTCAAGAACCTCGAGGCCAACTACCGTCGAATTCCGGGAATTTCAGGCGCCACCATCCTCGGCGATGGCCGGGTGGCGCTGATCGTCGATGTCGGCGGTCTGGCACGCGGCGTCAGCAACCAGGCATCCGCCAGCTGACGGCGCCGGTGTGCGGGGTATTCCCAATGGACCGGGAGGACTGACCGATACACGCTAGCCGGATCATCGGCGCGCACATCGCAACGGGAGGGAGAACTTAGCGATGCGGTTCAGGAACAGACTCTGGCAACTCAGTGGTGCAGGCATCGGCGGCATCCTCCTGATGGGCGCGGTGGGCTGGTGGGGCCAGTGGCAGCTGTCCAACGCCGCCGACCGGCTGGCCGCGGCAGCGACCGCCTCGGCGGTGCACCAGAAATCCGTGGTCTACCACGCCTCGCTGCGCGCCGACGCGCTGGAGTCGATGGTCGCCTCCTTCCTTGCCGATCCCTCGACCGGCGTACGCATCGAGGAGCAGCTCAAGCAGAACGCGGAAGGCCTGAAGGCGAGCCTCGCCGAGAGCGCGGAGCTTCCACTGCCGGAAGAGGTGAAACAGGAGATCGCCGCACTGGCCGGACCGGTGGACTTCTACATCACCCAGGCCAACGACATCTTCAAGATCGCCACCGAAGAAGACCCCTATTCGGCGAGCAGCATCACCCCGGTCTTCGCCAACGCCTTCGCCGAGGTGGACGCCGGCCTGAAGTCGCTCAGCGCCAAGATCGAGGCCGCGCAGCAGGCACAGGTCGAGGAGATTGCCGCCATCCGGGCCCAGGTGAGCATCCTGCAGCTGCTCGGCCTGCTCGTTGCGACTGTGGCCATGGTCCTGCTTGCGCTGTCCATCATCCGGCAGGTCATGCGCCAGCTTGGCGGCGAACCGGGGTACGCGGCCGAGGTGGTGCGCAGAATCAGCGCCGGTGAGTTCGAACGCGAGGTCACCGTGCACGGCAGCGACAAGTCATTGCTGGCGGACATGCGCGAGCTCAAGAACCAGCTGGCTGCGTTCATCCGTTCGCAGATCGAACTGGGACAACGATTCTCGGCGGGCGACACGGACGCCCGGCTTGACGATGCCGAACTGCGCGGCGGCTACCGCGAGATGGCCGGCGCGGTGAATGCCCTGGCCGACAACCTGCTCGGGACCCAGGACAAGATGCTGGAGATCGTGCGCGAGTACGCGCGGGGCAACTTTGCGGTACGCATGGACCCCCTGCCCGGTCGCCAGGCGCGCATCTCCGACGCCATGGAGGAAGTGCGTACCCGGCTGTCGGAGATCAAGGACGACATCCTGCGCCTGTCCGATGCCGCCGGACGCGGCGATTTCAGCGCGCGCGGCGACGCCGGCCGGTTCGAGTTCGATTTCCGCGAGATGATCGTGGGCCTGAACAGGCTGATGGAGCAGGCCGATGCCGGACTGTCCGACGTCGGCGATCTGCTCGGTGCGTTGGCGGCAGGCGACCTCTCGGGGTCCATCGACCAACGCTACGAGGGCGCCTTCGGCAAGCTGGCTGGAGACGCCAACAGCATGGTGGCGCAGCTACGCTCCATCATTGTCCGCATCAAGGACGCCACCGAGCAGATCCAGACCGCAGCGGCCGAGATTGCTGCGGGCAATGCCGATCTCTCCGAACGCACCGAGCAGCAGGCCGCCAACCTCGAGGAAACCGCCTCGTCGATGGAGGAGCTGACCTCGACGGTGAAACAGAACGCCGAGAACTCCCGGCAGGCGCGTCAGCTCGCGGTGGGTGCGGCGGAAGTCGCCGCCCGCGGCGGCGAGGTAGTCGGCAAGGTGGTCACCACGATGGACGGCATCACCGCCTCGTCGAAGAAGATCGGCGACATCATCGGCGTCATTGACGGCATCGCCTTCCAGACCAACATCCTGGCGCTGAACGCGGCAGTGGAAGCTGCCCGGGCCGGCGAGCAGGGCCGCGGCTTCGCCGTCGTGGCCAGCGAGGTCCGCTCGCTGGCCCAGCGCTCGGCCGACGCGGCGAAGGAGATCAAGGCACTGATCGCCGATTCGGTGAAGACCGTGGAAACCGGCGCCCAGCTGGTCGACGCCGCTGGCAAGACCATGTCCGAGATTGTCGCCTCGGTGCAGCGCGTGACCGACATCATGAGCGAGATCGCCTCGGCCAGCGACGAGCAGTCGGCAGGCATCGAGGTCGTGAACAAGACCGTCGCCCAGATGGATGAGTCGACCCAGCAGAACGCGGCCCTGGTCGAGGAAGCCTCCGCCGCCGCGCGGGCACTCGAGGACCAGGCGGACAGTCTGGCCGGTGCCGTGGCCGCTTTCCGCCTGGCCGTGGAACAGTCCGAGATGGACGAAACCGGAGCCGACGAGGAAGCGGAGGACGATGGCGCCCGCGCCGACGATCTGTCCGAACCGGACGGCGATGCCGACTCACCCGATGAGGACGCCGGTGCCGAGGAGGAATCCCGATGAGCACCCAGATCGCCCCGGTTCGTCGCAACACGGCAATGGCCGCGGCTGCCGCCAGCCTCGCCGGCGAGACCGGCAACGTGATCCTCGACGAGTACCTCACCTTCACCCTGGGCGATGAGGAATACGGCGTGGACATCCTGAAAGTCCAGGAGATCCGTGGCTACGACTCGGTGACCCGCCTGCCGGATTCACCGCCCTGGATCAAGGGCGTGATCAACCTGCGCGGCACCATCGTCCCGGTAGTCGACCTGCGCATCCGCTTCCGTCTCGGCCAGCCGGTCTACGACGCGTTCACCGTGATGATCATCCTCAACGTGTCCAGTCGGGTGATTGGCATGGTGGTGGACGCGGTTTCCGACGTGACCCAACTCGACCCGGCCACGGTGCGCCCGTCGCCGGACCTCGGCGCGGGCATGGACTCCCGCTTCATCGCAGGCATGGGCACGGTCGAGGAGCGAATGCTGATCCTGCTCGATATCGAGCGGCTGATGCTAAGCCCCGAGATGGCCCTGGTGGACCAGGACGATTGAGCCTCGGCCCAGAACGGCCACCGGGAACAACGATGCACCTGTGCAAAAAATCCACGCTGCCGCCGTCTCCTAACGCCCACCGCCGGGGTCATCATCCCGGGATCCCGCGCCGCTTGGGGATTGCTGACGGAAAGCGGAGGCCAGACCCTTGCCCAACGCAAGTGCAACAGCTGTCACAGCCCGGTTCTGACACGGTTTGCAGCACAGACGCTAGCCTGAATAATGGGGGAAAGCCCGATACCTGCCGCAGGCAGGGCTTCGGCTTCCACCTTTCGCATCAACATCGCCCCCCGGGCAAGGAGTCAAACATGAAGTTCCTCGTCACCCTGTGCGTCCTGAGCCTGCTGGGCATCGGCGTCGCCGCCGCACAGCCCACCATCGGCGCCGACAATGCACAGAGCTTCATCGGCAAGGACGCCACGGTCTGCGGCAAGGTGGAGAGCGCCCGCTTCAACGAGAACTCCGACGGCCAGCCGACCTTCCTGTACATGGGGGGCAAGTTTCCGGCGCACAAGTTCGGCATCCGCATCAATGGCGAGCACCGCGGCCAGTTCTCCCCGGCCCCCGAGGAGAATGAGGGCAAGATGGTCTGCGCAACCGGCCGCGTCGGCCGCGCGCCCGGCAACCGCGCCGAGATGGTCATCACCAGCCCATCCGAAATGACCGTGATGTAAGGTCGGACAGTTCCAGCTCTTCCTTCAGCAGAACCCCAGGATCACCATGCGTACCCAGTTCCTCCTGCCTTTTCTCCTGCTCGCTTCCCAGGCTGCCGTGGCGCAGACAACGGTGGGCGCCGCCAATGCCGCCACCGTCGTCGGCAAGGGCGCCACGGTCTGCGGCAAGGTCGAAAGCTTCCGCTTCAGCGAGAACACCGATGGCCAACCCACCTTCCTGCATCTGGGCGGCGCCTTCCCCAAGCACACCTTCGCAGTGCGCATCAACGGCGTTGACCGTTCGCGTTTCGAAGCCGCCGAGAACCTCGTCGGCCAGATGATCTGCGTCACCGGCAATGTGGCCTTCGCCCAGGGCAACGTGCCGGAGATGGTCATCAGCAAGCCCGACGAGATGACCAGGATGTAGAAGACCCGCCGAAGCGGGCCCCTCGCGACGCCAGCACCCAACAAGACAAGGCCGACGATGAACTTCCTCAACAACCTCAAGCTCCAGCCCAGGCTGTTCCTCGCCTTTGGCGTGGTGATGCTGCTCACCCTGATCCTCGGCTTTGCTGGGCTCAGGGCCCTGGGCCAACTGAACGAGGATGCGGACAGTCTGGCGAGCAACAGCCTGGTCGGCGTCGAAACCGCCGGCACCCTGGCCAATATCGCGGCCCGACACCGGCTACAGACCTTTCAGCTGATCGTGCCCTCGGCGGCCGCTGTGAAGGATCGCGCACGCGAATCACAGGCCACCTACGAGAGCCGGTTCGACGATGTCTGGGCCCGCTACGCGGCTACGCCGGTCGAGGAAGGCGAAGCGCAGGCACGAGAGACTGCGATGTCGGCATGGGAAGCATTCAAGGCCCAAGCCAAGGAGGTCGATGAGATCGTCCAGGCCGAGTTCCTGGAAGAGGCTACCGACATGGCTATCGGTGATGGCAGCAAGGCCTACAGCGCCCTGGCTGAAGCCCTCGACCAGATAGCCGCCATCAAGGGTCGCGCCGCTACCGCCGCAGTGGCCAAGTCCCAGTCCACCTACACCGCTGCGCGCGGCACCATGATCACCGTACTGGTGGTGTCCATCCTGCTCAGTCTCCTCTTCGCCTTCATTGTGGCGCGCAGCGTGGTGAACGGCGTCCGCGCCAGCCTGGGCGTAGTCAACGACATCGCCAACGGGCGGCTCGACGGCAGCATCGATACCTCCCGCCAGGATGAGGTCGGTGAGCTCAACCGCGGTATGGCGAAGATGCAGGACACCCTGCGCAGCTTTGCCCGGGCCGAGACCGAGATGGCCGAGCAGCACGAGGCGGGACAGCTCGACTACCGGATCGAGGCCTCGCAGTTCACCGGCGCCTATCGCGACATGGCCACCTCGCTGAACGAGCTGGTGGCCTCGCAGATCGAGACGATGAACCAGGCCGTGGCGCTCATGCGCCGCTACGCCGTGGGCGACCTGTCGCAGGACATGGTCGACCTGCCGGGCCAGAAGGCCGCGATTACCGAGGCCATGGTCCAGACCAAGGCCAATCTGCAGAGCGTCAACGCCGAGATCCAGCGCCTCGTGCTGGCCGCGGCGGACGGCGATTTCAGCATCCGCGGCGACGAACAACAGTTCCAGTTCGCCTTCCGCGAGATGGTGGCCGGCCTGAACCAGCTGATGCAGCAGGCCGACTCCGGCCTCGGCGAGGTCGGCAAGCTGCTGCTCGCCCTGTCGCAGGGCGATCTGACGGTGCGCGTGGAGAACCGCTTCAAGGGCGCTTTCTTCAACCTGGTCGAGAACGCCAACTCGACCGTGGAGCGGCTCACCGACATCGCCCGCAAGATCACCCAGGCCAGCGAGGAGATCAATGTCGCAGCGGGCGAGATCGCTGCCGGAAACTCGGACCTTTCCGAGCGCACCGAACAGCAGGCGGCCAATCTCGAGGAGACCGCCTCCTCGATGGAAGAGCTGACCTCGACCGTGAAGCAGAACGCCGAGAACTCCCGGCAGGCACGGCAGCTCGCCGTCGGCGCTGCCGACGTCGCATCGCGCGGTGGCGAGGTGGTCGGCCGTGTGGTCACCACGATGGATGCCATCAGCGCCTCCTCGAAGCGCATCGAGGACATCATCTCGGTCATCGACGGCATCGCCTTCCAGACCAACATCCTCGCCCTAAACGCAGCCGTCGAGGCGGCCCGCGCCGGCGAACAGGGCCGCGGCTTCGCGGTGGTGGCCAGCGAGGTCCGCTCCCTGGCCCAGCGCTCGGCCGACGCAGCCAAGGAGATCAAGGAGCTGATCGCCGAATCCGTGATCACCGTGACCGAAGGCTCGACCCTGGTCCACGACGCCGGCAAGACGATGGACGAGATCATGTCCTCGGTGAAGCGCGTGACCGACATCATGAGCGAGATCGCCGCGGCCAGCGACGAGCAGTCTTCGGGCATCGAGCAGGTCAACCAGACCGTCGTGCAGATGGACCAGACCACCCAGCAGAACGCGGCCCTGGTCGAGCAGGCCTCGGCTGCCGCGCGCTCGATGGAGGAGCAGGCCGGCGAACTCGCCACGGCGGTCTCGGTGTTCCGCCTGCCTGGCGGCGCAGACGCCAGAACTGCCAAGCCGGCCGCCAAGGAATCCGTGTCCGGCCCGGGTCTGCAGCCGAGATCGGTTCCTGGCAGTGCCCGCCCGCCCACCAAGGAGGCTGGCAAACCTGCTCCCGGCAAGGACGCGACGGGCCGGCCCGCTGCCCCCGCGAAGCCGGCCGCCAAGCCGGCCTCGCCGCCACAGCCGGCCCCGAGCAAACCCGCGGCCACGCCCAAGCCGGTGGGCAAGTCCGGGCCGGGCAAGGCGGATGAGCACCACTGGGAAGAGTTCTAGCAAGCCGCCGCCCGCCTGGCGGGCGCGAAGGAGAGGTATCGATGCAAGCCAAGCAAGCAATGCAGGTCGCAGACGAAAGCGTCCTGCCCATGGCCGCGGCGTCGGGTGAATTCCTCACCTTCGCACTGGCCGACCAGCAGTACGGCGTCGACATCCTGAAAGTGCAGGAGATCCGCGGCTACGAGGGCGTCACCACCATTCCCAACACGCCGCCGCACATCAAGGGCGTGATCAACCTGCGCGGCACCATCGTTCCGGTGCTCGACCTGCGCATCAAGTTCCGTCTGGGCGAAGCGCGCTACGACGGCTTCACCGTGATGATCATCCTGAACCTCGGCGAGCGCACCGTAGGCGTGGTCGTGGACAGCGTCTCCGACGTCGTCCAGCTGCGTGCCGAACAGATCCGCCCCGCCCCGCCGCTGGGCGCCGGCGTGGACGCCCGCTACCTGGTCGGCGTCGGCGTGGTCGAGAAGCGGATGGTTCTGCTGATCGACATCGAAAGGCTGCTCGGCTCCGAGGACCTGGCCCTGATCGACCGGGCCGGCGAAAGCTGACCGGCCCCGGGAACCGGACATGACCACAGGGGGCATCATCCGGATCAAGGCAGGGCACCGAGCGACGGCATCGGTCCCGGGGAAGCCGCGCCATGGCGGATAACGCGCACGGCCGGGAGTTCGACTTCTCCGAGCGGGACTTCCGCCGGGTCTGCGACATGATCTACAAGCGCGCCGGCATCGCGCTGGCGGACAGCAAGCGCGACATGGTCTACAGCCGACTGTCGAGGCGCCTGCGGGCGCTCGGCCTGCGCAGCTTCCAGGAATACCTGCAGCAGCTCGACAAGGGCGGCGAGGAGGAGTGGGAAGCATTCACCAATGCACTCACCACCAACCTCACCAGCTTCTTCCGCGAAGCGCACCACTTCGAGATCCTCCTTGAGCACCTGAAGGCGCGCCGCGACCGTGGACCGCTTCGCATCTGGTGCTCGGCCGCCTCGACCGGCGAGGAGCCCTGGTCGCTGGCGATCACCGCCTGCGAGGCCTTCAACAGCCTGACGCCGCCGGTCCGCATCCTCGCCACCGACATCGACACCCAGGTCCTCGCCACCGGTGAACGCGGCGTCTATCCGGTCGACCGGATCAAGGACCTGAGCGCCGAGCGCACCAAACGCTTCTTCCAGCGGGGTACCGGCCCGAACGAGGGCATGTGCCGGATCAAACCGCCGCTGCGCGACATGGTCGAGTTCGCCCAGCTCAATCTGCTGGCCGGGAGCTACGGACTGAAGGGGCCGTTCGACGCGATCTTCTGCCGCAACGTGATGATCTACTTCGACAAGCCGACCCAGCGTGGCGTGCTCGAACGGATGACTCCCCTGCTCGCTCCCGACGGCCGCTTGTTCGCAGGCCACTCGGAAAGCTTCCTGCACGCCAATGATCTCCTGCGCCCCTGCGGACGCACCGTTTACTGCCGCGCGGATGCGCCGCAATGAAGATCCGCGTCACCCGTGCATTCGATCCGGTCGCCAACCAGCGCTCGCGGGCTGGCCCGCTGCTCTATCGCGACACCCAGCTGAACGCCGACGTGGTCAAGGTCCTGCCCGCCGAGTACTTCTGCACCGAGCGCGACCTCGCGCTGATGACGGTGCTGGGCTCCTGCGTTGCTGCCTGCCTGCGTGATCCGGTGATCCGCCTCGGCGGGATGAATCATTTCATGCTGCCCGATGGCGAGGTGACCGATGGTGTCCCGGCCCGCTACGGCAGCCACGCCATGGAGCTGCTGATCAACGAGCTGATCAAGCACGGCGCGCGCCGCGAGCGGATCGAGGCCAAGGTTTTCGGCGGTGGCAACGTGCTCAAGAGCTTCACCTCGCAGCCGGTCGGCACGCGCAACTCCGAGTTCGTGGTCGACTATCTGCGCAAGGAGAACATCCAGGTGGTCTCCAAGGACCTGGGCGGCATCCACCCGCGCAAGGTCTGCTTCTTCCCGGTCACCGGCCGCGCCCTGGTCAAGCGCCTGCCGCACGCTCACGAGGATGCCGTGGCCGCCGAGGAAATCGCATACAAGGATCGCCTGAAGCAAACCCAGGTTGCTGGTTCCGTGGAGCTGTTCTGATGAGCATTCGGGTACTCGTGGTAGATGACTCGGCGCTGGTCCGCCAGCTGCTGACGGAGATTCTCTCGACCGACAAGGAGATCGAGGTGGTCGGGAGCGCAGCCGACCCCTACATCGCCCGCGACAAGATCAAGCAGCTCAAGCCCGACGTCCTGACCCTCGACGTCGAGATGCCGCGCATGGACGGGCTGAAGTTTCTCGAGAACCTGATGCGCCTGCATCCGATGCCGGTGGTCATGGTCTCTTCGCTCACCGAAAAGGGCGCCGACGTCACGATCGCAGCCCTTGAGCTCGGCGCCATCGACTTCGTCACCAAGCCCAAGCTCGACGTCGAGCGCGGTCTGCGCGAGTACGGCCGCGAGCTGATCGACAAGGTCAAGGTCGCTTCCCGCGCCCGCGTCGCCAGCGCCAAGCGCCACGAGGGCGGTGCCCCGGTGCGCGCCGTGCCGACCGTCTACAAGACCACCGACCGCCTGGTCGCCCTCGGCGCCTCGACCGGCGGCACCGAGGCGCTGCGCTACGTGCTCGCCCAGTTCCCGCCCAACGCCCCGGCGGTGGTCATCACCCAGCACATCCCCGGCGGCTTCTCGCGGGCTTTCGCCCAGCGTCTCGACCGCGAAACCCAGCTCACCGTGTACGAGGCTTCCGACGGGCAGCCGATCACCCCGGGACATGCCTACGTGGCGCCAGGCGGCTACCACCTGCGCGTCGAGCGCAGCGGCGCGCGCTGGTTCTGCCGGATCGGCGAGGACGATCCGGTCAACCGTCACCGGCCCAGCGTCGATGTGCTGTTCCAGTCCGTGGCCACCGCCGCGGGTCGAAATGCGGTCGCCGGCATCCTCACCGGCATGGGCGACGATGGCGCCCGCGGTATGCTGGCATTGCGCGACGCAGGGGCGTATACCTTGGCGCAGGACGAAGCGAGCTCGGTGGTCTGGGGAATGCCGGGCAGCGCGGTGAAGATGGGCGCGGTGATGGACATCGCGCCGCTTGACCAGGTCGCCCTGCGGCTGCTTGAACGCGCGGCCGGCTAAAGACACGGCCGAATGCGCCGATAAGATGCGAAACAAAAGGATTCGGACGGCACCATGAATGGAAGGATCGTGAAGTACCTCAGCCCTGGCCTGGTCTTCAGCCTGGCGTTCCTGTTCTTCTACTTCAGCGGCATCGGTGGTCCAGCCGTCGCCGCCGGCTTCGCCGTGCTCTCGTCACTGGCCTGGGCAGCCGGATCTATCCTGCTCGTCCGTGACGCGCGACGCCACACGCCGGACGAGGCCAAACTGCTTCGGGAGCAGGAAAAGGTCCTGCTCGACCTGCGCAATTTCGTCTCCCGTGAGCTTGAAGGCGGTCGCAGCGAAGTCGGCCGCACCAAGACACTGATCCGCGACGCGGTGCAGACCCTTTCCTCCAGTTTCGACGCCATGGCCCGGCATTCACGCGAGCAGGCCGGCGCCGTGTCGCGCATCGTCGATCGCACCGGCGAGCGCGACGGCGAGGTCGGCATGCAGCGCTTCGCCCTGGAGGCCTCGAGGCAGATGGAGCAGCTGGTCCAGGCGCTCGAGGAGGTCAGCGGCCAGAGCAGCACCACCGTCTCCCATATCGACACCATGGTCGAGCACCTCGACGGCATCTTCGCCCTGCTCGAGGACGTCAAGTCGATCGCCGACCAGACCAATCTGCTCGCCCTTAACGCGGCGATCGAGGCGGCCCGCGCCGGCGAGGCCGGCCGCGGCTTCGCGGTGGTCGCCGATGAAGTGCGAAACCTTTCCGAGCGCTCCACCGCCTTCAATGAGCAGATCCGCAAACTGGCGCACAGCTCGCGTGAGGTGGTCACCAAGGTGCGCGACTCGGTGCAGCGGATGGCCTCGCGCGACATGACCCGCTCGCAGGAGGCCAAGCACGAATCGGCCCGCCTGATGCAGCAGGTCGGCTCGCTGAACACCGCCCTGTCCCAGGGCATCAGCGAGATCAGCAACGCCGGCAAGGCGATCGAGACCTCGGTCGGCCAGGCTGTTCGCTCGCTGCAGTTCGAGGATATCGCCACCCAGGCCCTGGGCTCGGCCCTGGTTCACCTCGAGCGCCTGCAGGCGATCAATGCCGAGGCCACCTCCCTGCAGGAACTCCTCCATCGCAGCGGCGGCCCGCGCGACACGGAGCTGCTCAACGCCCTCCACGCCATCGCCCGCCGCATCCAGGAAGTCCGGGGCCAGTGGGAGAAGCAGCCGCATAAGCCGGTCTCGCAGGTCGACATGGCCTCGGGCGACGTCGAGCTGTTCTAGGCGCCAGCGCTACCCCGTGGTTCGGCAACCATAGGGTGCGGCCGGCCCCGCCGACGTACCGATGGCGCATCGTTTCCGGTCGGGCATTGTGAACTTGGGGCGCAAAGCAGACGTACCGCAGAACCCGAATGTAGGAGCCAGCTTGCTGGCGACAGACGCCCAGGATGCGACGATCGCCAGCAAGCTGGCTCCTACTCGCAACGGCACTGTCAGCTCCGGTTTGCGCCGTAAAGCAGACCATGCCGCAGTCAAATTGTGGGAGTGCCCTTGGCCGCGACTGCGGCGCATCGGATTCACCACAGACCGAGGCCAGAGCGGATCTCCGCGGTCGCGCCCATGTGCGCTCCTACAGTCGGGCTTCGTTGCGCGTCGGCGAAGCCCCATAGCGTGTGCCTTGGGCGCACCGACTCGGGACTTCGGACGGTATGCCCGGTGCGGCGAGCCGCACCCTATGGATGTCTGCTTCGCGCCCGAAGCGCAACTTGCCGCGGGGACCGATCAGCCGGCCTGCCCCGCCAGTTCGCCCATGAACCTTCGGTAGTAGCGCAACTCCTCGACCGACTCGCGGATGTCGGCCAGCGCGGTGTGGGCGGCGCTCTTCTGCATGCCGGCGGCGATGCGTGGAGCCCAGCGCTTGGCCAGCAGCTTGAGCGTCGAGACGTCAAGCAGCCGGTAGTGGAGAAAGCCATCGAGCTGCGGCATGTACGGCGAGATGAAGCGGCGGTCCTGGTAGACCGTATTGCCGCAGAGCGGTGAGGTTCCCGGCTTGACGTACTGGCGGAGGAAATCCAGGGTCCGCGCCTCGGCTTCGGCCAGGTCGACCCTGGAGTCGAGCACGCGCTGCCAAAGGCCCGACTGGCTGTGCTGATTGCGGTTCCAGTCGTCCATCGCCTCCAGCCGCTGCAGCGGCTGGTGGATGGCCAGTTCGGGCCCCTCGGCGATCAGGTTCAGCTCGCCGTCGGTGACCAGGGTGGCAATCTCGATGATGGTGTCGACGGCCGGATCAAGACCGGTCATCTCGAGATCGATCCAGACCCAGAGGTCGTCGCGCGGGCCGGCCGCGTTGCTGTCGGTCATGGTGGCTCCAGGAAGCGGATAAGGAAGAGGCTAGAGGGGCGGCTTGCCGCGCTTGCGGCGAAAGTAATTGCTGAGGCGTCGGGCAGCCTCTTCGGCCAGCACGCCGGCGCACACCTCGATGCGGTGATTGTGGCGGGGGTCGGCGATGAGGTCGAACACGCTGCCACAGGCACCGGTCTTGGGGTCGGGCGTGGCATAGACCAGCCGGGCGATGCGCGCGTGGACCAGGGCCATGGCGCACATCGCGCAGGGCTCGAGGCTGACATAGAGCGTCGTGCCGGGCAGCCGATGGTTTCGGACTCGCTGACCGGCCTCTCGCAGCGCGACGATCTCGGCGTGGGCACTCGGATCCTGCCAGGCGATGTTCCGATTGAAGCCACGGCCGATGACCTCGCCGGCGGCGTCCACCAGCAAGGCGGCCACCGGCACCTCGTCGTGCTCGCGCTCGGCCTCGTCGGCCAGCGCCAGCACTTCGCGCATGCAGGCCTCGTCGCGGGCTGCGTCGAAGGGCACGGCGCTCACGGACCGGGGACTCCGCCCTCGGCGGGCGCCGCCGGCCGCGCCGGCCCGCGCTCGATGACGTCGATATCCGGATCCTTCCAGCTGCCGTTGACGCTGTAGAGGGTCCGGGTGATCTGCTTGAACGGCTTCTGCAGCACGGCCTGGGCCACCGCGCCGAGCGCCGCGCCGGCGGGCCCGGCAGCCAGCGCGCCCACCACGGGCAGCACGTTGCCGGCCCGCGGCAGGACTTCCATGGTCTGCGCATACTCCTGCACGCGCAGGCCGGTGCGGCCGCGCAGGCGGATCTCGGCCGAAGGACTGTCGATCAGCAGCTCGTCGGTCCAGGCGCTGCCGTCCTCGAGCACGAAGTCGCCCTCGATGCGATTGAAGGCGAGTCCGGAGCGGAAGAAGTCACTGAAGTCGAGGGCGAGCCGGCGCGGGATCTCGCTGAGGCTGAACAGACCGAAGAGGCGCCCTGCCCCGGGGTCGACATCCGGGATGCGACCACTGCCGACCGACAGGCTGAGCCGGCCATTGACCTCGGCCAGCGAGAACGCGCTGGGCGGGCCTGGCCATTCGCCTTCGAGCGTGACCAGGGTCTGCCCACCCTCGACGAACTCGGAGAAGCCGAGGGCACGCAGCATGCCGCCCAGGCTTTCCGCGGTGAACTCGATGCCGAAGCGCGAGTAGCTACCGCCGGGGGCTGCCAGCCAATCGCCGCGGGCAGTCAGCGAAAGCGCCTCGGAGCGCGCGGTGAACTGCTCGATATGCATGGCGCCACCCTGCGGGTAGGCCTCGAGACGGGTGTTTCCGAGCTCGGCAGCGCCGACCCTCAGATCCTCCACGTGGACGTGCAGCGGAGGCACGGTGGCGGGGTCGATGGGGTGGCCCTTGCCACTGCTGCCCGGCGAACCCTGCTCGTCAGCCGGCCAGTACATGCGCTCGAAGCGCGCGGTGACGCCCCGCTGCAGCAGCTCTGCAGCGCCCGGGATCTCGATCTCACCCTGCAGCCGCTCCCCCTCGAACCCGATTCGTGTGGCCTCGGCGTCTCGGCTGTAGCGCAGCCGCGTCTCGCCAAAGCCGCGCCCGAACAGATCCAGCTCACCACTGCGCAGGTCGATGCTTCTCAGCATCCCGCCCCCGCTCCCGCCGAGCTCGATCCAGCCACCGAGATCAAGCACCGGCACCTGGCCGATCACGGCCAGGCCCTGCTCCGGCGCTCCTTCACCCGCTGTTTCGCCGAAGCTGGCGAGGCCGTTGAACGGCACACCCTTGGCCCACAGACCGCGAAGCCGCATCAGTTCGCCAAGCTCCAGCCGCACATCCTTGGCCGCACCGGCCAATTCGACCCGCAATGCCAGCGGCAGGGGCGTGGCGGGCGACTTGCGCAGCGGTGCAGGCAGTCGAAGCGCGGTGCCGACCAGGTCGCTGTCCAGCTCGAGCACCGGAGGCAGGGACCTGTCACGCGGAATCTCGAGCCCGATGTCCCAGCCCGAGACCCCTGACAGCGAGGGCTTGAGCCAGTCCAGCTCGGGCTGGGTGTCGATCAGTGACCCGGCATCCAGCCGTCCGATCAGCCGCGCCTCGACCATATTGGCAGCCAAGGTGACGGGCGCGCCGACGCGCAGCTCGAAACGTGCCGGGCGACCCACGTGCAGCACGTCGAGTCCCGGTGTTTCCACACCGCGTTCGGTGAAGCGCAGCGGCCCGCTGGCACCGTCGAAGGCGATCCCCCACTCCTCGTGGCGCAGGTCGACTTCCTCCAGCAGCAGGGAGCCATCGACCCGCGGCGCCCCCAGCTCGCGCTTGAGCGGGATCTGCAGGCCGACGTCGGCCTGGGCCGGTCCATACGCCCGCACCCGCTCAAGCCCGGGCGCCAGGGTTTTCCACAGGGGCGTGGCACGCAGCAGGCGCAGCAGGGCGGTACTGTCGGTCGGCGCCTGCAGGCGCACGCGAAGCATGCTCTCGCGGAAGCGGGCGATGCTGCCCTGCACGCGCTCGATCCCGATGCCGGCCAGCTCTGCGCTGCCATCGAACTGCATGCTGTCGTTGATGAAACGTGCCTCGCCACTGAGCGCTTCGCCGACCGGCCAGTCGGGTCGGTACCTGAGGCGCAGCGAATCGAGCATCGCCAATGCCTCCATGCGTCCCTCTCCTGCCTGGAACGGCCAGTCGGACAGGTCACCGTGCAGCAGCAGGGCGCCGCGCTCCAGCCGTCCCGCTTCGATCGCCTCATTGAGCCAGCCAACGGCCTTCTCCGGCATCCTGTCCAGGACCCAGAAGCGTTTGGCGACGGTGATGTCGGCCGGGGCGACGGCCACCCTCAGATCGGCGCTGGGCGCGCCACCGTCGAAGCACAGGCCGCCCTCGGCGGCAATCGAGTACTCGGGTTCGGCCAGCGCCAGATCCAGCGCATGCAGGCACCAGTGGCCCGCCTCATCGCGCCAGGAGACGAGGTCGCCGCGGACCGCGGGAGACATCGGTGCGGCCAGGCTGCGCCAGTCGAGCTGCAACGGGTCCGCCTGAACGTGGTAGAGAGCCTGGCCGCCGACACCCTCGGCGCGCAGGTCCAGCCCCGCGATGCCGGGAATCCGGCCAGCCGCCTCACTGCGCAGCTGGCGCGCCTCGACCCACCAGCGCGGCGCGCCATCGCCGGACCAGTCCACGCGCAGGGCCTCGATCCGGCCACCGGCCACCACCGATGCCAGCCGCGCCCGCACTGGCGGTGCTGCCGGCAGACTTCGGGACAGCCAGGGCCACCAGAGACCGAGATCCCAGTCGGTGAGCTGCAGGGAACGCTCGGGCCCCGCCGTCAGATAGCGCAGCCAGCCGTTCGGCGCGGCGCCGCTGGCATCATGCAGCTGCCACTCGCCACCGTCGGGCAAGGGCAGCCAGGTGCCCTCGAGCGCCAGCGCGGGCAGCGGAGCGGCCGACCCGGCGCCCTCGCCTCCCCCATCGCCGCCGGCCTCGCCTGCGCTGTCCTCGATGGCCGGGGTATCACCGCTGGCGGCCGACGCCGCCTCCGGCGTCAGACGGGCGCGAAACTGAAGGCCGCTGAGGCGGCCATCGACCCAGTCGGCCCAGGCATCGCCCTCGACCAGGCTCGGCGGCAGCTGCCAGTCGCTGTCGAGGGTGGCGCCGAGCCAGTCATCCAGCGGAGCCCGACGCAGGCCAAGATGCAGCGTGCCCGCTCGCAGGTCGGGGGCGGCGTGCAGCCGCAGGCGGATCGGCGGGCTGTCGTCGATGAACACCTGCAGGGCCAAGGCGAACTGTCCGCCCTGGGGTCGCATGCGGCCATCCACCCGGGCCAGGCGCAGGTCGAGCCCGTCGACCTCGCTGCGCAGCTGCAGGCTGGCCTCGTCGAGCACCACCTCGCCGATCCGGTCGAGCAGCTGCAGATCCAGTGGGCCGTCGGCGCGGGTGGCCAGGACCAGCCCGCGGACCTGCCAGTCGCCCTCGCCCCGACGCTCGACGACCAGCTCCGGCCGGCTCACCTGCAGGGTGCTCAACGTGTTGCCCGGCCACCAGCCGCTGAACGGGCGCAGCCACAAGGTCGCATCGGCCACGCTCGGCCCGTCGGCGCCGCCGATGCGAAGGCCGCTGAGCTGCAGACGCACCCCGCTGCCCGTCCACTCGGCCTGCACGGCATCGAGCTCCACGGGCACGCCGAGCTGGCGCTGCATGAAGGCAGCGACCTCGTCCGGTCGCGACTGCAGGGTCGGCAGCAGCTGCGAGAGCACCGCCACCGCGAGCCCGGCGAGGATCAGCAGACCGGTCAGCAGCGCCAGCACTACCCGGCGCAGTCGCCGCAGGCGGCGGCGCCAGCCACTCATCCCGGTCCGCTCCAGAGGATCCGGATGCGGGCGCGCCGAGTGCTCACAGCAGCACCACGTCGAACTGCTCCTGGCTGTAACGCTCGTCGGCCTGCAGGCGGATGGTCTTGCCGATGAACTCCTCCAGCTCGGCCACCGCGGCAGACTCCTCCTCGAGGATCTTGGCCACTACCTTGGGCGGCGCGAGCACCAGCAGGGTCTCGGCCTCGAACTGGCGCACCGCGCGGGTGATCTCGCGGAAGATCTCGTAGGTGACCGTCTCAAGGGTCTTCAGGCTGCCGCGGCCCGAGCAGGCCGGACACGGCTCGCAGAGCTGGCGCTCCAGGCTTTCGGTGGTCCGCTTGCGGGTCATCTCGACCAGGCCCAGCGGCGAGAACTCGTAGACCGTGGTCTTGGCGTGGTCGCGGGCCAGCGACTTCTCCAGCTGGCGCAGCACCTGGCGACGGTGTTCGGCATCGGCCATGTCGATGAAGTCGATGATGATGATCCCGCCCAGGTTGCGCAGGCGCAGCTGCCGCGCGACGGCCTGGGCGGCCTCGAGGTTGGTCCGGTAGACCGTGTCCTCGAGGTTGCGGTGGCCGAGAAAGGCGCCGGTGTTGACGTCGACCGTGGTCATCGCCTCGGTCTGGTCAATGATCAGGTGCCCTCCCGACTTCAGCGGCACGTCCTTCTGCAGGGCGCGCTGGATCTCGTCCTCGACCCCGAACAGATCGAAGATCGGCCGCTCCCCCGGATAGTGCTCGAGCACCTCGACCATCTCCGGCATGAAACGCTCGATGAACTGCACCATGCGGTCGTAGCTTTCCCGCGAGTCGACGCGCACTTTTTCCACGTCACGACGCATCAGGTCGCGCAGGGCGCGCAGCGGCAGCGACAGGTCCTCGTAGATGCAGCGTCCGACCGGCGACTCGCGCATGCCCTCCTCGATCACCCGCCAGACCTTCTGCAGGTAGACGATGTCCTCGGCCATGGCCTCGCCGGGCTGGCCCTCCGCATTGGTCCGGATGATGTAACCCGGCCCCTTCTCGCCGGCGTCGGGCAGCTGCACCTGCAGCGCCTCCTTGAGCCGGGCGCGCTCGGCCTCGTCCTCGATCCGCACCGACACGCCCAAAACCTTGGCGAAGGGCAGCAGGACCAGGTAGCGCGAGGGAATGCTGAGCTGGGTGGTCAGCCGCGCGCCCTTGCTGCCGATCGGATCCTTGACCACCTGCACGATCACGTCCTGGCCCTCGCGGACCAGCTCGTGGATCGGCGGGGTCGGCGGCGGCGCCTCGCCCTCCTCGACCACCATGCCCTGAAGCGCACGGACGATGTCCGACGCGTGCAGGAAGGCCGCACGGGCCAGTCCGATGTCGACGAAGGCCGCCTGCATGCCGGGCATGACCCGTTGCACCCTGCCCTTGTAGATGTTGCCGACGTAGCCGCGCTTGGAGGCGCGCTCGATGTGCACCTCCTGCAGCATGCCGTTCTCGACTACCGCGACGCGGGTCTCGCGCGGGGTGACATTGATCAGGATTTCCTCGGACATGGCTGGCCCTCCCTAGCCGGCTTGGTAACAGTGTGGGCAGGCGGCGGAGGTCATCATTGGCCTTCCGTGCTCAGCCTGCGGTGTCGCTGGCCGACCATGATGCCAAAGCCGGCCATCCCATCGCCGCGAGGGCCTGCGCGGTTTCGTACACCGGCAGGCCCATGACGCCCGTGTAGCTGCCCTGCAGCTGGGCGACAAAAGCCGCGGCACGGCCCTGCACGGCGTAGGCTCCGGCCTTGCCGAAGGCCTCGCCGCTGGCGACATAGCCTTCGATCAGGGCGTCATCCAGCGTATCGAAGCGCACCTCGGAACGACTGACCGCCCGTTGCTCGCGGCCCGCGCTGACCACCCAGACCACGCTGATCACCTCGTGACTGCGGCCCGACAGCCTGCGCAGCATGGATGCGGCGTCGGCGGCATCACGCGGCTTGCCGAACACCTCGTCGTCCAGCACCACCTCGGTATCGGCGCCGATCACCGTGGCGCCCGGCTGCGCTGAGACCTGCAGCAGGCCGGCGCCGGCCTTCTCCCGGGCCACCCGACTGACATAGTCGAAGGGCGCCTCGCCGGCGTCGCGGATCTCCGGCAGGTCGAGGTCGAGGGTGCCGAATCGGTAGCCGAGCTGGGCCAGCAGCTGCTGGCGACGGGGAGATTTCGAGGCGAGATAGAGCATGACGGAAGCTTAGCGGCTGGGGCGTCCATGTGGACGCGTGCGGGCTGAACGAGGGGCCGGCTACCATCGGGCAAGGCAGGGCGGAGGCGGCAGGAGCCATGCGTCTTCACATCGAACGCGGACTGGTCCTGGTCTTGGGTGAGGCCAGCGACTCCGGGGTGCATGCCCACCGGGCGGCGCAGCTGGTCTGGACCGACGCGCAACCGCTGTCCGTCAATCGCGATGGCGCACCGGAATCACTCGGCTTCTGCGCGCTGGCGCCCCTGCAGACCCATCGCATCCGCGGCACCGGGCAGCCGGTGGCCCACCTCTTCGTCGACTGCGGTCAGCCGGCCTGGGAGCGCTGGGTAGCCGCAGGTGGCCACCCGCGGGCGCCCGACCCCAGCCTTTCGGCACGCCTCCAGGCGGCCCGTGATATGCCGCCCCGGCCTTCGGCCCTGTCCGCCCTGGCCAGAGACTGGCGCAAGGCCAGCCTGGTGGGCCTCGAGGACACCCTGCCCAGCGATCCCAGAATTCTCGAGGCAGCAGCGCGGATCGATGCGGACCCGGCCGGGCGGGCCTGGAACCACCGCCAGCTGGCCGCCGCGGCCGGCCTGTCGCCCAGCCGCTTCCTCGCCCTGTTCCGCGAGCAGCTCGGCATGCCGGTGCGCAACTACGTGCTCTGGCGTCGTCTGCTCCTGGCCGTCTCCGGCCTGCGCGCCGGACAGAACGTCACCATGGCTGCGCTCGACGCTGGATTCGCCGATGCCGCGCATTTCAGCCGCAGCTTCCGCCAGGTGATCGGCGCCGCACCCTCCGAGCTGCGCGATGCGCAGTGGTCCACCGCCGAGGCCGGCTGAGCCCTCCTCGCTGGTGAAGGCGGCGTGATGCCGAACCCGCCGCGCTCGCCTAGCATTGCCATCATCCCCGTGCCTTGGAGCAGCCGATGAGCGATCCCGCCAGGAAGTCCCCCGGCAAGGGGCTGGGCAAGCGACTGCTCCTGGTCGGCGTGCTGCTGGCGGTCGCCTTCGCCCTGTACCGCAGCGGGCTGCTCGCCGAGCTCGACCTCGAATCGCTGAAGGCGCGCCAAGCCGAGCTGTCCGGCTGGGTCGAGGCCAACTTCCTGCTGGCGCTGGGCGCCTACTTCCTGCTCTACGTCGCGGTGACCGCGCTGTCGCTGCCCGGGGCCGCCATCCTGACCCTCGGCGCCGGCGCGGTGTTCGGCCTGCTCTGGGGCACGGTGCTGGTTTCGTTCGCCAGCACGATCGGCGCCACGGCGGCCTTCCTGGTTGCCCGCTTCCTGCTCCGCGACACTCTGTCCAGCCGCTTCGGCGAACGCATGAAGCGCTTCGATGAGGGCGTCCGCCGTGACGGCGCGTTCTTCCTGTTCACCCTGCGCCTGGTCCCGGTGTTTCCGTTCTTCATCGTCAACATCCTGGCCGGCCTCAGCGCGCTGCGCGTCGGCACCTTCTACTGGGTCAGCCAGCTCGGCATGCTGCCGGCGACGATCGCCTATGTGTATGCCGGCACCCAGCTGGCCGAGCTGGAGTCGGCCAAGGACGTGCTGAGCCCGGGCCTGATCGGCGCCTTCGTGGTGATCGGACTGCTGCCCCTGCTGCTGCGCGGGCTGACCCGCTGGCTGCAGGCGCGACGGGTCTACAAGGGACACAGGAAACCCGCCCGCTTCGACTACAACCTGATCGCCATCGGCGCCGGCTCGGCGGGTCTGGTGACCAGCTACATCGGCGCGGCGGTGAAAGCGAAGGTCGCGCTGATCGAGAAGCACCGCATGGGCGGCGACTGCCTCAATACCGGCTGCGTGCCCTCCAAGGCACTGATCCGCACCGCTCGCCTTCTGGCCGAGGCGCGCGACAGCCAGCGCTACGGGATCGACCGGATGCAGGCCGAGTTCGACTTCGCCACGGTGATGGAGCGCGTGCAGACCGTGATCGGCAAGGTCGAGCCGCATGACTCGGTCGAGCGCTACACCGGGCTCGGCGTCGATGTCATCAAGGGCGAGGCGCGGCTGGTCTCGCCCTGGGAGGTCGAGGTCGAGGGCCGAAGGATCAGCGCGCGCAGCATCGTCATCGCCACCGGGGGACGCCCGGCGCTGCCCGACCTGCCAGGCCTCGAGGAGGTGCCCTACCTCACCTCGGACACGATCTGGTCGCTGCGCGAACGCCCGGCCCGCCTGCTGGTTCTGGGCGGCGGACCGATCGGCTGCGAGCTGGCCCAGTGCTTTGCCCGCCTCGGCAGCGCGGTGACCGTGGTCAGCCGCGGCGAGCGCCTGCTGCCCAAGGAAGACGCCGATGCCGGCGAGCACCTGGCGCAGCGGCTGCGCGACGAGGGCCTGACCCTCGCCCTGCGCCACAGCGCCCTGCGCATCGAGCGACGCGGCGAGGGCCACGCCCTGGTCTGCGAGATCGACGGCCGCGAGACCGAGTTCGGCTTCGACCGCCTGCTGCTGGCAGTCGGCCGTCGCGCCAACGTCGAAGGATTCGGGCTGCAGGAACTCGGCGTGCGCCTCGCCCGCGGCGGCACCATCGAGCACGACGCGCTGATGCGCACCAACTTCCCGAACATCCACGTCTGCGGCGACGTGGCCGGCCCCTACCAGTTCACCCATGTGTCCTCCCACCAGGCCTGGTATGCCGCGGTGAACGGTCTGCTCGCCCCGTTCTGGTCGTTCCGCGCCGACTACCGGGTGATTCCCTGGGTGACCTTCACCGACCCCGAGGTGGCACGGGTCGGTCTGTCCGAGGACGAGGCGCGGGAGCGCGGCATCGAGGTGGAAGTGACCCGCTACGGTCTCGACGACCTCGACCGCGCCATTGCCGACAGCGCCGACGAGGGTTTCGTCAAGGTGCTGACGCCACCGGGCAAGGACGAGATCCTCGGCGTCAGCATCGTCGGCCAGCACGCTGGCGAGCTGCTGCCCGAATTCGTTCTGGCGATGAAATACCGGCTCGGCCTTAACAAGCTGCTTGGCACCATCCACGTCTATCCGACCTGGAGCGAGGCCAACAAGTACGCCGCCGGCGTCTGGAAGAAGGCCAATGCGCCGCAGGGCGCACTGCGCTGGGCCGAGCGCTTCTTCGCCTGGCGCCGGGGCTGAGCATGCGCTGCGCCGCCCTGCTCCTGCTGCTGGCCGCGCCGCTGCTGCAGGCCGCGCCGCAGGCGGGCTTCGATCATGGGCACGGCGCCTGGAGCGGCCTGCTCGAACGCCATGTCAGCTGGCGCCCGGATGGCCATGCCAGCGTCGTCGACTACGCCGGGTTCGAGTCCGATCGGTCGGCGCTGAAGGCCTATCTCAAGGCACTGTCAGCGGTGCCGGACGAGACGTTCCAGGGCTTCGGGCGCGATGAGCAGCTGGCCTTCCTGATCAACGCCTACAACGCGTTTACCGTTGAACTGGTGCTGGGCGGCTGGCCGGAGATCGAATCGATCAAGGATCTCGGCAGCCTGTTCCGCTCACCCTGGAGGCAGCGCTTCTTCGACCTGCTGGGTCAGCGCCGGCACCTCGACGAGATCGAGCACGAGCTGATCCGCGGCAACCCGCGGCTGGCGGACCCGCGCATCCACTTCGCGGTCAACTGCGCCTCGATCGGCTGCCCGGCGCTGCGCCCCGAGGCCTATGTCGGCACGCGGCTCGACGCCCAGCTCGACGACCAGACCCGGCGCTTCCTGCAGGATCGCTCGCGCAACGGCATCGAGGACGGCGCGCTGCGCGTCTCGCCGATCTTCGACTGGTACGAGGAGGACTTCGGCGCCTCCGATGCGCCGTGGGACTTCCTCGTCCGGCACGCTGCTTGGCTGGCCGACACCCCGGCCGAAGCGGCGCGGATCAGGGCGCGCCAGCCGCGGCTGCGCTTTGGCGACTACGACTGGTCGCTCAACACGGCGCCACGCTGACGCCGGCTTTGCTACCTTCCGGGATACCGAACCGGAGATCCCATGAACAGCGCCAGCCAGAGCATCCACCAGGACGTCCGCGACTACTACGGCCGCATCCTCCAGGGCAGCCAGGACCTCAAGACCGGGGCCTGCTGCAGCGTCGAGTCGCTGTCTCCACGGATGCGCCAGCTGCTGGCCGAGGTGCACCCCGAGGTCAATGCCCGCTTCTATGGCTGCGGCGCGCCGCTGCCGACGGCGCTGGAGGGCTGCCATGTTCTCGATCTCGGCTGCGGCAGCGGTCGCGACGTCTACGTGCTCTCGCGCCTGGTCGGTGAGTCGGGCCGTGTCACCGGCGTCGATATGACCCCCGAGCAGCTCGAGGTGGCGCGCCGGCACCAGGCCTGGCATGCCGAGCGCTACGGCCATGCGCAGAGCAACGTTCGCTTCGTCGAAGGCTACATCGAGGACCTGGAGGGCGCTGGCCTTGCCGATGAGAGCGTCGACGTGGTGGTGTCCAACTGCGTGGTCAACCTCGCCCCCGACAAGGAGGCCGTGTTCCGGGAGGTGCTTCGCGTGCTGAAGCCCGGCGGCGAGCTGTACTTCTCCGACGTGTTCTGCGACCGCCGTCTGCCGCAGGCGCTTCAGGATGATCCCGTGCTGCGCGGAGAGTGCCTCGGCGGCGCGCTGTACACCGAGGACTTCCGCCGCCTGCTCGGCCAGTTGGGCTGCGCCGACGTGCGCGGCGTCGCCCAGGCGCCGGTGCCCCTGCTCGACCCGGAGATCGAGGCGAAGATCGGATTCGCCCGCTTCACCTCGATGACCCTGCGCGTGTTCAAGCTGCCGCTCGAGGACCGCTGCGAGGACTTCGGCCAGGTCGCGACCTACCTTGGCACGATCCCCGACCAGCCTCACGCCTTCGATCTCGATGACCACCACCGCTTCGAGACCGGTCGTCCGCTGCGGGTCTGCGGCAACACCTTCGACATGCTGGGCAAGTCACGGCTGGCCCGGCACTTCCGGCTGGAGGGCGACACCAGCCGCCACTTCGGCCTGTTCGACTGCGGCCCCGCCCAGCCAGCGGCCACGGGCACCGCAGCCGGCGCCTGCTGCTGAACAGGCTGTTTCGCCATGCCTCGGCTCGATGATCTCTGCGTCGTGGTGCCGGTGGGCCCGGGCGATGTCGCCTGGCGTCGCCTGCTCCCGCAGCTGGAAGCCTTGCCGGAAACGGCCGAGATCATCTTCAGCGGCGTCGACGGCGATCCCGGCGCGCCGGCCGCGCAGGCGCTTCCCGGCCTGGAGCGCTGCCTGTGCCTGGCCGGCCCCGCCGGCCGCGCGGCGCAGCAGAACCGCGGCGCCGCGGCCGGGCGCAACGGCTGGCTATGGTTCCTGCACGCCGACAGCCGCCTGCATCCCCGGGCCCTGGCGCGGATCGCGACCCTGCCCGATCGCCCGGCGCTGGCCTACTTTGATCTGGCCTTCGACGATGGCCCCCGCGGCATGCCGATCAACCGCCTCGGCGCCTTCATCCGTTCGCGCTGGCTGCGCATGCCCTTCGGCGACCAGGGACTGCTTCTGCCGCGGCGGCAGTTCGAGGCCCTCGGCGGCTTTGACGAAACGGTCGGCCCGGGCGAGGACCACGCCCTGGTCTGGAAGGCGCGCCGCGCCGGCCTGCCGCTGCACCCTCTCGGCGTTCCCCTGTACACCAGCGCCCGGCGCTATGCCGAACACGGCTGGCTGCGCACCACCGCGCGCCACCTGCGCATGACCTTCGAGCAGGCCCGTCGGTTTTCCGGAGGCGGTGCATGAGCGGGGGGCTGGCCATCTTCGTCAAGACTCCGGGCCTGTCGCCGATCAAGACCCGCCTCGCCCGCAGCCGCGGCCGCGCCTTCGCCGAACACTGGCATCGCATGGCAGCCGCGGCGGTCGCCTCGGTGGTCCAGCGTTTCACCGAAGCCAGCGGCTGGCAGGCCTACTGGGCGGTGGCGGAGAGCGAGGGGCTCTCGCAGTGGTCGGGCCTTCCCTGCCTGGCGCAGGGCGAGGGCGGCCTGGGCGAGCGCATGGGCCGCGTCCATGCCGACCTGCTGCAGCGCCACGGCCGCGCCCTGCTGATCGGGGCAGACAGCCCGCAGCTCACCGCGGCGCATCTGCAGGCCGCCGCCCGGGTGCTGGACGAGGGCGCCGAGCATGTCCTCGGCCCGGCCGATGACGGTGGCTTCTGGCTGCTCGCCAGTCGCGCGCCGATCCCCGAGACGGTCTGGAACGAGGTGCCCTACAGCCAGCCGGACACCGGCCAGCGGATGGAATCGGCGCTGACCGCGCTGGGCGGCTGTCGGCGCCTCGACACCCTGCGCGACCTCGACCGCGCCAGCGACCTTGCGCCGCTTTGTTCGGACCTGTCCGCGCTGCGCGACCCGACCCTTGGCCAGCGGGCACTGGCCGCCTGGCTGCGCGCCGCCCTGGCGGAGCCTGGCGCATGAGCGCCGAGTGGCTGCTGGCCAACGAGGGCCCGCTGCGCCTCGGCATCTTCCTCGGCGTGCTGGGGCTGATGCTGCTCCTGCAGAGGCGCTTTCCGCTGCGCGGCGACGGCCGCTGGTCGCGGCGGCAGGCGGTGAACGCGGGCATGGTTCTGATCGGCACCCTTCTGCTGCGCCTCGCGGTGCCGGTGCTGGCGGTCGGCTGGGCGCTCAAGGTCAGCGAGCGCGGCTGGGGCCTGCTGCCGGCGCTGGGCCTCGATGGCCTCGCCCTCGGCGTGATCGCCGTGCTGCTGCTCGATCTGGCCATCTACTGGCAACACCGGCTGTTCCACCGGATCCCATGGCTGTGGCGGCTGCACCGCGTGCACCACAGCGACACCGCCTTCGACACCACCACCGGCGTGCGCTTCCACCCGCTGGAGCTCCTGCTCAGCCTGGTGATCAAGCTCGTGGTGATCGCCCTGCTCGGGGCCCCGGGGCTGGCCGTGCTGGTGTTCGAGATCCTGCTGTCCAGCGGCGCCCTGTTCACCCATGCCGACTTCGCCCTGCCGCAGCGGCTCGACCGGCGCCTGCGCTGGCTGTTCGTGACGCCCTCGATGCATCGGGTGCATCATTCTCCCCACAGGCATGAAACCGACAGCAACTACGGCTTCCACCTGTCGCTCTGGGACCGGCTGTTTCGCAGCTATCGCGCCGCCCCCGCGGAGCCGGAGTCACGGATGACCATCGGCCTCGCGGATTGGCGTTCGACCGGCGAACAGCGTCTCTTCGCCCTGCTCCGCCAGCCACTGCAGCGCCCTGCGCGCACGACACCCGAGGACCACGATGCGTGACACCCTGCCCCTGCTGGAACCCAGCGACTTTCCCGCCATCGACAGGCGGGCGCTCGGCACCCTGCAGCTGAACCTCGGCTACCTGTGCAACCTCAGCTGCATCCACTGCCATGTCAACGCCGGCCCGCGGCGCACCGAACTGATGGATCGCGAGACCATGCAACTGGCGCTCGACGCGGCCAGACGACACGGCGTGCGCCAGTTCGATCTCACCGGCGGCTCGCCGGAGATGAATCCCGACTTCCGCTGGCTGGTGACCTCGGCCCGCGAGGCCGGCATCGCAGTGATGGACCGGCTCAACCCAACCATCATGGAAGAGCCCGGCTATGAGTGGGTCGGCGAGTTCCTCGCCGCAAACCGCGTCGAGGTGGTTGCCTCTCTGCCCTGCTACAGCGCCGCCAACGTCGATGAGCAGCGCGGAAACGGCGTGTTCGAGAGCTCGATCCGCGCCCTGCAGACCCTCAACGCGCTGGGCTACGGCCAACTCGGCAGCCCGCTGGTGCTGAACCTGGTCTACAACCCCAATGGCGCCTTCCTGCCGCCGCCGCAAGCTGCGCTGGAGGCCGACTACAAGCGTCTGCTGCAGGAACAGTTCGGCATCGTCTTCAACCAGCTGTTCGCCCTGGCAAACATGCCGATCAAGCGCTTCGGCTCCTGGCTGCTCTCCAAGGGCCGCTTCGAGGCCTACATGGCCACCCTGCGCGATGCGCATCGCGACGAGAACCTCGGCTCGGTGATGTGTCGCGACCTGCTCAGCGTCGACTACCGCGGCTACGTCTACGACTGCGACTTCAACCAGATGCTCGACCTGCCCGCCGGCCCGGACGACGGCCACCGACTGCACCTGCGCGACCTGCTGACCGGCGAGGTACCGAAGTCCATACGCGTTGCCGGCCACTGCTACGGCTGCACCGCCGGCCAGGGCTCCAGCTGCGGCGGCGCGCTGGCTGCCTGAGGTCGCGCTGACAAACGGGAGCCATGGGTGCAAATAAGGCATTCATAGGGTGCGGATGGCCGCACCGGGCGTACCGTCCGAACGCCCGTATCGGTGCGTCCAAGGCACCCCCTATGGGGCTTCGCTGACGCCCAACGAGGCTCGACTGTGGGAGCGCCCTTGGGCGCGACCGCGGCACTACGGATTCACCGCAGACCGGGGCTAGACGGTAACTCCGCGGTCGCGCCCAAGGGCGCTCCCACAATTTGACTGCGGCAAGGTCTGCTTTGGGCGCGAAGTTCGCATTCGCCCCGGTCCCGCTGTAGGAGCCAGCTTGCTGGCGATAGGCGCCCCGGATGGGACGATCGCCAGCAAGCTGGCTCCTA
>NZ_JALNMH010000013.1 GCF_023156535.1 Pseudomarimonas salicorniae | reverse complement strand
TCGGCGGCGTTGGCAATGCCGTCGCCGTCCGCCACCAGCTCGGCGGTGGTGGCGTTCTTCATGGTGAAGTCGTAGATGCGCTGCGGGAACGAGGCCGAACGCCGCGTCGGGTACACCGGCATCTTGTACTCGGGGTAGCGCTCGAACATCGCCTGCTGGCCGACGCTGAGCTTGTCGGCATGCTGCTTGTAGTTCGCCGCGGTGATCGTCAGCGTCGGCTTGTCCGCCGCGAACGGATCGGGGTGGTGCCCGCCCTTGGTGAAGCCTGCGGGCGGCTTGGTGATGCCACCCTCCCAGGCCGGGATGGCACCGCCATTGCCCGCCTTCTCGGCGCCGACCGGGGTCAGCTCCTTGCCCAGCTTGGCCGCCTCGGCCGCGCTGACCTTGGCCTCGGCGGCCAGGGGCAGCGCCAGCGAAGCGACCAGCGCCAAGGTCAATGCGTTCTGCTTGTTCATTCCCGTCTCCCTATGAGTGAACGATGCGAGGTGCCGTGGCACCTGCGCATCAGAACGCATACTTGAAGGCCACGCCGGCAAAATCGCGGTCGGAGATCTGGTTGAAGGATCCACCACCGAAGAACGAGGTGTAGGACACGTCCACCGACCAGGCGTTGAGGTAGAAAGCCTCGACGCCGAGGGTCAGCGACTTGCGATCCTCGAGGAAATTGCCGCCCGGCCCCGGCGTGGTGCCATTCACGTCGTGGTTGAAGGCAAGGCGCGGCGAGACATTGAACGGGCTGCCGAAGACGTTGTTGTAATCGGCGCGCATCGCAGCGCGGTAGCCCCAGCTGAACGAGGTCGGGAAGCCGCCGGTGAGGGTGACCGGATTGCGCAGCGCACCGGAGTCGATGGCGAATCCACCACCGGTATCGGTGCCCTCGCCCTCGTAGCGGAGGACACTCTGGTCGGGCAGGTCCCACACCTTTGTGCCACCGATTTCGGCGACCACGGCGACCTGCTCCGCCCCCAGCCAGTTGCCCGGGCCGATCAGCTTGGTGAAGGTCGCCTGCAGCTGGCTGACCTCGTGACGATCCCAGCCCTGGATGTACTCACCGGGCCCGTACTGGCCAAGCTGGCTGCGGAATCGCAGCCCCGGCTGCGGAATCAGACCGTTGAGCGGCGACAGGCCGGCGAACAGGAGCTCAACGTCGTCGATCTGCAGCGGCATGTTGTCGCGGTAGCTCATCTCGCCCTGGAAGGCCCAGCCACCGGGAATGGTGGTGTTCCAGCTGATGCCGTAGAGGTTGATGTCCTCGGGGTATTCGACGAAGTATCGGCCACTGTTGGAGGCCGAGCTGGTGACCGAGATGCCAGACAGCACCGGCAGACGGCTGTGATAGCGCAGGTAGTAGAAGCCGAACTCGGTGTCGAAGAACTCCGAGGCGTAGTAGCGCAGGGCCGCGCCGTACTGGCCGTTGTCCTTCGCGTTGTTGTTCGGAGCGCGCGGGAACGAACCCGAGCAGCCTGCCGCCACCAGGGAGGCCGGCAGGCCGGTGTCGCTGCGGCCGAAGCCTGCGGGACCCGAGAAGCAGACGTCGTAGTAGAGCGACGGGTCATTCACCGGCTGCGGCACGGTGCCGAAGCCGAGCATGACGTAGGTGCCACCCGGCGAGGCGAAGTCATTCGAGCTGAAGTAGGTGCCCGATGCGTCGACTTCGATCTCCTCGAACTCGAGCAGATAGGCCAGCTCGAGCGACAGGCTGTCGCTCAGCGAGAACGAGGCCCAGGCGGCGTCGAGGGGCAGGAACGCCTCCTTCAGTTCGGCACCGGCCACGCGCAGCGCGGACAGGTCGACCGAATTGATCACGTTGATGCCGTTCTGGATGAAGGTGCTCTCGCCCCAGCTGATCACCTGGCGGCCCAGGCGCAGGGTGCCGTTGCCGGTTTCGCCGTAGGTGAAGTTGTGGAAGACGAAGGCATCAAGCAGGCGGAAGCGCTCGCCGATCAGGTCCTTGGCCGCCTCGGTGAGGTCATTGCGATCGGCATTCTCGAAATCGTAGAAGTAGGTCGCGCGGACGAAGGCGCCGCCCGAGTCCCAGTTCAGCGTGCCTTCGCTGGTGATCTTGAAGGCGTTCGAAATGATGTCGCCGTCGTCGTACTTCAGGTTGCCGTCATCACGGTTGGCCGAGAAGCGGCCGCGGGCAGCGACCTGCAGGGCCTGGGCCTCGAGGTACTGGCCACGGGCCTGCAGGGCGGCAATCTGCGCGACCAGGGCGGGATTGAAGAAGGCCTTGCCGACCAAGTTGTCGTCACGGTCTTCCATGCGCGTCGTGACGCCGTAAGACACCGTGGTGTCGATCGAGCCTCGCGCGGCGCCGAGCTCGAACTCGAAGGCCTGGGCGGCGGGAGCGATCAGCCCCGCGGCGATGGCCAGCGCGAGCGGAGCGCGCAGGCCAGCCACCGAGGACGAACGGGACAGCTGAATCTTGTGGTTCATTGTCGGTTCCTCGATGCGCTTACTGGGTACGGATGACGGAGGTGTTGGTCACCACCACCGTGGTGCCGGACGTGGCGGCCATGCTGGCCATCTGCGTCTGCATCTCCACCGTGGCCGGGACCGAAGCGGCCGGGCTCAGCAGCGAGCCGTGGTCGCCGGCAATGAAGCGGACCGCGCCACGCACGCCATTCGCGGCCTGGGTGGTGCTGGTGATGGTCGGCAGGCCGAGGGCACGGATCAGCGGCTCGGTGCCGGAGAGCGGCGCGCCGGGGACGCTGTTCGGAATCACCTGGTCGGGCAGCACGCTGCCGCCGCCCACCACCTCGTGCAGGAGGATGGAGTTCTGCGCGGAGGCGAAGCCGTAGTTGATCGGATCGGCCGAATCGGTCACCTGCTGTGCCGCGCCCATGAACTGGTCGTAGGCCAGGGTGTTCGGCTGCAGGCCGGCGGCCGCCGCAAGGCCGGCACGGATGCGCGGGCCGAAGGTCGGCGAGCCGTCGAGCAGGCGGGCGATGCCGCCGCCAGGCACCGACAGGGTGGCGATGTTCACGGTCGGCTCGAGGGCGATGAACGGGGTGCCGACGATCGCGCCCAGCGACTGGCCGACGAAGCTCATCTTGGCGCTGTCGAAGTCACCTGCGCCATTACCGTCGATATCCAGACGCGGTGCGGTGGCGGCGACGACGAACAGGTCGGCCACGGCCTGGCGCAGGTTGTCACGCGAGGTCAGCAGCGAGGACAGGTTGATGTTGTGGGTACCCGAGGGGTCCGGCACGCCATCCGGGCCTGCAGCGCCGGTGCTGTTGTTGATGTAGTCGACGTCGAAGGTGCGCTCGCGCACGCCGGCCGCGAACAGCGGCGCGGTCAGCGGATTGGCCGACGAGATGTAGAACGGCGAGGTGGTCGAGAAGTCGCGGTTGCCCGGCGAGACGCCGTGCAGCGGCTGATCGATGGCCACCACCGCGATGCCCTGCGCCGCCAGCGTGGCCGAAATGGCCAGGGCGTCGGTGCGGTTGCGGGTGATGCCGTGCTGGAAGATCACCAGCGGCCAGCCGGAAGCCGGCTTGGTCCGGCCCGAGGCCGCGTTCGGCACGGTCATCAGCACCGGGACCTGCACCGTCGCGTTGGCCACCGGGAAGGGGTTGTAGGCGGTGATGTTGGTCGAGGCCGGGCTCAGGCCGAACTGGTTGAACGGCGGCACGTAGGCGCCCGGCGCAGCCTTCCAGAAGCCGGTCAGCGGGCCGGTCGGATTGGAGGCCGAGGGCGGCACCAGGTAGTAGGGCAGCGCGATGAAGCCGACGTGGATGTCGGCGACCGGCGGCAGCCCGGCGGCGGCAGTGGTGAGGCCGGTCGGGAAGACCTGGGCCGGCGCCGGCTGCACCCGCGAGCGGACCGCCTGGAGCACCGGCGTGATGCTCTGCGTGGTCATGGTCCAGGACACCACCACGTCGGCCGGGTCGATGCCGACGGCCTGGGCGGCGCCAAGGTGCGAGTTGGTCAGTCGGCGAAGCGGCTCGAGGGCGCAGGCCGTCGCATTGTCGACCAGCGGATCCTGGCTGACGCCACCGACGCACAGCGGCGTGGTGCGCTTGGTCAGGAAGTAGGTCAGGTCCGGGGTCACGTCATTGCCGCGTGCATCGGTGATGCGGTCGGTGACCAGGGCCAGATAGGTGGTCAGCTGCTTGAGCGGCCGGGTCGGGATGATCGCCACGGTACGCCCGGTCGGGTCGCTGGGAACGACCGCGGTGGCGAACTCGGTGCCGGGGGTCAGCTCGCGGACCACACCCACCACGCCACCGCCCGGGGCGTTCAGCTGCACCTCGAGGATGCGGATCGACTGGCCGGGCACGACGCTGGCCGGGGCCGGCGGCGCGCTGAAGCTCATGGTCCAGGGCGCCGTGGTGCTCCAGCCATCCAGCGCGCTGATCGCGACCAGCGGGTCGCCGAAGTTGTTCGGGTTGGCGACCGGCGGATTCAGGGTGAGATCCGTGGTGCCCGAGAGCAGCAGGTTGTTCGGCAGCGGGATCGCCCCGGTGGACGGGCTGAAGACCGCGGTGATCACACCGGTGACCGGCGAGCCGTTGTTGTTCAGGGCGGGGGGGGTGTCCACGGCGCGGGGGCTGTTGCTGGAACTGCTGCACGCCGCGAGAAGCAGCGAGACAAGCGCAAGGGACAGGGTCAGTCGAGCCTGCATGATCGTTTCCTTGTGGCGGAAATCGGGGGTGATGCTGCCCGGCTATCATAGGTACCGTACTTTGCCGAATGCAACGCCGTTTTAACGAAAGCTGATCCATTAAGAAGCTCAATGCCATGCTGCACTGCAGCATTCGCGAACAAACAGCCCGTTAAGTCCGGCAGAGCGCCGGGCGCCCGCTGCATCCTCCCGAGGGGCTTGCCACCCTGCTGACCGCTGCCGCAGTCTGCGGCCCATGTCACCTTCGCACCTTCCGTCCACGCCGCGGGCCTGGCGCCTGGCCTGCGGTCCCGCCCTCGCCGTGCTGGCCCTGCTCTGGCTGGACGGGCGCCAACCCGCGCCGATCGTCTGGACCGTCGCCATCACCGCCTGCTGCGCAGCCTGGTGGATGCTGGAGGCGCTGCCCCACGCGGTCACCGCCCTGCTTCCGCTGGCGCTGTTCCCGCTGGTCGGCGTGCTGACTCCGACCCAGATCGCGCAGAGCTACGGACATCCCCTCATCCTGCTGCTGGCCGGCGGCTTCATGCTGGCCGCCGCGCTGGAGGCAAACGGGGCGCATCGGCGGCTCGCCCTGATGATGGTGCGACTGTTCGGCGGACGCAGCGGTCGTTCGCTGATCTTCGGATTCGCCGCGGCGGCAGGGCTGATTTCGATGTGGATCTCGAACACCGCCACCACCCTGATGTTGCTGCCCGTGGCGATGGCCGTGCTGCGCGACTACCGCGATCCGCGGCTGGCTGCGCCGCTGGTGCTGGCGATCGCCTACTGCGCCAGTATCGGCGGCCTCGGCACGCCGATCGGCTCGCCGCCCAACCTGGTTTTCATGCAGGTCTACCAGCAGGCCACCGGCGCATCGCTGGGCTTCTCCGACTGGGCCGTGTTCGGCATCCCCACCGTGCTGCTCCTGCTGCCGCTGGCCGCGCTGTGGCTGGCCCGCGGCCTGGGCGATACGCCGCCGGCTTCCTTGCCCGCGCTCGGACCGTGGCGGGCGGCGGAACGTCGGGTTCTGGCGGTGTTCGCCCTGGTGGCGCTGGCCTGGGTCACCCGCAGCGAGCCGTTCGGCGGCTGGCAGGACTGGCTCGGCATTCCCCAGGCCAACGACGCCAGCGTGGCCCTGCTCGGCGTGATGTTGATGGCTGCCCTGCCGAGCGGCGAAGGTCGAAAGCTGCTGACCTGGGAAACCGCCGAGCGCATTCCCTGGGGCGCGCTGATCCTGTTCGGCGGCGGCATCGCACTCGCCACGGCCTTCGACAGCTCCGGGCTGTCCGACTGGCTGGCGGCGGAACTGCAGGGCGTGGTCGACGCGCCGCTCGTGCTGCGGATCTTCCTGATCGCCCTCGCCGTCAGCCTGCTTTCGGAGATCGCCAGCAACACCGCCAGCGCGGTCCTGCTGATGCCTCTGCTGGCTGCAGCTGCCAAGGCCGCTGGCATCGACCCCGCCCTGCTGATGGTGCCGGCCGTACTGGCCGCGAGCTGCGCCTTCATCCTGCCGGTAGCGACGGCACCCAACGCGATCGTCTTCGGCTCGGGGATGGTCGACGGTCGCAGCATGATGCGGCACGGGGTCGTGGTGAATCTGGTGGCGATCCTCGTCATTACCGTGGTCTGCGCGACGGTCCTGGGTTGATCGGGCGTCGACGACCGTCGGGTACACTGTCGCGCCCCCGGACGACCCGACCAGGCTGACACTGACCATGCTCGAGCTGCTCCTCGCGCTGCCCTTCCTGCTCAGCCTCGTTGTCGCGCTGGCCCACAAGGCTTCCCGGCGAACCATCGCCTGGCTGTCAGGGCTTGCCCCGCTGGGCGGCCTCCTGCTGCTGGCGATCCTGACGCCCACGGTGCTGGACGAGGGCGGCACGCTGCGCGCCTTCCACGACTGGATGCCGCAGATCGGCCTCGCCTTCAGCCTGCGCCTGGATGGCCTGGCCTGGATGTTCGCCGGCCTGGTGCTCGGCATCGGCGGGCTGATCGTCCTCTACGCGCATTACTACCTGGACCCGAAGGACAGCGCGCCGCGCTTCTTCTCCTTCCTCCTGCTGTTCATGGGCGCCATGCTCGGCATGGTGCTGGCCAGCAACCTGCTGCTGCTGGCGATCTTCTGGGAGCTGACCTCGATCAGCTCCTTCCTGCTGATCGGCTACTGGTTCCACCGCAGCGACGCCCGAGAGGGCGCGCAGATGGCGCTGACCCTGACCGGCGCCGGCGGGCTGGCGCTGCTGGCCGGAATGATCCTGATCGGCCGCATCGTCGGCAGCTATGAACTGGATGTCGTGCTGGCTTCGGGCGAGATGATCCGCGCCCACGCGCTTTACCCGTGGGCCTGCGGTCTCGTCCTGCTCGGCGCATTCACCAAGAGCGCGCAGTTCCCCTTCCACTTCTGGCTGCCGCACGCGATGGCCGCGCCGACCCCGGTCTCGGCCTACCTGCACTCGGCAACCATGGTGAAAGCGGGCGTGTTCCTGCTGGCCCGCATGCATCCGGCGCTGGCCGGCAGCGAGTTCTGGTTCTACACCGTGACCTGCGTGGGCGCGGCGACCCTGCTGGTCGGAGCCTGGCACGCGATCTTCCAGCATGACCTCAAGGGCCTGCTCGCCTACTCGACCATCTCCCACCTTGGCCTGATCACCCTGCTGTTCGGCCTGTCGACGCCGTTGGCGGTGGTCGCCGGGCTGTTCCACATCCTCAACCATGCGGCGTTCAAGGCCTCGCTGTTCATGGCCGCGGGCATCATCGACCACGAGTGCCACACCCGCGACATCCGCAAGCTGCACGGGCTGATCCGGGTGATGCCCTACACCGCCATCCTCGCCCTGATCGCCTCGATGGCCATGGCCGGCATCCCGCTGCTCAACGGTTTCCTTTCCAAGGAGATGTTCTTCGCCTTGGCGCTGGACATCGAACAGCATGACTTCATGCGCATCGGGGTCAGCGTCGCGGCCCTGCTGGCCGGGCTGTTCGGCGTCGCCTACAGCGTGCGCTTCGTCCATGACGCCCTGCTCAGCGGCAATCCCGAAGACATGGCCCACCAGCCGCATTCGCCGCCGACCTTCATGCGCATTCCGGTGGAAGCGCTGGTGGTGATCTGCCTGCTGGTCGGCATCGCGCCTGCGATCACCATCGGGCCGGTGCTGCACGCGGCGGCGGTCGGGGTGCTGGGTGATCGCGTGCCCGAGTACAGTCTGTCGATCTGGCATGGCTTCAACCTGCCGCTGCTGATGAGCCTGATCGGCGTCATCGGCGGCATCGCCCTGTACTTCGGCCTGCGCCGCTTCACCCACCTGTATGCCGACGTGAAGTCCTCGCTGGGCCGCCGCGTATTCCACTGGAAGCTGGATGGCGTACAGCGCATCGCCGACTGGGTCGTGGACCGCTTCGACAACGGAAGCCTCCAGCGCTTCCTGGGCTGGTCGGTGCTGGCCGCACTGGTCATGGGCTTTGCGCCGTTCTGGCACGGCGAGATGGGGCGCCTGGGTGGCGGCCAACCCCTGCCACCCGCCGGCTGGCTGCTCTGGGGCATGCTGCTGGCCTCGGTGGTGGCCGTGCTCAAGCTGCGCCGCCAGCGCCTGCAGGCCTTCATCACCGTGGGCGCCATCGGCCTGCTGGTAAGTCTGGGCTTCGTCCTGCTCTCTGCGCCGGACCTCGCGCTCACCCAGCTGCTGGTCGAGGTCGTGACGGTGATGCTGGTGTTGCTGGCGATGAACTACCTGCCCCTCGAGAGCCCGGTCGAGGAACCGCTGCGGCGCCGCTTCCGCGACGCGCTGATCGCCCTGCTCGCCGGCATCGGCGTGACCGTATTCGTCTACTACATCCTGACCCAGCCGCACGCCACGGTGGCGGGCGAGATGCTGCTGCGCTCGAAGCCCGAGGGTGGCGGCACCAACGTGGTCAACGTGATCCTGGTCGACTTCCGCGGCTTCGATACGCTGGGCGAGATCGTCGTGTTCGGCGTTGCCGGCCTCGTCTGCCACGCCCTGCTGCGCAAGGCACGGCTGATCCCCGACATCGTCGTTCCCGGCGCACCCGACCCGCTGCCGATTCCCAACGTGGTCGGCCGGGTGCTGCTGCCGCTGGCCATCCTGGTCTCGGTCTACCTGTTCCTGCGCGGACACAACCTGCCGGGCGGAGGCTTCATCGCCGGCCTGGTCCTGTCGGTGCCGCTGCTCCTGCAGTACGTGCTCTCCGGCATGCAGTACGTGGAGCCACGAATCGGACTCGACTACCGCGGCCCGATCGGCTGGGGCGTGTTGATCGCGACCTTCACCGGGCTGGCCAGCTGGGCCTTCGGCTACCCGTTCATGACCAGCCATACCCGCTACGTCGATATTCCGCTGCTTGGCGAGGTGCCCTTCGCCAGCGCGATGTTCTTCGATATCGGCGTCTACCTGGTCGTGTTCGGTGCCTGCATGCTGGCGATCGCCATGCTCGGCCATGTCCGTGAGCGCAAGGAGGCGTTCTGATGCTTGAGTTCGCTGTGGCCTCGTCGATCGGTGCACTCACGGCCGCGGGAGTGTGGCTGCTGCTGCGCGCGCGCACCTTCGACGTGATCCTGGGTCTGACCCTTCTCTCCTACGCGGTCAATGTCCTCATCTTCTCCATGGGCCGTCTGGTCATCGGCAAGCCGCCGATCATCGACAAGGCCCTCGATCCGACCCTGGCCAACCACACCGACCCGCTTCCCCAGGCGCTGGTGCTGACCGCGATCGTGATCAGCTTCGCCATGACGGCGGTATTGCTGGTGGTGGCGATCCGCGCCCGTGCCGATACCCGCACCGACCACGTCGACGGCCGCGAGCCGAAGGGGCCGCAGGCATGAGCGCCCATCTGCCCGTCCTGCCGATCGTGCTGCCCCTGCTGGTCGCCGGCGCGCTGGTGCTGCTGGAGAAGCGCGGCATCGCCCTGCAGCGCGTACTGGGACTTGCCTCGGGGGTGACCCTTGTGGTGATCGCCGGCCTGCTCGCGCAGCGCGCCGGCAGCGGCGAGATCGCGGTCTACCTGCTCGGCAACTGGGAGGCCCGGATCGGCATCGCCCTGGCGGTCGACCGGCTGGCCGCGATCATGCTCATCACCACCGCGGTGCTCGGCCTTGCCGGACTGCTCTATGCCTGTTCGGGCTGGGACAAGCGCGCTCCGCATTTCCATGCCCTCTTCCAGGTCCAGCTGGCCGGCCTCAACGGCGCCTTCCTCACCGCCGACCTGTTCAACCTGTTCGTCTTCTTCGAGGTGCTGCTGATCGCCTCCTACGGGCTGATGCTGAGCGGCGGCCGCGGGGCCCGGCTGCGCGCCGGCATCCAGTACGTGGCCTTCAACATCACCGCCTCGACGCTGTACCTGTTTGCGGTCGGCCTGCTCTACGGCCTGCTCGGCGCACTGAACATGGCCGAGCTGGCCGAGCGCATCGCGACGGCCCCAGCGGAGAACCTGCCCTGGATCGCCGCCGCCGGCGGCCTGCTGCTGGTGGTCTTCTGCGCCAAGGCGGCGCTGTTTCCGCTGGCCCTGTGGCTGCCGGAGACCTACACCCGCACGCCCGCCCCGGTGGTCGCCCTGTTCGCGGTGATGACCAAGCTCGGCGTCTACGCGGTGCTTCGGGTCTACAGCGTGATGTTCGGCGCCGAAGCCGGCCCCCTCGCCGGCTACATCTGGCCCTGGCTGCTGCCGGCAGCGGGAATCGGGCTTGCCCTGTCAGCGCTGGGCGCCCTGGCTGCCCCGCGGCTGCGCACGCTGGTCGCCTACCTGGTGGTGGGCTCGGCGGCCACGCTGTTCATTGCCATCTCGGTCAACCTCGAGGGCACGCTGGGCGCCGGCCTGTACTACCTGATCCACAGCAGCTTCGCCGCAGCGGCGCTGCTCCTGATCACCGACATGCTGCGCCGGCAGCGTCACGGCGCCGGCGACAGCCTGCGCAAGCTCGACCACCTGCTCCAGCGCGCCGCGCTCGGGATCCTCTTCGCGATCGCCGCGGTCGCCATCGTCGGCCTGCCGCCGCTCGCCGGCTTCATCGGCAAACTGGCCCTGCTTGCCGCGATGCCCGAGGCCACCGCGCAGTGGGCCTGGCCGCTGATCCTGATCAGCTCACTTCTCGCCCTGATCGCGCTGGCCAATGCCGGCAGTCAGCTGTTCTGGCGGGCGCCCGAGGGTGAACCCGATGGCCGGGCCAAACCCGCCCGGCCCAGCGAATGGGCGGCAGTGGGCCTGCTGCTGGTCGCCGGGCTGGGCCTTGTCGCATTCGGTGGCCCGGTGCTCCGCTACACCGCCGACAGCGCCCAGCAGCTGCTGGCACCGGCCGGCTACCGCGCCGCACTGCTCGAGGCGGTGCCGGTGAAACACCAGGAGGTCGGCCCGTGAAGCCGCGCTTTCTCAACTCGATCCGTCTGTCCGTCGTGATGGTCGCGGTGTGGCTGCTGCTGGTCGGCGAGCTGTCCGTGGCCCACGCCCTGCTTGCCATCCTTCTGGCCCTGCTGGTGCCGATGTTCACCGACCGCCTGCGCGAGCGGCGCGGCATGCCCGGCAAACCGATGGTCATGGCGCGCCTGGCCCTGGTGGTGCTGCGCGACATCGTGGTCTCGAACATCCAGGTCGCGCGGCTGATCCTCGGCCCGCAGTCGCGCATCCGCCCGGGCTTCGTCTGGATTCCGCTGGAGCTCGGCAATACCTACGGCATCACCGCGCTGGCCAGCATCATCACCATGACCCCGGGCACGCTCTCCTGCGACCTCACCCCGGACCGGCGATACCTGCTGGTGCACTGCCTGAACCTGGAGGATGCCGAGGGCACGGTGGCGCAGATCAAGCAGAGCTACGAGCGCCCGCTGCTGGAGATCTTCCCTACATGAACCTTGCCATCGACCTCGCCATCCTTGCCTTCGCGGTGGCCATGCTGCTGGCACTGGTCCGGCTGCTGCGCGGCCCTGCCAGCACCGATCGCGTGCTGGCCCTGGACACGCTCTATGTCAACGCCATGGCCCTGCTGATCCTGTTCGGCATGAAGCTCGACACCTCGATGTACTTCGAGGCCGCGCTGATCATCGCCATGCTCGGCTTTGTCGCCACCGTGGTGCTGGCCAAGTTCATCATCCGCCGGGACATCATGGAATGAGCACAGTCCTCGAAGTCCTGGTGATCGCCCTGCTCGCCGCAGGCGCTTTCTTCGCCCTGGTCGGCTCGCTCGGCCTGCTTCGCCTGTCCGACTTCCTGCGTCGCCTGCATGGCCCGACCAAGGCGAGCACGCTGGGCGTCGGCGGCGTCCTGATCGCGGCCATGCTGCATCGCTTCGCCAGCAGCGGAGAGATCGGCCTGCGCGAGCTGCTGATCACCCTGTTCGTCTTCCTCACCGCGCCGATCAGTGCCCACCTGCTGGCCAAGGCGGCGATGGCGCTGGAGCCAAGCGTGCGGCCCAAGGCGCCGGCCGATGCGCGCACCGAGCCTGAGCAAGGCGACCGCTGAATCCGCTCAGACGATCGCCGCCCAGGCCTGCCAGGCGGTGAAGCCGACGAAAAGCACGAAGAGCACGGCGCCGGAGACCCTGGACAGCCGCTGGAATCGCTGCATCAGGAAATAGCCGAGCACGGCGAAACCCGCCATGGCTGGCAGTTCGACATCGAACATGGCGGCCGACACCGGCAGCGGCTTGATCGTCGAGGTCACCCCGAGGATCAGCAGGATGTTGAACAGGTTGGAGCCGACGACATTGCCCACCGCGATGTCGGTCTGGCCGCGCCAGGCCGCGACCAGCGAGGAGGCCAGTTCCGGCAGCGAGGTGCCGATGGCGACCACGGTCAGGCCAATCAGCAGCTCGCTCCAGCCCCAGGCGCGGGCCAGGGCCACCGCCGAGTCCACCATCAGGTCGGCGCCGAGCAGCAGGATGGCCAGACCGATGGCCAGGCGCAGAATCAGCTTGGGCAGGGAGACCTCGCGGCAGGGCAGCTCGCCGAGCTCGGCCTGGACCTCGCTGGGCTCCTCCCGCGCGCTGCGCCAGAGCAGCCACATCAGGCCGACGAAGCCGGCCATCAGCAGGAAGGAGTCGAAACCGCCCAGCAGCCCGTCGAGGCAGAGCAACCACAATGCGCCAGAGACCAGGACCATCAGCGGCCCCTCGACGCGCACCAGGCGCATCTGCACCACCAACGGCGCGACCATGGCCGAGATGCCGAGGATCAGGCCGACGTTGGCGATATTGCTGCCGACCACATTGCCGAGCGCGAGGTCGTAGCGATCGCGGGCCACCGCCGACAGGTTCACCGCCAGCTCTGGCGCCGAGGTGCCCAGACCCACGATCACCAGGCCGACGATGAACGGGCTGATGCCGTAGCGCAGGGCGAGGCCAGAAGCCCCCTTCAGGAAATTGTCGGCGCCGAGCAGCAGGAGGACGAGGCCAAGGGTGAACAGCAGGGCGTGTTCGATCATCGCAGCGGGTTCTATTCGGGGCCGGGGAGCATAACGGAGCGCGCCTGAAAGCGGCCTTCAGATGGCGCCCCCGTCGCCCGGGTCACCCAGCCCGAAACGCCGCCAGAGTTGGCCAATGGCCGCCCGTGGCGCGTCCAGTGCTGCGTCATCGGGGACCAGGCGTGGCCGGGCGTCCAGGGTGCAGTCCAGCGCGCGCTGCAGCAGGGTCGCATGGGCCAGGGTCAGCGCATCGGACAGCTCGGCAGGGAGCAGGTCGAGACGCCTCAGCGCCTCGATGAGCGTGGGCGTGGCGCGCCGGGAGACCAGGTCCGGGTGGGCGCCAGCCTGCCCCAGCACGGCGGCCTGCAGGGCGAACTCCAGGTCGACCAGGCCGCCCTCGCCCTGCTTCAGGTCGAACAGGCCATCGCGACCGCGATCCAGTTCGCCGCGCATCCGACGGCGCATGGAGACCACATCGCGGCGCAGGGCCTGCGCATCGCGCGGCCGCTGCAGCACCTCGCTGCGGATGGCCTCGAAACGGCGCATGACACTGCGCGCGCCGGCCACCGGCCGTGCCCGCACCAGAGCCTGGTGCTCCCAGGTCCAGGCTCGCTCACGCTGGTAGAGAGCGAAACTCTGCAGGCTGGTCAGCAGAAGTCCCTTGGCGCCGTCCGGACGCAGCCGCAGGTCGACTTCGTAAAGGCGCCCGGCGGCGGTGAGCGTCGACAGCATGGCGAGCAGCTTCTGCACCACCCGCAGCTGGTAGCGGGTCGATTCCAGCGGTCGCGGTCCATCGCTGGCGCCGGTGGCGTCGGCGTCGTAGAGGAAGACCAGGTCAAGATCGGAACCGAAGCCCAGTTCCTCGCCGCCAAGGCTGCCATAGCCCACCACGGCGAGGCCGGCATCCTCCGAGCGACCCGGAAGCACACCATGGGCCGGCGCCAGGTCGGCGATGGCCAGCGGCAGCAGGGTCTCGATCAGGGCCTGGGCAAGCTGGGCGAGGTCGGCCGCCACCTGCGGCGCCTCGGCCTGGCGGAACAGGGAGGCCAGGCCGAGGCGGAAGGCCAGGCTCTGTTTCAGCTCGTTGAAGGACTGCAGGGTCCCCTCGACGTCGCCGGCGTGGCGCCGGCGGATCGCATCCAGCTCGCCGCGCAGATGCTCGGGATCGATCCCGCCGCTGCCGCTGCGCGCGTCGAGCAGGTCGTCGAGCAGGATCGGATGCTGGCTGACCCGCTCGGCGAGCAAGGCCGAGCGCCCCATCACCTGGACCAGACGCTGGAGCGCAGCCGGCTGCTCGTCGAGGAGGGCGAGGTAGGACGGCCGGCGCAGCACCGACTGCAGGAGGTCCACCAGGCGCTCAAGCGTGCGGTCGGGATGTGCGCTGGCCGCAGCCGCCGTCAGCACCTCGGGCATCAGCCGGTCGAGGCGGTCGCGGGAGCGGGCCGACATCGCGCCACCCGCGCTGTGCCGCGCCAACTGGTCGAGCAGGACGTGCAGGGTGTCGGCGCGCTCGAAGCCGGCCTGGGTGAGGGCCGTGGCGCTGGCTTCGCCGCCGATCTGCTGCCAGTACTGGCGCAGGGCGGAGTCGCTGCGCCCGCTGCGCCGCTCACGGGCGACGAACACCCGATCGAACTCCTCTCGGACCACCGCCCGGTGGGCCTCCAGCCGCTCGGATAACGCTGCCCAGTCCGGGAAACCCAGCCCCAGCGCCAACCGTGCACGGCTGAAAGCATCCTCGGGCAGCTCGTGGACCTGCTCGTCGCGGAGCATCTGCAGGCGGTTCTCCAGTCGCCGCAGGAAGCGGTAGGCCGAGCGCAGGCGCTGCGCAACCTCGGTCTGCAGGTGGGCGCTGCGCTGGAGTGCGTCCAGGGCCGGCAGCAGGCTGGCGGTGCGCAGGGCCGGTTCACGTCCGCCGCGGATCATCTGCTGCAGCTGGACGACGAACTCGATCTCCCGGATGCCTCCGGGGCCCAGCTTGACGTGCCCGGCGAGGTCGCGGCGCTGCACCTCGGCATCGATCAGGGACTTCATCTCGCGCAGGCCCTCGAAGGCCGTGTAGTCGAGATAGCGGCGGTAGATGAACGGGCGCAGGGTGCGCAGCAGTTCCTCGGCCGCGAGGACATCGCCGGCCAGCGGTCGCGCCTTGATCCACGCGTACCGTTCCCAGTCGCGGCCGTCCCGCTGGTAGTACTGCTCCATCGCGTTGGCCGAGAGGGCCAGCCGACCGGCCTTGCCGAAGGGGCGCAGGCGCATGTCCACGCGGTAGGCGAAGCCCTCGGCGCCGACCTCGCCGAGCAACTGGATCAGGCGCTGGCCAAGGCGCTGGAAATACTGGTCATGGTCGAGCGGCCGTGGCCCGTCGCTCTGTCCGCCCTCGGCGAATGCGAAGACCAGGTCGATATCCGAGCTGAAATTCAGTTCGATGCCGCCCAGCTTGCCGAGCGCGAACACCTGCAGCCCCTGAGGCTGGCCATCCCGACGCCGGGTCGCGCCGTGCCGGGCAGCCATTTCCCCGGCAGCGGCAGCCAGGGCCGCCTGGGCGCAGTGCCGGGCCACCCAGCTGGTGCGCGCAAAGACCTGCTCAACCGGGGCCCCGTCGAGATCCATCGCGATCTGGGCCAGCGAATGGCGGTGCCTGAAACGCCGCAGCGCGGCGCCCCAGGCGTCCGGGGTGTCGGGGTCGAGCTTCAGCGCGGCAGGCGGCGCGGCAAGGCGCTCGAAATAGTCCGGATGCCGGCGCAGCTGGTCGAACAGGTAGTCACTGGCCCAGAGCCAACGCCGCAGGCGGTGGCGCCAACCCGGCGGCACCGCCTCCAGCTCGGCGATCCGGGCATCGGCCCAGTCGCACAGTTCGCCGTGACTCACGCTCATCGTCGCGTTCCGGACCCGCGGAAAAAGAAAACCCGCTCCGGCTGAGCCGAAGCGGGTTCCTCCCTCCCCACCGAATTCAGCGCACCGCGCTGGGCGCCCATGCTACGCGCCTCCCCGCCCAAAACACATGCTGCACCGCATCGTGACGCCCCGCGTCACAAGACCAGGAACGCCGCCAGGCCCAGGAACAGGCCCATGCTGACCACGTCGGTCGCGGTGGTGAGCAGGATTGCCGAAGCGGTCGCCGGATCGGCGCCAGCCCGGCGCAAGGCCACCGGGATCGCCGCGCCGGCCACGCCTGAGAGACCGCAGCCCAGCGACATGGCCACCCAGGTCGCCAGCGCCAGCGGCAGGGCGGTAGCCGGGTCCTTGCCGTGGGCGAGGACGAACATGGCGGTGGCGGCGACCGCCCCGGTGATCACCCCGTTGAGCAGACCGAGCAGGCCCTCCTTGAGCAGCAGCCGGCCCACCGGCAGCGAGCGCAGCTCCCCGAGGGTCATGCCGCGAAGCACCACGGCCAGCGACTGCGCCCCGAGATTGCCGCACTGGCCGGCCAGCACCGGAATGAACAGGGCCAGCACCACCAGCTGGTCGATTGCGTCCTCGAAGAAGCCGACCACGGCCGCTGCGGCAAACACGGTGAGCAGGTTGATCTGCAGCCAGGGGTGGCGGAAGCGGAAGCTGCGCGAGAACGGCGTGGCAAGGCGCTCCTCCTTCTCGACGCCGACCATCGCGCCGGCCTGGGCGCTGATGTCGAAGGCCTGCTGCTCGAACAGCACCTGGCCACGGACCAGGCCGACCAGGCGACCGTCGTCCTCGCAGACCGGATAGACCGGGAAGTGCTTGGTCACCACCTCGCGCATGGCCTCGACCATCGGCGTCCGCGGATGCAGGGTGAACGGCCGGTCGATCATCACCTCGTCGAGGGTCTGCTCGGGTCGCGCGTAGAGCAGCTCGCGGAAGGCGACCACGCCCAGCAGGCGCTCGGCACCGTCAACCACGAACAGATAGACCACCATCCGTTTGCGGATCAGCGAACGCATCGCCTCGATCGCGTCGCGCACCGTGGTGCCGGAAAGGAAGATCGCCGGCGGATCTTCGAGCAGCCGGCCGATGCTGCCGGCGGGGTAGCTCTGGGCGTCGGTCCAGTCGGTGCCCGGGGGAGCCACCTCGAGGATGGCGCGACGGAAGTCCTCGGGCATCGCCGCCAGTACCGTCGATGCGCGGCCAACCGGCATCTGCGCCAGCAGCTCGGCGGCGTCTTCCGGCCGCAGGCGGCGCAGCCGATCGGTGGCGGTCGCGGCGTCCAGGCCGGACAGGCGATCGGAAGACAGCTCGTGCTCGTTCATCGGCAGGCCCGCTGGGTCGGTCGGTGGAACAAGGTGTCAGGCGCGGCGCTCAGACCGCATGCCCGGAGTGGATCGCGACGATGCCGCCGCTGAGATTCCGGTAGTCGCAGCGCTCGAAGCCGGCCTCGCTCATCATGCCCTTCAGCTGCTCCTGCGGCGGATGCTTGCGGATCGACTCGGCAAGGTACTGGTAGCTGTCGGCGTCACCGGCGAACAGCCGGCCGAGGCGCGGCAGCACCCGGAAGCTGTGGAAGTCGTAGATCGGCCGGAACCACTTCGGCTGCACCTCGGAGAACTCCAGGACCAGGGCCCGTCCGCCGGGGCGCAGCACGCGGCGCATCTCGGCCAGGGCGCGCGGCTTGTCGGTGACGTTGCGCAGGCCGAAGGCAATGGTGACCAGATCGAAGCTGGCGTCCGGAAATGGCAGCGCCTCGGCATTCATCTGCACGAACTCCAGCCCGCGGACGATCCCGCGATCGATCAGCCGATCACGCCCGACCCGCAGCATCGCGTCATTGATGTCGCCGAGCACGATGGCGCCGCGCTCGCCGACGCGCGGATGCAGCAGGGCCGCGATGTCGCCGGTGCCGCCGGCGAGGTCGAGCACGCGATCGCCCTGCTTCACCCCGCTGGTCGCGACGAAATAGCGCTTCCAGACGCGATGGATGCCAAGGCTCATCAGGTCGTTCATCAGGTCGTAGCGCTGCGCGACCGAGCTGAAGACCTGGCCTACCAGCTTCTGCTTGTCCGCCAGCGGAACGTCGCGGAAACCGAAATGGGTCAGATCGCTTGCGGGCTTGGGGGGCGTGTTCTCGTCCATGCGGAGGATTATCACCGAAACCCGACGCTGGCCGGATTTCGCGCCGTGACGCCCTGCCCTACCATGCCGCGATGACCGTGCCCGACAAGCTGCGCTGGACCTGCCAGCCATTCCGCTCGCTGCCCCCCGAGAAGGCCTATGGGGTGCTGCGCCTGCGCGCCGAGGTGTTCGTCGTCGAGCAGACCTGTCCCTATCTCGACCTCGACGGCAAGGATCTGCTGGAGGGTGTCTGGCAGCTGTTCGCCGAGGACGCCGCCGGCGATATCCTGGCCTGCCTGCGGGTGCTCGCCCCTGGCCTGTCCTTCGCCGAGCCGGCGCTGGGCCGGGTGGCGACCTCGCTGCGCGCGCGCCGTAGTGGCCTCGGCCGCACGCTGATGCGCCGGGGCATCGAAGCCTGCGCGCAGCGTTTCCCGGGGCTGCCCATCCGCATCGGCGCCCAGGCCTACCTGATCCCGTTCTACGAAAGCCTTGGCTTCGCCGTGGCCTCGCCGCCCTACGACGAGGACGGCATCCCCCACGTCGAGATGCTGCGCGCCGCCGCGCCGGCCTGAGGAGAGTCCCGGCTGCAGGCAGCGGGAGATCCGGCTATCCTTCGGGTCGATCTCCTTGGGGAAGGACTTCATGATCTGGTGGTTTTCCGCAGCGGCCTTGCTGGCCCTGCTGCTGTTCAAGCGCGCCCTCGCACCGGCGCGACCGATTCCCGCAGCGCGGCCCAGGCCGCGTCTGCCTCAGCAGATCCTGCATCCGGGCCGCCTGCCCGGCGTGAGGGGCGACTCGCTGTGGCGACTGCGCCCGGATCCGCACTGCGACAACACCCGCGGCCGGCTCGGCCAGCACGTGCTGGCGCGCGAAGCCATCGACCTTGGCGAGCTGGGCTGCGATGTCACCCGCTGCCGCTGCACTTGGCGTCCGACGCCTGACCGCCGCCGGCGCCGCGAGCAGCGCGAAGCCGAAATCGAACACAGCGGAGAGGAGCGCCGGCGCGCCTAACGCTCCAGCCCGCGGGCCTCGAGCTCGGCCAGATAGCGCGGCCAGGCTTCGGCCTGCTCGCGGCCCAGGCGGTACAGGGTCTCCCAGCTGAAGATGCCGGTGTCATGGCCGTCGTCGAAGCGCAGCAGGACCCCATACTGGCCCACCGGATCGATACCGACGATGTTGACCTCGCGCTTGCCGGCGACCAGGACCCGCTGGCTGGGGTGATGGCCCTGGACCTCGGCCGAGGGGCTGTTCACCCGCAGGTACTCGCAGGGCAGGTGGAACACCTCGCCGGTGTCGAATCCGACCTCCAGGCTCCGGGAGCGCTGGTGCAGGACCAGGCGCTCGACCCGCACGGCGCTCACGGCGCGACCGCGGGGGGCTCCGCGGCGGCGGCCTCCTGGGCGGGAAAGTACCAGACGTTGCGGATCAGCCCGGCCTCGCTGAACTGATAGACGCAGGTCGCCGACTGGCGCTGCATGACGTCACCCTCGCCGAGGTACTCGGTGAATTCCACCGTGCTGGCGTAGGCGCCGTCGACCTGGACGGCCCCCAGCGTCGAGCGTGCGCTGGGCGTGGTGCGGAAGTAACCCTCCAACCAGGAGCGCAGCTGGTCGGGCCCGACCACCTCGACGCTGATCCGCTCGCCCTCGACATGCATCCAGCGAAAGCCGGGCTCGACCGCGCCGACCATGGCCTCGACATCATGCTGGTTGGCGGCCTGGACAAAGCGCTTGACGCGCTGGTCCAGGTCGGCCGGCGGCGCGGCCATGGATTGGCCGGCCAGAACCAGCAGGCCAAGCGTGGCGGGAAACAGCGTGCGCAGACGCATCGGGGAACTCCTTCTCACTGCGGGTGGGGCTGCGACCACGATCCTCATCAAAGGTTCGCGCCCCGCGGTAACGTACTGTTCAGAGCCTGAACGGAGCCGGCCTCAGCATGCCACGCCGTTGTTGACGGCGCTGGCGCCGGCAGCAAAGGGGGTCGTGATCCGCGCAGACCCCATGGCGGCCACCGTGGCCCAACCCCCTCCCAACCTCCCCCTACGGCGCCAAGCAACGCAAGGGGAGGAGCAGAGCCCGGCCCGCTCCCGCTCTTCCTGAGCCCCAGCCCCTAGGCCCTGAGCCCTCAAAGTATGTACCGCGACAGATCCTCGTCCCGCACCAGCCCGTCCAGCTGGCCGTCGACATAGGCACGGTCGACGACCACGCTGTCGCCATCTCGGTCCGGCGCCTCATAGCTGAGCTGCTCGAGCAGTCGCTCCATCACCGTATGCAGGCGTCGGGCGCCGATGTTTTCCTGCCGCTCGTTGACCTCGAAGGCGATCTCGGCAAGTCGGTCGACAGCGTCGTCGGTGAACTCCAGGCTGACGCCCTCGGTCTTCATCAGGGCCGGATACTGCAGGGTCAGCGCGTTGTGCGGCTCGCGCAGGATGCGGCGGAAGTCTTCACGGGTCAGCGCGGCCAGCTCGACGCGGATCGGGAAGCGGCCCTGCAGCTCGGGAATCAGATCCGAGGGCTTGGCCAGGTGGAAGGCACCGGAAGCGATGAACAGGATGTGGTCGGTGCGCACGATGCCGTACTTGGTGCTGACCGCCGAGCCCTCGACCAGGGGCAGCAGGTCGCGCTGCACGCCCTCGCGGGACACATCCGCGCCATAGCCCTCCGAGCGCTTGGCCACCTTGTCGATCTCGTCGATGAAAACGATGCCGTTCTGCTCGCAGGCGGTGATCGCGGTCTGCCGGATCTCGTCCTCGTTGACCAGCTTGCCGGCCTCTTCCTCGATCAGCTGAGGCAGGGCGGCGCGGATCTTCATCGTGCGCTTCTGCGACTTGCTGCCGGAGAGCTGGCTGAACATCTGCCGCAGCTGCTGGCCCATCTCCTCCATGCCCGGAGGGGCCATGATGTCGACCCCGATGCTCTGGCTGACGTCGACCTCGATCTCGCGCTCGTCCAGCTCGCCGCGGCGCAGCTGGCGGCGCAGCTTGGCCCGGGTCTCCTCGCTGCCGCCCTGCACCTCGCCGCTGCCGGCGTCGAGGGTGGTGAAACCCACGCTCCCGCCCTGGCGGCGCGGCAGCAGCGCATCGAGCACGCGCTCCTCGGCGCGCTCCTCAGCCTGGCTGCGGACCCGCGTCTTGGCCTGCTCACGGAACATCTTGACCGCGGTATCGGCGAGGTCGCGGATGATCTGCTCGACGTCCTTGCCGACGTAGCCGACCTCGGTGAAACGGGTTGCTTCGACCTTGGTGAACGGCGCATTGGCCAGCGCCGCGAGGCGACGGGCGATCTCGGTCTTGCCGACTCCGGTCGGCCCGATCATCAGGATGTTCTTCGGCGTCACCTCATCGCGCATCGAGGGTTCGAGCTGCATGCGCCGCCAGCGGTTGCGCAGGGCGATCGCCACCGCGCGCTTGGCCTCCTGCTGGCCGATGATGTAACGGTCGAGTTCGTCGACGATTTCGCGGGGAGTGAGTGAGGACATGTGATCCGTCATTGGTGATTCGTGATTCGTGATTCGCGATTCGTGATTCGTCAACAGCGAAAGACGCTGTCAGCACTGGATCCGTGTCTGCGACTGGACACCAAAAGAGGCATGTACCGCAGACCGCCCTTTCGAATCACCAATCACCAATCACGAATCACAATTCTTCAACCACCCGGTTGTGGTTGGTGTAGATGCAGATATCGCCGGCGACGGTGAGCGCCTCCTCGGCGATCTCGCGGGGCCCGAGTTCGGTGTGCTTGAGCAGGGCCTTGGCGGCGGCGAGGGCAAAGGGGCCGCCCGAGCCGATGGCGATCAGGCCATCCTCGGGCTCGAGCACGTCGCCGTTGCCGGAGATGATCAGTGAGGCCTCGGCGTCGGCCACCGCGAGCATGGCCTCCAGCCGGCCCAGGCGGCGGTCGGTGCGCCAGTCCTTGGCGAACTCCACGGCGGCGCGCACCAGCTGGCCGTGTTTCTCCAGCTTGGCCTCGAACAGCTCGAACAGGGTGAAGGCGTCGGCCGTGGCACCGGCAAAGCCCGCCAGCACGCGGCCATTGCCGAGCCGGCGTACCTTCCGCGCATTGGCCTTGACCACGGTATTGCCGAGCGTCACCTGGCCGTCACCGGCGACGACGACCTTCTGGCCGCGGCGGACGGAGACGATGGTGGTGGCGTGAAAGGACTCGGCCATGGGCAGCTCATCGGAACGCGGGAGTCCCTTCAATGGGGACGATGCCGGTCAACCCAAGAGCCGGCCCGGGCGCGGCGACCGGATCGGCAACGCAGGGGCCCTGCTCAGCCGGGGACGGCGTCGGCTTCGGTGGTGAAGCTCTCGCCGCAGCCGCAGGCGGCCTGCGCATTGGGGTTCTCGAAAACGAAGACCTGGTTCAGGCCCTGGCGGACAAAGTCGATCCGGGTGCCGTCCACCAGGGGCAGGCTCTGCGCGTCGACCACCACGGACACGCCGTCGGCCTCGAATACGCTGTCCTCGGGCGAGATGCTGTGCGCGACGTCGACCTCGTAGCCCCAGCCGGAGCAGCCGGTGCGCTTGACGCCGAAGCGCAGGCCCTGCGCGCCTGGCTGGTCGGACAGGAACTGGCGTGCGCGGGCGGCGGCTTGGGGGGTCAGGCTGATACTCATGGCTTCCATCCTCGGCCGGGTGGGCTGAACAGGCCGCAACGGGGGCTATTCTAGCGGCGCCTGTTCCGGCGGCGGTGACGCCGCTATCATCGCGCCCCTTGGTCGCAAATGGGCGCCGGCGCCCGGAGTTTCAACATGTCGCTGCTTTCGGTACGCGAGGCCCTGTCCGGGGCCGGTCGCGAGGGACAAGAGGTCACGGTGCGCGGCTGGGTGCGCACGCGGCGCGATTCCAAGGCCGGCCTGTCGTTCGTCAACCTCAGCGACGGCTCGTGCTTTTCGCCGATCCAGATTGTCGCTCCGGCCGACCTGCCGAACTACGAGAGCGAGGTCAAACGCCTGACCTCGGGCTGCGGCGTGATCGCGACCGGCACCCTGGTGCCCTCGCAGGGCCAGGGCCAGGCCTTCGAGATGCAGGCCAGCGCCATCGAGGTGGTCGGCTGGGTCGAAGACCCGGAGACCTACCCGATCCAGCCCAAGCCGCATTCGCTGGAATTCCTGCGCGAAGTGGCCCACCTGCGCCCGCGCACCAACCTGTTCGGCGCGGTCACCCGCATCCGTCACTGCCTGTCGCAGGCGGTGCACCGCTTCTTCCACGAGAACGGCTACTACTGGATCAGCACGCCGATCATCACCACCTCGGACGCCGAGGGCGCCGGGCAGATGTTCCGCGTGTCCACGCTGGACCTGGCCAACCTGCCGCGGACCGACAAGGGCGCGGTGGATTTCTCGCGCGACTTCTTCGGCAAGGAGACCTTCCTCACCGTCTCCGGCCAGCTCAATGTCGAAGCGTTCTGCCTCTCGCTTTCCAAGGTCTACACCTTCGGCCCGACCTTCCGCGCCGAGAACAGCCACACGACGCGGCACCTTGCCGAGTTCTGGATGGTCGAGCCGGAGATCGCCTTCGCCGACCTGGTCGAGAACGCCAATGTCGCCGAGGCCTTCCTCAAGTACCTGTTCCGCGCCGTGCTCGACGAGCGCGCCGACGACATGGCCTTCATCGCCGAGCGCGTGCAGAAGGACGCCATCAGCCGCCTTGAGGCCTTCATCGACGCGCCGTTCGAGCGCATCGACTACAGCGACGCGGTGAGCCTGCTGCAGAAGTCCGGGCACAAGTTCGACTTCCCGGTGGAGTGGGGCCTCGACCTGCAGACCGAGCACGAGCGATGGCTGACCGAGCAGCACGTCGGTCGTCCGGTGGTGGTGATGAACTACCCCGAGCACATCAAGGCCTTCTACATGCGCCTCAACGACGACGGCCGCACCGTCGCCGCCATGGACGTGCTCGCCCCCGGCATCGGCGAGATCATCGGCGGCTCGCAGCGCGAGGAGCGTCTCGACGTGCTGGACAAGCGCATGGCGCAGTTCGGCCTCGACCCCGCGCACTACGGCTGGTATCGCGACTTCCGCCGCTACGGCACGGTGCCCCACGCCGGCTTCGGCCTCGGCTTCGAGCGCCTGGTGGTCTACGTCTGCGGGCTGTCCAACATCCGCGACGCGATTGCCTATCCGCGCGCGCCGGGCTCGGCGGAGTTCTAGCGTTCACCGGATCGCCAGCAAGCTGGCTCCTACAATGCGTGCTGTAGGGGCCAGCTTGCTGGCGATCGACTTCGGAAGGTTTCCATGTCCACCCCCCTGATGTTCCTGCTGCTGTTCACTACCGGGCTTGCCATCACCGGCATCGCCGGATACGTGATCTTCGGCCCGCTGAGCTTTGTCCAGGCCCGCGACCGCGGCATTCGGCATGGGGCCCACGCCTTTGCCCCCGGCTTCCTGCACTGGATCGTGTTCGGCGGTTTCCGCGCCACTCGCGACCGCGCCATCACCGGGCTGGCGACGCCGGCGCAGATCCTCTGCTGGTGCTTCATCATCGGGATGATCGGCACCGGGCTGGTGCTGCTCCCGCTGGTGGCCTGGTGAGCGTCGTGCACAGCGAGTGGTGGATCGCCAGCCTCGGCAGCGCCCTGGTCTGGGCGCGCCTCGACCTGCTGGAGGCCGGCACCGCCAGCGTGTTCGACTGCGATGGCCGCACCCTGCCCTACGACTCCGAGGACAGCGCGCGCAATGCGCTGCTGGACGCCGAATTTCGCGCCTGGGACGGTTTGGACGAGACCGATGCCGCCGCGCTGGGCATCGACCTCGGCAGCGTCAAGCCGCCGGAGGGCGAGAGCGTCGAGGCCTTGCGCGCGCGGATGATCGTCCAACTGCCGCGGCGGCAGTAGGCCGTTCCCCTAGTCCCGGCCGTCGGCGTCCTCGTCGCCCGACTCGGCCTCCATTTCCGCCTGGAACTCCTCGGTCACGTCGCTGACCGGAGCCGGCGGCTGGGCGAAACCCGCGGCGCGGCCGCGCGGTGGCGGCAGGCCCGCTTCGGCGGCCTCGACATCCTCGAGCATCTGCGCGCGCCGCTCGGTTGGCACCTGCTGCCAGTGGCAGCCGGTCAGGGCGCCTTCCAGCGCGTAGAGCAGGTTGAGACTGGGACGGAAGCCGGCACGCTTGACCTTGACGAAGGCGCCGACCGCGCCGGCCTTGCGCAGTTCGCCCTCGGTGCGGATTCCCACCTGGCGCAGCCATGCGGTGGATTTGGGACCGACGTTCAGCAGCTTGCCGCGATCGCTCATTCCGACGCCCCCAGACTCTCGACGAAGGCCGCGGCGATCGCCTCGAGGCCGGCCTGGTCCTCGGCGTCGAAGCGCGCCTTGACCGGACTGTCGAGGTCGAACACGCCGATCAGCTGCTCGCCGCGAAACAGCGGCACGACCAGCTCGGAGCGCGAGGCCGAGTCGCAGGGGATATGGCCCGGGAAGGCGTCGACATCGTCGACCCGCTGGGTCTGACGGGTCTGCGCGGCGGTGCCGCAGACGCCGCGGCCCAAGGCGATGCGTACACAGGCCGGATGGCCCTGGAACGGCCCGACCACCAGCTCCTTGCCATCGTGGAAATAGAACCCGACCCAGTTCAGATCAGGCAGGGCATGGAAGACCAGCGCGGACAGGTTGGCGGCGTTGGCGATGCGGTCGGGCTCGCCGTGCATCAGGGCGCGGGCCTGGGCAAGCAGCTGGGCATACTGCTCCGGCTTGCTGCCGCTGAGCGCTGAACTGGAAAACATCGATCAATATCCCTTACTTTCTTTCGCCGTCCGCGGCGCGGCAGCCGCGATCGACAACGCAACGAACGGTAGTGAGCCGCGAATGGATCGCCCTTCACTGTACATCACAGGTACCGACACCGGGGCCGGCAAGACCGCGGTCAGCAGCGCCCTGCTGCGCGGCCTGTGCGCCGCCGGCTGGCGCGCCATGGGCATGAAGCCGCTGGCCTCGGGCTGCGAATGGCGCGACGGCCGCTGGCAGAACGAGGATGCCCTCGCCCTGCTCGCCGCCGGCGCCTCCGGGCCCGACTACGCGACGGTAAACCCGATTGCCCTGCCCGCGGCGACCGCGCCGGAGATCGCCGCCCGCGAGGCCGGGATCGATGTGTCGCTGGCGCCTGTGCTGGCCGCCCATGCGCGCCTTGCGGCGATGGCCCAGCTGGTCCTGGTCGAGGGCGTCGGCGGCTGGATGGCACCGCTATCCGCCGAACTGATGCAGGCCGACCTGGTACGCGAGCTGGACCTGCCGGTGGTGCTGGTGGTCGGCCTGCGCCTTGGCTGCATCAACCACGCCCTGCTCAGCGAGCGGGCGATACGCACCGACGGGGCCCGGCTGCTCGGCTGGATCGGCAACTCGGTGGATCCTGACCTCGACTACGCCGGGGCCTATGAGGTCGGTCTGCGCAGCCGCATGGCCTCGCCGTGTCTGGGCTGGCTGCGCCACGGCGAGCAGCGGCTGGAACCCGCAGGCCTGCTCAGCGCGATGGCGGAGCCAGCGGCAGGCGCAGGCTGAAACGGGCACCGCCAAGCGATCCGGAGCGGCCGGCCTGCAGGCCGCCGGCGTGTTCCTCGGCGATCTTGCGGACGATGGCAAGGCCCAGACCGGTGCCTTTCGGCTTGGTGCTGCGGTAGGGCTCGAACCAGGAGGTATCGAAACCCTCGGGCAGTCCCGGACCGTCATCCTCCACCACCAGTTCCACCGCACTGCCATCGGCATCCAGTCCAGCACCAAGGCGGATCCGAGCGGCGCCGGCCTCCTGAGCGTTCTTGACCAGATTGTGCAGTACCTGGCGCAGCCGCCCGGCATCCGCGGTGACCGCTGGCAGACCGGGATTCGCCACGACAGCGAGGCTTATCCGCGGGTCTCCGGCGTACAGCTCAGCCACCTCGCCCATCAGCGCCGGCAGGTCGACCGGGCGACGCTGCAGCACCGGCGCCCGGGCGTAGTCGCTGAACGCGTTGACCAGGGTCTTCAGCGCATCGACCTGGGCGACGATGGTGTGGGTGGCGCGGTCGAGCACGTCAGCCTCGGCGCCCTGCAGATGCGGCAGGACGCGGCGCCGCAGCCGTTCGGCGGCGAGTTGGATCGGGGTCAGCGGATTCTTCACCTCGTGGGCGAGGCGCCGCGCGACCTCGCCCCAGGCGGCGTCGCGGCGGGCGCGATCGATGTCGGTGGTGTCGTCGACGACAACCAGCAGGTTGCCGTCGGGCAGGCGGGCGCCTCGCACCAGCCACAGATGACGACCGTCGGCGGCGTCGCTGGCCAGTTCCACGCCAAACTCCTGACTGTCATCGCGAAGGCGCGACTGGACCAGGCTGGCCAGCGCGCTGCCCTGGGCCGAGGCGGCGCCAAGATCGACCAGCGCGCCGCCAGCCACCGCCGGCGGGCCGAGCAACTCGGTCGCCGCGGCGTTGGCGCTGCGCAGGATGCCGACGTCGTCGACCACCAGCACCGCGCTGCTAAGACGCTGCAGCACGGTTTCCAGGTAGGCGCGCTGGCGCTCGGTTTCGGCCTGGCTGCTGCGCGCCCGCTCCGAGGCCGCGTCGAGGTCGCCGAGCATCCGGTTGAAACCGCTGATCAGGAAGGCCAGCTCGTCGTCGCGGGCCAGCTCTTCCAGGCGCACCGCGTAGTTGCCCTCGCTGACCCGCGCAGTCGCTGTCGCCAGCTGGCCGATCGGCGCCACCAGGCGCCGTGACAGGACGAAGGCGAGCAGGACCGCGAGCAGAACCGAGAGCAGCAGGACGAAGCTCAGGATCAGGACAAAGGCCAGCTTCAGCGAGTCGCGCAGGAAGGCCGCCTGGCGGGCCTGGGCGATGCCCTGCTCGACCCGCAGCAGGCCCTGGGCGTAACTCTCCGGCAGCCGGCTCAGGATCTGCAGGTGGGCGGCCCCGGGCCCTGAGCCAACCGCGTTCAGGGCGCGCAGCTGCAGGCCCTCCCCAGCCGGCTCGGAGGCCACTGCACGACGGCTCTCACGCAGCACCAGCAGCAGCTCGTCGGGTGGCGGGTCAGCGATGACCAGGCTGGGCTCGGCGGCCGCCAGTGCGAGCAACCGTCCATCGCGCGAGAACAGCGCGATCTGCGCGGCGTCGAAGCGGTCCAGGGCGCGATCGATGGCCGACTGCCAGTCGAGCGGGTCGAGCCCCTCGAGCTCGGCGGCGAGGCTCGCAGCATCACGCTCGGCCAGGGCGCGGCGCTCGTCGAGCAGGGCGCGGCCGACGCGCAGCGCCTCGCCGAGGATCTCGGCGCTGTTGGCGCGCAGCCAACTGTCGACGGTGGCGCCGATGAAGCGCGCCGAGAAACCGTAGACCAGCAGCACAGGCGGAATCGCGAGAACCAGGAGCAGGACCAGCAGGCGGCGATTGAGGCGCGCCCCGGCCTGACGCTCGCGCAGGGCCCGGCGCAGTCGCCGCAGCCGCTGCAGGATGGCGCCCGCCAGCAGCAGCAGGGCGGCCGCGGCGCCGATGAAGACGAAGGGGTACCAGCGGGCCAGCCCGGCACCGAGTCCCTCCGCGTCGGCAGCGAGGTACAGCGCGGTCAGCACCAGCACCAGCAGGGCCAGCGCCAGCACCGCCCAGCCGATGCGCGGGATCAGCGAGCCGCGGCCTGCCATGACGCCTTGGGCGAGACCATCCGCCAGTCCTCGGGACGCAGCAGCGCGGGAAAGCGCAGCGGGGTGGGCAGACCGGTCAGGTCGAGGACCACCCGGACGCCGCCCGGGCAATCGGCCGGAAGCGCCTCGGGCAGCGGCAGACGGACCCGGTCCAGGGCCGACAGCATGGCGCTGCGGCGGCCGAAGCGACGCGCCTCCTGGCCGCTGGGCTGCACGGTGTAGGCGCGCTGCAGGGGGGCGTAGCGCAGCTCAATGGCGTGGCCACCGCGCCAGGGGGCACAGTCCAGGGTGTAGGCAAGCCGCAGTGGGATGCCGTTGGACAGGGCCTCGAGCATGGTTGGCGAAAAGCGCAGCTGCTGCTCGACCTCGAGCACCCAGCCGGCGCCGGTATCGCGCAAGGTGGCCGAGGCGATGCGGGCGCGGTCCGGGGTCTCGCCGGCGCAGCCGACAAGGCCGAGGAGCACCGCGGCGGCGCTAGCGCGGCTTGCCCAGCGCGGCATAGAAGAAACCGTCCATCTGCTGCTCCCCCGGCAGGCGTTGCCGTCCCGATCCGCAAGGGTGCCCGAGGTGCGAGGGCAAGGCGAGCCGCTCGGCTTCGGCGTGCCGCTCCAGAAAAGCCTCGATCTGGCCTGCGTTCTCCTCGCGCAGCAGGGAACAAGTGGTGTAGAGCAACCGCCCGCCAGGCGCCAGCAGCCCCCAGGCCGCCTCCAGAAGGGCCGCCTGCTGAGCGCAGAGTGCGTCGATATCGGCCGGGCGGCGATGCAGCTTGATGTCCGGCTGGCGACGGATCACCCCGGTGGCCGAACAGGGCACGTCGAGCAGGATAAGATCGAACGGGCGGCCGTCCCACCAGTCCCCGGGCCGCGCGGCGTCGGCCGCACGCATCACCGGCGCGTGACCGAGGCGGGCCAGCCCCGACTGCATCCGCGCCAGGCGCTGCGGATCGCGGTCGAGCGCCAGCAGGTCGAGCGCCGGCTCGACCTCGAGCAGGGCGGCCGTCTTGCCGCCGGGCGCGGCGCAGGCGTCCAGCACGCGCAGGCCCGGCGAAAGCGGCAGCGCCGTGGCCACCGCCTGGGCCGCGGCGTCCTGCACCGCGACCTGGCCCTCGGACCAGCCTGGCAGACGCTCGGGAGCGACCGGTGGATCGATGCAGACCGCGCGCGGCCAGCCGTCCGGACCCGCCGCAGCGGTGATGCCCTCGGCCTGCAGGGCGCGCAGGTAATCCTCGACGCTGCCGGCCCGCGGATGCAGGCGCAGCCAGAGCGGGCCGGGCCGGTTGTTGGCAGCCAACAGCGTTTCCGCCTGCTCCGGCCAGTCGCTGCGGATCCGCTCGATAAGCCAGCGCGGATGGGCCAGGCGTGCGACCGGATCGGCCTCGCACCGCGCGGCGATCGTGGCCTCGTCGCGGCACCAGCGGCGCAGCAGCGCATTGACCAGTCCGACCATGCCCGGCTGCTTCCAGGCCCGGGCCACCTCGGCGGTACTGGAAATGACCGCGTGCGGCGCCATCCTCAGCGCCTCCAGCTGGGCCAGACCGACCAGCAGGAGGGCCTGGATCCGACGCTGCTTTGCCGGCAGGGGCCGGTCGAGCAGGCCAGCCAGCACGCGCTCGTAACGCGGCTGCCAGCGACAGGCTTCGAACAGCATGGCCTCGAGCAGGGCGCGGTCACGGGGATCGGCCAGCCGGCGCAGGGGCTCGGGGAGCACCGCGCGCAGCGAGCGCCCGTCGCCCACCACCTCGGCCAGCGCCTCGGCCGCGAGCTGGCGGACCAGGACCCCGGGCTTGGCCATCAGCGCGGGGCCAGCAACTCGCGGCGGGCGTTGACCAGGTCGGCGGCCGAGATCACCTTGCCGCCCGCGCGCTGGACGCGGAGCAGGCTGAGCGCCCCGTCGCCGCAGGCCACATGCAGACAGCCGCGCGGCGCCGGCAGCAGGCTGCCCGGCACGCCCGAGCCCGCGACCGGCTCGGCGGCATGGATGCGCAATCGCTCACCCGCCAGTTCGGCCTCGGCCACCGGCCAGGGATGGAAGGCACGTACCCGGCGGGCCAGCGCCTCTGCGCTGCCCGACCAGTCCAGCCGCGCCTCGGCCTTGTCCAGCTTGTGGGCGTAGGTGACCCCGGCCTCGGGCTGCGGCCGGGCCTCAAGCTCCCGGCCTGCGACCAGGCCCGCCAGGCCTTCGGCAAGCACCGCTGCGCCGAGCGTGGACAGCCGGTCATGCAGGCTCCCGCCGGTGTCCTGTTCGCTGATCGGCGTGCGCGACTCAAGCAGGACCGGGCCGGTATCCAGGCCGCGTTCCATCTGCATCAGGCAGACGCCGGTTTCCGCATCGCCGGCCTCGATGGCGCGCTGTATCGGCGCCGCGCCGCGCCAGCGTGGCAGCAGGGAGGCATGCACGTTCCAGCAGCCATGGCGGGGAATCTCGAGCACCTTGCGCGGCAGCAGCAGGCCATAGGCCACGACCACCATCAGGTCCGGTCGCAGGGCGGCCAGGGCGGCCTGTTCATCGGCATCGCGCAGGGTCTGCGGCTGGCGCACCTCGATGCCCGCGGCCTCGGCCCGCTGCTTGACCGGGCTGGCCAGCGGCTGGCGGCCGCGCCCCGCGGGGCGATCAGGCTGGGTGTAGACGGCCAGCACCTCGGCGCCGGTACCGAGCACGGCGTCCAGGCACGGCACGGCGAACTCCGGCGTGCCGGCAAAAACGACCCTCAGGGCCATGACTCAGGCCGCGTGGGCGCGGCGCTGCTTGGACAGACGGCGGCGAACCATCTCCTGCTTCAGCGGCGAGAGGTAGTCGACGAACAGCTTGCCGTCGAGGTGGTCCATCTCGTGCTGGATGCAGACCGCCAGCAGGCCGTCGGCCTCGAGTTCGAAGGCCTTGCCCTGGCGGTCCAGCGCGCTGACCGTGATGCGGTCGTGGCGCTTGACGTCGGCGGTGATGCCGGGCACCGACAGGCAGCCCTCCTGGCAGACCTGGGTGCCAGCGTGGGCGGTGATCCGCGGATTGATGAACACGAAGGGCTCGGAGCGGTCCTCGCTGACATCGATGACCATGAAGCGCAGGTGGAAGTCGACCTGGCTGGCCGCCAGGCCAATGCCCGGGGCGTCGTACATGGTCTCGAACATGTCGTCGATGCGCTGCTGGAAATCGGGCGTGAAGTCGGCCTCGACAACCTCCCGCGCACGGGTGCGCAGGCGCGGATCGGGGAATTCAAGAATGGGAAGCAGGGCCATGACGGTCAGATGCGGGTCGGGGCCCGCGTTTCAAGGGTTTGGGGCGAGGAGTGTAGCGCTTTGCGGGTGAACCGGCGGCAAGCCCGGGCCCCTGCCCCGTCAGGAATGTTTTGTCGGCCCATTCTTTGGGCTATAGTGCCAGCAACCTGCCCGGGGAAACAGGTGGTTACCCGCCATGCTTAAAAAACTTCTTACGGTTGTCGCAGCCGCGGCACTGACCTTCGGCGGCTGGGTCATGGCGGTCGAGCTTCGCGCCGACCACCCCGACACCTACGTGGTCAAGAAGGGCGACACCCTTTGGGACATCGCCGCACGCTTCCTCAATGAACCCTGGCTGTGGCCGGAGATCTGGCAGGCCAACCCGCAGATCGAGAATCCGCACCTGATCTACCCGGGTGACGTGATCAGCCTGGCCTACCTTTCCGGCGGCCGGCCGGGCCTTGGCATCACCAAGCGTTCGCCGGAGATCCGCCGCGAGGCGATCGATCCGATCCAGGCGGTCCCGCTGTCGGAAATCGAGGGCTTCCTCAAGCGCACCCACGTCCTCGAGGGCGATGAGCACGAGAAGCTGCCCTACGTGATCGGGCTCGAGGAAGGCCGCCTGCGCAGCGCCTCCGGCCAGCTGGCCTACATCCGCGGCGGCGACTTCGCCCCCGGCGACAAGGTCGTCTTCGTCCGCCCGACCGTGCGCTTCGCCGTGCACCCGCAGCCGGCCACCGGCTTCCCGCGCCTGCGCCGCGATCCCTGGTCGGCGCGCGACGGCCTGACCCCGCAGACCTCGGGCATCGAGTGGGCTTACTACGCCGCTTCAGACAACGGATTCGAGGTGCTCGGCTGGGAGGTCATCGAAGTGGCCAGCGGCACCGTCATGCGCGACGGCGATCCGGCCAGCATCCTGCTCTCCGCCGAGGGCAGCGAGGTCAAGAAGGGCGATCTGGTCATGCCGATGCAGGACATGCCCTTCGACCTCAGCTTCATGCCGCACGCGCCGAAGTCGGTCCCCGAGCACCTGCGCATCCTGGCGATCACCGACCGCGGAACCTACGCAGGCCCACGCGACGTGGTGGCGATTTCCGCCGGCGCCCGCGACGGCATCGACAACGGCACCGTGTTCGCGATCTACCACCCGGGCGAGGTGGTCAAGGACGATATCCGCCACGGCAACAACCTGGTCGCCAGCTTGCCGAAGAACAAGGTGCAGATGCCGGACGACTTCGTCGGCCATGTGATGGTCTTCCGCACCTTCGACAAGGTCAGCTACGGCCTGATCATGGACGGCATCCGCCAGGCGCGGCTGGAAGACGAACTGCGGGCCCCGGGCCGGCTCTGAGCCGGCCGGACGGTGCCCGTCGCCGATAAGGCCCGCACCCGGGCCTGGCTGCGTCTGATCCACACGCCGGGGCTCGGTCCGCGGCGCATCGCGCGCCTGATCGCTCAATTCGGCAGCGCCGAGACGGCCGTCGCCGCGGCGCCGCGCGGCTGGGCGCACGCGGGCCTGGAACCCGGCCGCAGCGGCGAGCCGCCCGCCGCCGATGCGCAGGGGGTCGAGCAGGACCTGCGCTGGCTGGAAGCTCCCGCCCACCACCTGGTCTGCCTCGGTGAGGACGACTATCCGCCCCTGCTGGCTCCGCTGGACGGCGCCCCGGCGGCGCTGTTCGTCGCCGGCGACCCGGCCCTGCTGTGGCATGCGCAAGTCGCCGTGGTCGGCAGCAGGAACCCGACCGCGGGCGGCCGTGACAATGCCGCCGATTTTGCCGGCGAGCTGGCCCGTGCCGGGCTCGTGGTGACCTCGGGCCTGGCCGCCGGCATCGACGCCGCCGCCCATGCTGCCGCCCTGGACGCGGGTGGCGCGACCATCGCCGTGATGGGCACCGGGCCCGACCAGGTCTACCCGGCGGCCAACCGCCGCCTCGCGGCACGCATCGCGGCCGAAGGCGCCCTGGTGAGCGAGTACCCGACGGGAACCGGGGTGCGGCGGGAGCACTTCCCCCAGCGCAACCGGATCGTGGTCGGGCTGTCGCTGGGAACACTGGTCGTCGAGGCGGCCCTGCAGTCGGGTGCCCTGATCAGCGCCCGCCTCGCGGCCGAAGCCGGTCGCGAGGTCTTCGCCCTGCCCGGCTCGATCCACAACCCGCTGGCCCGGGGCTGCCATCGCCTGCTGCGCGAGGGCGCGACCCTGGTCGAGAGCGCGCAGGAGATCCTCACAGCGGTCGCCGGTCCGGCGCGCGAACTGGGCCAGAAACTGCGTCAGCGCCTCGACTCGGCCGGCCCCGACCCGGCCAAGCCACCGGCCAGCATCCTCGACCCGGCCTACCAGCGGCTGATGGAGGCCCTGGGCCACGATCCGGTGCCCATGGAGCGCCTGGTCGAGCGCACCGGGTTGACCGTCGATGCCCTATCCTCCATGCTGCTGGTGTTGGAACTGGAGGGACGCGTCGCCGCCATCCACGGGCGCTACGCGCGTTCCGGCAGCTGACGTCCCCAACGCGCCGCCTTCCCGCGGCGCAGGCAGAGGGTGGATGAAAGAGACCGTACTGGACGTATTGCTTTACCTGTTCGAACACTACTTCTACGAAGAACCGGATGCGGTTCGCGATCGCGATTCGCTCCAGGGCAGCCTGCTCCAGGCCGGCTTCAGCCCCAGTGAGATCAGCAAGGCCTTCGACTGGCTCGACGGGCTCGCCGAGCAGCGTCATGAAGCCCCGATCACTCCGCGCGCGGTCCCCGGCTCGCTGCGCCTGTTCTCCGATCCTGAACTTGCCCGGCTCGACCACGAATGCCGCGGCCTGCTGCTGTTCCTGGAGCAGAACGGGGTGCTGGATGCCACCTCCCGCGAGCTGGTGCTCGACCGGGCGATGGCGCTGGACCATGAGCAGATCGACGTCGAAGACCTGAAATGGGTGGTCCTGATGGTGCTGTTCAACCAGCCCGGGCAGGAAGCCGCCTTTGCCTGGATGGAAAACCACATGTTTGACGGCGAAGGCGAGCCTGTCCACTGACCCCCGCCCCGGCCGCCCGCTCGGCGCCGGTTTGCTTGACAGCTCTTCCGACCCTGTGTTTCCACTAGGAAAACGCCCGAGCCCCTGGGGCCCGGGCGTTTTCTTTCACGTGGCCTGTGTGCCCGCTCCGGAATAACCCACCCATGGCAAAGAACCTGCTGATCGTCGAGTCGCCCGCCAAGGCCAAGACCATCAACAAGTACCTCGGCAAGGACTTCCAGGTCCTCGCCTCCTACGGCCATGTCCGCGACCTGGTGCCCAAGGAGGGCGCGGTCGATCCGGACAACGGTTTTGCCATGAACTACGAGGTGATCGACAAGAACGAACGACACGTCGACGCCATCGCCAAGGCCGCCAGGGAGGCCGAGTCGCTGTTCCTGGCCACCGACCCGGACCGCGAGGGCGAGGCGATCAGCTGGCACATCGCGGAGATCCTGCGCGAGCGCGGCCTGCTCAAGGACCGCTCCCTGCAGCGCGTCGTGTTCACCGAGATCACCCCCCGCGCGATCAAGGAAGCCATGGCCAAGCCGCGGGCGGTGTCGGCCGACCTGGTGAACGCCCAGCAGGCACGCCGCGCGCTCGACTATCTGGTCGGCTTCAACCTCTCGCCGGTGCTCTGGCGCAAGGTGCAGCGCGGCCTGTCCGCCGGCCGCGTGCAGAGCCCCGCGCTGCGGATGATCGTCGAGCGCGAGGAGGAGATCGAAGCCTTTGTCCCACGCGAGTACTGGAGCGTCGAGGCCCAGCTGGCCCACCCCAGCCAGAACTTCGCCGCGCGCCTGGTCAAGCTTGATGGCGCCAAGTTCGAGCAGTTCACGATTACCGATGGCGACACCGCCGAGGCCGCACGCACCCGCCTGCTGGACGCCGCCGGCGGCAAACTGCAGGTCGCTGACGTGCAGTCGAAAGAGCGCAAGCGCCGCCCAGCGCCGCCCTTCATCACCTCGACCCTGCAGCAGGAGGCCGCGCGCAAGCTCGGCTTCTCGACCAGCCGCACCATGCGCATCGCGCAGAAGCTGTACGAGGGCGTGGCCCTGGGCAGCGAGGGCACGGTCGGCCTGATCAGCTACATGCGTACCGACTCCACGCACCTGTCGCAGGAAGCGGTGTCTGAACTGCGCGAGGTGATCGCCCGCGACTTCGGCCAGCATGCGCTGCCGCCGCAGGCCACCGAGTACAAGACCAAGTCGAAGAACGCGCAGGAGGCCCACGAGGCGATCCGCCCGACGTCGGCCCTGCGTACGCCGAAGTCGGTGGCCGCCTTCCTCGACCCCGATGCGCTGCGCCTGTACGAGCTGATATGGAAGCGCGCGGTCGCCTGCCAGATGATCCCCGCCACGCTGAACACCGTGTCGGTGGAGCTGGCGGCCAGCAAGGACCACGCCTTCCGCGCCACCGGCACCACGGTCGTCGACCCGGGCTTCCTCGCCGTCTACGAGGAGGGCCGCGACGAGAAAAAGGCCGAGGACGAGGACGAGGGCCGCAAGCTGCCCGCGCTGCGCGTCGGCGAAAGCGTGCCGCTCGACAGCATCGTCACCGGCCAGCACTTCACCGAGCCGCCGCCGCGCTTCTCCGAGGCCTCGCTGGTCAAGGCCCTGGAAGAGCACGGCATTGGCCGCCCCAGCACCTATGCCAGCATCATCCAGGTGCTGCTGAACCGCGAGTACGTCTACCTCGACAGCCGCCGCTTCCGACCGACCGACGTCGGCCGCGCGGTAGCCAAGTTCCTGACCGGGCACTTCACCCAGTACGTCGACTACGACTTCACCGCCAAGCTCGAGGACGAGCTGGACGCCGTTTCCCGCGGCGAGGAGGAGTGGCAGCCGTTGATGGAGCGGTTCTGGAAGCCGTTCAAGGCGCTGGTCGATGACAAGGCGCAGAGCGTCGACCGCAGCGAGGCCACCGGCGCCCGCCAGCTGGGAACCGACCCCAAGAGCGGCAAGCCGGTCAGCGTTCGCCTCGGTCGCTACGGGCCGTTCGCCCAGATCGGCACCGCCGACGACGAGGAGAAGCCGACGTTCGCCTCGCTGCGCGGCGGACAGAGCATGCACACCATCACGCTGGAGGAGGCGCTGGAGCTGTTCAAGCTGCCGCGCGCCCTCGGCGAGGTCGACGGCGAGGCGCTCAGCGTCGGCATCGGCCGCTTCGGGCCGTTCGCCAAGCTCGGCAGCACCTATGCCTCGCTGAAGAAGGAAGATGACCCGTACACGATCAGCGGCGAGGAGGCCCTGGCGCGGATCCGCGAGAAGCAGGAGATCCTCGCCAACCGGATCATCCGCGAGTTCGAGGGCAGCGACATCCAGGTGCTGAACGGCCGCTACGGGCCGTACATCACCGACGGCGCGAAGAACGGCAAGATCCCCAAGGACCGCGAGCCTTCATCGCTGAGCCTTGAGGAATGCCAGGAAATCCTCGCCAACGCCCCGGCCAAGCCGGCGCGGGGTCGCTTCGGTGCGAAGAAGACCGCGGCGAAGAAGGCTCCGGCCAAGAAGGCCGCCGAGGCGAAGGCCCCAGCCAAGAAGGCAGCCAAGAAGGCCCCCGCGAAGAAAGCGACCAAGAAGGCCACCGCGAAGAAGGCCCCGGCCAAGAAGTCGGCAGCCAAGAAGTCAGCCTGATCCACGTCACGGGGCCGGGCACGCGTCGAAAAGAGGCGTAGCGGGCCGAACGGCAGGCTGCGCGACCGGTTCGGGCGCGAAGCGGAGATTCGCCACCGACCCCGATCGGGCGGGCTCTTCGTAGGAGCGGACATGGCCGCGACCGCGGAGGTTCGCTCTGCCCGCGGTCTGTGGAGAACACGTCATGCCGCGGTCGCGCCCATGTGCGCTCCTGCAGTCGGGCTTCGTTGGGCGTCGGCGAAGCCCCCTAGGGTGCGCCTTGGGCGCACCGATACGGGCGTTCGGACGGTACGCCCGGTGCGGCCAGCCGCACCCTATGAATGTCCGCTTCGCGCCCGATCCCGCCGCCCGCCCTATTCCCGCGGGAACTGCGTCGGCGCGGGTGGCGCGGTGACCGGCCGGGGCGGATTGCGCTGCAGTTCGGCCATCAGGTGGGCAATGGCTGCCTCCAGCGAGGGGTCGCGGCCAGCAGCGACCAGCTCGGGGCGATCGATGACCTCGCGGTCGGGCGACACGCCTTCGTCCTCCACCGCCCAGCGCCCTTCGGTGTCGAGAAAGCGGAAACTCGCCGCCAGAACCGCGCCGCCGTCCGCGAGGCGCGGGTTGCTGCCGCTCTGGATGCCGATCAGGCCGCCCCAGGTGCGGGTACCGATCAGCGGGCCGAGCTGCAGCTTGCGGAAGTAGTACGGCAGGGCGTCGCCGCCGGAGCTGGACAGGCCATTGATGAGCATGGCCTTGGGTCCACGATGAGAGAGCAGCGGCGTGGCATTGGGCTCGAGACCCCGCTGCTTCCAGTAGTTCAGCGGCGTGCGCGAGAGCCACTCGACCATGCGGTCGGGAATGAAGCCGCCACCGTTGTAGCGGTCGTCGATGATCAGCGCATCGCGCGAGCCGTAGGCGAGCAGCCCCTGGAACATCTCCCGGCTGCCCTCCACCGCGGTGTTCGGCACGTGGATGTAGCCGATGCGGCCGTCGCTCGCCGCCTCGACCATCCGCCGGCGCTCGGCCACCCAGTCGAGGTAGCGCAACGAGAGCTCGGAGTCGATCGTGTGGACGCGCACGGTGCGCGCGGCAGAGTCGTCCGGACGCTTCGCAACGCGCAGTTCCACCAGCCTGTCGGCCTTGTTCTCCAGCAGGCGGTATACGTTGTCGACGCCGCGCGTGCTCTGGCCGTCGATGGCCAGGATCAGCTCACCCTCGGCCACCTTGACGCCGGGCTCGGTCAGCGGCGAGCGGCGCTGTTTATCCCAGTTCTCGCCGGCAAAGATCTTCTCGATGCGCACATAGCCGCTGGCATCGGGCACCAGCTCGGCGCCTAGCAGGCCGCCGGGCTTGCGCGCCACACGCACCTGGTCGCCGGCCTCGACATAGACGTGGCCGGCATTGGCCTCGCCGGCAATCTCCTGCAACAGGTAGTCGAGGTCGGCGCGCGAGGCGACGTGCGGCAGCAGGGACTCGTACTTGGCGCGAATGGCGGGCCAGTCCTGGCCATGCATGCCGGGCTCGTAGAAGACGTCGCGCAGGATGCGCCAACCGTCGACAAACAGCTGGCGCCACTCACGACGCGGTTCGATGCGCAGCTGCATGTCGCCGAGGTCGATCTTGCCGGAATCGAACTTCGCATCGGGCTTGGCCTCGACCACGGAAAACTCCGTGCCGCGGCGCAGCAGCAGCTTGTCGCCATCGGCGGACAGCGCGTAGCCGGTGATCGAGGCGACGTCCTTCGGCTCGTCGTCGTCCGCCCCGATGAAGCGAAGGGTCCCACGGCCGTTGCCCGCAGCGACGAAGAACACGCCCTTGGCATTCGCCGACAGGCCGCCGTACTGGCCGGCGGGCACCTTCAGCGCCTGGACCCGGCTGGCGAAGCCGGGGATGTCGATCCGGGTCGGACCTTCGGACTTGCCATTGCCGTCTTGGCCTTTGCCGTCCTGACCCGCGCCGACCTCGTCGCTGCGCTGCGGGTAGAACGGCGCGCCTTCGGCGGACAGCGCCGCGGCGTAGATCCGCGTGGCATTTGTGTAGAGGAAGTTGAACTCGTAGGCGCTGAAGGTCAGGTTGAAGTCGCGATCGGAGAGGAAGTACAGCCAGCGTCCCTTGGGGTCGAACACCGGCGAGCGCTCGCGGCTGGTGTCGCCTGTGAGCTGGTGGCGCTCGCCGCTGTCCAGCGAGTACAGCCAGATTGAACTGTTACGGCTGGCGTTGTCCTTGACGTAGGCCAGCCAGCGACCATCGGGCGAGAAGCGGTAGTCGTCGAGGTCGCTGTAGCTGCCGGTGTCGACCAGCCGCCGGCTGCCGCCGTCGACGTCGACGATATGCAGGCGGCGCAGCTTGTCGGCAAAGGCGATGCGCTTGCCATCCGTCGACCACACCGCAGGAAGCGGCCAGCTGTCGCCGGCGTCGGTCAGCTTGCGCGGCGCGGCGCGGCCGTCCTGATCCTGCACGTAAAGCTCGTACTCGCCGGTGGCATCGGAAAAGAAGGCCAGCCGCTTGCCGTCCGGGGACCAGCTCACGCTGTGCTCGCGGGCATCAGGGCTGAGGCTCAGGTTGCGGGTCGCGCCGTGCTTCGCGGGCACGCTGAACAGCTCGCCGCGGGCGGCGAATGCGACGCGCTCGCCGCCCGGCGACAGGGAGAAGGAGTCGATGAACTTCGCCGCATCGACGAAACGCGGCTGGGTCTCGGGCAGATCGGCGGCGACGCGGATCGGAATCTCGCGGGCGCTGCCGGTAGCCGGATCGAAGTGCCAGATCGCCCCGCCCTTCTCGAAGACGATGCCGCCGGGGCCGGCGGCCGGCCAGAGCACGTCGAAGTCACTGAATTCCGTTGCCGGGCGGACCTGCGCCTCCGCGCCGGCGGCCGGCATGCGATACAGGTTCAGCGTGCCGAGCGCGCGGTCGGACACAAAGAACACCTCGTCTCCAAGCCACATCGGCTGGTGGTCGGTCGCGGTGCTGGTGGTCAGCCGGCGCGAGCTATTGGCGACAAGGTCATAGGTCCAGACGTCCTGGGCGCGACCGCCGCGGTAGCGCTTCCAGCTGCGGAAATCGCGGTCGATCGGGGTGAAGGCCAGCGACTTGCCGTCCGGGCTGTAGGCAGCGCCACCCGACTCGGGGACGGCCAGCGGATATTCGGTGCCGCCATCGGCCGGCACGCAGTAGGGGCGCCCGTTGCGCTCGTCCCACGGTGTGCGGTTCATCCGCACGAGGATGCAGCGACCGTCCGGGCTCCAGTCGAGCACCCGGTTGTCCGTGCCGCCCCGGGGCGGCATCGGGCCGACGTCGTTGTACCAGGTGAGCTGGCGCGGCTCGCCGCCGCCGGCGGGAATGGTGAACACCTGGCGGGTGCCGTTGTACTCGGCCGAGAAGGCGATCCTCGTGCCGTCCGGCGAGAAGCGCGGATACAGTTCCTGGCCCTCGTGCGAGGTCAGGCGAGCCGCCGTGCCGCCGGCCAGGGGTGCGCTGTACAGGTCGCCGGCGTAGACGAAGACGACACGGTCGGCGTGGATGTCGGGAAAGCGCAGCAGCTTGGTCGGGCTCTGTGCGGCGGCCGCGGCGCAAAGCAGCAGCGGGGCCAGGGACAGCAGTCGGCGCATGCGGGAGGCTCCGGCGTCTGGGGAAAGACCGGAACCTAGCAGACCCTCGACGCCGAAGTCAGGGCCGGAAGGCGGGGCGAGCGCGCTACGCGCCGTCACGTCGGCGGCCTGACCACGTCGGGATGGCTGTCAGCCCGCCAGGACACCGCCATGAACCCGCTGCGCACCGTGCATGAGGCCATCACCCTGCCGTTCAAGGCGATCGGCGTGATCGCGCTGTGCTTCGTGATCAACCTGATGACCTCGCCCGGCGTCTGGTGGGTGCAGTGGGTGGTGCTGGGCATGGGCATCGCGGTGATCTCGGCCTGGTGGCGCGCCGCCAAACTGGCCGGTTTTGCCGCGTTACTGGCTGGTCTCGCCGCGCTGCTCTGGACGCGTCGCCAGCCGGTCGCGCCGGGCGGGTCGGCCAACGTGTCGCCGCCGGCGCCGCCGCCTGCGCCATCGCCGAAGCCCGCGGCGGAGCCCGTCGCCCCACCGGAGCGCTGAACTCCGCGCCGCCCGGGGTTCCGTTGCGCGGACCCAGCACCGATACTTGGCGCCCCTTCCGGCCGAGCGCGCCCGATGTCCCTGCCCGACTACCCCTTCGAAGGCCGCTACCACGAGGTGCGCCCGGGCCTGCGCATGCACTATCTCGACGAAGGCCCGCGGGATGGCGAGGTCATCGTCATGCTGCACGGCAATCCGAGCTGGTCCTACTACTGGCGGCACCTGGTGCTCGGCCTGCGCGACCGCTACCGCTGCATCGTCCCCGACCATATCGGCATGGGCTTCTCCGACAAGCCGGGTGACGCCGACTACGCCTACACCCTGCAGTCGCGGGTCGATGACCTCAGCGCCCTGCTCAAGCATCTCGGCATCGAGCGTGACATCACCCTGGCCGTGCATGACTGGGGCGGGATGATCGGTTTCGGCTGGGCGCTGTCGCACGCTGCCGCGGTGCGCCGGCTGGTGATCACCAATACCGCCGCCTTCACCCTGCCGACGGCGAAGAAGATGCCCTGGCAGCTGACCCTAGGCCGCGATTCGAAGCTCGGGGCGCTGCTGATCCGCGGTTTCAATGCCTTCGCCGCCGGCGCCGCGCGCTTCGGCGTCGTGCACAGGATGCCGGCCGAGGTCCGCCGCGCCTACTGCGCGCCCTACGACAGCTGGCAGAACCGGATCAGCACCCTGCGTTTCGTCCAGGACATCCCGCTCGCCCCCGGTGATCGCGCCTGGTCGTTGGTCGAGGCCGCCGGCAAGCGCCTGCCCGAATTTGCCGACCGCCCGGCGATTCTAGGCTGGGGACTGCAGGACTTCGTCTTCGACAGGCACTTCCTCGACGGCTTCACCGCCGCCCTGCCCAAGGCCGAGGTGCACGCCTGGGACGATGCGGGTCACTACGTGCTGGAAGAGAAGCACCGCGAGTTCGTGCCCAAGGTGCGCCGCTTCCTCGAGCAGAATCCGCTGGGCTGAGGTCAAGGCGGCTTCGGGCGCAAGAAGGACATTCATAGGGTGCGGCTGGCCGCACCGGGCGTACCGTCCGAACGCCCGTATCGGTGCGCCACGGCACATCCTATGGGCCTTCGCTGACGCCCAGCGAAGCCCGACTGTAGGAGCGCACATGGGCGCGACCGCGGCGCTACGGATTCACCACAGACCGTGGCCGGAGCGCACCTCCGCGGTCGCGCCCAAGGGCACTCCCACAGAGAAACGGCCCATGTGTTGGGCCGGGGCGAACACGCACCCCGCGCCCGAAGCGGACCTTGCCCTCGACACCGCGACGAGGCCCGACTGTGGGAGAGGGCATGCCCGCGAGCGAAGCGCCGTCGATCTGCCACGGACCGCGGCCAGGGCTCAGCTCCGCGGTCGCGGCCATGTCCGCTCCTACGAAAAGCTCGCCCGCCCGGGGGCGGTGGCGAACGGCCGGTTTGCGCCGGAGCCGACCTTCTCCCCGAACGTCCCGCCCCTAGTGCCGGTGCTCCTCGTAGCGCATGGCGCTGACCGGGTTGCCTTCGGTGTCCTCGAAGCGGATGACGGTGCCCACGCCCTCGACCAGGGCCGGCGGAGCGAGGATCTTGCCCCCTGCCTTGACGATGCGGTCGCCAAGCGTGCTGACGTCGGCCACGGCGATGGTGCACTCGAAGCCGCGCATGCCGCCGCCCGAGGCCGCCGGATGCTCGCGTTGCTGAAGGGTCCCGTAGACCGGGGCGTGCAGGGAGGTGCGGATCATCCAGACCCCGGGCGTGCCCCAGGACAGGAAGTGCCAGCCAAAGACCCGCTCGTAGAAGTGTCGGGCACGCTCGCAATCGTCGGCATGGATCGCGAAGTGCGCGAGATCGTTCGGTCTTGCCATGACGGTACCCCCGCTTCAGTGGAAGGCCACTACAGCTTACGCCGCCCAGCCCGGCACCGGGGGTGCCGGCGGTCACGGAAATTTCCTGAGTGGAGGCTCAGCTCCCGGCGGGCAGCAGTCCGTAGTCGGCGACCAGCTGGAGCATGGCGCGAAGCCCGATGCGCAGCGAACCCTCGTCGAGGAAGAAATGCGGCGAGTGATTGCTCGGCGCCTCGGCCAACGGCACGCCGCGCGGGGTGGAGCCGACGAAGAAGAACAGCGCCGGCACCTCGCGGGCGTAGTAGCTGAAATCCTCGGCGCCCATCACCAGGCCCATCTCGTGGACCTGCTCGGCGCCGACCACCGAGGCCAGCGAGGGCAGCATGCGCCGGGTCAGCGCGGGGTCGTTGACGGTGACCGGATTGCCGTTGGGGTCCGGAACGCTGAGCTCCACCGAGGCACCGTGCGCGGCGGCGGTGTGCTCGGCAACGCGGCGCAGCCGGACGAATACGTCCTCGCGCATGGCCTCGTCGAAGCTGCGGATGGTGCCGATCATCTCGACCTGGTCAGGGATGATGTTGTTGCGGATGCCGCCCTTGATCGCGCCGAAGCTGAGCACCACCGGCAGGTGCGAGATGTTCATTTCGCGCGAGACGATCTGCTGGGCCGAGCCGATCAGCAGGGCCGAGATGGCGATCGGGTCGATGCCGCCCCAGGGCCGCGAGCCGTGCGTCTGGCGGCCCTTGACGGTGATCGCGAAGCTGTCCGAGGCGGCCATGAACGGTCCGGACCGGTAGCCGATCTCGCCGACGTGCATCGCACTCCAGACGTGCAGGCCGAACATGGCCTCGGGCTTGAATCCTTCGAACAGGCCCTCGCGCAGCATCAGGCTGGCGCCGCCCTCCTCGCCCTTGGGCGCCCCCTCCTCGGCCGGCTGGAATACGAACAGGATCTCGCCCGCCAGGCGCTCGCGCTGGCCGGCCAGGGCCTCGGCCACGCCCATCAGGATGGAGGTGTGGGCGTCGTGACCACAGGCGTGCATCACGCCCACGGTGTCGCCGCGGAACTCGGTGGTGACCCTGGAGGCGAACGGCAGGTCGACGGCCTCGGTGACCGGCAGCGCGTCCATGTCGGCACGCAGGGCGATACGCGGGCCGGGCCGGGCCCCACGCAACACCGCGGTGACCCCGTGGTGGGCGAGTCCGGTGCGCACCTCCTCCAGCCCCAGCGCGCGCAGGTGGGCGGCGACCAGGGCGGCGGTGCGGGTCTCCCGGTTGCTCAGCTCCGGATGCTGGTGAATGTCGCGCCGCCAGGCCTGGACCTTGGCATCGAGCGGCGCGGCCAGCGCCTCGACCGGGTTCGCCTGGACCAGGCCGCAGCCCAGAAGGAAGGCACAGGCCAAGAGGGCACGCATCGGCTTCTCCACGCTCGGGGGGACCCCGATGGTCGCCGATCGGCCTGGGAAGTCAAAGCCGGCCCGGTGCCGGATGCGGCTATCCTTGCGGCCTTTCCCGAATCCCGTCTGCCGTGAACGACCTGCTGGCCGCGCTGCTGCTCGGCATCCTTGAGGGCCTGACCGAGTTCCTGCCCATTTCCAGTACCGGCCACCTGCTGATTGCCCAGCACTGGCTCGGTGCACGCTCGGACCTGTTCAACATCGCCATCCAGTCCGGGGCCATCCTCGCCATCACCCTGGTCTACCGCCAGCGGATCTGGAGCCTCGCCACGGGCTGGCAGCAGCCCGCCCAGCGCGACTACCTGCTCAAGCTGTCCGCCGCCTTCGCGGTCACGGCCGTGCTGGGCCTGGCGGCCAAGCTCGGCGGCGTGGAGCTGCCCGAGACGGTGACGCCGGTGGCCTGGGCGCTGCTGCTCGGCGGCGTCGCCATCCTCCTGATCGAGCGCCGCGCCCGGCATTTCGGCGACATCGCCGAGATCACCTGGAAAGTCGCCCTGGTGGTCGGCGCGGCCCAGGTGGTGGCCGGCGTCTTCCCCGGCACCTCGCGATCGGCAGCGGCGATCTTCGCCGCCATGCTGGCGGGCGTCGGCCGTCGGCCGGCGGCCACCGAGTTCGCCTTCCTGGTCGGCATTCCCACCATGTTCGCGGCCACCGGCTACGAGGTGCTGCGCCATCTCATGGAGGGCGGGGACGCAGAGGCCTGGGGTGAACTGGCGGTGGCCTTCGTGGCCGCGACCATCACCGGGTTCATCGCCGTGCGCTGGCTGCTCGGCTACGTGAAGGGCCACACCTTCGTCCCCTTTGCCTGGTATCGGATCGCACTGGGCGCCGCCCTGCTGCTCGGGCTGCCTGCCGGCAGTTGATGCGGCTGGCGCAACACGACACCCTGTGCACGCCCCGACTGTTCTAGTGGACGCCATGCGACCGATTGCCCAAGCACTTCTGCTTCTCGTTGCCGCGTCTCCCGCCGCCGCCCTGGAGGGCATCGCCTACCGCGGCGACGCGCGCTCCCTGGAGGGTGACACGGTGCTCTACACCGAACACCACGTGCTGCGCCAGGAGGCCGGCGTTCCGGTGGAACGTTTCGTTGTGTACCGCTGCCCGGATGGCAATGCGTTTGCCCGCAAGCACGTGCGCTATGGCGAGCCGCCCTACGCGCCGCAGTTCGACCAGCAGGATGCCCGCTTCGGCTACCAGGAAGGCTTCTCCCGCGGCAAGATCGCCGGATCGATCTACGTCCGACGCAGCAGCGACGCCCCACGCGAGGAGGACTCGATCTCGCTCGGCGAGTCCCTGGTGGTCGATGCAGGCTTTGACGAGTTTGTCCGCGCGCAGTGGGACAGGCTGCAGGCGGGCAAGGCGGTACCGCTGCGCTTCGTCGTCCCCAGCCGGCTGGCCGCCTATGGCTTCAAGGTGCGCAAGGTCGGTGAGGAGCAGCTTTTCGGCGACAGCGTCAGCAACTTCCAGCTTGCCGTCTCCGGCCTTCTCGGCTGGTTCGCCGATCCGATCGACGTCAGCTACCGGAACAGCGACCGACGGCTGACCCGTTTTGCCGGCCTGTCCAATATCCGCAGGACGCCGGAGGAGAACCTCAGCGTGCGGATCGAGTTCCCCCCCTCCCAGGAACAGGCTCTGGATGAGGACACGTGGAAGGCCGCACAGGAAACGCCGATCGGCGCCTGCCAGCTCGGCGGTTGAGGGCTGGCACGCAGCTTGCTGCCTCCAGGCGACTCCTACCGAACCGCCTGACATGACCCTCCAGCTCCGTCTCACCCTCGCCTTCGCCGCCCTGCTCGGCGCGCTCGGTCTTGCCGCGCTGTTCGGCCTTGACGCGCTGACCCGCGACATGCAAAGCGCGCTCGGAGACACTGCCCGCAGCGTGGGCGCCCGCGTGTTCACCCTCGTCCGCGAGGAGCACGCGGCGCTGGTCGAGCGTAGCCCGGCGGAGGGCGGCACCCTCCATGAAGTGGAAACGGTTGTGCTGCATGGGCCCGATCCGGTCGATGGGGGAGTGGCCGAGAGCAGGCTGGAAGTGGTGGTCAACGGCGAGCGCCTGAGCCCCGAGCAGATCGCGGCCCTGCCCGACGATCACCCGGCACGGCGCGCTCTGCAGCGCAGCCATCGGCCGCCCGCGGGCGCCGCACAGGCTCCGGTGGGGCTGGCTTCCCACGCCGATCCGGTCCTGTGGCTGCAGTCCGGCGACGGGCTCAGCGTACCGATTCCGATTCCCGCCTCGCGCGCCGACCGGGCCATCGACGACTTCCGCCAGCGGCTGCTCTGGGGGCTGGGCACGCTGCTGCTGCTCGGCCTGGTGGCCGCGGCATGGATGGCGCGGCGCGTGGCGGCGCCCCTGCGCGAGCTGGCGCAGGCAAGCGAAAGGCTGGGCCATGGCGAGCTTTCGCAGCGCGTGGTGCCCAACGGCCCTCCGGAAGTGCGGCGCAGCCTGGAAGCCTTCAACCGGATGGCCGACGACCTGTCCCGACTGCAGGCGGAAGCCGACGCCCTGCGTGCCGATCGCGAGCTGGCCGAGCTCGGCGAGATCGGGCGCGGGCTTGCGCATTCGCTGCGCAACCCGCTGCACGCGCTGGGCCTCAGCCTCGAAGCGCTGGCCGCCGATGGCGACCGGGTCCAGGCCGCGGCATTGGCTGACAACGGCAGGGAGCAGTTGGCACGCATCGACCAGGCCCTGCGCGGGTTCCTCGCGCTCTCGGCCAGCGCCGGCGCGGCCATCCAGATGGTGGAACTGGATGAGGTGATCGGGGACGTCGTGCTCGAAGCGAGCCAGCGCGCCCAGGGCCGCGTTGCAATCCGTCGCGAACGCACGGGGCTTCGTCTGGCGGCGGTGGCTGCCGAGCTGCGCATCATCCTGCACGCCCTGGTGATCAACGCGCTCGAAGCCAGTGCCGAGGGCGGCGAGGTCGAGATCCGCGCGCACGAGGCCGAGGATGGCCTGCGGGTCGAGGTGGCCGACCGCGGCCCCGGCCTTCCGGCCAGCGTACGTGAACGGCTGTTCCAGCCGCATGTGAGCAGCAAGCCGGCCGGCGCCGGCATGGGCCTGTACCTCACCGAGCGCCTGGTCAGGCTCCGCTATCGCGGCAGCCTGGTTCTGGATGATCGCGAGCAAGGCGGCACGGTGGCGCGGCTGCAGCTGCGGCAACGCGAACGGCGCGAGGCGGGGGCATGAGCCGCGGCCACCTGCTGCTGGTCGAGGACGATGCCGCCCAGCGCACGCTGGTTTCGGACATCCTCGACGGTGCCGGCTTCCGCGTGCTCAGCGCCGAGGGTCTCGATGCCGCCGTGGCCCAGCTCGGCGTGCCGGAACTGGTGATGGTGCTCTCGGATTTCCGTCTTGCCGACGGCGACGGCCTGGCCCTGCTGCGCGAGGTGCGCCAGCGGCGCCCCGAGCTGAGTTTCGTGCTGATGACCGCCTACGGCAGCATCCAGCACGCGGTCGAGGCAATCCGCGCCGGGGCGGACGATTACCTGGCCAAGCCCTTCGAGCGGCAGGCCCTGCTGCTGACCGTGGACAAGGCGCTGCGTACCCGCGAACTGCGCGAGGAGAACCGGCGGCTGAATGATGCGCTGGGCGAGCGGGAGCAGCTGGTAGACCTCATCGGCCGGGCGCCGGCGATGCAGCGCCTCTATCGGCAGATCGAGCGGCTCGCCCCGACCGATGCGACAGTCCTGGTGCAGGGCGAGTCGGGCACCGGCAAGGAGCTGGTGGCCCGCGCCCTGCATCGGCTTTCGCGCCGCGCCGACCGGCCCTTCGTGGCGGTCAACTGCGCGGCGATTCCCGAAGGCCTGGTCGAGTCCGAGTTCTTCGGCGCCGAGCGCGGCGCCTATACCGGCGCGCAGAGCGCCCGCGCCGGGCATTTCGAGAACGCCCACGGCGGCACCCTGTTCCTCGACGAGATCGGCGAGCTGCCGCTCGCGCTGCAGCCCAAGCTGCTGCGAGCCCTGCAGGAGGGCCGGATCAGCCGCGTTGGCGGCGCCCGCGAGACCGCGGTCGACGTGCGGGTCATTGCCGCGACCAACCGCGAGCTGGCCATCGAAGTCGCCGAGGGCCGCTTCCGCGAGGACCTCTACTGGCGGCTCAACGTGGTCGGCCTGACCCTGCCTCCGCTGCGCGACCGGCGCGAGGACATCCCGCTGCTGGTCGACCACTTCGCCCGCCGTGCAGCGCGCCAGCACGGCCTGCCCGAAGTGGCCTTTCCGCGGAACGTGTTGCGCGCGCTGATAGACCGCCCGTGGAGCGGCAACGTGCGCGAGCTGGCCAACACCGTCGAGCGCCTGATGCTGCTGGCGGAGGATGGCGAGCCCTCGCTCGACGACCTGCCCGATGCGCCGCGCCGGCAGGCGGCGCCCGGCTTCGTCCTGCCTGCCGAGGGCATCGACTGGGACGCGATGGAGCATTCGCTGCTGCAGCAGGCGCTGGACCTGGCGCAGGGCCAGAAGAAGCGCGCCGCCGCCCTGCTGGGCCTGCCCTACAAGGCCTTCCTCTACCGGCTGGAGAAGCACGGCGTCTGAGCCGGTCATCCGCGCAGCGGAAGGGTCCTGGTCCACAGTCCCCAAATCGGGATCGCGATCCGCAATTGATCACCGCCGGCTGCCGCGACCGGCTGGCCTCGACGCAGAATGGGCCTGCGCAGGCCAGCCGGATGCCTGGCACGCCGCATGCAGAAGTGTGTGGGCAACCCCAACCAACCGGAGCACCCCCGATGAACAGGAACGCCGTCGTATCACTCTCCCTTTCCGCCCTGCTGTTCGCCGCACTCCATGCAGCGCCTGCCCGGGCCGGGGACATCGCCGACATCACCATCGAGAAGCAGGGCACCGCCCACGTGCTCAGCGTCGACCTCGACACCCTGGGCGATGGCCAGACCTTGCAGCTGTCCACCCAGGCCGGCGTGCCGGCCATCGTCAGCCGCAGCGGCGGCACGCTCGATGTCGAGATCGCTGGCGCCACGCACGAGATCTCGATCGGCGAGGTCAACGGGACCTGGGTCGATGCGCACGGCGGCAAGCACGAGGTCGAGGTGGTCCGCTTCGAGAAGGGCGAGGCCGATGAAGGCTCCGATGGCCGCAAGGTCAAGGTGGTCCGCCTGCACGGCGAGCACGATGAGCTGATCGAGGAGCGACTTGAGGGCGCGGATGCGGGCAAGGTCGTCGTGATCAAGCGCCACGGCGACGACGCCATGGATGAGGACGAGCTGGTCCGGCTGATCGAGGAAGCCAAGGCAGGATCCGGCCCCGCCGACGCCGACGGCGTCCGCATCACCGTGGAACGCCGGGTCACCCGCGAGGCCGTCAACTAGCAGCACCCGCTCATTGGATCGATGCGCGCGCATCGATCCTCGGGCGCCACCCATGCGGGCGGCAGGCCACCCGCCTGCCGCCCGCAAGGTTCTGGGCCAGGCTCGGTCGGCGCTACACTGCGCTTCCAGCTCTCCGCTCCCAGCCATGCTCCGCCTGACCCCTTCCATCGCCATTCCCGAAGACGAGCTGAGCGAGCGCTTCATCCGCGCCAGCGGGCCGGGCGGACAGAACGTCAACAAGGTCGCCACCGCGGTCGAGCTGCGCTTCGACATCGGCGGCTCGCCGTCGCTGCCAGACGGCCTGCGTCAGCGCCTGCTGGCCCGGCGCGACCGGCGCATCACCGAGGACGGCGTGCTGGTGATCCTCGCCCAGCGCTTCCGCACGCAGGAGCGCAACCGGGAGGATGCGCGGGAGCGCCTTCTCGGAGTCCTGATGGCCGCGCTCAAGCCGCCCAAGGCGCGGATCGCGACCAAGCCGACCCGCGGCTCGCAGGAACGACGCATGGCCAGCAAGCGCGAGCGGGCCACGATCAAACGCAATCGCGCCGCACGCAAATGGGACCGGGACGGGTGAGCGGCCCGATCCGAGCCCCGCTGCCGCCGCGCGCACCGCGCCACGGAAATGCATTCACCCGTTGGATCGGCCGGACCGTGCTGCGTCTCGGCGGCTGGCGCGTCGAGGGCGAGTGGCCCGACGTCGACAAGCTGCTGATCATCGCCGCGCCGCATTCCTCGGCCTGGGACGGAATCTGGGGCCTTGCCGCCAAGCTCGCCCTCGGCATCGAGCTGCACATCATGGCCAAGGCCGAGCTGTTCCGCGGCCTCAGCGGGCTGACGCTCGGTCCCCTGCTGCGCTGGTTCGGGGCGGTGCCGATCAACCGGCACGCGGCGAACGGGGTGGTCGGGCAGACCGTCGAGGCCTTCAACCGGCACCGCGTGTTCTGGCTGATCCTCGCCCCCGAGGGTACGCGCCGCCGCGTGGAGCACTGGCGCAGCGGGTTCTGGCACATCGCCCGCCAGGCGGGGGTGCCGGTGCTCTGCGCCTGGTTCCACTATCCCGACCGGCTGATCGGCATCGGCCAGCTGTTCCAGCCCACGGCCGACCGCGAGGCCGACATGGCGGCGCTGCGCGAGTACTACCGGCCCTACGTCGGCAAGCGCCGTGGCACCGTCTAGTCGCCCCCTCGCAGCCTGCGGCGGACCGCCGGCTTGAGCCGCATCGACCGCCGCATCCTTGCCTGGCGCGCCGCCCTGGCGGTGCTGCTCGGGGTGCTGGCGAATGCGGTGGCGGTCGGTACACCGGGGGCGGTACCCCTGCTGCTCGGCCTGGTCGTGCCGACGCGTTTTGCTAACCGCGGCCAGACCGGCTGGGCCCTTGGTGCCGGTCTGCTGGTCGGGCTGGCCACCCGCGACGCGGGGCTCGCCGTGTTCTGCGGCTTTCTCGGCGTGGTGTCGGTCCTGCTGGCCAGGCGAAGCCTGGGCCAGCGCCTGCTGCTGACCCCGCTTCTGGCCCTGCCGGTGGCAGCCGTGGTGCTGCATCTCGAGCCGCCGCTGGCGCCCTGGCCACTGGCCCTGGCCCTGCTCTGCCTCAACGCCCTGCTCGCCCAGTTCGCCAGCCACCTGCTGTTCGACCTCCCCTTCTCGCGGCAGCGACGCCAGCTGCCCACCCTTCGCAGCCTCCTCACCAGCCGTTTCACCGCAGCCCTGGCTCCGGGGCTGTTCGTCGGCCTGCTGCTGGTGGGCCAGTGGTACTGGCAGGGCATGCTGGTGGACGCCGCCGAGCAGACCCGCCGCGCCCAGGCCCAGCTGTCCACCTATGTCCGCGACCATGTGGGCGAGCATCTGCGGGCCGTGGCCCAGGCGGCCGACAATGCCAGTGCCAGCGGCCACCCTCCGGGGCTGGCTGGACTGCGCCGGCGCCTGAGCGGGTTCCTGACCCTGCTGGTGACCGATGCCGAGGGCAACCTGGTCGACTTCCATGCGCCGGGTGCATCGGGCAGCGTCGGACCGGTCAGCGACCGCGACTACTTCCAGGTGCCGCAACAGACCGGCCAACCTTTCGTCAGCGATGTGTTCCGCGGCCGGGGCTTCGGCAACGACCCGCTGGTGGCGGTCAGCGCGCCCTACCGCGACGCGCAGGGTCACTTTCTGGGCGTGGTCGAAGGCTCACTTTCGTTGGCCGCGATCGGTCGCCGGCTCGCCGAGGTCGGTGCGGCCGAGGGCGTCGACGCGGTGCTCCGCGACGCCCGCGGGGCTGTTATCGCCAGCACCCTGCCCGGTCATGCACCGACCGAACTCCTCGACGACCCGGCACTCAGTCCAGGGGCACGGATGGGCGCCGCCGTACTCAGTGGCACCGGCAACGCCCTGCTGGCAGAGGACGTGATCGACAGCCTCGGCTGGAGGCTGGCGACGCTCCGCCAGCTGGCTCCCATCGCCCGTCACCAGACCTTGGGGCACTTTCTGCTCGGCCTGCTCTGCGTGGCCGGCCTTGCACTGATCCACTGGCTGGCGGCGCGCTTCGCCCGGACGCTTTCCGGGCCGCTGGACCAGCTGCTGCTGCACATCAGGGCAATCGACCTGGAGCAGCCCCACTCGCTGCGCCCGGTCCACCTGGACGGACGCTTCGCCGAGCTGGCCGAACTGCGCGAGGATTTCAACGGCATGCTGCGCCGCCTGGCCGAGCTCGACCAGGGCCTGCGCACCGCGCTGCGCGACCAGGCCGAGACCAACTACGAGCTCGAGCAGCGCGTCGCCCGCCGCACCGAGGACCTGCGCGATGCCCTGTCCAAGGCGCGCCGGCTGGCCGACGCCAAGTCGACCTTCCTGGCCAACATGAGCCACGAGCTGCGCACGCCCCTGACCTCGATCCTCGGCTACGCCGAGCTGGCCATGGAGAGCGATGGCGATGCGCAGGCGCAGCGCGAGGCGCTGGAGACCATCCGCCGTCAGGGCGAGCACCTGCTGGCCGTGGTGAACGACGTCCTCGATGCCGGGCGCATCGAGTCGGGCTCGCTGCGCGTCGAGGCGACCCCGATCGGCATCGCCGAACTACTCCGTGACCTGCGTGCGACGTTCTCCGAGCGAGCCCGGCGGCTGGGTCTCGAACTGGTGGTCGAGGCCGATCCGGACCTTCCGCCAGCCCTGATCGCCGATCCCCTGCGCTTGCGCCAGGTGCTGATCAACCTGATCGGCAATGCGCTGAAGTTCACCCCTGCCGGGCGGATCGAAGTGCGCGCCCGCCGCTGGGGGGCCGCCCTGGTGTTCAGCGTGCGTGACACCGGCATCGGGCTCGACGAGGAGGCACGGCTCAGGCTCTTCCTGCCCTTCTCCCAGGCCGACCTCTCCACCACCCGGCGCTTCGGCGGCTCGGGGCTCGGGCTGTTCATCAGCAGGCGCCTGGCCGAGGCCATGGGCGGCCGACTCTGCCTGCATAGCCGCCCGGGGCTGGGCAGCCGCTTCTCGGTCGTGTTCCCGCTGGGCCTGGCCGCGGCCGAGGCGCCCCCCTTGCCACCCGCTCGCGCGCTGGGTGTCGGCGCGCCGAGGCTGCGTGGCCGGGTACTGGTGGCGGACGACGTCGAGGACCTGCGCCGCCTGGTCATGGTCCTGGTCGGGGCCACCGGAGCCGAGGTCCGCGACTGCGCAGACGGCGAGGAGGCCCTGGCCCTGTCGGCGTCCTGGCGGCCGGACCTGGTACTCATGGACATGCACATGCCGGTCATGGACGGCATGCAGGCGACCCGGCAGCTGCGCAGCCGCGGATTCGCCGGCCCGGTCGTGGCCCTCACCGCCGACGTCCTGGCCGAGGACCGCCGACGCTTCCTCGACGCCGGCTGCACCGACGTTCTGCACAAGCCGATCCGTCGCGACGCGCTGCACGCCCTGCTCGCCCGCCACCTGCCCGCCGCGGGGCGAAGCGTCCCGGCCAGCAGCGCCAGCGCCGGCACGATCGATGCGCTGCGCCAGCGCTACGCTGCGCGACTAGGGGAGGAGTCGACGCAGATCGAGGCACTCGCCGGCGCCGCCGATCGCGATCAGTTGCTGGAGCGGCTGCACACCCTGAAGGGCTCCGCTGGAACCTTCGGTTTCACCGAGGTGTCGGCGGCAGCGGCCGAGCTGGAAGCCTCGCTCAAGTCGCGCAACTGCGCCGGAGAGGACACGCCGGACCTGCTTGCCGCCGTGGTCAGATTGATGCGAAGCGCCGGGGCAGGGTTCAACGCGGATAGCGGGACGACCGCGACTAGCGGTACGCTCAGGGGATGAGCGAACTCCAGCACGTGTTGTGCGTCGAGGACGAGCCCGACATCCGGCTGATCGCCCAGCTTGCGCTGGAGACGGTGGGCGGACTGCGGGTCTCGCTCTGCGCATCGGGCAACGACGCCGTCGACGTGGCCCGCCGCGAGCGCCCGGACCTCGTGGTCCTCGACGTGATGATGCCTGGCCTGGACGGCCCGGGCACGCTGAAGGCGCTGCGCGAGCATCCGGACACCGCGGAGCTGCCCGTGGTATTCATGACCGCCAAGGTGCAGCCGGCCGAGGTCGCCCAGCTGATGGGCCTGGGCGCGCTGGCGGTGGTGGCCAAGCCTTTCGACCCCATGAGCCTCGCCACCCAGCTGCGAGAGATCTGGAGCCGGCGTTGAACGCAGACCGCGTCGCCGCGGCCCGTGCCCAGCTGGACGTGCTCCGGCGGGACTACCGGGAGCGTACGCGCGCGGTGCTGGAGGCCCTGGCCTCGCGGCTGGTCGAGCTGAACGATGTCTCGCTGCTGGACGAGGTCGAATCCCAGTTGCACAAACTGGCCGGCTCGGGTGGCAGCTTCGGCTTCGCCGAGCTCAGCCGGGAGTCCCGCGGCCTCGAACTGATGGTCCGCGAGCAGCGCGGCCGCCGCGACGACAGCGGCCTGGCCTCGCTGGCGATGCGGCTGCGCTCGCTGACCCGGCTGCTGCAGGACGGCACGTCGCGAAGCCAGCGCGAGCGCACCGAAGCACCCGGCGAGAAAGGCCCCGGTGCGGTACTGGTCTGGTCCGCGCATGACGAACTGGCCGACACGCGCCTGGCCAGCACGCTGTCGCAGTTCGGCCACGCGGTCGTCCGCTGCAGCGACCAGTCGCAGCTGGAGGCCGAGATCGCCGATCCGGAGGTCGGTGTCGAAGGCGTGCTCGTCGACCTCGACGTCCAGGGCGCTGCGCCCGCCGCGCGCAAGTCGCTCCTTGAGCACCTCGGCGAGGCGAGGACCCGCGGCGGCGGCCGTCCCCCAAGGCTCTTCGTGCTGTCCAGTGAAGACACCCTGCCGCTGCGCCTGCAGGCCGCGCGGGCCGGCGCCAGCGGGTTCTTCGTCCGACCCTTCGATCCGATGCAGGTGGTCGATCGGCTCGAGCGCCTGCGCGACGAGCAGATCGCGCAGAGCGGCAAGGTGCTGCTGGTCGACGACGATCATCTGCTCGCCCGTCACCATGCAGCGGTGCTGGAGGCGGGGGGCTTCGAGGTCGACATCTGCACCGATCCGCTCAAGGCCCTGGACGCGATGGACCGTTTCCAGCCGGACCTGGTGCTGATGGATCTCTACATGCCGGGCTGCTCCGGCCCGGAGCTGGCCCGCGTGATCCGCATGCACGATGCCTGGCTGGCCACGCCGCTGGTCTTCCTGTCGGCGGAAACCGACCTCGACCTGCAGCTGACTGCCGCCAGCGAGGGCGCCGATGACTTCCTGACCAAGCCGATCGCTGACGGCCATCTGGTCGCGGCAGTGCGCGCCCGCGTGGAACGGGCCCGGCAGGTGGCCCAGCTGATCCATTCGGACAGCCTGACCGGACTGCTCAAGCATGGCCGCATCAAGGAGGAACTGCTGGCCGAACTGAGCCGCGCCCAGCGCCAGGGTCAGCCGCTCAGCCTGGTGATGCTGGACATCGATCATTTCAAGCGGGTCAACGACCGTTTCGGCCACCCGGTCGGCGATCAGGTATTGAGGGCCCTTGGCAACCTGCTGCGCCAGCGTGCACGCAAGTCGGACCGGATCGGACGCTACGGCGGGGAGGAGTTCATGCTGATCCTGCCCGATTGCGCCACCGACAGCGCCCGCCTCCTCGTCGAGGACATCCGCGAGCGCTTCGGCGCCCTGCATTTCAACGCCGCCGGCGAGGAGTTCTCGGTGACCCTCTCGGCCGGCATCGCCAGCTACCCGGCCACCAGCGACTCCGGAGAACTGCTCAATCGCGCCGATCAGGCCCTTTACGCGGCCAAGCAGAACGGCCGCAACCGCGTCGAACTCGCCGACTGAGGCCGCCACCTGCGATCGCTGCGGGCGCAAAGTTCGCATTCGTCCCGGTGCATCAATTGGGCCGATGTTCTGTGGGAGTGCCCTTGGGCGCGACCGCGGAGACGCGCTCTGGCCGCGGTCTGTGGTGAATCCGTAGCGCCGCGGTCGCGCCCACGGACGCTCCCACAGTCGGGCTTCGTTGGGGGTCGGCGAAGGCCTATAGGGTGTGCCTTGGCGCACCGATACGGGCGTTCGGACGGTATGCCCGGTGCGGCCAGCCGCACCCTATGAATGTCTGCTTTGCGCCCGAAGCTCGCGCCGTCGTGGCGACTCGGGTATTCGGTGGCTACGCCCCGTGCGGCGAGGCTGCAACCCTTGGCTCACGCAGCGGCGATCGGGCCAAGGGCCCAGGGCGTGCGGGCCGCGCTAGCCGATGAAGGCCAGCACCGCCTCGGCGACTTCGTCGGCGTGGCTGAGGAAGGGCGCGTGACCGCCGCCATCGATGCGCAGGAAACGGCCGCCCGGGCAGAGCCCGGCCGCGGCCTGCATGCCCTGCCAGGGCACCAGGCGGTCGCGGCGGCCGGCGATCCACAGGCTGGGCACGGCAAGCTGCGGAAGGCCGGTCAGCAGATCCTCGGACTCCAGCACGTGCAGACCGTCTTCCAGGGCATGGCGGGCAGGCTCGCCGCGGGCATAGACCTCGGCCCGCAGGGTGCGCAGCTCTTCACGCATATGGTCGGAGCCGTGCGCCTCCAAGGCCAGGAAGCGGTCGATGGTGGCCCGGTAGTCCTGGCGCAGGCCGGCCTCGAACTGGGCGAACACCTCGCGCTCCACCGCGTGGGGCCAATCGGCACCGCGAACGAACCGCGGCGAGGCGCACAGCAGCACCAGTGAAGCGACCCGTTCGGGGGCGCGAAGCGCCGCCTGCATGGCGATCAGGCCACCGAGCGACCAGCCCAGCCAGGGCGCCGGGGGCAACTCGGCGAACAGCTGGTCGAGCAGGGCATCGCGGTTGAAGGCGCCCTGCCGCGGCGCGCTGTGACCATGCCCGGGCAGGTCGACCAGGTGCAGGGTGCGCTGTTGCGCCAGGCGCTCGGCGAACGGCGCGAAGATCCCGCCGTGCATGGCCCAGCCGTGCAGCAACACCAGCGGTGGACCGGCCCCGCGGATCTCGACATGCAGTGCGGCGTTCACTCTGGCAGGTCTCCCAGCACCGCGCCGAGCGCCTCGATGAGTGAATCCACCTGTTCAGGCTGATGGGCGGCGGAAAAGGTGATACGCAGTCGCGCGCTGCCCTCGGGCACGGTCGGCGGACGAATGGCGACGACGCCGAACCCACGGGTCGCCAGGGCCTCGGCCGCGGCCACCGCCCGCGCGTCCCCACCCAGCAACAGCGGTTGGATCGCGGTCTGGCTGCGCTCAAGTGGCAGGCCCAGATTGAGCGCGCCGGCACGAAAGCGCTCGACCATGGCAGCGAGCTGTGCACGCCGCGCCGCGCCCTCCTCGCCGCGCACCAGCCGCAGTGCCGCGCGCGCCGCGGCCGCGATTGCCGGCGGCAGTGCGGTGGCGAACAGGTAGCTGCGGGCCCGCTGCAGCAGCGAGTCGATCAGTGTCGAATCGCCGGCGACCAGTGCGCCGTAGCAGCCCAGGGCCTTGCCCAGGGTAATCATGTGCAGGTCGAACGCCGCGGGACGAAGACCCAGGTGATCGGCGCTGCCCCGGCCCTCGCTGCCGAGTACGCCAGCGCCGTGGGCATCATCGACCAGCAGCAGGGCCTGCTCGCGGCGACACAGCGCCGACAGCTCGGGCAAGGGCGCGAGGTCGCCATCCATGCTGAACACGCCGTCGGTGGCCAGCAGGGCCGGCGCCGCGGGACGTGCCGCCAGCTGCCTTGCCGCGCCCTCCGGCTCGCCATGCGGATAGCGGCGCAGCTCGGCCCCGGAGAGCCTCGCGCCGTCCAGCAGGCAGGCATGATTGAGCCGGTCCTGCACGCACAGGTCACCGGGCTGGAGCAGCCCCTGCAGGATGCCGAGATTGGCCAGATAGCCCGAGCCGAACAGCAGGGCGCGCTCGCGGCCGAGCCAGTCGGCAACCTCCTCTTCCAGCGCGGCATGCTCGGGATGATGCCCTGCGATGAGGTGTGCCGAGCGCGCCCCGACACCGTCTGCATCCAGCGCCCTCGCCGCCGCCTCGCGCAGGGCGCGATGCCCGGCGAGCCCGAGGTAGTCGTTCTCGCAGAACAGGGTCAGCGGCGCACCATCACGCAGGGCGCGGGTCGGCGAGACCGGCTGCCAGCGCCGCAGCTGCCGCCAGCGCGAAGCCTGGCGAAGGGCCTCGTCCTGCTGCGCCAGCCGCTGGCGCAGCGGCGGCCGCGCGTCGCTCACGCGGCGACGGAGTCGCCGGCCTCGATGCTGGCGTGGACGGTCTTCGACTCCTCGACCAAGGGCATCGGCCGCAGTCCGAGGCGGGCGAACAGGGCGAGGTCCTTCTCGGTGTCCGGATTGCCGGTGGTCAGCAGCTTCTCGCCGTAGAAGATCGAGTTGGCACCCGCCGCAAAACACAGCGCCTGCAGCTCGTCGCTCATCGACTCGCGGCCGGCGGAGAGGCGAACCATCGAGGCGGGCATGAGGATGCGCGCGACGGCGATGGTGCGAACGAACTCGATCGGGTCCAGCTCGGCGGTGCCATGCAGGGGCGTGCCCTGGACCTGGACCAGGCGATTGATCGGCACCGACTGCGGATGCTCGGGCAGGTTGGCCAAGGTCTGCAGCAGGCCGGCGCGCTGGCCGCGGTCTTCGCCCATGCCGACGATGCCGCCGCAGCAGGTCTTCATGCCGGCGGCGCGCACATTGTCCAGGGTATCGAGGCGGTCCTGGTACTCGCGGGTGTGGATCACCTCGCCGTAGAACTCCGGCGCGGTGTCGAGGTTGTGGTTGTAGTAGGCAAGGCCGGCGCCCTTCAGCGTAACAGCCTGTTCAGGGCTGAGCATGCCCAGCGTGGCACAGGTCTCAAGGCCCAGCGCGTTCACCGCGCGGACCAGTTCCGCGACCTTTTCCACGTCGCGGTCCTTCGGCGCACGCCAGGCGGCGCCCATGCAGAAGCGGGTGGCACCGGCAGCCTTGGCCGCGCTGGCGCGAGCGGTGACCTCCTCGACGCTCAGCAACTTGTGCGCCTTGAGGCCGGTGTCGTAGCGCGCCGCCTGCGGGCAATAGGCGCAGTCCTCCGGGCAGCCGCCGGTCTTGATCGACAGCAGGGTCGAAACCTGCACCTCGGCAGGGTCGAAATGCTCGCGGTGGGCGCACTGGGCGCGGAACAGCAGTTCGGGCAGGGGCAGGTCGAACAGCGCCTGCACCTCGGTGCGGCTCCAGTCGTGACGCAGGGGGGTAGCCATGAATATCCTTGCGATGCAGCACGGCGCGGGCGCTGGGCGCCACGCGGAGCGGAGAGTCTGGAAAGCCATCGGGGGCCTGTCAACTTGAACGGGGGCGTATGGAAGCAGCTCGGGGGGCGGATGCTCGACTGGCTGCTGCCGCAGCCCTGCCTGGCCTGCGGACTGCCTGCGGCCGGCGGCCTGTGTCCTCCCTGCGCCGCCGGACTGCCCTGGAACGATCGGGCCTGCCGGCGCTGCGCCCTGCCCCTGCCTTCTGCCGACGACGCGGCGCTGTGCGGCCGCTGCCTGAGGCACCCGCCGCCTGCGACGGCCAGCTTCGTCCTGCTGCGCTACGCCGATCCGGTCGACCGCTGGATGGCGGCACTGAAGTTCTCCCGCCGCCTGGCCTGCGGGGAGCTGCTCTCGGCACTGATGCGGCAGCGCCTTGGCGCCGCCCCATGGATCGCCGGATGCGCGGCGCATATCCCGATGCCCCTGCACCCCGGCCGCCTGCGCGAGCGCGGCTTCAACCAGGTGACCGAGCTGCTGCGGCCGCTGCAGGACGCGCTGCCCGAGGCGCGCCCCGGCTGGCTGCAGCGTCTGCGCCCGGCTCCGCCGCAGAGCGGCCTCGACGCCGCCCATCGGCGACGCAACCTGCGCGGCGCATTCGCCGCCGATCCGGCGGTTCGCGGCCGCTGCCTGCTGCTGGTCGATGACGTGGTCACCACCGGCAGCACGGTGAACGAAGCGGCGCGCTGCCTGCTGCGCGCCGGGGCCGCCGAGGTCCGCGTGCTGGGCTGGGCGCGCGCGGCGCGAGGCATGCGCTGAATCCGCGCGCAGATCCTGAACGCCCGACAACCACGATGCACCGAGATGCCAGGCGGCGCGTATCAGCTTGCGCCGTTCATGACCCGAGGGGTAGGCTCGGAGAACCAGACGATCCATCGAAACCCGTGGGATCAGCATCCGCTGCGACGCCTCGACCGCCCTCGTCGCGGGCCCGCTCCGGTACGACCCACCCGGAGGGGAAAGCATGCCCGCCCAAGTCGTGCAAGATGCCACCGCCCGGCTGCTGATCGTCGACGACGCGCCCAGCAATATCCACCTGCTGCACCAGGCAGTGGAGGGGCTGGGTCAGGTCTTCTTCGCCACCGACGGTGAATCCGCACTGGTCCGTGCGCTTGAGCTGCGTCCCAACGTCATCCTTCTCGATATCGAGATGCCGGGGCTGGATGGCTATGCCGTGTTCGACCGGCTGAAGGCCACTCCCGAGCTGCAGGATGTCGCAGTGATCTTTGTCACCGCGCATGACCGCGCCCCCCACGAGCGAGCCGTGCTGGACCTCGGCGGGGTCGACTTCCTGCACAAGCCCATCGATCTTCCGGTGGCCCGGGCCCGGGTGCGCACCCAGCTTGCCCTGCAGCAGAAGACCCGCGAGCTCGACCGGGCACGTCGCGATCTCGCCGGGGTGCTGGACAGCCTGCCAGGCCTGGTCCTCGAGCTGGACGAAGCCGGACGCGTGCGCTTCTGCAACGACCGCTGCCGGGTCTGGCTGGGGCGCCCGGCCGCCGACCTTCTGGGCGGCGGCATCGACGAGGTGCTTCCCGTGGCCGACAGGCCCGCGTTGATCGAGGCGGTGCATTCGGCACGCGGCGGAGGCCGCGAGGTGCTGGAGCTGGCGCTCGACCGCGACGGCGGCGGCGGCCGCCACGCCCAGGCGGTGCTGGTGCCGCGCGAGAGCGGCGTCCTGCTCCTGCTCACCGACATCACCGATCGGGTCTTTGCCGAGCGTGCGCTGGCCCAGGAAAAAGAGCGCATCCGGATCACCCTGGAATCGATCGGCGACGCGGTCATCGCTACCGATCGCGACGGCATCGTGACCTTCGTCAACCCGATCGCCGAGGACATGACCGGCTGGCTCCGCGCCGACGCCGTCGGCCGGCCCATCGAGGAGGTCATGCAGCTTCACGACCCGATCGAGAAACGCTCCCTGGTCAACCCGATCCGCCTCGCGATCAGCGAGGAACGCACGGTCGGGATGGCGCTGAACTGCCAGCTGCGGCGCCGCGACGGGCGCGACTTCGCCGTCGAGGACTCGGCCGCGCCGATCCGCGACCACCGCGGCGAGATCATCGGTGCCATCGTCGTCTTCCATGACGTCAGCGAAGCACGCGCGATGGCGATCAAGATGACCCACCTCGCCAAGCACGACGCGCTGACCAACCTGCCCAACCGCATCCTGCTCCAGGATCGCTGCCTGCAGGCGGTCGAGGATGCGCGCCGTGAGCAAGGCCGGGTGGCGATGCTGCTGATCGATCTCGACCGCTTCCTGCACATCAACGACGCCGTCGGTCACGCGGTCGGCGACCAGATCCTGCAGACCGTCGCCCAGCGGCTGCGTGCACAGCTCCACGGCGGGGGCACGGTGAGCCGGCAGGGCGGCGACGAGTTCATCGTCCTGCTGCCGGGCGTGGACGAGCTGGAGCAGGTCGGCATGCTGGCGCACCAGCTGCTGGCCGTCGTCGCCGAGCCGTACTGGTGCGAGGACCGGCGCTACGACCTCACCGCCAGCATCGGCATCAGCATTTTTCCCGATGATGCCAGCGACGTCGAAACCCTGCACCGGCACGCCGATGCCGCGATGTACCGCGCCAAGCAGGATGGGCGGGCGAGGTTCCATTTCTTTTCGGCCGAGATCGAGGAGAGCCTGCGCTCGCGGCACCGCCTGGCTTCGGACCTGCGCCTTGCCCTGGAAGGCAGGCAGTTCCGTCTCCATTACCAGCCCCAGGTGGCCGCCGGCAGCGGCCGCATCGTCGGGGTCGAGGCGCTGCTCCGCTGGCCCCGCTCGGGCGCGCCTGCGACGTCGCCCGCGGCCTTCATCCCGATGGCCGAGGAATCCGGGCTGATCGTCCCGCTGGGCGCCTGGGTGCTGGGCGAGGCCTGCGCCGCGGCCTGTCGCTGGCGCGATGCGGGCGCGCCCACCCGGGTCTCCGTCAACGTATCCGCGGTGCAGTTTCTCGACCCGGGCTGGCTCGACCTGGTCCGCGCCACGCTGGCCCGCACCGGCCTGACCGCAGGCCTGCTGGAACTCGAGATCACCGAAGGAGTGCTGGCGCGCGACCTGCCTCGGACCCTTGGCATCATCAACGAGCTGAAGGCGATCGGCGTATCCATTGCCCTGGACGACTTCGGCACCGGCTACTCCAGCCTGTCCTACCTTAAACGCTTCCCGATCGACGTTCTGAAGATCGACCAGAGCTTCGTGCGTGAGATGACCGACGACCCCTGCGACGCAGCGATCGTCGGCGCGGTCACCCGGATGGCCCAGGGACTCGGCCTGCAGCTGGTCGCCGAGGGCGTGGAGACGCCGGCCCAGGCGGACCTGCTCGCCCAGCTCGGCTGCGGCATCATGCAGGGCTACCGGTTCAGCAGACCGGTGCCGGAAGAGGATCTGCTGCGCCTGCTGCTGCACGGAACGCTGACGCCCGACCCCTAGTCTGGCGAGGAAGACCCGGTCGCCACGACCCACTGCGAGGAAACGGACGTCCACCCTGAATGAGCAGCTTTCCCGGCCAGCGCTCAACCCCCATGCTGCCCTCGCGCACCTCGGCCACCATGGCCCTGGCGCTGCTTTGTATTGCGCTGGTCGGCGCCTTCCTCCTTGACCGTCAGGCACGAGTCCAGGCCAGCGCGCAGCTGCGTTCGGAGCTGCTCCGTGTCGCCAGCCACCGCGCCGGCGAGCTGGCCCAGGGCGCCTCGCGCCTGCGCAGTGACACCCTGCTGCTGGCCTCGATGCCACCGGTTCAGGGCCTTGGTCGGACGCTTGCGGCCGGCGGCGCCGACCCGGTGGATGGTTCGAGCCTGTCCGACTGGCGTCAGCGCCTGGAGCAGATATTCGTCGCCTACCTGCAGTCCAACCCGCACGCCCTCCGCGCGCGGCTGATCGGCATCGCCGACGGCGGCCGCGAGCTCGTCCGCGTCGATCGCAGTGGCGACGCCGCAGCCCCCATCGCCAGTGCGGATCTCGGCCAGGAAGGGGCCCGCAGCTTCGTCCTGCGGGGGCTGGGTCTGCCGGCCGGAAGCGTCCTCGTCGATGGTCCTCCTGCCCTTCACGGGCGGGAGGATGCCGACGGTGATCCGGTCCGGACGCTGCGCCTCGTTACTCCGCTCCGCGACGAAGAAGGCAGCACCTTCGGAGTGCTGGTGATCGATGTCGATGCCGATGGCTGGTTGCGCCGCTTCCTCGCCCATTTGCCGGAGGGATTCCTCCCCTACCTGGTCGACCCCGCAGGACGCTACGCGCTGACTCCGCCCTCGGCTGGCCTCCCCGGCCTCGGCGGGGAGAGGGTCGAGCGCTGGCAGGATGAGTTCGATCAGATCGCAAGCGGGAGGCGCGAGGATGGCGAGACGCGCGTGGAGGATTGGCAGCACGTCGCCTACGGACAGCCGCTGATGGTGGCCACCTCCCTGCTGCGGCTTGCGCCGCAGATCGGCGACGGCGAGGCGATGCGGCTGCACATGGTGGCCTCCCCCGACCTGATGGCGCGGCAGGTGCAGCGGTCGCGGCAGGACGCATTGCTGATCGCGGGGCTGCTCGCCGTCGTGGCCCTGGCCGGCGCCCTGCTGTTCCGGCGTGGCGAGCAGCGGCTGCTGGCCCTCCGCCTGGAACAGAGCCGCCTGGCCGCCATCGTCGAGGGCTCGCAGGACGCCATCATCGGCAAGACCCTGGCCGGCGAGGTCACCAGCTGGAATCGCGGCGCTGAACGACTGCTCGGCTGGAGCGCGGCCGAAATGATTGGCCGCTCGATCTTCGACGTGGTGCCCGAAGAGCGCCGGCAGGACGAACGCGACAACCTCGCCTCCATTGCCTCGGGCAATGTGGTGCGGCAGCTCAGGACCGAACGACTGCACAAGGACGGGCGGACGATCAGCATCTCGGCCACGCTCTCCCCGGTTCGCGATGGCGAAGGCAGGGTTGTCGGCGCATCGGTGATCGCCCGTGACATCACCGGAGAACACGTGGCCGCCGAGCGCCTCGCCGACGACCATGCCCGTCTCGAGGGCGAGGTCGAGCTGCGCACCGCGGCGCTGCAGCGGGCACTGGGCCGGGCTGAACAGGCTGATCGCGCGAAGAGCCAGTTCGTCGCCAACATGAGCCACGAGATCCGGACGCCGCTGAACGCGGTGCTCGGCATGCTGGCTCTGATCGAGCGCGGTGGCGCGGCGGCCCAGATGCGCGACTATGCGCGCAAGGCCTCGATGGCGGCGCGATCGCTGCTCCGCCTGCTCGACGACGTGCTCGATTTCTCCCGGATCGAGGCCGACAGGCTCGAGATCGAATCGGCGCCATTCTCCCCTGAATCACTGTTCCGTGATCTGGCGGTGCTGGTCGGCGAGCAGCGTCGCTCCAGCCAGGTCGAGCTGATGTTCGACCTTGACCCGCGTATCCCGCCTACCCTGCGTGGCGATCGCCTGCGCCTGCAGCAGGTGCTCGCCAATCTGGCCGGCAACGCGCTGAAATTCACCGAGGTGGGCAGCGTGGTACTCAAGGCGCGCTGCGTCGGGCAGGACGAGCGGGCAGTGCGGATCAGCTTCGAAATGCGCGACAGCGGCATCGGCATGAGTCCTGACCAGCTGGCAAGGGTGTTCCGTCCCTTCGTCCAGGCGGACGCCAGCACCAGCCGTCGGTTCGGCGGCAGCGGCCTCGGCCTGGTCATCAGCCGCCGCCTGATCGAAGCCATGGGCGGTCAGCTGGAGGGGAGCAGCGAGGTGGGGGTAGGCAGCTGCTTCAGCTTCACGCTTGCCTTTGGTCTGGCGGGCGAAATGGCCGGCGGCGATGCACGCCCGCCACTCGAAGGGCAGCGCGCCCTGGTGGTCGACGACAGTGCGCTCTGCCGCGAGGTGATCGGCAGCATGCTGGAGGCCATGGGCTGTCGCTGCGATCTCGCAGGCTCCGGCTTCTCTGCACTGGAGACCGTCTCCGCTGCCGCGCCAGCGGACCCCTTCGACGTGCTCCTGCTCGACTATCGGCTACCCGATATGGACGGACTCGACCTTGCCCGGCGTATCGTTGAGCTTGACCTCAAGCCCACACCACGGATCCTGCTGGTGACGGCCCATGGCGACGAGTTTGCCGAGGCGCTTCGCGTCGAGCCCGGGCAATCCTGGCCCTGGCTGGCCAAACCGGTCACCCCGGGACAGCTTATCCAGGCCGTACTCGGAGAGGATTCGCCGACCGATGCCGCGATTCGGGGCCGCCGGCTCGAGGGGCTGCGACTGCTGTTGGCCGAGGACAACCCCCTGAACCGCGAGGTTGCGCTCGAGCTGATGCAGGCTGAAGGCGCCGAGGTCACCTGCGTCGGGGACGGCGAGGCGGCGGTCGCCGCCATCACCAGTGAAGGGGTGCGCTTCGACGCCGTGCTGATGGACCTGCAGATGCCGCGGCTGGACGGCCTGGCCGCCACGCGTGCCCTGCGCAAGGCCGGTCATGTCTCGCTGCCGGTGGTCGCACTCACGGCCAATGCCTACGCCCGTGACCGCGACCTGTGCCTGGCCGCGGGCATGGACGCGCACCTCGGCAAGCCGTTCGACATCGATCAGCTGGTGGCCGTGATGCTGAGGGTACTGGGACGCCCGCTGCGCTCTCCTCAGCCAGCGGCCTCACCGGTCACTCCGACCGCCGACGGCCCATGGGAGGCACCGCTGGTCGAGGCGGCCGAGCTTCAGCTGCGTCGCTTCGCCGGAAACCGGCAGGCCCTGCAGCGCGCCCTGCAACGCTTCCCCGCCGAGGCCAAACGTCTGATGGCGGACCTTCAGGAAGCCTGCCGACACGGGGACACCTCGGAAGCCGCCACGGTAGCGCACGCGCTCAAGGGTGTCGCGGCGACGGTCGGCGCGCCGCGGCTTGCGCGGCAGTCGGCGCACCTCGAGGATCTCGCCCGCGATCCGGACGTCCGCAGCGAGCAGCTCCTGCCGCAGCTGGGCGCACTGGAACAGCTGGTCCAGGCTTCCCGGGCAGCGCTGGAGACCCGGCTGACGCAGCCGGATGTTCAGGAATCTCCCGTACCGCGGACCGCGGGCGACGCTCCCGGCAACGAGCTCGAAGCGCTGGCCGGCCTCATCCGTGGTCTGGAGCAGGGCGAGATGGACTCGCTGGCCGGCCTGCGCGGTCTTGCCGACGCACATCCCGGCGATGCCGACTGGGCCGCGGTCGGAACGGCCGCCGAACTGCTCGATCTGACAGCGCTGCGCCGGGCAGCCAGCCGTCTCGGTGCCCGTACGGGTGGCAATGCGGAGCCTGATCAATGAGCCGGGGCGACGCCCGCCGCGCATTCCGCCGCCCGGCTCCATGGCTGCTGCTGGTCGGCGTCATCGCCAGCCTGGTGGGGATGGATCGGCAACGCGAAAGCAATTCGCGTCGACTCACCCAGTCGCTGGAAGAAGCCAGCGCCCGGGTCGCCGAGGAGGTCGAGCGTCGGCTCAGGCTGTACCAGTACGGACTGCGCGGCGCCCGCGGCGCGGTGATCTCCGTGGGCGAGGGGGAGCTCGACCACGCGGCCTTCCTGCGTTACGCGGCGACCCGCGACGTCGACGACGAGTTTCGCGGCGCCCGCGGGTTCGGCTTCATCCGGCGCGTTCCGCCCGCCGGACTGGAGAGCTTCCTGGCGCGGGTCCGCGAGCAGCGGCCTGACTTCGCCGTGCGCGAACTGGCGCCGCATGCCGGTGATCACTACGTGATCGAGTACATCGAACCGGTGTCACGCAACCAGCAGGCCGTCGGCCTCGACATCGGCTCCGAGGCCAATCGCAGGCAGGCGGCGGAACGGGCGATGCGCGAAGGCGAGCCCATCGTTACCGCGCCGATCACCCTGGTCCAGGCCAGCGGGCAGGTGGCCCAGGGGCTGCTGGTGCTGATGCCGGTGTATCGGAGCGCCGGCACGCCCGATTCGGTGGCGGCGCGCGAACGCGAGGCATTCGGCTGGAGCTACACGCCGCTGGTGATGTCCGAAGTGCTTGCAGGCATCGGCCGCTGGGCCCCGAACACCCACATCGTGGTGATGGACGAGGCGCACGCCTCGGCCAGCGGCGAACGCGTACCGCTCTACCAGTCTTCCGACAGCCTCGAACCGGGCAGCGCATCGAGCAGCGTTTCGGCAGTCATCTATGGCCGGGCATGGTCGGTCCGGACCTATGCCCTGCCGGGGTTCGAGGCCCCGCTCAACCTGGTATCGCCGACGCACACTCTCGTCGCCGGCCTGCTGCTCAGCCTGCTGCTCGCCTCGCTGGCCGAGGCGGCCCGCCAGGCGCGCGCGCGCCGTCGCGAGCTGGCACTGCAACAACAGCGCTTGGGCGACATCGTCGCCCATGCCTCGGACGCCATGTTCGGCGAGTCCGAGGATGGAAGGATCATGTTCTGGAACCCGGCATCCGAGCGGTTGTTCGGCCTGCAAACTTCCGAGGCGCTCGGCCAGCGCCTCCAGGACATCGCACGGGTGATCCAGGGGCCCTCGCACGAGGAGACAGGCGACGCCAGCGAGCGCACGCTCGAGCTGCACGACGGGCGGCGGCTGGAGGTGAGCTTTTCGCGCAGCGCCATAGTCGACACGCATGGCCGGACCGTCGGCCACTCCTGCGTGATCCACGACATTTCGCAGCGGCGCGAATCCGAACGCCGGCTGCGCAACTTCAACACCCGCCTGGAGGCCCTGGTCGGCGAACGTACCCGCGAGCTGGAATCGATTCGCCGCGAGCTTCAGCTGGTGCTCGACGCGGTGCCTTCACTGATCGCCTCATGGGATCGCGCGCTGTGCTGCCGGGTGGCCAACCGCTCGAGCCGGGACTGGTTTGCATCGCCGGCCGAGCCCGTTGCCGGCCAGACCATGGAGCAGCTGTGGGGCCGGAGCTTCACCGAGGGACTCCGGCCACATGTCGCCGAGGCCCTCGCCGGCCGCGAGAGCGAGTTCGAACGCGACCTGCCCGAGCCCGGGAACGGAGGCGTGCGCAAGACCCACTGGCGGCTGCTGCCCGAGCGCGATGGCGAACTCATCACCGGCTTCCTTGCTGTGGCCACCGATGTGACCGAGGTAACCCGGCACCGCGATGCGCTGGAGCGCGAGCGCAGCCGTCTGGCGGAAACCGCCCGCACGCTGAAAAGCGTGCTGCGCGCAGCGTCGGAAGTCTCGATCATCGCTACCGACATCGACGGCCTGGTCATCCTGTTCAACGCCGGCGCTGAACGCATGCTCGGCTACCGCCCCGAGGCCGTGGTCGGCAGGCGCCGACTGGTCGAACTGATCGACTCCGGGGAGCTGCAGTCGCGCGCGCGCGCGCTGGCCAACGAGCAGGATCCGAGCCCCACGCCCATGCGCGCGCTCGTCTCCCAGGCCGAACGCGACGGCGCAGAGACCCGGGAGTGGCATTACCTGACTGCGAGCGGCCGGGCACTGGAGGTCTCGCAGACCGTGACCGCCATGCGTGACGAGGACGGTCGCATCACCGGCTACCTGGGCGTCGCCCGCGACATCACCGCCAGCCGGCGTGCCGAACAGGCCAAGAACGAGTTCATCGCCACCGTAAGCCATGAGCTGCGCACGCCGCTGACGGTGATCAGCGGTTCGCTCAAGCTGGTCAACAGCGGAAAGCTCGGCGTATTGCCCGAGCAGGCGGCCCAGGCGCTTCGCGCCGCCGAAGGCAACAGCGAGCGGCTGGGGCTGCTGATCAACGATCTTCTGGATGCCGAGAAACTGGCCGCCGGCATGCTGGTATTCCGGCCCGACCGGGTCGACATGGGCGAGGCGGTGAAGGCGGCGGTGGAGAGCACCCGATCCTATCTTTCCGACCGCAGGGTGCAGATCGACGTCACCCCTCCCGAGATCCCGCCCGCGGTCCGTGTCGATCCGCTGCGCCTCGCCCAGGTGCTGGTCAACCTGCTTTCAAATGCGATCAAGTTCACCCCGCCAGGAGACCGAGTGGAGGTCGAGCTGCTCTGCCGAGGCGGCGAGGCGCTGATCTGCATCCGCGACCGCGGGCCCGGCATACCCGAGGACTTCCGTCACCAGATCTTCGAGCGCTTCGCCCAGGCCGACAGCTCGGACCGCCGCCGGCCTGGCGGAACCGGCCTTGGTCTGGCCATCAGTCGCGGCCTGGTCGAGGGCATGGGCGGTCGGATCTGGTTCGAGGACGCGGAAGGCGGAGGCACGCGATTCTGGGTCGCCTTTCCGGTGCTCGACGAGACGATCGAGGAGTAGTGTGCGTCTGCGCAGATCATCGAGTGCAGCGGGCCGCACCGACGTGCGGTTTGACCATTCCGACCGCTGCGCGGGCGGGGGCGGTCGAGTGCGAGCAACGGGCGCGAAGTTCGCATTCGCCCCGGTCCCGCTGTAGGAGCCAGCTTGCTGGCGATAGGCGCCCCGGAAGCGACGATCGCCAGCAAGCTGGCTCCTACATTCGGGTGTTGTGGAAGGTCTTCTTCGCGCCCTCACCCGCCGCTCACCGCTACTCCCTCTCGATCCAGAGATCGCCCTCATCGCCGAGATGCATCAGGATCGGCCGGCAGCAGACCGGGCAGTCCTCGGTGTAGTCGGCGGCGCCTTCGGAGTCGTCGACAAAGGTCTCGAAGCGTTCGCCGCACCAGGGGCAGGTGACGCGTTGCGAGTCGGGCATGCAGGGATCCTCCGGACGCGGCTCAGTCGGGCAGGAACGAGGCCATCACGTCGTTGAGGAAGCGTGCCCCGAACGGCGTGGGCCGCCAGTGATCGCCCTCCTCGGCCAGCCAGCCGCGGATCTGGCCGGAGCGCAGGGCGGGCATGATCGCCTCGCGGCCCAGCCCGGTGCGCTGCTCGAACAGGCCGAGATCGAAGCCCTCTCCGAGGCGCAAGGCGTTGAGCATGAATTCGAAGGGCAACTGCGCCGGCTCCAGCGCCTCGTCGCCGCCGATCGCCTGTGGCGATCCAGCAGCCGCGAGATAGGCGTCGGGGTGCTTGGTCTTCCAGCGGCGCAGGATGCGCTGCTCGGCCGGGAGGGTCAGCTTGCCGTGGGCGCCAGCGCCGATGCCGAGGTAGTCGCCGAAGCGCCAGTAGTTGAGGTTGTGCTGGCACTGCCGTCCCTCTCGGGCATAGGCGGAGACCTCGTACTGGGCGAAGCCGGCCTCGGCGAGCAGGGCCTGGCAGCGCTCCTGCATGTCCCAGGCGCCATCCTCATCGGGCAGCCCGGAGGGCGGCCGGGCGTGGAACAGGGTGTTGGGTTCCAGGGTCAGCTGGTAGTGGCTGATGTGGGCCGGCGAAAGGTCGAGGGCCCGTTGAACATCGAGTTCCGCCATCTCCAGGTTCTGGCCCGGCAGGGCATACATCAGGTCAAGGTTGATGTTGTCGAGGCCCGCGTCCTGGGCCAGCTTGACCGCCCGCTCGGCCTGCGCGCTGTCGTGGATGCGGCCAAGCCGCGCCAGGCAGCCGTCATCGAAGCTCTGCACGCCGAAGCTGATCCGGTTGACCCCGGCCTCGCGGTAGCCGCCGAAGCGGTCGAACTCGGTGGTCCCGGGATTGGTCTCCAGGGTGACCTCCAGTCCCGGCCGCAGGCGGATTCGCGCGGCCACGCCATCGAGGATCGCCGCGATATGGCCTGCGCTGAACAGCGAAGGGGTGCCGCCACCGAAGAAGATGCTGGTCACGGTACGCCCCCAGACCAGGGGCAGATCCTGCTCGAGGTCGCGCAGCAGCGCGCCGACGTAGTCGTCCTGCGGCAGCGCGCCTTTCTGCCCGTGCGAATTGAAGTCGCAATAGGGGCACTTCTTCACGCACCAGGGGATATGGATGTAGAGGGCGAGCGGAGGCAGCTGCAGCATGCGGCTAGTGTAAGGCCCAGGCGCAGGTGCCCGGCGCGTCCCCCGGGCGCCTAGTCCTCGAAGCTGGCCTCCAGCAGGGTGTCACTGAACAGGTAGACCCTGCCCTTCGCATCGGCGTCCAGTAGCGGAGACGAACGAGAGAACGACTTCACCGGCGCACCGACCGCCCAGCCGCCCGCGAAGGCGGCAAGGCCGCTGGCGAAGAAGTCCGCATTGCCGGCGAGCAGCTTGCGCGAGGTGACCCACTGACCGGCCAGATTGGGCTCGACCACCCGGGCACTGCCCACCGCTCCGCCGAAGCTGCGGTCATCGCGGATGCCGAGCAGGCCGCGGCCTGAGGCCAGCGTAACGCGCCACCCCAGCTCGAATTCCCCGGGCAGCGCGTGGATGATATCGACGGACGTCCATTGGCCATCGGGCTGCCTCTGGAACAGGTAGACCGCGCCGCGGTGGTCGTGCTCGTAGCGGTCGAATCCTGGAGCGCCGACGATCAGCAGATCGCCCTCCACCGCGAGGGCGGCTCCGAAATCCTGAAACAGCTGACTGGGCAGGCCTTTGACGTCCGGCTCCTGCACCCAGTCTGCGGGGCCCCGGCGCAGGAAGACCGCCACGCGTCCGCTGCCCGGCAAACCGCTGCCGGTGGCGCCGACGAAGAGCCGGTCGCCCTGCACCGCCAGCGCGGTCCCGAAACGTTCGCCGCCGCCGCCGAGGCCGTCGTCGATGCCGCGCAGTGTGGTCAGCTCCCAGGTGTCGGCCGGTGGTCCGGAGAACTCGAAGATCTGCACGCTGCCGCGGTAGTCCCCTTCAGTGTCGAACGGCATGCCGATGAAGACCCTGCCCTCCGAGACCGCCACCGCGCTGATGTAGCCGATGTCGTCGGCCGTGCCGAAGACCTGCTCGACCTGCCAGCCGGCCGGACCACGGCGCAGGTAATGCACCCGCGGCACGGCGCCGCCCAGCGCAGGCGGCGAATACTCGGCCAGCACGGCGACTTCGCCCGCCAGCGCCACGGCCCGCCCGCGGGCGTCGCCAGGCGCCGACGGCACGCCCTGCTCCAGACGCCAACGACCGTCGCTGCCGCGGACATGGAAGGCATTCCGTCCGCCAACCTGCGCACTCGGAAAGGGCGGGGCGGAGACCAGCAAGCGCCCGTCGCTGGAAGCCAGGGCATGGCCGACCGCCTGGCCGGCTGCGGCACCAGGGTCTTGCAGGATGCTGCGCCGTCGCTCGATCGGGGGCGGCGGCATCGCGCTGACGTAGAACGCGCCGATGTACTCGTTCTCGTTGGCGGCGCTGGTTTCGCGCAGCTCGATGCGGTCAAAGGGCAGCTCCGACCACAGGCCGATGAAGTCGCGCGGCGGCGGACTGCGCGGGGTGTCGAAGCTGAGCCGCGCCACGGGGACATCCCCCTTGAGCGCGGTGAGGGTGAAGGTCGACGGCGTGCTGCCGCCGCTGGGGTCGTCGAACTCGAAACCCAGCGCATGGATCGGACCGCCGAGATGGCGGACGTCAAGATTCTCGGTGCCGAACAGGGCCAGCTCGATGTCGTTGTCGTCGGGGAAGTCCGCCGGCCAGGTAGAGAAATCGAGCCGCGAGCCCTCGGCGCCCGCCAGCTCGACCTGTCCACTGGTGAACGGCTCGACGGGGTTGCGGTCGATCGCATAGGGCGCGCTGGCGAGGCCGGCATCGATGTCGCGCAGAAAAGCCTCGCGGCTGCCGTAGAGCAGGACCTGGTGCTCGGAGGCCAGCCCGCCGAAGCCATCATTGAAGTAGACCCGGCTTGGCGCGCTTCGGTTGCCAAAGAAGACGTCGGCATCGCCATCGCGATCGAGATCACCGACAAGCAAGGCTTCAGAGAAAACCTCCGACTCACCGATGGATCGAACGGTGGGGAAGAGTCCGTCGCCGTCATTGAGGTAGAGGCGATCATCGGCGCCCCGGTTCGCCACCAGGAGATCGAGATCACCGTCACCGTCGATGTCCACAAGGGCCACGCCGGAGGTTGCGTCCACTTCGGCCCCTAGCGCTTCGCCGACAGCCGGGAAGCCCGCGCTGCCGTCGTTGCGGTACAGACGGTTCAGACGGCTGGGGTTTCCCGCGACGATGTCGAGATCCCCGTCACCATCGACATCGCCCAGTGCGATGGACAAGGTCTGGTCGGTTTCCACTCCGAGCGGCGTGCCGGTATCGAACTGGCCGCTACCGTCATTGAGGAACACGCGGTTTCGCTGTTGCCGCGCGGCGACGAGGTCGAGGTCGCCGTCACCGTCGAGGTCGCCGAAGGCGAGATCGAAGATGCCGTGAGTGTCGCCGATGGTGCCGACCGGCGTCCCGCTGGCCGGGAACCCGCCATCACCGTCGTTGAGGTAGAGGCGCAACACCGGGCCTTCATTGCCCTTGGACACTCGTCGTGACGCGGTCGCAGAGGCCGCCGCGTTGATGCCCTCGCCACCGAACGCGAGGTCGAGATCGCCATCACCATCGACGTCGCCGACCGCCAGCGCGCGGGTCATGTCACGATCGGAAGAGATCGGCTCGCCGGCGGCGAAGCTTCCGTTGCCGAGGTTTCGGTAAAGCAGGTCGTTCGTGCCAAACCGGGCCGCCACCACGTCCGCATGGCCATCGCCGTCGATGTCCCCCACCCTCAGGCTCTCCGATCTCTGGATGCCGGGCCAGAGGACGATGCCCGACCCGTGGAAGCCACCGCTGCCATCGTTCCGGTAGAAGCGATCCCCGTTTCCGTCGGCTCCGATGACCAGATCCGCATCGCCATCGCCATCCAGGTCGGCCAGGGCCGCAGCTCCCACCCGGAGACCCCCCGAGGCCAGCAACCCGGTAGCCTGCGCCGCGGCCACGGCGTCGGTGGAGCGCCCCACCCGCTCCGCTCCGGCGGCCTGGACTCCATCTCCGAGTGCCCGGGGCGATGCGAGCGCGGATATCAGGGCCGCCAGGATCGCCGCAAGCGGGGCCGCGCGGCAGGCGCGGGCGGGATGAGTGTCTCGACGCAGGGCGCCGGAGGTGGCTTGTTCTTCCACGGGTCTCTCCCGTGCGAGCGATCCCGACCGGGTCTGCAGCCGCGCCAGCCGGGCGGGCCATGCAGTCATGCCGGGGATCTAGGTGGGCGATGAAGCAAGGAGCTTGCCACACATGCCGATCAGTTTCAGGTCGGAACCTTGAGTGGACCTCAATGTGTTGTGGCGGCGGGATCCGTCGCGCGTCCTGCCGAGCCTGCCCTCCTGCGCCAGGCAAGCCCCCACCCGGCGCTCTCGCCGATGGGGGCTCGGCCGCCGGGCGATGGGTCGGGATGGAACTTGCGCCCGGAGAACCGGTCATTGCCCGCATGTCCGACACGCCCTTCCACCCGCTCTGGCACGAACTCCGGCTGATCTGGCACAACCGGCTGAAGGCGTTGCGGGCCGAGCGGATGCAGAGCGTGCTGCACGGCGCGGCCACAGTGGCCGGCGTCGGCCTGCTGCTGGCCGTTCTCGCCGCTCAGCAGGACATGCTCCATTCGCTGCTCGTGGTCCTGCTGGCCTGGCCGAAGTCCTCGCTTGGCGCGCTCTGGCTGGCCTGCCTCGGCGACCAGGTCCGGCATCTGTCCACGCGCCGCCAGCGCTGGCGATGTCACTGGCTGGCTGCGGCACCGGTGGCCGAAGCGCAGCGCCGCGGCTACCAGCGCGTGCAGCTGGTCCTGCGCGCTGCGGTCCATGCGCTGTTGCTGGCCCTTTCCTTGACCTGGCTGGCGGCGCCCCTCCCCGCGCTGTTCGCTGCGCTGGTGACCGCGGCGCTCGCTGCCCTGGTCGCCGCCGCGCTCGAGCCGCGGCTGCAGCGCGGCCCACTGCTGGCCGGACTGCGCACGCGGCGCCACCGCGGCAGCGTGCTGGCGCCGCGCGGTACGGGCAGCGCCTGGGCCTGGCAGCGGCAGGCCGCCGCCGGCGCCATCACCCCTGCGGCCGTGGCCCCGTTGTTTCTGGTCTGGCTGCTGCTGCCGCGCGGCACCGCCCAGATGATCGCGGTAGCGGCGCTGATGTTGCTGGCTGCAGTCACCCACAGCGCCTGGCGACGGATGCTGGCGCAATTCGGCCTGGCCGAACGTTGGCTCGCGGCCGAGGGCGTAGCGCCCCGACGATGGCTGCCACCGCTGATGGCCCCGCCGCTTGCCCTGCTTGTTGCGGTCTCGACCACCGTCGGCTGCGCGTTTGCATGGGCGGGAGCCCCGCTGGCCGCCTGGGCCCTGCTCGCAGGAGGCGCCATGATCGCCGTGCTGCAATTGCTGGTGCAGGCTGCCGAACGTCGGCGCCCACGGCGAGCGGCATTGGCCCTTCTGCTACATATCGCCGTCCTGGCCACCTGCCTGCAGGCCGTCCCCCCGCTGCTACCTGTGCTCTGGGCGATCCAGTGCGGGGTGCTGCTCTCAAGGAGTCTTCGATGAACCCGGTGCTGGTCCTGAACGGGGTGCGGGCCAGCTATCCCGGACGCCCCGTCCTCCATGACATCGACCTGCAGCTGCCCCGCGGCCAATGGCTGGCGCTGATCGGTCCGAACGGCACCGGCAAGAGCACCCTGCTTCAGGTGATCGCCGGCCTGCACCGGCACGAGGCCGGCGAGGTGCGCATTGGTGGGCACTGCGTCGCCAGCGACCCGTTGGCTGCGCGCCGGGCGATGGGCTTCGCGCCGCCTCCCGAACAGCTGCCCGCCGAGCTGAGTGGACGACAGGCGCTGGAACTCCTGGCGAAGTTGCGAGGCCACCCGGCAGATCTCGACGGCGCCCTTGCGCTGGCCGAGCGGCTGCAGCTGGACCCCTGGCTTGGCCGGCGGATTGCGGAGTACTCGTTTGGCACGCGACAGAAACTGGCTGCCCTTCAGGCGCTGATGGGGGATCCGCCGCTGATCGTCCTCGACGAGGTGCTCAACGGCCTCGACCCGACGTCGAGCTGGACTCTTCAGCAGGTGCTGCGCGAGCGGGTGGAGGCCGGGGTCAGCGTGCTGCTCAGCACGCATTCCCTTGAGCTGGCCGAGCGCCGCGCCGACCGCGTCGCCCTGCTGCAGGGCGGACGAATCGGCAGGGACTGGTCGGGCGAGGCCCTGGGCGCGCTGCGTAGCGCCGAGGGCGGTCTGCTGGGCGCGGTGGCCGCCTGCCTGCGCGTTGAATCCGGCAGCGCCGTCGAGGTTGATGCTGGCTGAGCGCTGGCCGCGGAGCCTTGTCCCCGCGGCCCCATCGGAAGGCCGCCAGGGCCAGCGCTCCTGGCGCACTCGCGATTCTTCAGCGCACATCCAACGCAGGGCAGTCCCCGCCGCGGGCGAGGCCCTGAAACGCAGCGGGCCGGGCTTTCGGCCCCGCCCGCTGCGTTACCCCCGATGCCGCGGCGTGTCCGTCAGCGCCGCGAGCGGCGACGGGTCTGGGCGAAGCCGCCGGCGGCCATCGCCAGCCCCAGCAGGATCAGCACGCCACCGGTCGGACCCGGTACCGTCACCGGCGGACGCGGCGGCGAGCCACGCCGGACCGAGGCGAAGTCGGCGTCGTCCTCGTCGGCGTTCCGGTTGTCGATCGCATCGTCGGTCGGCGTGCCATCGTTGTCGACGTCGCCGTCCGGTGTCGAGTCGATATCGCGCCGGCGAATGCCCATGTCGTCCGTGGCATCGCTGATCTCGGCACGATTGACGAAGCTGGTCAGGGCATTGTCGGTGACGTCGAGCGTGATGGTGAGCTCGGTCTGCTGGCCCGGGGCGAGCGGCCCCGGAATAATCCGGGTCGCGGTGTTGCCGCTGCCCGCCGTCCAGCCGGCGTCGGCGAGGGCCATGCCCGTCGGGATGTAGTCGGTGACCTGAATGTTGCGGGCCACCAGCTCACCCTGATTGAACACGGTGATGGTGAAGCGCACCGGAGCGCCGTCCGGGATGAATTCCGGCTGCCCGGGAGCCAGGGTCTTGCGCAGGGCCAGGTCGAACTGCCGCAGCAGGCCGAAGTCGACGCTCGGATTGTTGTTGTCGTCGGCATCGCCGTCCGCGACTTCGCCGCCGGCCGACAGGGTGATGCCGCAGCTGCGGATCACGTTGCCGACCCGGGTGCCGTTGTCGTCGTTGTCGACATCGTTGTCCGGGTCGGGCGCCGGCTCGTAGGGCCCGCTGGGCTGGTAGGGGAAGCCGCTTCCGGTGCTGCCGATGAAGCCGGCCGGGGGGTCGATCTCGACCAGGTAGGCACCCGGCGTCAGGCCGGTGAACGCGTACAGGCCGCTGCCATCGGTGGCGGTGGAGGCGAGCACCGCGCCATCGGGGGCGCAGTTGCCGTCGTCGTCGCGGAACAGTCGGACCGCGACGCCGGCGATGCGCGGCTCGGAAGGCGCCGCGATGCCGTTGTTGTCGAGGTCTTCCCAGACCAGGTTGCCAAGGCCGACCAGGACCGGCGCGATGGCCACCGGATAGTCCTCGACCTCGCCATCGGTCGCGTCACCGACCGCGCTGCAGGCGCCCGCGGTGTCGGTGCTGAGGCGGAAGCGGGCGTAGCTGTTCGCCGCCGAACCCGTCGGCACCACTCCGAAGTTCAACACCACACCGAGGTTGCTGTTGCCGCTGAGGATCGTGGTGCTGGCGGTCTCTCCGGCGTCGAGGAAATCGCCGTCACCGTTGTAGTCGATGAAGCCGCACAGCCTTGCGGTGGAACCCGTGGTGTTGGTGACCACGACATCGACCGCCGGGCTGTCGCCCTCGCGCAGACTGAGGTCGGAGACATCGACGCCGTCCTCGTCGTCCGTGCCGGCCAGGTCGTCGCCGTTTGCGGCGACGTTGGGGGCCCCGTCAGCCTCCGCATCCACGCTGGCGCCCATTCGCAGGCCGCTGACGATCGGGTGGCGGGCACCGCCGTCGGCGATCCGCGTCTGGTAATTGCCGCTGCCGATCCCGGCCGCCGGATCCGGCAGGTCGCCGAGGTCGAAGCTGGCCGGCGCGATGATGCTGACCGGGTAGTCCTCGACCTCACCGTCGTTCTCCTGGCCGGTGGCGCTGCAGGCCACGGCCGCGGTGCTCAGGCGGAAGCGGGAATAGGTACTGCTCGCGGCGCCGCTGGGCACCGTTCCGAAGGCCAGGGTGAAGATGGTGCCGGCGCTGCCGTTGGGCACCGCCACCTGCTGGGTCTCGTTGGCATCGGCGAAATCGCCGTCGCCGTTGAAGTCGACGAACCCGCAGATCCGCGCCGCCGAGCCGGTGCTGTTGGTCGCCGTGACCCGGATGTTGGCGAGACTGCCCTGGGTGAGGTTCAGGTCGGCGACGGTGACGCCGTCCTCGTCGTCCGTGCCGGCAAGATCATCGCCGTTGGCGGCCGTGGTCGGTGCGCCGTCAACCTCGGCATCGACGCCAGCACCCATGAACAGGCCGGCGACGATGATGTGGCGGGCGCCATCGTCGGCAAGTCGGGTCGGATAGTCGCCAGACGCAGTGCCCGCGGCGGGATCCGGCAGGTCGCCGAAGTCAAAGGTAATCGGCGTCGCGATGGAGACCGGGTAGTCCTCGACCTCACCATCGGGCGCAGAGCCATTGGCCGAACACACGCTCACGGTATCGGTGCTGAGCCGGAAGCGGGCATAGGTGTTGCTCGCCGAACCGGCCGGCACCACCCCGAAGTTCAGCAGCAGGGCCGCATCGTTGCTGCCGTCCGGCACCGCGACGCTGGTCGACTCGCCGGCGTCGAGGAAATCACCGTCGCCGTTGAAGTCGATGAAGCCGCAGACCCGTGCCGCCGAGCCGGTGGTGTTGGTGGCGGTGATGTCGATCAGGGCCGGGCTGCCGACGCTTAGGCTGAGGTCGCTGACATCAACGCCGTCCTCGTCATCCGGCGCGCCGGCGAGGTCATCGCCGTCGGCGCCCAGGCTCGGGACGCCGTCGGCCTCATCATCGACCACGCTGCCAAGACGCAGGCCGGCGAGGATCGGATGCACCGGGCCGCCGTTGGCGAGCAGGGTTTCGTAGTTGCCGGCGCCGACGCCGGCGCCGCTGTCCGGCAGGTCGCCGAGGTCGGACATCACGAAGCCCATGTCGAGGGTGTGGAAGTTGCCACCCGGCCCGCCCACGGAGAAGTTGATGCCCTGGCGGTTGCCGATGCCGGCGACGTTGATGCTGGCCACGTCGGAATCGCGGGCATCACCGTTGGGACCGCCGTCGGCGTCCCGCGCGGTGGGCGTCATGCCGAACAGCGCGCCGCCCGATGCGAAGTTGGCCGGATCGATGGCGACCTGGTAGTCGGAGAAATGCGGGTTGGCGAGGCGGACGTCGTTGTCGCCGGTGCTCGCATCCGGGGTGCTGCTCTGGGTGACGGCAAAGTACCACTCGCCGTTGGCATCGGTGGAGGTTGCGCCAATCTGCGTGCCGCCGCGGTAGAGCGTGAGGGTCACCCCGCTGACGGGGGGCTCGCCGGCGTCCTGGATGCCGTCGAGATCGGTGTCCAGCCACACCCGGTTGCCGATCTCCAGCACCGGCGGAGAACAGATCAGCTCGAGGTTGCCGATACCTGCGGCCTTGCCGAAGCGCACCGGTTCGGCGCCCCCGGCATCCTGGCCGAAGATCTCTACGCTGCGCAGGTTCTCGCCGGCATTGGTACCGGTCCCGGCGGTGTTGACCAGATTGAGCACCCGCCAGCCGGCCGCGCGGAAGGCATTGCGCGGATCGAACACCGTGGCGATCGCTTCGCGCCGCGGGAAGTGGATGGCCACGCCACCGAGGGTGATCTCGCGGTGGGCGCCGGTGGTGGGGGTGGCATTGGGCGGATAGACGCCGCTCTGCTGGTACTTGTCATGCCAGAAGAATTCGCCGCCGCCCGGACCCTGGCCATTGGTGGCCCCGTCCGAGGTCCGTCCCGGGCAGCCGCCCGCGGATTCCAGCGTGTAGCTGCCGCCGCTCAGGCAGGCCAGCAGTAGATCGCCGGCCGAGACGCCCTCGTAGACCTCGCGCGGAACGCCGTCCGCCGCCAGTGGGCTGTAGTTCTCGTTGCCCGACTGGTGGCCGAAGCGATCCATGAAGGACAGGACCAGGGTGCCGTCGACGTCGAACTCGAGGTCCGAGAGCATGGGCTGCGGCTCGATGGTCTGGCCGAACGGCCCCGCATCCGGCGCGGGATTGGCGATGTCGCTCCATTCATCGATCCACGGCCCCCAGTTGCCCGATACCGACAGCGGGCTGCCGGGGGAATTGTTGGTCGGATCGTTGGGCGAGTCGGTCGAGGCCGCGCCGCGGGTATAGGTCAGGTCGCTGAAGCTGGCGAACGAGGTGAAGTTGCCGTCGGCACCGGTCGGGTCATGGCGCAGGATATGGGCACTGAGGTTGGCCGCCGTGCCGCCGGCCCCTTCCGCGGTGCAGACGCCCCCGACGTAGACAAAGCCCTGGTGGTAGTTGACCGCGAAGGGCCTGAACACCCCGTTTGCGCAGGTGGGCATGGCCCCACTGGCCGGCAGGTCATGAGCGACGATCCCGGCGCCGTTGGCGCTGACGCTGGCCCCGCTGACCGTGAGCGGAATCTCGTAAAGGCGGCGGTCGTTGAGGTTGACCGTCCAGAGCGTGCGCTCGTCATCGGACAGTGCAAGTCCACCCAGACCCACCTTGCCGACCTTGTCGAAGGCATCGGCGTCGATGTTCGGATCGGTTGCCGTGGTGCCAGGCGCCTCGAGCTCGGAGGTAGCGGTGTTCTCCGTGCGGTCGATGCTGCCGGTATCGATGCCGAAGGCCTGCAGGTCGACCAGCAGGGAGACGGTCGGCGCAGCGTCCAGCGGATTCGCAACCCGGTAGATCGCGCCGGACTCGTTGGTATTGGCCCCATCGGCCACGGCCGGCACGCCATCCCCCACGCCGAAGCCCGAGTGGCGTTTGGCGAAGGCGGCGGCAAACACCGAGTCGGTGCTGCGCTGGTAGGCCAGGCCCCAGGTCGAGCCCATCACACGGCCGACGGCCACCGTCGCATTCGGTGGATTGCTTGTGTCGTCGCTGAAGAAGAAGGGCGCCCGGACCATCCACGAGTTGGCGCCGGAGGCGCCCGAGGCGGAATTCGGATTGCCGTTCGAGTAGACGTTGGCGATGACTTCGGGACTGGTCTGGCAGAAGTGCCCCGGGTCGGCAAAGCCGACATGCCGTCCCGACTGGCTGCCGCTGACGAAGAAGACGTTCGGCCGCGAGCCGGCGCCCAGGCTCGAGCGGGCGGGCTCGATGCGTGCGCCCTGGGTCACCTCGATGCGGAGCTGGCTGCCTGGAAGCGTCACCGAGTAGGCGCCGGTGGCGCCCGTGGTCACGCTGGTCGTATTGCCCAGCTCATCCTGCGCCTGCACCGTCGCCCCGGCGATGCCGAGCTCGGCCTGCACACCTGCGCTGTCGAAGACGCCATCGCCGTCGAGGTCGGCGAACACCGTTCCGTCTACCGTGGCAGCCAACAGTGCAGCGGGCGCCAAACAGGCCACGAGGGCGGCCGAAAGAACCAGTGTTCTCGACATGCAAGTCTCCAGTCTTGTGCAGGCCGGATGCTCGCAGCGATTCCCCAAACTGCGAACTCCGACACGGAAAGTCCGGCATTTGAACAGATTACAGAGGGGAGTTCACCCTCTTCGCGACGTACGGTCGCCTCGTGGAAGCGCCTTCACGCGGCGCCGCGAAGCGGCCTCGGTGGCGGCGGACCGAGTGCTCGCCGGCGCTTTCGTCGACCTGCACGGAGCGCAATCCGCAAGGGGCTCAGGCCTTGAATGGAAGCCGCCAGCCCAGCTCTGGCCCGCACCTTCCGCGCTGGCATGCCGATCCGCGATGACCCCTGGTCGACCCCCGAGCGTGGGGCGCCGGTCGTTGCGCCTCGCCCCTGCCTGGGCGTGCTTGCGGGCCGGGACAGGCCCTCTAGTCTTCGAGCCCGTCGGCGAACAGATGGCCCGGCGCCAGCGGGGCCCAAAGTGGCAGGCCGGCCTGCTCGGCGGGGGCCGCGGGATCGAGTCCCACGCGCAGCATGCCGCGCTCGGGCCCGGCGGCGGTGACGAATGAGAACCGCAGCTGGCGACCCCAGCCCAGGTCAGCCCCGGCGGGCGCGGTCCAGCGCAGGCGGCCGGCCTCGACGTCCAGCGCCCAGTCGTTGCCGGTCTCGGTATCGCTGTCGCGGAATTCAACCTGTTCGACGGCAAGGCCCGCGGCGATCGGCAGCTCGAAGGCCGCGAGCCCGCGGTGCTCGAGTATCCGCAGGCTGGGCGGCGCGCCAGCGGTCACCACCCGGGCATGGTCGAGGTTGAACAGCACGTAGTGGTAGCGGAAGCGACCATCGCCCAGCGCCTCGATGCGCACGCCGACCTGCAGGTGGCCATCGACCAGGCTTGCGCGCTCGGCGGCGCGATAGCGGGCGCCGCCGCCGCGGGCGGCCCAGCGATCCACCACGAAGCCGTTGCGCATGGGCTCGAGGGTGTCGAACACCCAGCCTGCATCGACCTTCTCTGCGCCAATCATGCGGTGGCCAACGCTGTTGTCGATATCGACGTCGTCGCGCACCACGTACCAGGCCTCGATATAAAGGCGGTCGCCGGCGGCGCGCGCCGCGGCCAGCTCGGCCTCGGTAACCACGGCCCGCTCGGCGAAGCCGTCCGCCACCGCGGCGCCCTGGTCGAAGCTGTTGTTGCAGTCGCGGTCATAGAGCGAGCCACAGCGACCCCACAGCCCGCGCGCCGGGATCACCTCGCTGCGCGGCCCGAGGTCGTCGGCGCTGTCGTTGGTGAAGGCGGAATACAGGTCGGTGCAGCCGCGGAACAGGTAGAAGTCGGCCTGGCAGTCGCAGCTGTCGTTCTGCGAGATGAAGGCGTGCTTGAGGCCGGAGACAGCGATCTGGTCCAGACGCCCCGCACCGTCCTCGCGATACAGCGCCCAGACCAGGTAGGGATGCTGGTCCGCGCCATAGGGCGGGCCGTCTCCGCCGAACTTGACGATCCAGGGCACATCGGCGGCGCCGACGTTGCCGAGGTCGGCGCTCGGCGCGATCACCAGTCGCCCGTTGCTGCTGCCGCTCGTGCAGCCCTCGCAGCGCATCTGGAACGGGCGCCCGATGTCGATCATCTGCACGTCGGTCGGCGTTTGCTCGGAGTGGAAGACCGCGGTCTGCCGACAGCGCCGGCCGCCCTTGGCCGTTGGCGCGCCAAGGCCGCCGAACAGCGGGCTGGGCTGCCTGCTCCAGCGCAGGTCGAGGCCGCCGAGCAGCGCGCCCTCGAGCCGTGGCTGGCCAAGGCGCTCGGCCAGGGCGGCGGTGGCGTGCAGATCGAGGTTGCGCCAGTCGCCGCCGGCTTCGACCGGATAGCGATGCGGCATGCTCGCGCGCAGCAGGGCAGGTCCGCCGGGCTCACTGAGCCAGACGAAGCGCCCCTTGGTGCGCAGGCTGACCGCGATCGAGGAGAGGGCCAGCTGGCGCGCCTTCCGCGACAGCACCAGTCCCGAATCCCCCTGGAACCTCAGCAGGTCGCCTTCCTCCTCAGCCGCGGCAAGCGCAAGCCGGCGCTCGGAGTAGCCGGCCCGTGGGCGGTCGGCCGGCGCCAGCGCCTTCCCGCCCTGCCAGCGAAGGGACAGATGCCAGGCCTCCAGCGCCCCCTCGTTGAAGCGCAGGGTCAGGGTGGGCTGGGCGGCCGGCGCTTGCCCCGGAAGCACGCAGAGCACGGCGGCCAGCAGCAACAGTCTGAGCATGAACTCCGACACTCCGGACTAGGCGGCCTGGCCCGGGGTGTCGGATCGATCAAGGTGTCGCAGGGCCGCCTTCAGGGTGCGCGCGGCGCGCAGCCGCTCACCGAAACGCACCCGCGCATCCCACATGGCGCACATGCCGATCCGCGTATAGGCGGTCTCGTCGAGCGTCATGACCCGCTGCAGGACCTCACGCCAGTGCGCCGGGTCGGACTCGCGGACCAGGAAACCGTTCTCGCCGTCGCGGATGTAGACCCGCGATCCGATCGAGTCGGTGGCCACCACCACCTTGCCCCAGGCCATCGCATTGAGGATGGTCTGGTCACCGGTAGAACGCTGCAGGCCCGGGGTGATCGGCAAGGCGAACACCCCGCAGCGGGCCTGCTGGTCGATGAACTCGGCATTGCTCCAATGCCGGTGGACCTGCACGTTGGGGATGCCGCGGGCCAGCGCCCGGGCCTCGCGCGCGACCTCGCTGCGCGCCGGGATGCCCAGCCGCAGCTCGATGGGGGCGTCGCGGCAGGCTGCGATCAGGGTCGCGTAATCGCGGTGCGAATAGCCCCCGCTGACCACGTAGTCACCGCGCTCGGGCTCCACCGAGTGGCCGGTCAGCGAGGTGCTCCAGGGAATCGGCCGGATGAGCTCGTCGCGATAGCCGAAATTGCGCGCATAGAGTGCGACCTCCTCCTCGGAGTGTGGCTGCACCTCGACCATCTTCGGCGCCGCCGAACGGTGGATCTGGCGCTGGATCCAGCCGGTCAGCCAGTTGCGCCGCGGCGACCAGTGGGCATCGGCAAAGATGTGCGGCGTGCGCACCGAGCCCAGCCAGCGCAGCAGCAGCGCGTAGAACAGGTCAACCCGCTCGCCCCCGGTCAGCAGCACCAGATCGGCCTCCCGCGCCGCCCGGATCAGGCGGAAGAGCAGACCGATGTCAGGCACATCGAACGGGCGGGTCAGGGGGTTCAGCCAGTTGCGCCGCGGCGCCAGCACACCGACGGCGCGCTGCCAGTGATCGAAGCTGCCCAGTGGCAGCGTCGAGACCACGCGATGCCGCGCGACTGCGTCGGCGAGTGCAGAGAATGCGCGCTCCTGGACCACCAGCGCCTCGTCGATGGCCCGGCGCAGCGCGTCCCAGGTCGCGGCGCCCGGAAAATCCGGCGGCGCGTCCACGGCGTCCGTATCCGGTGCCAGCGCCCCGCCCGCACCGGGCGGTGGTCGGCGAGGCGGGCTGAGCGGCTGATTGTCGATGTCGAGATGCAACGAGGGCTCCTGATGCGCCGCCGGCGATCGCTGCCGCCGCCTGCCCGGCGACGGCCGGGCAGGCAGCCACGGCGCAGATGATACGGGGCCGGCCGCTCCGGCGGTCGCCCTCGCCCGCACCGGCCCTGTGTGAAGAGCCTGCAGAAGGCCTGCGACCGGCAGTGCGAACCCCAGCGCCAGGCGGGCGACACGGCCTGCGCGCCGCGCTGCAATCGTATTCAGCCCTGCGGATACGGCAGCGTCCGGAACAGGCGGTGAGATAGACTCGCGGATCTGTTCGACCGCCCGACACCGCCATCCGAAGCGGCGCGGGCCCGCCACCGGGAGGCACCATGAATCCGCTGCAAGACATTCTCGACTCCGACCTCGATCCGACGGAAACCCAGGAATGGATCGAGGCGATGAACGCGGTGATCCAGCATGACGGCACCGAGCGTGCCCACCAGCTGCTGGAGCGCATGGTCGAGGTCTCACGCCGCGCCGGGGCCATGCTGCCCTTCCAGCCGACCACCGAATACATCAACACCATCCCGCCCCACCTGCAGCCGCAGATGCCGGGCGATCCGGCGATGGAATGGAAGATCCGCTGCATCCTGCGCTGGAACGCCATGGCCATGGTGGTACGGGCGAACCGCAAGCCGGGCGAGCTCGGCGGCCATATCGCCAGCTTCGCCAGCTCGGCGACCCTGTACGACGTCGGCTTCAATCATTTCTGGCGCGCGCCCAGCGAATCGCATCCGGGTGACCTGCTCTATGTGCAGGGACACAGCTCGCCGGGCGTCTACGCCCGCGCCTTCCTCGAGGGTCGGCTGAGCGAGAGCCAGCTCGACCATTTCCGGATGGAGGTCGATGGCCGCGGCATCAGCTCCTATCCGCATCCCTGGCTGATGCCGGACTTCTGGCAGACGCCGACGGTGTCCATGGGCCTCGGCCCGATCAGCGCGATCTACCAGGCGCGCTTCTGGAAGTACCTCGAGCACCGCGACCTGATGCCGAAGTCGGATCGCAAGGTCTGGTGTTTCATGGGCGACGGCGAATGCGACGAGCCCGAGTCGCTGGGCGCGATCACCCTCGGCGGCCGCGAACAGCTCGACAACCTGTGCTTCGTCATAAATTGCAACCTGCAGCGACTCGACGGCCCGGTACGCGGCAACGGCAAGATCATCCAGGAGCTGGAGGGCGCATTCCGCGGCGCCGGCTGGAACGTGATCAAGGTGGTCTGGGGCAGCTACTGGGATCCGCTCCTGCAGAAGGACCACGCCGGCATGCTGCGCAAGCTGATGATGGAAACCGTCGACGGCGAGTACCAGAACTGCAAGGCCTTCGGCGGCGCCTACACCCGCGAGAACTTCTTCAACCGCTACGAGGAGACCAAGGCCCTGGTGGCCTCGCTCTCCGATGAGGACATCTGGCGCCTCAACCGCGGTGGCCACGACCCGCACAAGGTCTATGCGGCCTACGCCGCGGCCATGGCGCACAAGGGCCAGCCGACGGTGATCCTGGCCAAGACCGTCAAGGGCTACGGCATGGGCTCGGCCGGCGAGTCGCTGAACCCGACCCACCAGACCAAGAAGCTGGACGACGCCGCGGTGCGCGCCTTCCGCGACCGCTTCAAGATTCCGGTACCGGACGACAAGCTCTCCGAGGTGCCCTTCTACCACCCCGGTGAGGACTCGCCGGAAGTGAAGTACATGAAGGAGCGCCGCGCCGCGCTCGGCGGTCCGCTGCCGCAGCGCCGGGCAAAGGCCGACGAAAGTTTCGAAGTGCCCAAGCTCGAGTCCTTCGATCGGCTGCTCAAGGCCAGCGGCGATCGCGAGATCAGCACCACCATGTCCTTCGTCCAGGCTCTGAACATTGTCCTGCGCGACAAGCAGGTCGGTCCGCGGGTGGTGCCGATCGTCGCCGACGAGGCGCGCACCTTCGGCATGGAGGGCCTGTTCCGGCAGATCGGCATCTATGCCCCGTTCGGCCAGAAGTACAAGCCGGTCGATGCCGACCAGCTGATGTACTACCGCGAGGACGCCGCCGGCCAGGTGCTGCAGGAAGGCATCACCGAATGCGGCGCGTTCTCCAGCTGGCTGGCTGCCGCGACCAGCTATTCCACCAACAACCTGCCGATGCTGCCGTTCTACATCTTCTATTCGATGTTCGGCTTCCAGCGCATCGGCGATTCGGCCTGGCAGGCCGCCGACATGCGCGCCCGCGGCTTCCTGCTCGGCGCGACGGCCGGCCGCACCACGCTGAACGGTGAGGGCCTGCAGCACGAGGACGGCCACAGCCACCTGCTGGCCGGCAGCATCCCCAACTGCAAGCCCTACGACCCGACCTTCGGCTTCGAGGTTGCGGTAATCCTGCAGCACGGCATGAAGCGCATGCTCACCGACCAGGTCGACGAGTACTACTACCTGACCCTGATGAACGAGAACTACCCTCACCCGGAGATGCCCAAGGGCGCCGAGGAGGGGATCATCAAGGGCATGTACCTGCTGCAGGATTCCGGCGCCGGAACCAAGGGGAAGAGCAAGGGCAAGGGCAAGTCGGCGCAGCCGTGTGTCCAGCTGCTCGGCTCGGGCACCATCCTGCGCGAGGTGATGGCGGCGGCGGAGCTGCTGGAGAAGGACTTCGGCGTCGCCGCCGACATCTGGTCCTGCCCGAGCTTCACCGAGCTGCGCCGTGACGGCTACGACGTCGAGCGCTGGAACCGCCTGCATCCGGAGGCCAAGCAGAAGCGCAAGTCCTACGTCGCCGAGTGCCTGGAAGGCCGCAGCGGCCCGACGATCGCCGCCACCGACTACGTGCGCCAGTACGCCGACCAGATCCGCGCCTTCGTTCCCGGCCGCTACACCGTGCTCGGCACCGACGGCTTCGGCCGCTCGGACACCCGTGCCAACCTGCGCCGCTTCTTCGAGGTCGACCGCTATTACATCGCCCACGCCGCCATCGCCGCACTGGCCGAGGACGGCACGATGAACGCCAAGGACGTCGCCCGCGCGATCAAGGAGTACAAGATCGACGTCGACAAGGCCAATCCGCTGACGGTCTGAGCGCGGCCTGCCCCCGGCCCGCCGGTGCGGGCTGCGGGGCTATCATGCGGGTCCTTTGCACAGGGATTCGCCATGAACAAGCTGCTCTGGGCCCTTGCCCTGGTCGCGCTGGCCGTCGTCGGCTGGCTGCTGTTCAACCGCTCGCAGGATGCAGCGCTGTCCGGGCTGACCAGCGTGTCCCCGGCGGCCAGCGAGATGCTGGAGTTCATCCCCGCCGATACGCCCTATGCGCTGGCTGCCCTGCAGCCGGTGCCGGATGAAGTGGCCGATGCGATGTGGGCGCAGGCCGAAAGCTCGATGGCGATGTGGCCGCAGATGGCCGGCGAACTGCGCGAGAAGCTTGCGGAAAGCGCGGATCCCGGCGATGCATCGATGCTCAAGCTGCTCGACGCACTGGAGGCCGAGTTCAAGGGCAAGACCCTGCGCGAGTCGGCCGGGCATATCGGCCTGCCCAGCGCCGGGTTCGGCGCTATCTACGGCATAGGGCCGCTGCCGGTGATGCGCGTCCGGCTGGCCGACCCGGCGAAGCTCGAAGCTCTGATCGGCCGCATCCAGGCCTCGGCCGGGCTGGACCTTGCGCAGAAGCAGCTCGGCGAGGCGCGCTATTGGACCCTCCCCGACAGCCCGGAAGCGCCGCCGGCCCTGCCCCTGCTGGCCGTGATCGGCGACCAGATGGTGCTGACCGTGCACCCGCTGGCCGGCGGCGAGGCCCTGCTTCGCCAGCTGCTCGGCCTCGACAAGCCAGCGCTGAGCCAGGCTGCCGAGGGCGAGCTGGTGCGCCGCGCCGGCGAGCTCGGTTTCCTGCCGTATGCCGTCGGCTATGTCGATAACCTGCAGCTGCTCCGGCAGCTCACCGATGCCGATCAGAGCCCGAACGCCGCGCTGTGGCAGGCCATGCAGAAGCCCGTTCCCCAGCTCGACGAGACCTGCAGGCTCGAATTCGAAGGCCTCGCCAGGACCCTGCCGGGCGCCAGCTTCGGTATCAGCCGTCTCGATGCGACCGGCAATGCGATGCGCTCGGTGTTCCACCTGTCGCCCGAGATCAGCACGGAGCTGCTGAAGCTGCGCGCGCCTATGCCCGGCGGCGACCCGAGCGGGGACGAGGCCATTGCCAGCTTCGGCCTCGCCCTGTCCCTGCAGGCCCTGCCCGGCGTGGTCTCGCGGCTGGCCGCCCGGGTAACCGACGCGCCCTACGCCTGCGCCGATCTGCAGTCGCTGAACTCGATGGCTGCCGAGGCCGGCAAGCAGATCAACAACCCGGCGGTGTTTGCCGCGGCGCCGATGGTCTATGGCCTGATGGCCAGCCTCGACCGCTTCGAGATCGCTTCCGGCGACGCCGCGCCGGCCGTCGAGGGCACCCTGGTGCTGGGCAGCGACAACCCGGCATCGCTGATCGGCATGGCCAAGGGCTTTGTGCCCCAGCTGGCCCAACTGGAGGTGCCGGCCGATGGCACGCCGGTGAAACTGCCGGAAATCCCCGGCAGCCCGCCCGGCACTCCGGAATTGATGGTCGCGCAATCGGAGCGGCTGCTCGGATTCGCCACCGCGCCGATGGCGGACAGGCTCAAGGACCGCCTCGTGCTCGACCCGGACTACCAGCCCCTGCTCGCCGCCCAGGTCCGGCCCCGGCTCTACGAGCTGATTGCCGACGCCATGGAACAGGCGATGGCGGCAATGCCCGAGGGCCGCGAGAAGGAGCAGATGCAGCTGCAGGTGCGGCTGATGAGGGAGTCCTACGCCAAGGGCTTCAGCCAGAGCACCTTCACCCTCGAGTTCACCGAGCGCGGGGTCGAAATGGTCCAGACCATGGAAACCCGCTGAGGCACGAAGGGACCCGAGCCCGCGGCATCGACTGCCGCACAAGCCTGTCGCTCCGGCGCCGAAGCGACCCCTGGCAGCTTGCCGTGTCGGAGCGCGAAGCCGATGCTGGCGGTCCCTCACGGCATGCCCAGGTCGATGCCCCTGTTCAGCCTACCGCTGCTTGTCTCCACCCTCGGCCTGGCCGCCCCGCCGGCGCCTGTCGCCGTTCCAGCTCCGCTTGAAGGCACGCCGGCCTGCGAGGTCTTCCGGCGCGAGGCCAGCTTCGCCCGCAGCGTGGACGAGGGCGATGCCGGATCCTTCGGCGAACATCTGGATCCCGAGGCGAAGTTCGGGGTCGGCACCCCCGGGTTGCTCGAGGGTCGGGACGCCGTCGTGGCGGGATGGATGCCGCTGATCGAGGGCCGGCCCACCCGGCTCCGGTGGCGCCCGCAGTACGTGCATGTCGCCCGGCAGCAGGACCTGGCCAGCTCACACGGGCCCTATCTTCTGACCCGGCAGGATGAGGCGGGCAACACGGTGCACGCCTCCGGCCGCTTCTTCTCGGTCTGGAAGCGCGCCCCCGACGGCCAGTGGTACGTGCTGTTCGACGGCGGCGAGCCTGCCCGCCCGATCGAAGCCGGGCAGGCCGCCACCGTGTTCGACGGGCTGGCTGCGGACTGCCGCACGGACTGAGCCGCGCCGCTGCCTGAGTCGCCAGCTCAGTCTATGCGGTAGACCTGGCCGGTATCGGCTCCCTCGACGCTTCGCGAGAACCCAAGGGCGGCGCGGGCGGCCGGTACCGGCTCGAAGCCGCGGAACCAGGGCGCATAACCGGGCATCGACTCGACCAGCACGCCCGGACTGACTGCGTTGATACGCAGGCCGCGGGGCAGCTCCAGCGCCGCGGCGCGGACAAAGCCCTGGACCCCGGCGTTGACCATGCTGGCGGCGGCCCCGTAGCGGATCGGCTGCTCGGCGAGCACACCCGTGGTCAGGGTGATCGATCCACCGTCGGTCAGCACCTTCGCCGCAGACAGGGCGAGGTTCACCTGGCCCATCAGCTTGTCGCGCAGGCCCAGAGCCCACTGACCCTCGTCCATCTCCATCAGGGCGCCGAAGGCCACATTGCCGGCGGCGCTGACCACCGCGTCCAGCGGTCCGAGACGGGCCAGCGTCGCCTCCATGCTGGCGCGGTCGGTCAGGTCGAGGCGGATATCTCCGCTCGCGCGCCCGGCCGTGACCAGCTCATGGCGCTGGCCAAGTTCGGCCGCCACCGCCTTCCCGAGGGTGCCCATGGCGCCCACGATCAAGATCTTCATTTCTCGCTCCATTGTTGTCTGACGGCAGACATTGCCGCGCCAACGAAATTGTGGGGCGACGGCGAACGCTTGATTAGCTGGTCGGGCGCTGAAACACTGTTTCCACATGGAAACAATCGGAACCCGCCTGCAGCGCAGCCTGTGCTTTTCGGCCGTCGCCGAAACCGGCAGTTTCACCGCCGCGGCCAAGCGTCTTGGCTGCTCCAAGGCCCATGTCAGTCGTCAGGTGGCCCAGCTGGAGTCGCAGCTCGGCGCCCAGCTGCTGATCCGCAGCACCCGGCGCCTGGTCCTGACGCCACTGGGGCGCAGCTATGCCGAACATACGGCCATGCTGCAGACGGCGCTCGACGCAGCAGAACAGGCTGTTTCAGCGAGCCGCGAGGAGATCGCCGGGCTGCTGCGGATCACCGCGGCCACCTCGTTCGGCGAGGCCTTCCTGGTCGATCTGGTGGAGGCCTTCCGCGCGGCCCAGCCCCAGGTTGAGGCCGAGCTGGACCTCAGCATCGGACGCCGCGACCTTGTCGCGGACGGCTACGACTTCGGCTTTCGCAGCGTGCGCACGGTGGAAGAGCACCTGGTGGCCCGCGCCCTCGGTGTGATCCGCGATATCCCGGTTGCCGCCCCCGCCCTTTTCCGGGACCGACCACTGCCGCGACATCCCCGCGAGCTGGCCGCCCTGCCCTGCATTCATAACACGCACTTTCGCGACGACGCCGAGTGGGTCTTCCTGCGCGGACGCCGCAGCGAGGCGGTCAGGGTAGCCGGCACCCTGCGCATCAATCATTTCGGCGCGATCAGGCGAGCCGCCCTGCTCGGTGCCGGGGTCGCACGCCTGCCGCGCTACCTGGTCGACGATGCGCTGCGAGGGGGCGAGCTGCTGCATCTGCTGCCGGACTGGGACATCCACCCGGTCCCGGTCTTTCTGGTACACCCGCAGCGCCGGCCCGCGACCCGCCTGCAGCAGGCCTTCCGCGAACACGCGATCGCCTGGTTTGAAGCACCGGCGCGGCGTGCCCTGCTGGGCTGAAGCAGGGCAGCGGATGGCGGCACCGTTGACGCAGGATGCCGCCGCCGTGGAATGAACAGGGGCACCGGGCATGCGAACGCGCCGAGGTCCGGAACGGGCGCAAAGCGGACATTCATAGGGTGCGGCTGGCCGCACCGGGCGTACCGTCCGAACGCCCGTATCGGTGCGCCAAGGCGCAGCCCATGGGGCTTCGCCGATGCCCAACGAGACCCGAATGTGGGAGTGCCCTTGGGCGCGACCGCGGAGATCCGCTCCGGCCGCGGTCTGTGGTGAATCCGTAGCGCTGCGGTCGCGCCCAAGGGCACTCCCACAATTTGACCGCGGCAAGGCCTGCTTTGCGGCGCAAACCGGACCTGGCAGCGCCGTTGCGCGTAGGAGCCAGCTTGCTGGCGATAGGCGCCCCGGAAGCGACGATCGCCAGCAAGCTGGCTCCTACATCCGGGTTCTGCGCAAGGTCTGCTTTGCGCCCTTTCCCGCCGCCAGCGCGGGCTGCCGCTCGGGGCGGCCCGCGCTGGACTTAGAACCGCAGGGAAACGCCCAGGTAGTAGCTGCGCTCCTGCGCCGGCTCGATGCCGTCGCTGCGCACGCGGGAGTAGTAGTCCTCGTCCAGGGCGTTGCCGACTCCGCCAAGCAGGGCGACATTCTCGTTGATCGGCATCTCGGCGCTGAGGTCGACCACGGTATACGACGGCACCACCGCGGCGATGGCGCCGCCGGCACCCGGACCATTGCTGTCCTGCCAGAAGTGGTCGCTGACATGGCTGGCGGTGAGACCCAGCTTGAGCCCGCCCGCGCTGCGGTACTGGGCTCCGGCACGCAGGATGCGCTCCGGGGCGAAGGCCGGCTCGTTGCCGATCAGGGCGGCGTTCTCGCTGCGGGTGATCTCGGCATCGAGCAGGGCCGCGTTGGCAAACAGCAGCAGGGAGGGCGCCTGGGCGTCATCGCCCGGGTTCAGCACATCGCATTCGAGGCTGGCCTCGACGCCCTGATGGCGCGAGTCGCCACTGTTGATGCGCAGCACGTCGGCGACATTGACCTGGCGCTGCTCGATCTTGTCGTCGAGGTCGATGCGGAAGGCGCTGACGTCGTAGTACACGCCGGCCATCGGACTGCCGCGCAGGCCGAACTCGATGTTAAGGGCGCGAGCCGGATCGGGATCGTTCTGCGGGGCGAGGTTGGAGCTCGGGTTGCCGATATCGTCGAAGCGCATCGGCCGGTAGCCCTGCGACACGTTCGCGTACACCTGCTGGTTTCCACCGAGCTCGTAGAGGGCGCCGAAGCCCGCCAGAGCCTCGTTGCGATCGAAGCGGCGGTCGATCGGGGCGCGGGTCAGGCCGGCCTGCTGGACCTGCTCCTTAATGCCCATGCTGACATCCTCGTAGCGCAGGGCCGGGACCAGGGTCAGCGCGTCGAAGCGCAGGATCGCCTCGACGAAGGCCGCGGCGTAGCGCGTATCCCGGGCCTGGCGGTAGACCAGGCTGCCGCCGTAGCCACCCTCGAGATCACCGCTGCGCAGGCGCTCTCGCGGGGAGTCGTCGCGGTAGACGGTCACGCCGGCGCTGAGGGTGTGCTGTTCGCCGATGTCACCCACGGCGCGCAGATCGAAGGTGTGGGCGTTGAACTGCTGCCGATCGAAGGTGGTGCTGGACGGCGGCGCCGCCGGCGGCACGAAGGCGCTGCTGCGGCGACTGGTGCGATCAAGACCGCTGTAGCGGTAGACGCCGTGCAGAGACCAGTTCTCGGTCAGCATCCTCGTATTGGCGAGGCTGGCCGCCTCGCGGTCGATCCACACCCGGTTGAACGGGGTCTTGGTCAGCTCGCGGCTGTTGGCGAACTCTTCGCTGGTCAGCCGTCCGGGCTCGCCGCTTTCGCTCTCGTAGCCGGAGAACTCGACATCCCAGACGCTGGTCTCGTCGACGCGGAAGGCCATGGCCACGCGACCGGCATTAGCCTCGTAGTCGGCGTTGTCACGCTCTCCGTCGGCGGCGCGGTGGTCGACGTCGGCGATCAGGGCGATGTGCTCGCCGCTCAGATGGGCTTCGCTGAAGGTCTGGTAGAGACTGTCGCTGCCAACCACGTGATCGCTGCGCAGCGTCGACTCGACGCCGAAGCGCGGTCGGCGGGTGACGAAGTTCAGAGAGGGGCCGGGCTGAGGCCCGTACATCAGGGCGCTGCCGCCGCGGATGAACTCCACGCTGTCCACGCGGCCGATCGGGGGGAGGTAGTACAGGGTCGGGTAGCCGAACCAGTCGCTGGCGATCGGCAGCCCGTTTTCGAGGCCGGTGATGAACTCCGACTCGTGCGGATCACCCAGGCCGCGGTAGTTGAGGTTGAAATAGGCCGGCTGCTGCAGCTCGGAGACCAGCACGCCCGGCACACGCGCAAGCACCCGGCGCAGGGCGTTCTCGACCACGGTCGGCTGCGCCGCGAGCTCGACGCGCGTGCTCTTCTTGCCTGCCTTGACCTTGCCGTCCTCGATGCTCGGCGCCACGCCCGGGAAGCGCGGGTCGGGCAGGGCCTGGCCGCGGACGACGACGCGGTCGAGGGCTTCCGGGGCGGGGTCGGGCTCGGGGGCGGCGTGGGCGTAGGCATTAAGCCCGGCGGCGAGGGCCAGGCAGAGCAGGCTGCGACGAGGCATGCGGGACTCCTGAAAAAGAAGAAAGGGGCAAATGCGAACGATTCTTATGCAATGGTGCCGGGAGAGAACCAACCGGTCAAGGCTTGCCCGCTCCGGCTGCAGCGGGTATCAGCGTGACTCCCCAGCAGCTTCCGGCATTCGATGAGCTATCTGACCTGCCTGCGCGGCCTTGCCTCCGGTCGCGCCTACCCCGCCGACCAGCCAATGAATCTCGACCCCGTGGATGGCCGGCCGGTGGTCATGGAGCTGGATCTTGAACGGCTGGCGCTGGAGCAGCCGGACGCCGGCTGGTATCGACCGCAGCGTCGCGACATGTGGCGCTTTGGCGCCCTGCTGGCGCTGGACGCCGGAAATCCGGCCGAGGCCCGCCACATCGTCCCCCTCGGCGAGGGCGCCACGCCGCAGCTCGACTACCGCGACTGGCCGGCAGCGCGGAGTGCCCAGCTGGAGCTGTGGGTCAAGGAGGAGGGCCGTGCCCATCCGGGCTTCGGTGCCAATCCGACGCAGAGCTTCAAGGATCGCGGTATGGCGATGGTCGTCGCCCAGGCGCGGCGGCTCGGCCTTCGCCGCCTGGCGGTGCCGACCCAGGGCAATGCCGGCGACTCGCTGGTCCGCTATGCGTTGGCTGGCGGCCTCGACGTGGTGGTCGCGATGCCCGAAGACACGCCCTTGCCGATCCTCGGCAGCGTGGCCGCCGCAGCGCACCGCCATCCGGACCGGGTGCAGCTGCACCTGGTCGGCCCGACCATCCGCGAGGCTGGCGCCTTCCTCAAGGAGCGCTTCGTCCCGGAGGGCTGGTTCTCCGTGGCCACCTTCCAGGAGCCGGGCTGGCGCATCGAGGGCAAGAAGACTCTGGGTCTGGAGCTGGCCGAGCCGCGCGAGGGCTCGGATCGCTGGTCCCTGCCCGATGCCGTGGTCTATCCCACGGGCGGCGGCACCGGCGTGCTCGGCATGTGGAAGGCCTGGGACGAGCTGGAGCGCCTCGGGCTGATCGATGGTCGCCGCCCGCGCATGCTCTGCGTGCAGAGCGCTTCAACGCAACCGCTGGTTCAGGCCTTCGAGGCCGGCGCCGAGGATACCCAGGCTGTGGCGGCGGGGCAGACACTGGCCACCGGCCTCAACGTCCCCGGAGGCGTCGGCCACTTCCGCGTACTGCAGATCATCCGCGAGAGTGGCGGGGCGGCGCTGGCGGTCTCGGAGCGCGACATGGCCGCGGCACTCCAGCAGGTCTGGCGGGCCCGCCGCGACTGGATCAGTCCGGAAGGCGCGGCCTGCCTCGCCGCCCTGCCCCAGCTGCTCGACCGCGGCCTGCTTCGCCCGCGGGAGCGCGTCGTGGTGGTGAACACCGGTTCACTGGAGAAGTACCTGCCGCAGCTGCGCCACCTGCTCTAGGGCGCCTCTGCCGGGGGCGCAGGGCACCAGCGATCTGGCCGGCAGCCAGCAGGCCGAGCGCGCCAAGGGCCAGCAAGAAGGCCCCTGCGGCCGCCAGCAACATTCCGCGCCAGCTTCCGCGGCGGTCGAGTACCGCCCGTTCGGCCGCCTGTGGATCGCGCCAGGCCCGGATCGTCTGTCCGATCCGGAAGTCGGACAGCACCGCTCGCGCCGCCTCCCGGCTGCTGCGCTCGGCGAGCGCGCCGCCCAGCCGGTGCCGTGAACTGCGGAAACGCTGCCCGCCCACCTGCCACTCGAACACGACCAGCGGGATATGGCTGCGACGCGGCGCCCCCGCTTCTGCGCCAGCGCGAACCGGCGAACGCACCTTGAGGTCGACGACCGTTGCGTCCACGGCGACCCAGTCGGACGCGGCATGGTCGTCGACATGCAGCTGCAGGCCGAGCGCAAGCAAGGCAGCCCCCGGTAGCAGGAGCAGGCCGAGAACGGCTCTCAGCATGCCGTCCCACCGATCCGGTGGCGACCGCTGCCCGCATTCGCTTTTCCGACGGCCGGCCAATCCTCAGGATGCCCCATCCGCGGCGCCGGCGGGCGCGTCGTCCCCCTCGCGCCAAAGCACCACGCCCAGCAGAAGGAACCAGAGGATCTGGCCCAGCCCGAACACCGCTCCCAACTCGGCAAGGGGCGGGATCAGGGTCAGCACGCCGCAGACCCCCACCGGCCAGGCCAGCCAGGCGAGCCCCCGGGGCAGGCCGCCGGGGCGCCCGCCAAGCATGGCCAGGGAGATCATCCACAGCCCGCCGACCACTTCTACGCCCCCGCCAAGCCCATCCTGCACCGCGGCAATCACGGTCCAGGCGAGCAGGGCCCGATCGGGATCGGCTTCGTGCAACTCGCCCACCACCTGAAGGCCGACGCTGGCCAGCATGCCGCTGCCGATGAGCAATCCCGCCCAGATCATGCCCAGCGCACCGATCCACTGCAGCCGCGGCACCGACACCGTGGACAGGCGCTGCTGCAGTGCGATCTGCAACACCACCAGCAGAAGCCCGAACACCACGTAGAGCATCAGCAGCCAGAGCTGGAAGGCCAGCCGGTGCTGGAGCATGAAGTCCAGGCGACCCGCGGGCGTGGCCGAGGGATCTCCGGCCTGCGGCGTCAGCACCCCGAGCAGCACGGCGAAGCCGAGCAGGTAGATCAGGGCCATGGCGATCGCCGCCAGCGCCCCCGAACGTTGCCATCCCATATCTGGATCTCCACCCCATGCGGCCCCGCTGCCGCCGCTACGAGGGTCGGTCTCCGCAAGGCCCATGTCCAGCCCGGGGCAGGGTCGAGGCGGCGGAACTGGACCCAAACCGGCCGTTCATAGGGTGCGGCTCGCCGCACCGGGCATACCGTCCGAACGCAGGAATCGATGCGCCCAAGGCGCGCCAGCGCGCAGCGAAGGACGCAGGGTGGGTCTTCGACCCGCGGAATATGGGCATGGAGATGCGAATCCCTGTTCCAGGCCGACGATCCCACCGCAGGTGAGCGTTGGGCCGCCTATCCGGCAAGTCCAGCACCCGCCCTGCGCGTACATCGGCGAACGGCCGATACCCGCCCAGACCGGCCTCGCCACCTCCCCCCGCGAAGCCCGACTGTGTCCGCGGTCTTGCCCGTGCCCGCGGCGTATCGAATGCACCAATGACCGGGGCCAGGGAGAATCCGTGCGGTCGCGACCCCGGGTCATCGCGGGAAAGCCCCGATTGCCGGGCCCGACGGGATCGCTAGCATCACCCTCGTGTAGAGAACGTCGCGCTCCGCGCGACTCAACGGTGCTGAGATGGACACTTTGCTGGCACGCGTCGCGGATTCGCTCGGCGCCGCCCAGAACCTGGAACACCTGGCCCGCCCGCTGCTCGAAGTGCTGCACGGCATCAGCGGACTGGAGGCCGTCTACCTGACCGAGGTGGACGAAGTGGCTGGCCAGCAGCGGGTGCTGTTTGTCCACGACGGTGGCAAGCCCTGCATCGACGAGGGCCTGTCGGTGCCCTGGGAAGACACCTTGTGCCGCCGCGCGCTGGCCTCGGGGCAGCGCTATACGGACGACGTGCCGGGCCGCTGGCCCGACTCCGAGGCGGCGCGGGCGTTGGGCATCGTCACCTATCTCACCGAGCCCGTGTACCTCGCCGACGGCAGTCTGTTCGGCACGCTTTGCGGGATCAGCGACCGCCCGGTGGATCGCTCGGACGGAAACGCACGCATGGTCGCGCTGTTTGCCCGTCTGCTCGGACAGCAGGTCGATCGCGAGTCCCTGCTGCGACGGCTGCGCGAGCACAACGCCGAGCTGTCCTCGCGGGCAATGACCGATCCGCTGACCGGCCTTGCCAACCGTCGGATGCTCGAGGAGGAGCTGCGGCGAACGCTGGCCCGACTCGAGCGCGACGGCGGCGAGGTCGATCTTGCCTTCGTCGACTTCGACGGGTTCAAGGCCATCAACGACCGCTACGGCCACGAGGCCGGCGACCGCCTCCTGGTGGCCATGGCAAGCAGGCTGACCGAGGGACTGCGCGGCTCGGACCTGATCGCCCGCTACGGCGGCGACGAGTTCGTCGTCATGTCGGGCGTGAGGGAGGCCTCCACCGAAAGGGAGTCGGCCACGCTGCAGTCGCGCGTCGAAGCGCTGACCCGCGGCCGCCTGGAACTGGGCGGGCTGAACTTCGACTATGCCGGCGCCAGCGTCGGCGTCATCCGGATCGGTGCCGGGGCGGGCACCGCCGATCAGGTGCTGGCCCGGGCCGATGCGGCCATGTACGCCCGCAAGCAGCAGCGCCGCGCGGACCAGGCCACGCGGCACTGAACCATGGCTCAGGCCGCCTTCGCCAGCGGTCGGGTGATCAGGAGCCGCGCATCGGTGAGGGCGGCGGACCGCGTCGCCTCCCCCATGGCCAGGCCTTCGGCTCGGATGAACTCCACGTCCTCGATGCCGAGAAAACCGAACACGGTGCGCAGGTAGCTTTCCTGATGGTCCATTGCCAGGCCCGCCCCCTCGCTGTAGCGACCGCCCCGGGTCGACACCACGATCACGCGCTTGCCGCCGGCCAGACCCTCGGGCCCGTTCGGACCGTAGCGGAAGGTCTTGCCGGCGACGGCGATGCGGTCGATCCAGGCCTTCAGCGCGCTGGGAATGGAAAAGTTGTACATCGGCGCGCCGACGACCAGCACGTCTGCAGCCAGGAACTCCTCCAGCACCGCTGCCGAGCGCAACGCCTCCGCCTCGACCTCCGCGGCCGGCGGCGACCAGTGCGCAAGCGGGTCGGCGGCGAGATCCCGATACACACGCTGCGCCCGGGGATGCGCCTGGTGCAGGGCCTCGATCAGCTCGGCGCCGAGCATGCGCGAGACCGAATGTTCGCCGAGGGCGCTCGAATCGACATGCAAGAGTTTCATGGTGGATCTCCCGTTGCGGTGCCGGCGCTGCCGGCGATGGGGTCATGCTGGGCGCACGGGCGGCGCCGACCAACCGGAAGCACGACGACGCAGCGTTGCGCGCCTGCAACGATGATCGGAGTCGACGCGGTCGCGACCGCCGACGCTCCGTCGCGGATAGACTCTGGGGCATGATGGCGAACCCGCTGCGACTGCCCACCCTCGCCCTGCTGGCCCTGGCGGCCGCCGGTCCCGTGCGCGCTCAGCCCGGAGCCGCGCAGTCGGTCCCGCCCGTCTTGCCCATCGCCGAGGTGGTGGCCGACCGCGATGCGGACACCATCCCCGACGGACTCAACCGACGGTTCAGCGTGCGCGGGGTCACCCTGGTCGGGAATCGCGCCCTGCAGGCGCAGAACTACCAGCTGTTGGTCCAGGATGAGAGCGGCGGGCTGTCCCTCTATACGCGCTCCCAGCAAGCGGACGTGGAAGCTGGCCAGGTAGTCGAGGCCAGCGGCACGCTGGGCCAGTTCCGCGGCGCGCCCCAGCTGTTCATCGATCGACTCGAGGTGGTCGGCGAGGCGCCGCTGCCCGCGCCCCGCGCCGTGCCGCTTGCCGAGGTCGACTCCTGGCAGCATCTGGGCCGACGCGTGCGCGTGGAGGGATTGGCCGGACCGCTGTCGCTGGAGGGCTACGGGCGGCTGCGCATCGACGGCGACGACGGCACCACCCTCAGCCTGTACATCCCCCAGGCGGCCGTCGACCGCTTCGACTGGTCGCTCTATCCGCGTGGCGCGCGGCTTGAAGTCACCGGGGTCTCCTCGCTGTACAAGGAGACCTGGCCCTACGACGGCGGCTTCCAGCTTGTGGTCACCTCGCCCGAGGACATCCGCGTGCTCGCCCCGCCGACGCCACCCTGGGTGCGCTGGGGCCTGTACGCCAGTCTGCCCGCCGCAGCCCTGGTGGCGCTCAGCCTTCTGGTCTTCGCCTCGATGCAGCGCAAGCAGCGGCTGCGCCAGCAGGAGCTGGCCACGCTCGGCGCCCTGTCGACAGCGTTTGCCGAGCCGGAAGGCGACGCCGCGCAGCTTTCCCGACGCGCCTGCGAGACGCTGAGCGCCTACGGCGTGACCTCGGCGGTCTGCGTGCACCTGGTCGGCGAGGACGGAGCGCTGGTCTGCGTGGCCCGCTCGGCCGATACCGGCGAGCGCCAACAGGCGCTCGACCGGCTGCTCGCCGCTCCGATCGAGGCGGACGACCTCGCAGACGGCCCCGCCGAGGCCCTGGCCCGTGCCGGGCTGCCGACCCTGGCCTGCCATCCTCTGCCCGCCTCGGAGGGCCGGCCCGGTTGGCTGTCGGTGCCTTCGATGGGCCAGCAGCGCTTGAACGCCATGCAGCAGCGCGTGCTGCTCGCGGCGGTGAAGCTGCTCGGACTCGCGCTGGAGAACCGGCGCATCCGGGAACAGGCCGAGCGCGAGCGCGCCGCCCTGCACCGGCTGGCGGTTACCGACGAGCTGACCGGGTTGTACAACCGGCGCTTCCTAGACGAATACCTGCGCATGCAGGTGCCGGTGGCGCGTCGGCGCGGCAGCGGACTGGCCTTCCTTTCCATCGACATCGACCATTTCAAGTCGATCAACGACCGCTTCGGCCATCCGGCGGGCGACGCGGTGCTGCGCCACGTGGCCGCCGCGCTGCGCGCGGCTTCGCGCAGCAGCGATCTGCCGGTGCGGATGGGGGGCGAGGAGTTCCTTGTCGTCGCTGCCGAAGCCGACCTCGAGGGCACCATCGAGCTGGCCGAGCGTTTGCGCCGCGCGGTGGAATCCATCGACCTGGGCGCGCTGGGCATCGACCCTGGACTGAGGGTGACCGTCTCGATCGGGGTCGCCCAGTTCGGCGTCCACGGCGAGGAGTCCGAGGGACTGATCCAGGCCAGCGACGAGGCGCTCTACGAAGCCAAGCGCGGCGGCCGCAACCGGGTCGCGGTGGCTGGCGCGCGGGCGGCGGGGACAGGCTAGCGTCCTGTCCGGATATGCATTGATGAGTCCGGAAAACGGATGCGTCATCGAGGCAAGGCGCGAGATGGAGGCACTGCAGCGCCATGGCAACCCCGGACAACGCAGCATCGACGGCGCAGACCGAACGGGTTCGGCGATGTGTTTCCGGGACAGGGCACAAGGGAGCCTCCGAACCAGTCCCGTGCCCGCTGGACTTGTCCAGAGGCTCCCTAACCCAGCGCGGCGGAGAGGTGGTCGACCACGGCGCGCAGTGCCGGTGACAGGGCGCGGTCCGGATAGACCAGCGACAGCCGCGTCGACTCGCCCTGCCAGTCCGGCATCAGCCGTCGCAGCCTGCCCGCAGCGATGTCCTCGCCGATGTCCGCCTCCACCCGCAGCGCGATGCCATGCGCGGCGAGCACCCAGCGGCGAACCATCTCGGCATCGTTGAACACCCAGCGCGGCTCCACATCGACTTCCACCGTATCGCCATCGACATGCGACAACCGCCAGCGGGTCACCGCGCGCTGGCGCTGCATGTAGCAGACGGTGGCGTGCTCGCGCAGCGCCTGCGGCGTGTCCGGCACCCCGTGGCGCTCGAGATAGTCCGGCGCCGCGCACAGCCAGCGCTGCAGCACCCGCAGCGGCTGGGCGACGACTCGGTCGTCGTCGAGCAGGCCGTAGCGCAGGGCCAGGTCGACAGGCTGGGCAAAGAAGTCGCTGAGCGTGTCCTCGAGAGAGAGCTGGAAGCGAACCCCGGGATGCATGCCGGAAAAGCCTTCCAACAGGGGTAGCAGCCGGTTGCGCCCAAGGTCGGCCGGCGCGCTGATCCGCACCCAGCCCTGCAGCGGCGCGTCGCGGGCCAGGGCCTCACGACCGGCCCGCAGCGCCGCCAGCACGGCCCGGGCGTGCGGCAGGTAGCGCTCGCCCTCCACGCTGAGCCGCAGCCTGCGCGTGCTGCGCAGGACCAGCCTCGCGCCGAGCTGCTGCTCCAGCCGCTTCAGCGCCGCGCTGGCGCCGGCCGGGCTGATCCCCAGCAGCCGCGCGGCCTGGGCCAGTTGGCCGCTTTCCGCGACGGCCACGAACAGGGCGAGGTCGGTTGGGGATTCGTTCATTCGCAACCAAACGTGAAGGGTGAATCCGCGCGCGGACGCTAGGCAGTGCGGCGGGCCGAGCCTAGGCTAGCCGTTCCACCGCTCCCCGCGCATCCAGCCATGTCCGCCGCGCCTGCTCCCGCCTGGTCCAGAGACATCCTCTTGGCAATCGCCTGCGCCGCGCTGATTGTCACTGTCAGCATGGGTGTGCGGCAGAGTTTCGGCCTGTTCCTGCCGCCGCTGGGCCGCGACCTGGACCTTGGCCGCGAGGCCTTCGGCTTCGCCATCGCGGTGCAGAACCTGCTGTTCGGCCTGGTCCAGCCCTTTGTCGGTGCGCTGTCCGACCGCTTCGGCGCGCGCCGGGTGGTGCTGGCCGGCGGCCTGCTCTACGCCCTCGGTCTTGGCCTTGCCGCCAGTGCGCAGCTGCCGCATGGTCTGCTGGCGGCGCTGGGGTTGTTCGTCGGGCTGGGCCTGGCCGGCACCACCTTCGTCGTCCTGCTCGGCAGCATCGGCCACTGGGTCCGCCCCGAGCAGCGCAGCGTCGCCTTCGGTCTGGTCACCGCCGGCGGCTCGCTGGGCCAGTTCGCGGTGGTGCCTCTTGCGCAGCTGATGATCGGCCAGTTGGGCTGGCGGGGCGCCATGCTCGGCCTGCTGGTCCTTCTTCTGGTTTCTTTGCTGGCAATCCTCGGACTCAAGCGCGGCGCCCCTTGCTTCGCGGCCGACGAGCCCGGCGCCGGATCGCTGGGCAGCGCGCTGAGGTCGGCGTCGCGCCATCCGCACTACTGGCTGCTCAATGGCGGATTCTTCGTCTGCGGGTTCCATATCGCCTTCGTCGCCACCCACTTTCCCGCCTACCTGGTCGACCAGGGACTGTCCGCGGGCGTCGGTGCGGCCGCGCTTGCGCTGATCGGCCTGTTCAATATCGCAGGCTCATGGATGTTCGGTGTCTGGGGCGGACGGCATTCGCGGCCGGGCCTGCTCGGCGCGCTGTACGCCGGGCGCGCGCTGAGCATGGCCCTGTTCCTGCTGCTGCCTCTGAGCCCTGCAAGCACCCTGATGTTCGCCGCGGTGTTCGGCTTCCTCTGGCTGGGCACGGTCCCGCTGACCTCGGGCGCGGTCGCCTCGATGTTCGGGCCGCGCTACCTGTCGACGCTGTACGGCGTCGTGTTCCTCAGCCACCAGGTGGGCAGCTTCATCGGCGCCTGGTGGGCGGGCAGGCTGTTTGATCGCACCGGCAGCTACGATCTCGTCTGGCAGGTCAGTATCGCGCTGGGCCTGGCCGCCGCCGCGGTCAGCTTCGCCACCCGCGACCGTCCGGTCGGCGAGCGCGCCGCGATGGCGCCGGCATGATGATGCGCACGGCCCGCCCTCTGCGCTGGATCCTCGCCGTCGCCGCCCTGCTGCTCGGCGCGGCCACTTCGCTCTGGTGCGCGGTGGGCAACGCCGTGCTGCTCGGACACCTCAACGGTATGTTGTGCTGACGCCCCAAGGAGACAGGCCATGCCCTACGTGAACGTACAGATCCTCCGCGGCACCAGCCGCGACCAGCGCAAAGCCCTGGTCGAGGACATCACCCGCTCCCTCGTCGAACGGCTGGGCAAGCGCCCCGAGACCATCCACATCGTCATCCAGGAGATCGACGAGGCCCACTGGGGCTTTGCCGGAATGCTGACCGACGACTGGAAGCGCCAGCAGGGCTGAGCCCGCGACGCGGGCAAGGCCGGCGCCGATCCACTATCCTCGGGCGGTACCGCCACGCCTTGGGAGGGGCGATGGACTATTCGGCCCTGCTGGAGGAGATCGTCGACGAACTTGCCGGGCAGCGCGGCTGCGGCAGGGTCGCCGACTACATCCCGCCGCTGGCCTCGGTGGATCCGAACCAGTTCGGCATCGCCCTGATGGAGGCCGATGGCCGCGAGCACGTGGCCGGAGACGCCGAGGTGCGCTTCTCGATCCAGAGCATCAGCAAGGTTTTCTCGCTGACCCTGGCCATGCAGCACGCCCGCGACGACCTCTGGCAGCGGGTCGGCCGCGAGCCCTCGGGCAACCGCTTCAACTCGCTGGTCCAGCTGGAGCACGAGCACGGCATTCCGCGCAATCCGTTCATCAACGCCGGGGCCCTGGTGGTCACCGACGTGATACTGGAAGTGCTGGCCGACGCCAAACGCACCCTGCTCGACCTGGTCCGCCAGCTGTCCGGCGCGGCGGATGCCGGATTCGACGATGCCGTCGCCGATGCCGAAGCCGCCAGCGGCCACACCAACCGCGCGATGGCCTGGTTCATGAAGGGCTTCGGCAACCTGCGCGGAGATCCCGAGGCGGTCCTCGACGCCTACTTCCACCACTGCGCCATCGCCCTGTCATGCCGGGAGCTGGCCCGCGCCGGCATGTACCTCGCCCACCGCGGCTGCACGCTCGACGGTACCTGCATGCTGAGCCCGCAGCAGACCCAGCGGATCAACGCCATGATGGTGACCTGTGGCGCCTACGATGCGGTCGGCGACTTCGCCTATCGTGTCGGGCTACCGGCCAAGAGCGGGGTCGGCGGCGGCATCCTCGCCGTGCTGCCGGGACATTTCAGCGCCTGCGTCTGGAGCCCCGGGCTCGATTCAGCGGGCAACTCGATGCTCGGCATCCGGGCGCTGGAGGCGCTGACCGCGCGCACTGGACTGTCGGTCTTCTAGGAGGCACGGGCGCGCATGTCGACCTCCTCCCCGCTGACCCGTCCGGATGCCGCACCGACCCGATACTTTGCCGGCGACGGCGAGCACGACCATCGACTGATCCTTGCCTACTACGTCGCCGCGGTAGGCGTGCTCAGCCTCTACGGCATCCGCGTCTGCCCCTTCATCGCCGGGCTCGATGCGCTGGCGGTCATCGCCACCTTCCTCGTCGCCTTCACCGCGGCCTTCGGCCTCAAGCTGGCGCTCGAGCCGCGGCTGATGCCGGCCGGCGAACCGTTCACGCTGTCGATCTATCAGTTCGCCATCGACCTCGCCCTGTTCACCGCGGTGGGCGTCGGCATCTCGCTCTACAACCACCACATCCACGGCTTCCCACTGGAGTCGGGGGGCAAGGTGCTGATCGGCTGCATGATGTTCGGCATCTTCGCGGGCCTCGACAACGGCCTGCGCCGCGAGCGTCGCACGCCCTCGCCGCTGGACCGGATCACCGAGACCCCGCGCAAGATCTTCCCGATCACCGACCGCCTGTTCGTGATCTTCGTCTGCGTCGGCATCTTCACCGGCGCCGTGTCGGGACTGGTGATCGTCAAGGACATCGACTACCTGATCGCGCACATCGACGACGAGCCGCACGCCAAGCTGCGCCGGGCGATCTTCATCGACATCGCCTTCGTCATCGGCACCGTCCTGGTGCTGGCCATGCGCCTGCTCTGGTCCTACGGCAACAACCTTGCCTACATCCTGCGCCTGCAGATCGACGGCCTGGCGCATGTCTCGGAGGGCCGGCTCGACACCTTCGTGCCGATCATCACCCGCGACGAGTTCTCGCTGATCGCGGCCAAGACCAACCGGATGATCGCCTCGCTGCGCGACGCCCATCGCGAGCAGGACGAGCTGTTCGCGGTCAGCCAGGCGCTGGCCACCGAGCTGCGCCTCGACCCCCTGCTGACCCTGATCGTCGCCACCACACGCGGCTTCGTCGGCGCCGACCGGGTCAGCCTGTTCCTGCATGATGCGGAGCGCGACGAGCTCTGGGGCCGGGTCGCCGAGGGCAGCGCCGAGCCGATCCGCTTCGCCGCCGACCGCGGCATCGCCGGCGAGTGCTTCCGGAGCCAGCAGCCGGTCCGCATCGACGACGCCTACGCCGACCCGCGCTTCAACCCGGAGTTCGACCGCCGCTCCGGCTACACCACGCGCTCCCTGCTCTGCGTGCCGGTGGAGGACCGCGACGGCCGCTGCATCGGTGTGATCCAGGCCATCAACAAGCTCGGCGGCCGGTTCGACGTCAACGACGAGCGTCGCCTGCGGGCCTTCGCCGCGCAGGCCGCTATCGCCCTGGTCAATGCCCAGCTGTTCGCCGACCTGGCCCGCGCCCAGCGCTACAGCGAAAGCATCCTGCGCAGCCTGACCAACGGCGTGGTCACGCTCAACCCGCAAGGCCAGATCGTCACTGCCAATGCCGCGGCGCAGGCCCTGCTGGGCCTTGACGGAAGCGACCAGGGCAGCGACTTCGTCGAGTGCATGGGCACGGGGAATGACTGGCTGATCAGTGCGCGGGAGGCCGGCCGCGAACATTACCTTGGCGAAGTGGAGCTGATCCGCCGCGACGGCAGCACGCGCCAGGCGGTGACCAGCCGCGTGCCACTGGCCGATCCCGACGGCCGTGCACTGGGAACCATGCTGGTGTTCGACGACGTCACCGAGGAGAAGCGCGTCCGCAATACGCTCTCGCGTTACCTCGCGCCGCAGGTGGCCGAGCAGATGCTGGCCAATGCCGACCTCAACCTCGGCGGCGTCGACCAGCGAGCCACCGTGCTGTTCTCCGACATCCGCGACTTCACCACGATCTCCGAGCAGCTGGGCGCACGCGACACGGTGGCCATGCTCAACGAGTACTTCTCGCAGATGGTCGAGGCGATCAGCGCCGAGCACGGCATCCTCGACAAGTTCATCGGCGACGCGGTCATGGCCCTGTTCGGCGTGCCCTTCCCCGGCGAGGACGACGCCGACCACGCGGTGCGCGCCGCCCTGTCGATGCAGGAACGCCTGGTCGAGCTGAACGCGCGACGCGCCGAACGCGGCGAGGCGCCGCTGGCGATCGGAATCGGCCTCTCCACCGGTGAGCTGGTGGCCGGCAATGTGGGCTCGCCCAAGCGGATGGATTACACGGTGATCGGCGACACGGTGAACCTCTCGGCGCGGCTGGAATCGGCCACCAAGACCTATGGAGTCAGCATCCTGCTTTCCGACGCCACCAAGCAGGCACTGCGCGGTGACTATCCACTGCGCGAACTGGACCGGGTACGGGTCAAGGGTAAGCAGCAGGCTGCGGTTATCCACCAGCTCATGCTGCCCGCTGAACAGCTCGCCCCAGCGGCGCTCGAGCAGTACTCCGGGGCCCGCGAGCGCTACCTGTCGGGCGAATGGGCGGAGGCCGCCGCACTGCTCGAAGACCTTTGCCGGGCGCATCCCGAGGACGGCCCCAGTGCCACCTTGCTGCGACGCTGCCGGCGCCTTGCCGAGCAGGCACCGGCGTACTGGGATGGCGCGTGGCCGCCGCCCGAGAACGGCTGAAGGCGGAGCCTGCGCCGCGCGGCCGTTGCGCTCAGCGGACGAAGCGGCCCGCGATCTCGTTCAGACTGGAGGCCTGCTGACTCAGCGCCTGGGCCGCGGCAGCGATTTCTTCGACCAGTGCGGAATTGGCCTGGGTCGCCTGATCCATCTGTTCCACCGCCGCGTTGACTTCGTTGATGCCCTTGGCCTGCTCGGCGGCGCCGGCGGCGATCTCGGCAACGATCTCGGCCACCTGTCGCGCCGAGGCGACGATGCTGTCCATGCGATCACCGGCGCGCTGGACCTGTCCAGCGCCTTCCTCCACCCGCGCCTCGGACTGGCGGATCAGGCCGGCAATCTCCTTGGCCGCATCGGCCGAGCGCTGGGCCAGCGCACGCACCTCGCTCGCCACCACGGCGAACCCGCGGCCCTGCTCGCCGGCCCGCGCAGCCTCGACCGCGGCATTCAGGGCGAGGATATTGGTCTGGAAGGCGATGCCATCGATCACCGAGATGATGTCGGACATCTTCTTCGATGACTCGCGGATCGCCTGCATGGTGCTGACCACCTCGATCACCGCCTGGCCGCCCTCCGCCGCGGTCTGCGCGGCCTGGCCGGCAAGCTCCTTGGCCTCGCTGGCGTGATCGGCCGAACTCGCGACCATGCTGTTGACCTCGTGCAGGGCCGCCGCCGTTTCCTCGATGCTGGCTGCTGCCTGCTCGGTGCGCTTGGACAGGTCGTTGTTGCCCTCGGCGATCTCGCCCGAGGCAGCGTGGATCTCCTCGACGGTGCGCTGGATCTCGCCGATCACCTCGCCGAGCGCATCGGCAGTGGCATTGGCATTCTGGTTGAGCTCGCCGAACTTGCCCTCGAGCCGTGCCTTCGAACGCACCGAGAGGTTGCCTTCGGCCAGCGCCTGCATCACCGTCTCGACCTCGCCGATCGCCGAGGCGGTGGTGCCGATCAGTTCGTTGAACACCTCGGCCAGCTCACGGAAGCGGGGATCCTCGATGCGGGTATCGACGCGGGCGTCGAGGCGCCCCGCGCGGGCCCTGGCGACGGCTGCTCGCAGACCCTCGCGGAAGGTCGATTCAGCGCTGCGATCGAGCCATTCCAGCGCAGTACCCAGTCGCGTACCCTCCTCGCCCTTGATCGGCGTGGCATGCAGCTCCATGACCCGCGCCCCCAGCCGCACCTCGGCCTGGTGAGCATTGGGTAGCGCGGAGCTCACCGCCTTCTGCAGTTCGGGCGCGTCGGCGAACAGCGCCAGCCGCTGGCCGGCCAGCGCATCGACACTGAAGCCCGGCGTGCGTTCGCGCAGCACCGGCTCGGCCTCGCGCAGCACGCGCTCGATGGACGGGTTCATGTAGAGGATGGCGCCCTCGGCATCGGCGATCATCATGCCGGCGCTGCCGGCATCCAGGGCCCGCCGGACGCGTGCATTCTCGGCGGCCACCACCGCCTCGCGCTCGATGCGTTCCCTGAGGTCACAGCGCATGCGATCCAGCGCGCGCAGCAGGCCCGCCAGCTCGTCACTGCCGCGGGCTTCGATGGTCCGGTCGAGGCGTAGCGCGGCAATGTCCTGCGCCGCGCCGCCTGCACGGCGCACGGAATGCAGGATGCTGGTCAGCATGCCTCCGGCGATCAGCACCAGCAGTCCGATCAGCAAGAACAACTCGGCGCCGAGCAGGTAGAGCGCATCGCGTGTCGCTTCGGCATTGGCCGCAGACAAGCCGGAGAGTTCCTGGATCTGCCGCGTGTTGAAGGCGCCGAGGCGGTCGATCTGCGCGGTCAGCAGGGCAAAGGATTCGGCCCCGCTCATCGACGGCTGGTCGCTGCTGATGTCTGCCTCGACGGTCGACAGCGCCTGCTCCAGCGAATCGCGCAGCGCGGCGGACTCCGCGCCGAGCACTTCGGCCAGCGCAGGGTTTCGCGCCAGCGCCTTGTCCAGCTCGGGGAAATACTGCGCCGCGCGTTCGCGGGCCGCGACCAGCAGCACCTGCAGGCGGCCGCGCTGCTGGGCATCGGGTGTCGGTGGGCTCGCCGCTTCGGCAACAGGGCCGTCTGCCGTGCCATCCGCCGAGCCGTCCTCCGGCGGGGCTGCCATTGCAGCGGCTTCGACGGCGGCCGCATAGCCGGCCAGATAGCTGCCGAGGTTGCCGCGCAGCCGGCCCAGCCCCTCCCCCAGCTCCGGACCGAGCTTCAACGAGGCCAGCATCAGGTGGAAGGCGTCGGCATAGGGCGTGTAGGAATAGCCCGACTCGTCACGCACCGCGTCGAGCGCGCGAAGCAGGCGACTGACCGCCGTGGTGCCATCGGTGAGCACCTGCCGGGGATCGCCCCCTGCAAAGGCCTGCTGCGCGGTGTCCCAGGCCCGACGGGCCTCGGCAAGGGCCTGCGCGGTCGCGGGGTAACCCGCCTCCTCGCTGGCAGTGCGGGCGAGCTCGGCGAGCGCCCTGTCCACCCGCTTGGTGGCCTCGTCCAGCTGCGCGGCATCTGCCGCCCCTCCAGAGGCGCGCAGTGCGGCAAGGCCACGCGCGCGCTGGGCGCTGAACACCGCTTCGGTCACTGTCGATGCCAACGGTGCGCCGCGCAGTTCGGCCTCGGAGACTTCCATCGCCGCCCACTGCAGGCTCACATCCTGCCAGGCGGGCAGCGCAACCGCGGCGAGCACCAGGCCGGCCAGGAGCAGGAATTTCGCCTGCAGCGACCAATCGTCAAGCCATCCGAGCATCCAGCGCATCGTGTTTTCCCCCCAGGGTCGCGCTCATGGTAACCGTCGAATACCCCCCGAGGATGCCAGCTGATCAGGCCAGCCCGAATAGGGAGAAACGAGACGGTCCATGGGACAAGCTGCCCAAAGCAGCGAACGGGGCGACAAGCGGCGCAAGCTGATGAGCGCGTCACAATGCTTCGTGGCAAAGTGTCGTAAGAGTCAATGTCGCCGGGTGCTGCCGGCGCATCGTGCGTCGTCCCGGGCCCCCGCCAGGAGCTTCCATGGCCACCAACTCGCTTCCGTTGATCGAAGTCTCCCGGCTCAGGCCCGGGATCTACGTGGTCCTGGACCTGGGCTGGCGCCGCCACCCCTTCCCCATGAACAGCTTCACCCTGCGCAGTCCCGAGCAGATCGAGACCTTACGCTCGCTGGGTCTGGAGAAGGTCCGCTACAGCCCCGAGCGCAGCAGCGTGCCGCCGCTGCCGCCGAGTGCCGCCACCAGACCGCAGCCCGCAGCGCCGCCCCGACCTGCACCCGAAGTCGCCCGTCCGGCCGACCCGGAGGCCGCCAAGGGGACCGTTTCCGTGATCGTGGCGATGCAGCTGGAGGACCCGATCGAGAAGCAGCAGGCAATGCTGCGTGCGCTCGAGCTGCGCCAGCGCCAGGCTGCGCAGAGCCACCAGGCCATGCTCAAGCGCATCGGGCCGGAACCCGCCGAGGCGGCGCGGGTCTGCGAGGCGCTGGCCGACGAGCTGCTCGAGTGGCTGCCACAGCAGGGCGAAGTCGCCCTGCGCCTGCTGAGCCCGGGCAGCGGCGACCAGCCCTCCACGCACGAGATCGGCGTCGCCAGCCTCTGCCTGCTGCTCGGCCGCGACTGCAACATGCCGGCCCCGATGCTGCGCCATCTGGTGCTCGCCGCCCTGATGCACGACGCCGGCAAGCAGCGGGTACCGAGCTTCCTGCATGAGGACTACGGCCAACTCACCGAGTTCGAGCGCCAGACCTACCGCCAGCACATCGAGTTCGGCGTCGAGATGGCGCGGCGCATGGAACTGCCGCGCGAAGTGGTCGAGGCCATCGCCCAACACCACGAGTTTGCTGATGGCAGCGGCTTCCCGCACCGCCTGGATCTCGACGCGCTGGGCCCGGTGAGCCGCGCCCTGATCCTCTGCAACCGCTATCACAACCTGGTCTGTCCGCTGCACGTGGAGACCGGCCTGACCCCGCATCGAGCCCTGCAGCGGATCTTCCGCGAGGAGCGCGATCGTTTCGATCCCACCCTGCTTGCCCGCTTCGTCAAGCTGCTCGGCGTCTATCCGCCGGGCACGCTGGTCGAGTTGACCGACCACCGCATGGCCATCGTGGTCGCCTCGCAGCCGGGCAATTCCCTGGCGCCGAGGGTGCAGATCGTCGATCTGCCGGACGAGGCCCGACCTGGCCTCGCCATCGACCTCGACCCGGCCAAGGGCGTGGGCGTGCGCTGCGGTCTGTCTCCGGACCAGCTCAACGTTCGCTGGGCCGCCCGCGCCCGGCAGATTGCGCGCAGCGGCATCGCCATCGAGCCGCTGGCCGAGGCGGGCCGCCTGGCGGCCTGAGCCGCACCTGCTGCCCTGATTCTCGGGTCGCACGGCCGGGCGCCGGCTTACGGGTCGGGCAGGCCGCGTTCGGCGTAGGTGGCCAGCAGGTGCCGGTAGAAGCGTTGCATCCTGGCGTACTCCGCGACCGGCATCCGCTCGTTGCTGCCATGGAAGCTGGCCATCAGCTCGGCATCGAGCTGGACCGGGCTGAAGCGGTACAGCCTTGGGGTCAGCACCGCGTAGTGACGGGCGTCGGTGGCACCGCTGGTGACATAGGGCGCGACCAGCATCGGGCCGTCGCCGGTTGCGAGGAGCGAACGCTCGATGGCGGCGAACAGCGGATCGTTCCAGTCGGCGGGATCCACGGGATCGCCCGCGAACCCCTCGACTTGCGCGACCTCGATCGCAAAGGGTTCGACCAGCTGGCGCACTCGGCGGGTGACCGCCACCACGCTGTCGCCAGGCTGGATGCGGAAATTGACCACCGCCTCCGCCTGGCGCGGCAGGATGTTGTCCTTGACGCCGGCGCGTAGCTGGGTCGGCGCCGTGGTCGTGCGCAGGGTGGCATCGGTGGTGGGCGAACCGGCCAGCTGCGCCACCACCATCGGTTCGAACAGCCAGAGGTTGGCCAGCGGCACACGGGCCGCGAGGTCCACATGGGGGGCGATTCGGGCCAGCATCTCGCGGTGCACGGCCGACAGTCCGGGCGGCGGACGCTCGGCTTCTAGCCGGGCGATGGCCTGGGCCAGCCGCCCGACCACGGTCGGATGGGGCGGCATCGACGAGTGCCCTCCCTCGCCCGAGGCGGTCAACCGCAGGCTCAGGTAGCCCTTTTCCGCGACGCCGACACTGGCCAGCGGCAGGTCGGTACCGGGCACCAGACCGGTGGTGATGGCGCCGCCTTCGTCGAGCACCGCTTCGACCTCAACACTCCGTTCCGCCAGCAGTCGGGCGATCTCCGCGGCGCCGCGCTGGCCGCCGGTTTCCTCGTCATGCCCGAAGGCCAGCAGCAGCGGGCAGCGCGGCCTGAAGCCCTCGGCAAGCAGGGCCTCGACCGCCTCGAGGATGGCCATCATCGAGCCCTTGTCGTCGATTGCACCGCGTCCCCAGACCGCCCCCTCGGCCAGCGCTCCGGACCAGGGCGGATGGCGCCAGCTGTCCTCGCTGCCCGGCTCGACCGGCACCACGTCCTGGTGCGCCGCCAGCAGCAGAGCCGGACAGTGCTCGCGACCCGGCAGCCGGAAAAGCAGTGCGCCGCCGTTCACCACCTCGCGCTCCATCGCCCCGTGTACGCGGGGAAACCCCTCCGAGATCAGGTCGTGCAGGGCCAGGAAGGGCGCCAGGCTTTCCGCTTCGGCGGAGGCGCTCAGCGTCCTGATGCGCAGCGCCGCGGACAGCCGGGCCAGCGCGGCCTGCTCGTCGAGCACCGGACGATACGACGCCACCTCGGGATACGCCGCATCGAGACGCCATGTGTTGAAGGCCAGCACGCCCACGAGCAGGACCAGCAGCAGGGACAGCCCCTTGAGCAACGTCTTGATCATGGTCTCCCCCGTCCTTGCTGCCGGCATGCTGCGCGAGGCGGGCAGGCATCGCAACGGCCGGTCCGGATGCAGCGCATGCGGCCGTGACCGTGACAGTACCAGCCGGCGCATTGTTGCTGTTCGCCGTGGCGCGTGAGATCGCGCGGCTCCCTCAGGAGAGCCCTTGCGCGCGACCGCGGCTTTCCTCCCTGGCCGCGGGCCGTGGCTGCACCGCGGCGCGGCGGCCGCAGGCAAGCGCTCCTGCCGGCGGATTGTTGGGAGGGTGAGACAGGTGCACGGTTAGGGCGCGAAGTTCGCATTCGCCACGGTCCCGCTGTAGGAGCCAGCTTGCTGGCGATAGGCGCCACGGATGGGACGATCGCCAGCAAGCTGGCTCCTACATTCGGGTGTTGTGGAAGGTCTTCTTCGCGCCCATAGCCGCCGGCCTCAGCACGCCCATCCGGGGTTCATCGATCTACTTCGGGCGCCGCTGCGCCCACCCTGCGATCAGCTGCTCGAGCGCATCGAGGCCATCGGTCAATGCTGCCGGACCCGGCTGCAGGATCAGCGGCGACTTCACCTCGTGCAACTCGCCGTCGCGCACCGCGGGTAGTTGCTCCCACCCGGGCCGGGCGGCGACCTGTTCGGGGCGGAACTTCTTGCCGCACCATGAGCCGATCACTATCTGCGGACGGCGCTCGATGATCTTCGAATCGTCGGCGAGGATTCGCCCCTTGGCCAGGGGCTCCGCGGCAAGTTCGGGGAAGATGTCGTCGCCGCCGGCGATTCGCACCAGTTCCGCTACCCACCGGATGCCGGATATCCGCGGCTCGTCCCACTCCTCGAAGTAGACCCGCGGCCGCAGGCCGCGCACCGCGGCCCGCCCGGCGCAGGCATCGAGCCGGCGCCGCCACTCATCGACCAGGCGCCGGGCGGCTTCGCCCCGGCCGACGAGGCCGCCGAGTCTCAATACGTAGTCGAGGATTCCCTCGACGCTGCGGTGGTTGGCAATCCAGACCTCGATTCCTGACCGGACCAGCTCGGCGGCGATATCGGCCTGGATATCGGAAAATCCGATGGCAAAGTCCGGCTTCAGGTCAAGGATTCGGTCGATCTTTGCGGAGATGAAGGCGCTGACCTTGGGCTTGTCCCGCCGCGCCTGGACTGGCCGTACGGTGAAGCCCGAGATCCCGACGATGCGCTCCTCCTCACCGAGCAGGTACAGCGTCTCGGTGGGCTCCTCGGTCAGGCAGATGATGCGCCGCGGGCCCATCGCTAGCCGCCGGGTACCCGCGAGTGGCCACCGAACCCCAACGACGGCTGCGCTGCCTGCGACTTCGCCGCGCCCGGTAGGGGTACGGGCTTAACCAACAGCCGGCGCGGCTTGATGCGCGCGTCCAGACCGATCCAGCAAATTTCATCCTGCCGGGAGGCCCTGACCGACACGCCGGCGGCGGCCCGCTTCTGCGAATCACGAATCACGAATCACGAATCCCGGCTTTCAGACGAATCACCAATCCCGGCTCTTGGACGAATGACGAATCCCGTCCCCTACGGAAACAGCATCCGCTTGCTCCACTGGCCGTCCTCGCGTCGCTCGTAGAGGTAGCGCTCGTGCAGGCGGAACTCGGCCCCGTACCAGAGTTCGATGGCGTCAGGCTCGACCCGGAAGCCGGACCAGTGCGGTGGACGGGGGATGGGCTGCCCCTCGAAGCGGGACTCCGCCTCGGCGATGCGTGCCTCGAAGGCCTCGCGCGACGGCAGGGTGCGGGACTGGTCCGAAGCCCAGGCGCCGATCTGGCTCATCCGCGGGCGCGAGGCGAAGTAGCGATCGGCTTCGGCATCGTCGACCTGGCGTGCCGGCCCCTCGATGCGCACCTGCACGCCATGGCGGATATGCCGCCAGTGGAACAGCAGGGCGCACTGGGCGTGTTCGCGGATCTCGTTGCCCTTGCGGCTGTCGCAGTTGGTATAGAAGACAAAGCCGCGCTCGTCGAAGCCCTTCAGCAGGACGGTGCGCGCGGCCACCCTGCCGCCGTCGCCGAGGGTGGCAAGGGTCATGGCCGTCGGTTCGGGATCTCCCGACGCCTTGGCCTCGTCCAGCAGCTGGCGGAAGCCGACCATGGCTTCGGCGAACAGATCGATCATCATCACTCCACTCATGGTTCCATCCGGGCCGGGAATGCCGGGGGGCCGATCAGCCTGCGAGCTCGCGGGCCAGCGCGGCGAAGGCCTCGCGGACGCCGTCGCCCTTCGCCGCATCGATGCGGTGCTGCGCGACGCCGGCCGGCAGCTCCAGATCGCAGGCAGCAGGCGCGTCGCCGCTCCGCTGGTTGAGCAGCAGGCAGGCCGGACGAGGGCCGATCATGACGAAGGCGGCGTGCAGGGCGCGTTGCGCAGCGAGCAGGGAATCCTCGCGACCGGCATCGGCCACCGCGACCAGGCCATGGGCGTGGGCCAGGAAGGTCTGGCCCAGGGATTCAAGCGTGCTGCGCGAATTGACGTCCCAGATCTCGAGCACCGCCCCCGGCTCCGGCGCACGCCAGCGGGTGACCTGGATGCCCGGGTGGTGGGGACAGGGCTTACCGGAAAGCACCGACACCACGCTGCTGCGGCCGCTGTGCCTGTCTCCCAGCATGCTTACCTTGAACGGACCCGTCCCCATGTCTGCGAGTGCGACCACCGTGTCCCTGGATGGGCCGACCCGTCCCAGACCTGGCACGGGCTGCTCGTGCAACGTATCGGCCGCGACTATACCCGATGCGACCGCCCACCCCCATGTGCAGCGGGTCCGAGCCCGGCAATCAGCGCCGAATAGCCTTCGCGCCAGCCGGCGTAGGCCGGCCGCCAGCCCGTGGCGCGAATCCGCCCGTTGCGGACGCGATGGCCGCGCGGGGCGGTGTCGACCTGCGCTGCCGGCGGCAGCCCCTGCAGGGCTCGCAACCCGGCCAGGACTTCGTACTCGGGCGCCGGCTCGTCGTCGGTCAGGCAGTACAGCGGCGCCGGCGCCGGCAGCCCGAGCAGATGGGCCAGGGCCGAGGCCAGATCATCGACGTGCAGGCGGTTGGTCCAGCGGCCGTCACCGGGCTCGCCGTCGAGGGCGCAGCGCAGGAGGCGATCGCGGCCCGGCCCGTACAGGCCGCTGGCGCGGGCGATGACCGCGCCCGGCAGGCAGTCACGGGCGAGTACCTCGGCCTCGAGGAGGATCTCTCCGTTCCATCGTGCCGCCCGCGGCCGGGTCTCCTCGTCCACCCAGCCGTCGTCGGTCTCGGCCGCTGCGTAGACCGAGGTCGAGCCGACCCAGATCGTGCGCGCAAGGCTGCCGCCGAAGGCTTCGCCGAGCCGCGGCAGGGTCTCGACATAGGCTTGCCGGTAGCCACGCTCGCTGCGCTCGTCCGGGGTCAGCGCAACCACCAGCGAATCGGCGCCCCAGTCGGCCAGCGCGCCGGCATCCAGGCGGTGGATGTCCGCGGCCCGCAGCTCGACGCCCGATTCGGCCGGCATCGGACGGCGGCGCAGGCCGAGCACCGCATGACCGGCCTCAACGAGCCGCCGCGCGAGGCGCTGGCCGACATCGCCGAAGCCGGCAATCGCGACTCTCACCCGGCGGCAGCCACCGCCGGCGGAGGGTGCCGCGGATCGCGCGGCAGGTAGCGCAGCCAGATCAGCCAGACCGCCAGCGCGTCGAGCACGATCAGCGCCTGCCAGAGGTACAGGTGGAACCAGTCGAAGGCGACCTGCGACCACTGGCCCATGTAGAACAGGGAGATGATCCGGACCAGGTTCAGGGCCTGGATGGCGACGAAACCGATCGCGATGCCGGCGAGCTTGTGCTTCCAGGGAGAGGGGAAGGCGAGGACTGCCGAGACCAGGATGATCACCGCCTCGATGCCGTCGCAGCCGGGCGCGATGGCCACCGCAAAGCCGTTCTCCAGGCTGCGGATGATGACGCCCTCGGTGGCCACGCCCGAGTCGAACAGCTTGATCAGCCAGCCGCTGACGTCGGCCAGCAGGCCGGTGAACGGGAGCGTGATGGCATCGCGGGCGAAATTGGTGATGCGGAACGCGAAAAGCGCCACCAGCAGGGTGAGGAACAGCAGGAAGAAGCGCAGCATGGCAGGGAGGCGGCGGGTGAGGGCGCGAATGCTAGCATCGAGGGCATGAATCCCGCCTCGAATCTGATCCTGGTCGGCCCGATGGGGGCCGGAAAGAGCAGCATCGGCAAGCGCCTGGCGCGCCGCTTCGGGCTGGCCTTCGTCGACGTCGACGAGGCGATCGAGGCGCAGACCGGGGCGCGGATCCCGGTGATCTTCGAGTTGGAGGGCGAGGCCGGCTTCCGCCGTCGCGAGAGCGAACTGCTGGCCGAGCTCTGCGCCGGCCGCGACCAGCTGATCGCCACCGGCGGTGGCGCGGTGCTCAGCGAGGCAAACCGCAGCCTGCTCAGCCGCAGCGGCTTCGTGGTCTGGCTGCGCACCGGGGTCGAGCGCCAGCTCGACCGGCTGGCCCAGGACCGCTGCCGCCCCCTGCTGCAGGTGCCCGACCGCGAACGGCGGCTCCGCGCCATGGCCGCGGAGCGCGACCCCCTGTATCGCGCCGTCTGCGATCTGGCCTTCGACTCCGACCAGCGCCGGGTCAGCGTCGCTGCCGAACGCCTCGCCGGCCTGCTGGCCGGCCACTGGCAGCGCGACGCCCACGCCGCCTGAACCTGAAGATCAATCGATGACCCGAACCGTCCACGTCGAGCTCGGCAGCCGCCGCTATCCCATTCATATCGGCAGCGGCCTGCTGGAAGATCCGCAGCTGATCGCCTCCACGCTGGGCGGCCGCCACGTGATGGTGCTGAGCGACGCCAATGTCGCGCCACACTACGCCGACCGCGTGCTCGCCGCCCTCGGCGAGCGGGTCCATGCCCTTCACGTGCTGCCGCCCGGCGAGGCCGAGAAGACCCTTGCCCGCTTCGCCGAGGTCATGGAGGCCATGGCGCGCCTGCGCGCCTCCCGCGATGCCACCCTGGTCGCGCTCGGCGGCGGCGTGATCGGCGACCTCGGCGGCTTTGCCGCGGCCTGCTGGATGCGCGGCATCCGCTTCGTCCAGCTGCCGACCACCCTGCTGGCCATGGTCGACTCCTCGGTCGGCGGCAAGACCGCGGTCGACCTGCCAGCAGGCAAGAACCTGGTCGGCGCCTTCCACCAGCCTTCCGCCGTCCTGATCGACACCGACACCCTGGCCACCCTGCCCGACCGCGAGCTGCGTGCCGGGCTGGCCGAGGTGGTGAAGTACGGAGCGATCTTCGATGCCGACTTCCTCGCCTGGCTGGAGCAGTACGCCGACGCCCTGCTCGCCCGCGAGCCGGCGGCCCTGGCCGAGGCCATCGCACGCAGCTGCCGGCACAAGGCCGAGGTGGTGGCCCGCGACGAGACCGAACAGGGCGAGCGTGCCCTGCTCAACTTCGGCCATACCTTCGGCCACGCGCTGGAAACCGAGGTCGGCTACCACGACCTGCTGCACGGCGAGGCCGTCGCGATCGGCATGGTCTGCGCCGCGCGGCTCAGCGCCCGGCTGGGGCGGGCGCCGGAAGCCGACGCCGCACGCCTCGCTGTCCTGCTGGATCGGATGGGCCTGCCCATCGCCCCGCCCCCGGGCCTCGATCCCGAGCGACTGCTCGCCCACATGCGCCTTGACAAGAAAAACCTCTCCGGCGCCCTGCGGCTGATCCTCTGGCGCGGCACCGGCCAGGCCGAGCTCGTCAGTGGCGTGGACGAAGCGGAAGTGCTGGCGGTGTGGCGGGAAGCGCTTTCGGGCTGAGCCCGGGCCGGTCGCAACTCACCCTGCTCTCGGCGGCCCGTAGTCCCCGCAACCTCCTCCCAACCGCCCGGCCCTTCGGCGCAGCCTTCGGGCGTTCCTCGGCACGCGACCCTTCGGCTCGCGAGCGTGCCTCTTCACCCCCCTACGGCGCCACGCGCCGCAAGGGGAGGGGCCAAAGCGTCGCGCCCCTGCTCCCTGCTCCCTGCTCCCCGCTCCCCGCTCCGCGCTCCGTGGCCTCAATCCCCAAATCCGCCCCAATTCAGCGAAAATGCCCGGATGCGAATCTTCCTGCAGCAGCGCCCGGTGGCTGGCGAACCGCCCAAGTACTACCAGATCGTGCTCGAGCAGGACCTGCTCGGCGGCTGGGTCCTGATGCGTGAATGGGGCCAGCCCGGACAGCGCAGCTCGGCCAAGCGCGAGGTCTTCCTGGACCGCAAGGACGCCGTCAACGCGCTGGAGAAGGCCCGCGACAGCCAGGTCAAGCGCGGCTTCCAGGTGATGTTCGCCCAGGGCGCGGACGATCCGCGAAGGGCGTAATCAGGGTCGTGATTCGTGATTCGACGAAGCCGCCGCCAGCCTGGACAGAGTACGGCTCAGCCGGTGTCGCAAACCTCGCACAGCACGAAGCCTCGGGGCCGAGCCCTCACTTTCAACATGACTAGAGAGCCGCTTTGACCAATCACGAATCACAAATCACGAATCACGCACGCAACGACCGCTACCTGCGCGCGCTGCGCCGGGAGCCGGTCGACTGCACGCCGATCTGGATCATGCGCCAGGCCGGGCGCTACCTTCCCGAGTACCGGGCCACGCGGGCACGGGCCGGAAGCTTCCTCGCCCTGGCCAAGAACCCCGAACTGGCCTGCGAGGTGACCCTGCAGCCGCTGGCGCGGTTCCCGCTTGATGCGGCCATCCTGTTCTCCGACATCCTGACCGTGCCCGATGCCATGGGTCTTGGCCTGTACTTCGCCGAGGGCGAGGGCCCGCGCTTCGAGCGCCCGGTGCGCAGCGCCGCCGACATCGCCCGGCTGGCCGTGCCCGACATGAACACGGAGTTGCGCTATGTCATGGACGCCGTGTCGCTGATCCGCCGCGAGCTGGCCGACCGGGTGCCACTGATCGGCTTCTCGGGCAGCCCGTGGACGCTGGCCTGCTACATGATCGAAGGCGGCGGCAGCGACAACTTTGCCCGGATCAAGGCCCTGGCCTTCGAGGACCCGGCCGCCCTGCACCGGCTGCTCGAGGTCACCACCGACGCGGTGATCGCCTATCTGTCGGCCCAGCGCGCGGCCGGCGCCCAGGCGCTGCAGGTGTTCGATACCTGGGGCGGCGTGCTCTCGCCGCAGCTGTATCGAGAGTTCTCGCTGCGCTACCTGCGACGCATCGCCGCCGAGCTGCCGCGCGGCGAGGGTGCTGCGCGAACCCCGCTGATTCTGTTCGGCAAGGGCAATGGAGCCTATGTGGCCGACCTCGCCGCCAGCGGCGCCGAGGCCGTGGGCGTCGACTGGACCATCGACCTCGGCGAGGCCCGCGCCCGCACCGCCGACCGGGTGGCCCTGCAGGGCAATCTCGACCCGACCGTGCTGGCCGCCAGTCCTGCCGCCATCGAGCGCGAGGCGATCCGCGTGCTGGACAGCTTTGGCGATGGTCCGGGCCACGTCTTCAACCTCGGCCATGGCATCACGCCGGACATTCCCCCTGAACACGTGGCTGCGCTGGTCGACGCCGTGCACAGGCATTCTGCGGGGCGCGCCGCCCGGAGCTGAATCGGGACGGATCCCCGAGCCCACCGGGACCGGGCGCAGGGGGAGACTTGGGGCCGGGGCTGGGCCTACCATGCGCGGAGTACGTATCCGGGTCGACGATGCGCCTCGACGACATTTCCATCCTCGCGCTGCTGGCGATGATCGCCCTCATCAATGCGGGGGCGATCCTGTGGGTCTCGCGGCTGGCGCCCCAGTATCCGGGCCCGCGCCAGTGGTCCCTGGCCCTGCTCTGCATCGCTGCCACGGCGGGTCTGAGCATCAGCCCGTTGCCGCCCGACTCGCCCTGGCGCGGCATGCTGTTCAATCCGGCCCTGTTTGCTGCCCAGCTGTTCTGGCTTGCCGGCACCCTTCGTTTCTGTGGACGGCCCAAACGGGATGTATGGCTGCTGGCTGGATTCGTGGCATTCGTCCTGCTGAACACCTACCTCAGCCTCGTCGAGCCGAATCGCGAACTGCGCATCGCCATCTCCATCAGCGCCAGTGCAGCGATGAAGTTCTGGCTGGTCTGGGTGCTCTACCGCTACGGCAGACAGCATCGCAACCACGCGGCCTGGGCGGTGGCCATCTCGCTGGTCTGCGAGGCGATGGCCTACCTTTTCCACGCCCAGCTGGCCTTGACCGGCCAGGTGCCGTTCTTCGGCGGCAGCACCCAGTTCAGCACCAACATCGTATGGGTGGCGATGGTCCTGGGTGTGACGGTAACGACGCCGCTCTACCTGCTGCTCGCGCTCGGACGTCTGGTGGGCGATCTCGATCAGGCGGCCAACCGCGACATGCTGACCGGGCTGCGCAACCGCCGCGGCTTTTTCGCCAGCATCGAGCCCCTGCTTGCCCACGCCCGGCGGAACAAGGGCATCGCCGCGGTGCTGATGCTCGACGTCGACCGCTTCAAGCGGCTCAATGATCGCTTCGGCCATGCCGTCGGCGATGCAGTGCTGAAGGTGATGGGCAAGACCCTGCAGGAGACCCTGCGCGGCTCCGATGTCGCGGTGCGCTGGGGCGGCGAGGAATTCTGCGCGGTGCTGGTGAATACCGATGGCGCCGGCGCACACAGCACTGCGGAGCGCGTCCGCCGGCGCTTTGCCGAGGGCTGCACCGGCATCGAGGCACTGCGCGGTGGCCGGGTCTCGGTCAGCATCGGCATCGCTTACGGCGCGCTGGCCACGCACGACTTCGAGGTCCTTCAGCGCAAGGCCGACGAGGCCCTGTACGCGGCAAAGCAAGCCGGGCGCGACCAGGTCGTAGCCGCGCGCCTCGAGGACCCGCCCAGCCCCAGCCCCAGCCCGGCCGCAGGCTGAGCACGCGCGACCACGCGCACGGCTGGTTCGGGCGCGAAGTTCGCATTCGCCCCGGTCCCGCTGTAGGAGCCAGCTTGCTGGCGATAGGCGCCCCGGATGGGACGATCGCCAGCAAGCTGGCTCCTACATTCGGGTGTTGTGGAAGGTCTTCTTTGCGCCCATTTCCGCCCGCTGCGCTTGGCATCGCCTGCTTCCGCTGGGCTAGGCTGTGGGCACCCGCCCAGCGCAGCCCGAGCCATGTCCACACAGCGCCTGGTCGCCATCGAAGGCGACATCACCCGGCTTGAGGTAGACGCCATCGTGAATGCCGCCAACGGCAGCCTGCTCGGCGGCGGCGGAGTGGATGGGGCGATCCATCGGGCAGCGGGGCCGCGGCTGCTGGAGGCCTGCCGTCCGCTCGGCGGCTGCGCGACCGGCGAAGCCAAGGCGACGCCGGGCTTCGACCTCCCGGCGCGCTGGGTGATCCACACGGTCGGACCGGTCTGGCACGGCGGGGGCCAGGGTGAGGACGCGCTGCTGGCACGCTGCTACCGGCGTTCGATCGAACTCGCCGCCGAACTCGGCGCCGCCAGCCTCGCCTTTCCGGCGATCAGCACCGGCGTCTACGGCTTCCCGCCCGAGCGCGCCGCGCCGATCGCGGTGGACGCGGTTCGTGAGGCGCTGGCCCCGGCGCCCGGGGTTGAGCGGGTGGTGTTCTGCTGCTTCTCGGGGCGTTCGCTCGCCCTGCATCGTGCAGCCCTCGGTGAGACCACCAGTTAGCCGGCGTCGGCGCCGGGCACCCGGCTCAGGCAACGGTCAGGTGGCTGACCACGTCCACCGGCCAGCGCTCCGGAGACTCCGTGGAGGCGATCTTGTCGCCGCTGCGGGCGAGGTCGATGACGCTGGGCGGCAGCTGGCGCAGCGACTTGCTGTGGAAGACAGCCTTGACCTTCGGGGTCAGCACGCTCTCCTCGTTCTGCTCGACCACGACGCCGATGACCCCCGACTCCAGGCGCACCACGGTGCCCACCGGGTAGATGCCGATGCACTTCATGAAGGCCTGCAGCAGGCTGCGGTCGAAGTCGTTGGCGCTCCACTCCCACATGCGCCGCAGCGCCTCGGTGGCCAGCATGGCCTTGTGGTAGCAGCGATCAGCGGTGATCGCGTCATAGACGTCGACGATTGCGGCCATGCGCGAGAACCGCGAGATGGACTCGCCGGACAGCCCGTCCGGATAGCCGCGGCCATTGAAGCGCTCATGATGATGCAGGGTGATCTCGAGCGGCACTTCGCCGACGCCGCGGGTCTCCACGAGGATGGCGTGGCCGTCCACCGGATGGCGCTTGATGACCGCGTACTCCTCGTCGGTCAGTCGCCCGGGCTTGTTCAGCACCGCGTCCGGGACCTTCATCTTGCCGACGTCGTGCAGCATGCCGCCCAGGCCGATCTCACGCAGCTCGTCCTCGGGCAGGCCCAGGGTCCGTCCGAAAGCCATGAGCAGGGTGCCGACACTGACCGAATGCTGGAAGGTGTAGTCGTCCTTGTTCTTGATACCCAGCATGCCGAGCAGGGCGCTGCTGTTGCGCGCCAGCGATCCGGTGATGGCTTCGACCGCGGGCTCGACCATGTCGACCGAGATAGCGCGCCCCAGGCGCACCTCGCTCATCATGCCGCGGATCGCCTGCTGGGCCTGACCGTGGATGCGGCGGGCCGTGGCCAGCTCCTCGGCCACCGACACGCGGCGGGCGATGGTCGGCACCTCCGGCTCCGGCACAGCGACACCGGCGACAATCTCGCTCTCGATCTCCCGCCGCGCTTCCTCGACTCCGCGCGACTCCTGGTCGTCCAGACCCTTGCTGATGTCGATGTAGACGTCCTCGATACCCGCATCGAGGATCTTGGCGATCTCGGTCTCACTGCGGATCAGGAAGCGGGTTCGCCAGAACGGGTGGTTCATCCACGAGCCGACCAGGGCATGCACGTACATGCCCACGCGCAGACGGTCAGTGCTGAGCTTGCGGATCACTGGGCGCAGGGGAGTCGGCGGCCGGGGCTTGCAGCTTAGCCTGCCGGCGGCCTGCACCACAGTGGAGAAATCACGCGCCTGCGAAGCCGATCACTGGCGACACGTGATCCAGCGCACGCCGCGTGAGTCGGATTCCGGACCGGGCCACGAAGGCCCGGAGACCGGAACCCCTTGCACTCAATGCTGGCCGCGCGGAGGCCGCTTGATCAGGTCACGCAGGCTGCGCCCGATGCGGGTCAGCAGGCCGGGCTTGGCCGCACTGCCACCCGGCGCACCCGGGGCGGCCGGGGCCTCGGCGGTAATGGCCTGGCGTCGTTCCGGCTGCTTGGCGCCGCCCTGGCGGGTCTGCGCGGAACCGGTCTGGCCGGCCTGGCCGCCCTCTGCCCCTTCCTCGCGGCGTTTGCGACCGCGACCACCCCGGCGACGACGTCGCTTGGCCGCGCCGGCAGCCTGATCGTCTCCTCCAGCGGGCGGCGCCTCGGCCGGCACACTGCTGATATGCGGCTCGGCAGGCGCTGCCGCAGCATCGCTGCCGGCATCGCCCTCCTCGGCGCGACGCGGGCGTCGGCGACGCTGGCCGTCTTCGCCCCGGGGCTCGCCCCGGGGGCCGCGACCTTCACCTCGACCTTCACCGCGCGGAGCACGCCGGCGACCGCCGCGACCGCTGCGCTCGTCCTCGGCCGCCTTGGCTTCGCGCACCTCGCGGAAGATCTCGCCCACCGACTCGCCGTCTGCCAGCTTCTCGCGCTCGGGGCGCGGCAGGGCAGTCAGCAGCTCCGGGGTGACCTGGCCGACGGGAATCTTCTGCTCGATATAGGCCTCGATGTCCGGCAGGCTCATCGCGTACATCTCGCAGGCGAAGCTGATCGCATCGCCCTCGGCGCCGAGCCGCGCGGTGCGACCGATGCGATGCACGTAGTCCTCGGCGTCAAAGGGCAGGTCGTAGTTGTAGACGTGGCTGACGCCATCGATATGCAGGCCGCGGGCGGCGACGTCAGTGGCCACCAGCAGCTCGAGCTGGCCGGCCTGGAACTTCTTCAGCAGCGACTCGCGCTTCTTCTGCGGTACGTCACCCGAGAGCACGCCAACGCGGTAACCGGCGCGCTCCAGAGCCCGGGCGACCCGCTCGACCCAGTTCTTGGTGTTGACGAAGACCATGGTCCGCGCGCCCTCGCTGCGCGAGAGCAGGCCCAGCAGCAGCGGCAGCTTCTCCTCGTTGGAGGGGAAGTAGACGATCTGGCGCACGCGCGCGGCGGTGATCGATTCGGTCTCGACGACCAGCTTCTCCGGCTCGTTCATGTGCTCGTAGGCGAGCTCCAGCACGCGATGGCTGAGGGTGGCCGAGAACAAAAGCGTCTGCCGCGTGGTGCGCTCGGGCATGCGCCGGAGCAGGAAGCGGATGTCCTTGATGAAGCCGAGGTCGAACATGCGGTCGGCCTCGTCCAGCACGCACATCTCGCAGGCATGCAGGGAGACGACCCGGTGCTGCTTCACGTAGTCGATCAGCCGTCCGGGGGTGGCGATGATCACATCGGCGCCCTGCTGCAGGCTTTCGCGCTGCTTGTCGTAGTCGACGCCGCCGTAGATCAGGGCGAACTTCAGGCCGAGGTCGGAGGCAAACTTCACCGCGTCCTTGTGGATCTGGATCGCCAGTTCGCGCGTCGGCGCCAGAATCAGCGCACGCGGATCCTCGGGCTTGCGGTCGGCCAGCGCGGGTCGGGTCAGCAGGCGGTTGATCACCGCGATCAGGAACGCCAGCGTCTTGCCGGTGCCGGTCTGCGCCTGGCCCGCGACGTCACCGCCGGGCAGGGCCACCGGCAGGGTCATGGCCTGGATGGGCGTGCAGCGGGAGAAGCCCGCCGCCTCGAGCCCGGCCAGCAGCGGCGGGGCGAGTTCGAAATTGGAGAATGCAATATCAGTTAAGGGCTTATCGCTCATTCTTTTCTTCTGTGAAGGCCTCGTGAGAGGCGCGCTTGATCCGCCACCGGCTTCCGCCGCACACTCGCTGCGCGGCTCCGACCGGCGCTTGAATAGCGGTCGTAGGGCCCCCAAGTGTAGCCGATGCGGCCGGAAAGTACCGGCCAGCCAAGGAGTTTTCACGTGAGCGAACGCATTCTGACGGTCAGCGACGACAGCTTTGACACCGACGTGCTGAAGTCCAGCGAACCCGTGCTGGTGGATTTCTGGGCGGAGTGGTGTGGCCCCTGCAAGATGATCGCGCCGATCGTCGACGACATCGCCGAGAGCTTTGCCGGCCGGCTGAAGGTGGCCAAGATCAATATCGACCACAACCAGAAGACCCCGCGCAGCTACTCGGTGCGCGGCATCCCGACCCTGATGCTGTTCAAGGACGGCAAGGTCCAGGCGACCCAGGTCGGCGCGGTCAGCAAGGCCCAGCTGACCCAGCTGATCGAGAAGTCGCTCTAGGCGCAGTGGGCCGCGTGATCTGGCGGGCCCGAAGGTCCACCATGAGCGCAAAGAAGACATGCATAGGGTGCGGCTGGCCGCACCGGGCATACCGTCAGAACGCCCGTATCGGTGCGCCAAGGCACGCCCTATGTGGCCTTGCTGACGCCCAACGAAGTCCGACTGTGGGAGCGCCCTTGGGCGCGACCGCGGAAATCCGCTCTGGCCGCGGTCTGCGGTGAATCCGTAGCGCTGCGGTCGCGCCCAAGGACGCTCCAACAGATCGACTGCTGCAAGGGCTGCTTTGCGGCGCAAAGCGGACCTTGCAGCGCCGTTGCATGAGCCGGCTCGCTGGCGATCGTGCCTTCCGGGGCGCCTATCGCCAGCAAGCTGGCTCCTACATTCGGTTTTTGCGGAAGGTCTGCTTCGCGCCCAGGCGGGCCCTTGGCCACGCGGCCCTCTCCCCCAGGTTGATCGGCTGACCGCGGGGGCTTCGGCGGCATTGCCGCCCGCAGTCCAGCCCCAAGTCGGCATTCGCGCCGCAACGGTGCGCCCGACCGCCTCTGCTGTCAGCGCCAAGTCATTGAGCGAAAAGGTGCTTTATAGTCACACGCGCAACCATTGACCGCGCAATACGCCCCCGCATTGCGGCATCGCACCATTTGTGTTCTAGTCGGAGTCGCACCCCTCCAGCACGCCATCCCAGGTGAACCGCGAGCGGGCACCTGACGGTGTTCGACGCGCCACCGACGACAGGGACATCGCCGGTGCCCAAGGGGCAGCCAGACGGGAAGGAAGCGGCCAGGCGCCGCGACTGCGTGTCCCCGCCCTGAGGGCGAAGGCGGCACGTGGGCAGGTTGGAGTCGCGGTGCGCCCTTGGGAGGACCCGGAGGACGCATGGCGAAGCAACAGACGCGGAGTCTCTACGACCCGCGATTCGAACACGACAGCTGCGGTTTCGGGCTGATCGCACAGATCGACTCCAAGCCCAGCCGCTGGCTGGTCGAGACCGCCGTATCCGCGCTTGCCCGCATGAACCATCGTGGCGCGGTGGCCGCAGACGGCATCACCGGCGACGGCTGCGGCCTGCTGATCCATCGCCCGGAAGCCTACCTGCGCGCCGTCGCCGACAAGTCGAAGTGGCGGCTCGGCACCGTGTTCACGGCCGGCAACCTGTTCCTGCCCCGCGACGAGCAGCGCGCCCTGCACTGCCGGCGCGTGCTGGAAGAAGAGCTCAACCGCGTCGAGGTGCGCGTGGTGGGCTGGCGCACCCTGCCGACCCGCCCCGAGATCTGCGGCGAGACCGCCCGGGCGACCCTGCCGGCCGTGGCCCAGCTCTTCGTGTCCGGCGGGGGCTCGATGGATACCCCGGCCTTCGATCGCGCCCTGTTCATGGCCCGCCGCCGGGCCGAGCGGCGACTGGTCGACGAGGCGGAGTTCTACGTCCTCTCGCTCTCGGCCTGGACCCTGAGCTTCAAGGGCATGGTGATGCCCGAGCACCTGCCGGACTTCTATCCGGATCTCGCCCGCGAGGACCTCGCTTCCTGCGCTGTCTCCTTCCACCAGCGCTTCTCGACCAACACCGCACCGCAGTGGAAGCTGGCTCAGCCCTTCCGCCTGCTGGCCCACAACGGCGAGATCAACACCATCCAGGGCAACCGCAACTGGATGCAGGCGCGCGGCACGAAGTGGCGCTCGCCGATGCTGGACCTGCGCGACATCGGGCCGCTCGTCAGCCTGGAGGGTTCGGACTCACAGAGCCTGGACAACGCGCTGGAGGTGATGATCGCCGGCGGCATGGACATGCTGCAGGCTCTGCGCATCCTGATCCCGCCGGCCGCGCATTCGCTCGAGCAGCTGGACCCGGACCTCGCCGCGTTTTACGAGTACTACGCCCTGCACAGCGAGCCCTGGGATGGCCCAGCCGGCATCGTGTTCTGCGACGGCCGCTACGCCGGCTGCACCCTGGACCGCAACGGCCTGCGTCCGGCGCGCTGGCTGCTCTCGGCCGACAACCACTTCACCGTGGCCTCGGAAACCGGCGTCTGGGACTGTCCGGTGGACCGCATCGTGGCCAAGGGCCGGCTGGGGCCGGGCGAGATGATGGCGGTGGACTTCCATCGCGGCGAAGTGCTCGACTCCAGGGCCATCGACCGGATCAACGCGGACCGCGCCCCGTTCAAGCGCTGGCTGAAGGCCGGCGTGTCCTATATCTCCACCGACCTGATCGACCCGGCGCTGGCCGCCGAACCCTTTGACGACGACACCCTCAAGCGCTTCCAGAAGCGTTTCCAGCTGACCCGCGAGGAGCGCGAGTCGGTGCTAAGGGTGCTGGCGGAGACCGAGGCCGAAGCCGTCGGATCAATGGGTGATGACATCCCCACCGCCGTCCTGTCGAGCCACGTGCGGCCGCTGTACGACCACTTCCGCCAGGCCTTCGCCCAGGTCACCAATCCGCCCATCGACCCGCTGCGCGAAGGCCTGGTCATGTCGCTCGCGACCCAGATCGGCCGCGAACGCAATATCTTCGAGAGCAGCCCCGAGAACGCCCGCCAGGTCCTGCTCAACGGCCCCGTGCTCTCGCAGCGCAAGCTGCGCCAGATCCTTGCGATGGAAGACCTTGCCCACGCGCACGCGCGCCTGGAGCTGTACTTCCGTCCCGAGGAAGGCCTGGAGAACGCGATCCGCCGGCTCCAGCAACAGGCCGAGCAGGCGGTACGCGACGGCTGTGCGGTCTTGCTGGTCTCCGACCGCTACCCGCCCTCCGATTCCATGCTGGCCGTGCATGCCCTGCTCGCCACCGGCGCCATCCACCGCCACCTGGTCGATACCGGCCTGCGCTGCGACTGCAACCTGATCATCGAAACCGCCACCGCCCGTGACCCGCACCACTTCGCCTGCCTGATCGGCTTCGGCGCCACCGCGGTGTACCCGTATCTGGCCTACCAGACCCTGTTCGACATGGGCCGCAACGGCCTGATCAAGGGCCACGACGGCGAGCAGAGCGAACTCGGCCGCAGCTACCGGCGCGGCATCAAGAAGGGCCTGCTGAAGATCCTCTCCAAGATGGGCATCAGCACCATTTCCAGCTACCGCGGTGCGCAGCTGTTCGAGATCGTCGGACTGGCCGACGAGGTGGTGGACCTGTGCTTCCGCTACACGCCTTCGCGGATCGGCGGCGCCAACTTCGATGACCTGCAGGAAGACGCGGCGACCCTGGCGCGGCTTGCCTCGGACCATGTCGCCCCGCTGGACCCGGGCGGCCTGCTCAAGTACATGCACGGCGGCGAGTACCACATGTACAACCCGCAGGTGGTGCAGGGCCTGCAGCGTGCGGTGAAGACCGGCGACTGGGCCGACTGGCAGGCCTACGCCGATGGGGTGAACAAGCGCCCGACCTCGGCCCTGCGCGACCTGATGGACCTCAAGCCGCTCGGACCGCCGGTACCGCTCGACGAGGTCGAGCCGATCGAGGCCATCCTGCCGCGCTTCGACTCCGCCGGGATGAGCCTTGGCGCGCTTTCGCCCGAGGCGCACGAGGCGCTGGCGATCGCCATGAACCGGCTGGGGGGGCGCAGCAACTCGGGCGAGGGCGGCGAAGACCCGGTCCGCTACGGCACCGAGAAGAGTTCGAAGATCAAGCAGGTCGCCTCCGGGCGCTTCGGGGTCACCCCCGAATACCTGATGCATGCCGAGGTGCTGCAGATCAAGATCGCCCAGGGTGCCAAGCCCGGCGAGGGCGGCCAGCTGCCCGGACACAAGGTCAACCCGCTGATCGCCCGGCTGCGCTATGCCAAGCCCGGCATCGGCCTGATCAGCCCGCCGCCGCACCACGACATCTACTCGATCGAGGACCTCGCCCAGCTGATCTTCGACCTCAAGCAGATCAATCCCGAGGCCCTGGTCTCGGTGAAGCTGGTCAGCCACGCCGGCGTCGGCACCATCGCCGCCGGCGTAGCCAAGTGTTATGCGGACCTGATCACCATCTCCGGCAATGACGGCGGCACGGGTGCCAGCCCGATCAGCTCGATCCGCTACGCCGGCACGCCCTGGGAGCTCGGCCTGTCCGAGGCGCACCAGACCCTGCGCCTGAACGCACTGCGGCAGAAGGTGCGGCTGCAGGTCGACGGCGGCTTCAAGACCGGCCTCGACGTGATCAAGGGCGCCCTGCTCGGCGCGGAGAGCTTTGGCTTCGGCACCGCGCCGATGATCGCGCTGGGCTGCAAGTACCTGCGCATCTGCCATCTGAACAACTGCGCCACAGGCGTCGCCACCCAGGACGAGCGACTGCGCGAGGCGCACTTCACCGGCCTGCCCGAGCGCGCGATGAACTTCTTCCGCTTCGTCGCCGAGGAGACCCGCCACTGGCTGGCGCAGATGGGCGCGCGCTCGCTGAGCGAGATCATTGGTCGCAGCGACCTGCTCGAGGTCAGCGCGGGCGTTACGCCGCGACAGAAGCGGCTGGACCTCGGGCCGCTTCTGGCCAATGCCAGCCTGGCCACCGACACCCCGCAGCACTGCATCGATCCGCGCAATCCCCCGCGCGACGCCGGCGCGCTGAATGCGCGGATGCTGGCGGACATGGCCGAGGCCATCGCCCACGGTGGAGGCGGCAACTTCGACTATGCCATCCAGAACCACGATCGCTCGGTCGGCGCGCGCGTCTCCGGGGAGATCGCCCGTCGCTGGGGCAATCTCGGCATGATGGATGCACCCATCACCGCACGTTTCACCGGCCACGCGGGGCAGAGCTTCGGCGTCTGGAACGCCGGAGGCCTGCACCTCTATCTCGAGGGCGATGCCAATGATGGTGTCGGCAAGGGCATGGCCGGCGGACGCATCGTCATCCGCACCCCGGCCGGCGCCCGCTTCGACACTCGCGAGTCGGCGATCATGGGCAATGCCTGCCTGTATGGCGCCACCGGCGGCGAACTCTATGCCGCGGGCCGCGCCGGCGAGCGCTTCGCGGTGCGCAACAGCGGCGCGACCGCGGTGATCGAGGGCTCGGGCGATCACTGCTGCGAGTACATGACCGGGGGCGTGGTCGCCGTGCTCGGCCGCACCGGCCTCAACTTCGGTGCCGGCTTCACTGGCGGTTTCGCCTACGTCCTGGACCTGGAGCGCGACTTCGTTGACCGCTACAACCATGAACTGGTCGACATCACCCGGATGAAGCCCGAAGGCATGGAGCACCATATCCAGCACCTGCGGCAGCTGCTCTCGCGGCACCACGAGGAGACCACCTCGCCCTGGAGCCGCAAGCTGCTGGAAGAGTTCCGCGACTACGTCGGCAAGTTCTGGCTGGTCAAGCCGAAGGCGGCGAGCCTCAACTCGCTGATGGACGCGCTCCGGAGGGCCGCATGAGCAGCAAGCCGTTCCAGTTCCTCGACCTGCCGCGGAAGATGCCGCGCGAGCTGCCGGTGCAGGTGCGCCTGGCGGGCTGGCAGGAGATCTACGGCCAGTTCGAGCCCGCCTCGGCCGCGGACCAGGCGGCGCGCTGCCTGGACTGCGGCAACCCCTACTGCGAGTGGAAGTGCCCGGTCCACAACTACATCCCGAACTGGCTCAAGCTGGTCCAGGAGGGCCGCCTGTTCGAGGCGGCGACGCTGGCCCACGAGACCAACCCCCTGCCCGAGGTCTGCGGCCGCGTCTGCCCGCAGGACCGTCTCTGCGAGGGCGACTGCACGCTCAATGACGGGTTTGGTGCGGTGACCATCGGATCGATCGAGAAGTACATCGTCGACGAGGCCTTCCGCGCCGGCTGGCGGCCGGACCTGTCGGCGGTGAAGCCGACCGGGCGCAGGGTCGCGGTGATCGGCGCGGGCCCGGCCGGCATCGCCTGCGCGGACCGGCTGGTCCGCCACGGCATCGAGGCGCACGTCTTCGACCGCTACGAGGAGATCGGCGGCCTGCTGACCTTCGGCATCCCGCCGTTCAAGCTGGAGAAGGAAGTTATCGCCACGCGCCGCCAGGTGCTGGAGACGATGGGCGTGCGATTCCACCTCAAGACCGAGGTGGGCCGCGACGTGTCCTTCAAGGATCTGCTGCGGGACTTCGACGCGGTCTTCGTCGGCACCGGCGCCTACACCGCGCTGGACGGCGGCCTGCCTGGCCAGGAGTTGTCCGGCGTGAACCTCGCCCTGCCCTTCCTGATCGCCAATGCCCGCCGCCTGCTGGGCACCGGCCCGGCTGACGATCCCCTGCTCGACCTCAAGGGAAAGCGGGTGGTGGTGCTGGGCGGCGGCGACACCGCCATGGACTGCGTGCGCACTTCGGTGCGCCTGGGCGCGGCCAGCGTCATCTGCGCCTACCGCCGCGACGAGGCCAACATGCCGGGCTCCCGCCGCGAAGTGAAGAACGCCCGCGAAGAGGGCGTCGAGTTCCTGTTCAATCGCCAGCCGCTGGCCATCGAAGGCAGCGCGGGACAGGTCAGCGCCCTGCGACTGATCGAGACCCGCCTCGGCGAGGCCGATGCCAACGGTCGTCGCCGCCCGGAACCCATCCCGGGCAGCGAGCAGCGCCTGGCCGCCGACGTGGTCATCCAGGCCTTCGGTTTCCGACCCAGCCCGGCCGACTGGCTCTCTGAACATGGCGTTGCGCTGGAATCCGACGGCCGGATCAAGGTCGGCGCCGAGGCGCCCTACCGCACCAGCCATCCACAGATCTTCGCCGGCGGCGATAACGTCCGCGGTGCCGACCTGGTCGTCACCGCCGTCCACGACGGCCGCGAGGCCGGCCTCGCCATCGCCCGCCAGCTCGCCCAGCTCCCCCGCCAGGAAGCCCAGCGGCCCGCCGCCTGAGCCGTCAGGCTTGGGCGACAGCTTGGGGCGCAAAGAAGACATTCATAGGGTGCGGCTGGCCGCACCGGGCGTACCGTCCGAACGCCCGTATCGGTGCGCCCAATGCACACCCTATGGGGCTCGCTGTTGCCCAACGAAGCCCGACTGTGGAAGTGCCCTTGGGCGCGACCGCGGAAATCCGCTCTGGCCGCGGTCCTCGGTGAATGCGTAGCGCTGCGGTCGCGCCCAAGGGCACTCCCACAATTTGACTGCGGCAAGGTCTGCTTTGCGGCGCAAACCGGACTTGGCAGCGCCCTTGCGCGTAGGAGCCAGCTTGCTGGCGATAGGCGCCCCGGAAGCGACGATCGCCAGCAAGCTGGCTCCTACATTCGGGTGTTGTGGAATGTCTGCTTCGCGCCCAGTGTTCACGTTGCCGCTGCCGACCGTTCAGCCAGATCCGGTAAAGGATCGGATGGAATACTCTTGATCCGAACGGCCCCGCCGTGTGGGCCGCGCTGATTCGAGGTCCCTGCGTGTTGCGGCCGTCCGAGGCGTCCACCCTGCCAGAAGGCTCCATGTCCAGCGTCGAGTCCACCGGTTCTTCTCCTTCGCCGCCGCGCCGTTGGTTCGTGGTGATGAATGCGGGCTCGGGCCGGCATGCGGCGCGGCGGCGGCAGCAGCTGATCGAGACCATGCTGGGTGAACGCGGACACTCCTGCCGCGTGCTGCCGGTGCGCGGTGGACGCCAGCTGGCAGAGGCCATCGATCAGCAGGGTCGCCTGGCACTGGACGAAGATGGCGTGCTGGTCGGGGCGGGCGGCGACGGGACGCTCAACGCCGTCGCGGCGCGCGCACACGAGTTGGACCTGCCGTTTGCCGCCCTGCCCCAGGGCACCTTCAACTTCTTCGGCCGCAACCTCGGACTGTCCGAGGACCTGGCCGATGCCGCGGTGGACCTGCATGACGTGGTCGAGCGGCGCATCCAGGTCGGCGAGGTCAACGGACGGATCTTCCTGGTCAACGCCAGCATCGGCCTGTACCGGCGCCTGCTGCAGGACCGGGAACAGTTCAAGCGTCGCTATGGCCGATCGCGCTGGGTCGCCCTCTGGGCCGGCTTGAACACCCTGTTTCGCTGGCACCCACGACTGGGCCTGCGCCTGGTCGACCGGGACGGGGCGCGGGTCGAGGACGTGCTGACCTTCATCGCAGGCAACAACCGCCTGCAGCTGGCCCAGCTCGGACTGCCCAACGCCGATTGTCTGGCGCAGGGCCTGCTGGTCGGCATCAAACTACCGCCGCAGCCGCTCGCCGATCTGCTGCGACTGGCCCTGCGCGGACTTGCCGGGCGCTGGGAGAACAGCGAGAACGGCGTCGCCTTCGGCTTTCACGAGCTGGTGATCGATCCGGTCTCGCGCCGACGCCGCTCGCTGCGTGTCGGCATCGATGGCGAGATCCTGCGCATGGCGGCGCCCCTGCATTTCCGCGTGTCGCCGCGCCCGCTGCGTATGCTCCTGCCGCGGCAATGTGCGGAGAAGCTCGACCGATGAAGTCCCTGCTGCACCTGTCGGACACCCACTTCGGCACCGAAGTGCCGGCCGTGGTCGCGGCGCTGGAGCGGATGGTCCTGCGCGAGGCGCCGGAGGTGGTGCTGCTATCGGGTGACATCACCCAGCGCGCGACGCGCGCCCAGTTCCGCACGGCACGCGCCTTCCTCGACCGGCTGAGGCTGCCCTGGTCGGTGATTCCCGGCAACCACGACATCCCTCTGTTGGACCTGGTCACCCGCATGCTGCGCCCCTATGCCCGCTATCGACAGGAGCTGGGAGAGGCCTCGACGCACGGGCTGCTCGACCTGCCCGGCCTGCGCCTCATCCGGGTCAAGTCGACCCGCCGGCGGCGGCACATCGACGGTGAGCTTTCCCGTCGGCAGATTGCCGAGGTGTCCCGCGCCCTGCGCGAAGCGCCCTCCGGTGTGCTACGCCTGGTCGTCACCCATCAGCCGGTCTGGGTCGACCGCGAGCGCGACCGCCACAACCGCTGCCATGGCGCCGACCTGGCCCTGTCCCGCTGGCGCGATGCCGGGGCCGACCTGCTGCTGGCCGGACACATCCACTGGCCCTTCGTTCGCCGCATCGCCGGGGATCGCCCGGTGTGGGCGGTGAATGCCGGCACCGCCACGTCCTCCCGGGTGCGCGACGGCGTGCCCCAGTCCTGCAACCTGCTGCGATGGGACCCCAGCCGGCCCCGGGCCGGCGCCGAGCTGCAGCGCTGGGACTATCTCGCCGGCGACGACGGCTTCCACCCGATCGAGACCACCCGGCTGCAGTTCGACTGAGCTGTTCGCCCCAGGCCGAAAGCCGTGCAATCTGAACGATCGTCCGCCGGGCAGGACTTCCGGCCTATTTCTATACAGAACGTTCTGTATAGAATCGCCACCCATGCCCAGACTCCCCCGTGCCAAGGCCCTGATCCTCGCTGCCGCCCGCGACATCGTCGAGCGCGACGGTGCGGGCGCACTCACCTTCGAGGAACTGTCCCGGGTCAGCGGCGTGACCCGCGGCGGGATCACCTACCACTTCCCGACCAAGGATGCCCTGCTGCAGGGGCTGCTCGAGCACGACATGCAGCAATGGAAGGAAAGCGAAGCGGCCTGCACGCCGAGTAACCTGCCCTGCCCGAAGCAGTGTGAGCTGATCGGCTTCATCCGCTCGCATACCAGCGAAGACGAGAGCCGTCGCCGCTTCGTGGCCGGGATGCTGAGCGCTGCCGTGCACCAGCCCGACCTGCTGGATGGATGCCGCGAGGAGATCCGCCAGCGCTACCTGGGCTCGGACTGGAACGACACTGAACTGCGCGCCCATGTGCTGCGCCTGGCCGCGGTCGGCCTGTTCTGGGACGAGATCTTCCAGTTCCAGTCGATGCCGCCCGAGGTGCGTCGACGGTTTACCGGGCTGTTGGAGCAGCTGGCCCGCGAGTGGGTGCCCGCGGCGGGCGACCCGGAGCCGGACACAGAACAAGACAAGAAACGGAAATAACACGAGGTTTCAGCATGAAACGCCATCCAACCCGCCGTCCCCGCCTCGCCGCGGGCATTCTGGTCGCGCTCGCTGCGGCCCTGCTCAGCGCCTGTGGCGGCGATGGCGGCGGCCCGCCCGAGTTCCCGCCGCCGCAGGTCAATGTCGCCGCGCCGGTTCAGAAGTCGGTGACCGAGTGGGACGAGTACAGCGGCCGCATCGAGGCGGTGGACAGCGTGGAGATCCGTCCCCGGGTCGGCGGCTATCTGGCTGCGGTGCACTTCGAGGAAGGCATGACGGTGGCCAAGGGTGACCGCCTGTTCTCAATCGATGATCGCGAGTACCGCGCGGCGGCGGCCAGCGCACGCGCCGATCTGGCCCGGGCCGAGGCCCGGGTGGCACTGGCCGAGACCGAGCTGGCGCGCAGCCGGACCCTGGTCGAAGCGCGCGCCGTCTCGCAGGGCGAGCTGGAGTCCCGGCAGGCCGAGCGCAAGCAGGCCGAGGCCGATGTGCTCGCCGCGCGGGCCCGCCTGCAGCAGGCCGAACTGACCCTGGGCTACGCCGACATCCGCGCGCCGATCAGCGGTCGCGTCGGCGCCGCCCTGGTCAAGCCAGGGAATCTGGTCGCCCCCGACCAGACCCTGCTGACCACCCTGGTTTCGCTGGACCCGGTCTACGTCGCCTTCGAGGGCGACGAACATGCCTACCTGCGCTACCAGCAGATGATCCGCGCCGGCAGCTGGACCAGCCCGCGTGAGTCGAAGGTGCCGGTCGAGGTCGGACTGTCCAGCGAGCAGGGCTTCCCGCACCGCGGCGAGATCGTCTTCATCGACAACGCCGTGAACCCCGCTACCGGAACGATCCTGGCCCGGGCCCGCCTGGCCAATCCGGATGGCGTATTCACCCCCGGCCTGTTCGCCCGCGTCCGCCTGCTCGGCGCCACCCGCGCCGACGCCCTGCTGATCCACGAGCAGGCCCTGCTCACCGACCAGGATCGCCGCTACGTCTACGTGATCGGCGAGAACAACGCCGCCGAGCGCCGTGACCTCAAGCTCGGCCCGACCGTCGACGGCCTGCGCGTGGTCGAACAGGGACTTTCACCGGGCGACCAGGTGGTGGTGAACGGCACGCGCAAGATCTTCTTCCCCGGTCAGCCGGTCTCGCCGGTGCCGGTGCCGATGACCGAGCCCAACCGGATGCCGGCCGCTGCCGCGCCGATGGCCGCAAGCGAAGGCTGATCGAACATGGCCCACGCCGATATCTCCAAGGTCTTCATCGACCGCCCGATCCTCGCCTCGGTGCTTTCCATCCTGGTCCTGGTGGCCGGTCTGCTCGCGATCCCCAACCTGCCGATCAGCGAGTATCCGGACGTGGTCCCGCCCTCGGTGCAGGTGACGGCCACCTACCCCGGCGCCAACCCGACCACCATCGCCGAAACCGTCGCTGCGCCGCTCGAGGAGGCCATCAACGGCGTCGAGGGCATGATCTACATGAAGTCCACCTCCGGGTCGGACGGCGTCATGCTGCTCACCGTCACCTTCCAGGGCGGCACCGATATCGACCTCGCCGCGGTGCAGGTGCAGAACCGCGTCGCCCAGGCCCTGCCGCGCCTGCCCGAGCAGGTGCGCGCGCTGGGCGTGACCACGGCAAAGTCCTCACCCAACCTGACCATGGTGGTCCATCTGTCCTCGCCCAAGGGCAGCTACGACGGGCTGTACCTGTCGAACTTCGCCAACCTTCGGGTCCGCGACGAGCTGGCCCGTCTTCAAGGCGTCGGCCAGGCCATCGCCTTCGGTGCCGGCAACTACGCCATGCGGGTATGGATCGACCCCGAGCAGACCGCCTCGCGCGGGCTGACCGCGGGCGACATCGTGGCCGCGATCCGCGAGCAGAACGTGCAGGTCTCGGCCGGCAGCATCGGCGGTCCGCCGAGCGCCGACGGCACCGTGCTGCAGCTGGCGGTGAATGCCCAGGGCCGGCTCGACTCGCCCGAGGCCTTTGGCGAGATCGTGCTCAAGACCGACGCCGGCGCGCTGACCCGGCTTCGCGACGTGGCGCGCATCGAGCTGGGCTCGAACTCCTACGCGCTGCGCTCCCTGCTCAACAACGAGGACGCGGCCGCGATCGTGATCTTCGAGGCGCCCGGCGCCAACTCGATCGCCCTGTCCGACGCGGTACGCGCCAAGATGGCCGAGCTGGCCCCCAGCTTCCCGGCCGATGTCGAGTGGTCGGTGATGTACGACCCGACGGTCTTCGTCCGCCAGTCGATCGACGCGGTAATCATGACCCTGCTCGAAGCGATCGCCCTGGTGGTGATCGTGGTGGTGGTCTTCCTGCAGACCTGGCGCGCCTCGCTGATCCCACTGCTCGCCGTGCCGGTGTCGATCATCGGCACGTTTGCCGTGCTGTGGATGCTCGGCTTCTCGATCAATGTGCTGACACTCTTCGGCCTGGTGCTGGCGATCGGCATCGTCGTCGACGACGCCATCGTCGTCGTCGAGAACGTCGAGCGCCACATCGAGAACGGGCTGAAACCGCTGGCAGCCGCCCACAAGGCGATGGAGGAGGTCTCCGGGCCGATCGTGGCGATCTCCCTGGTGCTGGCCGCGGTGTTCGTGCCGATGGCCTTCATTCCCGGCGTGACCGGCCAGTTCTACCAGCAGTTCGCGGTGACCATCGCGGTCTCGGTGCTGATCTCCGCCTTCAACTCCCTGACCCTTTCGCCGGCACTCTCCGCCGTCCTGCTCCAGCCGCATGGCGCGAAGAAGGACGCGCTGGGCCGCGGCATCGAGCGCGTCTTCGGCGGTTTCTTCTCCCGCTTCAACCGGGTGTTCAAGCGCAGCTCGGACCGCTACTCGAACGGCATCGGCCGGACCATCGGCCGCGCCCCGCGCATGCTGCTGATCTACGGCCTGCTGATCGCGGTCACGGTGATCGGCTTCCGCGCCGTGCCCGGCGGATTCATCCCGACCCAGGACAAGCAGTACCTGTTCGCCATCGCCCAGCTGCCCGAAGGCGCGACCATCGACCGCACCGAAGCCGTGATGCGCAGGATGGGCGACATCGCACGCAACACGCCCGGCGTCGCCAGCGCGGTGCAGTTCCCCGGGCTCAACGCCATCCACTTCGTCAACACCCCGAACATCGGCACCATGTTCGTCGGCATCACACCGCAGGGCGAGCGCGACATCGAGGCCGCCGACATCGCGATGCAGCTGAACATGCAGTTCAGCCAGATACAGGAAGGACTGGCCTTTGCCCTGATGCCGCCGCCCGTGCTCGGCCTTGGCAATGCCACCGGCCTCGAGATGTACGTGCAGGACCGCGCCGGCGTCGGCTATGGCGAGCTCAACGAGCAGACCCAGGCCCTGGTGGGCGCCCTGCGCGGCACGCCCGGGTTCGACCCGACCGGCACCTTCAGCTCGTACCAGCCCAACGTGCCCCAGCTCGACGCCCATGTCGACCGCACCAAGGCCAAGCAGCAGGGCCTGTCGCTGACCGCGATCTTCGAGACCCTGCAGGTTTACCTGGGCTCGGCCTACGTCAACGATTTCAACCTGTTCGGCCGTACCTACTCGGTGTATGCCCAGGCCGATGCCGCCTTCCGCCGCGACGTTGCCGATATCGGCAACCTCAGGGTGCGCAACGATCGTGGTGACATGGTGCCTCTGGGCAGCGTGGTCGAGGTCACCCCGAGCTTCGGCCCGGATCCGGTGATCCGCTACAACGCCTACCCGGCGGCCGATGTCGCCGCCGGCATCAATCCGGCCGTGCTGTCTTCCAGCCAGGCACTGGAGCAGGTGCGCGAGATCGCAGGCGCCGCATTGCAGCGCGGCATGGGGCTGGAGTGGACCGGGCTCACCTACCAGCAGGTCAGACAGGGCAGCACCGCCCTGCTGGTCTTCCCGCTCTGCGTGCTGCTGGTCTACCTGGTGCTGGCCGCGCTCTACGAGAGCTGGTCGCTGCCGCTGGCGGTGATCCTGATCGTGCCGCTCTGCCTGCTCTCGGCGATCGGTGGCATCTGGCTGATCAACACCGTCCACGGGCTGTCGCTGGCGCTGTTCCCGCCGACCGGGCCGCCGACCTTCCTCGACAACAACATCTTCACCCAGATCGGCCTTGTGGTCCTGATGGGCCTGGCCTGCAAGAACGCCATCCTTATCGTGGAGTTTGCGCGTGACCTGGAGGAACAGGGCCGCGGCATCGTCGAGGCGGCGATCGAGGCCTGCCGACTGCGCCTGCGCCCGATCCTGATGACCAGCTTCGCCTTCTGCGCCGGCGTGGTGCCGCTGATCATCGCCTCCGGTGCCGGTGCCGAGGTGCGCTACGTGATGGGCGTGACCGTGTTCTGCGGGATGCTCGGCGTGACCTTCTTCGGTCTGTTTTTCACCCCGGTGTTCTACGTCGCCATCCGCAAGTGGGTGGTGGCCCGCGAACAGCGTCAGGCCGCCCGCGCGGCGGAGGTGTCGCATGGATAAGCATCTCAACGACCTGGACTTGGGACCCGGGACTGCTTGGAGCCGGGACTCGGGACTCGGGACCCGGGACTCGGCAGGGGCGATACGGGTCGCGGCCGACACGTCAGCGTTCGAGCCGGCCGCGGCGACGCGCATGCCGGCGAACCTGCTCTACACCGCACGCAACACGGGCCTGGCGCTGATCGCCGCCCTCTCGCTGGCGGCCTGCACCGTCGGCCCTGACTACGTGCGCCCGGAGATGCCCGTGCCGGAAACCTTCGACCAGGCCCCGGCGGCGGCGCAGACCCCCGAGAGCCTGCTCTGGTCCAGCCTCGGCGACGAAGCCCTGAACCGGCTGATCCATCGCGCGCTGGAGACGAACACCTCGATCGCCCAGGCTGCGGCGCGCCTCGCCGAAACCCGGGCGCTGTCCGGTCTGACCGTCTACAGCCTGTTCCCTACCGTCACCGCCTCGGCCGGGGCGGAGCGCAACCAGCCCAGCGGGCGGGATCCGTTCATTCCGCCGGACGCCGCCCAGCGCACGGACACCTACCGCGCCGGCTTCGACGCCGCCTGGGAGATCGACCTGTTCGGCAGCCTGCGCAACCAGAGCAATGCGATCTACCAGCGCGTGGATGCCGATGCCGCCGCCCTCGCCGACGTCCAGCTGAGCATCGTCGCCGAGACCGCGCAGACCTGGTTCGCGCTGCGCGGCGCCCGCCAGCAGCTGGCCCTGCGCCGGCAGCAGCTGCGCAACCAGGAAGGCAACGTCAACCTGCTCCGTCAGCTGTTCGACGCCGGGCGCGGCAACCGCCTCGACCTCAGCCGCGCCGAGGCTCAGCGCGGCATCGTCGGCGCCCGGCTGCCGCAGGCCGAGGCCGAGGTGGTCCGACACGAGCAGCGTCTGGCCGTGCTCACCGCCCTGTCGATCGAGGACCTGCGCCGGCTGACCGGTGACTCCGCAGACCTGCCGGCGCTGCCGGTGCTGCAGACCGTCGGCTCGCCGAAGGACTGGCTGCAGCGCCGCCCGGACATCCGCGCCGCCGAACGGCGGATTGCCGCCGCGTACTCGGACATCGGCTACGAGACCGCCCAGTACTTCCCGATCCTCACCCTGCTCGGCGATTTCGGCTGGACGGCGACCTCCTTCGGGCGCCTGGGTGACAGCGGCGCACAGCGCTGGAGCTTCGGCCCGCAGCTGTCCTGGCGCTTCCTCGATTTCGGGCGGGTCAGGCAGCAGGTCAGGGCCGCCGAGGCCCGCGCCGCGGGCGCCGAGGCCGCCTATCGCGAGAGCGTACTGCGCGCGCTTGAGGACACCGAGAACGCCCTCGCCCGGCTGCGCGCCGCCAACCGCAGCGCAGCCGAGCTGGAAGCCGCCCGGCTTGCCGCAGCCGATGCCGAGAATCTGGCGCGCCTGCGCTTCGACAACGGCGCCTCAGGCTTTCTCGAGGTGCTCGATGCCGAGCGTACCCTGCTCGACCTGGAATCGCAGGCCCTGCAGGCGCGGATCGACCAGGCCACGGCCCTGGCCGCGGTCTACAAGGCTTTGGCCGGCGACTTCGCGATCGCCGCCGGCAAACCGGATGCCAACCCGGCCACCGCCGGTGCCGCCACACCCTGACCCACCCACAGCAAAGGACTCCGCATGTCCCTGTCGATCTACGAAACAACGGTGAACACCTTTCGCCGCATGCTGGGCGGACTCGACAAGGAGCTGCAGCGCGCGGTGGAGTACGCCGCCACGCGCGGCTTCGAGCCTGATCGCCTGCTCTCCGGCCGGCTGGCCCCGGACATGTTCGACCTGACCCGACAGGTGCAGATCGCCTGCGATCTCGCCAAGGGCGCAGGCGCCAGGCTGGCCGGGCTCGATATCCCGAAGCACGCCGACGATGAAACGCAGATCGCAGCGCTGCGCGCGCGCATCGCCCGGGTGCTGTCCTTCCTCGACACCCTGCCCCGCGAGGACATCGACGGCGCCGCCGAGCGCGAGATCGTGCTCAGCGTGCAGGGCCGCGAGCTGCGCTTCGCCGGTGCCGACTACGTCAACCGCTGGGCGCTGCCCAACTTCTACTTCCACTGCAGCATGGCCTACGCCCTGCTCCGCCAGCAGGGCGTGCCGCTGGGAAAGCGCGATTTCCTCGCGCTCGGCTGAGGCCCCGCCGGCGCCCGCAACGCGGGGGAATGACCGGTTCGGGCGCAAAGAAGACATTCATAGGGTGCGGCTTGCCGCACCGGGCGTACCGTCCGAACGCCCGCATCGGTGCGCCAAGGCACACCCTATAGGCCTTCGCCGACCCCCAAGGGTGCCCGACTGTGGGAGTGCCCTTGGGCGCGACCGCGGCGTTTCGGATTCACCACAGACCGAGGCCAGAGCGCGCCTCCACGGTCGCGCCCAAGGGCACTCCCACAGTTTGACTACGGCAGGGCCTGCTTTGCGGCGCCAACCGGACCTGGCAACGCCGTTGCGTGTGTAGGAGCCAGCTTGCTGGCGATCGTCACATCCGGGGCGCCTATCGCCAGCAAGCTGGCTCCTACAGCGGGACCGGGGCGAATGCGAACTTCGCGCCCAGACCGGGCATCGCCGTCGCCCCCAACGAAGCCCACCGGGCTTGCCTACGATGGCGGCGCGGTACACGACCGCTCGCCTCCGGGGTTCAGCCGTTACCGGTGGCGGGCTCGAGCGTGGCGCAGACCTGGTCGCGTCCGAGGTGCTTGGCCCGGTAGAGGCGGGCGTCGGCGTCGGCCAGCCAGCCGCGGATGCCCTGCCCCCCGCCGAGATCGATCTCCGCCACCCCCACGCTGATGGTCACCCGGTCGGCGGTTGCCGAACCCTCGTGCGGAAGGCCGAGACTCGCGACCGCCTCGCGCAAGCGCTCGGCCACCGTGCAGGCATTGCCCAGTGCGGTATCCGGGAGCAGGCAGCCGAACTCCTCGCCGCCGATCCGGGCAACGATATCGGTAGGGCGATGGATGGCGCTGCGCAGCGCGGCGGCTACCTGGACCAGGCAGGCGTCGCCGGCGGCGTGACCGTAGAGGTCATTGAAGGCCTTGAAGTGGTCGACATCGACCAGCAGCATGGACAGCGGGGTTCCCAGGCGCCGCGCGCGGCCGACCTCGGCCTCGATCCGCTCGTGGAAGTAGCGGCGGTTGGCGATTCCGGTCAGGGCATCCTTGAAGGCCAGCTCGCGCAGAAGATCGGCCTGGGCCTTCAGCGTGAGGTGTGCCTTGACCCGGTTGGCGAGCGTCCGGGCATGCAGGGGCTTCACCACGAAGTCCACCGCCCCCGCCTCCCAGCAGCGGTCCTCGACCTCGGGGGTATGGTGCGCGGTGATGAACACGACCGGGATGGATCGGGTAGCGTCGTGGGTCTTGAGCTGCTGGCAGACCTCCAGGCCGCCGAGCCCCGGCAGCTCGAAATCCAGCAGGATCAGGTCGGGGTGCAGTTCACTGCAGAGCTCGAGGGCCGCCTCGCCACTGGATACGCTGCGCACGCTGCCTTCGGCTTTCAGCACGACCTCGACGAACTGGCTCAGGGTCGGATCGTCGTCGACGACGAGGATCAGGGGGCGGCGCGTCGCTCGGGGGAACTGCGTGTCGGTCATGAGCCTTCGGAATGCCGCCGGGGCGTGGAGACCCGCATAGGGAAACACCCGCGGCGCCGATCCGCAATCGGCAAACTCCTCAGCCCTGGGGGCCCTCTGTCGCGCGGCGCGCGGGCAGGCTCACCCAGAAGGTAGCCCCCTCGCCCTCCACCGAATGGAAACCGATCTGGCCGCCCATGCGCTCCACCAGTTCGCGGGAGATGGCAAGCCCGAGCCCGGTGCCCCCGCGCTGGCGGATATCCGAGCTGTCCGCCTGGCTGAACTTCTGGAAGATCCGCGAACGGAAGGCCCCCGGTATGCCCGGACCCTCGTCGCGCACCGACACCTGGACCCGGTCCCCGTCGGGCACGGCAAAGACCTCGACCATGCCCTGCGCCGGCGAGAACTTGATGGCATTGGACAGCAGGTTGCCCATCACCTGCAGGAATCGATTGAGGTCCACCTGGACCTGGACGCCGCTCGGCAGTTCGGCGCTGACCAGTGCAACGCCACGTTCAGCGGCGAAGGGCTCGTTGGCGAGCAGGGCCGAGGTCAGCACCTCGGCGATATCGTGCCAGTCGAGATCGAACTTCATCCGGTCCGCGGCCAGTCGCTCCATGTCGAGCAGGTCGTTGATCAGGATCGCCAGGCGCTGCCCGTTTCCCAGCGCCACCTTGAGCAGCTGGTCGGGCTTCTCCGGCAGGGTGCCGAGGGCGCCGCTGGCGACCAGGCTGAGCGCGCCATTGATCGAGGTCAGCGGCGTGCGCAGTTCGTGGCTTACCGTGGAGATGAACTCGGCCTTCATCCGCTCGACCCGCTGGCGCTCGGTGACATCCACCGCGGCGCCGTAGATCCGCCCGGTATCCGGATCAAGGGCCAGGCTCCAGAACAGGTCGACGTCACCCCCGTCGCTGCGCCGCATGCGGTGCTCGAGCTGCACCTCCCGGGCGCCCTTCTCCAGCTCGTCGAAGCGGTTGGCGGTGAGCAGCAGATCGTCCGGGTGAACGAACTCGACCAGCGGTCGGCCAATCAGCTCCTCCTCGGAGTAGTCGAGCACGCGCAGTACGGTGGCGTTGACCCGCTGGAGTCGGCCGCGTCGATCGATGATCGCCATGAACCCGAGCGAGAGGTCGAAGAAACGGCGCAGCTCGCGCTGGGACACCTGCAGCTCGGCCAGGGCCTGGCGCTGCGTGGAAATGTCGACCGCGGCGCCGAGATAGCCTTCGATGGCCCCACCCTCCCCGTGGATGGGGGTCACCGCCAGCATCACCGGGACCTGCCGGCCGCTGCGATGCACATAGGTCCATTCGCGGACATCCGAGCCGCGTCGCTCGGCGAGCGCCACAAAGCTGCGGAAGCCGCTGACCGGTTCGCCCAGCTCCTTCTCCAGCTCGGCACCCCGACGCAGCACCTCATCCGGCACGTGGAGGACCTCGGGGGTGCGCTTGTGGACCATCTCCTCGGCCCGGTAGCCGAGGAGCCGCTCGGCGCCGCAATTGAACAGGGTGATCAGGCCCTCGCGGTCGGTGGCGATGATCGAGATCTCCGAGGCCGAGTCGAGCACCGCCTGGAGCAGGGCGGACACCCTGGCACGCTCCTGCTCGGCGCGGCGCCGGTTGTCGATATCGTGGATGAAACCGCTGAGCAACAGGGGTTCGCCGTTCCGGCCCGGCACCGGGTGACCGCGCTCGGCCACCCAGCGCTGGCTGCCGTCCCGGCATAGGATGCGGTACTCGCACTCCCAATGACCGCCGTCGGCCACCGCGCGTTCAATGGCCCGCGCCAGGCGGCTGGCATCCTCCGCGGCGATCAGGGAGCCGAAGCTGCGCCCTTCGGGGCCCATGAACGCCTCGGCCGGATAGCCGGTCAGCGCCTCGACGCCGTCGCTGAGGTGCTGGAAACGCCAGCTTCGCTGGTGACTGCGCAGGAAGGCCGCGCCGGGCACATCCTCGACCAGCGAGCGGTAGTGCTCCTCCCGCTCGACCAGCTTGCGCGAGGCGACCTGGCGCTCGTCGCGAACCAGGATCTGGGCAGCATAGGCCGCAGCGGCACTGGCGAAGCCGCACTCCGCGGCGCTCCATTCGCGGCTGCCGCCGATGTGTTCGGCGCAGAGCACGCCGCGCGGTCCCCGCTCACCGGGAATGACCGCATCCAGCATCGCACCGATGCCCAGTGGCTCAAGGTAACCGGTACCGAACTCGGCCGTCGCCGGGTCCTTGGCCGCGTCGTTCGCGGCGACCATCGACTGCCGGGCAAGTGCGGCGAAGTAGCTGGGGTAATCGGCGCGCCGCAGAACGTTGCCGGTGCGCTCGGCGAGCCCGCCGGGGCCCGCGAGCGCCACGCAGTGCATCTCGTCGCCGGATTCGTCGAACAGCCAGACGCTGGCCCGTCCGACGTGCAGCGCCTCGCGCAGGCGCCGGGCCAGCTGCGGCCAGGCCTGCTCGACCGGCGCGCCGAGCAGATCGGCGTCGAGCGCGAGATCGGCCTGGGCGCGGACCAGGCGCATGGCTTCGCTCTGCTCGTGCTCCCGGCGCTTCTCTTCGCTGATGTCGGCATGGGTGCCGGTCATGCGCAGCGGCCCGCGCCGGGCGTCGCGCTCGACCACCATGCCGCGGTCCTCGCACCAAACCCAATGGCCGTCGCGGTGGCGCATGCGGTAGACGGCGAAGTAGTCGCTGCGTTCGCCATCGAGGTGGGCCTGCAGCGCCTGCCTTGCGGCATGCAGGTCCTCCGGATGCACCAGCCGCTCCCAGTCGGCCAGGCTCATCGCGGACAGCTCGCGATGGGGCCGGTCGATGATCGCCGCCCAGCGCGCGCTGACCTCGATGCGATCACGCTCGATGTTCCAGTCCCAGGTGCCTACCCCCGATCCCTCGATCAGCGAGGTCATCCGCCATTCGCTGACGCGCAGGCGCTCGGCATCGGCCTGCTGGCGGAGCAGCAGCCGACCGAGCTCGACGTTCTCGATCTGCTGCTCGACCAGGATGGCGAGATCACGCAGAAGCGTGAGTTGACCCTCGTCGAATGAGCGCGGCTTGCTGTCGATCAGGCACAGGGTGCCGAGGCGGTGGCCCTCGAAGTGCAGCGGGGCGCCGGCATAGAAGCGGATACGCGGGTCGCCGCAGACCAGCGGATTGTCGGCGAAACGGGGATCCTCGCGAGCATCGTTCACCACCATCACCGGCGCATCGAGGATGGCGTGGCCGCAGAAGGAGATATCGCGCGGCGTCTCCTCGGCGGCAAGGCCCTGCCTGGACTTGAACCACTGCCGGCGCGCATCGACCAGGGAGACCAGGGCCGTCGGCACCGAGAACAAGGCACAGGCCAGCCGCGTCAGACGATCGAAACGCTCCTCGGCGGGCGTATCGAGCAGACCGCTGCGCGTCAGCGCCTGCAGGCGTCCGGTCTCATCCTCGGGAAGCGGCGGTGGCTGCACGGGAGTCGTCCATCAGGGTCGGATCATTAGACCACGCACGCTGGCCGCTTATCGACGGCGGGCGCTCAGCGGGGGTCGATGAACTCCGGCAGCGCCGCCTCCAGCGCGGCGCCGATCAGCTTGGCCCAGTGCTGCTGGCCCGCCGCATCGGCGATCCCGTCGTTGCGGATCTCGATCAGCAGCTGGGGCAGTCCCCGCGGGATGGCGTGGGTCTCGAGGGTGTGGCCAAGCGCGACCCGTCCGTCATAGGGCTCGTTGCATCCAACCGGATCCACCCTGCGTTCAAGGGCGGCGACCACGCGCCTGGCCAGCGCGTCGCTCTTCTTCCACAGCACGCCCACGGGCCACGGACGTGGCAGGCCGGCATAGACCGGCTCGAAGCTGTGGATCGAGAGCAGGAAGGGCCGCGCTCCCCTGCCGAGGCGCTCCTCGACCGCCTGCTCCAGGGCGTCGTGGTAGGGGCGATGGAAACGGGCGATGCGGGCCTCACGGGCGGGCTGGGGCAGCCGCTCGTTGCCCGGCACGAAGGTCCCCTCCGACTGGGCCAGGATCAGATCGGGATGGTCGGGCGAACGATTGGGATCGGCCAGCAGGCGTGAGTCGAGACAGCCCCAGAGGGGCGCATCGAAACGCTCGGCCAGGATTCGCGCCACGGCCAGCGCCCCCAGGTCCCAGCCGATATGCCGCGCCAGCTCCCGGGCGTCCAGCCCCAACCCGTCCAGATCGTCGGGAACCTGGTTGCCGGCGTGGTCGCAGAGCAGCATCAGGTCATGGCGGCGTCCGGGCTGCAGCAGATAGGGGCTGGGCGAGGGCGAGGGCATGCGTGCAGTCTGGCCGCCCCGGCGCCACGATGCCAAGCGGTTTGACCCCGCGGCATGGCGCCGGCAAGCTCGATGCAAACCCTGGACGGACGCCGATGAGCAGCCTATTCCCTGCCACAGGCGCGGTGGACGGACCCGACTGGTCCGCGTTCGAGCGCCTGCAGAAGCGGCTCGCCCCGCTCTTCGAACACGTCTTCGCCGACCCGGCGGCGCCGCGCGGTGTGGTCGTGGTGCCGGGACTCAGCCTCGATGCCGAGGTGCTGTCCAAGGTCAAGGGCGTGCGCTTCTACGAGGAGCGCATGCTCAGCATGCTGATGCTGCTGCGCCTGCCCAACACGCGGGTGGTGTTCGTCACCAGCACCCCACTCGACCCCGACATCGTCGACTACTACCTCGGCCTGCTGCCCGGCGTGCCCGGGCAGCACGCCCGTCGCAGGCTGACCCTGCTCAGCGCGCATGATGCCTCGCCGGAGCCGCTGACCTCGAAGATCCTGGCCCGGCCGCGTCTGCTGGCGCGCATCCGGGACGCCATCGGCGACACCCGGCATGCCCATCTCTCGGTGTTCAACTCGAGCGTCGACGAGGCGCGTCTGGCCTGCCTGCTCGGCATTCCGATGTACGCCTGCGATCCGCGACTGTCACGCTGGGGCAGCAAGAGCGGCAGCCGCGAGGCCTTCCGCCGCGCCGGCGTCGCCCTGCCCGCCGGCCACGAGGATCTCGCCGACCGCCGCCAGCTGGCCGAGGCCATCCTCGCCCTGCGCCGCGATCACCCGTCGCTGAAACGGGTGGTGGTGAAGCTGGAAGAGGGCTTCTCCGGTGACGGCAACGCGCGGCTGCCGCTGGCGAGGTTGCCCGATACCGCCGATGCGGCCCGCGTCGATACGGCACTGGACGCGGCGCTGGAGCCGGAGGCCGAAGGCATGGATGGCGAGGCCTTCCTCGACAAGTTCCGCCGCATGGGCGGCATCGTCGAGGCCTGGATCGAGGGCGAGAACAAGGCATCGCCCTCGGTGCAGATGCGGATCAACCCGCTGGGCGGCATCGAGCTGATCTCCACCCACGACCAGCAGTTGGGCGGGCGCAGCGGACAGGTGTTCCTCGGCAGCCGTTTTCCCGCCGAGGCCCGCTATCGTCCCGCACTGCACGAGGCGGCAGCGCGCGTCGCCCAGGTGCTGCGCGAAGAGGGCGTGCTCGGCCGTTTCTCGATCGACTTCCTGCACTGCGCCGAAGCCGCGGAGCCGATGCAGGCGATCGAGATCAACCTGCGCAAGGGCGGCACCACCCTGCCCTTCCAGATGCTGCAGTTCCTGACCGGCGGCCGCTACGAACCCGACCCCGGCGCCTTCATCACCCCGCTCGGTGCGCGGCTCTGCTACGTCGCCAGCGACAACCTCGAGAATCCCGCCTACCGCAGCCTGACCCCGACCGACCTGATCGACGTGCTGGTGCAGAACGGACTGCATTTCGACACCCTGCGCCAGCAAGGCGTGGTGTTCAACCTCATCGGCGCGCTGTCCGAGTACGGCAAGCTGGGTCTGGTCTCGATCGCGCCGGGGGAGAAGCGCGCGCAGAAGGCCTTCGACGAGGCGGTGGCGATCCTCGATCGGGAAACCGGGGCGGTCTCCGGCGACAAGGCGCGCGCTTGAGCCTTGAGTGGCGGGTCCCGTAGTCTGGTCGGGGCGCGACGCCACGGAGTCAGTGCTGAACGACGCGAGGTCCCCGGGCATCAATCCGCGCCGCCGGCAGATGCTGGGCGCACTGGCCTGCCTGCCGATGCTCGGCAAGACCCGGGCGGAAACTACCGAGGTCATCTATGCCTGGCCGGAATCGCTGCGCGCGGATGCGCGAAGCGTCTTGCCGATCCAGCTGCTGAAGGCGGCCCTGCGGCGCTCGGGCGAAGGCTTCCGGGCGCTGCCCGCCCCACGCGACCTCACCCAGTCGCGGTCGCTCCGGCATCTGCAGCTCGACCGCGGCCTCGACGTCGCCTGGACCCTCACCAGCACCGAGCGCGAGCGCCATCTGATCCCGGTACGCATTCCCCTCGACAAGGGACTGCTAGGCTGGCGGCTGCCGCTGATCCGGGCGCTGGACGCAGGGGCCCTGGCGTCGCTGCCGGATGCTGCCTCGCTGCGGGCGCTGCGCTGCGCCCAGGGCCATGACTGGCCGGATTTCCGGGTGCTTGCCGACAACGGCTTCCACGTGACCCCGGCCCCGACCTATGAAAGCCTCTTCCAGATGCTGGCGCGCCGCAGGGTGGTCCATGTGCCACGCTCCCTGGCCGAGATCCGCCCCGAGATAGCCAGCCATCCCGCCCTCGACCTGGCCGTGGCCCCGGACTGGGTGCTGCACTATCCGGCGCCGCTCTACTTCTTCGTCAATCCGCAGCGGCCGCGCCTGGCCGCCGCCATCGAGCACGGCCTGCGGCAGATGCTCGTGGACGGCGACTTCGACCAACGCTTCTTCGATCGCTACGGCGCCGAGCTGCGCGCGGCAGCGCTTTCCACGCGCCGCGTGGTCGAGCTCAGCAACCAACAGCTGCCCCCTCTCACGCCGCTCGCGGATGAGGCCCTCTGGCTGGATCCGAGGACCTTCGCATGACGAGGGGTGGGCCACACAGCCTGGGCCTCAAGGTGGCGCTTGCTGTGCTCCTGGGCAGCCTTGCCGCGGCCCTTCTCACCGCGGTGCTGCAAGCCTGGCTGCTCTGGCGCGAGGCCCGGGAAAGCGCCCTGCAGCGCCTCGTCGAGATCGAGGAAAGCTATCTGCCCAGCCTCGCCAGCAGCCTGTGGGTGATCGATCAGGCGCGCGTCGACGTGCTGCTCGACGGCATCCAGCAGCTGCCCGAGGTGGGCGCCGTGGCCCTGGTTGACGAGATGGGCCAGCGTAGCCAGCGAGGCGCTCCGCTCGGCGAGGCGGCGCTGGCCACGCGCCGCTTTCCGCTCATCTACGAAGATGCCGGCGAACGATTCGAACTCGGCCGGATCGAGGTCGAGCTGCATCAGGCGCATCTCGTCGAGCAGATCCTGGTGAAACTCCAGGCTATGGCGGTCGGCACCCTCGTGGCCCTGGCGATGGCTGCGCTTCTCACGCTGTTCCTGCTCAGGCGCTGGGTGAGTCGCCCGCTGCAGGCACTGGCGGAAACCGCCGACGCCCTGGAGCTCGACGATCTCTCGCGAAGCACGATCGCGGCATCAGCGGATGTGCCGACCAGCAGCGAGCTCGGCCGCCTGGTCTCGTCTTTCGAGAAGATGCGGGGCAGGCTGGCCGAGGCGCTGGAAAGGCGCGAGACGAGCGAGCGGGAGCTGTCGGCCTATCGCGGACAGCTCGAGCAGCTGGTCGCCCAGCGCACCGCCGAGCTAAGACGCCAGAACGAAGAGCTGGATGCCTATGCGCACACCGTCGCCCATGATCTCAAGCACCCGCTGACCACGCTCAGCGGTGCCGGCGTCCTGCTTCGCGACGCCGACGACCGCCTGCCCCCGGAACAGCGCCAGACCCTGCTCGACAGCATCATTCGCAGCGCCCGGCTGATGGAGCGCATCATCGATGCGCTGCTGCTTCTGGCCAGGGCACGCAGCGACGCGGACGTCCCGCGCCAGCCGGTCAGGCCGGACGAACTGATCGCCGCGACCTGCTCGCGGCTGGCCGCCCTGGCCGAGTCTGTGGGCGCCCGCATCGAGCAGATTCCCGGTCCCGGAGAGGCCCTCGGACATGCCCCCTGGATCGAGGAGGCGCTGGTCAACTACCTGTCCAACGCGCTGCGCTACGGCGGCGATCCACCGCGGGTGCGGATCGGCTCGGACCCCCCGCAGGCCGGCCAGCTGAAGATGTGGGTGCGCGACCTGGGCCCGGGCGTGGCTGATGATCTGCAGGACCGCCTCTTCGACAGCTTCGTCCGCCCCGACGTGCGCAAGGCGGACTCGCATGGCCTGGGTCTATCGATCGTCAAGCGGGTGATCGAGCGCCAGGGCGGCACCGTGGGATACCGGCGCACGGCGAAGGCCGAGACCGAGTTCTGGCTGAGCCTTCCAGCCCGGACCTGAATGCTGGCCGGGCCCGGCCGGGACAGGACACTAGCGGCCGGACGCGGCCTCGCGATCCAGCCATACCCCCAGTCCCTGCGCATTCAGCTCGATGTCCATGTGCAGCAGCTCGAGCACCTCGGCTTCGCTGCACGGCACGGCGGCGGCCGCGGCACGCTCCGTATAGAGCCGGCCGAGTGCTGCAACCAGGGCCGCGTGGCGCGGACCCGGGGCAAGATCGGCGTGCCCCCTGGCAATGGCGACCATGGCGTCGATCTGTTCGAAGAGCTCGCCAGCCAGCCGTTCGACATTATCGACCGGACCGTAGTGGGTGAGATACATGCGCTCGGGCCCCGCGGCCAGCATCCGGAGGATCGAGGCCTTGAGGGCCTCGGGGTCGAACTGCACCGGGGTGGTGGTGGGCAGGATGAAAGGCCCGGAGGGACCATCCAGTTCCCGATAGGACAGGCCGAAGGTGTCGCCGGTGAAGAAGGCCCGCTCGGCCTCGTGGTGGATCACGATGTGGTGGCGGGCATGGCCCGGCGCATCGAGGCAGCGCAGGCGCAGGCCGCCGACCTCGACGTGAAGCCCGTCGCGCGCCTCGACCACCCGGTCGGCCGGCACCGGACGCAGGGTGCCGTAGGTGCGCTCCACCTCCTCGGCGCCATAGACGGCCGTGGCACCGGCCACCAGGGCCGTTGGATCGACCATGTGTCGCGCGCCGCGCGGGTGCACCAGCAACCCGGCCTGGGGCAACCTCGCCATCAGCTCGCCGGCGCCGCCGGCGTGATCGAGGTGCACGTGGGTGAGGATCAACCAGTCGACCGCCTCGACGCCCAGCCCCGCCCTTTCGAGGGCCTGGAGCAGACGAGGCACCGAGCTGTTCAGGCCGCAGTCGATGAAGGCGGCCCGACCGTCGTGCACCAGCAGGTAGGCGGCATCGAAGCGCGGCCGATGGAAGCCGGTATCGATCACATGGACGGTCGGCGAACTGGCGGTCACGGCATCCTCCTCGGCGGGCGAAGGCCGATGGTGCCCGGTGGGCGCGGCCTGTCAACCTGCGCCGTGGCGAGGCCCTGTTCAGCCCGGCACTGACAGGGTTTCCCGGCCCAAGGTATGCTGCGGGGCTTGCGCGCGCCCGCGGGCGCAGCTTTCTGAACCTGCTTTGCCGACGGAATCCATCGATGAAACTCTTTTCGACCCTGCTCCTGCTGCTCGTGGCGACAACCGCCCAGGCCCAGACCCAGAACCCGCTGGTGCTGCTCGACACCGACTACGGTCCGCTGCTGATCGAGCTGGATGCCGAGCGCACTCCCAACCTCGCCACCAACTTCCTGCGCTACGTGGATGCCGGCCGCTACACCGAGACCGTGTTCGCCCGCGTGGCCCGCAAGGACAGCAACGGCAACGGCATCGACATCGTGCAGGGGGGTGGATTCACCGCCACCGGCGCCCCGGTCACCAACTTCGACGCGGTCAGCGCGACCCTGCCGAACGGCCTGTCCAACACCCGCGGCACGATCGCTGCGGCCCTGCCCGCCAACAGCGCCGGCCAGCCCAACCTGAATGCTGTCACCGGCGGCTTCTACTTCAATGTCACCAACAATTCCGCCGCGCTGGACAGTGGCTATCCGGTCTTCGGCCGCGTGGTCTTCGGCCTCGCCAACCTCGACGTTATGCTGGCCGCTCCGCGCTTCACCGGCGGCGAGCAGCCGATCCGCCCGCCCTTCGTCAAGCGCGCCCTGCGCGTCGATGCCTTCCCGGTGCTCGAGCTGCATACCGGCGCCTGGTTCGACCCGCAGAAGAGCGGCCGCGGCTTCAGCGTCGAGATCGCCCGCGATCCGGACAACGCAAACGGCGCCGTCCTGGTGGTCTACTGGTACGACTACTTCCAGGGCCAACAGGTCTGGATGAACGGCGCGGCCGACTTCATCTGGGGCGCCGACGAGGTGGTGGTGCCGATGCAGATCACCCAGGGTGGTCAGTTCGGCAGCGCCTTCGACCCGAGCCAGGTGCAGAACACCCCGGACTGGGGCACGCTGACCGTGCGCTTCAACGGCTGCAAGACCGCCACCTTCAGCTACGAGAGCGCCTTCGGCAACGGCAGCATGAACCTCGAGCGCCTGACCCAGCCGGTCGGCACGCGCTGCGATCCCTGATCGCAGTCGCAGCGGCAATACACGCACCGCCCGCCTCGCGCGGGCGGTGTCATTTCAGGGGTTCGTCCGGCGCAGCCGAAGGGCGGGGCATGGCGCGAAGCGGACATTCGCGCTTGCGCGCTCAATCGATGGCTCCCTTCTCCCCGCGGGGTAAGCAGGGAGCTCGAGCGGCGCAGCTGCGAGCCTGCGAACGCCCGGCGGCATGCAGGCCGCCGGGCCGGGGGGTGGCCAGGGATGAGGGTTCGGGTTCCCAGGGCCTGACAACGAAACCGGAATCGGCTTTTCTGCCTGCTCTCCGGGCCGCTCCGCTCACCGTCGGCGGGCTCCTGTAGGGTGCCTCTGGGGCGCACCGAGAGGGACGTTCGGACGGTTCGTCCGGTGTGGCCAGCCGCACCCGATGCATGTCTCCTTTGCGCCCTTCCCGCCATCCGGCGAACCAAGAACGAACGGGGGACGCGGCAGCTGAATGGCGCCGGCGACGGGCGCTTGACCTTCCCATCGTGGGAGACTTGAAGCTGGCTCCATCGCCACTTCAAGGGAGTCAGCCATGAACCTGTCCACCGCGCCCGTCCAACTCGGCTTCGCCGTGTCCGGGCTGCGCTGCGCCAGCTGCGTGCGGCGGCTGGAGCAGGCGCTCGCCGCCCTGCCGGGCGTTCTGGTTGCCAACGTCAATCTGGCCAGCGAGCGCGTCGAGCTGGCCACCGACGGCCAGCTGTCCGCGGCGCGGATTGCCGCGGCGGTCAAGGAGGCCGGCTATGCCGCGGCGATCGAGGAGATCTCGATGGGCATCCTCGGCATGAACTGCGCCTCCTGCGTCGGCCGGGTGGAGAAGGCGCTGGCCGGCGTCCCCGGGGTCGCCGAGGCCAGCGTCAATCTGGCCACGGAATCCGCCCGCGTCCGGGTGCTCGGCGCAGCCGACGCGCAGGCCCTGCGCCTGGCCGTCGAAGGGGCCGGTTACCGGGTAGCCGACGACGGTCCACCCGGGGACGGTCCACCCGGAGCCAAGGCCGCCGCCGCGCCTGCCCGGTCCAGCGAGGGCCGGGCGGAAACCCGGCGCCTGATCATCGCGATCCTGCTCACGCTGCCCCTGGTGCTGCCGATGCTGGGCATGGCAGTGGGCGAACACCTCGCGCTGCCGGCGGTATGGCAATGGCTGCTGGCGACGCCGGTGCAGTTCTGGATCGGCGCCGGCTTCTACCGCGGGGCCGCCGCCGCGCTGCGTGCGCGCACCGGAAACATGGACCTGCTGGTCGCGCTCGGCACCAGCGCCGCCTACGGCCTGAGCGTGCACCACATGCTCGGGGCCACGCCGCACCACGGCGAGCTGCCGCTGTACTTCGAGGCCTCGGCCGCGGTGATCACCCTGGTCCTGTTGGGCAAGTGGCTGGAGCGTCGGGCCAAGCGCCAGGCCAGCGAGGCGATCCGCGCCCTGCAGGCCCTGCGTCCGGCCACCGCACGCGTGCGCCGCGAGGGCCAGGAACTCGAGATCCCGGTGGAACATGTCGTGGTGGGCGACACGGTTGTGGTCCTGCCGGGCGAACGGGTGCCGGTCGACGGTGAGGTGCTGGACGGCCGCAGCCACAGCGACGAGTCCCTGGTGACCGGCGAGTCACTACCGGTCGCCAAGCAGCCCGGCGATGTCCTTGTCGGCGGCGCGATCAATGGCGAGGGTCGGCTGATCCTGCGCACCACCGCGGTGGGCGCCGAATCGACCCTGTCGCGGATCATCCGTCTGGTCGAGGACGCGCAGGCGAAGAAGGCGCCGATCCAGCGGCTGGTCGACCGGATCAGCGCGGTGTTCGTTCCCGTCGTCGTGCTGATCGCTTTCGCCACCCTGCTCGGCTGGGGCCTGCTCGGCGGGAGCTGGGAGGTCGCGGTACTGAATGCGGTCGCGGTGCTTGTCATCGCCTGTCCCTGTGCGCTCGGCCTTGCCACCCCCACCGCGATCATGGCCGGCACCGGCATCGCTGCCCGCGCCGGGATCCTGATCCAGGACGCCGAGGCGCTGGAGCACGCGCAGGCCCTGCGCGGCGTGGCCTTCGACAAGACCGGCACGCTGACCGAGGGCCGCCCGGCCCTGGTTGCCCTCGAAGGCGAGGATGAGCCCGCCCTGCTGGCGATCGCCGCGTCGCTGCAGGCGGGCAGCGAACATCCGCTGGCGCGCGCGGTGCTGCAGGCAGCCTCTGAACGCGGCATTGCACCGAGGGAGGCCGCCGAGCTGGCTGTGCTCGCCGGGCGCGGCATCGAGGGCCGGGTCGCCGGGCAGCGCTGGCGGCTGGGCAGCGCGCGGCTGATGGACGAGTCCGCGGCCGGGCGCGCCGCGTTCGAGGCGGCGGCGCGGCGACACGCGGAAGCCGGTCGCACCCTGTCCTGGCTGGCCGAAGACGACGGCGCGGGCTGGAAGGTGCGGGCGATGCTGGCCTTCGCCGATCCGCCAAGGGCCACCGCGCGCGCTGCGATCGCCGCGCTGCAGGCGCAGGGCCTGCGCACGCTGATGATCTCCGGCGACCAGCGGCCGGCTGCCGAGCACGTCGCGGCGGCGGTCGGCATTGCGCCGGCCGACGTGCTGGCCGAGGTGCTGCCGGGGCAGAAGGCCGAGACGGTGCGCGAGATGGCGGCTGACGGCGCATTCGGCATGGTTGGTGACGGGCTCAATGACGCGCCGGCGCTGGCCGCCGCCGACGTCGGCTTTGCGATGGGCAGCGGCACCGACGTCGCCATGCATGCCGCGGCGATCACCCTGATGCGCCCCGATCCGCGGCTGGTGGCCGATGCCATCGACATCTCCCGCCGCACCCGGCGCAAGATCCGCCAGAACCTGTTCTGGGCCTTCATCTACAACCTGGTCGGCATTCCGCTGGCCGCCGCCGGCCTGCTGAACCCGGTGGTCGCCGGCGCCGCCATGGCCCTGTCCAGCGTCAGCGTGGTCGGCAATACCCTGCTCCTGCGCCGTTGGCGACCGCGCGCGGGGAATCCATTGGAAGGGAGCGCGACATGAGCACGCAGACGGGCACGCAGCGCGGGCTGCGCCGCTGGACGATCGGCGACGCCGCACGCCGCTCGGCAGTCAGCGCCAAGATGATCCGCCACTACGAATCGATCGGCCTGATGCCGGCGGCCGATCGCAGCCTGTCCAACTACCGGCTGTACCGCGACGAGGACATCCACCGCCTGCGCTTCATCCATCGGGCACGCAAGCTCGGCTTCGCGATTCCGCGTATCGCCACCCTGCTGGCGCTCTGGGACGATCCGGCCCGGCCCAGTGCCGAGGTCAAGGCACTGGCCGCCGGGCACGTCGCCGAACTGCAGGCGCGCATCGCCGAACTGCAGTCCATGGTCCGCACCCTCGAGCACCTCGGGCGCCACTGCCACGGTGACGCCCGGCCGGACTGCCCGATCCTCGACGAGCTGGGCGGCGAGCGCGATGTCTGAGCGGCAAGGGGCGCCGCGAGGCCCTACTCCGGCTCGACCGAGCGCAGGGCCTGCGAGCGGGCCATGAGCTGGCCGAGCACGATGCCAACCAATAAATAGAGCCAGAAGGCACCGGACACCCATCCGGCCAGCGCGGTGCACAGCGGCGCGGTGAGGGTGAAGGCCCGACCCAGCCGGCGCAGTCGCTGCTCGCCGCGTGCGGCTTCCTCGGCCCGGTCGGCCTTCGGCCCGCCACGGCGCAGCCAGCCCAGCAGAACGAAGGGCGCCCACAGGAAGGCGACGCCGAACATCAGCAGCCAGCCGAGGAAGATGGCCATCGGCAGCATCAGCACGCTGGCGACCAGGGCGGCATCGGATCCGGGCGCAAGGCCCAGCGCCATCACATAGCCCAGCGTTCCCCCGCCGAACAGCCAGGCGAGGACAAGGGAAAGCTGGCGGCCGGGTCGTTCGGATTCGGACATCGCTCGGGCCTCTGGCGGATCGACCCGAGCCTAGCCCGCCGGGTCGCCGAGCCATAGACGGGCTGCGTCGAAACGATCGCCCTATCGGATGGATGCCGACGGCGCGGAGACCGGTGCCTCCACCGACTCGAGGAAATCCAGCGTGGCCAGGGTGAAGGCCTGCGGGACTTCCATCATCGGCATGTGGTTGCAGCGCGGCAGGGAGGCCGCACGGGCCTGCGACAGGGCGTCGAGATAGGCGCTGAGGCTGCGCGCCGGCACCACGCGATCGTTTGCGCAGCGAAGCAGCAGCACCGGCCGCTGCACGGCCCTGGCCGCTGCCAGCGGCGCCCAGGCGCCGTGCTCGGGCAGGGCGATCTGCGGATACACCTGCCGCTCGAAGGGCAGGCTGGCGCGACGCCGCTCGACCAGAGCCTGCTCGAAGGGCCAGGGCAGGTGCGGCACGGTGTCGAAGACCAGGGCCAGCTGCCGCTGCAGCGAATAGGCATCGACCACTTCGAAGGGGCGATCGCCCCCGGCGGCGCCGCGGGCGAGGTCGTTCTCTACCGGCACTCCGAGCGGCGCGACCAGGACCAGGGCCCCGGCCTGCCCGGCGTATCGCGCCGCCCACATCGCCGCGATGCCGGCGCCCATGCCGTGGCCGACCACGTCGACCCGCTGGCCCGGCCAGCGCGCGGCGACCAGCTGGCCGAGGCGCTCGGCCTGGTCGGCATAGCCGTAGTGGCCCTGCGGGGCCCGACCGCTCTCGCCCCAGCCCGGCAGGTCGAGGGCCAGCACGTGACGGCGCGCGGACAGCGCGGCCATCGACGGCAGCCAGACTTCCTTGCTGCTGGCGAACGAATGCAGCAGCAGCAGCGGCGGGCCCTGCCCGGCTTCGATGCCGACCCAGCGCGTCCCGCCGGCGTCGAATTCCACCACGCCGCCGCCGGCGGCCAGCCGCTGGCGAAGATACTCGGCGCGCAGGGCGAGGTCGGGCTGCATCCAGAGCGCCAGGATCGGCAGGCCCAGCAGCGCACCCAGAACCAGCGACCAGTGGGGAAGGCGCAGGCGCCGCGGGGGTCGCCGGCCGGCGACCGCGGCCCCGGGCGGCGGCGCCGGGCGCGGCGTCTCGAGCGGGCGGACCGCCTCCAGCAGCCGGTAGCCCTTGCGCGGCACCGTCTGCAGGTAGCGTGGCGCGTCGCGGCGTTCGCCGAGCAGCTTGCGCAGACCCCAGATGGCGTTGCCGATGCCACGATCGCCGACCGGGTGGTTGCCATCCCAGACCCGTTCGATCAGGTCCGCGCGAGTGACCAGCTCACCCGGACGCGCGGCCAGCACGCAGAGCACCTGCATGTGCTGCACGCTGATCCGCTCCATGCGGCCGTCCGCAAAGCTGAGGGTGCTGGCCGCCGGATCGACGCGGATGTCGCCCAGCATGAAGGGGGCGGGCAGGCCTGACTCGAACTCCACGGACGGGGCTTTCGGCACGAAAGCCGGAGAGTCTGCCCGCCATGACAGGGCCGCGCAACGCGTGCGGCGCAGCGCCGGGGGGCGCCACGCCGCACGCAGTCCGGTGGCGCCGCTCAGCGTACGCCGGTCACCCGCAGCGACTGCGGCGAGAAGTTCGCCGGGTCCGCGTCGTAGCCGAAGTCGTTGACGGTCTCCTGGTTGTCGATACCGGAAACCAGATAGCGACCGGACTGCAGGTCGTTGTGGACCTCCAGCGTCGACCAGAAGGTCGGCACCTCGTAGTAGTTGATCGACGGCGCCTCGGACAGCCGCCACAGACGGCCCTGGCCGTCGTAGTGGTCGATCACCATGATCTGCCAGCCGTCCTCGTC
>NZ_JALNMH010000012.1 GCF_023156535.1 Pseudomarimonas salicorniae | reverse complement strand
TCGTGCTCTGCAAATGGGGCGGGGAGCCGCTCTACATACGAGGTCAGCCAAAGCTGCCCCAAGGAGCAAGCGGCTTCCCCGGAAATCGACCGGTGGTATAGGCGAATCTGAAGCCGGATCCAATGTACAAGGAGCCAGCTTGCTGGCGATCGTCCCATCCGGGGCGCCTATCGCCAGCAAGCTGGCTCCTACAGCGGGACCGGGGCGAATGCGAACTTCGCGCCCGGAGTTCACCTTCCGCTACGCACACTCCTGGCCGAAATCAGCCGGTCACCCCGCTGCATGCCGAGTTCAGATTGGTCGACCAAGGTGTTGAATCGGTTGGGCAAGGGTGGTCGGGTCGCGGGCGTTTGGAAGGGAGTGGGTAGGTCGGCTTGATCCTTCGCAAGCTGGCGCCGGGCGAGGTCGATACGATGAGGTGCCGCCCTGTGCGAGGCCCCGCTCATGGACACCGACTTCCTGTTCCGCTTCCTGCTCTGCTCGCTGGCGGTGAACTACGCGATCCTGGTGATCTGGTTCCTCGCCCTGGTCTTCTTCCGCGATGGGATACGCGCCCTTCACGGGCGCTGGTTCCGACTCTCGGAGCCGGTCTTCGACGCTCTCCACTACGGCGGCATGGGCCTGTTCAAGATCGGCGTCATCCTGTTCAACCTGACGCCGTTGATCGTGCTGTGGTGGATGGAGGGTGGCTGAGCAGGAGCGGCTCCGGAGGAGGGCCCGCAGCGGAGGCGATGTCAGAGCGGTGCGCCAGGACGGCGCCCTGATCGTGCGACTGGTCGAGCGGCGTCCTATGCTTGCACCCGCTGCGCCGCGGCGTGGCGCAGCGGATCAGCTGGCCAAACGCAGGAAATCCGGGCTGACCACCAGGCGCAGGGCGTCGAGGCGGGGGCGCGCCTGGGGCAGGGCGGCGAGCACCGCCTCGCGTTCGGCTTCGAGGCGGGCGATCTCGTCCTCACGCACCGCCGGGTTGATCCGCGCCAGTGCGGCCAGGCGCTCGACCTCGTGGCCGAGCAGGCTGTCCGCGGTGGCGGCGGCCTGTTCGGCGCGCTCGCCGGCCAGCTTGGTGGCCTCTTCGCCGGCGCGCTTGAGCATCGGCGGCAGCAGGGTGGCGATCGGCTTGCGCAGGCGCTGCAGGTCGACGAGGCGGTCCGCCGCGCGCTCGATCGAGCGGGTGCTGGGATGGAAGCCTTCGCGCAGCTGCAGGCGCGTATCCACGGCCACCACCACCGGTTCGGGCGGCAGGAAGCGTCCGACCTGCAGGGCGCGGTCGGCGATGCACTCGAGCACATAGACCGCCTCCAGCACCACGGTGCGCGCAGGCAGGGCGTCATCGACCAGGAAGGCGGCGTTGCCGGACTCGGCCGAGAGCAGCAGCTCCTGCGCCGACAGCACCATCGGATGGTCAGGGCGCAGATAGAGCAGGTCGTCGCGGGCCAGCGCCTGGGCGCGGTCCAGCGTCGCCTGGCGCGGGCCGTCCTTGAACTCTTCGAAGGCGTCCAGCGTCAGGTACTCGGGATCGAGCAGGACGACGCCCGGAGCAATCGTCTCGTTATGCACGCCGAACTGCTCGAACAGGCGCAGCGGGTAGTCGTCGACGTGGGCCAGGTCATCGTCCAGGCGCAGGGCCTGCAGCAGTCGGCCCTTGGCGGCGCCACGCTGGCTGGCGATCTCCAGCAGGCGATCGCGACCGTTCTGGATCGCCTCGCTCAGCTCGGCGTGGCGCGCGCGGGTGGCGGCCACCAGCTCGGCCAGCGCCGCGTCCTGTTCCTCGTCGTCGGCGTCGAGGCTGGCGAGGTCGATCAGGTCCTGACCGAACTCGTGCAGCAGCTCGCGGCCGTCGGCGCAGACCTGCTCGAAGGCGCCGAGGCCCTCGTCGAACCAGCTCAGGAGCAGCTGCTGCGGGCTGCCCTCGACCACCGCGGCGTGGATCTGCACATGGCCGCGCTGGCCGATGCGGTCGAGGCGGCCGATGCGCTGCTCGAGCATGTCCGGATCGGCCGGCAGGTCCCAGAGCACAAGGTGCTGGGCGAACTGGAAATTGCGGCCCTCGGCGCCGATTTCCGAGGCGATCAGCAGGCGGGCACCGTCGGCCTGGGCAAAGAAGGCCGCGTTGCGATCGCGCTGCAGCAGATTCATGTCTTCGTGGAAGCGCGCGACCTGGAGTCCGGAGCGCAGGCGCAGGGCCTCTTCCAGCGCCTGCACCTTGGACCGCGAGCGGCACAGCAGCAGGCACTTCGCGGGCGCGATGCGTTCAAGCAGCGCGAGCAGCCAGTCAAGCCGCGGATCGCGGGTGTAGTCGTGCTCCGGCTCGGCGTGCCCGGGCACGCCGACGTCGGCGAGGAACTCGGCGAGCAGACGGCCGAGCAGGGCGCGGTCCTCGCCCGCCGGCAGGGTGGCGAGATGCTTGATGCGCTTGGGGAAGCCGCCGACCGCGGCGCGGCGGTTGCGGATCATCGAGCGACCGACGCCGTGGCGATCGACCAGCTCGTCGACCAGGCGCGAAACGGCCAGGGCGCGGCGCTCCTCGCTGGCGGCATCGATGTCGTCGAGGTGGCGGGCCAGGGACTCGGGGTCGCTGCTGAACAGCGGTGCCAGCGCCTCGCGCTGGGCGGTGTCGGGCGCCGCGCCATCGAGCAGGGACTCGACCGCGGCGGAGACCGAGATCAGCTGGTCGCTCTCGGCGAGGAAGGTTTCGAGCGAGGCATAGCGCGCCGGGTCGAGCAGGCGCAGGCGGGCGAAGTGCCCGCTGCGGCCGAGCTGCTCCGGCGTGGCGCTGAGCAGGATCACGGCTGGTACCTTCTCGGCCAGCGCCTCCACCAGCCGGTAGGCCGGGCTGGCCTCCTCGGGTGACCACTCCAGATGGTGCGCCTCGTCGACCACCAGCACGTCCCATCCGGCTTCCAGCAGCTGCTCGCGGCGCTCGTCGTCGGCGGCCAGCCAGCCGATGGCGGCGATCACGCCCTGCTCGTCCTCGAACGGGTTGCTGGCGTCGCCGCCCAGCTCCATCGACTCGCAGCGCTCCTCGTCGAAGATCGCGAAGCGCAGGTTGAAGCGGCGCAGCAGCTCGACGAACCATTGGTGGACAAGGGCCTCGGGCACCAGGATCAGGGTCCGGGAGGCACGGCCGCTGGCCAGCAGCTGGGCCACGATCAGGCAGGCCTCGATGGTCTTGCCAAGGCCTACCTCGTCAGCCAGCAGCAGGCGTGGCGGACGACGCGCGGCGGCGATCTCGGCCACCCGCAGCTGGTGCGGGATCAGATCGATGCGCGCGCCGAGGATGCCCCAGCCCGCATGCGCCTGGGCCTGGGCGCGCCGCCGCAGGGACTCGAGGCGGAATTCATAGGCACGGTTGCGGTCGACGCGCCCACCGAGCAGTCGGCTGTCGGCCTTGGAGACCGGCTGCTCGGCGTCGAGCTGGCCTTCTTCGTACCAGTCGCTGCCGCCGCGGTAGCGGAGCAGCCCGGCGGCCTCGGCGACCTCCTCGACGTCCAGTTCGCGGCCGTCGATGCGGATCCGCTCGCCGGCGCGGAAGTTGGCGCGGGCCAGCGGTGCACTGGTCATCGCGTACTGGCGCACCACGCCGGTACCGGTGAAGACGATCTGCACGCTGCGCGCGACCACGCGCATGACCGTGCCGAGGCCCAGTTCGGGTTCGGCCGTGGAGAACCAGCGCTGGCCGGGGACGAAGGGACTCACTGCGCCGCATCCTCCGTGGCCGCCCACAGCTGGACCCGCGACGGCGCCTGCAGCATGGGCTGGCCGGGCTTGCAGCCAAAGGCTTCCGCGAACCCCGGCAGATGGGGCAGGGGCCCGATAGCGCGGTAGCGCGCAGGCGCCTGCGCCGCGTGCAGCAGTTCGGCGCGGCGGGCATCCTCGCTGGCGTTCTCGCGCCACAGGCTGGCCCAGGTGACGAAGAAGCGCTGGGCCGGAGTCAGGGCGTGCTGCGCGGGAACGGAGAGGTCCGCCTGGGCGCGACGGAAGGCGGCCCAGGCGAGCTCCAGGCCGGCGAGGTCGGCGACGTTCTCGGGCAGCAGGCGCGCGCCATCCAGCGGACGCTCGCCGAGGCCCGGATAGGCGGAGTACTGGGCGACCAGCGGCTGGGTGGCGCTGATCCAGGCCGCGCGCTCGGCCTCCTCCCACCAGGCGACAGGGGCGCCCTTGGCGTTGAAGCTGGCTCCGCCAAGGTCGAAGCCGTGGGCCAGCTCATGGGCGAGCAGGGCGCCGATGCCGCCGTAGCGCACCGCGGGTTCGGCAGCAGGGTCGAACAGCGGCGCCTGCCAGAGCCCGGGGCTGGCCAGCAGGCGGTTCTGCTCGCGCAGGTAACCGAGCTGCGGGCGCAGCGCGTCGGTCTGGCCGCCGGGAAGGAAGCCGCCGCCATGCCGCGGCTGCCAGCGGTTGATGGCCAGCACATTGCCGACCAGGGTGCCGGCGTCGAGGGTCAGCGAAGCGAGATCCGGGCGCTGACCGGGAATGCGCAGGTCCAGTTCCAGCGCCTTCAGCTTGGCCAGCGCGGTCTCGCGGGTTTCCTCGCTCCAGCGCGTCTGTGCCGGGATGGCCAGGGCCAGGCTTTCGCGCAGTTCGCCGAACAGGGTGCGGGCGGCCTCCTGACGGGCGGCGTCGAAGTAGGTGTCGATGTAGCGCTGGGCGAAGGCATCGCCGAGCCAGAGCTCGACGATCTCCAGCGCGCGGTCCTCGGCGGTGGCCGGGGGCTCGCTGCCGTGCAGGCCGCGGCGGACGAAGCGCTCGTACGGCTCGCGGAACGGGGCATCCAGGTAGGGGGCGAGCAGGTGGGCGAGGCGGAAACGCAGCCAGGCGCGCCACTGCACCGGGTGCAGCTCCTTGACCAGGCGTTCCACTGCCAGCAGCTGGTCGGCCCCGGCAAGTTCGATGCTGCGGTAGCCATCCAGCCCCTTGGCCCGGATCAGCTTGCGGAGGTCGAGCAGCGGGAAGCGCCGTTCGAGGTCGCGAAGGGACAGGGTCTCCGGCGCCGGCGCGGTCGCCGCCGCAGCCACCCGCGACTCGAGGTCGATGACCCAGGCCGAGTCGGAAGCCGGATCGGTGCTGCCCACCAGGGGCAGCAGGGATTCGATGTAGGCGCGGTAGCGGCCCAGCCACTCGCGGGTGGGGGCGTCCTGGCGGGTGTAGAACGCCGGGTCGGGCAGGCCGAGCGGCTGCGCCGTGATGCGCAGCACGTCCTTCTTGCTGCCGGCCGAGAAGCGCACCAGCACGGGGATGCCGCGTTCCTGGTAGGCGCGCAGCAGCTCGGGGACCTGGTCGCGATGCTCGAAACCCTGCAGTGCGGGCAGCAGGGCGGCCAGCGTGGTGTCGCGCGCAGCGCGCAGCAGGTTCTCGTCCAGCGTCGAGCGCGCAAGCAGGGCGATCGGCGTGTCGAGCGGGTCGGTCGGCTCGCGCATGATCGCCTGCAGAAGCGCGATCCGCTGCCCGCGGACCGCCGACTTCAGCTCACTGAACCGATTGATCCTCGAGGCATCGGCCGGGACGGGGGTGTTCTTCAGCCAGCCGCCGTTGGCGAACTGGTAGAGATCCGTGCAGGCCGCGACTTCGGTGGCGAAGTCGCGGGGGTCGAGCTTCTCGAGTGCGTCGGTCTGGCTGCTTGCCAGCGTCGCGGCGAGCAGCAGGGTAAGGCGAATGGCGGCCATGGGCCCTTGGTCTTGCGGCGAAGCCCGCGATTGTAGCCCCTGCGCCACGCTTCCTGCCTCGGGATTTTCGCCAGCGCCGCGCAAACGCCGCCCGGCCTTGCCATCGGCCGCGCCCGTCCGGGCTTCGATATTTAAGCCCGAACGGGTGGAGCATTGCGGCAGGCCGGAAGGCAGGCCCGACGCCAGTCGCGCGCCTTACTCCTCGCCCTTGCCTGCCGCGACCTTGGCGAAATCGCCGGCCATGAAGCGGGAGAACTTCAGCGGGCCGAAGTGCCTGCGAGCTGCGTCGTTCACCGCCTCGACGTCGAGCGACTGCAGGGCGCTGTCGAAGGCGGCCTCGAAGGCCATGTTCCGGTCGAGGTAGCGCTGCCCGCGCAGCATGCCGACCAGTGCGTTGTCCTCGCCCCGGCTGGTGCGCCGGGCTTTCAGCAGGCCATCCACCGCATCGCGGAACTCGGCCTCGGTGATGCCCTTCTCCAGCAGCAGGGCCAGCTCCTCGTCGAAGGCCGCGTCGACCTTGTCGATGTTCTCCGGCGCGGCGATGGCATAGGCGGCCAGCGTCGCCCGCTCGTCGAGGGCGCCGGCGCTGAACTGCGAACCGACGCCGTAGCTCAGGCCATCACGCTGGCGGATCCGATCGGCCAGGCGCGACTTCAGCGAGCCACCACCGAGCACATAGTTGGCGACGACCAGGGCGGGATAGTCCGCATGGATGTCGGAGATCGGCAGGTCGGCGCGGACGATCCACATGGCGTTGGCCTTGTCCGGCGCCTCCAGCTTCTCGCGGGCCGCCTCGACCTCGCGATACGGGTTGGCGATGCGGACGAAGGGCCGGCCGCGGGTGAAGTCGGCGAACAGCTGCTCCAGGCGGGCGCCGGTCTCGGCCGCGTCGAAGTCGCCGACCAGGGCGATCTCGCCGTCGCCGCTGCCGTAGAACTCGGCATGGAACCGGCGCAGCTCGTCCAGCTTGACCTCACGCAGTGCGGCGATCTGCTCGGCAAAGGTCTCGGCGTAGAACGGGTGACCCTTCGGCCAGGGACTGAAGTGGCGACCCAGCGCATTGGCGGCGATCGCCTGGGGCTCGGTCATCTGGCTTTCCACCCCGGTGATCAGCTGGGTCCGCAGCTGCTCGAATTCCGCCTCCGGGAAGGCCGGCTCACGAAGCAGCTCGGCGACCAGGTCGAGCACCTCGGGCAGGTGCTGGCGCAGCGTGTTGCCGCTGACGCTCACCGACTGCGCGGAGCCCGAGAAGCCGACGCTGGCCTTCAGCTCGTCCAGCCGGCGGGAAATGTCCTCGCGCGAACGCTTCGCACTGCCGCGGGTGAGCATCGAGCCGACCATCGAGCCGGCCAGCGCACGGCCGGTGACGTCCGCCTCGCTGCCGAAGCGGAAGATCATGCTGAACACCACGGTGTCACCGCGGGTTTCCTTGCTGAGCAGGGACAGCTCGGTGCCGTTCGACAGCTCGGCCAGCTGGGTGCGCGCATCGATGTTGGCGGGGGTCGCCTCGAAGGCCTCGCCGGCGGCCACGGCGGCCCGCCCGGTGTAGCCCTCGAGCAGCTCGGAGGCGGGCTTGGCTTCGCTGATCTCGGTGCGGTCGGGCTCGGCGGTCGGGATGAAGCGCCCCAGCGTGCGGTTGCTGCGCTTGAGGTAGTAGGCCGCCACGCGGTTGACGTCGTCGAGCGTCACCGCCTCGATCCGGTCGCGGGCGAGGAAGAACAGCCGCCAGTCGCCCTGGGCGATGGATTCCGACAGGCTCATCGCCAGCCGGTTGGCGTCATTGATGGTCTGCTCGACGCCCTTCTCGAAACGGCGCTTGGCGTCGTCCAGTTCGGCCTGGGTGATCGGCGTCGCGGCGATGTCCTCGAGCAAGGCGAGCATGCCCGACTCCAGCGCGTCGAAGTCGCCGTCCTTGGGTGCCTCGGCGAGGAACATCAGGTAGCCCGGCTCGGCCAGCGCAAGGTCGAAGGCGCCGACGAAGGTGGCGAGCTTTCCTTCGACCAGGGTCTTGTGCAAGCGGCCGGTCGGGGTATCGCCGAGGATGTCGATCAGCAGCGAGAGCGGGGCGAAGTCCTCGTGGCGACCGGAGGGGCCGTGGTAGCCGACGCCGAGGTAGCGGGTCTCGCCGACGCGGCGCACGTTGACCTCGCGCTCCCCATCCTGGGTCGGCTCGCGGGTGTAGGTGGCGGGAACCGGCGTGGCCGGCTTCCCGATCGCCCCGAAGGCCTTGGCGATCTCGGCAAGCGTGCGCTGTGGATCGATGCGCCCGGCCACCAGCAGGGTGGCGTTGTCCGGACGGTAGTAGCGGCGGTAGAAGTCCTGCAGCCGCTCGATGGGCATGTTCTCGATGTCGGCCCGTGCGCCGATGGTCGAGTTGCCGTAGTTGTGCCAGAGATGGCCGACCGAGGAGATACGGCTGATCAGCATGCCGACCGGGTTGTTCTCGCCGGCCTCCATCTCGTTGCGGACCACGGTCATCTCGGAGTCGAGGTCCTCGCGGCGCACCAGGGAGTTGACCATGCGGTCGGCCTCCAGGCGCAGCAGCCAGTCGAGGATCTCCTCGTCCGCGGCGAAGCTGGAGAAGTAGTTGGTGCGATCCAGCCAGGTGGTGGCGTTGAAGCGGATGCCGCGCTTCTTCATCTCGCCGGGGATGTCCTTGTGCGTCGGCGTGTCCTTGAACAGCAGGTGCTCAAGCAGGTGCGCCATGCCGGTCTCGCCGTAGTTCTCGTGCCGGGAGCCGACCTCGTAGGTGATGTTGACGGTCACCGTGGGCTTGCTCGGGTCCGGGAACAGCAGCACGCGCAGCCCGTTCTCCATCCGGTACTCGGTGATGCCCTCGACCGAGGTGACCTGCTTCATGCCCTCGGGCGGCGCGAGGGCCAGGGCGGGCGCCGCGACCAGCAGGCCAAGCAGAAGGGCAGCGAGGAAACGGGGTGTTCTCATCGGAATCTCCGGAACCGGACCAGATTCGGCGCCGCCTCGGCGCCAACGGGTCGGGAGTGTAACCGGAGCATGTCGACAGACGATCAGCCGTGGTCGTGCAGGCGACCAAACGCGGACATCCATAGGGTGCGGCTGGCCGCACCGGTCGTAGCGTCCGAACGCCCGTTTCGCTGCGGCCAGCCGCACCCTATGGAGCTTCGCCGACGCCCGACGAAGCCCGACTGCAGGAGCGCCCCCGGGCGCGACCGCGGAACTACGGATCCACCACAGACCGCGGTCAGAGCGGAACTCCGCGGTCGCGCCCAAGGGCACTCCCACAGTCGGATCTCGTTGAGTTGCGAGAGTGCGGTCGAAGCGGGGGAACCTGGACGCGACAGAAGGGCACGAAGCAGCCTTTCATAGGGTGCGGCTGGCCGCACCGGTCGTAGCGTCCGAACGCCCGTATCGGTGCGGCCAGCCGCACCCTATGGAGCTTCGCTGACGCCCGACGAAGCCCGACTGCAGGAGCGCCCCCGGGCGCGACCGCGGAACTACGGATCCATCACAGACCGCGGTCAGAGCGGAACTCCGCGGTCGCGCCCAAGGGCACTCCCACAGAACATCGGCCCAATTGATGCACCGGGGTGAATGTGAATTTCGCGCCCATTTTCGCCGACCGCCCGAGTCCCGGGCGGTCGGTGCACCGGGCCTCAGCGCTTCGGGATGAAGCGCGGGTCGGACAGGGCCATCTCGGTGACCTCGCCGTACTTCGCCGCGACTTCGCGGATCTGCGCTGCGTCGCCGATCAGGACGATGGCGAGGTGGTCGCGGGTCGGGAACACCTCGCGGGCGGCGTTGACCTGTGCGACATCCAGCGCCGCAAGCCGCGCGGCCAGGCCCTCGACCTCATCGCGGCCGAGCCCGTAGAGATCCAGCTCGGTCAGGCGGCCGGCGAGCTGGGCGTGGGTTTCCAGGCGCGGTGGAAACTGTCCCAGCATGTAGCGTCGGCCCGACTCCAGCATGGGCTGATCGATGCCCTGCGCATGCAGGCGGTCGATCACCTCGAGGGTCAGGTCCAGCGCCTGCGCGGTGGCGTCGGTGCGGGTGAACGAGGCGATCGAGGCGGCGCCGGGGCGGGCCAGACGATCGATCCGCGCGCGGGCGCCATAGGTCAGGCCGCTCTCCACGCGAAGCGCGGTGTTCAGCATGGAGGTGAAGCGGCCGCCGAACACGGTCTGCACCAGATCCTGGGCGGTGCGCTCGGGTGCATCGACGGCGGCGCCGACGTTGCCCAGCCAGAAATAGGTCTGGGTGGCACCGGGCTTGTCGACCAGCAGCACGCGGCGGCCCTCGACCCGGGGCGCGGCCTCGACGGCCGGGCGCTCGTCCTGGGCCTTGTCCCAGCCGGCAAGGGCTTTCTCCAGGCTTGCGCGCAGGCTCGCCGGCTCGAAATCACCCACCACGGCGATGGTCGCGCGATCGGCGCCGAGGTGGGCGGTGCGGAAGGCCTTGAGGTCGGCGAGGCTCACCGCGGCAAGGCTGGTCTCGTCGCCGCCGCTGGGTCGCGAATAGGGGTGTCCGGCGAACAGCCAGGCATTGCCATAGCTGCCGATCAGCTGGTCAGGGCCGCTGTCCTTGGCCGCCTTGATCGACTGGATGGCGCGGGTGCGCACCTTGTCGAACTCGGCTTCCTCGAGCTTCGGCCGCAGCAGCAGGTCGGAGACCAGCTCGACCATCAGCGGCGCGTCCTTGGCCAGGAACTCGGCGCCGATGACCAGCGACTCGCGGTTTGCCGAGACGCTCAGCCGGCCGCCGACGGCGTCGACCGCTTCGGCGAAGGCCGCAGCGTCGCGATCACCCGCGCCCTTCTGAAGCAGCTGGGCGAGGAGTTCTGCGGTGCCCTCCTTGCCCTGGCCGTCGGCCAGGCTGCCGCCGCGGATCTGCATGCTAAGGGCGACCATGGGGACATCGTCGCGCGGCATGGTGATCAGGGTGGCGCCATTGTCGAGCGTGCTTCGCTCGAAGGCCGGAAGCTTGATCCCGTCGCTGGCCGCGACAGGAAGGGCGAGGGCCAGGCCCATCAGGCAGTGGATCATTCGCATGGCAGGCTCCTGGCTCAGTCTTCGGCGGTGGGGACGAGGGTGCCCACCGTGCGGTTCTCGCGGCGCAGCACCCTGGCCGCGACGCGCTGGATGTCGGCGCTGGTCACCGCGGCGAAGCGCTCGGGCGCCTCGAACAGCTTGCGGTAGTCGCCGTGGAAGACCTGGTAGCTGCCCAGCGCCTGGGCCTTGCCGGAGATCGTCGCCTGGCTGCGCCAGAAGCTGGCCAGGGCCTGGTTGCGCGCCTTCTCCAGCTCGCTCTCGGCAATGCCCTCCTTGACCAACTTGTCGAGTTCGGCGTCGACCAGTGCTTCGAGCTTGCCCAGGTCACCGCCCGGCGTGCCGACCGCGTAGACCAGGAACAGCGAGGGATCGAAGCCGGGGCGGAACGAGGTGCCGGCCTGGACCGCGGCCTGGGCCTGCTCCACCAGGGCCTGGTTGAGTCGCGAGGAGCGTCCCTGACCGAGGATCGCAGCCAGCAGTTCCAGCGCCGTGCTGTCGGGATCGGCGGCGCGCGTGGCGTGGTAGCCCATGGCCAGGATCGGTACCTGGGCGGCCTTGTTCACCACCACCCGGCGTTCGCCCTGCTGCTCGGGCTCGACCGTGGTGACCGGGCGCGGCGCCGGCTGGGCGGGGATCTTGCCAATGTACTGTTCGGCCAGCTCGAACACCCGCCTGGGCTCGACCGCGCCGACCACCAGCATCACTGCGTTGTTCGGCGCGTAGTAGGTGCGGTAGAAATCGCGCAGCTGGTCGATGGTCCAGTTCTCGATGTCCGAAGGCCAGCCGATGACCGGGAACTGATAGGGATGGGCGACGAAGGCGGTCGCCATCAGCTGCTCGAACAGCGCGCCGAAGTTGTCGTTGTCGACCCGCGTGCGGCGCTCGGAGTAGACCACCCCGCGCTCGCTCTCGACCACCTTGGGGTCGAAGTCGAGGTTGGCCATGCGGTCGCCCTCGAGGTCGAAGATCGTCTCCAGCGAGGTCACCGGGAACCAGTCCTGGTACACGGTGAGGTCGTTGCTGGTGTACGCGTTGTTGCTGCCGCCTGCCGCCTCCATCTCGCGGTCGAAGGACCCCGGCGCGCGGCGCTGGGTGCCGTTGAACATCATGTGTTCGAAGTAGTGGGCGATGCCGGTGATGCCCGGGTACTCGTTGCGTCCGCCGACCTTGTAGAAGGTGTACAGCGCGACGTTTGGGATGTCATGGTCGGGCCAGACGATGACCTGCAGGCCGTTGTCGAGGGTGCGGCTCTCGATGCCGCGATCATCGGCGGCCGGTGCGGCGACAGCCGGCAGCGCGGCGCAGAGCAGGGCGCCGGCAAGCAGGCGGCGCAGGGATTGGACGAGGGGCATGGCGGGTCCCGCTGGTGGGCAAGCCCTGCCTTATAGACAGCAGGTACCGGCACGGCAAGTGCGCAAGGTCCTGCAGGCCCCGTGATACCTTTCAATCACGGCCCGCTGGAGATCCGCGATGGCGAGGAAGGCACTGATCCGGGTCCGCTTCCACGGGGCGGTCGGCGAGGTCACCGGCTCGCGGCACCTGGTCGAGGCGCTGGGGCATCGTGTGCTGCTCGACTGCGGGCTGATCCAGGGTGGTCGCGACGAGCGCGGCCGCAATGCAGCCGGTTTCGGCTTCGACCCGTCAGGCCTCGACGCCGTGGTCGCCAGTCACGCCCATATCGACCACATCGGCCGACTGCCCCTGCTGGTCAGGCGCGGCTACGCCGGGCCGATCTATGCCACCCGCGCCACTGCCGACCTTGCCCGCATCATGCTTGAGGACTCGGCGCGCCTGGCTGCCGCCGACGCCGAGCGCGACAATCGCGGCCGACAGCGTCGCGGCGAGGCCCTGGTCGAGCCGCTCTACCTGCTGCGCGACGTCCACGACACGCTGCGCCTGTTCAAGCCGATGGACTATGGCGAGCGCCGCGAGATCCTGCCCGGCATCACCCTGTGCTTCGAGGACGCCGGGCATATCCTTGGCGCGGCCATCGTCGAGCTGGTGGTGGAGCAGTCCGGCCAGCGCCGCACCCTGGTCTTCTCGGGCGATCTGGGCCCCGACCACGCACCGATCATGCGCGACCCGACGCCCATGCGGCAGGCCGACCTGGTGCTGATGGAAAGCACCTACGGCGACCGCAACCACCGCTCGCGCCGGGAGACCATCGACGAGCTGGGACGGGTGCTCGAGAAGGCCCACGAGGACGGCGGCAACGTGCTGATTCCCGCCTTCGCGGTCGGCCGCTCCCAGGAGCTGCTCTACTGGCTGGCGCGCTACTGGAAGGAGTGGGGGCTGGAGCGCTGGCAGATCATCCTCGACTCGCCGATGGCCGCGCGGGTGACCGAGCTGTACCAGCGGCATACCCCGCTGTTCGATGCGCAAACCCGGGCCATGTTCGAGAAGGGGCCGCATCCGTTCCGCCTACCCAACCTGCGCACCGTGGTCGACGTGCAGGACAGCATGGCGGTCAATCGCCGCGCCTCCGGGCAGATCATCATCGCCGGCTCGGGCATGTGCAACGGCGGTCGCATCCGCCACCACCTGCGCCACAATCTGTGGCGGGAGAACTGCGACATCATCTTCGTCGGCTACCAGGCCCGCGGCACCCTTGGCAGGCAGCTGGTCGACGGCGCCGACTTCGTCAATATATTCGGCGAGAAGATCCGGGTACGCGCCCGTCGCCACACCATCGGCGGGCTCTCCGCGCATGCCGACCAGGGCCAGCTGGCGGCCTGGTACGGGCATTTCAACGGGCATCCCCCGGTGGCGCTGGTCCACGGCGAGGACGAGGCGCGCGAGGCGCTGGCCGGCGTGCTGCAGAAGCAGTTCAGGGCCCGGGTCACACTGGCCCGGGCGCGCGGCAGCATCGAGGTCTGAGCGATGCCCCGGGCGGCCCACTGCCTGCTGCTCGATATCGGCGGCCAGTCGCTGCGTGCCGTGCTGGTCGATGAGCGGGGCGTTTTCGTTGCGATGGAACGGCGTGAGGTGGGCGTGGCGCATCCGCAGCCCGGCTGGGTCGAGCACGACGCCGAGGCCTTGCTGCGAGCCCTGCGTGACGCGATCGATGTGCTCGGCCACCTGTATGGCGAGACCGTCGCCGCGGTGCAGGCTGCCGGCATCAGCTGCCAGCGGGCCAGCATCGTCTGTTGGGATCAGGCTAGCGGTGAGGCGCTGTCTCCCGTGATCTCGTGGCAGGACGTACGCGGCGTGGCGCTGCTCGACGCGGCGGGCCTGGATGACGCAGAGGTGGCCCGGTGCACGGGCATGCGGCCCAGCGCATTCCTCGGCGCCAGCAAGCTGGCCTGGTGCGCCGCGCGGTTGCCCGCCGTGCAGCAGGCCCAGCGCGAGGGGCGGCTCGGCTGGGGCCCGCTGGGCAGCTTCCTGCTGTTCCGCCTGCTGCGTGAGGCGCCGTACGTCTGTCCGGCCAGTCTTGCCCAGCGCAGCCTGCTTTTCGAGCCGGCGGCGCACCGATGGAGCGATGCGCTGTGCGCCGCCTTCGGCATCGATCCCGCCAGCCTGCCCAGGCCCAGCACCGATCTGGCCGGGTTCGGAACGCTGCCGGTCGGCCATCTCGATGTCCCTGTCCGCCTGTGCGCCGGCGACCAGAACCTGCTGCCCGCGGCGCTGTCGCTTGCGCCGGGCGAGGCGGTGGCCAACCTCGGTACCGGGGCCTTCCTGCTCGCCGGGGCCGATGCCGACGAGGCCGACCTCCAGCACAGCGTGCTGCCCGGCCGCGCCGCGCCTTCCGCCCAGGTCCTCGAGGGCACCGTTAATGGCGCCGCCAGCGCGCTGGGCTGGTGGTCCAGCCAGGGTCGGCGCATCGAGTCCCCGACCCCGCCGTCACAGGCTGACACCCCGCACTTCCTTGATTCGGTGGGCGGGCTGGGTTCACCGCTGTGGCGAAGCGGCATCGCACCAAGGTTCTCCCGCCCGCCGCGCTCCGCGCAGGAAGGGCAGGCGGCCATCACCGATGGCCTCGTCCACCTGCTGCAGCTCAATCTCGAGCGCATGCGCTCGGCGGGACTGGCCAGCGGCCCGATCATGGCCGGTGGTGGACTCGCAGCCGACGACGGCTTGGTCCAGCGCCTTGCCGATCTAGCCGGCGTCGAGCTGCTGCGGCCGCTGCAGACCGAACTCAGCCTGGCAGGGGCCGCCGTCCTGCTCGGCTGCGAAGGCCCCGAACGACGCCGCATGCAGCGAATCAGGCCAGGGCCTGGCGCGGGTCTGGCCTCGGAGCGGTGGCGTGCCTGGCAGGCCTGGATGAACGAGATGCTGGATCCGCGCGCGGCCTGAGGGCGGTCCGTCGCGGGGCGATCGGCTACCCTATGCGCCGTTTTGCCGCTGTCCTGCGCCCATGCTGTCCGATACCCACGAGCACCCCACGCGCGTCGCCACCCGCGATGCCGCCAACAAGCCGTACTCCATCGAGATCGTCCAGAGCGTGCGCCACTGGACCGACTCGTACTTCAGCTTCACCACCACCCGCGACGATGGCCTGCGTTTCGACAATGGCCAGTTCGTGATGATGGGGCTGATGGTCGACGGCAAGCCGCTGCTGCGTGCCTATTCGATTGCCAGCGCCAACTGGGAGGAGCAGCTGGAGTTCTTCAGCATCAAGGTGCCGAATGGCCCACTGACCTCGCGCCTGCAGCACATCCGCGAGGGCGACGAGGTGCTGGTGAGCCGCAAGCCGACCGGCACCCTGCTGATCTCCGATCTGTGGCCCGGGCGCACCCTGTACCTGCTCGGCACCGGTACCGGCCTTGCTCCCTTCCTGTCGGTGATCAAGGACCCCGAAACCTACGAGCGCTTCGAGCACGTGGTGGTGACCCATGGCGTGCGCGGCGTCGGTGACCTCGCCTACCGCGAGTACATCGAGAACGAGCTGCCGCGCCATGAGTACCTCGGAGAGACCATCGCCGCCAAGCTCCGCTACTACCCGGCAGTCAGCCGCGAGGTCTTTGCCACCCGGGGAAGGCTGACCGAGCTGATGGACTCCGGGCGGATGGCCGCCGACCTGGGCCTGCCGGCGCTGGACGCCGAGCACGACCGGGCGATGATCTGCGGCAGCCCGCAGATGCTGGCCGACTTCCGCCGCATCCTCGACGCCCGCGGCTTCAGCGCCGCGCCGCGGATCGGCACGCCGGGTCAGTACGTCTTTGAACGGGCGTTCGTCGAGAAGTAGGCCGCAGGCGCCCGCCGGGCAGTCCGCGGGCGTTCCGTCCCGTCGGGAGCTCGCCGGAGCGCGTAGTGCGACCGCCACGGCTGACACCCCGCGTCGGCTTCGGCAAACTCGCGCGTTCCGCCCGCCAGGAACCGTTCCCATGCGCCTGCAGCTGTCCGCCGCCACCCTCCTGTTCACGCTTGTGGGCGCCGCCAGCGCCTCGCCGCGGATGGAGATCGCCGAGCGCCTGCGCGACCAGGCGATGGCGGGCAGCGAGGGCTATGCCATCGTCGAGTCGCTGACCACCGAGATCGGCCCGCGCCTCGCCGGCACCGAGGACGAGGCGAGGGCGGTGGCCTGGGCCGAGGCCAAGCTGCGCGAGCTGGGCTACGACAAGGTCTGGAAGGAGCCGGTAACCATCCCGCTCTGGCTGCGACGCCACGAGCGCGCCCGCGTGCTCGGCCCCTTTGCCCAGCCCTTGCTGATCACTGCGCTGGGGCACAGCGTCGGCACGGAGGGCCCGCTTCGCGGCGAGGTGGTGGAACTGCCTGATCTGTCCGCCCTGCGCGCCATCGACGATGATCGCCTGCGCGGCAAGATCGTCTTCATCAACCTGCGAATGGAGCGCCACCGCGACGGCGCCGGCTATGGGAAGGCCGCGGACGGTCGCTCGGAAGGCCCGCGCGAGGCCGCCGCCCGCGGCGCCAGGGCATTCCTGCTGCGCTCGGTCGGCACCGACAGCCACCGCTTCCCGCACACCGGCAACACCCGGCGCGCTGTCTACGGCCGCGACATTCCGGCCGCCGCCCTGTCCAACCCCGATGCCGACCAGCTCTCGCGGCTGCTCAAGCGCGGTCCGGTCGAGATCGAGGTCGACATCGACGCCGGCTTTGCCGGTGAGGTGGTCACCCACAACGTGATCGGCGAGGTCACCGGCAGCGAGCCCGACTCGGGCATCGTCCTGATCGGCGCCCACCTCGACTCCTGGGACCTCGGCACCGGCGCGGTGGACGACGGCGCCGGGATCGGCATCACCTTTGCCGCCGGCGCTGCCATCGCTGCACTGGAAGAGACGCCGCGGCGCAGCGTGCGGGTGGTCGCCTTCGCGGCCGAGGAGGTCGGCCTGCTCGGCGCCAAGGGCTATGCCGAAACCAATGCCGCGATCCTCGATCGCCACGTGTTCGCCATGGAAAGCGATTTTGGTGCAGGCCGCATCCACGGCTTCCGCGCCGGCATCCATGCGGAGAAATGGCCCGAACTGGAGCGGCTCGCCGGCGTGCTCGCCCCGCTCGGCATCGAGGTCGACCGTTCCCCCGGCGGCCCCGGCCCGGACATCCTGCCGCTCTGGGAAGGCGGCGTGCCCTGGGGCGCCCTGCGTCAGGACGGCACCGATTACTTCGACTACCACCACACCGCCGACGACACCCTCGACAAGATCGACCCCAAGGCCCTCGACCAGCAGGTCGCGGCCTATGCGGCCCTGACCTGGGCGATCGCCGACAGCGACATCGACCTGCGCCCGGTTCCGCCGCGCGCATCCAGCACCCCCGCCAAGCCGGTCGCCACCGAACCCGTCCCGCCCGCCGGCAGCTAAACGCGCGGAGGGGTGTTCGGGCGCGAAGCAGACGCACCGCAAGACCCGAATGCAGGAGCCAGCTTGCTGGCGATAGGCGCCCCGGACGGGACGATCGCCAGCAAGCTGGCTCCTACGCGAAACGCAGCTGCCAGGTCCGGTTTGCGCCGCAAAGCAAACCTTGCAGCAGTCAAATTGTGGGAGCGCCCTTGGGCGCGACCGCGGCGCTACGGATTCACCTCAGACCGAGGCCAGAGCGCGTCTCGGCGGTGGCGCCCGAGGGCGCTCCCACAGTCGGGCCTCGTTGGGCGTCAGCGAAGCCCCTTAGGGTGTGCCTTGGCGCACCTATACGGGCGTTCGGACGCTACGCCCGGTACGGCCAGCCGCACCCTATGAATGTCTGTTTCGCGCCCGAAACGGCCACTGCGCCCGCCGATACCAGGGGACGACGCAGCGGGCGATGGGGCCCCGGGCGGACTGCTGCGGGTATCGGGAATCCCCCGAGGGGCATACACTGCTGATTCAGCACGGTCGCGCCAAGGGGATTTTCATCGCGCGTTCCGGGCATCTGAACGACCAGGGGGTCGGAATGTTTCCTGTTCGCGCTGCGCTGGTCGCGGTCGTCCTCGTTTTCGCCGGCGTCGCGGCGCCGGTCCACGCCCAGGGCACGAGTTTCGAGCATCGGGTCTATCTTGATCTCGACAGCAATGCAGGCACCGGCTGCACCGTTGTCACGCCCGCTGGCACGGTCTCTGGCGTCGAGGTGCGGCTCACTGCCACGGTGAGCGGACAGCCGCCGCAGGTCTCTGCCGTCACCCGCGAAAGCTGCACGGGGGCGGTGTTTGGGGCACCGGTTGCGCAGCCCGCTGGCTACCCGGTCGGCCTGAACCTGGGCGTGGGCGGCAGTGACGTGGTCGAGTTCTCGACCGCGCTCGCCGGGCTCGGCAGTGGCGGTCCGGCACGGCTGATCTTCGCCTCCGGCAGCGCCACTGGAGCCGACCTGGTGGCCGCGGGAGGCTTCGGGCTTCCTGCGGCGCAGACCGCTCCGCAGGTCATCCCGGTCGGCGGCTTGCTGGCCGTGCTCCTGCTGGCTGCCGGCGTGTTCTGGCTGGCTCGCCGGCATCCGGCCCTGGGTTCGTCGATGGCGGTGATGCTGCTGCTCGGCGCGGGCGTCGCCTGGGCGGCCGGCTTCATCACCGATGGGCAGGTCGGCGACTGGGCCGGCGTCGCGCCCCTCGCCACCGATCCCGCCGGTGACACCACAAGTGGCGAATCGCCGATCGATGTAGTCGCCGTGTTCGCCGCCACCGAGGCCGGGCGCCTGTTCGTCCGGGTCGACGTGAACGATGCCCAGCCGCCCACGAACCTGCCGCCCACGGTCGACGATGCCGCTTTCAGCATCGCCGAGAACAGCGCCAACGGAACCACGGTGGGCAGCGTCATCGCCAGCGATCCCGACGCGGGCCAGGCCCTGTCCTATGCGATCACCGCGGGCAATGTGTCAGGCGCCTTCGGCATCGATGCCGCAGGCGCGATCAGCGTCGCCAATTCGGCAGCGCTGGATTTCGAGACGACCCCGTCGTTCAGCCTGACCGTCAGCGTTACCGACAATGGCTCGCCACAGCTGTCCGACACCGCGACGGTCACCATCAGCCTGAGTGACGCCAATGATCCGCCGACGGCTTCGGATGTGTCCTTCTCGCTGCCGGAGAACAGCGCCGATGCCACCGTCGTCGGCAGCGTAGTCGCCAGCGATCCCGACGCGAGCGCGCCCGACAACACCCTGGGTTTCGCCATCAGCGCCGGAAACACCGGAGGCGCCTTCGCCATCGATGCCGGCACCGGGCAGATAAGCGTTGCCAACACCACGCAGCTCGACTTCGAAACATCCCCCGCGTTCTCGCTGACCGTCACCGTCACGGATGGCGGAGCGCTCAGTACCACGGCCACCGTGTCCATCGGGCTGACCGATGTCAACGAGCGGCCGGTGTTCGCCGATGCCTCGCGGAACGTCGTCGAGAACAGCCCGGCCGGAACCGCGATCGGCGCAGCCCTCGCGGCCACCGACCCGGATGCCTCGGCGCCGAACAACGCACTGACCTATGCGATCAGCGCCGGCAACACCGGCAACGCTTTCCAGATCGACGCCGGCGGGCAGCTTCGGGTGCAGACCCCGGCCGCCGTTACCCTCGGCAACTCGCCGTTCACGCTGACCGTCGTGGCCACCGATGGCGGCGGGCTGGACGACAGCGCCGCGGTGACGGTCACCGTCACCGACATCAATGACGCGCCCAGCTTCGCTGCCGGACCCGACCAGACAGTGCTTGAGGACGCCGGCGCCCAGAGCGTTGCGTCCTGGGCCGGCGCAATCGATGACGGTGACCCTGCGGTGGTGCAGGCGTTGACCTTCAACGTGACCGGAAACACCAATCCCGGCCTGTTCGCCGCCGGGCCTGCGGTAAGCGCGACGGGCCAGCTCAGCTACACACCGGCCGCGAACGCGAATGGCAGCGCCCTGATCACCATCGAACTGCAGGACGATGGCGGCACGGCGATGGGCGGCGTCGACACCAGCGCGCCGCAAAGCTTCACCATCAGCGTGACCCCGGTCAACGACGCGCCGTCATTCGTCGCCGGCGCCGACCAGGCCGTGCTCGAGAATGCGGGTGCCCAGACGGTCGATCCCTGGGCCAGCGCGATCAGCGCGGGGCCTGCCGATGAGTCCGGGCAGACCTTGGCCTTCTCGGTCACCGGCAACACCAACCCCGCCCTGTTCAGTGCCGGGCCGGCGGTTTCTCCCTCAGGTGTGCTCAGCTTCACGCCGGCGCCCGGCGCCAGCGGCGCGGCGACCATCAGCCTGGTCCTCGGCGACAACGGCGGCACTTCCAATGGCGGCGTCGATACCAGCGCCTCGCAGGATTTCACGATCAGCGTGACCGCGGTGAACTCGGCACCGGTGTTCACCGTCGGCGCCGACCAGACCGTCAATGAGGACGCCGGCGCACAAACGGTGAGCGGCTGGGCTACCGGGATCGACGACGGCGACCCCGGCGTCACCCAGACCTTGACCTTCAACATTACCGGCAACACCAATCCCGGCCTGTTTGCCGTGGCCCCGGCCGTGTCGCCGACAGGGGAGCTGACCTATACGCCGGCAGCGGATGCGAGCGGGACGGCCAGCATTACCCTGACCCTGTCGGACGACGGCGGTACCGCCAATGGAGGCGTCGACACCAGCGCGGCACAGGGTTTCAACATCACCGTCAATGCGGTGAACGACCCGCCCACCGCCACCACCAAGTCGCACACCACGCACTCGGCGATCGAGCTGGAGATCGTCGCTGCCAGCCATACGGGCGAGTTGCTCGAGGGGGCCGCAGACGTGGATGACGCGGCGGGCGACCTGACCGCCGTGCTGGTCGCAGGCAGCGAGCTGCCCGCCGGTGCGGTGGTGACCATCACCGACGCCAGCACCGGCAGCTTCCGCTACGACCCACCGGGTGGCTACAGCGGCGCAGGCAGCTTCCAGTTCCGCATCTGCGACGACGGCGCGCCCGTTGCGCCGCAGCAGTGCAGCGCGGCGACCACCGTGAGCCTGACCATCACCGGCCCGGAGCTCTGGTTCGTCGACGACAGCGCGGCAGCCGGCGGCGATGGCGGCCTCAATGATCCGCTCAACTCGCTGGCCGACCTTCCGGCCGGGCGCGGGACCGGAGATCGCATCTATGTGTTGAGCGGCAATTACGCCAGCGGCATCTCGCTCAACCAGGATGAGCACCTGATCGGTCAGGGCCACAGCGGCAGCTCCTCGAGCCTGCTGGGCGTCGTGGCGGTGGCCAACGGAACGCTCGATGCCACACCCGCCGCCGGCGCCGCGCCCTCGATCGGCGGTACCGTGACCCTTGGGGGGAACAACGCCGTGCTGCGCGGCGTGGCGATCAATTCCGGTGCCAGCACCGGGCTTGCGGCCGGCGCGGTCAGCGGGGTCTCGGTCAGCGAATCCAGCGTCAATGCCGCCAGCGCCACGGCGGTGAATCTCAATGGCACCAGCGGCACGCTGGATCTGGCCTCGACCAGCTCCGGCGGCGGCAGCAGCGGCATCGTGCTCAACAACCTGACCGGCAGCTTCGGCTTCGGCATGGGCGCGCTCTCCGGCCACAGCGGGGTGAGCTTCCTCGGCACGGGATCGCTCGGCACCACCAGCTATTCGGGCAACCTCACCAGGACCGCCGCCGGCAACCTGGTCGAGATCAGCGGCGCTGCCACGGGCGATGTGACGCTGTCCGGGAACCTCAGCTGCAGCGGCAGCTGCGCAGGCATCGACGTGCTCAATCGGAGCGGGGGAACGATCACCTTCTCAGGCGTCAGCAAGGTGCTCAACACCGGGGCCAACACCGCGGTCAACCTCACCGGCAACGCCGGCGCCAGCGTCGGCTTCAGCGGCGGCGGGCTGGACATCGACACCAGCTCCGGCATCGGCCTGAATGCCAGTGGCGGCGGCACGCTGACCGTGACCGGCGGCGGCAACAGCGTGGCCAGCACCGCTGCGACCGCGATCAGCATCGTGAACACGACGCTTGGGGCGGGCGGGGCCGTGTTCGAGAGCGTGTCGTCCAGCAATGCCACGAATGGCATCGTGCTGAATACGGCGGGCAGCGGAGGGTTCACGGTCACGGGGACCCCCGGCATCGATGGCAGCGGAGGCACGATCTCCAACATCAATCAGCGCGGCGTTTCGGTGATCGCCACCGATCTCGTCAGTCTCAGCAACCTGTCCCTTTCCAACGCCAATCAGGTGGACGGGGGCGGATCTGGGACCTGCGACAATCTCGGCAACAACGGCGGCTGCAACGCGGCTATCCACCTCGACGACGTTGCAGGCGCAACCCTCCACAACGTGGACATTTCGGGCACGGTGGCCCAGTACGCCATCAATGGCCGCGACGTGGTCAATTTCGTTCTTCGTAGCAGCATCACCACCAACTGCGGCAATGGGGTGAACGAGGCCTGCCTGCGCCTGGTGAACAGCACAGGCACATCGGAGATCTCGAACACCGACATGGCTTTCGCATCGGATCGAATCGCCCAGATCGAGAACACGTCGGGATCGCTGTCGCTGACGGTCAGCAACAGCACCTTCCGCGATACCCAGTCCTCCGGGAATGGCGCGGACGGACTGGAGATCCTCGCCCGCGGCACCAGCAGCCTGACCGTGGATGTGGTCAACAGCCAGTTCCTGCGCAACCGGACCCATGGATTGCAGGTGCAGGTCGCGGACAACGCCTCGGTCGGCATCGACGTCACGGGGAGCCGGTTCGACCGCGGGACCGGCAGCGGCCTGGGCATCGACCTCGACGCATCGGGAAGCGGGAGCCTCACCTACAACGTGATCGGCAACCCGCTGATCAGCGCCAGCGGCGGCCATGCGTTCAATTCCTTCGCCACCGGGAATGCCGTGGTTCGGGGCCGGGTCAACAACAATCCCGACATCCAGGTGGGCGGATCGGGCACCTCCGGCACCGGCATCCGGCTCAACGCCAACGAATCGGCGGACATGATCGTCGAGGTCAGCGGCAATACCGTGTCGAACATCGGATTCGACATCGGCATCGACGTCCAGGCGCGCGATCTCTTGGGCGCCGCCTGCGGCACGCTCTGCAGTGCCGGGCGCCTCGATGCGGTGATCGATAACAACAGCGTGACGCTCGTCGATGCCTTCGGTCTCTACGACATCCGAACCCAGGCTGAGAGTTCCAACACGACCTGCGCCCAGGTCATCAACAACACAACCAGTGGCGCCGGAACCGTGGCCTATCGCGCGCGTACCAGCGCGGCCGACTCGACCCTGCTGCTGCAGGGCTTCAGCGTCGATGCGACGACGACCTGGAATGGCAATGGCAATACGCCGGCGGGCTCGGTCAGCTCCTCGCACAACGGCACCCTGGCCGGCGCAACCTGCCGTACCGTCTCGCACCCCTTGCCCTGAGCCGTCACCGAGGAGCACCCCGTGTCCGAACCCTTCCTCGCCGAGATCCGCATGGTCGGATTCAACTTCGCCCCCGCTGGCTGGGCGTTCTGTGATGGGCAGATCCTGCCGATCAACCAGAACCAGTCGCTCTACTCCCTGCTGGGCACGAACTACGGAGGGGACGGGGAGACCTCGTTCGCGCTGCCGGATCTGCGAGGGCGGACGCCGGTGCACGAGGCCTCGAACCATCCGCTGGGCCAGAAGGGCGGGGAGGAATCGCACACGCTGAGCGCCGGGGAGATGCCGCAGCATGCGCATGTGCCGCGGGCGGCGACGGGCACCCTGGCCAATCCTTCTCCGATCCCCTCCAACAAGCTCCTGGCCGACAGCGCGCCGAACGAGATCTACCGTTCGCCGGACTCGCTCGTTCCGACGCGCAGCGACACCGTGGCCTCGGTGGGGGCAGGGCAGGCGCACAACAACATGCAGCCCTACCTGGCCGTCAACTTCTGCATTGCCCTGCGGGGCCTCTTTCCCTCGCACAACTGAGGCGTCCCGATGTCCGAACCCTATGTCGGTGAGATCCGCATGTTCGCGGGCAACTTCGCGCCCGCGGGCTGGGCGTTCTGCGATGGTCAGCTGCTGTCCATCTCGCAGAACGACGCCCTGTTCTCGCTGCTGGGGACGATCTACGGCGGCGATGGCGAAACCACCTTCGGCCTGCCCGACCTGCGCGGGCGCCTTCCGATCCACGCCGGAAGCGGGCCGGGCCTCACTCCGCGGACCCTGGGCCAGGGTGCAGGTACCGAGAGCGAGACGCTGATCGCGAACCAGCTGCCCCCGCACACCCATGTGCTCCAGGCGTCGAGCGGTCTTGCAAACTCGCCCGGCCCGCAGGGCAATGTGCTGGCCACTTCCACCGGCCTTGACCTGTTCATTGACGAGGCGCCCTCGGTCAGCCTCCATGCGACGGGCATGGACGCGACCGGCGGCTCGCAAAGCCACAGCAACCTGATGCCCTACCTGTGCGTGCATTTCATCATCGCGCTGGTCGGCATCTATCCCTCGTCGAGCTGAGGAGTCCGCCATGTCCGAGCCCTTCGTCGCCGAGATCCGGATCTTCGCGGGCAACTTCGCCCCGCGGGGCTGGGCCTTCTGCAATGGCCAGCTGCTGCCGATCGCGCAGAACACGGCCCTGTTCTCCCTGGTCGGCACGATCTATGGCGGAGACGGCGAGACGACCCTGGCCCTGCCCAACCTGCAGGGCAGGGCGCCGATGCACGCCGGAAACGGGCCGGGGCTGAGTGCGCGTTCTCTGGGGGAGGCCGGGGGCTCCGACACCGTCGGTCTGACCGAGTCGCAGCTGCCCAACCACACGCATGCGCTGAGGGCGAGCCCGAACCCTGCCGAAGCTGCAGCGGCCAGCCTGCCCGCTGGCGGCGGGCGCGGTCTGGCCCGGGTGGTCGGTGGCAGCGTCTACGCGGACCCCGCCAACCTCATCGACATGCCAGCGGTCGGCGATGCGGGCGGTAGCCAGGCCCACAACAACCTCCAGCCCTTCCTGGCGCTGAACTTCATCATTGCCCTGGTTGGGCTGTATCCCAGCGAGTCCTGATCATGAGCCGACGGCGATTCCTCAGCACCGCTTCGCTCGCCGCACTGGCGGCCGTTACTGCGCCGCCTGCCTGGGCGGGCCTTTGCGCACCGGTCGGGTCGTGGCGGGTGGGCGATTCCTTCCGCAGCGGCTGCGGCCGGCCGCTGAGGCTGGTGGCCATCGAAGCGGAACTCCGGCAGGGCGCCTGCCGCTCATTCGCCCTGCGCTTCCAGGGCGAAGGCTGCCAGTTCCTGGATGAGGGTCTGCATCGCCTGGATGGGCCCCAGGGCGAGGTCGACCTGTTCCTGCAGCCCTCGCGCGACGGCCTTGTCGCCTGGTTCAACCTGTTCGGCTGAGTGTCCGGTCCGCTCCAGAGCATCGCGCGATCGCTGGCTGCGGCGCTTCCAGAAGGGTGGACCTTGCGCGACGAGCGCGAAGCCGACCTGTCCTTCCTGCAGGCGCTCTACGCCAGCACGCGAACCGAGGAGCTGGCGCCGGTCCCGTGGACGGCCGATGAGAAGTCACGCTTCCTCCTCCAGCAGTTCCACCTCCAGCGCCATCACTATCGCACGCACTACGCGGAGGCCGGCTTCTGGCTGCTCGTGTCCTCGCTTGGTCCGCACGGCCGGATCTATGTCCACTGCAGTCCGGGCGAGCTGCGCCTGATGGATATCGCGTTGATGCCGGACCAGCGGGGCCGGGGCATCGGTACCGCCCTGATCCGCGCCCTGCAGGGCGAGGCGCGCGCCAGCGGACGACGCATCGGCCTGCATGTCGAGCCGGGCAACCCCGCGCTCGATCTCTATCGTCGCCTTGGCTTCGGGCATGGCGAGGTACGGGGCGCCTACCGCTTCCTGCAGTGGCCCGCGGACGCCCCTTCCGGCCTCAGTTGAACACCACCTCATAGCCCGGGCCGTCGGCCTGCGGGCCGACCGGGACGAGGAACAGTGCCAGGTCGCCCAGGCCCGGATGCCGCAGCGTGTACATGCCCTGCCCGAGGCGGGCGCCGTCGGGGGCGGAGAGGATCGCCGAGAAGGGCGGCGCGGCGCGCGGGCCCAGGACCACATGTGTCCTGACCGCGCACAGGCGCAGGGGCAGTGGCGGGCCGTCCTCGCGCAGGAGGGCAAGCGCCTGTCCCCCAAGGTCGGCAAAGGCTTCGGCGGTAATCTCGTTGATCGGTATACCCATGCGCCGAGCGTATAGGGTTGCCTCCTTCCGTCCAAGGGACGGAGTGCAAACCGCCATCCATCTGACCACGTTCGCCACGCCAGTTGACCGCCTTTGCCAGCATCTCTGGCCACGCCCGGCAGTTCGACTGACCACGACCGGCAGTGGTGTGACCGGCCGGAACCGGCTAGGAGTGCGCGCTCGCAGAGGCGAGATGTGGGCGCAAATTTGCCGTTCGCCCTGGCCGGCGAAATGGGCCTTTCGGGCGAAGCCAGATCAAGAACAGGATCAAGAGCTTTCAGACCGACCTGCGGTCGGCCCGAGTCACTTTCTCTTGATCGGCAAGAGAAAGTAACCAAAGAGAAGCCGACCCGACTTCCGCGCCGTCATTGCTGCGCAATGCCGGTCCCCTGCGTTGCTCGGAATCCGGCGGCCGGCGTGAACTCGCGCATCCATGCGCTCAAACATCCACGCCTTTCCCCGCCGGCTTCCTGCGCTACTCGGCGCTGCACACGGGACCCACGCGCAATGAGGTTTTCGAGATTCGAGGGCCACGTTCCGCGACACGCCGCCTGAAAAGGCTTGCCCGACCAGCCCACGGGCTGTGCGGCCAGGATGGCCGATCAATGGGGCCCCTGTCTGGCGGCGGGCGGGCGTAGAACAAGGCCCGCAGGGGCGAGCATAGGGACGTGCTCGCGTTCGCCCAGCGCAGGATGCGCTGTCGGCGAACCCTCGGAGCCCGCACGCGTACCTGGAGGGCAGGAAGCCCGGAAGGCGCCTGACCGGGGTGCCCTTTCTCTTGGTTACTTCTCTTTGGGCACGCAAAGAGAAGTGACTCGGGCCGGCCGAAGGACGGTTCGAAACGCCCTTGATGTTGATCTTGATCCGGCTCTGGATCCAGAAAGAAGGCCCCATTCGCCGGCCAGGGCGAACGGCAAATATGCGCCCAAAGTACACATCGCCGAACGCACGTTCTGGGTCGGTATCAGCCGGTCAGAAGACTGCCGGAAGTGGGCAAACGGCATGCCTATCGCGGTCAGAACGGCTGGCGACGCTGGTCATCCAGGCTGGCAAACCCCGGTCACATCGCTGGCAATACGCAACGGAGCGCAGCGAACGCGGGGCCTGGTATGGAGTCGCGCTGCGGGCGGCTGGCTCCAGCGCTGAGGATCGCGGTAGATCAAGGGCACCCGTCCTGCTTGGCCCCGGACACAGGTGGCGGCATGAAGTGGATACCCGTGGCGCCAGCCTTGGACACCATCGCGGCTCGCATGTGGAATGGCCCGAAGGAAGGACCGGTTCCGGCCACAAGTCGCGTTCGCAGAGGCGGGATCTGGGCGCGAAGAAGACATTCATAGGGTGCGGCTGGCCGCACCGGGCGTACCGTCCGAACGCCCGTAACGGTGCGCCAAGGCACGCCCTATGGGGCTTTGCCAACGCGCAACGAAACCCGACTGTGGGAGTGCCCCTGGGCGCGAACGCGGAAATCCGCTCTGGCCGCGGTCTGTGGTGAATCCGTAGCGCTGCGGTTGCGCCCAAGGGCGCTCCCAAATTTTGACTGCGGCAAGGTCTGCTTTGCGGCGCAGAACGGACCTGGCAACGCCGTGGCCTGTAGGAACCAGCTTGCTGGCGATCATCCCGTCCGGGGCGCCTATCGCCAGCAAGCTGGCTCCTACATTCGGGTTTTGCGGTACGTCTGCCTTGCGCCCGACGCGCGCTTCGGGGGGCGGCCGGGGCCGCGATCGCGCCCTGGGAGCTATCTGGGCAGGGTATCGAGACCACCGGTCGCCAGTTCCACCGGAACGGGTGTCGACGTCGCCCAACTGTCGGGTCACGGGGACCGGGAGCCACACCGGCGGCGAGACCCTCGGGTCGAGGCCCGGCCGCCCGCACCGCCGCTCAGTCCAGCGTCTGGTTGAGGGCGTGGCCGACGAGGCGCGCGCTGAGGCGTTCCTTCATGCCCGTCGGACGGTCCAGGCCCATGCGGACGAGGGCCTCGCGGTCGCGACAGGGGGCGTCGCGCAGGGCGCGCCAGATCAGGCCGGCCTTCCCGGCCCGCGCAGCTTGCTTCAGCCAGCCGAGCGCACGGACGAGACGCTGTTCGACCTCGGTGAAGTCGCTACCCAGCGGGTAATCGGGCAGCAGGCCGCGGCGGCGGAACGGGGCCAGACATGCGCGCAGGCGATCCGGGCTGTTGCGTAAGCTGTCCACGTCCGTCCCGGCGTACTTGCCCGCGGCTCGGGCGCGGGCGAGCAGGCCGGGGGCGAAGCGCGCGTCGGCGATGGCCGCCGTGGCAGCGACGCATTCGGCATCGCTGCGGTCGCGCAGGTCGGCGATGCCGTACTCCGTGATCACCACGTCGCGCAGGTGGCGCGGGATGGTCGCGTGGCCGTATTCGTAGACGATGTTCGAGCGGGTGCCCTCGCTGCCGTCGCGGATGGCGCGGCAGAGCAGGATCGAGCGGCTCTCGGCCAGGGCATGCGCCATGGCGACGAAGTTGTACTGTCCGCCGACGCCCGAGACCACGCGGCCGTCGTCCAGCCCGTCGGAGACGGCGGCGCCGAATACCGTGGTCATCATGCAGGTGTTGAAGAAGCGCGCCTCGCGACGCTGCAGTCGCTCAAGAATCTCCTGGCCGCCGTACAGCTCGTTGATGTGCGAGATGCGGGTCATGGCGATCGCTGCGCGCTGTTCGTCCGTACGCTCGCGCAGCCAGCGGTACAGGTTCTTCGAACCGAGGAAGAAACCTCCGTGCAGGTACTGGCCCTCGCGTTCGACGCGGGCCTTGTCCGCATCGCTGGCGCTGCCATCGGCAAGCCGCTGCATCAGGCTTGCATCGTCCACCACGCGCCGTTTCACCACGCCGGCGTCGATCAGTGTCGCGAAGCCGTCCATGACCATCTCGGAGGCGCCGAAAAGGCCCTGCTCGAACTCGCCGAGCCCGCCCCAGCGACAGACCAGCTCCGACTGTTCCACCGCAGGCCAGAGCGCGCTGACGATCTCGCGGTACTCGGCGTTGCGGGTGTGGCGCAGCACCAGTGCATGGGTCAGCGCATCGCTGAGCGCACCGATGCCGATCTGCAGGCTGCCGCCATCGCGGACCAGGGTGCTGGCAACGAAACCGATGGCGTACTCGGCCTCGCCCACGGGCTGGCGGGGCAGGGCAAACAGCTGGTGCGGACGGGTCGGCGGCTCGATCACCAGGTCGAACAGTCCTTCGGGCACCAGGGCTTCGCCGCCGAGGAAGGGCAGGTCGGGATGGACCTCGGCCAGCATCAGCGGGCGCGGCAGCCCAAGTCGCGCCAGCTCGTCGAGCAGGCCGAGGGTCACGTCCGGGTTGCAGCTGAAGCTCAGCCGGTCGCTGGCCGGGTCGCGGGCGAGCAACTGCACGATGACATTGGGTCGGCGCATGGCGACGCCGCGGGCGACGTGGGTGTAATTGAGGCTGATGTAGTCCTGCTGCGCCCGCGGGCAGCCGAGCAGGGCGCCGCTTTGCAGGTAGAACTCATGGATCCGCACGTGGGCCGGAAGCTCGCCGCGCTGGCGGTCGGTGACGTAGTCCAGCACCGGGTAATCGGTGCCGAAATGGCGTGCAAGGAAGGGGGCGAGGAAACGGCGCTCGAGGTCCGATGCGGGCGACGGTGGGGTGAGCGACAGCGCGGTCAGCACGGTCAGCGACCGCTGCGGATCGGACTTGGCCCGCGCATACATCGCGTTGAGCAGGCCGTTGGGCTTGTCAAGGCCCAGCGGGGCCGCGACGGTCCAGCTACCCTCCAGGGCGGCCAGTCGTTCGAGCGCCGGGGCGTAGCGGACGTCAGCGCCCATCAGTCCTTGTCCGGATAGGCCGCAGGCAGGCGGAACCAGAAACGGGTGCCTTCGCCGGTGCGGCTCTCGCAACCGACGCTGCCGCCCATGCGCTCGACGATGCGGCGCACGATCGACAGGCCCAGCCCGTGGCCGTCGCCCCCGACCCGGCCGAGTCGCGAGAAGGGCTGGAACAGCCGGGCCTGGGCTTCGGCCGACAGGCCCTGGCCGCGATCCTTTACCCAGACTTCCACCAGATCACCCATCCGGGTCGCTCCGATCTCGATCTGCGGTGGCTCACCGCCGTACTTGAGGGCGTTGGCGATGTAGTTGCTGAGCACCCGCTCGACCCAGGGCGCGAAGCCGCGCACTTCGGGCATGCCGGAATGCGTTTCGATCTGAGCCCCTGTGACGGTGACCTCGGCGGCGAAACCCTTCAGTGTCTCCTCGATCAGAGGACCGAGCACCAGCGGCTGCAGGGCGACCTCGGAATCCGAACGGGCGCGGCCCAGCAAGAGCAGGGAGTCGATGATCTCGACCATCTTCAGCCCTGCGGCGTGGATGCGGACGAGCATGTCGAGGCGCTGTTCGTCCGGCATGCCGTCGCCGATCGTACGTACCAGCGAGCTCATGCCGACCACGGTGGCCAGCGGGTTCTTCAGGTCGTGGGCGACCGAGTGGGCGTAGGCGTCGAGTTCGACGTTCTGTTCCTGGAGCATGCTGGCCTGGCGCTGCAGGTCGGCGGTGGCCTGGTCGACGCGCCGCTGCAGCTCGGCGCGCTGGCGTTCGAGGCGTCGGATGCGCAGGCGCACGGCCAGCGCGGCCAGCGCGCCGCCGAGAAGCAGGGCGGCGATCCGGAACAGTGGATGCTCCCACCACCAGGGTTCGACCTCGAGCGCCAGGCGCGCCTCCTCGGGCCCGAAACTTCCCGCCGGGCTGGCCGCCTGGATGCGCAGAAGGTATTGCCCCGGCGCCAGATTGGTGAACTGGGCGCTGCGTTGGGTCTGGCTGTCGACCCAGTCCTCGTCGAAGCCTTCCAGCCGGTAGCGGTAGCGGATCTTCTTCGGGATCTGGAAGTTGAGTCCGACGAAGCGCACTTCGACACGCTGCGCCGCAGCGGGCACGACGACGCCGGACCGCCAAGGGCGCACCTGACCATCGATGCGCAGCTGCTCGATGCGTACCCGTGGTTCGACGCGGTCGAAGCGTTCGAGGTCGACCGGGTCGACATGCACCACGCCACCCGCTGTGGCAAACCAGAAACGGCCATTCCGGGAGGCCAGTGCCGGCAGGCCTGCGGCGCCATTGCCCTGCGAACTGGCCATTCCGTCGGCTTCGCCGAACAGCTCCCAGCTGCGCAGCGGCACGCCCTGCCGGAAGGCCTCGTCTGCCTCGCCCCGGCCGATCCGCAGCACGCCCCGGTTGCTGCTGAGCCAGTAGTTTCCCCCGCTGTCGAACTGGATGGAGAACGCTGCGCCGATCGGCAGCCCGAGGTCTCCGCCCAGCAGTCGCCAGCGGCCATCCTCGAGGCGGGTGATCCCGCGGTCATGTGCGACATGCAGGCGACCGGCCGCGTCCTCGGCGAATCCGTAGATGCGCAGGCCGCCTACCGCGCTGTCCTCCTCGACGGCGACGAAACGCGGACCTTCCTGCCGCACGAGGCCGGCAGCCGTGCCCACCCAAAGTACGCCCGCCCGGTCCCGATGCAGGCTGAGCACGCTTTCGCTGGGCAGCCCATCGGCGGCGTCGAATCGCTGGATCGCGTCGTCCTTGAGGCGGGTCAGGCCGCGGCTGGTGCCGATCAGCAGGGCGCCATCCGCGTCCGTCAGCAGGGCGCGGACCTGGCTGCTCGGGAGGCCTTCCTCGCGACCGAAACGGCGTTCGACCTCACCGTCGCGCATCCGCACGACGCCGTTGTAGTAGGTGCCGATCCACAGGGCGCCGTCGGCGCCCAGGCTCGCACTGAGTACCGATTCGCCCTCCAGCGCGCTGGCCACCACACGGTCGCCCTCCGGGCCGCGCTCGATCCAGAACAGGCCGCTGCTGGTGCCGGCGAGGATACGGCCGTCGGGCAACTCGAGCAGGGTGCGGGTATAGGGGTCAGTCAGACCGTCCCGCTCGGTGACCGAGATGAAGGGCGCTTCGCGCAGACGGAACAGGCCTCGGCTCGTGCCGACCCAGAGGCTGTTTTCGCTGTCCTCGAACAGGGCGACCACGCGATTGCTGGGCAGCCCCTGATCGCTGCCGAGGTGTTCGACGCCGCGCCGCCCCACCCGAAGCAGGCCGTGGGTCGCGGTGCCCAGCCAGATCTCGCCGACCCGGTCGACGAGGATCGCTTCATAGGAATCCATGGGCAGGTCGTGGTGCAGGGGCTCGATCCGCCCGGCGCTCAGGCGCCAAGCCCCGCGCTCGCTGCCGATCAGCAGATGGCCCTCGCGATCCTGCGCCAGGCTGAGCACCCCGTCGCTGCCGAAGGCCTCTGCGCTGCCCACTGCGACCAGGCCCCGGCCGTCGTCACGGAAGAGCCCGGTGTCGGTGGCGACCCAGAGGGTGTCCTGCTGCCGCAGCACGGCGAAGACAATGCCTCGCGAGATCGCCTCGGCGCCGGCGTAGGGCTGGCTGCCTTCGCCCTCCCGCCACTGCCACAGGCCCTCCCCGGCGGTGCCGATCAGGGCCTCGTCCACTCCGACCTGCAGGGCATAGATGGGCAGGCTCGGCATGCGGCTGCCCTGATCGGCGACGCGCCAGAGGGGCGCATCGCGATGCAGCAGCTCGCCGCGTTCGGTGCCGGCGATCACCCGGCCCTCCGGGTCGCGTTCCAGTTCGGTCGAGGCCCGTCCGAGCAGGCCGGTCACCGCGCGCTCGTCGACCACTTCAAACTCATGGCCGTTGAAGCGGACGGTACCCTCCCAGGTCGCCAACCAAAGGTATCCATCGGCGGACTGGGTGATGTCCAGCACCAGATTGTGCGGCAGGCCTTCTGCGGTGCCCCAGCTTTCCTGGTGGTAGCTGGCCAGCGCGGTGCCCTGGGCCCGCAGCGGCCCGGAGACGAGCAGCAGGCAGAGCAGGGCCCCGATCCGGACCCGGGTCATCCGCCGAGCGCTGCGCGGACAGCAGGTCATCGCGCGCGGACTGCGTCGTGGTGGTGAAAGGGCTTCACACTGGGACCTCGCTGCGGATCCACGCGGGATGGGGCTAGCCTGCACTTCGGACTCGGGCGGGATCAAGCATCAGGGCGTTCAGCGTAAGCTTCACGCGCCCACCATGGCTGAAACGAGGATCCCGATGGCGGCCATCGACTACACGCCCGGCAAACTGTTGGACTTCCTGCGCGAGGCGCCCTCTCAGGGGCTGCTCAATCCCGCCGTTGCGCGCAGCCGGGCCAACGCGATCGAGGCGCTGTTCACCGAGTTGACCGACGAGGAGCGCGCCGACCTGCGCAGGGTCGATGCCGAACGCCTGGCCGCGCGCGCGCACAAGATCCAGGGCAGCACGATCCGCCCCGAGGCTGTCGCCCTCTACAAGGAGCGTGTACACGAGGCGCTGCAGGATTACTTCGCCTGGCTGGAGAACCCGAACAGCTTCGCCTCCAACAGCGGCCATGCCCTGCGTCGCGAGATGCGCAGCTTCATGAAGCCGGCCACCGAGCAGGAAGCACGGGCGCTGGAGGACATCGCGCTGGCCACCAGCGAGCGGCGCAAGGACATGGTCTCGGTGCCGTTGCGCGAGGGCGTCACCGTCTACATCACCCACCTTCCGCTCGACCTAAGCGCCGCCGAGGCCGAGCGCCTGGCCGGCGTGGTTCGCGCCCTCGCCGTCGCCGGGGAGTCGGCGCAGTGAAGGGCAGCCATCGCCTGCTGGCCATTCCGATGGCCCTGCTGGCCATCGCCGGCCTGGGCCTGATCGCCTTCTACGTGTCGCCCGGCAACGAGAGCGCGTTCAAGGAGAACATGGTCCCGCAGCTGATCGGCTTCTGCATGGAAGGCTTCTTCCTGGTCGGCCTGCTCTCGCTGCTGCAGAAGTCGCAGGAGCGCCGTCAGCGCCGCGAGCTTTGGCTGAGCCTTCGCGGTGCGCTGCGCGGCTTTCTCTCCAAGCTGGACATCGCCCTGCTGCCTCCGCATGCCGAGCCCGCCCCGACCGTGGTGCTGGAGACCGACCTCAAGATCGTTACCCGCTTCCTGCGCGAGCTGCCCAACTCGCGCCTCGAGATCGAGGACATGGTGGCGCTCAAGCGCGAGGGCACCGAGTCGCTGGGCCTGGCCCGCGACATGATCCCCGTCGCCGCCCAGCTCAGCGCCCGCCACATGCGCTGGTGGATCGCCATCGTCAACAGCATGCGCCAGCTTGCCCAGGCCCGAAGCCGCGAGTCGGTCGAGGCCGCGGTCTACCTGATGCTCGAGAACATCTGCGAGTTCGACAACGTCGAGCTGTGAGGGCGGCGGCAGATTCGGGCACGAAGCGGACGTACCGCAAAACCCGAATGTAGCCAGCTTGCTGGCGATAGGCGCCCCGGACGGGACGATCGCCAGCAAGCTGGCTCCTACACGCAACGGCGTTGCCAGGTCCGGTTTGCGCCGCGAGGCAGGCCTTGCCGCAGTCAGATTGTGGGAGCGTCCTTGGGCGCGACCGCAGCGCCACAGGTTCACCACAGACCGTGGCCAGAGCGGATTTCCGCGGTCGCGGCCAAGGGCACACTCCCACAGTCGGGCACCATTGGGGTCGGCGAAGGCCTATAGGGTGCGCCTTGGGCGCACCGATGCGGGCGTTCGGACGGTACGCCCGGTGCGGCCAGCCGCACCCTATGAATGCTTTCGTGCGCCCGTTCTGCGCCTCTCCGGCGTGGCTGCAATGGCTAGGATCCGCCGCCTGCTCCTGTGCCCATGCCATCCGGTCATGAACGCGGCCGGGCAGGGTGGGCATCGCCCCGTGGCATGCGCCGGCGGGCTTTGGCATGCTGCGCTGCAGCGAAGGCCGGCTCCCGGCCGTGACGGCAGGAAACCATGAGCGAAGGGCAGGGCGTCCCGGCGGCGTCGCGCTGGGTTGTTCTCAAGTTTGGTGGCACCAGCGTGTCGCAGCGCACGCGCTGGGACCAGATCGGAGCGCGCATCCGCGAGCGCCGGGCCGAGGGGCATCGGGTGCTGGTGGTGGTCTCGGCGCTGTCCGGGGTGACCAATGCGCTGACCTCGCTGGTGGCTCCGGGAAAACCCGAGGCCGGGCGGGTCGCCGAGGCCGCTGCGCTGGCCCAGCGCCATCGCGACTTCGCCGTGACCCTCGACCTTGACGCCGAGACGGTCATCGGCGACCTGCTGGCGCGGCTTGCCGCGCTCGCCGTCGACTCGCGCGCGCAGGCCGAGGAGGCGCTGCAACTCGCCTGGCAGGCCGAGGTCTTCGGCCTCGGCGAGCTGCTTTCCTCGCGCCTCGGCCAGGCCTATCTCGCCGCCGCCGACCTGCCGCTGCGCTGGGCCGATGCCCGCGACTGGCTGCGCGCGGTGCAGCTGCCGCACCAGAGCGCCTGGGCCTCACGGCTGTCGGTGAACTGCCGCATCGATGCCGATGCCGACTGGCGCCAGCGCTTCGCGGCGCAGGGCGACTGCCTCATCACCCAGGGTTTCATCGCCCGCGACGAGCAGGGCGGGGACTGCATCCTCGGCCGCGGCGGCTCGGACACCTCGGCGGCCTACTTCGGCGCCCTGCTCGGCGCCGACCGGGTCGAGATCTGGACCGACGTGCCGGGCATGTTCAGCGCCAATCCCCGGGTGGTGCCCAAGGCGCGTCTGCTCTCCCGGCTGGACTACGCCGAGGCCCAGGAGATCGCCACCACCGGGGCAAAGGTGCTGCACCCTCGCTGCATAGGCCCCTGTCGCGAGTCACGCGTGCCGCTGTGGATCCGCGACACCGAACACCCGCAGCTGGCCGGCACGGTGATCGACGCCAGCGCGGCGACGATGCCCGGGGTCAAGGCGATCAGCTCGCGCAAGGGCATCGTCCTGGTCTCGATGGAGACCGTCGGCATGTGGCAGCAGGTCGGCTTCCTCGCCGATGTTTTCACCACCTTCAAGAAGCACGGCCTGTCGGTCGACCTGATCGGTTCGGCCGAGACCAATGTCACCGTCTCGCTCGACCCCAGCGACAACCTGGTCACCTCCAACGTGCTCGACGCGCTGTGCCGCGACCTCGAGCAGATCTGCCGGGTCAAGGTGATCGCCCCGGCCGCCGCCATCACCCTGGTTGGCCGCGGCATGCGCTCCCTGCTGCACCGGTTGTCGCCGGTGCTGGCCAGCTTCGGCCGAGAGCGCGTGCACCTGATCTCGCAAAGCTCCAACGACCTCAACCTGACCTTCGTCGTCGACGAGGCGCTGGAGTCAGGGATGATGCCGCACCTGCACGAGCAGCTGGTGCAGTCGGGCGCCATGCCGACCTGGGAGCAGCAGGTATTCGGCCCCAGCTGGAGCGAGCTGCGCGCGCCACCGGCGCAGGCCGAGCCGCTGTGGTGGGAGCGCGCCACGGCGACGCTCAAGCGCCACGCCGCCCACGGCACGCCGCGCTACGTCTATCATCCCGGGATCGTCCGCCGCCGCGCCCGTGAGCTGGCCGGCATCGGCGCCATCGATCAGCGTTTCTTCGCGATCAAGGCCAATCCGCACCCCGGCATCCTGCGCGTGCTGGAGGCCGAAGGCTTCGGCTTCGAATGCGTCTCGCTGGGCGAGCTGCGCCACGTCCGCGAGGCCCTGCCCGGGCTCTCGCCCGAGCGCATCCTCTTCACCCCGAGTTTCGCTCCGGTCGACGAGTACGCCGCGGCGCTGGACGGCGGGGTCAACGTCACCGTCGACAATGCCGCCCTGCTGCGCGCCGCGCCCGGCGTGTTCCGCGGCCGTCGCCTGCTGCTGCGCCTCGACCCCGGCTTTGGCGAGGGCCACCACGAGAAGGTCCGCACCGGCGGCCGCGAGGCCAAGTTCGGCCTGCCGCTGGACGGCCTGCCCGAGTTCCTCGCCGCGCTGCGCGAGGTCGATGCGCGAATCATCGGTCTGCACGCGCATATCGGCAGCGGCATCCTCGAGGCCGGACACTGGCGCGAGGTCTACGCACGCCTCGCCTCGGTGGCCGACAGCCTCGGCAGCGTCGAGGTGATCGACGTTGGCGGCGGCCTGGGCGTCAGCTACGAGCCGGGCGGTGACCGCTTCGATCTGGACGGCTATGCCGCCATGCTGGGCGAGATGAAGGCCACCTGGCCGCAGTACCGGCTCTGGGTCGAGCCCGGCCGCTACCTGGTCGCCGAGGCCGGGGTGCTGCTGGCGCGGATCACCCAGGTCGTCGAGAAATCGGGCGTGCGCCGCATCGGCCTTGATGCCGGCATGCACAGCCTGCTGCGCCCGGCGCTCTACAATGCCTGGCACCGGATCGAGAACCTCTCGCGCCAGGGCGAGTCCGAGGGAGAGCCGGCCGAGGTGGTCGGACCGATCTGCGAGACCGGCGACGTGCTCGGGCGCCGGCGCCGCCTGCCCGACAGCAGCGCGCCGGGCGACCTGGTCGCCATCGGCCATGCGGGTGCCTACGGCGCGGTGATGGCCAGCCGGTATAACCTTCGCGGCCTGCCCGAGGAAGACCTGATCGAGGAACCGCTGGATGAGTGAGTGGCGCTTCGCCCGCGAGGAGATCAACTGCTTCCGCTTCGTTCGCGCCGGCTTCGATGCCGCCAGCGGCGAGGCGCAGCTGGTCTATGCCTTCGATGATGGCCCCGAGCTGATCGAGCGGCTGCGGTTTCCCGGCGCGCCTTTCGTGCTCGACGCGCCGCGCCAGCACGCGGTCGAGCGCGCCCTCCGCCTGGTTCACCTGATTGCCGGCGTCAGCTACTTCAAGGCCGCCGTGCCCGGCGAGATCCGTCTCGACGAGTCGCCGATCGATGCCGGCACCGCCACCTTCCTGCAGTCGCTCTACGAGCATGGCCTGGGTGAGTTTGCCCACCGCAACGGCCTGTCCCTGCGCGGCAGGCTGAACTTCCCGCATATCGCCGGCGCCGGCAGCTCGGCGACCCGCCTGGGCCTGGGAGAGGGCGCCCTGGTGGCCATCGGCGGCGGCAAGGACTCGCTGGTCAGCATCGAGGCCCTGCGCGGGGCAGGCGTGGCCCAGACCGTGGCCTGGGTCGGCTCGGCCCCGCTGATCCGCGCCTGCGCCGAGCGCACCGGCCTGCCCATGTTGCAGGTCGAGCGCCAGCTTGCACCGCAGCTGTTCGAGTTCAACCGGCAGGGCGCCTGGAACGGCCACATACCGGTGACCGCGATCAACTCCGCGATCCTGGTGCTGGCCGCCGTCCTGCGCGGTGAGCGCAACGTCGTGTTCAGCAACGAGCGCTCGGCCAGCTACGGCAGCCTGATCCCCGGCAGCGGCGAGGTGAATCACCAGTGGTCCAAGGGCTGGGCCTTCGAACAGGCCTTTGCCGCCGAGGTGCGGCGCACGGTGGCCGCCGACCTCGACTATTACTCGCTGCTGCGGCCGCTGTCCGAGCTGGCCGTGGCCCGGCAGTTCGCCCGCCGCGACCACTACGACGCGCACTTCTCCAGCTGCAACCGCAATTTCCACCTGCTCGGCGAGCGCCCGGCCAGCCGCTGGTGCGGGGTCTGCCCGAAGTGCCATTTCGTCTTCCTGGCGCTGGCGCCATTCCTGTCCAAGCCGCGTCTGGTCGGCATCTTCGGCCGCAACCTGCTCGATGAGTCGGGCAACGCGGCCGGCTTCGACGCGCTGATCGAGTACCGCGACCACAAGCCCTTCGAGTGCGTGGGCGAGGGCCGCGAGTCGCGGGCCGCTTTCGCCTGGCTGGCGGCGTCATCGGTCTGGCGGGAGGACGCCCTGGTCGCCCGCTTCCGCGAGGAGATCCAGCCGCGGCTTGATGCCGGTGAGCTCGGTCTGGAACCGCTGCTGGCGATCTCCGACGAGCACGCCGTGCCGCCTGCCATCTGGGAGCGCGTGGGTGCGGCTTTCCGCGCTTGAAGGTCGCCGCGTAGCGCTCTGGGGCCTGGGCCGTGAAGGCCGCGCCGCCTGGCGCGCCTTCCGCGCCCGCTGGCCGCAGGCGCCGCTCGCAGTGTTCTGCCCGCAGGCCGAGCATGCCGAGGCGCGCGCGCTGAATGATCCGCAGCTTCAGGTGTTCGGCGAGCCCGACGCCGAGGCGCTGGCTCGCTTCGAGGTAGTGATCAAGTCGCCCGGGATCTCGGCCTATCATCCGGCCCTGCTGGAGGCGGCCTCGCGCGGCACCGGCTTCACCTCGGGCACCGCACTGTGGTTCGCCGCCCAGCTGCCCGGCAGGAAGCTCTGCCTTACCGGCACCAAGGGCAAAAGCTCGACCACGGCCCTGATCGCCCACCTGCTGCGCCGCGGCGGTCGCTGCGTGGGGCTCGCCGGCAATATCGGCCTGCCGCTTCTTGAACTGGTTGATCCACCGAAGGTTCCGGATGTCTGGGCGATCGAGCTGTCCAGCTACCAGACCGTTGATGCGGTCGCGCCGGACGTGGCCGTGGTGCTGAACCTCTATCCCGAGCATCTCGACTGGCACGGCGGCGTCGAGCGCTACTACGCCGACAAGCTGGCCCTGGTCACCCGCGCTTCGCCGCGCCGCGTGGTGCTGAATCACCGCGATGCCCGCCTGCGCGAACTGGGCGTGAGCCTACCCGGCGTCACCTGGTTCGGTCGCGAGGACGGCTGGCACCTGCGCGAGGCCGAGGTCTGGCGCGGTGATCGACGCGTGCTGGGCGATGACGCCCTCTCGCTGCCCGGCCTGCACAACCGGCTGAACCTGTGCGCCGCGCTGGCGGCGATCGAGGCGCTGGGCGAGGACGCCGAAGTCCTGTCCCCGGCCGCTGCCGACTTCCGCGGCCTGCCGCACCGCCTGCACCGGCTGGGCGAGCGCGGTGGCGTCGAATACGTCGATGATTCGATCAGCACCACGCCCGAGGCCAGCCTTGCGGGTCTCGCCTGCTTTGCCGGGCGCCGCGTCGCCGTCCTGCTTGGCGGCTTCGAGCGCGGCCTGCCCTGGGAGGGCGTCGCCGAACGCATGGGTGAGTCCCCGCCCGTGCTCGCCGTCTGCCGCGGCCAGAACGGCCCACGCATCGCCGCCTCACTGCGCCGCGAGCGTGCCGATCTGAATCTCATCGAAGTCGACACGCTGGAGCAGGCCATCAGCGCCGCCGCGGAGGCGGCAGGCGAGGGCGGCGTGGTCCTGCTCTCGCCGGGCGCACCCAGCTTCCCCGAGTTCCGCGACTATGCCGAACGCGGCAGGCGATTTGCCGAGCTGGCCGGATTCCCCGCCGAGCTGGCGAAGATCGAGGGCCTGGGCATCGCCTAGCGCGAGGCGCCGCGACCCCCGCGCCATCGAGCCAGACGAAGACGCGCTCCGCGCGGCGCATAGGGTGCGGCTGGCCGCACCGGGCCTACCGACCGAACGCCCGTATCGGTTCTCCAAGGCACACGCAAGGGGCTTCGCTGACGCCGGAAATGCATCGCAGAACCCGCTGGGTCTGCGCCGCCGAAGCGGCGTCGCTCGGCGCCGCCATGTCGCTGCCCTGCCTCCTTCCCGCTCCTTGCCTCGACGAGGCATCCGCCTCGCGAGTTGAGCGAGGTCCTTCCGCGGCAGGGCACTAGTCGCCGCCCTCGTCCTCGATGCGCGGCTGGGGCGCGGCAAGCGCGTCGCCCTGCAGGTAGTCGATGCCGAGGTTCCAGAGGCCGGAAACCGCCTTCATGCTCTCGACGCCATCGACCAGCAGGCGCCGGCCGGTGCCGCGCCACTGGCTGATCAGCTCGGACAGCTGGGTGCCCGCGGCGTGGAGGATCGCCTGGTGCGGCAGGCGCAACAGGCCGATCGGCGCCGACTGCAGCTCCTGCAGGGAGATCACGCTGCCGCTGGTGTCGGCGGCAGCGAGGGTCATGCCCAGGCTGCCCAGTTGGCGCAGGACCTCTGCATGCTCGCCGCGGTGCAGCACCTCGATATCGACTTCCAGCAGCAGGTCGCCCACCGCCTCGGGACGACGCTGCTTCTCGGCACGCAGCCAGGCGAACTGTCGCTCGTCGAAACCGTCGAGATCGACCTGCACCAGCACCCGCGCGGCAAGGCCACGCTGTCGGCGATCGTCGAGAGTCTCGATCGCGTGGAACAGGGCCATGCGGTCGATCAGGCCAAGCTGGCCCTCCTGACGGGCAAGCTCACGGTACTGGCTGCGTGGATAGCCTTCGAGCGGGCTGCGCAGATCGGCCAGCTTGCTGATCAGCGAGTAGTGCTCCTGCTCGCCGCGCAGCTGCAGCATGGGCTGGAACTCGAAGCGCGGCAGGCCACCGCGGGCGAGGTCCTTGAGCGCCTGGGTGATGACCATGATGCGTTCGGGCGGCAGGGCCGAGGGGTCGCGCGACAGCACGCCGTCGGCCCGCCCGCCGCCGAGACGCCGGGCCATGGCCAGAGCGGCGAAGGCCTGCTTCAGCCAGGCCTCGCGGCGGTCGCCCTGCGACGTGTCGGGTGGCAGGGCATAACCGATCGATGCGCGCAGCGAGTGCTCGGCGCCCTCGATGTTGAAAGGGGTGCCGCTGACCGCGTCGAGCAATCTCGGCAGCAGCGCCTCGAGCTCGTCGCGGCTGCCGCGCGAGACCAGGAGGCCATAGCCCAGTTCCTCCCACAGGGCGTAGCTGTCGCCGGCGGCGAGGCAGCCCGCAAGGCGCTCGCCAAGCTGGCGCTCCAGGGCGTGGGTGCCGGCAATGCCCAGCGCCTCGCGCAGGGTGGCACCCTCATCGATACGCAGGGCGAGCAGCAGTTCCCAGTCGGCAGCCGGCTGGCGCAGTCGGGTTTCCAGCAGTTCGAGAAAATGGGATCGACGCAGCCGGCCCTGGCCGGCGCCGGTATTGGGGCGAAGCTGCCGGTTAAGGGTGCGGGCGCGCTTGACCCGCGAGCGGACCGCGGCGACCAGTGCGTGCGGCCGGACCGGCTTGGGCAGGAAATCATCGGCGCCGACGCGCAGGGCCGCGCTGCGCGCGCTGGGCCGGTCCTCGCCTGAGAGGAACACCACCGGAAGCAGCGGGGCGATGTCACTGGCACGCAGGGCCTGGACCACGGCAATGCCGTCGATGTCCGGCATGTGCAGGTCGAGCAGGACCAGGTCGGGGCGGAAGCGGCGTACCTCGTCGAGAACGGCGCTGGACTCGGCCAGCTCCTGCACGCGCATGCCGACCTTGCGCAGGATCGCCGAGCAGAGCATGCGGGTCTCGCGGTCGTCGTCGACCAACAATACGCGGAAGGGCTCGGTGTCCTGCTGCAGCAGCCAGTCAACAAGGGCGCGGCCGAGCAGGGGGTCGGTGCTGCGCTCGACGAACCAGTCGGCGCCACCGATCAGGGCGTCCAGGCGCTCCTTGGGGCGGCCGAATGCGGCCAGCAGCAGGCTGCCGGTGGCCACGCCCGACAGGCTGAGCTTGCCGAGCAGCTCGGCGATCGGCGCGGCGAGACTGGCCGGGACCATGACCGCGTCGGGTGCGCTTTCGCGCACCGCCTCCACCCACTGTTCTGCCCGTTCGAAGCGCCGGACGCGCCCGCCATGGGTGCCCACCGCGGCCTCCAGGTTGGTGGCCATGGACTCGCCGCCGCCCAGCAGGTCAAGGCATAGCGCCCGGCCCGTGCCGGGGGACAGCCTGATGCCTGCGGAGTCGGGCATGCCTGCTACCGGAAAGGAGATGGCGCAATGATAGGCGCTGCGGGCACCCGCTGTGCAGGAAGCGGGCGTGACCCGGTTCGCAGAGGTGGATAGGCTGGCCCCGTTACGACCACTTACCGCGGAATGCATATGCCCAAACGCCTGCTCCTGCTGATGCTTATGCTGGTCCCCGGCCTGGCGTCCTCCGCGTCCGGGGTGATCCTCGTGCGCCATGCCGACAAGTCGGCCGAGGGCGGAGCCGACCCGGCGCTCAGTCGCGATGGCGAGCTGCGGGCCCAGGCGCTGGCCGAGGCTCTGGCCGACGCCGGGGTCGAGACCATCCTGGTCACGCCATTCCGGCGGACCCGTGACACCGCCGCGCCGCTGGCCGTGCGCCTGGGCGCCAGCCCGCGCGTCGTCGAGGTGGCCGCCGGCGGCACGGCCCATGTCGACGCCGTCGCCGCTGCGGTCAGGGACGCCCCCGGCGTGGTGCTGGTGGTCGGCCACAGCAATACCGTCCCGGCCATCGTCCGTGCGCTGGGCGGCCCCGAACTGCCTGACATCTGCGAGGCGCGCTACGACAACGTGTTCGTGATGACTCTGGCAGGGCCGTCTCCCACCCTGCAGCGCTGGCGCTACGGCGCCCCCAGCCCGCCGCCAGGTGAGGGCTGCCTGTAGCCGACCACGCGTTTGCCCGGGTGGACGCAGCGCAGCGAGCTGCGCTCTACAGGAGACTCCGGACAGGCTTGACCAGGCCGGGGCCCTGTTCGCGGACGTTGCCGACGCGGCGGTCCACCGGGTGCCAGGCGAGCTGCGGGCCGGGGGCGGCGTGGGCGATGCCGGCGGCGTCGTCGGCGCTGCCGCGGCACCATTGCGCACCGAGCTCGGGATCGAGCATCAACGGCACGCGGTGGTGCAGGGCGCTGACCGGGCCGTCCGCCTCGCGGGTCACGATGCTGACGCTGGGCAGCTCGCCGAAGCGCGGGTGCGGGGCCTCCCAGAGCGCGGCGAAGAGCAGGATCGGCGCGGCCTCGTCGTGGATGTAGAAGGGCTGCTTGGCCTTGCCCTCGGCCTTCCACTCGTAATAGCCCGAGGCCGGGACGAGGCAGCGGCGGTGACGGAAGGCGCTGCGGAAGGCCGGCTTCTCGGCCATGGTTTCGGCGCGGGCGTTGAAGGTGCTGTAGGCGATCCTCGGCTCCTTCGCCCATCCGGGCAGCAGGCCCCAGCGCATGCGCGCGCCCTCCAGGGCATCCTCGCCCGGGCGCAGGGCCCAGCAGGGCTGAGAGGGCGCGATGTTGTAGGCAGGCTCGATCGCCTCTTCGGCCGCGAGCAGAGGGATCGGCTGCATGAAGGCCACCACCTCGGCCCAGCTCGCCTGCTGCGTGAAGCGTCCGCACATGCCGCGTCTCCCGAGTCGCGCGGGTCCGGATCCTACGTTACCCCAGGGCGCAGGGGCCAAAGTGGCCTCGCCTGTCGATGATCGACGGCGATGCCCCCCTGCTGGACGGGGCCATGGGCTAAAATCCCCGGCTCGACCCTGACCGGAAGCTGCCCATGCCGTCGCGCCGACTTTCTATCGCTACCGTTTTCGTGCTGCTCGCCGGCGCCATGGCGCTGACCCGCGTGCATCACTTCGGGGCGATCCCGGACGCCTCCTGGGCGGTGTTCTTCGTCGGCGGGTACCTGCTCCGCGGCCAGATCCGATGGGCGTTCCCGCTGCTGATGGCGCTGGCCGTGGTGGTCGACTACCTGGTGATCAGCCGCGCCGGCCTCGATTTCTGGTCGCACTACTGCGTCTCGCCGGGTTACTGGTTCCTGCTGCCGGCGCATCTCAGCCTGTGGCTGGCCGGCAGCTGGCTGGCCGCCCGCAAGTCGCCGCTGGGCCTGCGCGCCCTGCAGTTCGCCGCTGCGCTCTGCGTGGGCGTGGTGCTCTGCCACCTGTTCGCCCAGGGCGGTTTCTACTGGCTGAGCAGCAGCGTTGCCGAGCCGACCGTCGCCGGCTGGTGGAAGAACTACACCGACTGGCTGTGGCCTTACTTCCGCAGCACCGCGCTGTACGTGCTGCCGCTGGCCGTGATCGAGGGCCTGCGCCTCGGCCTGCGCCAGCGTGACCCCGCGGACGCCGTGGCGCGCTGAGCGTGGGAAACCGCCTTTCCAAGATCTATACACGCACCGGCGACGACGGTACCACCGGCCTCGGCGACGGTTCGCGGGTGGCCAAGGATTCGGCCCGGGTCACCGCCTATGGCACGGTCGACGAACTCAACAGCCAGATCGGCGTGGTGATCGCCTCGGATACCGCCGAGGACATCCGCGAGCTGCTGCTTGGCGTGCAGCACCAGCTGTTCGACCTCGGTGGCGAGCTGTGCATTCCCGGCCATTCGGCGATCCACGAGGCCGATGTCGAGCGGCTGGAGCAGACGCTCGATCGCTTCAACGCCGACCTGCCGCCGCTGAAGGATTTCATCCTGCCCGGTGGTGGCCTGGCCGCGGCGCACTGCCATGTCGCGCGCACCGTCTGCCGGCGCGCCGAGCGTGAGCTGGTCACCCTCTCGCATCACGACGCCGTGCGCCCGGAGGCGATCCGCTACCTGAATCGCCTGTCCGATCTGCTCTTCGTGCTCTGCCGCGTGCTCGCCCGGGCCAGCGGCCACGGCGAGGTGCTCTGGAATCACGCCCGGCGCACGTCGTCCTGACGGCGCCAGTAGATGCGGATCGCCCGGCCGTAGGGCACCGGCTCGACGGCGGCCTTCTCGGCCGGCCAGCCGGCCACCACGTGCCATAGCGCGCGGATCACCCCGGCGTGGGTGACCAGGATGGTCGGCCCGGTAAGGCCGTCGACCACGTGCGAGACCCGTTCGATCAGGTCGCCGAAGCTCTCGCCGCCGGGCGGCCGGAAGCCGACCACGTCGCGCGACCAGGCGTGCAGCTGCTCGCGGTCGAGGTCGGTCCAGCGCCGCGTCTCCCAGTCGCCGAAGTCGATCTCCATCAAACGCTCGTCGACGGCGAGTCCGCCGTGGCGCGGGCTCAGCACGCGGGTTGCCAGGCGCAGGCAGCGCTGCAGCGGGCTGGTCAGGATCGGCCAGTCGGGCAGCTGGGCGCGCAGCTGCGGCAGGGCGGCGTCGATCTCGTCGAGGTCGGCCGGCCAGTCGTGCTGTCCATAACACAGACCTTGGCTGCCGTTCACCGGCAGGTGGCGCAGGGCAACGATCGGATTCATGCGGCCACCGCGACGAAGGCCAGCAGGAAGGCGGTCTCGCCGAGCTGTTCGCAGGCGCCCAGCGCGTCGCCGGTGTAGCCGCCAAGGCGCCTGCGGTACCAGCGCCGGCAGACCCCGTGCACGGCCGCCACCGCCAGCAGGCCGGCCAGCGTCGCCAGCGGCGCGATCCAGCCGAGCAGTGCCGCGGGCAGCGCCGCGAAGCCGAGCATCCAGCGCAGGGCCTCGGCCGATTGCGGGGCGGCGACGGGCTTCGCCTTGCTGTCATCGAGGCGCACATAGTCGAGGCGCGCCATCAGGCTGGCCGCCCCGCCGCGTGCGGCCGGGTGCATCAGGAACAGGGCGAGGGCGCCGAGCCCCGCGCCCAGCGAGGCCAATGCCGCCCAGCGAAGCCCCGTGTTCAGGAGCAGGGCGAGGCTGCCATAGCTGCCGATGCGCGAGTCACGCATGATCTCCAGGGCCCGCTCGCGCTCGACCCGGCCGCCCAGCGCGTCGCAGGTGTCGGCCAGGCCATCCTCGTGGAAGGCGCCGGTGAGCAGCACGCCGGTGGCGAGTGCGAGGCCCGCTGCGATGGCAGGTTCGAAAGTCCCACTGGCCACCCAGAACACCCCGGCGCAGGCCGCGCCGACCAGCCAGCCGACCAGCGGGAAGTAACGTGCGCTATGGGTCAGCCAGGCCGGGTCGAACTCGGCCATCGCCGGCACCGGCAGCCGGGTGAAGTACTGCAGGGCGACCTGGAACAGGCGCCATTGATGGGCAAGGCTCATGTGCGCTCGGTCACGCCGGCGCCGGCGAAGGTAGCCATGTCGGCGAGCAGGGCGCAGGCCGCGCGAAGCAGCGGCAGGCCGAGGATCGCCCCGCTGCCTTCGCCCAGGCGCAGGCCGAGGTCAAGCAGCGGCTCGGCCTGCAACTCCGCCAGCCAGCGGGCGTGCGGGGCCTCGGCCGAAACATGGGCGAAGACCAGGTAGCCGCGCAGGGCGCGGTCGATGCGCAGGGCCATCGCCGCGGCCGCGGTGGCGATGAAACCGTCGACCAGCACCACGCTGCGCGCCGCCGCCGCGCCGAGCATGGCGCCGCAGAGGGTGGCGATCTCGAAGCCGCCGTAGCGCGAGAGCAGCAGGCGAGGATCCTCGCTGCGGCCCTGACGGGCGACCGCGTCGGCGACGACGGCCTGCTTGCGAGCAAGCCCGGGGTCGTCGAGACCGGTGCCGCGCCCGGTGCACTGCGCGGCATCCAGCGCGGTGCTGGCGTGCATCAGGGCCGCGGCGCTGGTGGTGTTGCCGATACCCATCTCGCCGAAAGCGTAGGCCCGGGCCGGCAACGCGTCGATCAGCGCCGCGCCGTTTGCAAGCGCGGTCTCGACCTGCTGGGGGGACAGGGCAGGCCCCTCGAGCAGGCTGGCCGTGCCGGCGCCGAGGCGGCGGTCGAGCAGCTGCGGGTGCGGCGTCGGCTGGGCGCTCAGTACGCCGCAGTCGACCACGCTCAGGGCACAGTCGAACTCGCGTGCCAGCACCGAGATCGCCGCGCCGCCGGCGAGGAAGTTCGCCACCATCTGCGCGGTGACCGCCTGCGGATAGGGCGAGACGCCCTGCGCCGCGACCCCGTGGTCGGCGGCGAAGACCAGGCAGCGGGCGCTGTCCAGGCGCGGCCTCGGCACGTTCTGGATCAGGGCCAGCTGCAGGGCCAGCGTCTCCAGCCGGCCCAGCGATCCCGGCGGCTTGGTCTTGCTGTCCAGCTCGGCACGCACGGCGTCGGCCAGCGGGCCACGCCAGTCGAGGGCGGTGATCGGGGCAGGCATGGGGATGGGCGGCAACAAAGGCCGCGGATTATCCCCCATCCGCGTCCCGAGGGCATGCCGAACGGCTACCATGCGCGCCCATGATCCTGAATGTCGCCGCCTACGCCTTCTGTCCGCTCAGCGACCTGCCGGCCGCCCGCGAGCGCCTGCAGTCCGCCTGCGAGGCCGCGCGGCTGAAGGGCACCGTGCTGCTGGCCGAGGAAGGCATCAACCTGTTCCTTGCCGGCGACGAGTCGCCTTTGCGTGCCCTCATCGAGGGGCTGCCCAGCCTGGTGCCCGGCGTAGAGGGCCTGAACATCAAGTTCAGCTGGAGCAGGGCGGTGCCGTTCGCCAGGCTGAAGGTGAAGATCAAGCGCGAGATCATCGCCTTCCGCCAGCCCGGAATCGAACCGCGCGCCGGCCGCGCGCCCTCGGCCGATCCCGCCACCGTGCAGCGCTGGCTGCGCGCCGGCCGCGACGACGCCGGCCGCCGCCTGGTGCTGATCGATACCCGCAATCGCGAGGAGGTCGGCCACGGCAGCTTCCGCGGCGCGATCACCCTGGCGATCGACGACTTTGTCGACTACCCCGCTGCCGTCGAGGCGCACCGCGCTGACTGCGAGGGCGCCACCGTGGTCACCTTCTGCACCGGCGGCATCCGCTGCGAGAAGGCCTCGCTGTGGATGCAGCAGGCCGGCTGGGAGCAGGTCTACCAGCTGGAAGGCGGCATCCTCGGCTATTTCGAGGCGGTCGGCGGCGAGGGCTGGGACGGCCGCTGTTTCGTCTTCGACCAGCGCGTCTCGCTGGACCCCGCCCTCAGTCCCGGCTTTGACGCCGCCCCCGACTGAGGAGGCCCTTGCGCCGGGTCGGCGATGATTAAGCATCCTTGAACGGCCGATTCGGGCGCAAGGTTCGCATTCGCCACGGTCCCGCAAACGTGCGCGCTCCCACAGTCGGGCTTCGTTTGGCGTCAGCGAGTCCCATTGGCTATGCCTTGGCGTACCGACACGGGCGTTCGGACGGTGCGCCCGGTGCCGCCAGCCGCACCCTATGCGTCGGACGGCGCTGCGCAGGCCTGCGGGGCGCGGACTTGAGCCGGTCCGGGGTGCATGCGAGGATCGATCCGGGGATAGTCACCTGCGGGGGGCAGGATGATTGATGTGCTGCTGATCGACGATCACGGTCTTGTGCGGACCGGGATCCGGATGCTGTTGGAAGGAACCGGGGACTTCAATGTTGTGGCCGAGGCGGCCGATGGCGAGGAGGGGATTCGCCTCGCACGGCAGCTGGCGCCGGATCTGGTCATCTGCGACCTGCATCTGCCGGGAATGAGTGGCCTTGAGGTCACCGAGCGGCTGGTGCGCGCGAAGGCGGGGCAGAAGGTGATGATCGTGACCATGCAGGAGGAGGGGCCGCTGCCGCGGCGCCTGCTGCATGCGGGGGCGCTGGGCTACGTGGCGAAGGCCTGCGCCCATGAGGAGTTCCTGCGCGCGGCGCGGGAGGTGGCCCAGGGGCGCCGCTACCTGTCTGCCGAGATCGCCCAGCGCCTCGCGCTGGAACCGCCTGGCGCCGAGCAGTCACCCTTCGACCTGCTTTCGCCGCGGGAACTGGAGGTGGTGAAGATGCTCTGCCAGGGCAAGCGCGGGGCGGATATCGCCGAGACGCTGCACCTCAGCCCGAAGACCGTGTCCACCCACAAGCAGCGGCTGCTGGACAAGCTGGGCGTGGAGGACGTGGTCACGCTTTCAAGGCTCGCCAGCCAGCACGGCATCGTGGCCTGATTCAGGGAGGCGGCGACCGCGCCGGGCGCGGTCGCCTCCGGGCTTGCTTAGCCGTTGCTGGCCTTCGCAGCGTCGGTGCCGCTGTCCGGGGCATCGGCGCCCTCAGCGGACTCGGCTTTGGCCTTCGCCTCGGCGTCGGATTTGGCCTTGGCAGCGGCTTCAGCCCGCGCCCTGGCCTCGGCTTCGGCCTTTGCCTTCGCCGCGACCTCAGCCTCGGCGGCGGCCTTCGCCTCGGCCTCAGCGGCAGCCTTCGCCTGGGCTTCGGTCTCGGCGTCAGCGTCAGCGCTGGCATGGGCCGCAGCTTCGGCGTTCTCCGTGCCGGGCGCCGGCTCGCTGGCAACCTTGCCCGCTTCGATACGGGTCAGGCCTTCGGCGGGTGCCTTGGCCAGCTCGGCCTGGGCTACCGGGACCTCGGCGCTGCCGGGTTCGGGCGTGGCAGTCTTGCTCGCCGCACCGGCCTGTTCAGTCGGCACGGGTGCCGGCGTCGGTGCCTGGGGCTTCTCGGCCGCCGGGGACTCCGTCGATGCCGCCGGGGCGCCGGACTCCACCTTCGGCTGCGCGGCCTCGGTCGGCTGGGTCGGTTTCGTATCAACCGAAGCTGCCGGGGCGCCGGCCTCGGCGGGCGCTTCGGTCGCGGCCCTGGCCTCCGGCTTCGACTCGACCTTCGCGGCCGGGGCCGGGGTTGGCGCCGGGGCTTCGGCCGGCATCCGGGTGTCCTGCGCGGCGGGCTTCTCGACCTCGGCGTCAGCCGTCTTCGGCTTTACCTCGGCGGTCGGAGCGGGAGCCGGGACGGGAGCCGGAGCGAGCACCGGTGCGGGGACCAGGGCTGCGGCGCTGGCAGCCGCCGCGGCGCTGCGCGAGGGCTTGTCCTCGGTGGCACTGTCATCGGCGCCCTCGGACTCGTCCTCGAAGTCGAGCTGGCCCTGCTCCTGGTCGACGCCCTCGACGCTGGAGGCGCCGTTGGTTTCCTGCTGGCGACGACGACGACGTCCGCCACGACGGCCGCGACGGCGTCGGCCGCCGCCTTCACCGGCAGTGCCCTCGGCGTTGTTCGCAGCCTCACCGGCCGGCGTTTCGCTGGCGCCCTTGCTCTCGGTGGCCGGGGCCTCGCCGTCCTGGGGGATAGCCGCGGCGCCGGAGGCGGCGATGGCGGCCAGCTTTTCCTTGTCCTTGTCCTTCTCTTCGCCGCGCGGGGTATCGGCCTTGCGCGGGTTGGCCTGCTTGTCGCGGCGGTTCTCGTCGCGCTGCTGCTTGGGCAGCGGGGCCTCGCCGCGCTGGCCGCCCTTGCCGCCGCGCGTTTCATCGCGCTGGGCCTCGGGCTGCGCGTCGCGCTGCGTGTCGCGGTCGCGCTGGCGATCGCGATTGCGCTCGCGGCGCTCGCCCCGCTGGCGGTCGCGCTGGCCACGCTCCTCGCCATTGCGCTTGCCGTCACGACGCTTGCCGTCGCGCTCGGGTCGCTCGGTCTGCGCAGGCTTCCTGGCCGGGATCGGCTCGGCGGCCGGAGCCACCGAAGGCGTGCCGCGGAAGAAGCGCACGATGCGCGAGATCAGGCCCTCGGAGTGGGTCGGTACCGGCGTCGATGCAGCCGCGGCCACCGGGGCGGCGGGGCTGGTGGCCGGTGTTTCCGTCTCGTCGCTCTCGCTGCGCACTGGCGCCGGCGAGGGCGGCTTGACGTTGGTCACCGCCGGGGCCGCCGGGATATTGAGGTTGGCCCGGGTCAGCTGGTGGGTTTCCAGCCGGCGCGGCGTGGCGCGGTGATAGCTTGGCTTGGCCGTCTCTTCCCCCATCTCGTTCTCGCGGATGCGGGTGACGTGGAAGTGCGGCGTTTCCAGCTGGGCGTCGGCGACGATCACTACGGGTACGTCGTGGCGGGTCTCGATCTCGACCAGCGGCCGGCGCTTCTCGTTCTGCAGGTAGTTGGCGATTTCCTGCGGGGCCTGCACCAGCACCTGGCCGGTGTTGTCCTTCATCGCCTGCTCCTCGACCAGGCGCAGGATCGAGAGCGACAGCGACTCCACCGAACGCAGCCGGCCGTGGCCCTCGCAGCGCGGGCAGACGATCTGGCTCGATTCGCCCAGCGAGGGGCGCAGGCGCTGGCGCGACATTTCCAGCAGGCCGAAGCGCGAGATACGGCCGACCTGGACGCGGGCGCGGTCCTGCTTGAGCGCTTGGGCGAGGCGGTTCTCTACCTCGCGCTGATGCTTGTTGCTGCTCATGTCGATGAAGTCGACGACGACCAGGCCGCCGAGGTCGCGCAGGCGCAGCTGGCGAGCCACTTCATCGGCCGCCTCGAGGTTGGTGTTGAGCGCGGTCTCCTCGATGTCGCCGCCCTTGGTGGCGCGCGCCGAGTTGACGTCGATGGCGGTCAGCGCCTCGGTCTGGTCGACGACGATCGAACCGCCGGAAGGCAGGCGCACCGAACGCTCGTAGGCGTTCTCGATCTGGGTCTCGATCTGGAAGCGCGAGAACAGCGGCGTGGTGTCGGTGTACAGCTTCAGCTTGCGCTGGTTGTGCGGCATGACCTGCTCGACGAACTCGCGGGCGTCCTGGAAGACGCCCTCGTGGTCGATCAGGATCTCGCCGACGTCGGCGCGCAGGTAGTCGCGCAGGGCGCGGATGATCAGCCGCGACTCCTGATAGATCAGGAACGGCGCCGGCTTGGTCAGCGCGGCCTCGGCGATCGACTTCCAGACCAGCAGCAGGTAGTCGAGATCCCACTGCAGTTCGTCCGCCTCGCGGCCCATGCCGGCGGTGCGGATGATCACCCCCATGTCTTCGGGGATGCTGAGCTGGTCCATCGCCTCCTTCAGCGCGGCGCGGTCGTCGCCTTCGATCCGCCGCGAGACGCCTCCGGCGCGCGGCGAGTTCGGCATCAGTACCAGGTAGCGGCCGGCCAGCGAGATGAAGGTGGTCAGCGCCGCACCCTTGTTGCCGCGCTCTTCCTTGTCGACCTGGACGACGACCTCCTGGCCCTCGCGCAGCAGCTCCTTGAGGCCGGCCTTGTTGGCATCGACGCCCTGGGCGAAGTAGTCGCGGGAGATTTCCTTCAGCGGCAGGAAGCCGTGGCGTTCTCCGCCGTACTCGACGAACGCGGCCTCCAGCGAGGGCTCGAGCCGGGTGATGCGGCCCTTGTAGATGTTGCCCTTCTTCTGTTCCTTCGACGGCTGTTCGATGTCGATGTCATACAGCGTCTGGCCATCGACGATGGCCACCCGCAGCTCTTCCTGCTGGGTGGCGTTGATCAGCATCCTCTTCATTGTCTTGTCATTCCTCACGCGCTCGACCGCGAGGAACGCCGGGTTTCCGCGCCCTGAGGGCGGGCGGCCGGCGCTAAGCGCCCGACCACCGCTGCGAATTCTCCAGCGCTACGACACCACGGCGTTCTGCCGCGGGAGCGCTTGTTAAGTCAAACCGGGTGGCGCTGTTGCACCGCACCGGCCTCCATGCCGGAACACCCCGAATCGGGCTTCCGTGCGATCACATCCGATTGCCTGCCAAGCACTGCCTTCTGCCAGCGCTTACCATCTGCGTTTCGACGGCGCCGGCGAAACCTCGGCGGCAATCTGCGCTGTTGGCTCCAAGTATTTGAGCAAACAGCAGAATCCTGACGTAGTTTCGCGGCGCGAGTGTAGCAAGCGAGGGCTCATGGCAGCAAACGGAAAGGCCGGTGGTGGCGTGCGCCGGGTGCTGGTGGCGGAAGACAGGTCGGGGCAGCGCCTCGACAACTTCCTGCTCGGCCAGCTCAAGGGTGCACCCAGGTCCTTGATTTATCGGATATGCCGGACTGGCGAGGTGCGTATCAACGGCAAGCGGGCCAAGCCCGACAGCCGGATCTCAGGAGGTGATGAGATCCGCATTCCGCCTGTGCGTCTCAGCGAAGAAGGAGACAAGCCGGCGCCTTCGGGGGCCGCCATGCAGCGGCTGGAGCGGGCGGTTGTCTTCGAGGACCGCTGGCTGCTGGCCCTCGACAAGCCCTCCGGGGTGGCCAGCCACGGCGGAAGCGGGATCAGCCACGGCGCCATCGAGATGATGCGCGCGGCTCGGCCCGGCGAGACGCTGGAGCTGGTCCACCGGCTCGACCGCGACACCAGCGGCGTGCTGATCATCGCCAAGAAGCGCTCCGCGCTGTCCGAGCTGCAGGCACTGATGCGCGAAGGCGGGATGGACAAGCGCTATCTCGCCCTGCTGGTCGGCAACCTGCGAAAGCCCAAGGTCAGCGTCGATGCGCCGCTGCAGAAGTCGATCCTGCAGGGCGGCGAGCGCATGGTCCGGGTGGATGCCGCCGGCAAGGACTCGCTCAGCCATTTCAAGGTGATCGACCGGCCCGGTGGGCACAGCTATGTCGAGGTCAAGATCGACACCGGCCGCACCCACCAGATCCGCGTGCACGCCCAGCATCTCGGCCACCCGGTGGCCGGCGACGAGAAGTACGGTGATGCCGAAGCCAATCGTGGGCTGAAGGCGGCCGGCCTGCGCCGGCTGTTCCTGCATGCGGCCTCGCTGCAGTTCCAGCTGGAGACCAGCGGCGAGCGCTATGTGCTCAACGCGCCGCTGCCGGCGGAGCTGAAGTCGGTGCTGGACCGTCTGGCCGGCTGAGACCGGTGTCAGGCGCCGTGGCGGTCAGCGTATAGGGCGCTGGCCTTGGCCGCGCAGATCAGGTCGTTGCGGGTCACCCCGCCGCAGTCGTGGGTCGAGAACTCGACCACGCAGCGGTTGTAGTGCACGCCGAGGTCGGGATGGTGGTCCTCACGGTGGGCGATGTAGGCCAGCGCGTTGACGAAGGCCAGCGTGCGGTAGTAGTCATCGAAGGCGAACTCGCGGCGGATGCGCTCGCCCGAGTCGTCGAGCGACCAGCCGGGCAGGGCGGCGAGGGCGGATTTCAGGTCGGCGTCGGACAGTCGATGTTCGCTGCCCTTGAGCGGCGTGCAGTGGCTGGAGGCGAGGCCATCCCAGGACATGTCGGCTTCCTTGTTCAGCGCGGATTGCGAGTATAACAACGAGCTTCTAACGCGCCCTGCGTACACTGCGCGCGCCTCCTACGCGCCGCGCCATGCGGTGCACCCTGACCCGAGCCGACGATTCCGACGAATGATCCAGATCTCCACCGCCGCCCAGGACTACTTCCGCCGACTGATCGAGCAGCAGGACGGCGCCTTCGTCGGCATCCGCCTGTCCGCGCTGCGCGCCGGCACGCCCAGTGCCGATGCCCGCCTCGAGTTCTGCGAGCAGGGCGATCTGGACGGCGACGAGTGGGCTGTCGACTGCGAGGGCTTCACCCTGTATGTCGAGGCCGCCAGCGTCCCGTTCTTCGACGGCGCCGAGATCGATTTCAGCAAGGGGCTGGGTGGCGGCCAGGTCAGCATCAAGGCGCCGCGGATCAAGGGCGGCCTGGCGGCGGGCGAGGGCAGCGTGGCGGCCCGCGTGCAGCAGGTGCTGGATGCCGAGATCAATCCGCAGCTGGCCTCGCATGGCGGGAGAGTAAGCGTCGAGGAGGTGACCGCCGAGAACGCCGTCGTTCTGCGCTTTGGCGGCGGCTGCCACGGCTGCGGCATGGTCGACGTGACCCTGCGACAGGGCGTCGAGGTCACGCTGCGCGAGCGCGTGCCGGAGATCACCGCGGTGATCGACGCCACCGACCACAGCAGCGGCGACAACCCGTATTTCCAACGCCAGGCGTGATCGACCCGGCTGCGGCCCTGGCGGTCGAGGCACGCGCCCCGCGCGCCGATCGCGACCGCGCCGTCTCCGCCATCCGGTTTGCCGGCGCCGCGCTGGCGGTCGGGCTGCACGCGATGCTGATCTGGGGCTGGATCCAGGTATCGCGTTGGCAGCCGGAGACGCCGCCGCGGACGATCGAGGTGATCTTTCTCACCGACAGTGCGGCTCCTGATCAGGCCGTTCCACCGATGCCGGTGCCGCCGGCGCGGCCGATCCGCAAGGTGGCCTCGCCGCGCCCCGATCCGTCCTCGACTTCGCGCCTCCAGGCCGTTGAGGTGGCGCGCGATGCTCCGGCGCGCCCGGAGGAAGCGCCTTCGCTGCGCCTGTTCCGCCCCGACGGTGGTCTGGTGCTGCCCGAGAGCCGGACCGAAGTGCCCGCCTTCGATGATCGCGCGCGGATCACCTTCGATCGGCGCGTGGCCCTGCCGGGCTCGACCGATGCGGCCTATGCCGAGGTCGTGGCACTGCGCCTGCGCCGCGCCTTTACGCCCGAGGACGTGGTGCTGGCGGTACTGCGATTCCTCGGAGGCGGCGCCCAGCCCGACGACTGCCGCAAGATCGAGGCGCGCCTGGTCGCGAGTGATCCGGATGTGTCGCGCGAGATCGACATGAACAAGTTCAGCCGGTTCTGCAAGTAGGCTCGAAGGTCGACGGCGGTCCGGATCGGGCGCGAAGAAGACATTCATAGGGTGCGGCTGGCCGCACCGGGCATACCGTCCGAACGCCCGTATCGGTGCGCCAAGGCACACCCTATGGGGCTTTGCCGACGCCCAACGAGGCCCGACCGTGGGAGCGCCCAAGGGCGCTCCCACAATTTGACTGCGGCAAGGTCTGCTTTGCGGCGCAAACCGGACCTGGCAATGCCGTTGCGTGTAGGAGCCAGCTTGCTGGCGATCGTCCCATCCGGGGCGCCTATCGCCAGCAAGCTGGCTCCTACGTTCGGGGTTTGCCGTACGTCTGCTTTGCGCCCCAACCGCCCCTCAATCACGACAGGACCGCAACGAAAAAGGCCCCGTCTCCGGGGCCTTGAACGTTTCTACGCCGCGGCGCGGATTACTTGGTGTGGCTGAGATCGCGCAGCGGGCCGCTCTGGGCGGCATAGAAGGCGGACAGGTCGCGGATGTCCTCGTCGCTGAGGGTTCCGGCGAAGCCCGCCATGATGGCGTTGGGGCGAGCGCCCGAGCGGTAATCCTTGAGCGCCTTCTCGAGATAGTCGGCGTACTGGCCGGCAAGGCGGGGGTACTGGCCGTCGCCCATGCCATTGCCGTCGACGCCGTGACAGGCCTGGCAGGTCTGCGACTTGGCCTTGCCCGCTTCGACGTCGCCCTTGGCGGCGACGGTCATGGGCAGGGCGGCGAGCGCGATGAGGAGTGCAGTGCGGATCATGTCTGGGCGCGTCCTTACTGGTCGTTGTGGCCGGCGGTGGACAGGTAGCGGGCAATGTCCGCGATGTCCTCGGCGCTGAAGCTCTCGGCCTGCGCCTGCATGGTGGGATGCTTGCGCTCGCCGTTCTTGTAGGCGGTCAGGGCGATCACCAGGTACTCGTAGTTCTGGCCACCGATCTTCGGCACGTGATAGTGCGGATAGACGTTCTTGTAGCCCTCGATGCCATGGCAGCCGGTGCAGGTGTAGACCTTGAGGCGGCCTTTCTCCACGTCCCCTTCCTGGGCCAGGGCGGGCAGGGTGGCGAAGAGTGCTGCCGTGCAGGCAGCCAGACGGAGGATCAGCTTCATTCGCGGGTCCGGATCGTTATTCGGGGCAAGCGGAAAGTATAGCGGCGCAAGCAAGCAGCCCGCCATACGCAGCTGTCTTCACGGACGTTCGCGCCACGTTGCACCAGCCCAATGCAAACTGAACGACGGGCGTGGAATCCCGTCACCTCGTCGGCTGCATGCGGCTCACGTGACTACCTGCACACGCTGCCATTCCCTTGACGGCGCACACTTTGCCACGCTGCTTGACTACTTCGGTGTAGTAGATAACTATAACACCGGCACTCCCTTTGGCCGCCTGGAACCGCCATGACCTCGCCCGACCGCTCCGCCCCGTTCTCGTTTCGCCGCACCCTGGGCTTTTCCGCCCTGGCCATTGCCCTGACGCTGGCGCTGTCGGCCTGTGGCGGCGGCAAGCCCGACGCCGACGCGCAGGCAAAGCAGGCGGACGACGTCGAGCAGAAGACCGACAAGGACGGCAAGCTGGTCAAGGAAGCGCAGCCGATTCCGGTCGAGGTCGTGCCGGTCTCGCGCCGCGATATCGAGGCCAGCTATGCCGGCACCGCGGCGCTGGAGGCACCGGAAGAGGCGCAGGTGGTCGCCAAGACCTCGGGCGTCCTGCTCCAGCTGCTGACCGAGGAAGGGCAGCAGGTGAAGGCCGGCGAGGTGCTGGCGCGCATCGATCCCGACCGTGCGCGGCTCGAGGTCGCTCGGGCCGAGGCCACCCTGCGCAAGCTGGAAGCCGAGTTCGCCCGCTCCAAGGAGCTGTTCGAGCGCAAGCTGGTGGCCGCCGACGCCCATGAGCGCCTGCGCTTCGACGTCGAGACCCAGCGTGCCGCCTGGAACCTGGCCAAGCTGGAGCTCAGCTACACGAACGTGGTCGCGCCGATCAGCGGCGTGGTGGCGCAGCGCATGGTCAAGGCCGGCAACCTGATCCAGCTGAACCAGGCGATGTTCCGGATCGTCAACATCGATGAGCTGGAGGCGGTCCTCAACGTGCCCGAGCGCGAACTCGGCAAGCTTCAGACGGGTCTGGCCGTCAGCCTGTCGGTGGACGCCCTGCCGGGCCGCAGGTTCAAGGGTGTGATCGACCGTATCAGCCCGGTGATCGATGCCGCGACCGGCACCTTCCGCGCCACCGCCCGCTTCGAGGCGGACGACGGCAAGCTGATGCCGGGCATGTTCGGCCGCATCCAGGTCATCTACGACCGCCGCGCCGAGACCCTGTCCGTGCCGCGCGTCGCGCTGATCGAGGAGAATGCCGATCCGGCAGTCTTCGTGGTCAACGAAGACAAGGTCGTGCGCACACCGGTGACCCTGGGCTACATCAACGGCGAGTTCGCCGAGGTGCTGGCCGGCCTTGAGGAGGGTGACCAGGTGGTGACCGCGGGCAAGGTCGCCGTACGGGATGGCTCCAAGGTGCAGATCATCGTGCCGTCATCCGCCCTGGCGCGCGCCAGCACCGAATCCATCGCCGGAAATGGTCGTCAATGAGCATTGTCGAGCTGTCCACGCGGCGGCGGGTCACCGTCGCCATGGCGATGTTCACCCTGGTGCTGTTCGGGCTCATCGCGCTCTCCGACCTCAAGGTCAACCTGCTGCCTGACCTGAGCTATCCCACGCTCACCGTGCGCACCGAGTACGTCGGTGCGGCCCCGGCAGAAATCGAAACCCTGGTTACCGAGCCGATCGAGGAAGCGGTCGGCGTGGTCCGTGGCCTGCGCAAGCTGCGCTCGGTCTCGCGTACCGGACAGAGTGACGTGGTGCTCGAGTTCGCCTGGGGTTCGGATATGGACAAGGCCAGCCTCGAGGTGCGCGACAAGCTCGAGGTGCTGCGCCTGCCGCTGGAGGTGAAGGCGCCGGTCCTGCTGCGCTTTGATCCCAGCACCGAGCCGGTGATGCGGATGATCCTGGCCTCCACGGCCGAGACCGGTCCCGAGCAGGTCGGCGAGCTGATGCGCCTGCGTCGCTACGCCGACGAGGAGCTGAAGAAGCGCCTCGAGCCGGTCGAGGGCGTGGCCGCAGTGAAGATTTCCGGTGGCCTCGAGGACGAGGTGCAGGTGCTGATCGACGACCAGCGCCTGGCCCAGCTGCGGCTCTCGGTCAACAACGTGATCGAGCGCCTGCGCCAGGAGAACGTCAATATCTCCGGCGGCCGCATCGAGGAAGGCTCGCAACGCTACCTGGTGCGCACGGTCAACCAGTTCTCCGGGCTCGAGCAGATGCGCGAGCTGCTGGTCGCCAATGTCGATGGCGTGCCGATCAAGCTGCGTGACGTGGCCACGGTCAGCCAGGGCTACAAGGAACGCGAGGCCATCATCCGCATCGACGGCAAGGAAGCCGTGGAGATCGCCCTGTACAAGGAAGGCGATGCCAACACCGTGGCAGTGGCCGAGGGCATCCAGCAGGCCATCGACCGCCTCAAGCGGTTCCTGCCGGCGAGCTCCGACCTGCGCGTGGTCGAGAACCAGGCCACCTTTATCCGCGCCGCCCTCGACGAGGTGAAGTTCGAGGCGGTGGTCGGCGGCATGCTGGCCATCCTGATCATCTTCCTGTTCCTGCGCGACGGCTGGAGCACCTTTGTCATCGGCCTGTCGTTGCCGGTTTCGATCATTGCCACCTTCTTCTTCATGGGCCAGCTGGGCCTGAGCCTCAACGTCATGTCGCTCGCCGGGCTGGCGTTGGCTACGGGCATGGTGGTCGATGACTCCATCGTCGTCCTTGAAAGCATTGCCAAGGCCCGCGAGCGTGGGCTCGGCATCATCGAGTCGACCATCACCGGCGCCCGCGAGGTCAGCATGGCGGTGGTCGCCAGCACCCTGACCACGGTGGCGGTGTTCTTCCCGCTGGTCTTCGTCGAGGGCGTCGCCGGACAGCTGTTCAAGGACCAGGCGCTGACCGTCTCGATCGCGCTGATCATCTCGCTGGTCGTCGCGCTGACCCTGATCCCGATGCTCAGCTCGCTCAAGGCGCGCTCGCCGCTGGCCTTCGCCGACGCCGATGCCGCGCCCGAGCAGCCGGCCTGGCGGCGCGCGTGGCGGTTCACCCTGGACTGGCTGCGCTGGCCGCTGCAGGGCTCGGGCAGCAAGGCGCGTCGAAACACCCTGTTCGGCGTCACCCTGCTGCCGCGCCTCGCCCTGCTGCCTCTGCTGCTGGCCGTGGTCCTGCTCTGCCTGCTGGGGCCGCTGCTGGCGCTGATCATCGGCTTCGTGCTCGGCCGGCTGGGCGGCGCCGTGCTGCGCGGCATCGGCTGGGTCCTGTCCAAGGTCGGCGGCGTGATGCTGCGTGGCTACGACGCCGCGGCAGCGCGCTACCAGCAGCTGCTGCCGACCGCGCTGGAGCGTCCGGCCCTGGTGCTGGGTGTCGCGGCGCTGGCCTTCTTCGCCTCGCTCTGGCTGGTCCGCGGCCTGGGCACCGACCTGATCCCGCAGTTCGCCCAGGACCGCTTCGAGATGACCGCCAAGCTGGCCCCGGGCACCCAGCTGCGCGACACCGACCTGCTGGTGCGCGCGGTGCAGGCCGCGCACAAGGATGATCCGGACATCCAGCAGCTGTATGGCGTGTCCGGCAGCGGCACGCGGCTGGACGCCAACCCGACCGAGTCCGGCGAGAACATCGCCAAGCTGACCGTGGTGCTGGGCGCCGGCTACAGCCGCGAGACCGAGGCCGAAGTGACCCAGCGCATGCGCGAGACGATGAGCGGGTTCGCGGGGGTCGATGTGAAGTTCGGACGCCCCGAGTTGTTCAGCTTCTCCACCCCGCTGGAGATCGAGCTGCGCAGCAACGACCTGCCGACGCTGGAGCGCGCCGGCCGGCAGCTGGCCGCCATGCTCGACAAGGAGCCCGAGTTCGTCGACGTGAAGTCCACCGTGGAACAGGGCTTCCCCGAGATCCAGATCCGCTTCGACCAGGAGCGCGCCGCTGCGCTCGGCCTGACCACCCGGCAGATCGCCGACCAGGTCGTTCGCAAGGTGCGCGGCGAAGTCGCCACCCGCTACAGCTTCCGCGAGCGCAAGATCGACGTGCTGGTCCGCGCCCAGGAAGAGGATCGCGCCTCGGTGGCTGACATCCGCCGTCTGATCGTCAATCCCGAGAGCGAGCGTCCGCTGACCCTCGAATCGGTGGCCGACGTGGTGGAGACCATCGGCCCCAGCGAGATCCATCGTGCCGACCAGGTGCGTGTGGCCATCGTCCGCGCCAATCTCGCCGGCATCGACCTCGGCACCGCTGTGCAGCGGGTCAACCAACTGGTGGAGGAGAACCCGCTGGGCGCCGATGTCCGCCTGCACATCGGCGGGCAGGGCGAGGAGCTGGAAGCCTCGATCGACTCGCTGCTGTTCGCGCTGGGCCTGGCGATCTTCCTGGTCTACCTGGTGATGGCCTCGCAGTTCGAGTCGCTGCTGCATCCCTTCGTGATCATGTTCACCATCCCGCTGGCCATGGTCGGCGCTGCGCTCGCGCTGTGGCTGTCCAACTCGCCGGTGTCGGTGGTGGTGTTCATCGGCCTGATCCTGCTGGTCGGCATCGTGGTCAAGAATGCCATCGTGCTGATCGACAAGATCAACCAGCTGCGCATGGAGGGTGTGGCCAAGCGCGAGGCGATCATGCAGGGCGCGGAGTCACGCCTGCGGCCGATCATCATGACCACGATGACCACCCTGATAGCCTTCACGCCGCTGGCTTTCTTCGGCGGCGAGGGCGCCGAGGTGAAGTCGCCGATGGCGATCACCGTGATCGGCGGCCTGACGGTGTCCACTCTGCTCACCCTGATTGTCATTCCGGTGGTCTACGACCTGCTCGACCGCACCCCGGATGAGGTCTACGTTGAGCGTGGCGATCGCCAGCGGCGTGCGCTGGCGCCCGGTGAAGCGGTGGAGGCCTGACATGACCCTTGCGGAACTGAGCCTCAAGCGGCCGGTATCGGCCGTGATGTTCTACGTCTCGATGGTGCTGGTCGGCATCCTGGCCACCCAGCGGCTGCCGCTCGAGCAGTTCCCCGAGGTCAATGTCCCCTTCATCTTCGTCGATCTGCCCTACCCGGGCTCGACGCCACAGGAGGTCGAGCGGACCATCACCCGGCCGGTCGAGGAGGCGCTCTCGACCCTGCCGGGCATCGGGATGATGAATTCGAACAGCCGGGCCGATGGCGCCGGCGTGTTCGTCATGTTCGATGACTGGCTGCGCGACATCGACCTCACCGCCAGCGAGGCGCGGGAGAAGATCGACGCCGTGCGCGACGAGCTGCCGGACGACCTGCAGCGCTACTTCGTCGGCAATTTCTCGCCTGCCGACCAGCCCCTGCTGCGCGTGCGCTTCGCCGGCGACCGCGACATGACCGGCGAATACACCCTGATCCGCAACGGCATGGCGCGGCGCATCGAGCGCATCCCGGGCGTTGCCCGGGTCGACATCAGCGGTGCGCCGCCGCCCGAGGTCGAGGTCGCGGTGATTCCCTCGCGCCTCGGCGCCCACGGCGTAGCGCTCAACGAGCTGGCCGCGCGCCTGCAGGCGGTGAACTTCTCGGTCTCGGCCGGCGAGATCGACGATGGCGTGCGCCGACTGCGCGTGCAGCCGATCGGCGAGCTGCGTGACCTCGATGAGCTGCGCGAGCTGGTGATCAACGAGCGCGGCCTGAAGCTCAAGGACATCGCCACCGTCCGCCTCAAGCAGCAGGAAACCGACTTCGGCCGGCGCCTTGACGGCAAGGCTGCCGTCGGCCTCGACATCTTCCGCGAGCGCAGCGCGAACCTGGTCGATACCTCCGCCCTGGTGCTGGCCGAGGTCGACCGGATCGCCGCGACCTCCGACTTCCAGGGCATCCAGGTCAAGGTCATCAGCGACCAGGCCGAGAGCGTGACCAGTTCGATCGACGAACTGGTCAAGGCCGGTCTGATCGGCGCGCTGCTGTCGATGTTCGTGCTGTTCGCCTTCCTCCGCCACTGGCCGTCGACCCTGATGGTCACGCTGTCGATCCCGCTGTGCATCATCATGACGCTTGGCGCGATGTACTTCGGCAGCTTCACCCTCAACGTGCTGACCATGATGGGCCTGCTGCTCGGCATCGGCATGCTGGTCGACAACTCGGTGGTGGTGGTCGAGAGCATCTACCAGTACCGCGAGAAGTACCCGGACGACCCCATGCGCTGCGCCATCGAGGGTACGCGGAGCGTGCAGCTGGCGATCAGCGCCGGCACCCTGACCAGCATCATCGTCTTCGCACCGAACCTGTTCGGCGAGCGCAACTTCGTCAGCATCTACCTCGGACAGGTGGCGATGACCATCACCATCGCCCTGCTGGCCTCGTGGATCGTCGCGGTCAGCCTGATCCCGATGCTCTCCGCGCGGATCCGCACGCCGGCAAACCTCGCCGACGAGGCCGGCTATATCCGCCGCGTGTCGCGTCGCTACGCGGGGGCGCTGCGCTGGACGCTCAAGCACCGCGCCCTGTCCCTGCTGGCGATCTTCGCCATCGTCGCGGTCAGCATGCTGCCGATGCAGAAGACCAAGGTCGACATGTTCCAGGATTCGGTCAGCCGCGAGCTGGAGTTCTACTTCCAGTGGAAGGGCGCCTACAGCCTCGAGACCGTGTCCGAGGAGGTGCTGCGCGTCGAGGAGTTCCTCGATGCCAATCGCGAGCGCTTCCAGATCACCCAGATCTATTCCTGGTTCTCCGAGCGGGGCTGGGCCGGCATCCGCGTGACCATGGTCGAGCCCAACCCGAGCGTGTTCGACTACCTGATGCTGCGCAACCACGAGGCCGACCTGATGAGCCCCGAGCAGCTGCAGGAGATCCTCCGCGAGGAGCTGCCGAAGTCCGCCCGGGCCGAGATCGGCTTCGGCAACGACGACGGAGGCGGCGGGGGTGAGCAGGACGGCATCCGCTTCAACATCAGCGGCGATTCCAGCGAGGTGCTGGAGGAGATCGCGACCTCGCTGATCCCCGTGCTGAGCGCGATTCCCGAGCTGCGCGACGTTCGCGTGGACACCGGTGACGCCAACTCGGAGATCCGCATCGAGGTGGATCGCGAGCGTGCCCTGGCCTACGGCTTTTCCGCGGAGGAAGTGGCCCGCTACGTGGGCATCGCCCTGCGCGGGTCGCCGCTGCGTGAGTTCCGCGAGGGCGAGGCCGAGGTGCCGGTGTGGATCCGCTTCGCAGGCTCCGAGCGCTTCAGCGTCGACGATCTGTCATCCCTGATGCTGCGCCGCGGCGATGGTACCGAGGTGCCCCTGCTGTCCCTGGTCCGCGTCGAGGTGCAGAAGGCGGCCAACCAGATCACCCGACGCGACCGGCAGATCTCGCTGACCATCCAGGCCAACCTCGCGCCCGAGAAGACCACCGAAGAGGCCCGTGGCGCGCTGGAGAAGGTGATGAAGGAAATCACCCTGCCGGATGGCTACCGCAGCAGCCTGGGCGGCAGCTTCGAGCGCAACAACAAGGCGGCCGAGCAGATGATGTTCAACACGCTCATCGCCCTGGCCCTGGTCTACATCGTGATGGCGGCGCTGTTCGAGTCCCTGCTGATGCCGGCGGCGATCATCACCAGCGTGTTCTTCTCGGCGCTGGGCGTGTTCTGGCTGTTCGCGCTGACGGGTACCACCTTCACCATCATGGCCTCGATCGGCATCCTGGTGCTGATGGGCGTGGTGGTGAACAACGGCATCGTCATGTTCGAGCACATCAATGCGCTGCGTCGCCAGGGTCATTCGCGCACGGATGCCCTGGTGGAAGGCTCGCGCGAGCGCTTCCGGCCGATCCTGATGACCATGGGCACCACCATCCTCGGCATGTTGCCTCTGTGCGTGGGCGGCGCGCAGATCGGCGGCGACGGCCCGGCCTACTACCCGATGGCTCGGGCCATCGTCGGCGGGCTGATCTTCTCGACCATCGTCAGCCTGCTGTTCCTGCCGTCCATCTATGCCCTGTTCGACGATATCCGCATGGGCACCGGCCGCCTGGTGGCGCGCGCGGCACGCGGCCGGCGTGCGGCCGCGGCCGCAGCGGAGGGCTAGCCCACCCTCGCGCGGGAAGCACCCGCAGTCGACAAAGAGATAAACGGGCGCGAAGCAGACCTTCCGCAAAACCCGAATGTAGGAGCCAGCTTGCTGGCGATAGGCGCCCCGGACGGAACGATCGCCAGCAAGCTGGCTCCTACGTGCAGCGGCATTGCCAGGTCCAGTTTGCGCCCGCTGTCGGCATCGACGCCGAGGCGCCCGGGTTGGCAGACACGCCCCGTCCGGCCAGCCCATCCCTATGGGAACCGGGCAGCGGGCGAGGGCGCGTCAGCCCTCGCGTTCGGGCAGCGAGACCGAGATGTCGAGCACGTCGTGCTCGCCGTCCTTGACCAGGTCGACCTTGACCGCGTCGGCGTCGACGTGGACGTACTTCTTGATCAGGGCCAGCAGCTCACGCTGCAGCTCGGGCAGGTAGTCCGGACCGCCGCGGGTGCTGCGCTCCTGCGCGACGATGATGCGCAGGCGCTCCTTGGCGATGGATGCGGTGTTCTTCTTGACGCGCAGGAAGTCGAACAGGGCCATGCTCAACCTCCGAACAGCTTGGAAAACAGGCCCTTCTTCTCGACCTGCGTGAAGCGCATCGGCCGGTCCTCGCCAAGCAGGCGGGCGACCGCATCCTCGTAGGCCTGACCGGCCAGGGACTCGCTGTCGAGCACCACGGGCTCGCCCTTGTTCGAGGCGTTGAGCACGTCCGTGGATTCCGGGATCACGCCGATGCTCTTCAGGCCGAGCACTTCCTCGACGTCTGCGATCGACAGCATCTCGCCGGCCTCGACGCGCTTCGGGCTGTAGCGGGTCAGCAGCAGGTACTCGGAAACGCGCTTGCCCTGTTCGGCATGGCGGGTCTTCGAGGAGAGCAGGCCGAGGATGCGGTCGGAGTCGCGCACCGAGGAGACCTCGGGATTGACCACCACCACCGCCTTGTCGGCGAAGTACATGGCCAGGAACGCGCCCTTCTCGATGCCGGCGGGCGAGTCGCAGAGGATGATGTCGAAACCGTCCTCATCGAGCTCCTTGAGCACCTTCTCCACGCCTTCCTTGGTCAGCGCATCCTTGTCGCGGGTCTGCGAGGCGGCCAGGATGAACAGGTTGTCGAGGCGCTTGTCCTTGATCAGGGCCTGCTTGAGCGAGGCCTCGCCCTGGATGACGTTGACGAAGTCGTAGACCACCCGGCGTTCGCAGCCCATGATCAGATCGAGATTGCGCAGCCCGACGTCGAAGTCGATGACCGCCACCTTGCGGCCGCGCTTGGCCAGGCCGCAGGCGATCGACGCGCTGGTGGTGGTCTTGCCGACGCCGCCCTTTCCGGAGGTGACAACGATGATTTCAGCCAAGGAACGCTACTCCGAGGTGGTGTAAGGAATCGGGCCGGATCAGGGCATCTCGGCCACGTGCAGTTTGCCGTTCTCCAGCCAGACCTGGGCCGGGCGGCCACGAACGCCCTCCGGAAGGTCCTCCAGCACCTTGTACTGGCCGGCGATGGCCACGAGCTCGGCATGGAACTCGCGGCAGAAGATGCGTGCGCCCTCGTCGCCCTGGGCACCGGCCAGGGCGCGCCCGCGCAGCGCACCATACACGTGAATCGAGCCGTCGGCGATGACCTCGGCCCCGGCGCTGACCCCGGCGCAGACGGTCAGGTCGCGGCCCTGGGCATAGTGCTGCTGGCCCGAGCGCAGCGGGTGGACGAGCATTGCGGCGGCCGAAGCCTTGGCCGGGGCCGGCTGGGCAGGGGCGGCCGGGGCCGCCGGCTGCGCCGGCTCGGGCTGGGCTGCCGAGGCGGGCGCTGCTTCCCGGGACTCGTACTGGGCGCGGAACTTCGCCAGCAAGGGCAGGCCCAGCTCGATCGAGAGCTTCTCGGTGTCGGTGGTGCCAAAGCCCAGTGCCACCGGATGCACGCCTGCGTCGCGCAGGCCGTCGAGCAGTTCACGCATCTCGCCGGCCGAGGGGCATCGGCTGAGCGATCCGATGTCGACCACCACGGCCGCGCGCTGGAACAGCTTGGGCGCGCGCTCGACCCGTTCGCGCATCTCGGCGACCAGGGCAGGGACGTTCCATTCGCGCACGCGCAGGTTGGCGATGCCCACCTGGCCGATCTTCAGCTCACCGGCCTGTTCGAGGCCGGGACGTTCGGACGGCATGCCGGTCAGGTGCCGGTGGCGCGCTGCGCGGCGCGGCTCGGGAGGCTGCGGTCGCGCAGCCAGGGCTCGTCGGGCAGGCCGTTCCGTTCGAGATAGGTCTGCTTGACGAAGGGGTAGCTGCACAGCGTCTTGGCGAGCATCGACACCCGGCGATCCACGCCCGGCATCACGTGCTGGCCGACCTCATGGAAGCCATAGGTGCCGTGGAAAAGTACGGCGACATCGTTGCGCGGCTCGAGAAAGACCTCGCAGGTCAGCTGCGGGACGCGGACTTCGGCAAAGCTGTTGACGTCGGCGTAGAAGGCGCGCCCGACGCCGACGCCGCGCCGCGGGCTGGCGATCACGATGCGGTCGATGTAAAGGAATTCGGGGTAGCGCTCGCGGAACCACAGGAAGTTCGAGCTGTCGTAGTCGGCACTGGCGTCCAGAGCGATCAGGAAACCTGTCAGCAGGCCGTCAACCTCGGCGACACGAAAGTAGGCAGCACTGCGGTAGAAGTGCCGCACGCCGGCCGCATCCAGCGGCAAGATGTTGATTCCCGCGGCATTGTTCAGCGCGAGAACCGAGTCGAGCTCGTGCTCGGCGACATCGCGGATGGTGATCGGCATTCCCTGTCTCCGTATTCCTGCAACCCACGGACCCTCCCGAGGTCACCGCCGATTATCGCATGAAGCGCGCGCCCGGCCAGCGCAGCGCCGGGGTGACTTCGAGCACGGGGGAGGAGGCCTGCGCGCCGCTACACTGGACGGATGCCACCCTTGCGCATTGCCCCCGCGACCCTGCTCAGCCTTGCCGGCGTATTCACCTGGCTGTGCGTGGGCGTGCCGATGATCTGGGAGTCCGAGCTGTTCGGCGAGGCCAGCGGGCTGACCTCGGACCGGCAACTCGGCTGGCGCATCAGCTACGTGCTGTTCGGCGCGGCGTTCGTTTACCTTTCCAGCCGGCTTGGACGCCGGCAGAGCCGGCCGGCGGACGTGCTGGCGCTGGCTGTGCTGACCTGCAGCGCACTGGGCGTCAGCCATTTCAGCGACAGCGGGCTCGGCGGCATCCTGCTGATGGTGGTCTCGGGTGTGCTGCCCTGGGTGCTGTCGGTCCGCCTGGGCGTTGCCTGGATGACCCTGCAGCACGCGGCGCTGGCCCCGGTGTTCGCCCTCAGCCATGCGTTCCCGCTGACCGGCGCCGTGTTCCAGGCCCTGCTCTACGTCGGCTTCTCCAGCTTCGTCTTCGTCACCAGCCTGGTGGCCAGGCAGCAGGCCCAGGCGCGGGACGAGCAGCGACGCTTGAACTCCGAACTTCGCGCCACCCGGGCCCTGCTGGCGGAGAGTTCGCGACTCAACGAGCGCATGCGGATCTCGCGGGAGTTGCACGATCTGCTCGGCCACCACCTGACGGCGCTCAGCCTCAACCTCGAGGTCGCCAGCCACGTCACCACCGGCAAGCCGCAGGAACACGTGCGCCAGGCGCAGTCCCTGGCCAAGCTGCTGCTCACCGACGTCCGCGAGGCGGTGAGCCAGCTCCGCGAGGACGATGCGATCAACCTGCGCGAGGCGCTGGATTCGCTGGTCGAGGGAGTACCCGCCCTGCGCATCGATTTCGATGCCCCGGATAGCCTGGCAGTCTCGGATCCGGCCAAGGCGCAGGTCATCCTGCGCTGCGCGCAGGAGATCATCACCAACACGGTGCGCCACGCCGACGCCACCCGGCTCGAGCTGTCGGTGCAGCCGGAGGAGCGCGGCGTGCGTATACGATCAAGGGACAACGGCCACGGTTGCGATGCGCTGGTCGCGGGCAACGGATTGCGCGGCATGCGCGAGCGGTTGGAACATTATGGTGGCCGGTTGGAAGTCGACACCGCGCCTGGCCGCGGTTTTGCGGTGGACGCCTGGCTGCCGCTGGGACGTCTGGACACGTCTGGGAGAGCCTGAGTGAGCGAGAACTTGATCAAGGTGGTGCTGGTCGATGACCAGACGCTGGTCCGGCAGGGCATCCGCTCGCTGCTGGAGCTGTCGGAGAACATCCGCGTCGTGGCCGAGGCCTCCGACGGTCGCCAGGCGGTGGACATGATCCCTAGGATCAACCCGGACGTGGTCCTGATGGACATGCGCATGCCGGTGATGTCCGGACTCGAGGCTCTGCAGCACATGGCCGGAGAGGGCACCCTGCGCCCGACCATCATCCTGACCACCTTCGACGACGACCAGCTGGTGCTGGCCGGCCTCAAGGCCGGTGCCCGCGGTTACCTGCTCAAGGACGTCTCGCTCGACCAGCTGGTCGATGCCATCCAGACCGTGGCCGCCGGCGGATCGCTGGTGCAGCCGGCGGTGACCCAGCGTCTGCTCTCCGGCCTTGAGGCGATGCACAACGACTTCACCAGCCTGGACCGACCCGACCCGCTGACCGAACGCGAGACCGAGATCCTGCGGCTGATGGCCGGCGGCTACAGCAACAAGGAGATCGCCAACTCGCTGGGGGTGGCCGAGGGCACGGTGAAGAACCACGTCTCCAACATTCTTTCCAAGCTTGGCGTGCGCGACCGCACCCGCGCCGTGCTCAAGGCCTTCGAGCTCAAGCTGGTCTGAGCGCCGGTGCACGCCGGGCCGAGCCCTCGGGCGGGCCGGCGGTGGTGGGGTGTGCTGTCGCCCGGACGCTTCCCTGCTAGCATACCGGCTCCCCGGTTTCGGGTCGGCCCGCTGTGCGCCGTCCCGGGCCAGGCCGGAAGCCGCCCGTTGCCGAAGGCTGCGAGGCCGTCATCGCCCCTGGAGCTCCTGAATGTATCGTCTGCTCGAATTGCTGATTTCCGTCCTGCTCGTCGTCGCCCTGTTCGTAACGGTGGGCCTCTTCCTGCCCGGCGATCGGGTGTTCCAGCACTCCATCGAGACCAACTATCCGCCGCGGATGGTCTATGACCTGATGAACGGGTTCAAACGGTTTCCGGAGTGGTACCCCCTGCGCGCCAAGGATCCGAGCATCCAGTTCTCGGTCTCTGGCGAGGAGCGCGGCGTCGGCGCCAAGCTGTACTACACCTCGGAGAACGAGAAGGTCGGCAGCGGCTCCTTCGAGATCGTCGACAACCTGGATCCCGAGCGCATCGAGTACAAGATCCAGTCTCCGGCCATGGGCGAGAACAAGCGCGCCGTCGTCGAGATTGAAAGCCAGGGCAAGACCACGTTGATTACCTGGACCTACACCGTCGACTACGGCTGGGATCTGCTCGGACGCTATGCGGGTCTCTACGTGAACCGCACGGTGGGCGACGACGTCAAGCTGGCCCTGGGCCATGTCGCCGGCCTGCTGGCCACCATGCCGCGCTTCGATTACACCACCGTGGATATCGCCCACGAGGAAGTCGAGCCGCAGAACATGCTCTTCAGCAAGCAGAAGGCCAAGCGCAACATCACCGCGGTGGAGGAGGCCATGGTCAAGGCCATCGAGGACCTGCGCAAGGCGCTGGCTGCCAACAAGCTCGAGGCCGCCGGTCCGGTGCGGCTGATCACCACCAATTTCGGCGGCGAGTTCTACGAGTTCGACGTGGCGATCCCGTTCAACCTGCCGGAAGATCCGAGCTTCATCGATCCGGCCGAGGAAGCCGCCAAGCGCGCCGAGGCGCACGCTGAAGCGGTCGCCAAGGCCGAGGCCGCAGGCGAGCCCGTGCCGCAGGCACCGGCCGAGCCCGAGCCGACCCCGCTGCCGCTGCTGGCGGGCCTTCAGCTGCCGGACACCGTGCAGCAGGGCGTGACCTACGGCGGCAAGGTGGTCACCACCACCTACCAGGGTCATCCGGCTGCGCTGCCGCTGCTGCGTGATCAGCTGCGAGCTTACGCCGCCACCCACGGCCACCAGGTCCATGACCGCGCCTTCGAGGAATACCTCACCGACATCACCGAGACGGCGGCCGAGGACGCCGAGTTCAAGATCTACTGGCCGATCCGCTAAGCGGAATCCGCAACGCCCGGACTGGCCCGCCTCGCGCGGGCCAGTTCGTTTTCAGGGCCCGGTCGCGGATTGCGGGAACTTTTCGCCCGCGCCGCGGTATAGGCCACAGCGCCGCCAAGGGGGTGGCGCCGACCCAAGACGACGTCCGGCCCACCAAGGGCCCACGGATGGCATTGCCCAGGAAAGAGGGAAATGATCGAGACGCAGAGCTTGTGCAAACGTTATGGGGCGTTCACCGCGGTCGACGCGATCAGCTTCAAGGTCGCGCCCGGTGAAGTGCTCGGCTTCCTTGGCCCGAACGGCGCCGGCAAGTCGACCAGCATGAAGATGATCGCGGGCTTCCTCGCGCCCACCTCGGGCACGGCGAAGGTTTGCGGCTTCGACGTGCTGGAGCAGCCGCTGGAGGCCAAGCGCGTGATCGGCTACCTGCCGGAAGGTGCGCCCAGCTACGGCGAGATGACGCCCGTGGAGTTCCTCCGGTTCGTCGGCGACGTGCGCGGCCTCGACGCCGCGAAGTGCCGCAAGCGGATCGACGACGTGGTCGGCCGGCTGCAGCTGGAATCGGTGCTGCAGCAGCCGATCGACACACTGTCCAAGGGCTTCAAGCGCCGCGTTGGCCTCGCCCAGGCGATCCTCCACGATCCGCAGGTGCTGATCCTCGACGAGCCCACCGACGGCCTCGACCCGAACCAGAAGCACGAGGTGCGCGGACTGATCCGTTCGATGGCCCGGGACAAGATCATCGTGATCTCCACCCACATCCTGGAGGAGGTGCATGCGGTCTGCACCCGGGCAGTGATCATTGCCCAGGGCAAGCTGCTGGCCGATGCCACCCCGGCCGAGCTGGAGGCGCGCTCGCGCTACCACGGCGCGGTGTCGCTGACCTGCGAGAACCCCGCGGTTCTGCGCGAGGGCCTGCAGCGCCTGCCCGGCGTGGCCGCGGTCGAGATCGACGCCCAGGACGGCCGCCTGACCGTCTTCCCGAGGCCCGGTGCCGCTCTGTTCGAGACGGTCAGCGACTTCCTGCGCGCGCAGAAGGTCGACTTCTCCGAGCTGCAATGGGAGCAGGGGCGCCTCGACGAGGTCTTCCGCCAGATCACCACCGTGCCGGCCCAGCGTGAAGGAGCACGCGCATGAACCCGACCCTTGCCATCTTCCGCCGCGAGCTGCGCGCCTACTTCGCCACGCCGCTGGCCTATGTCTTCATCGTCATCTTCCTGACCCTCGCCGGGGCGCTGACCTTCTACCTTGGCGGACTCTACGAGCGCGGCCAGGCCGACCTGCAGCCGTTCTTCAACTTCCATCCCTGGCTGTACCTGTTCCTGATCCCCGCGGTGTCGATGCGGCTGTGGAGCGAGGAGCGCAAGAGCGGCACCATTGAGCTGCTGCTGACCCTGCCGGTCACCATGTGGCAGGCCGTGCTCGGCAAGTTCCTCGCCGCCTGGGCCTTCATCGCCCTGGCCCTGGTGCTGACCTTCCCGGTCTGGATCACGGTCAACTACCTCGGCGATCCCGACAACGGCGTGATCCTGGCCAGCTACCTCGGCAGCCTGCTGATGGCCGGCGCCTTCCTTGCCATCGGCGCCTGCCTGTCGGCGGCCAGCCGCAACCAGGTCATCGCCTTCATCCTGACCGTGGTGGTCTGCTTCCTGATGCTGCTGGCCGGCTTCCCGCTGGTGCTCGACGCGATCGGCGCGATCTTCCCGCAGCTGGTGGTGGACGCCGTCGCCCAGCTCAGCTTCCTGACCCATTTCGCGGCCATCGCGAAGGGCGTGGTCGACCTGCGCGACGTGGTGTTCTTCCTGCTCACCATCGGCTTCTGGCTGTATGCCTGCGCCGTGGTGATCGACCTCAAGAAAGCCGACTGATCGAAGAGAGCACGCCGACATGAATCTGCTTACTCGACGTACCCTCACCGGCACCACCCTGGTGGTGCTCGGCCTGCTGTTCATCGCCGCCGTGGTGCTCAGCGCCGCGTTGCTCCGCGGGCTGCGCCTCGACCTGACCGAGAACCGTCTGTACACCCTCTCTGAGGGCACCCGCGCGATCATCGAGCGTATCGAGGAGCCGCTGCAGCTGACCTTCTACTTCTCGGAGAGCGCCACCAAGAACATCCCGCAGCTGCGCACCTACGCCAACCGTGTGCGCGAGTTGCTGGAGGAGATCGCCGCCGAGTCGCGCGGCACGATCAAGCTCGAGGTCATCGACCCGCAGCCGTTCTCCGAGGAGGAGGACCGGGCCACGGCCTTTGGCCTGCAGGCCGTGCCGCTCGGCCAGGGCGCAGGCTCGCTGTTCTTTGGCCTTGCCGGCAGCAACAGCACCGACGGCCAGATGGCCATCCCGTTCTTCCAGCCGGACAAGGAAGCCTTCCTCGAGTACGACATCGCCAAACTGATCAGCGGCCTGTCCGGCGAGGACAAGCCGGTGGTCGGGGTGATCAGCACGCTGGATATCGGCCCCGGATTCGACCCGGCGACGCGGCGGGTGACCGACGGCGTGGTGGTCTACACCGAGATGCGCAACCTGTTCGACGTCAAACGCATCGAGCCGACGGCGACCAGCATCGAGGAGGACGTGCAGCTGCTGATGCTGGTGCATCCCAAGGGCTTGTCCAGCGACACGCTGTACGCCATCGACCAGTTCGTGCTGCGCGGCGGTCGCCTTCTGGTGTTCGTCGACCCGCATGCAGAGATGGAGCAGGCCGGGCAGGGCGCCGACCCGACCCAGGCCATGTTCGAGTCGAAATCATCGGACCTCGCGCCCCTGTTCAAGGCCTGGGGCGTGAAGTACGACCCCGATCGCGTCGTGCTCGATGCCCAGGCCGCGCTGCAGATCCAGACCCAGCCGGACCAGCCGCCGACCCGGCACCTCGGGATACTCGGCCTCGAGCCCTCGCAGCTCAACCAGGACGATGTGATCTCGGCCGAGCTGGGCACGGTGAACCTGTCCTCGGTGGGGTACTTCGAGCCCGCGGAAGGCGCCACCACGACCCTGCAGGCCCTGGCCCAGACCTCGGCCAGCAGCATGACCGTGGGCAGCGAGCGGATTCGCTTCCTGCCCGATCCCGAGCAGCTGTTCACCGACTTCAGCCCTGACGGACAGCGCCACATGCTGGCCGCGCGCCTCGGCGGCAAGCTGAAGACCGCCTTCCCGGATCGCAGTGGGGAAGGGCACCTCGCCGAGAGCGAGGGCGAGGCCGCCATCGTGCTGGTCGCCGACACCGACCTGCTGGCCGACCGCATGTGGGTGCAGGTGCAGCAGTTCTTCGGTCAGAAGGTGATGAACGCTTTTGCCGACAACGGCAACTTCGTGATCAATGCGGTCGACAACCTGACCGGCTCGACCGACCTGATCAAGGTGCGCACCCGGCCGACCTCCAACCGGCCGTTCACCACGGTCGAGGCGCTGCGCCGCCAGGCAGATGATCGCTTCCGGACCAAGGAGCAGGAGCTGCAGGCCGAGCTGACCGAGACCGAGCAGCGCCTGACCGAGCTGCAGAGCGCGCGCGATGACCAGGGCTCGACCTTGCTCACCGCGGAGCAGAGCGCTGAGCTTCAGCGTTTCCAGGACCAGAAGCTGCGCATCCGCAAGGAGCTGCGCCAGGTGCGTCGCCAGCTGGATGCCGACATCCAGTCCCTGGGGGCGCGACTGAAGTTCATCAACATCGTGGGCGTGCCGCTGCTGGTCACCCTGGTGGCCGTCGGATTTGCGTTCTGGCGCGCCCGCCGTCGCAAGGAGGCTGCCGCATGAGTGCCAAGAAGACCCTGATCCTCGCCGTGGTGGCGGTCGCCCTGCTGGGCGCTGCCCTCTGGTACAGCGCTGCCCGCCGCCCCAGCCAGGAGGCCGCCCTGCAGACGCCGGCCCTGCCGGGTCTGGCCGAGCGCCTGCCCGCCGTGCAGAAGGTGACGCTGACGGGCGCCGGAGACCGGGTGATCGCCACCCTCGAGCAGGGTGAGGACGGTTGGCGACTGGTCGAGAAGGACTATCCGGCCGACTCGGGCGCCCTGCGCACCCTTCTGTTGGGGTTGGCCGAGGCCAAGCGTGTACAGGCCAAGACCGCGAAACCGGAACTCTACGACCGGCTCGGCGTCGAGGACGTGAGCGCCGAGGACGCCCAGGGCGTGAAGCTGACTATCGAGGGCGGCGGCGAGCCGCTGGCGATCATCGTCGGCCAGAACGTCAATACCGGCACCGGCACCTATGTGCGCCCGGCCGGTGAGGCGCAGAGCTGGCAGATCGACCGGAACGTCGCGGTGGAGAAGAACGCCGCCAACTGGCTGCAGAAGTCACTCACCGACATCCAGCCCGATCGCATCGCCAGCGTCAGCGTCAGCGCCGGCAAGGACCAGGTCGAGATCGTCGCCAGCGAGGCCGATGATGGCGACTTCATCCTCGCCAATCTGCCGCGCGGCCGCGAGCCGCAGAGCGCTTTCGTTGCCGATGCCACCGCTGGCTTCCTGCAGGGCCTGCGCATCGACGATGTGGCCGGCGCCGAGGCGCAGCCGGCCCAGGAGCCGCAGCGCAAGGCGATCTTCCGGACCACCGATGGTCTTGATATCGCGGTGACCAGCTGGGAAGCCGAGGGCAAGTCCTGGGCCCAGCTGCAGGCCAGCCTCGACGAGGCCCGGGCCGGCAAGGCGATCGAGGCAGCACAGGCCGCTGCCAAGGCGGACTGGGAAGCCAAGCAGCAGGCGGCCGATGGCGAGGAAGCCGGGGACGCGGCCGGGCAGGGCGAGGAGGAGGGCGAGGAGGTCGCGCCCGAAGCTCCGCTGGCGGTCAGCGATCCGGCGGCCCACCGCGAGCAGCGCCTGGCGACCCTGCGCGAAGAGGTCGAGGCACTGAACGCACGCTTCGCCGGGCACAGCTTCCAGCTGCCGACCTACAAGGCCGGCAACCTCAACCGCGAGCTTGAGGCCTACCTCAAGCCGAAGGACTAGCCGATGGTACCGACCCCTGCCGACGCATCGCCCGCGCCCTTGCCGGGCCGCGCGGCGGCAGGGGTCGCGGCCCTGATCGGCGCGGCCGCGGTGGCGCTAGGCGCCTATGCCGCGCACGCCGCCGAGCCGGTCGATGCCCAGCGGCTGAGCCATGCCGCCCTGTACATGATGTTCCACGCACTGGCCGTGCTGGCCCTGCTCGGACGGTGCGGCGCGGTGCTCGTCTGGGTGCGGTGGATCCTGCTGCTCGCGGTGACCTTGTTCAGCGGCAGTCTCATTGGTGCCGCGTTGTTCGATCTGCCCACCCGCCTGGCGCCCGTCGGCGGATTCGGCCTGATGCTCGGTTGGGCGCTCTGCGTTGTGGCTCTGGGGCGAGGCGAGGGCCGAACGGCCTGAGCGGGATATCTCGCGGCTTCAATCAGGCGGCCGCCGCCTCAGCGCGATTCGGTCGGCCCGGGAACGTCACATCAGGGCGCAAGGAAGACGTTCATAAGGGTGCGGCTGGCCGCACCGGGCGTACCGTCCGAACGCCCGTATCGGTGCGCCCAAGGCGCACCCTATGCGTCTTCGCCAACGCGCAGCGAAGCCCGACCGTAGCGCACATGGGCGCGACCGCGGCGTGGCGTGTTCTCCACAGACCGAGGCCAGGGCGAACCTCCGCGGTCGTGGCCATGTCCGCTCCTACGAAGAGCCGGCCCGACCGGGGGCGGTGGTGAACCTCCGCTTCGCGCCCGTCCTGCGCATTGCCGCCCTATTCGAGGCGCGCAAGTGCAGTGGGTCGCGTCTCCAGGGAAAGGCGGGCAGAGCCCCCCCCCACCGTCGGGGCCGAGAGATCTCAGGGACAGCCCGGCCGAGCGCGATTCGTGCGCCCGCCTGCAGGTGCCGGGCGGGATGCTGGACGGGCGCGGCGCTTCCGCCGATCCTTGTGGCGTCCCCCCGCACGAGCCCGCCTGTCTCGATGGCCGATCTGCCCGCCCTGCAACCCGAGCAGCTCTGCGTGGGCCTGTACGTGCATCTCGACCTGTCGTGGATGGAGCATCCGTTCGCCTTCAACCGGTTCAAGATCCGCAATGCGGCTCAGATCGAAACCCTGCACCGCCTCGGCCTGAAGCAGATCCGCTACGATCCGGCGCGCAGCGAGGCCGAGCCCTTGCCGCTGGCCCACGCGCAGGAGGCGCTGGCCGAGGCGGTGGCGCCCAAGGCGCCGCCCCCGCCGCCGCCGGAAGAGCTGAAGGCCATGGCCGAGAAGCAGGCGCGGGTCGAGCGCCTTGGCAGGCTGCGCTCGCGCATCGCCGAGGTCGAGAAGACGTTCACCCGGGCTGCCGACAAGCTGCGGCAGATCACCCGGGTCATGCATTCGCGCCCCGAGGAGGCGGCAAGCCAGGGCGACGCCCTGGTCAGCGAGCTGCTGGACACCCTGCTTGCCGAAGGCGATACCCAGATCCACTCGATGAGCCAGTCGCTGGGCGAGGACGTCTACTTCCATTCGCTGAACGTCTCGGTGCTGGCGCTCACCCTCGGCAAGGCACTCAAGCTGCGCCGCGACGAGCTGCACCAGCTGGGCATGGCGGCGCTGTTCCACGACATCGGTCAGGGCGAGCTGCCGGGCACCCTGTTCGGCAAGCGGGAGCCGCTGAACAAGTCCGAGCAGGCGCTCTACGAGACCCACGTCAAGATCGGCGTCGGCATCGCCCAGAAGGTCGGCCTGTCCAAGCCAGCGGTTACCGCGATCGCCCAGCACCACGAGCGACTCGATGGCAGCGGCTACCCGCTGAAGATCGGCGGTGCCGAGATCGGCCTGTTCGGCCGCATCCTGGGCCTGATCAACGCCTACGACAACCAGTGCAACCCGCATGACATCAGCCGCGCGGTCACCCCGCACGAGGCCCTGGCCCAGCTGTTTGCCAAACAAAGGCATGCCCTCGACGAGCGCCTGATGCGCCTGCTCATCCGCACCCTTGGCGTCTATCCGCCGGGTACCCTGGTGCGCCTGTCCGACGAGCGCTTCGGCATGGTGGTCTCGGTCAACGCGCAGCAGGCGCTGCGTCCGCAGGTGCTGGTCTACGACCCGGACATCCCGCAGGAGGCTGCCCTGATCCTGGACCTGCAGGCCGAGGAGGGCCTGAGCATCGCCGAGGGCCTGCGCCCGGTGCTGGTGCCCGGCGATGTGCGTGCCTACCTCAATCCGCGGCAGCGGGTGACCTACTACGTCGAAAGCCGCAAGGCAGCGCCGCCGGCCAGCGGCGGCTGAGCCGCGAGCGGCTACAATCCGCGGCCATGAACAGCATGATTCCGGTTCTCACCATCGACGGTCCCTCCGGCTCGGGCAAGGGCACGATCAGCCGCCTCGTGGCGGCCCGCCTTGGCTGGCACTTCCTCGATTCCGGCGCGCTCTACCGGGCGGTCGGGGTGGCGGCCGGCTGGGAGGATGTCGATCTGGCCGATCCCGACGCCCTGCAGCGCCTCGCCGAGCGCACCGTGGTGGGCTTCCGCGACAGCCCCGATGGCGAGCCGCGGGTCCTGGTGGACGGCGTCGACGCCACCGATGAACTGCGCACCGAGACCGCCGGCGCCGCGGCCTCGGCGATTGCCGCGAATCCCGGCGTACGGGCGGTCCTGGTCGAGCGCCAACGGGCCTTCAGGCGGGCCCCGGGCCTGGTCGCCGATGGTCGCGACATGGGGACGGTCATCTTCCCCGATGCTCCGTACAAGGTGTTCCTCACCGCCGGCGCCGAGGAGCGTGCCCGCAGGCGGCATAAGCAGTTGAGCGAAAAGGGGCTTGAGGTTACACTTGACAGTCTGCTGCGCGAGATCCTCGCGCGCGATGCCCGAGACGCCCAGCGTTCGGTGGCGCCGCTGAAACCTGCCGAAGACGCAGTAACAGTCGATTCCACCGGCGTGCCGATCGATGCGGTGGTCGAACGGGTGCTGTCCCTGCTGCCGGATTCCCTGCGCCAGGCCAGCCCCGCCCGCTAGCCGCCCTTTCTCTCGCACCGCGTTACGAGTCCCGCTCGCGCAGCGGACAGGTGGCTGGCGCACGATGCGTCGGCTTTTTCTATGCAACGGTGCCTCTGGCACCACAACATGGTGGGTCGCCTATGACGGTGGCCCGTGTGTTCAACCGGAACCCAACTCATGACTGAAAGTTTTGCCGAACTGTTCGAGCAGAGCGAAAAGCTCTCCAAGCTCAAGCCCGGCGCCATCGTCGTCGGCGTGGTCGTCGAAGTCCGCAATGACGTCGTCGTCATCAACGCCGGCCTGAAGTCCGAAGGCATCGTCCCGATCGAGCAATTCCGTAACGAGGAAGGCGAGATCGACGTTGGCGTCGGTGACGAGGTCAAGGTGGCGCTGGATGCGCTCGAAAACGGCTTCGGCGAGACCGTGCTGTCGCGCGAGAAGGCCAAGCGCGCGATGGTGTGGGACGAGCTCGAAGAGGCGATGGAGAAGAGCGAGACCATCACCGGCCGCATCAGCGGCAAGGTGAAGGGCGGCTTCACCGTCGACATCAAGGACGTCCGTGCCTTCCTGCCTGGTTCGCTGGTCGATGTGCGCCCTGTGCGCGACCCGGCCTACCTTGAGGGCAAGGAACTCGAGTTCAAGATCATCAAGCTCGACCGCAAGCGCAACAACGTGGTCGTTTCCCGTCGCGCGGTCGTCGAGAGCGAGTACTCCGAGGAGCGCGAGAAGCTGATGGAGCGCCTGGTCGAGGGCGCCATCCTGCCGGGCGTGGTCAAGAACCTCACCGATTACGGCGCGTTCGTCGACCTCGGCGGCATCGACGGCCTGCTGCACATCACCGACATGGCGTGGAAGCGCGTCCGTCACCCGTCCGAGGTGGTGGAAGTCGGTGCCGAGCTGCAGGTCCGCGTGCTGAAGTTCGACCGCGAGCGCAATCGCGTGTCGCTGGGCCTCAAGCAGCTGGGTGAGGATCCGTGGGACAACATCGCGCGTCGCTACCCGAACGGCACCCGCCTGTTCGGCAAGGTCAGCAACGTCACCGACTACGGCTGCTTCGTCGAGATCGAGCCGGGCGTGGAAGGCCTGGTGCACGTCTCCGAGATGGACTGGACCAACAAGAACGTCAACCCGTCCAAGGTCGTGCAGGTCGGCGACGAGGTCGAGGTCATGGTCCTGGACGTCGACGAGGAGCGTCGCCGCATCTCGCTGGGCATCAAGCAGTGCACCCAGAACCCGTGGGAGACCTTCGCCCAGAACTTCAAGAAGGGCGACCGCGTCGGGGGCCAGATCAAGTCGATCACCGACTTCGGCATCTTCGTCGGCCTGGACGGCGGCATCGATGGTCTGGTGCATCTGTCCGACATCAGCTGGAACGCCACCGGCGACGACATCGTCCGCAACTTCAAGAAGGGCGACAACGTTGATGCCGTGGTTCTGGCGGTCGATCCGGAGCGCGAGCGCATCTCGCTGGGCATCAAGCAGCTCGAGCAGGATCCGTTCGGCCAGTTCATGGCCGCCAATCCGAAGGGCAGCATCCTCAACGGCACGGTGAAGGAAGTGGACGCCAAGGGCGCCACGATCGAGCTGGAAGAGGGCATCGAGGGCTACATCCGCGCCTCGGACATCGCCAAGGAGCGTGTGGACGATGCGACCACCCACCTCAAGGTGGGCGACGCCGTCGAGGCCAAGTTCATGGGTATGGATCGCAAGGGCCGCACCCTGCAGCTCTCGATCCGCGCCAAGGACGAGGCCGACCTGCGCGAGACCCTGGAGGAGTACAGCAATGCCTCCGGCGGCACCACCAAGCTGGGCGCGCTGCTGCGCGAGCAGCTGGGCAACAAGTCGGAGTAAGACCCGCCGGCGGGCCGCGGCCCGCCCCGAGGGTTTCGAAGCGCCGCCTCCGGGCGGCGCTTTTTTTATTGGAATCACTAACTTGGCGCGCATTTCTGCGCGCATTGTGGCGCGCGATGCGCTAGGATTCGGCTTTCCGGCCATGGGCCACCAACGCAGCGCAGCGCCTGGCATGACCAAGTCCGAACTGATCGAGACGCTGACCCAGCGTCAGCCCCACCTGAAGCCCGACGACGTCGACCTCGGGGTCAAGACCCTGCTCGACCAGATGAGCGACTCGCTGGCCAACGGCGTGCGTATCGAGATCCGCGGCTTTGGCAGCTTCTCGCTGCATTTCCGCCCGCCGCGCGTCGGCCGCAACCCGAAGACCGGCGACTCGGTGGCGCTGCCCGGCAAGTACGTGCCGCATTTCAAGCCTGGCAAGGAGCTGCGTGAGCGGGTCAACCGCTCGCGCAGCTGACGGGCCTTCCACGATGCGCTGGCTTCGCGGATTGCTGGTTCTGGTGGTGGTCGCTCTGGGCCTCGCCTTCGGCGCCCTGAATGACGGCGATGTGGCGATCAACCTGCACTACCTGCAGTTCTCCCTGAGCACCGGCGCCGCGCTGATCGGCGCCGCCCTGGTCGGCGCCCTTGTCGCCGGCCTGTGCCTCTGGCTGGCGGTGATCTGGCCCCTGCAGCGCCGCCTGCGCCGGGCGCGTCGCGACGAGCAGCGTGCCGTGGGCACGGCGCTGGAGCCGGTCGAGCAGGACCGCGCGTGACCGAACTCGCGCTGCTGTTCCTGCTGCTGCCCGTGGCAGCGCTGTCCGGCTGGTATGCCGGTCGCAAGGGCGGGGCACGCACGGTCGGACAGCGGGTCAGCAAGCTCTCGACCAATTACTTCCGCGGCCTGAACTACCTGCTCAACGAACAGCCGGACAAGGCGATCGAGGTATTCCTTGAGATCGCCGAGGTGGACAAGCGCACGGTCGAGACCCACTTTGCCCTGGGTCACCTGTTCCGCCGCCGCGGCGAGGTCGACCGCGCCATCCGCCTGCATCAGAACCTGATCGCCCGGCCGGGCCTGTCCGAGGACCAGAAAACCTACGCCGTGCTCGAACTGGGCGAGGACTACATGCGCGCCGGCCTGCTCGATCGCGCCGAGACCCTGTTCTGCGACCTCGAGAAGGCCGACCAGGTCGCGCCGCAGGCCTTGCGTCACCTCATCTCCATCTACCAGCAGGAGCGCGACTGGGAGAAGGCCATCGACTACGCCCAGCGGCTCGAGGCGCGCACCGGCGAGCCGATGGGCAAGCTGGTCGCCCAGTTCCATTGCGAGTTGTCCGAGCGGGCCCGGCAGCGGGGTGATTTCCAGCTCGCCCGGGAGCACCTGGATCGGGCCTACTCCGCCGAGGCCAACTGCGTGCGCGCCGGGCTGATCGAAGGTCAAATGGAGGTTGCCCAAGGTAATGACCAGGCGGCGATCCGGGTTTTCGAACGGGTCGCCCGGCACGACCCCGAGATTCTTCCCGAGCTGCTGCCGCCCCTGCTCGCGGCTTACCAGCGTCGCGATGAGCAGCACCGCGCCAGGGCCTTCCTGCACGAGATGCTCGAGCGCAACCCGGGCGTCACGCCGTTGCTGGCACTGACACGGCTGATCGAGCGCGAGGAGGGCCATGGCGAGGCCGTCGCCTTCCTCACCCAGCAGCTGCGTCGACGCCCGTCGGTGCGCGGGCAGGGCGCGCTGATCGACCTCAGCCTGGCCGAGGACGAACCCATCGGGCGCGACCTGCTGCTCGTGCTCAAACAACTTGGCGAGCAGCTGGTGGCGGGCGTGGCCGCCTACCGCTGCGGGCGCTGCGGATTCGGCGCGCGCATCCACCACTGGCAGTGCCCGAGCTGCAAGACCTGGGGCAGCGTCAAGCCGATCCACGGTCCGGCTGGCGAATAGCCCGTGCTCCTGATCCTGATCCTCTGTGCCACCGGAACGGCCATGCTCACGGTGCTGGCCATCGACTACGGACGCCGCCGCGGGCTGATCGATGCGCCCGGCCAGCGCCGCTCGCATCGCGCACCGACCCCGCGCGGCGGCGGCGCAGCGCCGGTCGCGACCCTGCTGGTGGTGATCAGCGCGCTGGGCCTGCGCGGCACCCTCGCAGCCTGGGACGCCGTGGCGCTGGGCACCGCGCTGTTCGCTGTGGCGGTGATCGGCTGGGTCGATGACCACCGCCCCTTGGGTCCCGGGCAGCGCCTTGCGGTGCACGCCGGCGCCGCGCTGCTGGCAGTGGGCATGCTGCTGCCCGATGCCGCGCCCTGGGTCTGGCCGCTGGCCGCGCTCGCTGTGATGGTCGCGATCAACCTGTGCAACTTCATGGACGGCATCAACGGCCTCGCCGTCTCGCAGGCCGGCCTTGTGGCCGCCCTGCTCGGCGTCATGCTGGGCTTCGTCGATCCGGCAATGGCCACGCTGGCCTTCGGCATGGCCGTGGCCTGCCTGGGCTTTCTTCCGTTCAACTTCCCCCGCGCACGGATCTTCCTCGGCGATGTCGGCAGCGGGGCGCTGGGCCTGATGGTCGGCCTGCTCGGCCTGCTCGCCTGGCGCGAGGGGGCGGCTGGCCTCGCCGCCCTGGCCCTGTTGCCCTCGGCTTTCCTGATCGATGGCGGCCTGACCTTGGCCGCGCGGGCCCGCGCGCGCAAGAACCTCGCCCGGGCCCATCGGGAACATCTCTACCAGTGGCTGGTCCGAAGCGGGGCCAGCCATGCCGCGGTGACCACCGCGTATGCAGGCTGGACGCTGGCCATGGGCGCCTTCTTCCTGCTGCGGCCGCAGGGCGAGTGGTCGCTGGTGGCCGGACTGTATCTGGCCGGCGGGCTGCTCTGGTGGCAAGGTCGTCGGCGAGTGCTGACGCGCAGGCGCAGGAGAGCGTTGCGGTGAAACGACTGGCTCATTGGGTTGGCCTCATCCATCCGCGGGTGGCGGTGGTGCTGCACGACCTCGGCATGGTCTGGCTGGCCTGGATCATCGCCTCGAGGCTGCGCGAGCCGCGCGACGTGCCGTGGTGGAGCGAGGCGTTGTGGGTGGTGCTGGCGGCACAGGCCATGGTCTTCTGGTGGACCGGCCTGTACCGCGGCCTGTGGCGCTTCGCCAGCCTGCCGGATCTGTGGAACATCGCGCGTGCAGCGCTGTTCGGCACCCTGGCGATCACCCTTGGCATGTTCCTGTTCTCGCGCCTCGAGGGCGTGTCCCGCGGCGTGCTGTTCCTGTATCCGCTGATCCTGCTGGTCCTGCTGGGCGCGCCGCGGCTGATCTATCGCTACTGGAAGGACAGCCGCTACGGCGGACCGAGCCGCAGCGGCGAGCGGCGCGTCCTGATCCTCGGCGCCGGACGCGCCGGCGAGACCCTTCTGCGTGAGCTCAAGCGCGAGAACCGACTGCGCCCGGTCGGCTTCCTTGATGACAACCGCGCGCTGCGCGGCTCGCGCATCCACGGCGTGCCGGTGCTGGGTGGCATCGACCGGGTGGGCGAACTGGCCCGCGAGGTGGCCGCCGAGATGCTGCTGATCGCCATTCCCGGCGCCAGCAACCAGCAGATGCAGCGCGTCGTCGAGCTCTGCGAGGGCAGTGGTCTGCCTTTCCGCACCGTGCCGCGGCTGCGCGACGTGGTCGAGGGCCGCAGCTCGTTCTCCGAGCTCAAGGAAGTGGCCATCGAGGATCTGCTTGGCCGTGAGCCGGTCGAGCTGGATTGGTCGGCGATCCGTCTGGCGCTTTCGGGCAAGCGGGTCCTCGTCACCGGGGGAGGTGGATCGATCGGTTCGGAGCTGTGCCGGCAGGTCGCCCGCCTTGGCGTCGAACGGCTGACCATCCTCGAACAGTCGGAGTACAACCTCTACCGCATCGAGCAGGAGCTGCGCGCGGCCTTCCCGGATGTGCTGATCGATTGCCTGTTGGGCGACGCCGGCGACGCCGCCTCGGTCGACCATGCGCTGTCCACCGCGCGCCCGCAGCTGGTCTTCCACGCGGCGGCCTACAAGCACGTCCCGCTGCTGCAGCCGCAGGTGCGCGAGGCGGTGCGCAACAACGTGCTGGCCACCCAGGTACTGGCGCTCGCCTGCCTGCGCCACAAGGTGGAATGCTTCCTTCTGGTGTCCTCGGACAAGGCGGTCAATCCGGCCAACGTGATGGGGGCCACCAAGCGCTGGGCGGAGATCGTCTGCCAGGCCTTGGCGGGCGAGGGCGAGACCCGCTTTGTCACCGTGCGCTTCGGCAATGTGCTCGACTCGGCCGGGTCGGTGGTGCCGCTGTTCCGCGAGCAAATCCGCCGCGGCGGGCCGGTGACCGTCACCCACCCCGAGATCACCCGCTACTTCATGACCATTCCCGAGGCCTGCCAGCTGATCCTGCAGGCGATGACCCTCGGCGAGGGCGGCGAACTGTTCGCCCTCGACATGGGAGAGCCGGTGCGCATCCGCTATCTCGCCGAGCAGATGATCCTGCTCACCGGCAAGGTGCCGGACCACGACGTTCCGATCGTCTACACCGGCCTGCGCCCGGGCGAAAAGCTGTTCGAGGAGATCTTCCACGCCCAGGAAAGCTACGAGCACACACGGCACCCGAAGATCTGGCTGGCCCAGGGAAGGCCGCTGCCGCGCGCCGCGCTGGACGCGGCCCTGCACCAGGCCCGTCAGGCGAGCCTGCGCTTTGACGAGGTCGAGTTGCGCCGGCTGCTCTCGGACTGGGTTCCGGAGTATCGTCCCGAGGCCGAATCGCAGGTGGTCAGCCTGCACCGCAGCGCCTGACCGCCGACCGCACCCGATCACCAGACTGGAATCCCACCATGCTGAAAGTCCGCAAGGCCGTATTCCCCGTCGCCGGTCTCGGCACCCGCTTCCTGCCGGCGACCAAGACCGTGCCCAAGGAAATGCTGCCGATCGTCGACAAGCCGCTGATCCAGTACGCGGTGGACGAGGCGATCGAGGCCGGCTGCGACACCCTGGTCTTCGTCACCAACCGCTACAAGCACGCCGTCGCCGACTATTTCGACAAGGCCTACGAGCTCGAGCACAAGCTGGAGCGCTCGGGCAAGACCGAGCTGCTGACGATGATCCGCGAGGTGCTGCCGCCGCATGTGCGGGCGGTGTTCGTCACCCAGGCCGAGGCGCTGGGCCTTGGCCACGCGGTGCTCTGCGCCGAGCCGGTGGTCGGCAACGAGCCCTTCGCCGTGCTGCTGCCGGACGACCTGATCTGGAGCCGCGGTCGCGGCGCGCTCGGCCAGATGGTGGACATCGCCCATTCGCGCAACGCCAGCGTGATCGCGGTGCAGGACGTGCCGCGCGCGCAGACGGGAAGCTACGGCATCGTCGACACCGCTGGTGACAGCAGCAACCCGGCGCGCATCCACGGCATGGTCGAGAAGCCGGCACCCGACGTCGCCCCCAGCACCCGCGCCGTGGTCGGTCGCTACGTGCTGTCCGGCAAGGTCTTCGAGCTGCTGCGCCAGACCGAGCCGGGCAAGGGTGGCGAGATCCAGCTCACCGATGCCATCGCCCGGCTGACCGAGAGCAACACCGTACTGGCCTATGAGTTCGAGGGCCGTCGCTTCGACTGCGGCAGCCGGATCGGCCTCGTCGAGGCCACCATCCGCTTTGCTCTCGACCACGAGGATCTGGCCGAGGATGCGCGTGCCTACATGCGCGCCGCCCTGGCCGAGACGGGCTAGGCGCGGGCGCTCACCCGTAGGGGCTCTGCGGGTAAGCCATGACACTGCCCGGAGTCCCGACTCTGGCGCAGAGCGCCGTCAATCAGGATCCGAGAGGATCGAGTCGATCCGGGTGCGCGTTCCGGGCGCAAAGCAGACGTGCATAGGGTGCGGCTGGCCGCACCGGACATACCGTCCGAACGCCCGAATCGGTGCGCCCAAGGCACACCCTATGGGGCTTCGCTGAAGCCCAACGCAGCCCGACTGTCTGAGCGCACATGGGCGCGACCGCGGCATGGCGTATTAACCACAGACCGCGGCAAGGGCGAACCTCCGCGGTCGCGGCCATGTCCGCTCCTACGAAAAGCCCGCACATCCGAAGGCGCGGCGAACGGCAAGAATGCGCCCGGACTACCCGTTCTGCCGCATCCGCCCGGCTCTGGACCTGGCGAACACCCCATCCAGCCGGCGCTCGGCGGCAAAGCCTGCCCGCTCGAGTCGGCGGATGACCTCGCCGGGCACGTCGCGGCCGCTGGTCTTCGCGTTGGGCGCGCCGGTGTAGTGGAACATCAGGCCGCCGGGGCGCAGCACGCGGGCCAGGTGGTCGTAGAAGACCTGGGAGTACAGTTCGCCGGCGATCCCGAAGCGCGGTGGGTCGTGCATCACCGCGTCGAAGCTTCTATCCGGAAGTGAAGCGATGTGCTTTGAGATGTCGGCACGGGTCAGCCGAAAGCGCCCGCCGTTCGCGGGATCGTCGGCGTCGGGGGACCAGGGGTTGAGCTGGCGCAGCCAGAGCACGTCGGGGTTCTTCTCGAAGCTCTCGACCGCCGCCGCGCCGCCGGCCAGACACCAGGCCGCGTAGTAGCCGAGACCGCCGCAGCAGTCGAGGATGCATTTGCCGGCCGGGGCGACCAGCGCGACCTTGTGTCCGGCGTCCTCCCACGGCGACACCTTCGAGGTCGGCAGCATCTTGATCCCGTCGATCTCGAAGGTGGGTGCCCGCCAGTCGGTGGGCACCAGCTTGATCAGCGATCCGCCGAAGCGCTGTACCGGGGCGAAAGCGCCGCCGTCCCAGTAAAGCAGGGTGCGCTCGCGCGGCGGGTCCGGCCAGGGATAGTGCTGACCGCGCCAGCCGAAGCCCTCGGCGTCGAGCCCTACCGTTTCCTCGCTGCGGCCGAGATCGAGGCTGCCTTGCCATGCGCGTTCGCCGGCCTCCTGCGCCGCGCGCAGGGAGAGCAGGGTGGAGCGGTCGAGCAGGGGGGAGAGGATGCGGCTCATCGGGGCGGGGGCGATCGGGGGGCGCAGGTTAGCAGCCCCGTGGCCGGCTCAGCCGGTTGCCGCCTCCTCTGGCTTCTCCGCACGACGACGGCTCACGGCCGATGACGGTCTGGGCTCGACGATGATTCGCGCATTGCGCTGATACGTCCAGTAGGACCAGGCCCAGTTGATCAGCACCACCAGCCGGTTGCGGAAGCCGATCAGGAAGAACACGTGCGCGGCCAGCCAGAACCACCAGGCCAGCACCCCGGAGAAACGCAGCCCGCGCAGGTCGACCACGGCAGCCCTGCGGCCGATGGTGGCGAGATTGCCGAAGTCGCGGTAGCGGAAGGGTCGCGCCTTGCGTCCGGCGATGCGCGCCCGGATGGCGCGGGCCACGTACCGGCCCATCTGCTTGGCTGCGGGAGCGACGCCCGGCACCGGCCGGCCGTCCTGGCTGATGGCCGCGAGATCGCCCGCCACGAACACCCGGGGATCCCCCGGCAACCCGAGATCGGGCTCGACCTGGACCCGCCCGGCGCGATCCAGCGGCGCCCCGAGCAGGGCGCCCAGCGGCGAGGCGGCGACGCCGGCTGCCCAGACCACGCTGCGCGTGGCGATGCGCTGGCCGGCCAGCTGCACGTGATCGGCGTCGATGCGCTCGATGGCGCCGCCTGTGTGTACTTCGACTCCCAGGCGCTCCAGCTGCCGGCGGGCCGCTTTGGAAAGCGACTCGGGGAACGAGGACAGCACGCGTGGCCCGGCTTCGGCGAGGATTACCCGCGCCGCGCGCGGGTCAATATGGCGGAACTCCCTGTTCAGGGTGTGACGGGCGATCTCTGCCAGGGTGCCGGCCAGCTCGACACCGGTCGGGCCGGCGCCGACGATGACGAAGGTCAGCAACGCGGCGCGACGGGCAGGATCGCTCTCGGCCTCGGCACGCTCGAAGGCCAGCAGCAGGCGGCGGCGGATGCCGAAGGCGTCATCGAGGGTCTTGAGGCCGGGGGCGTGGGGCGTCCACTCGTCGTGGCCGAAGTAGGCATGGGTCGCGCCGCTGGCCACCAGCAGATAGTCGTAGCCGAGGCCCCCGCCCTCGCGAAGACGCAGCGTTCGCTCGCTCCGGTCGATGCCGGTCACCTCGTCGAGCAGCACGGTCACGTTGCGCTGGCCGCGCAGGATGTGGCGCAGCGGGGCGGCGATGTCCGGCGCCGACAGGCCGGCCGTCGCCACCTGGTAGAGCAGGGGCTGGAACAGATGGTGGTTGCAGCGATCGACCAGGCTGATGCGCAGCGGGGCGCCGGCCAGTGCCCGGGTGGCCCATAGACCGGCGAATCCGCCGCCGACGATCACCACATGCGGCTTGGGTTGCGTATCCATGCGTGCTCCTTGTGCCCGACAGGGCAGGGTCCTCCGCTCCCGCCACACAGTTCACGCGACGGCAGCTGTCCTCGCAGTGAACCGCCCCCCCCTGAGGCACCAACGACCGGGCGTATTGACATGGTCCATGTGTATTGGTCTACTGATACACATGGACGCAAGCCTGTTCCGCATACAACCGAGCCTGCCCGAGCCGATCTACCGGCAGATCGCCGATCAGGTGCGCCGGCTGGTGGCCGGCGGCCAGCTGCAGGCCGGCGACGCCCTGCCTTCGGTACGCGAGATCGCCGCGGCGCACGCGATCAATCCGATGACCGTTTCCAAGGCCTACAGCCAGCTGGAGGCCGAGGGCGTGCTCGAGCGGCTGCGCGGCAAGGGCATGGTCGTTGCCGCCACCGCGCGTCGACCGCAGCCGCTTGCCGAACGGCTGGCCCAGCTCGATCCGCTTTTGCACGAGGTCGCCCAACGCGCGCACGACCTTGAACTTCCCGGCGACGAGGTGCTGCCGCGCCTGCGCCAACTGATGGAGAAATGAGATGAGCCATTCCGCTCCGCTGTCGGCAAGCCGCCTGTCCAAGCGCTACGGCGCCAAGCAGGTGCTGGATGGGATCGACTTCCAGCTGGGCGAGGGCCAGGTGCTGGGACTGATCGGCCGCAACGGCGCCGGCAAGTCGACCCTGATCCGCTGCCTGCTTGGTCTGATCGAGCACGACGGCGGCGAGTGCCAGGTCTTCGGTGAACCGAGCCACAGGCTGGGCGACGGGGCGAAGGCCCGGCTGGCCTATGTCCCGCAGCAGCCCAATGCGCTTGGCTGGCTGCGCGCCTCCGAGATGCTGGACTTCGTCGGCCGCTTCTACCCGCGCTGGGACGCCGCCCTGGCCGCGCGATTGATGCAGCGCTGGGAGATCGATCCGGCGCAGCGCATGGACCAGCTGAGCCCCGGCGAGCGCCAGCGGCTGGCGCTGATCCGCGCCCTGGCCGCCCGGCCGGATCTGCTGGTGCTGGACGAGCCGGCCGCCGCGCTGGATCCGGTCGCGCGCCGCGACCTGCTGCGTGAGATCGCCCTGCTGGCCAGCGACAGCGGCGCCACCGTGCTGTTTTCGACGCACATCCTGTCCGACCTCGAGCGGGTCGCCTCCCACGTCGCCTTCGTCGATCGCGGCCGGCTGCTGGTCGAGGGCGAGCTAGATGGCATGAAGGAGCGCTATGCCAGCGTGCAGCTGCCGCCGTCACTCGCTGCGCTGCTCCCTGATCGCCTGCCCGGCGAACTGCGCCGTCGCGGCCAGCCCGCCGAAGGCCTGCGCCTGCTGCTCAGCCTCGACCAGCGCGACGCCTGGCCGGCGCCGCTGCGCGAGGGCGCATTGCAGTTCGACCGGCTCGGCCTTGAGGACCTGTTCGTGGAGGTGGTCGAATGAGCGCGATGACCGGCACCCTGCGCGCCACGTTCCGGCTGCGCGGCACCGTGCTGTTCTGGCTGTTCTACGTGTTGATGGCGGGTATCGCGGTGCTTCTCCTGACTGTGGGAGGGGAGGGGGCGTCAGGCGCTTTCGTCCCCTTCATGCTGGCGCTTCCGGCCTGGATGGGCTGGATCCTGTTCCTGCCGCGGCTGTGGCAGCTGCAGCAGCATGCCGAGTCGCTCGGCCTGTCCGGCGGCCGGCGTCAGGTCGAGTCCGCCACCCTGCTGCTCGGCATCGTCGGAACCTTGCTGCCGAGCCTGCTGCTGATCCTGCTCGGAGCGCCGGTGAGCTGGACCCTGCTGGCGCACTGCCTGGCATTTTCCGCCGGTATCGCCTTCCTCGTGCTGACCCCGGTGATGGGTGTGCTCTTGCTGGTGGCGATCATTGCCGTGCCGCCCTGGCTGCGCAAGGCGTGGGGTCCGGATCTCGGCGAAGGTGCGGGTTTCATGGCCCTGCTCTGGTTCCTGGTCGCGGCGATGCTGGCGATGGGCCTGCAGCGCTGGCGGCGCACCATGCAGATGACCGGTGCGGCGGGCAGGGCGTCGCCCCAGGTGCAGTCGATCGCCGAACGGGGGCGCACCGGCGGCCGCGTGGAACCCCAGGATCCAAGCCTGAACTGGGTCGACGAGAAGGGGGCGCGGGTGCCCAGGTCCGCTGGGCCCGGGTCCCGGCTGCTCTCGATGTCGGTCCTGCTCTGCGGTCCGCTGGCCCCACTCGGCTGGCGAAACTACCTGACGGGCAGCGGCTGGATGCTGCTGGCGGTGGGCTTTCTCGCCTCGATCGCGCTGGGTGGAGAGAACACACACCGCGGGCCGGACGCTGCCCTGCTGGCGATCATCGGAATCTGGTCGCTGGCCATCCCGTTGACCCTGATCACCCGCTTGCGCGGGCTCTGGCGGGACGAGGGCCACGGCCTGGCCGAGGCGGCGCTGCTGCCGGGCCTGGCGGCCGCTCGCCGGCCATGGTGGCAGCTGGTCGCCATGCTGGTGTTCACCACGGCCTATCGTTTGGCCTTCCCGGCCATCCTGGTCGCCCTGATGCTGATGTACCGCTCGGGTGGATTCGAGACCGCCCTGCTGTCGCTGGGCGTGGCCGCCTGGGCCCTGCTGATGACCTGCAGCCTGCTGCCGCTGGCGCGCAGGCGCGCGGCGATCGCCGGATTCCTGCTCTATGTCGGGGTGACCGCCTTGCTGGTAGGCGGCGCCGTCGCCCTGGTGGTCGGCAGCGATAGCGGGTTTGCGGTCCTCCACACGGTCCTGCTGCCGTTCTCATTGCCGGTGGCGGTGCTGGCCTTCCTGGGCTGGTTGCTGCCGAGTCCGGCCCGTCCGCTGGTGCAGCCGTGAGCAGCCCTGTCGCAATGCTTGCCCGGGCGCCCGCGTTGGCGATCCGGGCGCCACGCGGCCCGCTGCAGCCGTTGCGCCTGTGGCTGCTCTACTGCTGGATGGGCGGCTTCCTGATGGGTGTCGGCTTCGCCTGATTCCGGGCTCCTTCGCGGCCGTTGGAGAGGCAGCGCTGAACCGAATACAACGGTCATCCCGGCTTAACGTATTCGTACGCCGAGCAGAGCTAGCTTTGCATCTGCCGCAAGAACGCGGAAGGCAACACGGCCCAGGGAGCGTGCCATGCAGATCGAGCGTCATATCGAGCGCTACGGAAACCTGCTTCGACTCGGACGGCGCAAGCTGATCCTGTTCCGCATCGAACACCTCGGCGAAGGCAGCGTGGTCCTTCACCTGGTCGAGGGCAGCCGCCGGCTGCGCGCCTGGCTGCTTTCCCGGCGGCCGTTCGAGACCTGGATCCTGGACGACGGCCACGGCCGCCGCCGCGGCCCCACCTTCCGCATCGCCGGCAACCGCCTGGAACTGCTCGGCGCGGTCTAGCGGCGGGTCGAGTGCGAACCATGGGCGCAGGGTTCCCATTCGCCGGGGGCCATCAAACGGGCCGTGTTTCTGTGGGAGTGCCCTTGGGCGCGACCGCAGAGTTCCGATCTGGCCGCAGTCTGTTGTGAATCTGTAGCGCTGCGGTCACGGGCAAGCCCACTCCCACAGTGGGGCTTCGTTGCAAAGGTGATCGCCATGCCCGGCTCGGGCGCGAAGCGGACGTTCCGCAAAATCCGCGTGTAGGAGCCAGCTTGCTGGCGATAGGCGCCCCGGACGGTACGATCGCCAGCAAGCTGACTCCTACAGCGGGACCGGGGCGAAGGCGCACTCTGCGCCCTTGCTGACCGTTTGTCCGTCCTTGGATGGTTCCCCGCAATCTCTCAAGGCGTCTCGAACCCGTCGAAGAAGATCCGCCCGTCCGGCTGGCGCTCGAAGCTGCCACGGTCGACGGCGCCGACGCGCGGTTCGCCGCGGGCGTCGGTGGGCGGGACCGGCGTGCCCGATCCGGCGACGCTGGCCACCCCGCTGTTGATCAGCGGGCTGTTCGCCGGTGCAGCGAGGGTCGGGACGAAGCCGCCGTTGTTAGCGGCAGCGCCGGGCAACAGCGGGTCGGCGAAGCTGGCGCCGGCGGTCACCGGCGTCTCCGCGCCGCCGTTGGTATTGCCGCTCTGGCGCTGGGCAGGCCACTGCTGGTTGCCGCCCCCGTCAAAGCTGGCCGGGTTGTTCATCGCCCAGTTGACGAAGACATTGCCGCCCCGGTTGTAGGCAAAGACGGTATTGGCGAGCCGCAGCTGGTTGGGGCTGCCGATGCTGATGCCGGCGGCGAACGCTGCGGTCGAGACATTGTGGGCGATCGTCGTGTTGATGATCTCGATGGGCGCGCCGCTGGGCAGGGCCATGGCGGCGCCCAGCCCTTCGCGGGCGATATTGCCGACGAAGGTTCCGTTGCGGATCAGGCCGGGCGCGTTGCCGGCAACGAACAGCCCGCCGAAGCCGCGCGCCTCGTTGTCGATGAAGCTGACCCGCTCCATGGCCCACGGGCCGTCCTGGATATAGGCGCCGCCGCTGTGCTGGCTGTTGCTCAGCTGGCGGTTGCCGCGGAACTCGACATCCTCGAAGCGGCTGCGGCTGGTGGCGTCGTACATCACGCTGAAGAAGCCGGCGCCGAAGGCATTGCTGGTGTTGCCGATGAAGCGGCTGCGGCAGACATCGACCCGCCGGTCGCCGCCGTCGACGCCGAAGGCGCCGCCGTTGCCGCCATTGCCCGGATTGCCGCCGGTGCCGATGGCGGCGTTGGTCTCGAACACGCTGTCGACGATATTGATCTCGCGGCTGCCCAGCGAATACAGCGCGCCGCCGTTGCTGCCGGAGTTGTTGCGGAAGGTGCAGCCGCCGATGTCGATGCGCTGCAAGAGTTCGCCGTAGAACGCGCCGCCGCCGTCGTCCTGTGTGCTTCCATCCAACGGCGCATGGTTGTTCTCGAACAGGCAGTTGACCAGCTTCAGGCTGAGCTTGTGCGGGAACTCGAAGTCGTGCTCCTTGTAGATCGCACCGCCGCGGCCGCTGCTGCGCGCATCGCGGAACGATATGTTCTGCAGGGTCACGGTGAACTGCGGCGCGTCCGGGCGCGGGTCGGGGTTGACCAAGCTGAGGATGCGGCGGCCGTTGCCGCCGGACAGGGTGACCAGGCCGCCGCCATCCAGCACCAGGCCGCGGCCGGCGACGAGGGTCTGGTCGACGACCACGGTGGTCGGCGCCGGACCCTGGTCGAGCAGGATCGGTCCGCCGGCATCCAGCGCCGCCTGCAGCGCGGTACGGGTGATGCTGCCGGGCGTGCCATTGCCGACCACGGTCGGTGCGTCCAGCGGCTCGGCAGTCACCGGCGTGCAGAATGACTGCGCGGCCAGCGGGCCGGGCAGGGCGATCAGCAGCAGGAGCGACGCGGCGCGCACCCCGCCACTCTATCGCCCTGCCGCAGGCGATGGCCGGGAAGCCGATAACCGGAAGTTTCGCCGGTGCCTGCGGCGAGCGATGGCGACTTCGCGCAGTTCAGCTGCCGAGCCCGGCGCGCAGGGAGGCCGCCAGACCCGCCCCAAGGGCCATGACTGCGAGGAACAGCACCAGGGCCGAGATCAGCACGACCGGGGCCCTGATCCAGTCGAAGGCGCTGCGCAGGCGCAGCGCGCCGGCGCAGTAGTAAAGCCACCACGCCGGCGGCACCAACAGGGTGAGCGTCACCGCCCCGGGCTGCAGGCCCAGTTCGCGCAGCCCCTGGCCGATCCACAGGGCCGCCAGCCCGACCGCCAGCAGCTGCGACCAGCCGTAGGTCGCGATGACCAGGTGCTCGGCGAGGTTCAGCGCCCGCTCGCGGAAGAAGTAGCGTTGGCACAGCGCCAAGCAGAGCATGAGCGGGGCATAGAGCACGGCGTTCCAGTCCGCGACCCAACTCGCTGCTACCTCCCGCTCCAGCGAGAGGCGCCCCTGCAGCACGCGGATCATGCCTTCGTCCAGCAGCGGCGCATTGGCCGCTCCGACCAGCACCGTCACCGCGGTGATGATGACGAAGTAGCGCGCCGGGCTGTAGTAGCGCGTCAGGCGGCCCTCGATAAAAGCCGTGGTCACCTGCCCCGGCCGCCAGAGCAGGTCCCAGGCCGTGCCGAGCAGACCGCGATCAAGATCAAGCAGCTCCTGGCGGGTGCGCCGCGCCAGGTAGGCAAGGGTGAGGCGCTCGCCCCGTCGGCTGGGGTCGGACCTCGGCTCGGGGTGCTCTTGCATGGTGAGACCTTCCGGGTGACCGCGCGAAGATAGCGCAGGCCATGCGCCCGTGACCGGATGCCGCTCGCGCAGGTACCCTGATCGCCCCTGAGCCACGAGGTGATCGCAATGATCCGCTCTGCCGCCGCGCTCTGCGCGCTGCTGGTCCTGTCGCTGCCGCTGGCGGCCGAGTCGCCGCCCGCGCCGGCACCGGCCGACCCTGCGCTCGCCAAGCGTCTGGGCGCTGATGAGTACGGCATGCGCCCCTATGTGCTGGTGATCCTCAAGACCGGCCCGAACAGAATGCCCGAGGGCGAGGCGCGCAAGGCCATGTTTGCCGGCCATTTCGCCAACATCAAGCGGCTGGCCGACGAGGGCAAGCTGGCCGTGGCCGGACCCTTCGGCCAGAACGAGGACGGCTGGCGCGGCCTGTTCCTGATGGCCACCGCCAGCCCGGAGGAGGCCAGGAGCTGGACCGAGGCCGATCCGGTGATCGTCAATGGCGAGATGGTCGCCGAGTACGTGCCCTGGTACGGCAGCGCGGCGCTGATGCAGGTGGCCGAGACCCACGAGAAGATCTCGGTGCAGTCGCCATGAGTCGCGCATGGCGCTGAAGGCCACCGTCTGCAAGGCGCAGCTGCAGGTCAGCGACATGGACCGCGGCTACTACGCCGCCCATGCACTGACCCTTGCCCAGCACCCCTCGGAGACCGTCGAGCGGCTGATGGTCCGTCTGCTCGCTTTCAGTCTGTTCGCCGACGAGCTGCTGCAGTTCGGCCGCGGTGTCAGCAGCGATGACGAGCCGGACCTCTGGCAGCGCTCGCTGGACGGCCGGATCGAGCACTGGATCGACCTCGGCCAGCCGGACGAGTCGCGCATCCGCCGCGCCTGCGGGCGCAGCGAGGCGGTCACCGTGATCGGCTACGCGCCGCGGAGCTTTGATCCGTGGTGGGACAAGCACGGCGCGGCGCTCGTTGCATTGAAGCCGCTGCAGGTGCTTTGCCTGCCGATGGGTGCGGCGGAGTCGCTGGCCGGACTGCATGGCCGCAGCATGGATCTGCAGTGCCTGATCCAGGACGGCACGGTGCAGCTGATCGACGCCGCGCAGACCGTCGAGATCACCCCGCGCTGGCTCAAGCGTCAAGACTGAACACGCGATTCCCTGTAGGAGCCAGCTTGCTGGCGATCACTCCCTGCGGGGTGCCGATCGCCAGCAAGCTGGCTCCTACATCGGACAGTTTCGGGCGGGCGCCCAGTCGAGCAGAGATCGACTAAGGGCGTTCGGCCTTGAAGCGGATCGCGGTGCCGCCGCCGGCGGCCAGGCGCAGGGTCATCCGCTCGCCTGCCTTCACCTCACGCTGTTCCACCACGAAGTCGAACGGAGCCTCGCGCCAGTGGGCGAACTGGCCGTCGCGGTAGATCTGCGCGGTGTAGCTGCGGGCGGGATCGAGGAAATCCAGCGCGATCTCCAGCACGCGGCCGTGCTCGTCGGTCAGGCTGCCGAGATACCAGTCCTCGCTGCGGCGGTCCTTGCGGGCGAAAGTCACGTAGTCGCCAATCTCGCCGTTGAGCACCCGCGTCTCGGCCCAGTCGGCAGGCACGTCGCGGATGAACTGGAAGGCCTTGCCGCGCTCTGCGTAGTGTTCGGGCAGGTCAGGCACCATCTGGATCGGGCTGTAGATCACAACGTACAGGGCCAGCTGCTTGGCCAGGGTGGTCTGCACTGCCTGGCCGCGGCCGGCGAGGCTCAGGATGCCCGGGGTGAAGTCCATGGGTCCCGATAGCATGCGGGTGAACACCAGGTTGGCCTCGTGCTCGGGCGGGTTGGTCGGATTGCCCCAGGCGGCATACTCCATGCCGCGTGCGCCCTCGCGGGCCACCCAGTTCGGGTAGGTGCGACGCAGTCCGGTGTCCTTGACCGGCTCGTGGGCGTTGATGGCGATCCTGCGCTTGGCCGCCTCGGTGACCACCCGCAGGTGGTGGCGCACCATCCACTGGCCGTCATGCCACTCGCGGCGGATCACGCCATCGCCGTCGTTGCGCTCGATCTGGCCGGCATCGGCGACATAGCCGGTCTTGATCGCGTCGACGCCGTGCTTTGCATACAGGTCCAGCGCGGCCTCCAGCTGCTTCTCGTAGTGGCTGACCGCGCCGCCGGTCTCGTGATGGCCGATCAGGCGCACGCCGCGCTGCTTGGCATAGGCGGCGAGGGCAGGGAGGTCGAAGTCGTCGACCCAACGGGTAAAGTCGAAGTCGTTGCCGTTGCCGAACCAGTTGCCGTCCCAGCCGGGATTCCAGCCTTCGACCAGCACGCCGCGAAAGCCGTTGTCGGCGGCGAAGTCGATATGCCTGCGAACGTTGGCGTTGTTGGCGCCGTGCTTGGGCCCCCGCGCCCAGCTGGCGGTGTCGAGGTGCATCTCCCACCAGACCCCGGCGTACTTGTGCGGGGTGAACCAGCCGATGTCGCCCAGCTTGTTGGGCTCGTTGAGGTTGAGGATGAGGTCGGCCGAGCGATACAGCGCCGGCGCACTGTCGGCGATCTGGATCGTCCGCCAGGGCGTGTGGAAGGGCGCCTGCCTCTGCACCTTCCAGCCCTCCGAGGCCGGCGAGAGCTGGGCGCGGAAGCGCTGGCCCTTGACCCGGCGCAGCCACATCCCCGAGTAGTCGACCAGGGCGGCCTCGTGCAGGGCGAGGTGAAGGCCGTCCGCGGTGCGCAGGGAGATCGGCGTATGCGCCTGGCCGACCTCGCGCAGGGGCGTCTTCTGGTAGAGGTATTCGTAGCGGTTCCATTCGCCGGCGGGGATCCACCAGGCGGTGGATTCCGGCGCGATGGCGATCTCGGTCAGCTCGTCGTCGATGGTGACCAGATCCAGATTCGCCTGCTTCGGCAGGTGATAGCGAAAGCCCAGGCCGTCATCGAAGACGCGGAATTCGAGTTCGAAGTGCCGCTTGAGATGAATGGTCTCTTCGAGGGTTGCGCGCAGGGCATTGTGGTGGTCGCGCACGAAGCGGCGCTCGCCCCAGGGCTGTTCCCAGGTCTCTTCATGGCTGCCCCGCGTTGCCTCGCGCAGGGCGAGGTTGCGCTCCAGCTTTTCCGCATCGCGCAACAGGAAGCCGAGCCGCGAGGGCGCGATGATCTCCTCGCCGAAGCGCAGCACGCGGTAGCTGGCCCGGCCCTCGTCGATGTGCAGCTCGACCTTCAGCACGTTTCCGGGCGAGGCGATCTCGGCGACCTTCTCCGCCCGCACGGTTAGCGCCGCAAGGGCCAGTACGGCGGGTAGCAGCAGGGGTATGCGCATGGACCGGTCTCCTCCCAGAACAGGAACCTGATCATCACGGGCGGCACGGCGCGGCCACAAGGCAATGCAAACGAATGCATCGCGGCAGAGCCCGACCGGCGGGCCGATTTGCCCCGTCCGGGTCCGCGGCCGGATAATCCGCGGCCGTTTTCGATTCCCCTGCGAGTGCCGCCATGCTGGATCCTGCCCTGTTCCGCGCCCGACTGGCCGAAACCGCCGAGACGCTCGCCCGTACCCGGGGTTTCCAGCTCGATGCCTCGGCGCTCGAGGCACTGGAGGCCGAGCGCAAGCAGATCCAGGTGCGCACCCAGGAGCTGCAGAACCTGCGCAATACCCGCTCCAAGGCGATCGGCCAGGCCAAGGCCAAGGGCGAGGACGTCTCTGCCCTGATGGCCGAGGTGGCCGGTTTCGGCGATGAGCTGAAGGCCTCCGAGGCGCGCCTCGAGACCCTGCGAGGCGAGCTTGATGCGCTGCTGGCGCAGGTGCCGAACATCCCGCACGCCAGCGTGCCGGCCGGCGCCGACGAGAAGGACAACGCCGAACAGCATCGCTGGGGCGAGCCGCGCAGCTTCGACTTCGAGGTCAAGGACCATGTCGATCTGGGCGCGCCGAACGGTTGGCTGGACGGCGAGGTTGCGGCCAAGCTGAGCGGATCGCGCTTCACCGTTCTGCGCGGGCCGGTCGCCCGCCTGCACCGGGCGCTGGCCCAGTTCATGCTGGACCTGCATGTTCAGGAGCACGGCTATCTCGAAACCAACGTTCCGCTGATCGTCAATCCGGACAGCATGCACGGCACCGGTCAGCTGCCGAAGTTCGAGGAGGACCTGTTCTCGCTCGAAGTCGGCGAGAGCCGGCGCTACCTGATCCCGACCAGCGAGGTGCCGCTGACCAACCTGGTCCGCGGCGAGATCGTCGACGCCGCCCATCTGCCGCTGCGCATGACCGCGCACTCGATGTGCTTCCGCGCCGAGGCCGGCAGCTACGGCCGCGACGTCAAGGGCATGATCCGTCAGCACCAGTTCGAGAAGGTCGAGCTGGTCTCGGTCTGCCGCCCGGAGGACAGCGAGGCCGAGCACGAGCGGATGACCCGCTGCGCCGAGGTCGTGCTGGAGAAGCTCGGCCTGCCGTACCGGCGCATGCTGCTGTGCACCGGCGACATGGGCTTCTCGGCGATGAAGACCTTCGACCTCGAGGTCTGGCTGCCGAGCCAGAATACCTACCGCGAGATCAGCTCCTGCTCGAACTGCGGCGACTTCCAGGCCCGCCGCATGCAGGCGCGCTGGCGCAATCCCGAGACGAACAAGCCCGAACTGCTGCATACGCTCAACGGATCCGGCGTCGCCGTCGGCCGCGCTCTGATCGCGGTGATGGAGAACTACCAGCAGGCCGACGGCAGCATCGAGGTGCCGGCCGCGCTGCAGCCATACATGGGCGGAGTCACCCGCATCGGCTGAGCGGCCCGCTGGATTCAACCAGCCGGCGCCGACCTCTACCGCGGTGCGACCTTTGCGACGTCGGAGCCGAGGCTCGGGCGTCGCGCATTCAGTGCGCGAAGTTCGCATTCGCCCCGGTCCCGCTGTAGGAGCCAGCTTGCTGGCGATCGTCCCGTCCGGGGCGCCTATCGCCAGCAAGCTGGCTCCTACATTCGGGTTTTGCGGAAGGTCTGGTTCGCGCCCTTCCTTCGCACTGACAGCCGCCGCTCCCCCGGTTTTTCCGAGACGCCCCTCGGAAGGCGCCCATGCGCCGCTTGCCGCCTGCGGCCGTCTGTGTCGGAATGCGGCCGTTGCCTCGCGGATGCCACGCACCATGGACGACCTCAACGACCTCGCCCTGTTCGCCCTGGTGGTCGAGCATGCGGGCTTTGCCGCGGTCGAGCGTGAGACCGGCATCCCCAAGTCGCGTCTTTCCCGCCGGGTGTCGGCGCTTGAGGAATCGCTGGGTGTGCGCCTTCTGCAGCGATCCACCCGCCGTTTCGCCGTTACCGATGTCGGCCTTCAGGTCTACCGGCATGCGCGGGCGATGCGTGAGGAGGCCGAGGCGGCGCGAATGGTGGTGGCCGAGCTGTCCGGCGAACCCAGTGGCCTGCTCAAGGTCAGCTGTCCGGTGGCCCTGGCCCAGGTGCAGCTTGCCGAGGTGCTGCCGGCCTTCCTCGCCCGCTATCCCAAGGTGCGCCTGCAGCTGATGGTCAGCAACCGACGGGTGGACGTGATCGACGAGGGCATCGATATCGCCCTCCGCGTGCGCAACCGGATCGACGAGGATCCCGGCCTGATCGTCCGCCAGTTCGGCGCCACCCGCGAACTGCTGGTAGCCAGCCCTGGCTACCTCGGCCTGCACGGCGAGCCGACCCATCCTTCCGAACTGGCCGGGCACAGCATCCTGAGCATGATTGACGACCCGGGTACCCAGCGCTGGGAGCTGCACAACAGCGAGGGGCGGACGGCGCGGGTGGAGTTCGAGCCGCGGGTCGCGGCCAAGGATTTCCCGACCCTGCGCCACCTCGCCATGCACGGGCTGGGCGTGGCATTGCTTCCGGAAACGATGTGCCAGGAGCAATTCGAACGCAATCACCTACAGCGGGTGCTGCCCGCCTGGGATCTGCCACTGGGCATCTGCCACGCGGTGTTCGCCTCGCGACGGGGCATGCTGCCCGCCCTGCGCGCCTTCATCGACCACCTGGCCGCGGAAATCCCGCGCACCCTGCCAAGGCAGGGGCAGGGCGGGTCTCAGCCCTCGAAACCGTTGGCGTAGATGCCGCTTCCCGTGGTCACCGCGGTCAGGCAGCTGGCCGAGGCGGCCCGCGGCAGCATCGCATCGAGTGAGCACTGCGAGAACTGGTTCAATCCACCGTTGACCGAAGGGCTCATGATCCATGTGCCGCTGGCGCAGCTCGATGTTCCGCCATCGTGGTTCGCGCCGAAGTTGTGGCCCATCTCATGGGCGATGATCACCGCCGTGCTGGCCGAGCCGCTGCGTACCTGGTTGATGGCATAGCCGAAGCTGCTGCTGCAGAGCACGCCGACATAGGCCACGCCGGCCGTGCTGCCGTCGAAGTCCTTGCCGCTGAACAGGTGGTTGAGGCCGCCCTTGGGGATGCTGTTGCCGGCGCCGCCCGACATATAGCTGCGGAAGGTGGAGATCAGGGTCGGTTCGCCGCTGCCGCCTGAGGCCAGTGTCATGGTCAGCGGGCCGTTGTCGGTCAGATGGCGCAGTGTGCCCAGGCGGATCTGCACCGACAGCTGGGCGCGGTAGAAGCCGTCGACGACGTTGAGGCGGCCGGCGACGATGCTGTCGCGGTTGCTGCCGTGCAGCGTGGTGAACTCGGTGTCGGTGACGACCGTGAGGTTCAACTCGCGCAGCGTCGCCTTGGCCTGCGGCAGGTACTCACCGATGTCCTTGATAAAGGACTGGTAGCTGGAGCGGGCAGGCAGGCTATCGTGCGCCAGCCCCTCGATCACCAGGTCGTCCATGCGGTAGATCACATGTCCGGCCCCGTCGGGCACGCTGCCGATCGACTTGGCGGCGGCAGCAGGGTCGAGGAAATGCACGGTCTTGCCATCGAACCAGGCGCCCTGCCAGGTGCGGCCCTGGCGGTTCAGTCGTACCCAGCTTCCGGGCACGTCGGCCACACGGCCCTCGAACAGTTCGACCTGCGACCACTCCAGGCGCTTGCGGAAGTCGGCGGGCATGTGGCCGAGCAGGGTGCGGTTCGGCTCCAGTTCGAAGACCACCGAGCGGCCGGGCAGGGCCAGCTCCAGCAGGGCAGCACCTGACTTGCCCGCAGCGATCGGCCGCGGCTCGGCGGGCAGGGTATGCAGGACCAGGATCTCGCCGCCAATGGCCGCGCTCAACGGCAGGGCTGCCAGGATCCAGGCCCAGAAGGCACGCTTCGACACGATCAGGGGTACCACGGTTCGGCTCAGCGCGCAGTCTGCCCCGAACCACACCAAGGGGAACGTCGACGCGGTTCACAGTTTCGCGCCTGTCTGACCAGCGGCTACACTTGCCGACCAGACGGAGAGATGGCCGAGCGGTTTAAGGCAGCAGTCTTGAAAACTGCCGTGGGTTTACGCCCACCGTGGGTTCGAATCCCACTCTCTCCGCCACTTCTTCGAAGCGGCTCCGGTCGCGCGACTCCCCGGCCCTGCGCTGATACAGCGCAGGGCGTTCGGTGCGCCGCGAACCTGGCGGTTCGCAAGCGGCGCTCCTCACCCCACTCTCTCCGCCACTTCTTCGAAGCGGCTCCGGTCGCGCGATTCCCCGGCCCTGAGCTGATACAGCGCAGGGCGTTCGGTGCGCCGCGAACCTGGCGGTTCGCAACCGGCAGCTCTCACCGCACTCCTCCCGCCGGCTCCCGATCGTTTACCTCCGGGGAAGCTGCCCTGGTCTTGGAGGCGACCACTCAAGTCGCGAGGCGCTGGAGGTCTTCTGCGGTTGCATGTTTTCCATTCGCCCGGCCCGTCAAATGGCGGGGCTCCTGGAGGATCGCGCTTGGGCGCGACCGAGGCGCTACAGATGCACCGCAGACCGGGGCTGGGCCGCAACTCCGCGGTCGTGCCCAAGGGCACTCCCACTAAAGAAACGGAAGGGTGGCGCGGGTACACGGTTCGGGCGCAAAGCAGAGCTTGCGATGCCGTTGCATGCAGGAGCCCGCTTGCTGGCGATCGTCCCATCCAGGGCGCCTATCGCCAGCAAGCTGGCTCCTACGTTCGGGTTTTGCGGAAGGTCTGCTTCGCGCCCGACTCGGGCAACTGCCGATCAGGGCAGGAGCTGCCGGGCGCACGCTGCCGCGATGGCCAACAGGGGTGGGAGATCCGTCGCGCTCGTGACACCTGCTAGTCGAGCCTTAGGGAAGTTGCGCTTGATGAGCTGGTACCGAGCCGAAGTCTGCGAGCCTGCTGCGGTGCAGGCCTTCCTCGATCACGTGGAGCGGGGCGCGCAGCGCGCCGATCGCGATGGGGTGATGATCGAGGGCGCGCAGGTGCTGGCCGAACAGGCGCGCTACGGTCTGGTGTTCTATTTCAACGAACTGGCCCGCGCCTCCATCCTGTTCCTGAGGTTCACCGCATCCGAGGCCTGCGAGCCGCCGCGCTCGGAGGGGCTGGAAGCGCTGCTCTGACGCGGACGCTCGGCGGTGCCGGGAGCGGCTAGGAAAATTCCTACACGGCGCGCCGGCTTCGACCGATACCGGCGAGGGATACGGGCCGGCAAGCTTCCGGGCACCGGGCCGAAGCGGATCCACAGGGAAGCGGATCTCCCCGGCCCCGCCCTCCCGCCAGGACCCGCCGCCATGATCAGCTATCGCGTCATTCCCTCTGCCCACCGTTTCGCGGTCTTCCGGGAGGGGGTCCACAAAGGGGTGCATGATCTAGAGGCCCGGGCGATCCAGGCCGCCAAGTTCATGGCCGCGGTCGAGGCCTCACGCTTTGGCGAGCACACCGAGGTGCTGCTCCACCTGCCGGGTCGGGTCGACCTGCTCGGCAGCTTTTCTCCCGGAGAGGCCCTGCGGCCCCCTCTGCCCGCCCTGCAGGTCGGCGACGAACTCGTAGCGCTGCGCTGAGCGCCTTCTCAGAAGAGCTCGATATCGCCGGCGTCGGTGGACACGCTGCCGCTGCCCGCCTGGCGCTCCTCGGCGGTAGTGAAACGGCGCTGCCGCTCGTTTCGCCAGGCCTCGACATCGAAGGGCTGTTCCCCAACCTCGTTAAGCGCGCTGCGCAGGCTTTCGAAGTCCGCCAGCAGATGCTGGAGGATCTGATCGGTGCGGTCCTGGAACTGCAGCTTGACGATCAGCTGGTCGATCGCCTCGCGGCTGGAGTCGACGAAATGCTTGACACGCGCGGCAGCGGCCTCGAGTTCGGCGGTGTCGGAATGCAGCATCTCGTCGATGCGGTCGAGCCCGGACTCCAGTTCTCCCAGCGCACCGATCCCCGCGGTTTCGACGACTTCGGCGGCCTCGACCAGGGTATTGACCCGCTGCAGGGCCGCGCCATCACCACCGCCGCCGAGCAGGTCAAGGAAGCGGGCCAGATCGGCGTCGTCGGGATAGCGCTCGCGGAGCACCTGGGCCTGGTCGGCCAGTGGGCCGAGCAGGGCCTTGACCGGGCGTGCAGCCTCGATGGCCTGTTCCAGCGGTTCCATCGCCTGCTTGAGCTTGCCGGCGCGGTCGCGCAGCGAGGCACCGGCGGCGCGGGCGCCCTGCGAGGCGGAGACCTTGGCTTCGGAAGCCCTCTGGGCGAGGTTGGCGAGACCGAACACGGCTGGCAGAAGCCCTTCCACGTTCTCGCGGATCAGACTGGCCAGCGAGGTGATCAGCTGGCTCCACTCCTGGAGAATCGGATGCAGCTGCTCCGAGAGCTGGTCACCCCCGGGTCCGCCCGTCTTTCCCTGTTCGGCCATGGTTGCCTCTCCCAGGCGCTCCGTTGCTGAACAATCTAGCAGGCCGTGGCCTGAGCGAGCAGTAGGGATCACCCCTGCTTGCGGTCTGCAAACAAGGGCTTCTGCTCAGCCGGTCCCCTGGCCGGCGGGCTCGCTGGCGGGCACCGGTGCGGATACGACGCGGTCGCGGCCCTGCTCCTTGGCCTGCTGAACGGCCTTCTCCGCCGCGCGCAGGCAGACACCGGGCTCGTTGCCGTGCAGCGGGTAAAGGGCGATGCCGATCGAGCAATGGACCGCCTCCACGCGCCGACCGTGCAGGTCGATCGGCGCCGAGTGCAGGGCGCGGCGCAGCAGCTCCGCACGGTCGAGCGCGGTGGCGAGATCGACCTCCGGCATCAGCACGAGGAACTCCTCGCCGCCGTGGCGGCCAGCGATGTCCTCGGGGCGGATGGTCTGCTGGATCAACTGGCCGATCTGGCCCAGCGCTGCGTCGCCGGCCTCATGGCTGTGGCGTTCGTTGAAGCGCTTGAAGTCGTCCAGGTCGATCAGCAGGAGGGCCAGGGTCTGCTGGCCGCGGCGCGCGCGCAGGCACTCCCGAAGCAGCGAGGCATCGATGTAGCGGCGGTTGAAGAGCCCGGTGGTGGGGTCGCGCACCGACTGTACGCGCAGCGACTCCTGCAGGCGCAGCTGGCTGATCGACAAGGCCAGCAGGTCGGCGATGCCCTGGGCAATGCGCCGCTCGCGGCGGCCTGGGGCGACATCGCCGGACAGATGCAGCACGCCGATGGCGTCGCCCTGGTTCATCAGCGGCACACAGAGCACGTGACGGGGGTCGCTGCCCTCGGTCAGGTGCCGGCAGGGCGGGGCCTGCGGGTCGTTGGGATAGGGAATGCCGCGGCGGATCGCCCAGCAGTCCTCGACGGTGAACATGTCCTCGAGCGGCACCTCGGGCTTGCCCCAGGCAACTTGGCGGCGGATCACGTTGCGCGAAGGCGCCTGCAGGTAGAGCGCACCATGGAACTGGGAGAGCACGTGTTGCATCGAGGACTTCAGCACCTCGCCGATCTCTTCGATGTTGCGCGTCGGGCGCAGCTGGTCGCCGAGCTCGCCCAGACGGTCGAGGTCGCCGGCGTGGCGCTGCGCGACCTTCTGCTCGCGTTCGGCCTGGGCAGTCAGGCGCCGCTGCTCGTCCTCGGCCCGTTGCCGGGCCCGGGCTTCGAAATACAACAGGGAGATCTGCAGGCCGAGCAGGGGCAGGGCCAGCAGCAGGAGCAGCCAGCCAAGCATGCTGCGCAGGGCGGATGACGACTCGATGGACTCCAGTTGGCCAAGGGCCTCCGCGTGAAGGGCGCTGACCAGGGTGTCGGCGCGATCCTGCAGTCCGCCTATGCCTGCCTCGGCGAGTCCGCGGTCACCGAAGACCGGGCCGGTCGCCCGGCGCTGCGACTGCAGCCGCTCCACTTCGCCACGCAGCTCACCGATCAGGGCTTCAAGCTGGCGGACGTTGTTCCGGGCGCTGTCGCTGAGGGCGTGGCGGGCGAGGCCTGCCAGAGCGGCGTCGGTGGCCGAGCGGTGGCGCTCGGCGCGAGCCAGGCCGTCGCCGCGACCCTGCGCGATCCAGGCCGACTCCGCTGCGGCCAATGCATGCACCTCGCCGCGAAGCCACAGTGCGTGCTCGATGGTCTGCGCGGCATCCCGAGCCCCTTCGGCCTGCCACTGCGACCACAGCCCCAGGCCGCGTTGGGCGAGCAGCACCAGCAGCAGGGCAGCAAGCAGCCCAAGCAGGACGGCACGGCGCGGCGAAGCGGTGGGTTGGGCACTCATGCCGGCATCATCGGCAAGCCCCGCAGCCGGCGCAAGCCGGCGACCACTTCAACACCACGTCAGGCTGGAGATAATGGGGGCATGCGCCGATCCCCCGTCCAGGCACGACTGCCCCAGCTGCTCGAAGCCAACCGCCGGCTTCACGACCCCGACCTCGAGCCGCGCAACCGACTGCCACTGCTCGGGCCGCTGCGCCGCTGGCAGGCCGAACGGCTGCGCGAGAGCTTTACCGATTTCCTGGCGTCGCCGCGCGAGCGGCCGGCCGCCGAGTTCTTTCTGTCCGACCTCTATGGCGACTTCGACGTCAGCGGGCGCGACCGCGATGTCGAGCGCGTGCTGCCGGTGATGCGCCGGGTGCTCCCGGACAAGCTGCTCGGGGCAGCGGCCGACGCCATCGAGCTGGCCGCCCTCAGCCACGCCCTGGACCTGCGCCTGGCCGCGACCCTGCACACCCTGATCGAGCGTCCGCCGATCACAGTCGAGGCCTACGCCGAGGCCTACCGGAAAATGGGCTTGCGCCGACTGCGCCGGCACCAGGTCATGCTGATCCACCAGGTCGGCATCGACCTTGACCGCGCGGTGTCGAAGCCGGCTATCGGGACCCTGCTGCGACTGTCGCGGGGGCCAGCCAGGGCGGCGGGTCTTGCCGAGTTGCAGACCTTTCTGGAGCGCGGCTTCTCCGCTTTCCGGGCGCTGGGAGGGGCCAGCGGGTTTGTAGAGGAGATCGCGCGGCGTGAGCTGGAGGTCAGCCGACGCCTGTTCGAGGGTCATCCGGAGCCCTTCGCGGTGACGCCCCGTGGTTAGTGTCCTGCCGCGGCACTGCCACGCCCTGCGAGGCGCGCCTTGCTGGCCGGCGGCACACCCGCCGGCGTGGGGCGCTGGACTTGCTCAGGGTCTCCCCGGGGAGTCGGCGATCAGCCGAACTCCTTGTCGATGTACTCGTGGATGGCCCTCTCCACCGGCCCCTTCAACGCCCCGAGCAGGAACCCGAGGTTGGCCACCACGGTGACCTTGTGCTTCTCGAGATGGATATGGCCATCGACGCCGGTGCGCTGGAAGTGAAGGGTCTCGCCCTCCCACTCGTATTCGACATCGAAGCGCTCCGCGATATGCTCGGCCACGCGTTCCACTGAGGCCTTGGCGGCCTTGATCGGTTTGCTGTGCTGGCGTTCTACTCGAACTGTCGGCATCGGCGTCCTCCCTTGGTGGCCGCATCATGCGCCGGCGCGCCGCAGTTGTCAGCCCGATGCTTCACCTCGCCGTGCCGCCAGTGCTAGAGTCCCTGCGAGGGGCGGAAGGGGCCGCGCGATGCGCATCAGTTTTCCCAACGGCGAGCACACGGACGTAGCACTGGAGGGCGGTGAGCTGACGCTCGGCGCGGCTGCAGGCAACGACATCGTGTTGCCGGTGGAGGGCGTGCTGCCCCGCCACGCCATCATCAGCATCGATCCGCAGCGCGGCATCCTGCTGCACGTGGCTGCCGCGGGTGCCCAGGTGCACGTCAACGGCCGCCAGGTGCTGGAGTTTGCCCTCCTGCGACTGGGTGACGTGCTGAGCCTGGGCCGCGCCCAGTTGCTGCTCAAGCCGGAGCGGGACCAGTCGATCGTGGTCCGCGTGCCTGACCAGTCCGCCCCGGAAAGCGCTGATCCTGCCGCCCGCGCCGCATCATCGAGGGTGGTACTGCGCGGGGTGGCCGGGGGCTTCTACGGACGCAGCATTTCGCTGCAGTCGCGAGTGGTCGTCGGGCGCGGCAAGGACGCCGGTATCCGCATCGACGATGCGGAGATTCCCGACCAGGCCCTGTCTTTCGAGGTGCATGGCGATCGCGTCGTGCTGCGCGACCTGGGCACCCAGGACGGCGTCGTGGTAAATGGGGTGCCGGTTCGCAACGCCATCCTCCATCCCGGCGACCAGATTGCTCTCGATGTCCATCGATTCGTGCTCGAGGCGCCGGGCCTTCCGGCGCGCGGCGCAGCGACCGACGACGAGCCGATCCAGCCCGGTGCCAATGCCGGCAGCACGCAAACCCTGCGTGCGGTGCGCGCCGAGTCGCCGGCGCCGCAGTCCCCGAGCGATGCCGAGGCCTCAGGTGGTGGCCGTTTCGGCTGGCTGCTACTGGCCGCGAGCCTGCTTGCCGCGGCGCTGGCCGCGCTGTTCCTGCTCGGTCCGCGCTGAGCCCCCGCGGCGCACGCGCGCCGCCAGCAGCACCAGCAGGATCACGCCGTACAGGGCCGGTTCGCGCCAGTCCGCCTTCACCTGCCACCAGAAGTGCAGGATCGCCAGGATGCCGGCCGGGTAGACGGCGCGGTGCAGCGCGTTCCAGCGGCGTCCGAGGTGGCGCATGGCCGTACGGGTGGAGGTGGCGGCCAGGGGCAGCATGAGCAGCCACGATGCGAAACCGACGGTGATGAAGGGACGCTTGAGCAGGTCCTCGCCGATCTGTGTCCAGTATCCGCCGAGATCGAGCACCAGGTAGATCGCGAGATGCAGGGAGGTGTAGAAGAACGCGTAGAGGCCGAGCATGCGCCGGAAGCGGAGCGGCCAGGGACGACCCAGCAGACGGCGCAGCGGCGTCATCGACAGGCAGGCAAGCAGTGCCCAGAGCGCCCACTCACCGGTCCTGTGGGTCAGTTCGGCCACCGGGTCGGCGCCGAGCCGGTCGGCCTGGACATCGGCAAGCAGCGCAGCGAACGGCAGCAGAGCACAGGCGTGCGCGGCGGCCTTCAGCCAACGCCAGCGCGCTGCCGGGCCCGGTGCCGTACTCAGAAGTACCTCGCCAGATCCATTCCGGTGTAGAGCGAAGCGACCTGTTCGGCATAGCCGTTGAAGGGCAGGGTGGGAATGCGCCGCGCAAACAGCCGGTTTCCCGAGCCGGCCAGCCGGCGCTCGGACTTCTGGCTCCAGCGCGGGTGGTCGACGGCCGGATTCACATTGCTGTAGAAGCCGTACTCGTCGGGCGCCGAGCGGTTCCAGCTGGTCGGTGGCTGGGTCTCGGTGAAGGCGATGCGGACGATCGACTTGATGCTCTTGAAGCCATACTTCCAGGGCACCACCAGGCGCAGCGGCGCGCCATTCTGGTTGGGCAGCTCGCGGCCGTACATGCCCGTCGCCAGCAGGGTCAGCGGGTGCATGGCCTCGTCGATCCTCAGCCCTTCCACATAGGGCCAGTCCAGCACCGGAAAACGTACCCCGGGCATCTGCCGCGGATCGGCCAGCGTGGTGAAGGCCACGTACTTCGCCCGGCTGGTCGGCTCGAACAGCCGGATCAGCGCGCCGAGTTCGAAGCCCTGCCACGGGATCACCATCGACCATCCCTCGACGCAGCGCAGGCGGTAGATGCGCTCGACGATCGACATGCGGGCCAGGATGTCCTCGAGGGCGAACACGCCCGTTCGTGCGGCCTCGCCGCTCACGGCGACGCTCCAGGGCCGGGTGACCAGGCTGTGCGCGTGGCGCGCCGGATCTGCCTTGCCGGTGCCGAATTCGTAGAAGTTGTTGTAGCCGGTGGCGTCCTCGAACCGGGTCAGCGCCTCGATGCTGCGAAACGGGTCGTCGCCTGCGGGCGGGGCCGCCGCGAGGTCCTGCTCGGCGCTCTGGCCGCAGCCGGCGAGCGCGACGGCACCCAGCCCGGCGGCACCGGCGAGCAGGGCCCGTCGGCGATAGAGCACTTCCGGGGTCACCACCGATTCGGGGAGGCTTCGGACGGGACGCGGCATGCGGGGTTCCTCCCGACCCGACGCGGGTCGACACGTCGATATACTCCAGCCACACGATAGTCGTGAGGCAATGCACTCCGCGTGATCGCCCCCAGCGAGCTGATAGCCGCCTTTCGCGACGCGCGCGCCGCCGTTCTGCTCGTGCGCGCCGAGGACGGCACCCTGCTGGGCCTCAATCCCGCGGCCGAGCTGCTGCTGGGCTGGAGCGCCGCAGAGGCAACGGGGCGCAGTCCGCAGCAGCTGTCGCTCTGGCCCGATGTCTCTTCGCGTGCGCGCCTCTGGCGCGACATCGGCGCTTCGGGCAGCGCCCGCGGCGTGGCGCTGTCGCTGCGTCGACGCGACGGCCGCCTGCTTGCCCTGCGCCTGGACTGCGAGTCGTTGAGCACCCGCGAAGGTATCGGCCTGCTCTGCTTGCTGACACCTGACCGTGGCGAGGCGCGCAGCGACCACGCCAGCGCGCTGACCCGGCGCGGCGGCCTGTGGTTCCGCTGCGATGCGCAGGGAGGGATCAGCGAGGTCTCCGAGCTGCTGCGCCGCCTGCTGGCGGGAAATGCCGAGGTCGCGGTCGCTGATGTGGTGCGCCATCGCGATGAGCCCGGATTCCTCCGGCGGCTCGACACGCTGCGCCATCCCGGTGACACCCATGTCGAGCGCTGTGCCCTGCGCGCCGGGGACGGGCGCATCATCTGGGTCGACGAGCGCCTGCAGCGGGTCAATGCCCAGGGCGACATGCTGGCCAGCCTCCGCGATGTCACGCTGCAGGTCGAGCAGGCCGAGGCGCTTCGGCAGGAGCGCGCCCTGTTCAAGGTGCTGGTCGACAACTGCCGCGACGGGGTGTTTCTGATCCAGCACGGCAAGGTGGTCTTTGCCAATGCCGCCCAGGCCGACATGCTGCGCAGACCGCTGGAGCAGCTGGTCGGCACCGAGTACATGACCCTGGTCCACCCCGAAGACCGCGAGGCCCAGCTGGATCGCAAGCAGGCGCGTGAATCCGGGTCGACCGACGCCCAGCGCTATCGGATCCGTCTGATACGCGGCGACGGCAGTGTCGCGGTCTTCGAGGTCAATGCTGATGCGGTCTGGTACGAGGGTGCGCTGGCGTCGTCGGGGGTGATGCGCGACATCACCGAAGAGTCGGCGCGCCAGGCGGCGGTGGCCGCTGCCGAGAAACGCTACCGCGAGCTGTTCGAGAGTGCCCCGGTCGGACTGTTCAAGAGTGCGCTCGACGGCCGGGTCATCGAAGTGAACCCTGCCCTGGTTCGCCTTCTCGGCTTCCACGACGCCGAGGAGTTCTACTCCGCCGGACTGCGCTCCGCCGATCTGTACGCCGATCCTGGCGCGCGCGGCGATCTGCTTGCCCTGCTGCAGCGGGACGGCCGGGTAGAGGAACATGAGCTGTGCCTGCGGGCCCGCGACGGCAGTCCGCGCTGGGTTCGGGTCAACGTGCGTCGGTTCGACCAGCCCGGCGGCGAGCCCGAGTTCGCCGGTTCGGTGCAGGACATCTCACAGCGTCGCAAGGCGGAACTGCGTGTTCAGAGCTCGGAGCGCATGTACCGCGCCCTGGTCGAGCACGCCCAGGTCGGCGTATTCGTCTCCGACGGCGAGCGCTTCACCTATGTCAACCACACCCTATGCCGGCTGCTCGAGGCCAGCGAACAGGAACTGCTGGCACGCACCGTGGCCGAGTGGAGGGCGCCTGATCACGCGGCCGACTGCGCTGCGGCCTGGCGTCGCCTCCTGCGCGGCGAGAGTGAGGGCGAGGAGTTGGAAAGCTGCTATCTGCGTCCGCGCGGAAGCAGGGTGTGGGTCACCGAAAGCGTTGGCCGGGTGGAGATCGACGGCCGGCAGATGCTGACCGGTACCCTTCGCGACATCAGCCGGCAGCGGGAGGTCGAACGGCGGCTGCGCTACTACGCCACCCATGATCCGCTGACCGGCCTGCCCAACCGGCTGGACTTCCAGCAGCGCCTCGATGAGCTGATCCACGATGCCCGTCAGCGCGGCGAGCACGACTACGCGGTGCTGTTCCTGGACCTGGATGGCTTCAAGCTGATCAATGACAGCCTCGGCCATGCCGCCGGCGACCGGCTGCTGGTCGGGCTGGCCGGCAAGGTCACGGACCTGCTCGGCGGCCAGGCCCTGGTGGCCCGCTACGGTGGCGACGAGTTCACCATCCTGCCCTATGGTCGCTGCGACCGCGTGCGGGCGATCGAGATCGCGCAGCGGGTGTGCGACCTGTTCGAGACGCCGATCGTGATGGGCGATGACGAGGCGTTCTCCAGCGCAAGCGTCGGCGTCGTGCTGGGCTCGCCTGCCTACGTCGAGGCCAGTCAGGTGCTGCGTGATGCGGATACCGCGATGTACCGGGCCAAGGCCGCGGGCAAGTCCGGATTCGCGATGTTCGACGAGGCCATGCACGCCGAGGCGAGGCAGCGGTTCGAACTCGAGGTGGCCATGCGCGCCGGGCTCGAGCGCGGCGAGTTCGAGGTGCACTTCCAGCCGATCGTCGAGCTTGCGAGCCGGCGCGTGGTCGCCTGCGAGGCGCTGATCCGTTGGCGGCATCCGGAGCGCGGCCTGCTCCTGCCCGGCGAGTTCCTCCAGGTCGCTGAAGAGAGCGCGTTGATCCTTCGCATCGACAGTCTTGCGCTGGAGCAGAGCTGCCGCGCGCTCAGGCAATGGCATGAGCGCGGGCTCGCCGATGAGGCCTTCAGACTCAACGTCAACGTCAATGACCGGCAGGTCACCTCCACGGCCTTCCCCGACGAGCTGCGCGACGTTCTGCGTCGCGCCCATCTCGACCCGGGTGTGCTGCGGCTCGAGATCACCGAGTCGGTGTTCCGCAACGGTCGCCATCGGGCTACCAGCCTGCTGCAGGCGCTCAAGCAGGTCGGCGTGCAGCTGGTGGTGGATGACTTCGGCATCGGCTACTCCTCGCTGGACAGCTTTGCCGCGGCCCCGTTCGACGCGCTGAAGATCGATCGCGGCTTCGTCGAGGATCTCGCCAGCAACGCGCGGCATCGGGCCATCGTCCGCACCGTGATCGGCTTCGGCGTCGACCTTGGCCTCAACCTGACCGCGGAGGGCATCGAGGAGGAGGAGCAGGAGCGATTCCTGCTGGCCGCCGGCTGTGGCCACGGCCAGGGATTCCGCTACGGGAAGGCGGTGCCCGCGGCCGAGTTCGAGCGCCTTCTGGCAGGGCAGCAGCGGGCCGCCTGAGGCGCTTTCAAGCGTGGGCGCGGGCCGTTTCAGGCGCAACGGATCGGTGATGCACTGATGCCGTGCATCGCACTTTTTTGCTGCACTGCGCCATGCTAGTGTCGGGCGCAGTTTTCCTTGGAGTGTTCCATGTCGCGTGCGTACAACTTCAGCGCCGGACCCGCGGCGCTGCCGGAGCCTGTCCTCGAGCAGGCCAGGGATGAACTGCTTGAGTGGAAGGGAGAGCGCGCCAGCGTCATGGAGGTCAGCCATCGCGGCAAGGCCTTCGTCGCCATGGCCGAGGAATCCGAAGCCGACCTGCGCACCCTGCTCGCGGTCCCCGATGACTACGCCGTGCTGTTCCTGCAGGGCGGGGCGACGCAGCAGTTCGCCCAGATCCCGCTGAATATCGCGACGCCCGGCCAGGCTGCGGACTACCTGGTCACCGGCGCCTGGGGCCAGAAGGCCGTCTCCGAGGCCAAGCCCTACGTCAACGCGCGCATCGCCGCCAGCACGGAGGAGGGCAGGTTCACCGATGTGCCGGATGCCGACAGCTGGAGCGTCGATCCCGCCGCCGCCTACCTGCACTACACACCGAACGAGACCATCCACGGCGTCGAGTTCCATGCCCTGCCGGACAGCGGCGACGTGCCCCTGGTGGGCGACTTCAGCTCGACCATCCTGTCGCGGCCTGTCGATGTGTCGAAGTTCGGCATCATCTACGCCGGCGCGCAGAAGAACATCGGCCCGAGTGGCCTGGTGCTGATGGTCATCCGCCGCGAGCTGATGGAGCGCAGCGGACAGGCCCGGGCCAAGATCCTGAACTTCGCCGCGCAGGCCAAGGAAGGCTCGATGCTGAACACGCCGCCGACCCTGTCCTGGTACCTGGCAGGTCTGGTGTTCAAGTGGCTGCGCGAGCAGGGCGGTCTGGAGGCCATGGCCAAGCGCAACCAGGCCAAGGCAGACCTGCTCTACGCCGCGATCGACAACTCGGGTGGCTTCTACCGCAATCCCGTCGCGCCCCGCGCGCGCTCCTGGATGAATGTGCCCTTCACCCTCAAGGATGCGGCGCTGGACAGCGCCTTTCTCAAGGAGTCGGAAGCCGCCGGGCTGCTGGCGCTCAAGGGGCACCGCGCGGTCGGCGGCATGCGCGCTTCGATCTACAACGCGATGCCGATCGAGGGCGTCAAGGCGCTGGTCGACTTCATGGCCGATTTCGCGAGGCGCAACGGGTAGCCACGAGGGAAGGGGGGCAAACGTCCGGAATGGGCGCGAAGCAGACCTTCCGCAGAACCCGAATGTAGGAGCCAGCTTGCTGGCAATCGTCCCGACCGGGGCGCCTATCGCCAGCAAGCTGGCTCCTACAGCGGGGCCGGGGCGAATGCGAACTTCGCGCCCATTCCCGCTCCCCGGCCCTGTTGCTTCCGCCGCGCCCACCACAGCTTTCCAACTAGCAGGACCTGATCCATGTTCAAGATCCAGACCCTCAACAACATCTCGCGGATCGGACTCGAGCGGCTGCCCGCGGGCCAGTACAACGTGGCCAGCGACCAGACCGATCCGGACGCGCTGCTGGTGCGTTCAGCCGACCTGCACAAGATCGAGATTCCGGCCAGCGTGCGGGCCATCGGTCGCGCCGGCGCCGGCACCAACAACATCCCGGTCGCCGAGATGTCCAAGCGCGGCGTGCCGGTATTCAATGCACCCGGCGCCAACGCCAATGCGGTGAAGGAGCTGGTGCTGGCCGGCATGCTGCTGTCCTCGCGCAACATTCCGGACGCCCTGGCCTTCGTATCGACCCTGCCCGAGCATGCTGACGCCCACCACGCCATGGAGGCGGAGAAGAAGCGCTTCGTCGGCAGCGAGCTGTCCGGCAAGACCCTCGGCGTGGTTGGTCTGGGCGCGATCGGCGTGCGTGTGGCCAATGCGGCGCGGGCGCTCGGCATGCGCGTGTTCGGCTTCGACCCGCACATGACCGTGGACGGCGCCTGGCAGCTGTCGGCCGACGTGGTCAAGGCCGGCAGCCTCAACGAGCTGTATGCCGCCTCCGACTTCATCAGTTTCCACGTGCCGTTGAACGACGCCACCCGTGGCGTGTTCAAGGCCGAGTCGCTGCAGGTGGCGCGGCGCGGCGTGGTGCTGCTCAACTTCGCCCGTGACGGGATCATCGACGCCGGCGCCCTCAAGGCCGGTCTCGATGACGGCACCATCGGCCGCTACGTCACCGACTTCCCGTCCAAGGAGCAGGCCGTGCATCCGCGGGTGATCGGCCTGCCGCATCTTGGCGCCTCCACTGCCGAGGCCGAGGAGAACTGCGCGGTGATGGTGGTCGACCAGCTGCGTGACTTCCTCGAGAACGGCAACGTACTGAACTCGGTCAACTTCCCCAATACGCGGATGGCGCGCGAGGGCAAGGCGCGGCTGTGCATCGCCAACCAGAACCGTCCCGGCATGATCGGTCGGCTCTCGCAGGTGCTGGGCGAAGCCGGCCTGAACATCGCGCAGATGCACAACGCATCGCGGGGTGAGCTGGCCTATACCCTGGTCGACATCGACTCCCCGGCGGATGCCGCCGCGCTGGAGACGATCGCGGCGGTCGAGGGCATCCTGGCGCTGCGGGTCGTGTGATGGCCGGCAAGGGGAGGGGGAAGGCGGCTGCCGGCGTCAGGCCAGCCAAGGCCGGCAAGCCGCCGAAGGCTGCGGCACCGGCTGGCAAGGTCAAGGCGGCAAAGGACGCCAGTGGCCCGGCGCTGGCCGAGGCGCGCCAGCGCATCGACCATATCGACCTGACCATCCAGACCCTGATCGCCGAACGCGCGCGCTGGGCGCAGCATGTCGGGCGGGCCAAGGGTCCGCTGAAGCCAGCGCTCGACTACTACCGTCCCGAGCGCGAAGCGCAGGTCCTGCGTCGGGTCGTCGACCGCAACGACGGCCCGCTCGCCGACGAGGTGCTGGTGCGCCTGTTCCGCGAGATCATGTCGGCCTGCCTTGCGCAGCAGGAGCCGCTCAAGATCGGCTTTCTCGGGCCCGAGGGCACCTTCTCGCAGCAGGCGGTGTTCAAGCACTTCGGGCACAGCGCCCACGGCCTGCCGCTGTCGAGCATCGAGGAGGTATTCCAGGAGGTCGAGTCGCGCAATGCCGACTTCGGCGTGGTGCCGGTGGAAAACTCGGGACAGGGCACCATCCAGGTCACCCTCGACATGTTCCTGACCTCCTCGCTGAAGATCTGTGGCGAGGTGGAGCTGCGCGTGCACCAGTACATGCTTTCGCGCAGCGGGCATCTGGAGGACGTCGAACGCGTCTACGCCCACCCGCAGTCGCTGGCCCAGTGCAAGGCCTGGCTGCGCCAGCACCTGCCCAAGGCAGAAAAGATCCCGACCTCCAGCAATGCCGAGGCGGCGCGCCGCGCCCGCTCGGCCGACGACGCCGCGGCCATTGCCGGGCAGAGCGCAGGGCATGTCTACGGGCTCAAGGCCATCGCCGGCCCGATCGAGGACCGTCCGGACAACACCACCCGTTTCCTCGTGCTCGGCCGCGAGCTGTTCCCGCCCTCGGGCAACGATCGCACCTCGGTGCTGGTCTACGTCAAGGACCAGCCCGGCGCGCTGTACAACGTGCTGCGTCCGCTGGCCGAGCACGGCCTGTCGATGAACCGTATCGAGTCACGCCCGGCGCACCAGGGTCTGTGGCGCTATGCCTTCTTCATCGACTTCGGTGGACATGTGGACGACGAGCCGGTGCGCCGCGCCTTGCGTGACATCGGCGAGTGGGCCTCCGAGGTCAAGATTCTCGGCTCCTATCCCTGCGCCGTGCTGTAGGCTCAGCGGGCGCGGCATCGGCGTGTTTCGAGCGACCGGTGCGGCCGCCCTTCCGAATCTCTTCCGACGGACCGTGCAGCATGAGCCAGGTCGATTTCGCTTCCCTTGCGGCCGCCCCGATCCGCGCCCTGCGCGCCTACGATCCGGGGCATGATCTTGTCGCCCTGCGCCGTCAGCACGCGCCGCTGCCGCTGGTCGAGCTGGGCTCGAACGAGAACTCCTATGGCCCCAGCCCGGCGGTGGTCGCGGCCCTGCAGTCGGCCCTGCCGGAACTCTACCGCTACCCCGATCCGCTGGGCGGCGACCTGAAACGCGCGCTGGGCCGGCTGCACGGCGTAGAGCCGCGGCAGATCGTGCTCGGCAACGGCTCGCACGAACTGCTGATGCAGGCCGCGCAGGTCTTCGCCGGCCCCGGCGATGAAGTGCTGATGTCGCAGTACGGCTTCGCCGTGTACGCCATCGCCGCCATGGCGGTTGGCGCCACGGTTGTGCAGGGCGCCTCGCTGCCGGCCGAGGGCCCGATGCCGCTCGGCCATGACCTCGGCGCGATCGCCACGCGCATCAGTCCGGCGACCCGGCTGGTCTACCTGTGCAATCCGAACAACCCGACCGGCACCTGGTTCAGGCCGGCCGCGCTGGAGGCGTTCCTCGGTCACCTGCCGCAGCACGCGGTGCTGGTCGTCGACGAGGCCTACGCGGAGTACGCCGACGATGCGGGATACGCCAGCGCCCTGCCGCTGCTGCCGTCGCATCCGCGCATGCTGGTGATGCGGACCTTCTCCAAGGCCTATGGCCTGGCCGGGATCCGCGTCGGCTACGCGGTCGGCCACCCCGAGCTGGTCGGGATGTTCGAGCGCGTGCGCGAGTCGTTCAACGTCAGCCTGCCCAGCCTGGTTGCGGCCGAGGCGGCGCTGGGCGATCAGCCGCATGTCGCTGCCGTGCGCCAGCGCAACGCCACCGAGCGCGACTGGCTGGCCGGGGAACTGCGCGCACGGGGTTTTCCCACCGCGGACTCGCAGACCAATTTCCTGCTTACCCGCTTCGGCCCGGACTGCGCGGCCATCGAGGCCGACCTGCTCCGCCAGCGCGTGGTGCTGCGGCCCATGGCCGGCTATGGCCTGCCCGAGTATCTGCGCATCACCATCGGTCGGCGCGACGAGAACCGCGCGTTGCTGGCCGCCCTCGACGGAAAGGAAGCATGCTGACCTGGATTGCATCGCAAGGCGGCCCGCTGCGCGGGGAACTGCGCGTACCGGGAGACAAGTCGGTCTCGCACCGGGCCATCATGCTGGCCTCGCTGGCCGAGGGCGTCTCGCGCATCGAGGGCTTTCTCGAAGGCGAGGACACCCGGGCGACGGCAGCGGCGTTTCGCGCCATGGGCGTGCGCATCGAGTCGCCTTCAGACGGCGCGCGCATCGTTCACGGCGTCGGCCTGCGCGGCCTGTCGGCGCCGGCTGCCGATATCGACTGCGGCAACGCCGGCACCGGCATGCGGCTGATGGCGGGCGTGCTCGCCGGCCAGGCCTTCGACAGCCGACTGATCGGCGACGCCTCGCTCTCGCGCCGGCCGATGCGCCGGGTGACCGAGCCTCTGGCCCGGATGGGGGCGCAGATCGACAGCGAGCCCGGTGGGCTGCCGCCCCTGCGCATCCACGGCGGGCGGGTGCTCAGGGGCATCGAGTACGCCACGCCGGTCGCCAGCGCACAGGTGAAGTCGGCCGTCCTGCTGGCCGGGCTCTACGCCGAGGGCGAGACCGTGGTCCGCGAACCGCATGCCACCCGCGACTACACCGAGCGCATGCTGCAGGCCTTCGGCTGGCCGGTAGAGCACCGCGAAGGTGAGGCGCGGCTGTGCGGCGGCGGCCGACTGGTTGCCCGTGATATCGAGGTGCCTGCGGACTTCTCCTCGGCGGCGTTTTTCATTGTTGCCGCCAGCGTGATCCCCGGATCCGACCTGCTGCTGCGCGATGTCGGCGTGCACCCGCGGCGAACCGGGTTGCTGCGCGCGCTGCGGCTGATGGGCGCTGATATCACCTTGCTGGATCCGCGTGAGCGCCAGGGTGAGCCGATTGCGGACCTGCGCGTCCGACACGCAGCCTTGCGCGGCGTCGAAGTGCCCGAGGACGTCGTGCCGGACATGATCGACGAGTTCCCGGCCCTGTTCGTTGCCGCCGCGCTGGCCGAAGGGCGCACCAGAGTCAGCGGCGCGGCGGAGCTGAGGGTCAAGGAGTCCGACCGCATCGGCACCATGGCCCAGGGCCTGAAGGCGCTCGGCGCGCGTATCGAGGAAACCCCGGATGGCGCCCTGATCGAGGGCGGTACCCTGGACAGCGGCGCGGTCGACAGCCACGGCGACCACCGCATCGCCATGAGTTTCGCCATCGCCGGCCAGCGCGCGCGGGGCGAGGTGCGCATCGGCGATTGCGACAACGTGGCGACGTCGTTCCCCGGCTTCGACGCGCTGGCCCGCGGCTGCGGTTTCGGCCTGCGCGAGGCTGTGCCGGGCTGAACGGCGGTTGGATCGGGCCCGCCCGGCCGACTGCTGGCGCCGACTGTGCGCTGCGTGCCCGGCGCCATCGGCGAGGTCCTGATAGGCTGGGGTGGGCCACCCGGAGTCCACCCATGCGACGCCACCATCTCATCGCGCTTGCCTGTTTTGCCTTGGCCCTGGTCTTCTACACGCTGGCCCTGGCGCCTGTCGTTCCCGTGCTGCTGGCCATCGGCGTGCTCGCCGAACTGGCCGGCTGGATCGCCCTGTTCCGCGCCGGCCGCCCCGAGCCAAGCGATCCCGCCAAGGCGGATTGAGGGCGCAGAGTTCGCATTCGCCTCGGTCCCGCTGTAGGAGCCAGCTTGCTGGCGATCGTTCCTTTCGGGCGCCTATCGCCAGCAAGCTGGCTCCTACATGCGGATTCTGCGGAACGTCCGCTTCGCGCCCGAGCCGGGCATGGCGACCACCTTTGCAACGAAGCCCGACTGTGGGAGTGGGCTTGCCCGCGACCGCGACGCTACAGATTCACCGCAGATCGGGGAAAGACCCCAACTCCGCGGTCGCGCCCAAGGACACTTCCACAAAACACCGGCCCAATTTATGCACCGGGGCGAATGCGAGCTTCGCGCCCAAAGTCCGCTTTCGTTCGCGCGCTACCCGCGCCTTTTCGGCCGCCTCGCCGGCGTTGCGCGCACATCCGAGTCTTCGGTTGCCTGCCTGAGCGCGGTGGCGACCGAGAACACCCAGGGTCGCAGCGCCATGGCGACGCCGACGCTGTGCTTGCGCTCGACCGGCAGGAAGGCGTCCAGCTCGGCCAGCTCGGAGACTTCCTGGGCCAGCTTCTCCATCTTCCGGCGGACTACTTGCAGGGAAGCCTCGCTGAGCTCGCGCACCTCGAAGCGGAGCAGGGCGCGTTCGCCCTGGAAGCGGTCGAGCAGGAACTCCTGCAGCACGGCTGCCCCGTAGCGGCGCCGGACCGGCCCCTGGGTGCGCCAGCGGAAATCGCGTGGCACACGTAGACGGATCCGATCCTGGGGCAGCAGCTCGATCAGACCGAGCTGGTCGAGTCGGGCGAGCAGCAGGGTACGGTCGGTGCCGCGGAAGCCGTACTGGCGGGCCATGTCGGAGAGAGTCCAGCCCTGGACCAGCAGATGAAAGCACAGCAGCAGACGCGGATCGGCGGCCAGTGCCTTTTCCTGCGAGACGCTGAGCTCGCGCAACTCTGCGGCCCGCGCCTGGCGACTCTGGCACAGCGCGCCCAGCTCGATGTCGAGCGCGCTGCAGCAGGCCAGCAGCTGCTGCAGGCTGAAGCGGCCGCGGGAGAACAGGCGCTTGACGCTGGGCTCGGACAGGCCGATGCGCTCGCCAAGCTGGGCATAGGTCAGGCCCTCCTGGCGCAGTCGCCGCTTGAGGGCTTCGACCAGCGCCCATTGCTCGGGACCCGGATCGGCGCTTTCCGGATCCTTAACATGCGGGTTATTCACGACAGGCCCTCGGGTATCGAATAACGATACTTTGCCGGATAAGGTTGCGAGACGCTACGCCGCGCGATTGGCTTGCCGCACCCCACACCGGAATCGGCCATGCACGCCCAGCACGCCCTTGCCCCGCCTCCCGCCCCCGTGCGCGTTCTTCAGCGCGGGGCCCCGCCCGGAGCGGCGGGCTCGCTGGTCGATGCCCGCAACCGCTACCGCAACGACATTCACAGCCGGCTGAACCCGACGCGCCACGCCAGGGTCTTCCTGCCCGAAGGGCCGGAGGAGGTCGCCGAGCTGCTCGTCGAGGCGCGCAGTGCAGGCAAGAGCGTCGCCTGCGCCGGCGCCCAGCACGCCATGGGTGGCCAGCAGTTCCTCGAGGACGGATGGCTGCTGGATACGCGGAGAATGGCCGGAGTGCTTGATTTCGACGCTGATCGGGGTCTGGTACAGGTCGCCGCCGGCACGCGCTGGCCGGCCCTGCAGCGTTTTCTGGCGGCGCGCCGAGATGGCGCGGGGCGCGGCTGGTCGATCGCCCAGAAGCAGACCGGTGCCGACGACTTCAGCCTCGGCGGCTCGCTGGCCTCCAACATCCACGGCCGCGGGCTGGATCGTCCACCCCTGGTCGACGATATCGAGAGGTTTACCCTGGTCCTGCCGCAGGGCTGCGCGCTGGAAGTCGACAGGCAGCGCGAACCCGAGCTGTTCTCGCTCGCAGTCGGCGGCTATGGCCTGTTCGGGGTGGTCAGCGATCTCACCCTGCGGCTGCGACCGCGCCAGCTGCTTCAGCGATCAGTGCGTCTGCTGCGCCGCGACGGGCTGGCCGAGGCCTTCGAGTCCGCGCGGCGGGAGGGCGCCCGCTTCGGTGACTTCCAGTTCGCGATCGATCCGCGGTCGGCGGACTTCATGGACCTTGGCATCCTCGCCTGCTATCTGCCCACCGAGGGCGAGCTGCAGGATGCCGGGGCGGGCGCGACGCTGTCGGCCTCCGACTGGCAGGAGCTGCTGCGCCTGGCGCATGTCGACAAGAGCGAGGCGTTCCGCCGCTACAGCGGGTTCTATCTGTCCACCCACGGGCAGCGCTATGCCTCCGATGACCACCAGTTCGGGGTCTACCTCGATGGCTATCACTCCGCCATCGACGCCGGGCTCGGGCATCGCGGCTCGGAGGTGATCACAGAACTCTACGTTCCACCGAATGAGATCGGGCGGTTCCTTGGCGCCCTGGCCTGCCTGTGTCGCGAGTCCGGGATGGATGTGGTGTACGGCACCGTGCGGCAGATCCGCCGTGACGCCGAGACCCTGCTCAGCTGGGCCCGGGATGACCGGGCCTGCGTGGTACTGAACCTGCACGTCCGCCACGATCAGGAGGGCATGCTGAGGATGCATCGCGACCTACGCCAGCTCTACGATCTGGCGCTGGGTTTCGGCGGCAGCTTTTATCTGAGCTATGGGCTGCACGCCTCGGCAGCACAGCTTCGCGCGGCCTACCCGGACGTGGACCGTTTCGTCGCCGCCAAGCGACGGCTGGACCCCGGCGAGGTCTTGAGCAGCAGCTGGTTCGAACGACTGTCGCGCATCCTGGGCAGCCGCGCAGCGAGGGGAGACCTCGATGGACAGGCCTGAGCGGATGGGTTGGCAGAAGGTGCCGGTGCTCGTCCTGCTCGGGGGCGCCGGTGTGCTGGCCAGCGCGACGGTACTGACCCTGCAGGGTCTTACCTTTGCCGGGGCCCTGCTGGCGATCGGCCCCTGTCTGATGGTGCTGGGGGTCTCGTTCTTCATCGACCCGCGATGGTCGCGGGGCACCGGCGGACTCCTGCTCGGCCTGCCGATCGCGATCAACCTCGCGTATCAGCTCTACGTCGGGCTGGGCGCCCCGCCCGGGAAGTGGACGGCCCTGCACATGGCCTGGAGCTCGCACCTGTTCGGCTTCGGATTGGCAGCGTGGTGGCTGTTGCTGGGCGTGTCCCGATCCTTGCTTGCAGCCTGGGCCCGGCGGGCTGACGACGTCTCGCAAGTGGGCGGGTAGCCCCCCTTCCGCAACGCCGTACAATGGAGGCTCGATTCAGGAGGATGCGTCATGGCGACGGGATGGGCCGGCGACGGCGCCGTGCAGGATCAGATCGACGCGACCGTGAAGGACGCGATCAAGCGTGCCCGAAGCCAGCTGCCCGCGGGGCCCGGTCGCAGCCACTGCGAAGAATGCGATGCCGAGATACCCGAGGCCCGTCGTCGGGCCCTGCCGGGCGTGCGCCTCTGCGTTGCCTGCCAGGAGGCAGCCGATCGCGAACAGGCTGCGGCCGCAGGCTACAACCGGCGCGGCAGCAAGGACAGCCAGCTGCGCTGAGCGTGTAATGGCCCCGGTCTGGTGGCGCCCTAGTCGCAGTGGCGGTCGCGGACCTTTCGGGCATCGGCCAGATAGACGCCGCCCTCTGCCTTGCCGGCGTTGATCTGCTCGATGTGCAGCTTGGCCAGCTCGCAGGCCTCGAGGCGGGTCAGGGCGCGGGCCGGGTCAAGCACCTCGCGCAGCGGGGTGACGGTCTCCATCCAGACCCGCCCTCCGGTCTCCTCGTCGATCACGAAGCCCTCGATCTTCTCTCCGCCGAACCGGCTGCGCTCGCACTCGCCGCTGCGGATGTAGGTGCTGCTGTCAGGGCGCAGGCATTCCACCGCATCGCTGGGCGGCTCGCTCACCGCCGGCGTGCCCGAGAACTGGGCCGGTGGCGGAGGGGAGCCCACGGTGGGCTCGCCGACCGGCTCGTCGGCCTCGATGGATGCGTTCTCAGACTCGGCAGGCGTGGGGGAGGGGGGCGGAAGCGCAGCAGGGGGGGCGGGCGCCACGGCCGCGGCCGGCGCGGCGCGGGGCGGCGCCTCCATCGGATCGTAGGGGATCCGTCCCGCATCCAGCTGGTCTTCGCCGCAGGGCTTTTGTTGGAAACTGGTCACGCCGTCGTTGCCGCGGCAGCGGTAGAGGGCGTTTTCCGACTCCTTTGCGACCGGTACGGCGGGCAGGAGCATCAACAGGGCGAAGGCTGGCAGGCGCAGGTTCATGCATGGGCGGCGGGTCGGGTTTGCCCTAGCATACGCGCAAACCCCGCCTCTGGTCGGCGCCGTGGAACTTAACAAGGAGTTGAGAAATATGGCCGAGCGCCCGCGTTTCCATCTGGCCTTTCCGGTCACCGACCTCGAGGCGGCGCGCGGCTTCTACGCCGGCGTGCTGGGCTGCGCCACCGGTCGCGAGTCCGCCAACTGGATCGACTTCGACTTCTTCGGCCACCAGCTGGTGGCCCATCTGGTCGCGCCCGAAGCGCACCCCGCCGCGGCCAGCAATGCGGTGGACGGGCATGAGGTGCCTGCTTCGCACTTCGGCGCGGTGCTCGGCTGGGATGAGTTCCAGCCGATGGTCGCCCGACTGCGCGCCGCCGACGTGCCCTTCCTGATCGATCCCTACGTGCGCTTCGAGGGCCGTCTCGGCGAGCAGGCCACCTGCTTCGTTCGCGACCCCAGTGGAAACGCCCTTGAGTTCAAGGCCTTCCGCGACATTGACGCGCTCTTCGCCAAGGATATCGACGTCTATCGGTGAGCGGCGGTATCGGCGCAAAGCAGACATTCATAGGGTGCGGCTGGCCGCACCGGGCGTACCGTCCGAACGCCCGTATCGGTGCGCCAAGGCGCTCCCTATGAGGCTTCGCTGACGCCCAACGAAGCCCGACCGTAGGAGCGCACATGGGCGCGACCGCGACGCGGCATGTTCACCATGGACCGCGGCCAGAGCGAATCTCCGCGGTCGCGGCCATGTCCGCTCCTACGAAGAGCACGGCCGATCGGGGGCGGTGGCGAACGTCTGCTTCGCGCCCCTTCCTATCCTTCACGCTCCGCCAGATCCGGCCGTCTGGGCAGCAGCACGGGCCGCGGAGCGGGGATCAGATCGATGCAGTCGACCGGGCAGGGTGGCAGGCAGAGTTCGCAGCCTGTGCACAGATCTGCGACGACGGTGTGCATCAGCCGGCTGGCGCCGACGATCGCATCGACCGGGCAGGCGTCGATGCATTTGGCGCAGCCGATGCACTCCGGCTCGCGGATGTAGGCGACCTGCGGCGGCTTGTGCTCGCCGTGCTCGGCGGACAGCGGCTTGGCTTCGACGCCGAGCAGGCGGGCCAGGGCGCGGACGCCGTCCTCGCCACCGGGCGGGCACTGGTTGATGTCCGCCTCGCCGCGTGCGATGGCCTCGGCGTAGGGCCGGCAGCCGGGGTAGCCGCACTGGGCGCACTGGGTCTGCGGCAGGACGGCGTCGATCTCATCGACCAGGCTGTCCTCGTCGGCGCGAAAGCGCCAGGCAGCCCAGCCCAGCAGTCCTCCAAGGATGAGGCAGAGCGCGGTGATCGCGAGCACGGCCGTCATCAGCGGTCGAACCCGGCAAAGCCCATGAAGGCCAGGGCCATCAGCGCGGCAGTGACCAGGGCAATCGGAGTCCCGCGCAGCGGCGCGGGCACGGGCGAGGCCTCAAGCCGCTCGCGCATCGCGGCGAACAGCACCAGCACCAGGCCGAACCCGACCGCGGCGCCGAAGCCCGAGAGGATCGCGTGCAGCAGGTCATGTTCGGCCTGCACGTTGAGCAGGGCGACGCCGAGCACGGCACAGTTGGTGGTGATCAGCGGCAGGAAGATGCCCAGGGTGCGGTACAGAAGCGGGCTGCGCGCGCGCATCAGCTGCTCGGTGAACTGCACCACCGATGCGATGACCAGGATGAAGCCCAGCGTGCGCAGGTGTTCGAGCCCAAGCGGAACCAGCAGCCAGTGATGGATCATCCAGGCCAGGAGGGCCGAGAGGGTGAGCACGAAGCCGGTAGCCAGGGCCATGCCGTAGGCGGTGTCGAGGTTCTTCGACACGCCCATGAACGGGCACAGACCGAGGAACTTGGCCAGGACGAAGTTGTTGACCAGGGCCGCGCCGAGAAAGGTAAGCGCCAGGGACTCCATCAGTCGAAGCGCTGCCCCGATCCTTGGCCTCCGCGACCCTGCCGCTCCCCGGTCGGCATCAGCGCACCGGCATGCCCGCTTCGGCGCCGGCGTCGGCATCCAGCAGGAACAGGTCGCCGCCGTCGAAGCCGGCAGACAGGATCATCCCTTCGGAGACGCCGAAGCGCATCTTGCGCGGCGCGAGGTTGGCGATGAACACGACGCTGCGCCCGACCAGCTTTTCGGGCTCGCCGTAGCTGGCGCGGATGCCGGAGAAGATCTGCCGCTCGCCCAGCGAACCGGCGTCGAGCTTGAAGCGCAGCAGCTTGTCCGACCCTTCGACGAAGTCGCATTCGAGCACCTTGCCGATGCGCAGGTCGAGCTTGGCGAAGTCGGAAATGGCGATGGTCTCGGGCGTTGCGTTCGGGGATTCGTTGGCGGTCACGGTGGGGCTCTTCTTCTTTGCAGCGTTGTTGGGGTCGGGCTGGGCGGCGTCGGCCGCAGGCGCGGCCTGCAGCGACTCCTTGGACGCCTCGACCATGGCTTCGATCTGTTTCGGGTCGACCCGGGTCAGCAGCGCCTGGTAGGGCTGGATCAGGTGGTCGACCAGCGGCTCGGCCAGTGCGTCGAAACGATCGAGTGAGGTGTTCAGGATCTCCGCGGCGCGGCGGGCGGTCTCGGGCAGGATCGGGGCGAGGAAGCCGGCAAGCAGGCGGAACTGGTTCAGGGCCAGTGAGCAGATATCGTGCAGCGCTGCGTCCTGGCCCTCCTGCTTGGCCAGCTGCCAGGGCGCCCTGGCAGCGATCAGCTCGTTGGTGGCGTCGGCCACGGCCATGATGCTGCGGATCGCCTCGATGAAGTTGCCGGAGGTGTAGCCGCGGCCCGGCGTCAGGCAGTCGCGGACCAGCGCAGCGTACGACTCGCGGTAGAAGGCGAGCGAGGCCTCGCTGGGAGCGGGCGTCAGGCGGCCCTCGAAGCGCTTGCCGAGGAAGCCGGCGCAGCGGCTGGCGATATTGACGAACTTGCCGACCAGGTCGGCGTTTACCCGCTGCACGAAGTCCTCGAGGTTGAGGTCGAGGTCGTCGACACCGCCGGAGGACTTGGCCGCGAAGTAGTAACGCAGGTACTCGGGATTGAGCCCCGAGTCGAGGTAGGTGCGGGCCCGGATGAAGGTGCCGCGCGACTTGCTCATCTTCGCGCCGTTGACGGTCAGGTAGCCGTTCACGTGCAGGGCCGCCGGCTGGCGCCAGCCGGCGCCATGCAGCACCGCCGGCCAGAAAAGGCCGTGGAAGTTGACGATGTCCTTGCCGATGAAGTGGTGCAGCTCGGCATGGTCGCCCGGCCGCATCAGGGCCTCGAAGTCGCCGCCATCGACGGCGCACTGCGCCTGCAGGGCGGTGAGGTAGCCGATCGGCGCATCCAGCCAGACATAGAAGAACTTGCCCGGCTCACCCGGGATCTCGAAGCCGAAGTAGGGCGCGTCGCGGGAGATGTCCCAGTCGCGAAGACCGCCTTCGGAGTCCAGCCACTCGCGCAGCTTGGCCTTGACCCCCGAATGGGCGACGTCGCCCTTCAGCCAGTTCTGCAGGGCGCCGGAAAAGTCGCCCAGCTTGAAGAAGAAGTGCACCGACTCGCGCAGCTCCGGCGTCGCGCCGGAGACCGCCGAGCGCGGGTTCTTCAGTTCGGTCGGTGAGTAGGTGGCGCCGCAGTTCTCGCAGTTGTCGCCGTACTGGTCGGCGGTGCCGCAGCGCGGGCACTCGCCCTTGATGTAGCGGTCGGGCAGGAACATCTGTCGCAGCGGATCGTAGAACTGCTCGATTGACCGGCTGGCAATATGACCGCCGGCCTTGAGCTGTGCGTAGATTCGCTCGGTCAGCGCACGGTTCTCGGCGTCGTGGGTCGAGCGGTACTGGTCCCAGACGACGTGGAAGTCAGCAAAGTCGCGCTCGTGGCTGGCCTTCATCCCGGCAATGAACTGCTCGGGCGTCTGTCCGACCTTTTCCGCGGCCAGCATGATCGGCGTGCCGTGGGTGTCGTCCGCGCAGACGAAGCGCGCGTGGCGCCCCTGCATGCGCTGCGCGCGCACCCAGATGTCGCCCTGGATGTAGCCGACCAGGTGGCCAAGGTGCAGATGGCCGTTGGCATAGGGCAGGGCGCAGGAGACGAGCAGCTGGGGTGAACCGGTCATGGGCAGGGCAGGCGACGAGGCGGCCCGCGATTATCCCAGATTGGACACGGCCACCGGAGGACGCGGGTCCGGAGACACGGAAGACCCGCGCAGCGGTTGCTGGCGAGGGCCGTTCGTTTCGCGTGGACGGGATCTCACCCTGCTTGCGAGCGGGGGTGGGAGCGCAGAACGGGCGCGAACCGGACATTCATAGGGTGCGGCTTGCCGCACCGGGCGTACCATCCGAACGCCCATGTCGGTGCGCCAAGGCAAACCCTAAAGGCCTTCGCTGACCCCCAACGGTGCCCGACTGTGGGAGTGCCCTTGGGCGCGACCGCAGCGCTCCAGATTCACCACAGACTGCGGCCAGAGCGGGTCTCCGCGGTCGCGCCCGAGGGCACTCCCACAATTTGACTGCGGTAAGGGCTGCTTCGCGGCACAAACCGGACCTGGCAGCACCGTTGCTGTAGGAGCCAGCTTGCTGGCGATCGTCCCATCCGGGACGTCTATCGCCAGCAAGCTGGCTCCTACATTCGGGTTCTGCGGAAGGTCCTCTTCGCGCCCGAAGTGACCACCCGGCGCGTCTCAACCCGGGTCACCGTCCCTCCCGCGGGTGTGCCATGGCTCCCGGACCCTGCGCCAAAAAAGAACCCGGCCGGAGCCGGGTTCGAAAGGTTGCTGCGTGGCGCGTCGCTCAGTTTGCGGCGGCCACCGACTTCGAGCCGCCCGACTTGCAGGGGCCGTTGAGGAACTCTTCCATCAGCTTGAACTGGGTGCGGAAGTGGCGCGGGTACCAGGGCAGGCTGTGCGGCTGGTCCGGGATCAGCTCGTAGCGGGCCGTGACCTTGTCCTTGACCGCCTTGTAGAAGTCCTCGGCGTGCCAGGACGGCGTGCGCACGTCACGGTCGCCGACGAAGAGCAGCACCGGGATATTCGCCTTGTCGGTGTTCTTCATCGGATCCATGCCGGTCACCGTGCGGCCCTGCAGGATGCGCTGGATGCGACTGTCGCTCCAGGTATTGCCGAGGCGGGCGAGGTCGGTGACCGGGGCACCGGAGATCGCGCACTGGTAGGGGCTGTCCGGTCGCACCACGGCCGCGGCCGCGGCGAATCCGCCGTAGGAGTAGCCAAAGATGTGCAGGCGATCCGGGTCGGCGATGCCCTGCTCGACCAGCCAGGCAGCGCCGTCGTCCTTGTCGTCCTGCATCTTCTGGCCCCACTCGCTGTCACCGGCCAGCCACAGCTTGCGGCCAAGTCCGCTGGAGCCGCGGTACTGCGGACGCAGCACGGCGTAGCCGCGCGAGGTCAGGAAGGGCACCCAGCCCGAGGCATCCCAGCCGCCGCCGTCACGCGACCAAGGGCCGCCATGCGGATGGATGACGGTGGGCAGCGGGCCCTGATCCTTGGTCCAGCCGGCGGGCAGATCGAGGATGCCGGGGATCTCCAGGCCGTCGCGGGCCTTGTAGGTCACCCAGCGCTGCTCGCCAATGTCCTCGGGGTTGATCGAGGGGCGCGAGCGGCCGAGGGTCAGGACCTTCTTGCGGTCCAGCAGTACGTGGTAGGCCGGCGGATGGCGATGGCTCTGGGTGACGAACAGGACCCGCGAGCGATCGCTGTTGTAGCCGCTGATGCTGACCCGCTGCCCGGGGTAGAGCTTGCCGAGCGCCTCGTGGATGGATTTCAGCTCCGGATCCACGTAGACCACCTGCGGCACCATGGCCGCCACCGAGAAGCCGATCACCTGGTTGAAGTCGCTCTCGCGGGTGCCCTGGATGATGCCGCCGATCGAGAACTCCGGATGGGCGACCAGCGGCTCGTTGTCGAACTTGCGTGCCGTCGCGTCGTACATCCGCGCTTCGACGCGGTCCGAGTACAGGTCGGTCAGCACGTAGAACTTGCCGCTGGCCTCGTCGATGCCGACGAACTCGAAGGTGTAACGGTCGGACAGCTTGCGGGTAAGGTTCTCGTGCAGCTCGAACTCTTCACTGCCCGGCTTGCGGATGTAGATCTTCTGCTCGAACTCCTTGCTCGAGGCCTCCTCCAGCTCGGTGCGGGTCAGCACCTCGCCGTTGCGCGGGTTGAACAGGCCGGGCGAGGTCCGCCCGGTGCCGCGGAACAGCGACTTGGCCTCATCGGTCTTGAGGTTGTAGAGCACGTACTCCGAGGTCAGGGTCATCTGGTTGAGCTGCTGGACGATGACGTTCTCGGGGTCGAGCGGCAGGGTGCTGACCAGGTTGGCGGTGCCGGTCAGTTCGAGGCAGCGCTGCATCTGCTCGCTGATGCCGATGCGCCGCGCGTTCTTGGCGAAGGCCTCGTCGAACTTGCTGTGCTCGACGTCGGTGAGATAGGTCTTCGACACGAAGGTCTTGGTCGAGCCGGTGGTCTTGCCCTCGCCGCAGCCCTGCAGCGCGCCGGTGAATTCCTGGCGGGTGGCGACCAGGATGCGGTCGGCCTTCAGCGCCGAGGCGCCGATGAACTTCATGCGGTCGCCCGAAGCGGTCAGCCTGGGGCCGTCCTCGAGGCGATCGACGTTCCAGGTGGCAAGGGCGGTGTCGCCCTCCTCGCCGCCGCCCTTGACCAGGGCCACGATGTTGCGGCCATCGGCACTCATCGAGACCGACTGGATCTCCGGAACGTGGGAAAGCGACTCGATCGGAATGGGATTGCGGGCGTCGGCCTGGGCGGCCATGCCGACCGCCAGCGCGACCAGCGAAAGGCGAAACGTTGAGTTCATGCTCGTTTCCCTGTTGGGTATTGGATGAAGGGCGGATGCGGAGGATGGTAGCGCCACCGGCGTGATGCTGCTCCGGCCTGGCATCGACGCGGGAGCCGGCCTGGCGTGACGTCGATGCCGGTTCCGGAAAAACGAACGGCCGGGAATTCCCGGCCGTTCGCGGCTTGCGCCAGTTACACCGCTATCAGAAGCGATAGCTGAAGCGGAAGAACGCGCGGCGGCCCAGCCAGTCGTACTGGGTCGCGAACGCCGGCACGTTGCCGTAGCGGCTGGCAACGCCCGAGGACACCACCGGCGGATCAGCGTCGAACACGTTGTTCACGCCGACGACGATGTCCCAGTCGTTCTGGGCGTAGCGCACCGAGGCACCGTGGTACAGGCGCTCGTCGGCGACGATGTCACGCACGGAATCCGGACGACCGAAGTAGCTGGTGACCGGGTTCAGTTCCAGTGCGCGGGTTTCGTCGACGTAGTTCATGAACCAGGTGTAGGTCCAGTCCTGGCGCTGCAGGGCGGCGCGCAGGTTGCCGACCAGCTTCGGACGACCGATGTCGCCGTTGCGGTCGATGCGGTCGAAGCCACTGGCCTGGGCGGAGTCGAACAGCTGCGAGACGTCCTCCATGGTGTAGGTGACCTGGCCTTCCAGCTCGAAGTTGCCGAAGCCGAACTCCTTCTCGTAGCGGAACAGCATGTCGTAACCACGGACCAGCTGCTTGTCGACGTTCAGGTAGGTGCTGCGGACGTTGGTGATCGCGAAGGGCGCGGTCGGGTCGTTCGCCGGGTTGCGGGTGAACAGGTTGCAGAACGCATTCGGGAACACCGGCGAGCCGTAGCAGCCGCCGAGGATCGAGCCCGAGCCGAGCTGGCTGATCTGGTCACGCACCTCGAACTCGAAGTAGTCGATCGACACGCTGACGTCGGCGAAGGTCGGGGTGAACACCAGACCCACGGTCTGCGCGCTCGACGTCTCCGGCGACAGGAAGCCCTGGCCACCGCTGGAGATCACCGTGGCCGACGAGGCGCCGCCCGCGTAGTTCTGCGGGATGCCCTCGGCCGCGCAGTTGGCGCGGATGAACTGGTTGGTGCTCTCGCCCCACTGGATGCAGGGGTCGATGGCCAGCTGCGACACGAAGGCGGTCTGGTCGCCGAGGAACAGCTCGAACAGGCCCGGAGCGCGGTAGGAGGTGCCCTTGGTGCCGCGGATGCGCAGCGAGGGGATCACCTGCCAGGCGAAGCCCGCCTTCCACACTTCGTCGGCGTCGTCGACGGAGTCGTACTGGAAGCCACGCGCCGAGGCGTTGACGGTGAACGACTCGATCGCCGGCAGGCCGGCCAGCAGCGGCACCTCGACCTCGCCGAACAGCTCGGTCACGTGGTCGTCGCCCTTGGTGACCTGGGCCGAGGACTGGCCCCACAGGTCGCCGGCGCGCGACAGGGCGCCCGGCTGGTCGTCGATCGAGAAGCGGCGATGCTCGGCACCGACCGCGGCACCGGCGATGCCGGCGGGCAGTTCGAACAGGTCGCCGGAGAACACTGCGCTGACCACGCTCTGGTCATACACGGTGTTGCCGGTGTCCCACTGGCCGATCTGCGCTTCCAGCTCGTCGATGCCCTGGCCGCTCAGGTAACGCGGCGAGAAGTAATTGAGAACCGGGGCATTGCGGTCGAAGCGGACGTCGCCCGAACGCGAGGCCACGATGCCCAGCGAGCTGTAGTCACCGTCGGAACGCGAGTAGGAGGCGTCGAGGTTCCACACCCAGTACTTGTCACCGCCGAAGGCGCCTTCCAGACCGGTCGCGATGTAGCGGTAGTCGACCTCGATGTTCTGGTTGGAGCGGAACGGCATGACCGGCTGGGCGATACCCGACGGGACCTGGGCCACGAAGCCCGGGCTGCCGGCGTAGCGGAAGGCAGCGATCGGAGAGGTGGCGCCGCCGACGATCGGGAAGAACTGGCGGAAGCGGGCGCTGGAGGTCTCGCGCTTGTTCACCAGCACGGTGGTGTCCCAGCGGATATCGTTGCCGATGGTCAGGTCCGACTTTCCGAAGAAGGTCTGACGCTCCTGGTTGTCGATGACCTGCTGGTCACCGTAGAAGTCGAAGTTCAGCACGTCCTCGTAGAACGCCTGCGGGGCCTGGGCGTAGCTGCGGTTGCCGCGCGGACGGTAGCCCGGGATCAGGCCAACGGTGCTGCCATCCGGGGACGGGATGTAGCGCACGCCGGTGAGGGCGTCGATGACCGTGTTGGCGTACAGGTTGCTGCAGCCGCTCAGGTTGGTGCCGCGGGTGATCGAGCGGTCTTCGCGATCGATGCGGTTGCCCGCCTGGTCAAAGAACAGGTCTTCCGAGCACTCGAAGAAGTCGCGGTCGCCGATGTGCAGCGGACGCTCTTCGTAGACCTCGAAGGCGGCGACGACACTGCCGTTGTCGAAGTTCCAGCCGGTCGCGCCGGAGGCGGTCCAGGCTTCGCCACCCGACTTGAACGGGGCGCGGATGTCGGCGGTGAGGACCGGACGGTCCACGCTGGTGCGGGTGATGATGTTGACCACGCCGGCCACGGCGTCAGAGCCGTAGGTCGACGAGGCGCCGTCCTTCAGGATCTCGTAGCGCTGGACGATGGTGCTCGGGATCACGTTCAGGTCGAAGGCGCCGACCTGGCCGCGGGTACCGGCCGGGCCCGGACGGCGGCCGTCCATCAGGACCAGGGTGCGCGCCGCACCGAGGCCGCGCAGGGACAGGGTCTGCACGCCGGTGCCACCCTCGACCACGAAGCCCGAGAACTGGTTGGTGATCTGGGTCGAGCCGGCTGCCACGCTGCTCTGCTGGAGGACATCGGCGGCCTCGATCTGGCCCAGCTCGACGCTGGTGTCGGCGCTGATGATCTGAACCGGCGAGATGCTTTCGTACTCGAGGCGGCGGACCAGCGAGCCGGTGACCTGCACGCGGTCCAGCATGGCTTCTTCAGCTTGGCCCTGCTCCTCGGCCTGCTCCTGGGTGTCCTCGTCATCCTGCGCGGTCTGCGCGTAGACGTAAGGCGTGAACGATGCGGCGAGCACGGTGCTCAGGGCGACGGCGAGCGGGCGCCGCGCCAGGAGTTGGTCGATCTTCATTGTTGGCGTCTCGTATCGGGTAAACGGGGGTCGCCGCGCGCCGGACATCCGTGCCGGGGCTCTGCGGCTGAACTGAAACATAACAGCGATTTAGCCAATACGAAACACGGGGTAGGGCTCGGCTTGGCTGCGCTGGCGGTGCATCCGCTACGATGAAGCGTTGCCACAATGGTCCGGGTCGAAGCTATGTCATTGAACGAACAGGAAGTTCGCGATGCTGTTGAGGCATTGCATGACCCCCACCTCGACCGCGACCTGCGCCAGACCGAAGTTGTGAAGGGCATCCTCATCGAGGCTGACCGGGTAGTAGTCGAGATCCTCCTTCCCTATCCCGCCGGCGGCTGGGTGGCCAATCTGGAGGCCGCCGCGCGCGCTGCGCTGGCCGAGCGTCTGGCAGGCCGCAGGCTGGAACTGCTGGTTCGCCAGCGGGTCCATGCCCACCAGGTGCAGGAAGGCCTCTCCCCGATGCCCGGGGTCAAGAACATCATCGCCGTGGCTTCGGGCAAGGGCGGGGTGGGCAAGTCGACCACGGCGGTGAACCTGGCGCTTGCGCTGCAGGCCGAGGGCGCGCGGGTCGGCGTGCTGGACGCGGACATCTACGGTCCCAGCATCCCGCAGATGCTGGGGCTTTCGGGCAAGCCGGAGAGCCCGGACGGCAAGACCATCACCCCGAAGCGCAACCACGGGCTGCAGGCCATGTCCATCGGACTGCTGGTGGGCGAAGACACGCCGATGATCTGGCGCGGCCCGATGGTGACCCAGGCCCTGCAGCAGCTGCTCACCGAGACCGCCTGGGACGACCTCGACTATCTGGTCATCGACCTGCCGCCGGGAACCGGTGATATCCAGCTCACCCTGTGCCAGCGGGTGCCGCTCTCGGCGGCGTTGATCGTCACCACGCCGCAGGACATCGCCCTGCTCGACGCGAGGAAGGCGCTGCAGATGTTCAACAAGGTCTCGGTCCCGGTTCTGGGGATCGTCGAGAACATGGCCATCCACGTCTGTTCCAGCTGCGGCCACGCCGAGCACATCTTCGGCAGCGGCGGCGGCGAGCGCATGGCGCAGCAGTACGGTGTACCGCTGCTGGGCTCGCTGCCGCTCGACATCCGCATCCGTGAGCAGGCAGACGGTGGCGCTCCGACCGTTGCCGCCGAGCCCGACTCGGACCTCACCGCTCGCTACCGGGCCATCGCCCGCTGCGCCGCCGCCCGCCTGTCCGAGCAGGGGCGATCACGCGCCTTCGGCATGCCGAAGATCGTCATCCAGAACACTTGAGATGGATGGCGGCCCGGGAGCAGGACGTACGGGTCGGAGCGGTCTTGCGGGGCCTTTGGGCTAGGGTTTTTCCCTAGCATGTCAACCCTGGAAAACTCGCTCTGCATCACATTACCTACCGTTCGTCGGAAACATGACGGTTTTGTTGCGCGGGACTGATCCACACGCCTGAACTCCAGATTAATGTCAGCGCGCCGATCACGTGGCCGGAAGCGCCGGCCCGCAGCGGCACCGTTCCCCTATCCAGGAGCCGCACCGCACCATGCGTCACGCCCTCGTTCCGCTGACCCTCGCCATCTCCGCCGCCCTTGCTGCCTCGGCCGCGCAAGCCGGTGGCCGTTCCGACCTCGTGCTGGCCGCCCTTCAGGCCGGCCGAGCGCATACCGGTGAACTGCTGGTCCAGTTCAAACCTGGCGCGGGCGAAGCCGACCTTCGCGCAGTGACCCAGGGCCTGGGTGCGAGCCGCGCCGCGCTGGTGCGCGATGCCGGCAAGGGGCGCCTCGAACTGCTCCGGCTGCCGGCCGGCCTCGCCATCGCCGATGCGGTGCGCGCCGTATCCGGCGACGCGGCCGTCGAGTTTGCCGAGCCGAACTGGACCTACCAGCATGCGGCGACCTCCAACGACACCTACGTGACCAACGGGTCGCTGTGGGGCATGACCGGCACCTTCGGCTCGCAGGCCGCGAACGCGTGGAGCGAGAACAAGCAGAACTGCTCGGGCGTGCTGGTCGGGGTCATCGACGAGGGCATCTACCACCAGCACGAGGACCTCGCCGCCAACATGTGGGTGAACCCGTTCGACCCCATCGACGGTATCGACAATGACGGCAACGGCTATGTTGACGACGCCCGCGGCTGGGATTTCGACGGCGGCAGCAACGACATCAACTCCGGCGGCGCCAACGATGACCACGGCACCCACGTGGCCGGCACCATCGCCGGCGTCGGCGGCAACGGCAAGGGCGTCGCCGGCGTGTGCTGGAGCGGCGTCAAGATGATCAGCGCCAAGTTCCTTGGACGTCGTGGTGGCTCCACCGCCGCAGCGATCCAGGCGGTCGACTACATCACCGACCTCAAGACGCGTCACGGCCTGAACATCATCGCCACCAACAACTCCTGGGGCGGTGGCGGCTATTCGCAGGCGCTGAAGGACGCCATCGACCGCGCCAACCAGGCCGGCGTGCTGTTCATCGCCGCGGCCGGCAACAGCGCCTACGACAACGATGCGACGGCCAGCTATCCGTCCAACTACGACAGCGCCAACGTCATCGCGGTGGCATCGATCACCTCGACCGGCGGGCTGTCCAGCTTCTCCCAGTGGGGCGCCACCACGGTGGACATCGGCGCGCCGGGCTCGGGCATCTGGTCGACCGTGCCCAAGAGCAGCAAGGGCAAGCTGATCTCCGGCTACGCCAGCTACAACGGCACCTCGATGGCCACCCCGCACGTCACCGGAGCCGCGGCCCTCTACAAGGCGCTGAATCCGACGGCCAGCGCCGCCCAGGTCAAGGCAGCGATCCTCAATACGGCCACACCCACGCCCTCCCTGCAGGGCAAGGTGCTGACCGGCGGGCGACTCGACGTCAGCACCTTCTGATCGATTGCTCGCAACCTGATCGACAGCGGGCCCGGCACGCCGGGCCCGCTGCGTTTCCGGTATCGCATCGGCAGACCTGCCCCGGGGCAAGCGCCGCGGCCGGCCGTCCTCAATGGGCGCAAAGAAGACCTTCCGCAGAACCCGAATGTAGCCAGCTTGCTGGCGATAGGCACCCCGGACAGGGCGATCGCCAGCAAGCTGGCTCCTACACACGCAACGGCGCTGCAAGGTCCGATTTGCGCCGCAAAGCAGGCCTTGCCGCAGTCAAATCGTGGGAGCGCCCTTGGGCGCGACCGCAGCGCTACGCATTCACCGCAGACCGCGGCCAGAGTGGATTGCCGCTGTCGCGCCCAAGGGCGCTCCCACAGTTGGGCTTCGTTGGGCGTCGGCGAAGCGCCATAGGGTGTGCCATGGGCGCACCGATACGGGCGTTCGGACGGTATGTCCGGTGCGGCAAGCCGCATCCTATGAATGTCCGGTTCGCGCCCGAACCTCCCCGCCGCCCGGCCCCCGCCGCGCTGCGGTGGTCGCGGGCGGCGATTTGCCGGAGAATGCGGCCCCCGCTGGAGGACACCCGATGAGCATCAAGAGCGACCGCTGGATCCGCCGCATGGCCGAGCAGGAAGGCATGATCGAGCCGTTCGAGCCCGGCCAGGTCAAGCATGCTGCGGACGGCCACCGGATCGTCTCCTACGGCACCTCGAGCTACGGCTATGACGTGCGCTGCGCGCGCGAGTTCAAGATCTTCACCAACATCAACTCGACCATCGTCGATCCCAAGGCCTTCGACCCCTCGAGCTTTGTCGATGTCGAGTCGGACGTCTGCATCATCCCGCCCAACAGCTTCGCCCTGGCGCGCACCGTCGAGTACTTCCGCATTCCGCGTAGCACCCTGGTCGTGTGCCTTGGCAAGAGCACCTATGCCCGCTGCGGGATCATCGTGAATGTGACCCCGCTGGAGCCGGAATGGGAGGGGCACGTCACCCTCGAGTTCTCCAACACCACGCCGCTGCCGGCCAAGATCTACGCCAATGAGGGTGTCGCGCAGATGCTGTTCTTCGAGTCCGATGAGGTCTGCGACACCAGCTATCGCGATCGCGGTGGCAAGTACCAGGGCCAGACCGGCGTCACCCTGCCGCGCACGTGAGCAGCGGCGGGCCTGCGGGCGGGGCGATCGAACTGGCTCAGCGGATCACGCGCTGGGATTCCCTGGGCATCGCACTGCGCCGCTGGCCGTACAGCTGGGCCGAGCGGCAGTGGGGCTTCGCGCCGGCCTGGTGGCTGCGGGTGATGTCGGTGCCGATGGTGACCTGGCAGGTCCTGCGCAGTCGTGCCGCGTTCCCGATCGAGCAGCAGCTGCGTTTCGATGACGAAGGTGCGGAAGTGCGGAGTGGCTTGGGACAGCGGCGAATGGAATGGCGGCAGTTCAGTGGCTGGATCGAGCTCGGTCCGTGCTGGATGCTGACCGCACCCGGGGTCGACCTGCCGGTGATGCACCGGCAGCTGCCGCGAGCCGAGTCCCAGCGCTTGCGTCAGCTGCTGGACAAGCGGTTGGCCCGGGTCGAGCCGCCCAAGCCCTGATCGCTCAGTGCAGCGCGCCGGCCGATTCGCGGCGCTCTTCACAGCGCAGCGCCACCTCGACCATCCGTTCCAGCGCGGCACTGACCCGCTCCACTGGCAGGCTGGGTGCGCCGGGGTGGCGAGCCGCCTGCGCGGGCGAGTAGGGCACGTGGACGAAGCCGGCGCGCACGCCGGGCCGCCGGCGCAGCGCATGCATCAGGCCGAAGAAGACATGATTGCAGACGAAGGTGCCGGCGCTGTGCGAGATCTCGGCGGGAATGCCGGCCGCAACCAGTTCGGCACGCAGGGCCTTGATCGGCAGCCTGGCGAAATACGCGGCCGGTGCGCCACGGATGACCGGGCAGTCGATCGGCTGGGCACCGGCATTGTCGGGAATGCGTGCGTCATCGACATTGATCGCCACCCGTTCGATGCCGATTGCCGCGCGCCCACCGGCCTGCCCCACCGCCAGCACCAGGGCCGGTCGCCGGCGCAGGGCCCGGCGCAGCGCTCCCAGCGACTCGCCGAAGCAGACCGGCAGGCATAGGGTCTCGATCCGGTGTCCGGCGATCTCCCGGCCCTCATGCGCCTGCACCGCCTCCCATGAGGGATTCACCGCCTCACCGTCGAAAGGCTCGAAACCGGTCAGCAGCACTCTCGGCAGCGAACGGGTCATCGGAAGACGATCAGGTACATCAGGACGATATTGCAGGCCAGCAGCGGGATCGCCGTGCCGATCTGCATGCGGATGACGCCATAGGGATCCTTCAGTTCGAGCAGGGCGGCCGGGATCAGGTTGAAGTTGGCGGCCATGGGCGTCATCAAGGTGCCGCAGTAGCCCGAAAGCATGCCGATCGCGGCCAGCGAGGCGGCATCGGCGCCCTGTCCCTGGACAAGCAGCGGCAGGCCTATGCCCGCGGTCATCACCGGGAAGGCGGCGAAGGCGTTGCCCATGATCATGGTGAACAGCGCCATGCCCAGCGCGTAGGCAAGGACCAGGGCGAACCGGTTGTCCGCCGGTACCACGGCGGTGGCCACACCGGCCACGGCCTCGCCGACGCCGGTGGCGGTGAACACGCTGCCCAGCGTCGCGAGCAGCAGGGGCAGCAGGGCGGCCCAGCCAATGGCATCACACAGACGTCTGGATTCGGCGAGCGCCACCACTGGCGACTGACGCACCAGCAGGCAGGCGGCGCCGATGGCGATCAGGCAGGCGAGGCCAAGCCCGACCAGGGTGGTCTGCTGGGCGCCGAACAGCCGCTGTCCGGCGATCTCGACATCCTTCAGCAGCACCGCAACCAGCACCGTGAACAGCGGCACGATCAGGGCCGGCAGGAACAGCCGGTGCCCGTGGCGCCGGGCTTCCTCCGCAGGATCGCGGTCACGCCGCGCCGGCGTGCCCTGGCCCAGTCCGCCGAAACCTGCGATCAGCGCCAGCACCACCACCAGCAGTCCGACCACCGCGTTCGGCAAGCGCTCGCCGGCCAGGAAGAGCAGGGCCAGCACGCCCCAGAACAACGCATTGGCCTTGGGTCGCGAATGGCTCCGGTCGTGGATCGCGGCCAGCGCCAGCCAGGCGAAGTAGGCGCCGCTTAGCCAGTAGATGAGTTGAAGGTCGATCATTGGGTGAGGGGCTAGGGGCTAGGGGCTAGGGGCTAGGGGCTAGGGGCTAGGGGCTAGGGCTCAGGGCTCAGGGCTCAGGGCTCAGGGCTCAGGGAGTCGGGAGTCGGGAGTCGGCGCCCCATCGCCCGGTCAATGGCGCCGGGCTCACGGCGGCTGGCCCTCGGCCAGGGCCCGGGTGGCGCGTTGAAGGCGGTACTGGAAGCGGTGGATTCGGGCTGCGTGGATGGCGAAGGCGCAGAGCGCGGTGGGGATGCCCCAGAGCGCGATATGCAGCGGCTCCAGCACGATGCCGTTCTCGGCATAGAAGCCCTGCATCAGCAGCACCGCGCCAAAGGCGATGAACACGTCTTCGCCAAAGAACAGGCCGACGTTGTCCGTGGCCGCACAGAGCGCCAGCAGCTTCTGCCGTTCTTCCTCGGACAGCGGGCGCAACTTCGCCCTGGCCGCACCCTCCGCCATCGGCACCAGCAGCGGCCGGACCGTCTGCGGGTGCCCGCCAAGGCTGGTCAGCCCCAGCGTGGCCAGCAGCTGGCGTGCGGCAAGGTAGGTGGTCAGCAGCCGCGCCGGCGTCGCCCCGCGCAGGCGGGCGATCCAGTTTTCGGCGTGCTGCTTGAGCCCATGGCGTTCGAGCAGGGCGATCAGCGGCAGTAGCAGGAGCACCAGGGCCAGATAGCGCTGCTTGATGAAGGCCTCGCCGAGCAGGTCGAGCACCTCGACCAGATGGCGCCCGGCGACCAGGCCGGTGACGATGCCCGCACTGACCACCACCAGGGCTGGATTCTGGCGCAGGACAAATCCGGCGACCACCCAGGCCACGCCGATCAGTGGCCAGTAGTCGATGGGGCTCACGGCGCGGCGACCTCGAATCCGGCTGCTTCGACGGTGGCCCTCAGGGCGCGGGCGAAGTCGATGACGTCCTCGCGATCACCGTGCAGGCAAAGCGTGGCGGCGATGACTCTCACCTCGCTGCCGTCCTCGGCGATCACGGCGCCGCGTTCCAGCAGGTGGCGGACCTGGTCCATGGCTGCTTCCACGGTGTCGATCACCGCGCCGGGTCGGTTTCGCGGGCAGAGCCTGCCGTCGCGGTCGTAGCGGCGCTCGGCGAAGGCTTCTCCGACTATCTGCAGGCCCAGCGCCTGTGCCGCCGCGATGGAGGCCGAGCCGGCAAGGCCCACCAGGCGCAGTCCGGCATCGAGGCGGGCGACCTCCTCGGCGATGATCCGCGCCGTGTGCGGGTCGCGGGCGCTGAGGTTGTACAGCGCGCCATGCGGTTTCACATGGGCGAGCCGGCCGCCCTCGGCTGCGACGATGCTTGCGGCGGCGCCCAACTGGTAGCGCAGCTGGGCGCGCAGGGTGTCGTCGTCGAGCTGCAGCTCGCGGCGGCCGAAATGCTCACGGTCGTCGAAAGCCGGATGGGCGCCGATGGCGACGCCGTGCTCGAGGCAGGCGCGGATCGTCCGCTGCATGGTTGCCGCAGACCCCGCGTGCAGACCGCAGGCGATGCTGGCCGAGCTGATGAAGGGCAGGACCGCAGCGTCGCTGGCGCAGCCCTCGCCGAGGTCGCAGTTGATGTCGATGCGCGGGCTCATCCCGGCGAGAGGCCCAGCCCGCGGCGCAGTGCGGCCTCTTCCTTGCGTCGCCAGCCCTGGAACACGAACTGGCCGAAGAGGAGGCAGTACACCATGCCGGGCGTGCCGTACTGCCAGCCGGGCAGGTCGTACTCGAGCCGCAGCGTAAGCAGGATCGAACAGGCCGCAACCAGCGGCATCAGGGCACCGCCCAGTACCTCACGCGTCGCGAGCAGGCGTTCCAGCGGGTCCAGCCCGATGCGCTCGGCGCAGCGCAGTGCGTGCCAGCGCAGCCCGAGCATCACCGCGCCGACCGATGCGAAGGCGAATCCGTAGAAGTAGAACATCAGCTTCAGGTCGGCGAGGGAGCCGATGGTGAAGTCCGAAGGAAGCCAGCCATCGGTGAGCCAGAACCACATCGAGCTGAACATGAGCTTGAGTGGATAGACGAAGATCAGGATCAGGCAGACCAGCACCATGCTGAGCAGGATCGTCGGACCATCGTCGAGTCCGAAGCGGCGACTCCATTGGTTGTGCTCGTACCAGAAGATGCCGATCAGGATGAAGCTCAGAACGAAGGCCGGCACGCCCTTGAGCGCGGCGATCAGTTCCTCCCGGTTGCCCGGCACCTGGTCGATCGAGATCGCCAGCAGGGTCATGGCGAAGGCGAAGGCAGCGTCGACGAAGGTTTCGGTTCGGGTGATCTGCTGGCCGCGCTCGAAGAAGCCGTCTCGACGGCGCTCCCGCGCGGGAGGCAGGGCAGGGGACGCGGACGCGGCGCGGGCGGCGGTCGACACGGCGGACTCCGGGCTGGACAGGCCCCGATTGTGCCGGATGGGCACGGCGACGTCAGGCCGCCGGGGGCGACGGCGGCGGGCAAACCCGCGACAATGCCGCGATGAGTTCCGTCATCCGCCAACGTCCCGCATGGAAGCCTTGACCCGCCCACTCCGGGTGGCGCTCGCCGCCAGCCTGGTCGGCCTCAATACGATCGTGCACTGCTCGGTCCTGTTCGTCGTTGCCCTGCTCAAGTTCCTGCTGGGATTCGGGCCGATGGGTCGCGCCTGGTCGCGTCTGCTGGTCCTGCTCGCCGAGAGCTGGATCTCCTGCAACAACGTCGTTTTCGCCATGGCCAGCCGAACCCGCTGGGAGGTCCAGGGCCTGGAGGGGCTGTCTTATGAGCGCTCCTATCTGGTCCTGGCCAACCACCAGAGCTGGGTCGACATCCCGGTGCTGCAGAAGGTGTTCAATCGGCGCATCCCGTTCCTGCGCTTCTTCCTCAAGAGCCAGCTGATCTGGGTGCCCTTGCTGGGCCTGGCCTGGTGGGCGCTGGATTTCCCCTTCATGAAGCGCTACAGCCGAGAGCGGCTGGAGCGCTCGCCCGAGCTGCGCGGCACCGACATTGCCGCCACCCGGAAGGCCTGCGCCAAGTTCCGCGACATGCCGGTGTCGGTGATGAACTTTGTCGAAGGCACGCGCTTCACCGATCGCAAGCATGCAAGAGGCGGTGGGGGCTACACACACCTTCTGCGGCCGAAGTCGGGCGGCGTCGCCTTCGTGCTCGACGCCATGGGCGATGCGCTGCACGCCATGCTTGATGTCACCATCCGCTACCCGCTGGGACGGCCCACCCTGGTCGATCTGCTGGCCGGCCGGGTGCGGCGCATCCAGGTGCACGTGCAGGAGCGATCCATCCCGCCCGAGATGCTGGGCGGCGACTATGAGAACGACCCCGAATATCGCGCGCGTTTCCAGGGCTGGATCAATGGCCTGTGGGCGGAGAAGGATGCGCGGCTGGAGGCCCTGTGCCAGGCAGACAAGGGCGCAGACGTCGCGCGCTGAGTCGGGATCGGGGATTCGCAGGTCGGGCGCGAAGAAGACATTCATAGGGTGCGGCTGGCCGCACCGGGCGCACCGACCGAACGCCCGTATCGGTGCGCCAACGCAAACCCTACGGGGCTTCGCTGACGCCCAACGAAGCCCGACTGTGGGAGCCCCTTGGGCGCGACCGCGGCGCCACGGATTCACCTCAGACCGCGGCCAGATCGGAACTCCGCCGTCGCGCCCAAGGGCACTCCCATAGTTTGACTACGGCAGGGCCTGCTTTGCGGCGCCAACCGGACCTGGCAACGCCGTTGCGTGTGTAGAGCCAGCTTGCTGGCGATCGTCCGGTCCGGGGTGCCTATCGCCAGCAAGCTGGCTCCATTCGGGTTATGCGGTACGTCCGCTTCGCGCCCTGACTGACCCTCCGGTTCTGGAGCAGCCGCGTGCGCTAGACCTTGGGCAGCCTTGCCAGCCAGCGGTCGAGCTGGCGGGCGAAGGCCTGGCGGTCGCGCTCTCCAAAGCCTGAAGGTCCGCCGGTATCGATGCCGGCGCCGCGCAGGTCGGACATGAAGTCGCGCAGGGAGAGCTGCTGGCGCACGTTCTCGCGGGTGTAGAGGACGCCGCGGGGGTTGACCGCCGTGGCGCCGCGCTCGACCACCTCGGCAGCAAGCGGGATGTCGGCGGTGACCACCAGGTCGCCGGGTCGGCAGCGGCGGACGATCTCCTGGTCGGCGGCATCCAGGCCCGGCGCCACGCAGAGCGCACGGATGTTGCGTCGGCGCGGGACGCTGATCGGCTGGTTCGCGACCAGGATCAGCGCGATGCCGGTGCGATCTGCAGCGCGGAAGAGGATGTCCTTGACCGGGCGCGGGCAGGCATCGGCATCGACCCAGAGAGTCGGACCCTGCGGCGGCTCCGTGCCGGGGTCGTCCGCTGCGCTCAGCGGCGGCCTCCGCTGAGGATCGACAGGCCCTGCTGCAGCAGGTCTGCATGGTTGCTGGCGAGCTGCCCGCCGGGGCTGAACTGGTTGATCAGCTCAGGCAGCAGGTCGCTGATCGCTCGGGTCGCCTGCTGCGTCGACAGGCCCGCCTGCTGGGCCGCCTGGGCCATGGCCTCAGCGCCGAACACCGACTGCAGCTGCTCGGCGCCCAGCGCAGCATTCGGCGCCGGTGACAACCAGCTCTGCACGAGTCCACCCAGGCCTGCCTCCTCGAAGCGCTTGATCACGCTCTCGAAGCCGCCGCTGCGCTGTACCAGGCCCATCAGGGCGACCATCAGACTGGCGCCCTGGGTCGCGCCACCCCCACCACCGAACTGCCGCAGCATGTCGCCGAAGGGGTTGCCACGGTCGCCAAGGCCGCCGAGCACGCCGCCCAGTCCGCCAAGCGTGCCGTCCTTGCCGCCGGCTGCGCCCAGTCCTGCACCCATCAGGTCGTCCAGCAGTCCCATGGCCTGTCCTCCTCATGTTGGTGGGGACAGCATAACGGTCCCGGCGGGCCGGGGCAGTCGCCAGGAGGCCGGCAAACGCGCGATCATGGGCGCATGGACTCCTTCTCTTCGCTCCCCCTGGCCGACGCGCTTCGGCCGGGACTCGACGCGCTTGGCCTCGCCACGCCGACTCCGATCCAGGCGCAAAGCCTGCCCGCGCTGCTGGCCGGTCGTGACCTGCTGGCCCTGGCGCCCACCGGCAGTGGCAAGACCGTGGCCTTCGCGCTGGCCGCGCTGTCGCGCATCGAACTCGCCACCCAGCGCGCCCAGGCCCTGGTGCTCTGTCCGACCCGCGAGCTGGCCGATCAGGTCGGCAAGCAGATGCGCCGCCTAGCGGTGGGCCTGCCCAATCTCAAGCTGAGCCTGCTCTACGGCGGCACCGCGCTCGGCCCGCAGATCGCCTCGCTGGAGCAGCACGATCCGCACGTCGTCGTCGGCACACCGGGCCGCATCCAGGAGCTGATGCGCAAGAAGCATCTGCATCTTGGCGGCGTGCGCACGGTGGTGCTCGACGAAGCCGACCGCATGCTGGACATGGGATTCCTCGCCGCGATCGAGGAGATCCTCCGCAAGCTGCCCGCGCAGCGCCAGTCGATCCTGCTCTCGGCGACGCTGCCCGAGGCGATCCGCCAACTGGCCGGCGGGCTGCTCCGTGATCCGCTCGAAGTGCGCATCGAGGGGGCGGACAGCGCGCCGCGGATCGAGGAGCGTTTCTACGAATGCGCCCATGCGGCCAAGCCGCAGGCCGTGCTCGGACTGCTCCAGCAGGCGGCACCCGAGGCCTGCGTGGTGTTCTGCAACACCCGCCAGGACGTCGACAGCGTGGCCGGCCACCTGCGCCAGCAGGGCGTGGATGCCCTGGCCTTGCACGGCGACATGGAGCAGCGTGACCGCGAGGAAGTGCTGGTGCGCTTTGGCAACCGCAGCCTGCGCGTGCTGGTGGCCAGCGACGTAGCCGCCCGCGGCATCGACATCGATGGCCTCGATCTGGTGGTCAACTACGAGCTGCCCACCGATGCCGACGCCTACCGGCACCGCATCGGCCGCACCGCGCGTGCCGGTCGCGAGGGGCGCGCCTTCAGCCTGGTCAGTCCGCGCGAAATGCCGCGCGCGCTGGCGCTGGAAAAGCTTGCCGGCGCCGCGCTGGACTGGGGCCGGCTGGGCGGCGCCGCGCGTCCGGGGACCACCCTGGCAGCAGCCATGCGCTGCCTGCGCATCGATGCCGGCAAGACCGACAAGCTGCGCCCGGGGGACATCCTCGGCGCCCTGACCGGCGAGGCCGGGCTGCCGGCCGACAGCGTCGGCCGCATCGACCTGTTCCCGACCCGTGCCTATGTCGCCGTACGCCGGCAGCAGGCGGCGCAGGCGCTGCAGCGCCTGCAGACCGGTACCATCAAGGGCCGCAAGCGCAGGGTGAGGCAGCTGTGAGCCTTGAAGGACCGGACATCGACGACGCCGCGGTGATCGCCGCCACCCGCCACTGGCTGGAGCGCGCCGTGATCGGGCTGAACCTCTGCCCGTTCGCCCGTGCGCCCTACGTGCAGCAGCGGGTCCGCTTCCGGGTCAGCCACGCCACCGACGACGAGGAACTGCTGGCCGACCTCGAGGACGAACTGCGCGCCCTGCACGCGGTTTCGGCCGAGCAGTGCGAGACCGTGCTGCTGATCCACCCCTGGGCGATGCTCGACTTCGCCGACTTCAACGAGTTCCTCAATGCCGCCGATGGCTGCGTCGAGCAGCTGGGCTACGAGGGTGAGCTGCAGGTGGCCAGCTTCCACCCCGACTACCAGTTCGAGGGCACCGGCCCGGCGGACATCGAGAACTACACCAATCGTTCGCCTTTCCCGACGCTCCACCTGCTGCGCGAGGAGAGCATCGAACGTGTCATCGAGGCGATCGACGACCCCGACGAGATCTACCGACGCAACATCTCGCTACTGCAGCGCATGGGCCTTGAAGGCTGGACGCGGCACATGGCGGCGGCCGAGCCCGACGATCGCTGAATCCGCTGCCCTGGCGCGCTTGTGCTGGTCACCGCCGTGGCCTAAGGTCGGGCGGAGTCGACAGGCAGGGAGGCGGGCATGGTCGCGCAGATTGCACGGGCCGCGCCCAGGCAGGCGATAGCGGCGCGGTTCCGCCAGGTACGCGAGCGCAGCGTGGCCCTCGTCGCGGGGCTGTCCGCCGAGGACTGCTGCGTGCAGTCGATGGAGTCGGCCAGCCCGCTGAAGTGGCATCTCGGACACACCAGCTGGTTCTTCGAGACCTTCATCCTCGCCCGGCATGTCGAAGGCTTCCGGCCCTGGCGCGAAGGCTGGGACTATCTGTTCAATTCCTATTACCAGACCGTCGGGCCGATGCATGCGCGGCCACGGCGCGGCCTGCTGACGCGGCCCTCGCTGGACGAGGTGCTGGCCTACCGCCGCGCCATCGATGAGCAGGTCGAGGCGCTGATCGAGGATGCCGAGGCCGGGCCGGTCATCAGCCCCCTGGTCGAGCTGGGTGTTCAGCACGAGCAGCAGCATCAGGAGCTGATGCTGACCGATCTGCTGCACCTGCTGTCCTGCAATCCGCTGGCGCCCGCCTACCGCGAACTGCCTGCAGCGGGGCAGGGTGATGCGCCGCCGCTGCGCTGGGTCGATCATCCCGGCGGCATCGAGCGCTGCGGTGCCGAGGAAGGTGGCTTCGCCTTCGACAACGAGCGGCCCCGGCATCGCAGCCTGATCGCCCGTCATGCCCTGGCAAGTCGGCTGGTCAGCTGCGGCGAGTATCGCGATTTCATCCGCGATGGCGGCTACGAACGGCCGGAGCTGTGGCTGTCCGACGGCTGGGCGGCGGTACAGCGCGAAGGCTGGTTCGCGCCGATGTACTGGCAGCGCGACCTCGAGTCGGCGTTCGGGCTTGGCGGCCTGCGCGCCATCGAGCCGGCCGCCCCGGTCTGCCATGTCAGCTACTTCGAGGCCGACGCCTTCGCCCGCTGGGCCGGCGCGCGGCTGCCCACCGAGTTCGAGTGGGAGAGTGCGGCCGCCAAGCAGCCGGTGCAGGGCAATCTCGCCGATGACGGCGCCCTCAGACCGCTGCCCGCGAAGGGCAGCGGCGAGATCGAACAGCTCTTCGGCGACTGCTGGGAGTGGACCGCCAGCGCCTATCTTGGCTATCCGGGCTTCCGCCCCCTGGCGGGCTCGCTTGGCGAATACAACGGCAAGTTCATGAGCGGGCAGTTCGTGCTGCGCGGCGGTTCGCTGGCCACGCCTGCCGACCACATCCGGTGCAGCTACCGGAACTTCTTCTACCCGGGTGACCGCTGGCAGTTCATGGGCATCCGTCTTGCGAGGGATCCCGAATGAGCCAGGCCGTCCGCGTTCTCGACCTGCAGCCCGAAGCCTCCGACATCCGCCGCGATGTGCTCGAGGGGCTGGCGCGCACGCCCAAGCAGCTGCCCTCCAAGTATTTCTATGACGCCCGTGGCTCGGAGCTGTTCGAGGCCATCTGCGAGCAGCCCGAGTACTACCTGACCCGGACCGAGCTGGCCATCCTCGACACCCACATGGACGGTATCGCCCGGGCACTCGGTGAGCGCGTGCTGCTGCTGGAGTTCGGCAGCGGCAGCGGGATCAAGACCCGCAAGCTGCTGGCGGGGCTGGTCGATCCGGTCGGCTACGTGCCCATCGATATCTCGATCTCGGCCCTTACAGACAGCGCCATCGCCCTCCGCCAGGCGTTCCCTCGGCTGTGTGTGCTGCCGGTCTGCGCCGACTTCACCCAGCCGCTGCAGTTGCCCACTCCGCAGCGTTCCGCCGAGCGCAAGGTGATGTTCTTTCCGGGCAGCACGCTCGGCAACTTCGCCCCGGCCGATGCCCTGTCCCTGCTGCGCCGGATCCGCGCCCTGGTTGGCGAGGGCGGCGGCCTGCTGCTCGGGGTCGACATGAAGAAGGATGTCGCCAGGCTGGAAGCGGCCTATAACGACGCCGCCGGGGTCACTGCGGCGTTCACGCTCAACCTGCTCGAGCGGCTGAATCGCGAACTGGACGCCGACTTCGACCTGTCGGCCTTCCGCCACCGAGCCCGCTATAACCCCATGGCGGGTCGGATCGAGACCCATCTGGTCTCGCAGCGCCCCCAGGTCGTGCAGATCGCAGGCTCTCGATTCTCCTTCGATGAGGGAGAGGCGATGCTGGTCGAGTACAGCGCCAAGTACGACCAGGACGACATCGACCGCCTCGCACGGCAGACGGGTTTCGCGGTCGAGCAGCGCTTCTCCGATCCGGCGGGCGACTTCAGCCTGCAGTGCCTGCGGGCCATCTAGTCGAGGCGGAAATTTCCGGGAACCTTCCCGTCCCGCGCCTGTCCAAGGGCCTCAACGCGTTGCGCGTGCCCCCCGCTGGCCACACAATACGCCGCCTTCTGCCCGGGCCAATCGGGCCTCATTCCTGCTGGAGTATTCGATGAATTCCCTGTTCCGTCCGACCCTGCTCGCCCTTGCCACCGCCGCTGCGCTCACCGCTGCCGGCTTCGCCTCCGCCGAGAACAAGCTGCAGAGCGACAAGGAGAAGCTGAGCTACGTGGTCGGCACGCAGATCGGCGGCTCGCTCCAGCAGATCAAGGACGAGGTTGAGCTCGACCTGGTCATCGAAGCCCTGCGCGAGTCGCTGGACGGCAAGGAGCCGCGCCTGACCCAGGAGCAGGCCATGGAGGTCCAGCGCGCCTTCGCCGAGAAGATGCAGGCCAAGCAGGCCGCGAAGATGCAGGAGCTGGCCACCACCAACAAGGCCGAGGGTGAAGCTTTCCTGGCCAAGAACAAGTCGGCCGCCGGCGTGAAGACCACCGAATCCGGCCTGCAGTACCAGGTCATCAAGGAAGGTGACGGCCCGAAGCCGGCCGCCACCGACACCGTCAAGGTCCACTACGTCGGCACCCTGCTCGACGGCACCAAGTTCGACAGCTCGATCGACCGCGGCCAGCCGGCGCAGTTCGCCCTGAATGCGGTGATCCCGGGCTGGACCGAGGCCCTGCAGCTGATGCCGGTGGGCTCCAAGTACACCCTGTGGATTCCGGCCGAGCTGGGCTACGGCGATCGCGGCACCCCGGGGCCGATCGGCCCGAACGCGACCCTGAAGTTCGAGGTCGAGCTGCTGGAAATCGTCAAGCAGTAATCGGTAGCGGTTCCACAACGGCCGGCCCTGCGCCGGCCGTTGTCTTTTCCGCCGGCTAGACTCGGGCGATTTGATCGCGTCCGTCAGGGGGTTACATGCGCGTCAGTATCTTCGGTACCGGCTACGTCGGCCTGGTCACCGGCACCTGCCTTGCCGAAGTTGGCAACCACGTGCTGTGCATCGATATCGACCAGGCCAAGGTCGACGGCCTGCGCCGCGGGGTGATCCCGATCTACGAGCCAGGCCTCGAGCCAATGGTGAAGGCCAACACCGCCGCCGGGCGGCTCAGCTTCAGCACCGAGGCCGCCGAAGCCCTGGGCCACGCCGATATCGTCTTCATTGCCGTCGGCACCCCGCCCGATGAGGACGGCAGCGCCGACCTCCGCCACGTGCTGGCGGTGGCGCGGAGTATCGGCGAGCACATGCAGCGCCCGACCCTGGTGGTCGACAAGTCAACCGTGCCGGTCGGCACCGCGGACCGCGTACGTGCCGTGATCGCGGGTGAGCTGCAGCGGCGCGGAGTCGATATCGACTTCGACGTGGTCAGCAATCCCGAGTTCCTCAAGGAAGGCGATGCGGTCAAGGACTGCATGCGCCCCGACCGCATCATCATCGGCGCCGAAAGCGAGGACGCCGTCGAGCGCATGCGCGGCCTGTATGCGCCGTTCAACCGCAATCACGAGCGACTGGTGGTCATGGACACCCGCTCGGCCGAGCTGACCAAGTACGCAGCGAACGCCATGCTGGCGACCAAGATCAGCTTCATGAACGAGATCGCCAATATCGCTGAACGCGTCGGCGCCGACGTCGAGATGGTCCGCCAGGGCATCGGCTCCGACCCCCGGATCGGTTACTCGTTCATCTACCCGGGTGCCGGCTATGGCGGCTCCTGCTTTCCCAAGGACGTCCAGGCGCTGGAGCGCACGGCACGGCAGATCGGCTACGAGGCGCGCCTGCTCTCGGCGGTGGAGGCGGTGAACGACGACCAGAAGCGGCATCTGTTCGCACTGATCTCGCGGCACTTCGACGGCCAGCTGCGCGGCCGCTGCATTGCCCTCTGGGGCCTTGCCTTCAAGCCCAACACCGACGACATGCGCGAGGCGCCCAGCCGCACCCTGCTCGAGCAGCTCTGGGCAGCAGGCGCCCGCGTGCAGGTCTTCGACCCCGAAGCCATGGACGAGGCCAGGCGCCTGTTCGGCGAGCGCGCGGACCTTCGCTATTGCGAGTCGAGCGGACAGGCACTCGAGGGCGCCGACGCCCTGGTCGTGGTGACGGAGTGGAAGGCCTTCTGGAGCCCCGACTTCGACGCCCTGGCCGCAGCGCTGGGCGGAAAAGTGGTCTTCGACGGCCGCAACATCTACGATCCCGACCAGGTGGAGTCCGCGGGCCTGGCCTACTACGGCATCGGCCGCGGCCGCAGCGTCGCGCGTGGAGGCTGAGCAGGCGATGGGCGAGGGGCTGGAACAACGTGTGGTCGACCTGGAGGTGCGTGTCGCCTTCCAGGAGCAGGCCCTGAACGAGCTCAGCGATGCGCTGGCCGCCTCGCGCGAGGAGCAGACGCGCAGCGCGCGCCGGCTTGAGGCGGCGCTGGCCGACCTCAAGGCGCTGCGCGGTACGCTCTATGCCGATCCGAGTACCGAGCCACCGCCTCCCCACTACTGACACCCAGTCACGCCCATCGGGCGCGCTCCATCCGGGCAACACGACATGAGCAACTCCCTTCGCGACCAGCTTCTCGGGCTTGGCTTCAAGGCCCCGCCCAAGCCCGAACGCGCCCCGCGCCCGAAGCCGGGGGCTTCCGGTGCGGGCAAACCGGGTGGCGGGCCCGGCGGCAAGCAGGGCCGGCCGGGCAAGCCCGGCAAACCGCCGCGCAAGCCGCGCCCCGAAGGCGACATCGACCTGGCCAAGGCCTACGCCATTCGCGCCCAGCGCGAGAAGGACGAGCGCATCGCCGCCGAGCAGGCCAGGCAGGAGGCCGCCCGCAAGCGCCGTGAGGCGCGCGCCGCGCTCTCCACCTTCCTTGCCGGCAAGGCCCTGAACGACAAGGACGCCGAGATCGCCCGCCACTTCGAGTACGGCGGCAAGATCAAGCGAATCTACGTCAACGCCGAGCAGCTCAAGGCCCTGAATGCGGGGGAACTCGGTGTGGTGCAGGACAACGGCCGCTACCTGCTGGTCAGCGCCGAACACCTGGCCGAAGCCGAACGCATCTTCGCCGAGGCCGTTGCCCTCAAGGTCGACCCCAACGCCCCGGCCGCGGACGACCCCTACGCTGACCCGAAGTACCAGATCCCCGACGATCTGGTCTGGTGACGCGGCGCGCCTTGCGGGCGCAAACTTCGCATTCGCCCCGGTCCAGCAGCTGTGGGAGTGCCCCTGGGCGCGACCGCGGAGACGCGCTCTGGCCTCGGTCTGTGGTGAATCCGATACGCTGCGGTCGCGCCCAAGGACGCTCCCACAGTCGGGCTTCGATGCAGGCTGGAGATTCGGGAGAAGGCGCCGGGATGCGGATTCGATTGAACGGCACAAAGCGGACATTCGCCACCGCCCCCGATCGGGCGGGCTCTTCGTAGGAGCGGACATGGCCGCGACCGCGGAGATTCGCTCTGGCCGCGGTCTGTGGTGAATACGCCGCGCCGCGGTCGCGCCCAAGGACGCTCCCACAGTCGGGCTTCGTTGGGCGTCGGCGAAGCCGCATAGGGTGTGCCTTGGCGCACCGATACGGGCGTTCGGACGGTATGCAGGGTGCGGCCAGCCGCACCCTATGAATGTCCGCTTCGCTTGCGGAGCCGCCCTTCGGTCTCCGTACCCGACAAGCCGCCTAGGCGCCGGCCGCCAGGTGCCTGGCCTGGCGCTTCGGCAGCGCGCCGTCGCGGCGGCGCTTGGGGGTCGGCAGGGCCAGGTCCTCGGGGTCGAAGGCCAGCCGCGCGCGGCCGCCGCCGCCGTGGTAGTCGGCGCTGAGCGCGGGGCCGGCGTCGATGCCGCGGCTCGCCAGGTGCTCGTGGATCAGGTGCACGAGGCGCTCCTGGGCGAAGGCATGGGTCTTGCTCGTGGCTTCGAACAGCCAGTCTGAAAAGGCCAGGAAGTTCGCGAAGGGCGCATCTCCCAGCAGCAGGGGCAGGGTGCGCCCGTAGCGACCGGAATTGGCCACCAGGTCCCAGTAGCGGGCGAATCGGGTCAGCCGCTGGAAGGTGGCGAAATCGATGGCGTCGGTGGCCAGCACGTTGTAGGGCGGGTCCGGCGAGAAGCGCAGGCCGAAGGCCTTGGTATGCCGCGCGATCGGCGCGCCGCGCAGGCGCTTGAGGATGCCGAACTGGATCTCCTGCGGGCCGAGCGCGACCAGCTTGTCGAAGCCGCGGGCGAACTGGTCCACGCTCTCGCCGGGCAGGCCGGCGATCAGGTCGACGTGCAGGTGGGCGCTGGTGTGCTCCCGCAGCCAGCGCAGGTTGGCCTCGGCGGCATCGTTCTTCTGCCGCCGCGAGATCCGCGCCTGCACCTCGGGGTCGAAGCTCTGGATGCCGATCTCGAACTGCAGGCTGCCGGGCGGGAAGCGCACGATCATGGCCTTCAGTCGTTCGGGCAGGTGATCCGGCACCAGCTCGAAGTGGGCGAACACCGGGTCGTCCGGGGCCGCCTCCAGCTTGTCGAGGAAGAACTGCAGGATGGCCAGCGAGGTGTCGACCTTGAGGTTGAAGGTGCGGTCGACGAACTTGAACTGCCGCGCGCCGCGTTGGTAGAGCGTTTCCAGTTCGGCCATGAAGCGGTCGAGGGCGAACGGCCAGGCGGTGCGGTCGAGGGCCGAGAGGCAGAACTCGCACTTGAACGGGCAGCCGCGCGAGGCCTCGACATACAGGTAGCGACGGGCGATGTCCTCGTCGCCATACAGCCGGTAGGGCAGGGCCAGCTCATCGAGCGGCGGCTGGCGCCCCGGAATCACCTTCTGTGCCGGCCGCTCGCCGGCCAGCAGCTGGCGGCACAGCTCGGCAAAGCTCACATCCCCCCAGCCGGTAATCACGTGGTCGGCCAGCGCGCAGATCGGCTGCTGGTCGGTCTCGTGGCTGACCTCGGGACCGCCCAGCACGATCAGCAGGTCGGGGCGCAGCACGCGCAGCTGGGCGACCAGGCGGCGGGTCTCCTCGACGTTCCAGATGTAGACGCCGAAGCCGACGATCCGCGGCGATTCAGCAAGGATCGCCTCGGCGAGGTCCTCGGTCTTCTGGCCGATGACGAACTCGCGAAGCACCGCCTCCGGCTGCAGCTCGCCAAGGTTGGCCAGCAGGTAGCGCAGCCCCAGCGAGGCGTGGGCGTAGCGGGCATTGAGGGTGGACAGGACGATATTCGGCATCCGCCCATTATCGCTGCCGAGGGCCGCGGCGCCCGCGTTCTGCGCAGGATCACGCTTGATCTGCCAAGATTCGCGCCCAATTGGGACCTTGTAGTCCGCAAAGAGAAGCGTGTGAGCGAATCCATCCTTGACCTGGCGCAGCAGCGCCTGCTCGCCCCCGGCGAGCTGTCCTCCGAGGCCCTCGGCCCCGTGCTCGGGCGCCTGATGGCCCCCGGCGTCGATTTCGCCGACCTGTATTTCCAGCATTCGCGCACCGAGAGCTGGTCGATGGAGGACGGCATCGTGAAGTCCGGCGCCCACTCGATCGAGCAGGGCGTGGGTGCCCGCGCGATCAGCGGCGAGAAGACCGGCTTTGCCTACAGCGACGAGATCCGTCTGCCGGCCCTGCTCGAAGCCGCCGGTGCGGCCCGGGCGATCGCACGCAGCGGCGGTGACGGCAGCGTGCCTCCGGTGCGCGGCCGGCCGGCTCAGGCCCTGTACCCGGCCATCGATCCGATCGATACCCTGGGCAGCGAGGCCAAGGTCCGCCTGCTGCGCGAGATCGACGCCTACGTGCGCGACCAGGAACCCCTGGTCCGCCAGGTGATGCTGAGCGTTGCCGGCGTGCTCGACACCATGGTGGTGGTGCGCTCGGACGGCGTGGTTGCCGGCGATGTGCGCCCGCTGGTCCGGTTCAATGTCAGCGTCATCCTCGAGCGCAATGGCCGCCGCGAGCAGGGCTATGCCGGCGGCGGCGGACGCTTCGGTTTCGACGAGCTGCTCGCCGGCAACCGATTGAAGGCGCTGGCCGACGAGGCCCTGCGGCAGGCGCGGGTCAATCTCGACGCCATCGACGCGCCGGCCGGCAGCATGCCCGTCGTGCTCGGCCCCGGCTGGCCCGGCGTGCTGCTGCACGAAGCCGTTGGCCACGGCCTGGAAGGTGATTTCAACCGCAAGGGCACCTCGACCTATGCCGGGCGCATGGGCGAGAAGGTGGCCTCGGAGCTGTGCACCATCGTCGACGACGGCACCCTGCCGGGTCGGCGCGGTTCACTGAGCGTGGACGACGAGGGCAATCCGACCTCGCGCACCGTCCTGATCGAGAAGGGCCGCCTGGTCGGCTACATGCAGGACAGCCTCAACGCCAGGCTGATGGGCGTTGCGCCGACCGGCAACGGTCGCCGCGAGAGCTTCGCCCACCTGCCCATGCCGCGCATGACCAATACCTACATGCTGGCCGGCGAGAGTGACCCCGCCGACATCATCCGCAGCGTCAAGCGCGGCCTGTACGCGCCGAACTTCGGCGGCGGCCAGGTCGACATCACCTCGGGCAAGTTCGTGTTCTCGGCGACCGAGGCCTACCTGATCGAGGACGGCAGGATCACCGCCCCGGTCAAGGGCGCCACCCTGATCGGCAACGGTCCCGAGGTGATGAACCGGGTGTCCATGGTCGGCAATGACCTGCAGCTGGATGCCGGCGTCGGCATCTGCGGCAAGGACGGCCAGAGCGTGCCGGTCGGCGTCGGCCAGCCGACCCTGAAGATCGACGCGCTGACCGTAGGCGGGGCGCGGGCGTGAGGGCTTTTGAGCCGGGATCCGGTACCGGGGATTCGACCGCCTCGCGGCCACGGCTGCCCTGCAGTCGTTCGGGTCTGGCAGGCGCGGCCGCGCGGCTCGCCCGCGCGCACCGGGAAGGCTCAGTCCGCCGTTTCCCCGGCTCCCGGCTCCTCGAACGCCCGCTTCAGCTCCTGGAAGATCTCGCGGAAGGCCTTGGGCGGCTTGTTCTGCAGATGCTCTTCATGCGCCGCGCGGACCAGCTGGCGCAGGTGGTGGCGGTCAAGGTCGGGATGCAGGTCGGCCAGCTCGCCGAGCGCCGCGTCGCCGTCCTTGAGCAACCGCTCGCGCCAGTGTTCGATGCGGTGCAGCTGCGCCGTTTCACGGCGCGCTTCACTGCGGTCATGGCCCAGCTGCGAGCGGAGCTGGTCGAGCAGTTCGTCGTCCTCGCGCCGCATCAGCTTGGCCAGGTAGTGCAGCTGCCGCTTGCGCGCGATATGCGCGCTGATCCTCCGGGTCTCCGCGACCGCATCGGCGATCGGGTCGGGCAGGGGCAGCTTGGCCAGCTGCTGCGGGGGTAGCGCAACCAACTGTTCAGCAAGGCCGAGCACGGCCTCGGCGTCCCGCTTCCGCTGGCTGCGGCTGGGGGAGAGGAAATCACCGGAATCAGGATCACGTCCGCGCATGGCGCGGCAAGGATACGCGTATGAACACATCCATCGCAAAGCATGAAACCCAATCCACCCTGGAAGCGGCGTCCCGCCTCGACCAGCTGGCCTCGATTGCCGAGGACGTGCTGAGCCGCTGCCGTGCCCGCGGCGCCAGCCAGGCCGAGGTGGGCCTCAATGAGGACGCCGGGCTCTCGGCCAACGTGCGCATGGGCGAAGTCGAGACCATCGAGTACAACCGCGACCGCGGCCTGTCGCTGACCGTGTACTTCGGCCAGCGCAAGGGCAGCGCCAGCACGGCCGATCTCGACCCGGCCTCGATCGAGCTGACCATCGACCAGGCCTGTGCCATCGCCCGCTTCACCGAGGAGGATGCCTGCGCCGGCCTTGCCGAGGCGTCGCTGATGGCCCGTGAATTCCCCGAGATCGATGTCTGGCATCCGCGTCCGCTGGATGCCGACGAGGCCGTGGCCCTGGCCCTGCGCGCCGAGGCCGCAGGGCGGGCCGTCGATTCGCGGATCGGCAACTCCGACGGCTCCAGCACCGGGCTGTCCTCGGGCATCGCCATCTACGCCAACAGCCACGGCTTCCTCGGCCGTGAGCAGGGCACCTCCTACAGCCTCAGCTGCTCGCTGATCGCAGGGCAGGGCGAGGCCATGCAGCGCGACTACTGGTACGACGCCGGCTGCCGTTTCGAGGACCTCGCCGATCCCGAGTCGATCGGCCGTCGCGCCGCCGAGCGCGCGCTGGCCCGGCTTGCCCCGCGCAGCGTGAAGACCGGGGAATACCCGGTGCTGTTCTCGGCCGAGGTGGCCCGCTCGCTGTTCGGCCACCTGGTCGCCGCGGTGTCCGGCGGCGCGCTGTACCGCCAGGCCTCGTTCCTGCTCGACCATCTCGGCAAGCCGGTGCTGGCGCCGGGCATCGACGTCGTCGAGCGTCCGCACCTGCGCCGCGGCCACCGTTCGGCGGCCTTCGACGACGAGGGCGTGGCCACCCGCGACAATCCGCTGGTCGCGGATGGCGTGCTGCAGCGCTATGTCCTCGGCAGCTATTCGGCGCGCAAGCTGGGCCTGACCACCACGGCCAACGCCGGGGGCGTGCACAACCTCGAGATCAGCACCGGAAGCGAGGACCGCGAGGCGTTGATTCGCGGCATGGGCCGCGGCCTGCTGGTCACCGAGCTGATGGGGCAGGGCGCCAACCTGATCACCGGCGACTACTCGCGCGGCGCGGCCGGCTTCTGGATCGAGAATGGCGAAATCGCCTATCCGGTGGACGAGCTGACCATCGCCGGCAACCTGCGAGACATGCTGCTCGGGATCGAGGCGATCGGCTGCGATATCGACCGCCGCTCGGCGACCGCGGTGGGCTCGGTCCTGGTCGGCAGGATGACCGTCGCCGGCGACAGCTGAACGCTTCGTCGCGTTTCCGGTCACGCCCGCCGCGGCAGGGCGTCCTTGACCTCGCCATCACAGGTAATCGAGAGTGGTGGTGATGCGCGCCGCGGTCTGCCGACGGCGCGATCCTGCGACTCCACCCAAGGTTTCAAGGAGACTGCCGTGAGCGAAGACGTCAACCCCACCCCTTCGGCGCCGCCGCCCGAGGCGCCCAGCACACCCCCTCCGCCCGCCGGTGAGTCCGATCCGCAGGCGCGGCAGTGGGCCATGTTCGCCCACCTGTCCTCGATCCTCGGCGGATTGCTGACTTCCGCGTTCGGCGGCTGGGGCGTCTTCCTCGGCCCGCTGGTCATCTGGCTGGTCAAGAAGGAAGAGATTCCCTTCGTCGACGATCAGGGCAAGGAGGCGCTGAACTTCAACATCACGGTGGCGATCGCCTGCGTGTCACTGCTGATCCTCACCTTCGCCACGCTGGGCATCGGCGCCCTGCTGACCATTCCGCTGATGATCATCGTCTGCATCGGCTGGCTGGTGTTGACCATCATGGCCAGCATCAAGGCCAACGAGGGCGTGCGCTACCGCTATCCCTTCACGCTGCGGCTGATCAAGTAGTCGTCGCGGGCAAGGGCCGTGGGGGCATCCGGCTTCGGTCGGATGCCCCGGGTCGGCTTCAGCGTCCGCCGATCGTCTCGACCAGCTGCGGTCCGAGCAGCAGTCCCCAGCTGAGCAGCACGTTCATCATCAGCACGAAGACCGCCGCCGAGCCCATGTCCTTGGCCCGGCCGGCCAGCTCGTGATACTCCGCGCCGTAGCGCTCGATCAGGGCCTCGATCGAGGAATTGAGCAGTTCCGCGCTGAGCACCAGGAGCAGGCTGCCGACCAGCCAGGCCTTTTCCAGCGGCGTGGCGCCGAAGGCGATGCCGACCGGCGCGAGGAGCAGGAAGAGATAGACCTCGAGGCGGAACGAGGACTCCACCGCCCAGGCGGATTTCAGGCCCTTGAGCGACCACAGCGTGGCGCGCAGCACGCCCATCGGTCCTCGGGGCAGGTGCGATACGCCTTCGGTGTCGGCCATGAGCGATCCCTGGGAAGCAAAGTGCGGCGCCGGCTTGCGCGCGGCAGCGGGGCATCATGCCAACCGCAGGTTGCGGCAACAAGCGTCGACCGCGGGCCGATTCGCGCGGTTGCCGCGGGCCTGCGACCGGCCTGCCGCTGCAAAGCCGGACGGCTTGGGCGAGAATCGGGAGTTCCGGCGCGACGGGCGCCGCAGTACAGATCAGGAGGGCGTGGACCATGTTCGACCCGGAGAGACTGCTCGGCCAGATGGTGTCCGGCGCGCTCGGCGGCGCCCTCGGTGGAAAGAGTGCCAAGCGCCGCGGCAAGCGAGGCATGGGCGGCCTGATGGGCGGTAGCGGCCTCGGCAAGGCGCAGGTCGGCATCGGCCTGCTCGGCGTCGCCATGGCCGCGTGGGAGCACTACAGCCAGCAGCAGAAGGTCGGTGCCGCCGCCTCTGCCCAGCCCGCGCCGGTGGCCGGCCCCGCGCATGCGGCCGCGCCGCCGCCTCCGCCGCAGGCCGTGGCCGCCGGTGCGGCTCCGCCTCCGCCGCCCTCCGCTGCGGCGGCCGAAGCAACGCGGGCGGCGCCGATGCTCGATGTCCGTCGCCAGCAGGCGGTGCTGCTGGTGCGCGCGATGATCGCGGCAGCCGCCGCCGACGGCCTGATCGATGACGCCGAGCGCAGTGGCATCCTCGACCGCGCGCGCAGACTGGGCGATGACGCCGAGACCCTGCGCTTCCTCGAGGCGGAGCTGGACGCGCCGGTGGATATCGCCGAGCTGGTGGCGCAGACCCCGCGCTCGCTGGCTTCCGAGGTCTATGCCGCCGCACTGCTGGCCATCGAGCTCGACACCCCGCAGGAGCGCGCCTGGATGGATGACCTTGCCCAGCGTCTCGGCATCGAGCCCGGCGCCCGCGAAGACCTCCATCGCCAGCTGGGCCTGGAGGCCTAGCGTCACGAACCCGCCCGCGATCCCGTCTGCCCTGGCGCAGGCGGGCCCGGCCCCGCCGGATCCGGATCCCACTAGACAGGAAGTTCCATCAATGAGCCAGTGGTACCTCAGCTACAACGGCCAGCAGAGCGGCCCCTTCGACCAGTCCACCGCGCAGCAGATGGCTGCGCAGAACCCGAACGGCCACTGCTGGAAGGCCGGCTTCGCCGAATGGCTGCCGATCAGCCGCTGCGCCGAACTGACCGGGCGCACCGATCAGGCCATGGTCAGCTCGCCGCCGCCGGTCAGCCAGCGCAGCGCCGACGTCATCGACTACAAGATCTACGGCGAGGACATGCAGTTCGTCGAGGTCGAGCTGGACCCCGGCGAGAGCGCCGTCGCCGAGGCCGGGGCGATGATGTACAAGGACTCGGTCGTGCAGATGGAGACCATCTTCGGCGACGGCTCGCACTCCGGGCAGGGCGGCAGCTTCTTCGACAAGCTGCTCGGCGCCGGCAAGCGCGTGATCACCGGCGAGAGCCTGTTCACCACCATGTTCAGCCACGCCGGGCAGAGCGGAAAGGCCAAGGTCGCCTTCGCAGCGCCCTATCCGGGAACCATCATTCCGCTGTCGCTTGGCAACTATGGCGGCCGGATCATCGCCCAGAAGGACAGCTTCCTCTGCGCTGCGCGCGGCGTGTCGATCGGCATCCACTTCCAGAAGAAGGTGATGACCGCGCTGTTCGGCGGCGAAGGCTTCATCATGCAGAAGATGGAGGGCGACGGACTGGTCTTCGTGCATGCCGGCGGCACCGTCGTCGAGCGCGAGCTGAAGGCCGGCGAGCGCATCGATGTCGACACCGGCTGCGTGGTGGCGCACACGCAGGCGGTGGACATGGATGTGAAGCCGGTGGGCGGGGTGAAGTCGATGATCTTCGGCGGTGAGGGTGTGTTCCTCGCCACCCTGACCGGTCCGGGTCACGTCTGGCTGCAGAGCCTGCCGTTCTCGCGCATGGCCGGGCGCATATTCGCCGCGGCGCCGCAGGCGGGCGGCCAGCGCCGCGGCGAGGGCTCGGTGCTCGGCGGCCTCGGCGACATCCTCGGTGGCGACCGCGGCTTCTAGTCCTGCTGCCCACGGCGAGCCGGACCCTTGCGCATCCGCAAACTGCCGCGCTGCTTCATCGCGGCCGTGCCCGACCGGGCCGGCCGCGATGCGCTGAGCGCGGTGCAGTCGCGGCTGAGGGAGGCCTGGCCCGAGCGCGATGCCGACCCCGGCTGGACCCTCACCGATGATCTGCACCTGACCCTGCGTTTCCTTGGCGACCTGCCCGAGTCTGCGCTGGAGCAGGCGCTGGGCAGTCTGTCACTGCCGCCCGGGGAGCCTGCGCCGACCCTGGCCATCACCGGGATCGAACTGTGGCCGGCGCTGCGGCCGCGGATCGCCGTGGCCCGCTTCGAGTCATCAGGGCAGCTGGCTGCCTGGGTCGCCACCGTAGAGGCATGGGCGGTTGAATATGGGCTCGCCCCTGAGCATCGACCCTTCGTCCCCCACGTCACCCTGCTGCGCTCGCCCAAGCCGCTGAGCCCCGTTTCGGGCATGCTCCTGCCCGAACTCGACCTGCGCCTGGAGGCCGTACAGGCCATGCACCGCAGTCCCCACTCCCGCGGCCCGCGCTACCTCGCCCACGCCGAATACCGCCTGGTCTGATTCCCCGCCGATGCGGGGGCCTCGTCGTGCCCGCGTTGAGCGCAGCTTGCTGCGCTTCCAAGGCCGCGGGGAGCCGTCGAGCAAGCTCGCCGCCACGGCCGATGCGGCCGCATCCTGCTTCGCGGCGGGATGGGGTCCCGCCTAGCCAGGCTTGGCGCTGTCGCGCAGTTCGCGGCGGAGGATCTTGCCGACGTTGGACTTCGGCAGCTCGCTGCGGAATTCCACATAGCGCGGCTGCTTGTAGCCGGTCAGGTGTTCCTTGCAGTGCGCCTTGACCGACTCGGCAGTGAGCGAGGGGTCCTTCTTGACGATCACCACCTTGACCGCCTCGCCGGACTTCTCGTCGGCGACGCCCACGGCGGCCACCTCGAGCACGCCGGGATGGGTGGCGATGACGTCCTCGATCTCGTTCGGATACACGTTGAATCCCGAGACCAGGATCATGTCCTTCTTGCGATCGACAATGAAGAAGTAGCCCTTCTTGTCCATCTTGGCCATGTCGCCGGTGTGCAACCAGCCGTCCTCGTCGATGACCTTGGCGGTCTCCTCCGGGCGCTGCCAGTAGCCCTTCATCACCTGCGGGCCACGCACGCAAAGCTCGCCGACCTCGCCGACCGGCAGCTTGGCCCCTTCCTCGTCCTTGATGCAGACCTCGGTGCCCGGCACGGGCAGGCCGATCGAGCCGTTGTAGTCGGGCAGGTCCAGCGGGTTCATGCAGACAGCAGGAGAGGTCTCGGTCAGGCCGTACGCCTCGGAGAGCGGCTTGCCGGTCACCTTCTTCCAGCGTTCGGCCACGGCGCGCTGCACCGCCATGCCGCCGCCCAGGGCGAACTTGAAGCGGGAGAAGTCCAGCTCGGCGAAGCCGGGTGTGTTGAGCAGGCCGTTGAACAGCGTGTTGACGCCGGTCAGGCAGGTGAAGGGAATGCGGCCGAGATCCTTGACGAAACCCGGCATGTCGCGCGGGTTGGTGATCAGGTGATTGACGCCGCCGAGCTTCATGAAGACCAGGCAGTTCGCCGTCAGCGCGAAGATGTGGTAGAGCGGCAGCGCGGTGATGATGTGCTCCTCGCCGATGGCGGCGCGCTTGCCGATCCACTGCGAGCTCTGCTGCATGTTGGCGACGAGGTTGCGGTGGGTCAGCATCGCGCCCTTCGACACCCCGGTGGTGCCGCCGGTGTACTGCAGGAAGGCGATGTCCTCCGGCTGCACGTCGGTCTGCGGCAGGCTGAGCCGCGCTCCGCGCGCCAGCACGTCGTTGAAGCGCACCGCGCCCTCGATGCGGAACTCGGGGATCGCCTTCTTCACGTACTTCAGTACGAAATTGACGATCGGACCCTTGGGGAATCCCAGCAGGTCGCCGACGCCGGTGCCGATGACCTGCTTGACCGGGGTGTCGGCCAGCACCTGCTGCAGGGTGGCGGCGAAGTTGTCCAGCACCACGATGGCGCTGGCGCCCGAATCATTGAGTTGGTGCTTGAGCTCGCGCGCGGTGTACATCGGGTTGGTGTTGACCACCGTCAGTCCCGCCCGCAGCGCACCGAAGATGGCGATGGGGTACTGCAGGACGTTCGGCAGCATGATCGCCACCCGGTCGCCCTTCTTCAGCTTGCACTCGTGGATCAGCCAGGCACCGAAGGCCCGGCTCAGGCGATCGATGTCGTCGTAGCTGAGGCTCTTGCCCATGTTCTCGAACGCATCCTTGTCGCGGAAGCGCTCGCATGAAGACTCGAGGATGTCGACGATCGAAGCGAATTCGTCCATATCGACTTCCGGGCCGATACCGGCTGGATAGCTCGACAACCAGGGCCGATCGGTGCTCATTCGCTTTTCCCCCACAGGTTGATTACCGTGCCGTTACCACTGGCGTTTTGCCCGGATTGGAGCATAGGAGGCGTGATGGCACAAGGAATCCATGCTCGGGCGTATGGGGCCTTGCGCGGCGCGATGGCGCTGGCCTGCGGGGCCCTCCTTGTGCTGGCCACGGGCTGCTCCCGGCCGGCCGACGAGCAGGCCCTGCGTGACGCCATCGAGGCCATGCAGGCTGCCGCCGAGGAGCGTGATGCCTCTGCCCTGATCGATCACCTGGCCGGCAATTTCGCCGGCGAGGGCGGGCTCGACCGCGACCGTCTGCGCCGCATGCTGGTCGTCCAGTTCATGCGCAACCAGCGTGTCGGTGTCACCCTCGGTCCGATCGAGACACGCATTGAGGGCGAGCGCGCCGAGGCCCGATTCACCGCCGTCCTCACCGGCTTCGAGAACGGGCTGCTGCCGGTTCGCGCCGACGGCTACCGCATCGTCACCGGCTGGCGCATCGAGGACGGCCGCTGGGTGATGGAGCGGGCGAGCTGGGAATAGCCTAGTCGGCCACCGGCCCCTGGGCGGACCGATCCGCCTCCGGCAGCGGATAACGGCGGCGGACCCAGAGGATGCAGACGGCCGCGACCGCGAGCGGCCCGAGCACGCTGGCTTCAAAGGTCAGGCCAAAACTGACGCCGATCCGCACCAGGGCCATGACCCCGATGGTGAAGGCGAGGATCATCCGGGTCAGGTGGCGCCGCAGCCAGACATGGCGATGCACGTCAGGGTTGCGGAGCACGCGCAGGTCACCGACCAGCAGCCCCGTGAACATCGCCGCGAGGACCGCCGGGCCGACGAACAGTCGCTCGGCCCCCAGGTTGAAGCGGAAGAACTGGATCGCGGCGAACAGCGCGAGCAGGGCGGCGATGCCACGCACGGCGCAGCGTTGCCAAGGCACGCTCTTCTTCTCGCCTGCGCAGCGGCCGTCTGGTTCGGGCGCAAAGCGGACATTCATAGGGTGCGGCTGGCCGCACCGGGCGTAGCGTCCGAACGCCCGTATCGGTGCGCCCAAGGCGCACCCTATGGGGCTTCGCCGACGCCCAAGGAGGCCCGACTGTGGGAGCGCCCTTGGGCGCGACCGCGGAGATCCGCTCTGGCCGCGGTCTGTGGTGAATCCGTAGCGCTGCGGTCGCGCCCAAGGGCGCTCCCACAATTTGACTGCGGCAAGGCCTGCTTTGCGGCGCAAACCGGACCTTGCAGCACCGTTGCGTGTAGGAGCCAGCTTGCTGGCGATAGGCGCCACGGATGGGACGATCGCCAGCAAGCTGGCTCCTACATTCGGGTGTTGTGGAAGGTCTTCTTTGCGCCCGAAATACGCCATCGGTTCTGATCCGTCAGGGGAAGGGGACCCGGGCGGGAAAACACTGGCCAGGAGCCATCGACTGGTCGCCGGAGGGCGGGCGGCGGCCGGCTGCTGGGTTTCGGGCGGTCACTGGCCGCCTGCTTCGTCGCAGGCGGCGTAGCCCGGGACATAGAGCCCCAGCTGGATATCGCGACGCACCGACCAGCCCTGCACCTCGCGTGCCGGCGTGGCGATGCCGCTGCCGCCGCGGGCGCTGGCGGCGCGCTCGCGATGCTGGGCGGTAAGCAGGGGGTCGTCGTCGAAAAGCAGATCGCCGAGATAGTAGGTGCAGCGGCCGGGCTCAATCACATGCATGTGCACATGCTGTTGCACCGTGCTGCCGGGATAGCTCGCCGGACGGATACTGTCGAAGGCGTATTCGCCGGCGGCGTCGGTCAGCGCCCAGGCGCGCAGTCGGCCGTGGCGGGCGCCTGGGCTCCGCGGATCGCGGGCCTTTGGGTAATGACCCTGCGCGTCGGTCTGGTAGGCGTAGACAACGACCCCCGGCTGCGCCACGCCGGCGGCGTCGGTGACCCGGCCGCGGATGCGCAGTCGCTCGCCGGGCTCCTCCGGGCCGGCCAACCGGGCGTGGGCGGACAGGCGGGCAGGCAGGCCGGCGAACACCGCCTCGCAGCCCTGGCAGGGTAGTCCGACAATGGGTTCGGAGCCGGTCACGCGGTTGGCGTGGGCGTCAGCCTTCCGGACGGACTCAGAGGCGCCCACCTGCAGCCACAGACTGCGCGGCGCCCGACGCCAGCCGAACAGTTCCAGCCGGACGCGGGACGGTCGGCTCGAGACCTGCAGGCAACCGTGCTCGTCCGTGCGCGCCCAGCCGGTCGAGGCGCCGGACTCCGGCGACACGCCGCGGACCAGGGCGTGGGCCACGACTTCACCTGGCGTTTCATCGATGCATGCGCGGCGCAGCTCGTCCGCGTCCGCATCGCCCAATACATTGCCGAGCTGCCTGGGTGCCGCCCAGAGCAGGCCCTTGGGGGTGTCGGGATCGCCGGGGGCGACCGGCTCGGCGTAGGCATGGGCCAGCAGTCTGCGTGCCCAGGCGACATCCTCGGCCAGGCCCCTGTCGAGATCGCCGCCGATCAGCGGGTCGGCGCGCAGGCTGCGCCGCTGGGCGAAGACATGGGCGACGCCGCGAGCCGTCACTTTGTCGCCCAGGTCGGCGATCAGCTTGTCCTTCGCGGGGTCGACCAGTTGGCCGACGTGCCAGTCAGGCGGCAGTGAACCCAGCCTTGCCTGCAGGGCCGCTTCGGGCGCGCCGATCGTCAGAACAAAGACGCGAAAGCGCGGATCCTCAAGCTCGGCCGCGGCGCTTTCGAGGCTTCTGAAGGCGGCGGCCAGCGCATCGTGCTGCGCCGTCCCGGGAAGCAGGACCAGCAGCCCGGCGTCGTAGCCATGTCGGCACATCGGGCAGGCAGTGCTGCCGGCCAGGGGGCCTTGCCAGAAGCGGGCTTCCATCGCCGGCAGGCCGTCCCAGCGGGTGACCGGGACGCCGTCGGCCGGCAGGGCGAAGGCGCACAGGAGCAGGGCAAGAAGACGCAGGGCAGGGGTCATGATCGGCTTCCCGGTTAGAGTGACCGGTAGACGCGACCGACGTCCGCAGGTGTTAACCGCGCAGCGCATTTCGGCCCGGCTGTTAACACCCGGTGCGCCGGGCGCCTCTTCCTGCCATGAACGGGAGGCATGCGGTGCAGCAGGACGCGCAAGCGCCAGTGGAAATGGAGGTCGGCCGCTGGGTCGCCGCGGCGCGCGGCGGCTCGCAGGCGGCGTTCGCCTCGCTGTACCGGCGCTTCCTGCCGCTGGTCCACGGCATCCTGATCAGTCGCTGGCCGCCGGCGGATGCCGATGAGCTGACCCAGGAGTGCTTTGCCCGCGCCTTCGAGCGCCTGCACCAGCTTCGCGAGGAGCAGCACTTCGGCGCCTGGGTGGCGAGCATCGCCCGCCATGCCCGCCCGACCCTGCGCGAGGTGTCAGGCAACGAGGCTTCGCTGGAGCGATTGGCCGATCGCGGCGCCACGCCGGAGCAGTGCAGCGAAGCCGAGGTCATCCTGCGCGCTCTGGGCGGGCTGCCCGAGGCCTACCGCGAGACCCTGGCCCTGCGCCTCATCGAGGGGCTCAGCGGGCCCGAGATCGCTGCGCTGACCGGGCTCGCCGCCGGGTCGGTGCGGGTCAACCTGCACCGGGGCATGGCCCGCCTGCGCGAGGCGCTGGGTCTCGCCCCCGCCGGCCATGACGAGGAGGCCGCCCGTGCCTGAACATGACGATTCACTGTGGAACCCGCAGGCGGCGGGCGATGCCGAGCTGGCGAGGATCGAGTTGCAGCTTCGGCGATATTCCGCACAGGCGCGGGGGCTGGCGGAGGCAACGCCGGTCCGGCTGCCCACGCGGATGCGGCGACGCCGCTGGCCGCTGGCGGTGGCGGCCGCGCTGCTGGCCTGCGCCGTGCTGGGTCCGGTGCTGCATGCCTATCGCCTGCACTGGCAGGATGGCGCTGCCTGGTCGGTGCGCGGTGCGGACAGCGTCCGGGAGGCCCTGGCGCCGGGCGGCACCCTGCGCACCGGCGCCGGCCAGCGCCTCGAAGTGAGCATCGCGCGCATCGGTGCCCTGTGGCTGTCGCCCGACTCCCAGCTCGCCATGCTGCGCACCGCGCCCGGCGGCCACCGCGTCCGCCTCGACCACGGCCACCTGCGCGCCCGCGTCTGGGCCCCGCCAGGCTATTTCGGCGTGAACAGCGGACAGGCCGAGGTGATCGACCTCGGCTGCGACTTCGATCTGTGGGTGGAGGACGACCGCTCCGGCCGGGTCGCGGTGCGTAGCGGCTGGATCGTCATGCGCCTGGCAGGGGTGGAGCAGACCGTCCCCGCGGGCCACGTGCTGCATTTCGACGCCACCCGGCCCGGTATTCCGTTGCGCGATGAGGCGCCCGCCCCACTGGGCGAGGTGATCGGGAAACTCGATGCAGGACTGGCCTCGGGCGCCCTGACTCCCGCGGAGCGCGGCGACCTCGTTGCCGCGATCCTTGCCGGGGCCGAGGATGCGGACGCCTTCACCCTGCTCAGCCTGCTGACCCGACATCCGGATCTGGCAGCCGGACCGCTCTATCCCCGTCTGGCCCAGGCTTTGGGGGGGGCGCAGATCGAGCCGGCCCACCGGCAGCGCTGGGTCGAAGGCGATGCCGAAGCCATGCACGCGTGGTGGCGGAAGCTGCCCGTGCCGCCCAAGCAGTGGTGGCGCTACTGGCGGGACGGGTTCGATGCGTGGATAGGTGAGTGAGTCGGGGGCTGTTAGGTGAGGGGGGATGCTGACGGGCGGGGGCTTCGCTCCTCCCCTTGCGCGCCCGGAGGGCGTGTAGGGGGAGGCTGGGAAGGGGTTGTTCGCTCCCCTGCGTCCGCCAGCTCCATGCATCCCCAAGCCATATAGGGTGCTGCCTTGGCGCACCGTGCTCTTGGATGGAACGATATGTTGTTCCCGCAGGCACGTGCGGTGCGCCAAGGCAGCACCCTATGGGCTGTCGCGCGCGTAGCGACCACGTCGACCGTTCGCGGTGAGGTATCGAACCGCGAGCGATGGTTTGGCGGTGCCGTTCGGGCTTCGATACCTCAGCCCGAACGGGTGTAGGTTCGAGGCGACTTTGTGGTCGACTTCGTGGGTGCGCTGGGTGGTCCAGCCACCCCCTCCCCATCTCCCCCTACGCCGCTGCGCGGCGTAGGGGCGGGAGTGACAGAAGGATTCGGTGGACCTCAGGCCGCCTTGGGCGCGGCGGCGAGCTGGCGGAGGACGTAGTGCAGGATGCCGCCGTGCCTGAAGTATTCGACTTCCTTCGGCGTCAGCAGCAGGACGTCGACCTCGAAGCTGAACTTCGAGCCGTCGGGGCGGGTGGCGCTGACCTTGGCGGTGCGCGAGGCGCCGTCATCAAGGCCGGTGATCTCGAGCACCTCGTCACCCTTGATGCCGAGCTCCTTGACGCCGTCGCCGTCCTGGAACTGCAACGGCAGCACGCCCATGCCGACCAGGTTGGAGCGGTGGATGCGCTCGAAGCTCTCGGCGATCACCGCCTTCACGCCGAGCAGCAGGGTGCCCTTGGCGGCCCAGTCGCGGGACGAGCCGGTGCCGTATTCCTTGCCGCCGACGACGATCAGGGGCACGCCCTCTTCCTTGTACTTCATGGCGGCGTCGTAGATCGCCATCTTCTCGCCGCTGGGCTGGTGCAGGGTGTTGCCGCCTTCCTCGCCACCAAGCATCAGGTTCTTGATGCGGATGTTGGCGAAGGTGCCGCGCACCATCACGTCGTCATTGCCGCGCCGCGAGCCGTAGGAGTTGAAGTCGGCCGGCTGCACACCGCGCGACTGCAGGTAGCGGCCCGCCGGGCTGTCCTTCTTGATGCTGCCCGCCGGGGAGATGTGGTCGGTGGTGATGGAGTCGCCGAACACGCCGAGCAGGCGGGCGCCGTGGATGTCCTGGATCGGCGCGGTCTCCATCTTCATGCCGTCGAAGTAGGGCGGGTTCTTGATGTAGGTGCTGTCGTCCCAGCGGTAGGCCTCGCCGTCCGGTGATTCGATGCGGTTCCAGCGGCTGTCGCCGCGGAACACATCGGCGTAGTTGGCCTTGAACATCTCCGGGCCGACCGTGTCGGCAATCGCCGCGCTGATCTCCTTGCTTGAGGGCCAGATGTCCTTGAGGAAGACCGGGCTGCCGTCCTTGGCGGTGCCGAGCGGCTCGCTGGTGAGATCGATGTCGGTGCTGCCGGCCAGCGCATAGGCGACCACCAGCGGCGGCGAGGCGAGGTAGTTCATCTTGACCTCGGCGTGCACCCGGCCCTCGAAGTTGCGGTTGCCGGAGAGCACCGAGGTGACCACCAGCTCGCCCTGGGCGATGCCGGCGCTGACCTCGACCGGCAGCGGGCCGGAGTTACCGATGCAGGTGGTGCAGCCGTAGCCGACCACGTGGAAACCGAGTGCTTCCAGGTCGTCCATCAGCCCGGCCTTCTTCAGGTAGTCGGTGACCACCAGCGAGCCCGGTCCGAGCGAGGTCTTCACCCAGGGTTTCACCTTCAGACCCTTCTTCACCGCATTGCGGGCAACCAGGCCGGCGCCCAGCATCACCGCCGGGTTGGAGGTGTTGGTGCAGGAGGTGATCGCCGCGATCACCACCGCGCCGTCGCGCAGGTCGATCTTCTCGCCGCCCATCTCGATGGTGGCGCGGCCCTTGGCCTCGACCTGGTCGTTGCCGACCGCCGTGCCGCCGCCTTCGGAGGCGAAGGCCGCCGCCTGGAGCGAGGCCTTGTCGCGGGCGGCGACCATCGGGGCCAGGCTGTCGCGGAAGTTCTGCTTCATGTCGCTCAGCAGGACGCGGTCCTGCGGGCGCTTGGGGCCTGCCAGCGAGGGCTTGACCTCGCCCATGTCGAGCTCCAGCACCGAGCTGTACTCCGCCTCCACCGACGGATCGCGCCACATACCCTGCGCGCGCGCATAGGCCTCGACCAGGGCGATCTGCTTCTCGCTGCGTCCGGACAGGCGCAGGTAGGCCAGGGCCTCGTCGTCAATCGGGAAGATGCCGCAGGTGGCGCCGTACTCCGGCGCCATGTTGGCGATGGTCGCGCGGTCGGCCAGCGGCAGGTGGTCCAGGCCCTTGCCAAAGAACTCGACGAACTTCCCGACCACACCGTGCTTGCGCAGCATCTGGGTGACGGTCAGCACCAGGTCGGTGGCGGTGGCGCCCTCGGGCAGCTTGCCGGTCAGGCGGAAGCCGACCACCTGCGGAATCAGCATCGAGCTGGGCTGGCCGAGCATGGCCGCCTCGGCCTCGATCCCGCCGACGCCCCAGCCCAGCACACCGATGCCGTTGATCATCGTGGTGTGCGAGTCGGTGCCGAATACGGTGTCGGGGAAGGCCTCCAGCACGCCGTCCACCTCGCGGGTCATGACCACGCGGGCGAGGTGCTCGAGGTTCACCTGGTGGACGATGCCGGTGTTCGGCGGCACCACCTTGAAGTTGTCGAAGGCCTTCTGGCCCCAGCGCAGGAAGCTGTAGCGCTCGCGGTTGCGCTCGAACTCGATCTTGCCGTTGAGGTCCAGCGCCTCGGGCTTGCCGAACACGTCGACCTGCACCGAATGGTCGATGACCAACTCGGAGGGAATCAGCGGATTGATCCGCTTGGGATCGCCGCCGAGCTGCTTGACCGCGTCGCGCATGGCCGCGAGGTCGACCACGCAGGGCACGCCGGTGAAGTCCTGCAGCACCACCCGCGCCGGCATGAAGGCGATCTCGGTGTCCGGCGCCTTCTTCGCCTCCCAGCCCGCCACGGCCTCGATATGCGCCTTGGTGACGCTGACGCCGTCCTCGCAGCGCAGCAGGTTCTCGAGCAGGATCTTCATCGAATAGGGCAGCCGCCCCAGGTCGAAGCGATCGCCCAGCTCGGCGAGTCGATGGATGCGGTATTCGGTGCCGTCGACGTTCAGGGTGCTGCGGGTGGCAAAGGAGTTGCTCATGGAGGGGCTCCTCGGGCTGGCAGGACGGGACACGCATTGTCGCGCGTTTCGTGAACAGGCGAAGTATGTCTCATTGAGTATGAATTTCCCGGTACGTATAATCGAAACGGACTCGCTGTACCGCCGATGCGCTGGAGGATCGCCATGGAAGCCACCGTTGCCGAACGCGGCCAGATCACCCTGCCCAAGGCGGTGCGCGATGCGCTGGGACTGACCAAGGGCACCACGCTAAAGGTCGAGCTCGATGGGGGGCGGATCATCCTGCGCAAGGACGTCAGCGAAGCGCTGCGCAAGGTCCGCGGCAAGTTCAAGCTCGTCGATGGGCTTTCAAGCACCGACGAGGCCATGCGCGCCATCCGCGGCCGTGCGCCGGGCGACCCGGCCGACGTCTGAGCGCCCCGCATGATTGCCCTCGATTCATCCGTGCTGTTCGACATCCTGATCGGCGACCCCGAGCATGCCGAGGCCTCCGAGGTGTGCATCGGCGACGCGCTGGCCCGGGAGGACGTAGTGGTCTGCGATGCCGTCGTCGCCGAGGTCCAGGCCATGCTCGACACTTCGGTCAGTCTGATGGACACGCTCGCCACCCTCGGCATTCGTTTCGAACCGACCCAGGAAGCAGCGGCCATGCGCGCGGGACACATGAACAAGCGGTTCCGTGCGCGCGGCGGACGGCGCGAGCGGGTGGTCGCCGATTTCCTGATCGGCGCCCACGCGATGCTGCAGTGCGACGGCCTGATCACGCGTGATGCCGGCTTCTTCCGCGACTACTTCAAGGGGCTGAAGGTCATCCTGCCCAAGCCTGCCTGAAATCCCCGTGGCCGAGCTTCGCGGCCCGGCCCTGAACCCGATCCAGTACACCGACCATTCCGGAGAACCCCATGTTGGAAGCCTATCGCCACCACGTAGCCGAGCGCGCCGCGCTGGGCATCCCGCCGCTGCCGCTCTCCGCCCAGCAGACCGCCGAGCTGGTCGAGCTGCTGAAGAATCCGCCGGCCGGCGAGGGTGAGTTCCTGCTCGAGCTGCTGACCGAGCGCGTGCCGGCCGGCGTCGATGATGCCGCCAAGGTCAAGGCCTCGTACCTCGCCGCCATCGCCTTCGGCAGCGAGAAGAACGCGCTGATCAGCCGCGAGCGCGCCACCGAGCTGCTCGGCACCATGCTCGGCGGCTACAACGTCGCCCCGCTGGTCCAGCTGCTTGATGACGCCACCCTCGGCGGCGTCGCCGCCAATGCGCTCAAGCACACCCTGCTGGTGTTCGATGCCTTCCACGACGTCGCCGAGAAGGCGCGCTCGGGCAATGCAAACGCCAAGGCCGTGATGCAGAGCTGGGCTGACGCCGAGTGGTTCACCTCGAAGCCGGAAGTTCCGGCCTCGATGACCCTGACCGTATTCAAGGTGCCGGGCGAGACCAATACCGACGATCTGTCGCCGGCGCCGGACGCCACCACCCGCCCGGACATCCCGATGCATGCGCTGGCCATGCTGAAGAACAAGCGCCCCGACGCGCCCTTCGTGCCGGAAGAGGACGGCAAGCGCGGCCCGATCGGCGAGATCCAGAAGCTCAAGGAGAAGGGCCACCTGGTCGCCTATGTCGGCGACGTGGTCGGCACCGGCTCCTCGCGCAAGTCGGCGACCAACAGCGTGCTGTGGTGGACCGGCGAGGACATCCCGTTCATTCCCAACAAGCGCTTCGGCGGCGTCTGCCTCGGCAGCAAGATCGCGCCGATCTTCTACAACACCATGGAGGACGCCGGCGCCCTGCCGATCGAACTCGATGTCTCGAAGATGGAGCACGGCGACGTCGTCGAGCTGCGCCCCTACGACGGCAAGGCGATCAAGAACGGCGAGACCATTGCCGAGTTCCAGGTCAAGTCCGACGTGCTGTTCGACGAGGTGCGCGCCGGCGGCCGCATCCCGCTGATCATCGGCCGCGGCCTTACCGCCAAGGCGCGCGAGGCGCTGGGCCTTGAGCCCTCGACCCTGTTCCGCCTGCCGCAGGCACCGGTCGACAGCGGCCGTGGCTACACCCTGGCGCAGAAGATGGTCGGCCGCGCCTGTGGCCTGCCGGAAGGCAAGGGCATCCGCCCGGGCACCTATTGCGAGCCGAAGATGACCACGGTGGGCTCGCAGGACACCACCGGCCCGATGACCCGCGACGAGCTGAAGGATCTCGCTTGCCTGGGCTTCTCCGCCGACCTCGTGATGCAGAGCTTCTGCCACACCGCGGCCTATCCGAAGCCGGTCGACGTCAAGACGCATCACACCCTGCCCGAGTTCATCTCGACCCGCGGCGGCGTCTCGCTGCGTCCGGGCGACGGCATCATCCACAGCTGGCTCAACCGCATGCTGCTGCCGGACACCGTCGGCACCGGCGGCGACTCGCACACCCGCTTCCCGATCGGCATCTCCTTCCCGGCGGGCTCGGGCCTGGTGGCTTTCGCCGCCGCCACCGGCGTCATGCCGCTGGACATGCCGGAGTCGGTACTGGTGCGCTTCAAGGGCCAGATGCAGCCGGGCGTGACCCTGCGTGACCTCGTGCACGCGATCCCGCTGTACGCCATCAAGCAGGGCCTGCTGACGGTCGAGAAGAAGGGCAAGAAGAACATCTTCTCCGGCCGCATCCTCGAGATCGAGGGCCTGCCGGAGCTGAAGATCGAGCAGGCCTTCGAGCTGGCCGACGCCTCGGCCGAGCGCTCCGCCGCCGGCTGCACCGTGCGCCTGGACCAGGCCCCGATCATCGAGTACCTCAACAGCAACATCACCCTGCTGAAGTGGATGATCGCCCAGGGCTACAAGGACGCCCGCACCCTGCAGCGCCGCATCGACAAGATGCAGGAGTGGCTGGCCAACCCGAGCCTCATGCAGCCGGACGCGGACGCCGAGTACGCCGCGGTGATCGAGATCGACCTCAACGAGATCGTCGAGCCGATCGTCTGCTGTCCGAACGATCCGGACGATGCCAAGACCCTGTCCGACGTTGCCGGCGACAAGATCGACGAGGTCTTCATCGGCTCGTGCATGACCAACATCGGCCACTTCCGTGCCGCGGCCAAGCTGCTCGAGGGCAAGCGCGACATCCCGACCCGCCTGTGGGTCGCGCCGCCGACCAAGATGGACCAGTCCGAGCTGACCAAGGAAGGCGTCTACGGCACCTTCGGCGCCGCCGGCGCGCGCATGGAGATGCCGGGTTGCTCGCTGTGCATGGGCAACCAGGCGCAGATCCGCGAGGGCGCCACGGCGATGTCGACCTCGACCCGAAACTTCCCCAACCGTCTGGGCCGCAACACCAACGTGTACCTGGGCTCGGCGGAACTGGCGGCGATCTGCTCGCGTCTTGGCCGCATCCCGACCCGCGAGGAGTACATGGCGGACATCGGCGTGATCAATGCCAAGGGCGCCGAGATCTACCGCTACATGAACTTCGACCAGATCGAGGAGTACAAGACCCCCACCGAGGGCGCCGCGGCTTAACGCGTCGTTTCAAGAAGTTGATTCCCAAGCCCGGCCCCGTGCCGGGCTTGGTGTCTGTGGAGGGCGCGATTGCGCAGCCGGTTTGAGTGCTCGGTAGCGCCAACCTCCAGGCTCGGGCTAAGCGAGCCAGAGGCGCAAACGGGTCGTCGGCCACCGCCCCCGAACGGACAGGCTCTTCGTAGGAGCGGACTTGGCCGCGACCGCGGAGACTCGCTCGGGCCGCGGTCTGTGGTGAACACGCCACGCTGCGGTCGCGCCCATGTGCGCTCCAGCTGGCTCCCGGTAAAAGGAGTGTGGTCGAAGGCGAGGGGATGTAGACGCGCAAGAATGGCGCGAAGTGCGCATTCGAACTGTCCCATCAAAGGGGCCGGTTTTCTGTGGGAGCGCCCATGGCGCGACCGCAGCGCTACAGATAGACCTCATACCGCGGCCAGAGCGAACCTCCGCGGTCGCGCCCAAGGACGCTCCCACAGTCGGGCTTCGTTGGGCGTCAGCGAAGCCCTATAGGGAGCGTCTTGGACGCACCCATACGGGCGGTCGGGCGGTATGCCCGGTGCGGCCAGCCGCACCCTATGAATGTCTTTTTCGCGCCCAAAACATCCACCCCTGCCTTGCCCCGCCCGGGTTTGCTGGCACACTACGCGCCCCGCGCGGGTCCCCGCGCCTGTCCCGGCATCGCGTGAAGACCCCCGAACCCCTGCAGGCCCTGATCGAAGACGGCCTGATCGATGAAGTGCTGCGCCCGCTCAAGAGCGGCAAGGAAGCCTCGGTCTACGTGGTGCGCGCAGGAGACGAAGTGCGCTGCGCCAAGGTCTACAAGGACATGGCACAGCGCAGCTTCAAGCAGCGCGTGCAGTACGAGGAAGGGCGCAAGCTGCGCGGCAGCCGCGAATCGCGGGCGGTGGGCCGGGCCAGCAAGTACGGCCGGCGCCAGCAGGAAGCGGCCTGGAAGAACACCGAGGTCGATGCCCTCTATCAGCTGCGCGATGCCGGCCTTCGCGTGCCGCAGCCGCATGGCTACTTCCACGGCGTGCTGGTGATGGAGCTGGTCACCGATGCGGAGGGTTTCAGCGCGCCGCGCCTTGGCGAGGTCGAGCTGGACGCCGACCAGGCGCGCGCCTTCCACGCCATCCTGCTCCGGCAGGTGATCGGCATGCTCTGCTGCGGCCTGATCCACGGTGACCTCTCGCCCTACAACGTGCTGGTCGGCCCCGAGGGCCCGGTGATCATCGACTTCCCCCAGGTGGTCAGCGCGGCCGGCAACAACGCCGCGCGGCGCATGCTGCTGCGTGACGTCAATGCGCTCACCGCCTTCCTCGGCCGCTCGGCGCCCGAGCTGCTCGACACCTGGTACGCCGAGGAGATCTGGGAGCTGTTCGAGCGCGGCGAGCTGCGGCCGGATACCGAACTTGCCGGCGACTGGCGACCCGATGAGCGCGAGGTCGACCTCGACAGCGTGCGCGAGGCGATCAACGACGCCCGCGAGGTTGCCCTGATCCGCCAGCAGGGTCGCGAAGAGGCCGAGGCCGACTGATCGCGCCCGGTACTCCGGCTACAGCGTCTCTCGCCGGCCGAGCCGCCAGGGCATCAGCACACAGCCGACGAGGCCTCCGGCCAGGCCGATCAGCAGGGCGAGGTCGGCGCGGGCGGGATCGGTCGCCAGCTGGTTGACCGGAATCTGCCAGGGCAGCACCACACCGACTTTCGCCGAGGTGGCGACCACGGCGAAGAAGGTTCCGGCGATGCCCAGCGCCAGCCCGGGCACGAAGCTGGCGTAGCGCAGGGCCACCCACAGCTGCACCACCACCAGCAGGCAGGCCGACAGCGCGATGCGGCCGAGCAGCTGCAGGTAGGCCGGGTAATCCAGCGGCCCGCTGGGCGCCGCTTCAGGATGGATCGCCGACGCCGCCATCAGGGCCAGCGGCGTCGCCAGCGCCAGCAGCGCGCTCATGCCCAGCAGCAGGCCCAGCACGCAGGCCAGCTTGGCCGCATACAGCTGCCAGCCGGGCAGGGGCAGGGCGCGCAGATGCTCCCAGCTGCGCGGGCCGTGGTCGGCGTGGGCGACCAGGGCGGTCAACGCGGTCAGGCTCATCGGCAGCATGAAGAAGGCCCAGATCGCTGCCGAGCTCATCAGCGCCATCGACCAGGGCATCGGCGCGTGCAGCCGCAGCAGGTTGAAGAACAGGAACACCGCGACCAGGCCGGGCGCCACCGCCGCCAGCACCAGGGCCAGCGAGCGGCGCAGCTTCATCACCTCGACTAGGACCACGCCCGAGAAGCGCACGGCAGGGGGATGCAGGGACATGGGCGGCCTCAGGCGGCGGGGGAGGGGGCGGCGTCGGCGCCGGCCAGGTGATACAGCGATTCCAGGCTGCGCGGCCGCGGCACCAGGGCGTGCACGCGCAGGCCGGCAGCGCAGAGCGCCTGGTTCAGCGCCGCCGCGGCCTGCTCGATGCCCTCGCCGGCGGCCAGTCGGGCCAGCAGACCCTCGGGGCCGGCTTCGACCTCGAAGCCATGCTGCCGCGCGATGGCCAGGGCGGCATCGGGGGCGTCTGTCCCGACCAGCAGTTCCGCCGGCAGGCCGGCCTTCAGCGCATCGAGCCGGCCCTGGCTGACCAGGCGCCCGGCGCAGAGGATTCCGACGTGGCTGGCGGTCTGCTCGATCTCACCGAGCAGATGGCTGGACAGCAACACGGTGGCGCCGCTGCGTCCCGGCAGGTCGCGCAGGAAGCCGCGCAGCTCGGCGATGCCTTCCGGATCGAGCCCATTGCTGGGTTCGTCGAGGATCAGCACCGAGGGCTCGCCGAGCAGAGCGCGGGCAAGTCCCAGCCGTTGGCGCATTCCAAGAGAGTACTCGGCAACCCGTCGTCCGGCCGCGGCACGCAGTTCGACCAGCTCCAGCACGCGATCGATCTCGCCGCGGGGAAGGGCGAGCAGGCGGCGGGTCAGGTCGAGGTTCTCGCGACCGCTGAGGTGGGGATACAGCCCCTGCGCCTCGAGCAGGGCGCCTACCCGGCGCGCCGCCGCCGGCCGGTCGCGGACCACGTCGATGCCGCAGATCCGCGCGCGGCCCGCGGTCGGTCGCAGCAGGCCGAGCAGCAGGCGGATCGTGGTCGTCTTGCCAGCGCCGTTGCGGCCCAGAAAGCCGTAGACGCTGCCGGTCGGCACCTGCAGGTCGACCTGGTCGACGGCCAGCCGCTCGCCGAAGCGGCGGGACAGGCCTTCGGTTTCGATGGCGAGGGTCATCGGCGAGGTCCGGACTTTAAGTAAGAGCTAAAACTACCCTGACGAAGAAATTTAAGTCAAGATTAAAACTGACGCGCCGCCCAACGAGGCCCCGATGAACGCCGAACGCCGTTTTCGCGCCCAGTGCCGCTGGCTCCGCCGGGCCACCCTGGTCGTTTTCGTCGGCCTTGCCCTGCTCCATGGTCTGGGCATGGTCGGCCTGCCGCTGCTGTTTCCTGCCGGCGCGGTCAGCGAGCCCGGCGATCGGCTGATCCGCCACGCGATCAGCGCCCTGCCGGGGCTCGGCTATCTGTGGGCGCTGTGGGCGGTGCAGCAGGCCCTCGGCCAGCTCGCCGACGGGGCGTTGTTCCAGCAGACCGTGGCCCGCGCCATGCGGCAGATGGGCGCGGGCGTGCTGACCGGCGCCCTGCTCAGCGTGTTCGTGGTGATCAACCTCGCCCGCTGGGCCAGCGGTGGCGGGGGCAGCTATCTCTACTTCGACCTCTCCGCCATCGTCCTCGGCGTGGTCGGCGCCGCCCTGATCATGCTGGCCCGGGTGGTCGACCAGGCCCGCGCACTGCAGTCCGAGCTGGACGAGATCCTCTGATGCCGATCCGGGTGACCCTCGATGCCATGCTGGCCCGACGCGGCATGACCGCGCGCGAACTCGCCGCCGGCGTCGGCCTCAGCGAGACCCAGCTCTCCCTGTTCCGCAGCGGCAAGGTCCGCGGCATCCGCTTCCGCACCCTGGCGAAACTGTGTGCGGTGCTGGAGTGCGCGCCGGGCGAGCTGTTGGGCTATGAGCATGATGAATCGGACCTCGCGGAAACGGACGGCGACTGACGCGTCGTGGGGTGTCCGGAGCCTCCTTGGTGTAGGAGCCAGCTTGCTGGCGATTGCTGGCTGATAGCTGCAATTCGCCAGCAAGCTGGCTCCTACGGTGAATCCCGCCGGGGGCGATGTCGGCCTGCGACATCTGGGTGCCCGCGAACCCATGCGCCCGATTGAACCGATTGCCCGCTCGTCGGCACCTTCACAATGAGGATCGACTTCGGCAGGGACGGACATGCAGCGCGACGCAGGGCGCATCTACGACGAATACCTGGTCAGCGCCGCTCGCAGCGGTGATCGCGCTGCCTGGGAACGGCTGGTCCAGCGCTGGCAACCGCGGCTGCTGCGCCATGCGCTGCGCCTGAGCGACGGCGCCGACAGCGCCCGCGACAGCACCCAGGAGGCATGGATCGAGATTTTCCGCGGCCTGCATCGACTGGATGACGTGGTGGCCTTCCCGGCCTGGGCCCTTCGCATCGTCACCCGGCGCTGCCAGCGTGCCTGGCGCAGACAGGACGGGGCAGCCGAGGAATCCTTCGACGAGCGCCACGAGCTGCCCTTGCCCGAGCAGGACAGCGCCGAGTTCGCCGTCGATCTGCAGACGGCGCTGGATGCGCTTCGGCAGCTACCGCCCTCGCAGCGCGCGACGCTCGCGCTGTATCACCTCGATCACCTGAGCGTGGCGGAGATCGCCATTGCACTTGACGTTCCACCGGGCACGGTCAAGACCCGGCTGATGCACGCGCGGCGCAAGCTGCGCGCAATGCTCGACCCCGAGCAAGGAGCCCACCATGGACAAGCATGACGACATCATCCGCAGCGCCCTCGACGCCGAAGACCGCGCCCTGCTCGCCGCCCACGCCGAACCCGGCTACTTCGCCCAGGCCATCGGCCTGTTCCGCGGACGCCTCGGCTGGACGATCTGGATCTCCTACCTCGGCGGCCTGCTCGCCTTCGCCGGCTCGATGTACGGCCTGTGGCAGGTCTGGCACCTCGAAGACCCCGCGGCCATGCTGCGCTGGGGCGTGCTCAGCGTCCTGCTGTTCCAGTTCTCCAGCGTCGCCAAGGGCTACCTAGCCAACCACCTCGAGGCCAACCGCACCCTGCGCGAGATCAAGCGCGTGGAGCTGCAGATCGCCCTGCTCCGGGAGCCTGCCAAGGACTGAGGCCCTCGAGCCCGGGGTCGACCTCGGTCGACCCCGGTCGATCCAGCGAAACGTTACCTTCGCAATGTAGGAGGGGGCTCGCCCCCGACCGCGGCGCCGCGCATTCACCCCAGACCGCGGCAGCCCGCAACGCCGCGGTCGCGGGCAAGCCCACTCCCACAGTCGGGTCTCGTTGGGGCGGTGGTGGCTCGGCCCGGCCCGGGCCGGCATACCAGCAGGCAGTTCCCGCGATCCGTCACCCGGCGAGCTTCTTGTAGGAGCGGACACGGCCGCGACCGCAGAGCCTCACATTCACCCCAGACGGGGGCAGATCCCAAACACCGCGGTCGCGCCCATGTGCGCTCCTACAGTCGGGCTTCGTTGTGGCGGTGATGGCGAAGCCCGGCTAGGCGGCCCTTGGGCTCCCACAGTCGGGCTTCGTCGTGGCGGTGATGCCGACACGCGGTTCGGCTGCCCACCAGGCAGTATCCGCGGTTCGTCTGCCGGCGAGCTTCTCGTAGGAGCGGACACGGCCGCGACCGCAGAGCCCCGCATTCGCCCCAGACCATGGCCGATCCCAGGCGCCACGGTCGCGGGCAAGCCCACTCACACAGTCGGGCTTCGTCGGAGCGGTGATGGCCGGGCCCGAGCCGGCATCCCAGCAGGCAGTTTCCGCGGTTCGTGAGCCGGCGAGCTCTTGGTAGGAGCGGACATGGCCGCGACCGCAGAGCCCCGCATTCACCCCAGACCGCGGAAGCTCCGAACCGCCACGGTCGCCGGCAAGCCCGCTCCTACAGTCGGGTTTCGACGCATCACCTCGATCGGATCGAAGCCCGGCAGCGGGCCGACCCCCTCCCCGAAAGTCGCGAGCCCGCAACCTACGGCTCCCGCATCACCCGCGCATGCGCCCGCACCGGAAACGTGCCCATTCCGCGCACCTTGGGCGGCACCGCTGAAAACCGGAATCCGGAAACCGGCAGCGCCGACAGCCCGGTCATATGCTCGACAATCGGAATGCCGGCGCCGAGCAGCACCGTATGCACCGGGCGCGTGCGGCCGCGGGTGTCGTCGATATTGTGCGAATCGATCCCCACCAGCGCCGCACCGGCATCGCGCAGGAACTCCGCGGCCTTTTCGGTCAGGAACGGATGGCCCTCGAAATAGGCATCGGTCCCCCAGTGCCGGTCCCAGCCGGTATGCACCAGCACCGCATGGCCGCGGCAGTCGAAGGGCGCGAAGTGCTGCCAGTCGATCGCCGGCCCTTCGCTGCCCTCGACCCGCACCAGCAGCCCCGGCAGGTCGGCTGCGCGGGCCAGCGGCAGGCCGGCCAGGTCATGGCCATCGGCGAACCGGTGGAACGGCGTGTCGATGTAGGTGCCGGTGTTCGAGACCATGTCGATCCGCCCGATCTGGAACTCCGTCCCCGCCTCATAGAACGCCCGCGAGTCCTCGCGCGACAGGTAGTCGCAGATCAGCGGCGCCGGCAGTCCCTTGTAGGTGATCGTCCCGTGCTCGATCGTGTGGCTGAGGTCGAACAGCCGCGATGCCTCGTCCGCCCCGCACTCGACCGCATCGCCCGCGGGAGCTACGCCCGAACCCTTGTGCCGCTCGACAATCACCCGCCGGTTGAGGATCCGCACCTCGCCCACCATCAGCAGCCGGAGCTCGCGAACCAGCCGCTCCGCCAGCGCCGCATCCCCGATGTCCTCGCCGTCGAGATCCAGACGGAAGTCCTGCCCCTGCAGCCCGCCGCCGTTGGAAAAGCGGATATCGAAGTCGAAGCAGATGCGGTGGTCGGGCATGGCAGGGTAGGGATCGCATGGGGAACGCTTCGGCAGTCTAGCCGCGCGTTGCCCCGGCGATCGGACAGGTCGCCACGAAATCGGGACAAGCAAAGCGCGCATAGGATGCGCCGTGGTGCAAACCGCCATCCATCTGACGTTCGCCACGCCAGTTGACCGCCTTTGCCAGCAACTCTGACCACGCCCGGCTGTTCGACTGGCCACGACCGGCAGTGGTGTGACCGGCCGGAACCGGCCAGGAGTGTGCGTAGCGGAAGGTGAACTCCGGGCGCGAAGTTCGCATTCGCCCCGGTCCCGCTGTAGGAGCCAGCTTGCTGGCGATAGGCGCCACGGACGGAACGATCGCCAGCAAGCTGGCTCCTACACGCAACGTCGCTGCCAGGTCCGGTTTGCGCGCCAAAGCAGGCCTTGCCGCAGTCAGATTGTGGGAGTGCCCTCGGGCGCGACCGCAGCGCTATTGATTCACCACAGACCGCGGCCAGAGCGGAACTCCGCGGTCGCGCCCAAGGGCACTCCCACAGAATATCGGCCCATTTGATGAACCGTGGCGAATGCGAACTTCGCGCCCAAAGTACACATCGCCGAACGCACGTTCTGGGTCGGTATCAGCCGGTCAGAAGACTGCCGGAAGTGGGCAAACGGCATGCCTATCGCGGTCAGAACGGCTGGCGACGCTGGTCATCCAGGCTGGCAAACCCCGGTCACATCGCGGGCAATACGCACCGTGGCACATCGGAATCGATGGCGTTGCGACTTGGCGGAGGCGCTGGTTGCGGGTGGGCTTCCACGGGTCTTGCCCGGAGCCCGAGCCGGGATCGGCGCGAAGAGTCCAGCCAACAAAAAACCCGCGACAAGGCGCGGGTTTCTTGGCTGCCGTCCGGATCGCGTTGCGCGTCGGCGGTCTTTCGATTGGTGCCCAGGAGAGGACTCGAACCTCCACGGTTTTACCCGCTAGTACCTGAAACTAGTGCGTCTACCAATTCCGCCACCTGGGCAGGTGGGTCCGCGTGGCGCCGTGCGCCAGCGAGCCGCGAAGATTAAAGAGCGTCGAATCGGTTGTCAATCATCCGGGTTGCCACTAGTCGGGTCAGCGTCGGTTGCTCGGGGCGGGTGGGGCCGGGAAGGGCCTTGGGCCACGGTTTCAAGCTGTCAGGGGCATGAACGGGGGACGGCCGCGGGCCAGCATTCATTGCGATTGCCGGCGGTGGCGTCCACCATGCCGCAAGAACGCGAAGAACAAACGAGAAGACCTGATGCCCAAGAAGAAATCCTCCCTGCCGCCCTGGATGCCCGACAGCCTGAAGCAGCGCCTCGACGAGCCCCCCAAGGGGGGAGGACGCGGCGACGCCGGTCGTGACAAGGGCGAGGGCAAGGGCCCGGGCCGGGGGCCGAAGCGCGGCAAGCAGGGCACGGCCAGCTCGGGCGCCAGCCGTGGTGGCAAGCGAAAGGGCACCGACCCCTACGCCCAGCGCGAGGCGGCGCGCTACGAGAATCCGATCACCAGCCGCGAGGCGATCCTGCAGTTCCTCAAGGACTATGGCGAGCCGCTGGAGGCCGACCGCATTGCCCATGCGCTCGGGCTGCGCGCCGAGGACCGCTTCGAGGCGCTGAGCCGGCGGCTGGCGGCGATGGTCCGCGACGGCCAGCTGCTGATGAACCGGCGAGGCGCCTATGCCCCGGCCGAGGCGCTGGCGCTGATCCCGGGCGTGGTGATCGCCAATGCCGATGGCTATGGCTTCCTCAAGCCGGACGCCGGCGGCGACGACCTGTTCCTGCCGCCGGCGCAGATGCGCGAGGTGATGCACGGCGACCACGTGCTCTGCTCGGTCACCGGCATCGATGCCCGGGGCCGCCGCGAGGGCGCCGTGGTCGAGGTGCTGGAGCGGCGCACCTCGCGCCTGGTCGGGCGCTTCGAGGAGCGCGACGGAGTGGGGCTGGTGCTGCCCGACGACCGCCGTCAGAACCAGGACATCGTGATCCCCCGCGACGCCCGCGGCGACGCGCGTCACGGGCAGATCGTGGTGGCCGAGATCACCACGCCGCCGACCCGCGGCCGGCCGCCGTTCGGCAAGGTGCTGACCGTGCTCGGCGACGCGCTGACGCCCTCGCTGGTGGTCGAGATGGCGATCAATGGCCACGGCATCCCGCACGAGTGGCCGCGCGAGGCGCTGGACGAGGCCAACGAGGTCTCGCTGGAGGTGCTGCCCGCCGACATCGAGGACCGCGTCGACCTGCGCGGACTGCCCCTCGTCACCATCGACGGCGAGACCGCCAAGGACTTCGACGACGCGGTCTACTGCGAGCCGCACCGCAGCGGATTCCGGCTGGTGGTGGCGATTGCCGACGTCTCCCACTACGTTCGCCCCGGCACCGCGCTGGACGACGAGGCAAGCAAGCGGGCGACCTCGGTGTACTTCCCCGGCTTCGTGGTGCCGATGCTGCCGGAGACCCTGTCCAACGGCATCTGCTCGCTGAACCCGAAGGTCGACCGGCTGTGCTTCGTCTGCGACATGATCGTCGACCACGAGGGCGTGGTCACCCGCTCGAAGTTCTACGAGGCGGTGATGCGCTCCCACGCCCGGCTGACCTATACCAAGGTCTGGGCGGCGATCGGCGAGAACGATGCCGAGGTGCGCGCCGAGCTGGGCGACCTGCTTCCGCATGTCGAGCGCTTGCATCAGCTGTTCGGTCTGCTGTCCAAGCAGCGCCGGGCGCGTGGCGCGATCGAGTTCGAGAGCGAGGAGATCGACTTCCGGCTCGGTCCGGACGGCGAGGTGGTGCAGGCCCAGGCCACCGAGCGCAATGACGCCCACAAGCTGATCGAGGAGTGCATGATCGCCGCCAATGTCGAGGCGGCGCGCTACCTGTTGCGCAAGAAGATTCCCGCGGCCTTCCGCGTGCACGACCGCCCGCCGGAGTCGAAGTTCGCCGACCTGCAGGCCTTCCTCTCCGAATTCGGCCTGCGCCTGCCGGCCTGGGAAAAGGTCACCCCGAAGGACTTCACCACCCTGCTGCGCAAGGTGCGCAAGCGCCCCGATGCCCTGCTGCTGGAGCAGGTGCTGCTGCGCTCGCAGGCGCTGGCGGTCTATCAGCCGGAGAACATCGGCCACTTCGGCCTGGCGCTGGAGGCCTACGCCCACTTCACCTCGCCGATCCGCCGCTACCCCGACCTGCTGGTGCACCGGGCGATCAAGCACGCCCTGCGCGGCGGCAAGGCCGCGGACTTCGTCTATGCCGCGCACGAGATGGCGGCGCTGGCCCTGCACTGCAGCGAGTGCGGCCGACGCGCCGACGAGGCCGAGCGCGAGGTCGACGAGCGCTACCGCTGCGCCTGGATGGAACGGCATGTCGGGGCGGAGTTCGCCGGTGTCATCTCCGGGGTGCAGAGCTTCGGCCTGTTCGTCGAGCTGACCGAGTCGCGGATCAGCGGCCTGGTCCACGTCACCCAGCTGCCGAACGACTACTACCGCTTCGATCCGCAGCGCAAGCTGATGGAGGGTGACCGCAATGGCCTCGTGCTGCGCCTGGGAGACCCGGTGCGCATCCTGGTCCTGCGCGCCTCGCTGGAGGAGCGCAAGATCGACTTCCGCCTGACCGAGCACAACGGCGTGCCGATGCTCGGCGGGGGGCGGCCGCCCCCCGACCGTCGTGGGCCCAAGCACAAGGGCGGGCGGCGATGAGCGAACAGTGGATCGTCGGCATCAATGCGGTCAGCGAGGCGCTTAAGTACGACGCCAGGAACCTGGCCGAGGTGCTGATCGAGCAGCGGGCCAAGAACCCGCGGCTTGCCGAGATTGCCACGGCGGCCAAGGCCGCCGGCGTCGCCGTGCGCCAGGCCGCGCCCGATGCGCTGGCGCGTGCCGCCGGCGGGGCTCGCCACCAGGGCGTAGTGGCCCAGGTGGCCATGACCCGCAACCTCGGCGAGGGCGATCTCGATGAGCTGCTCGGGCGCTGCGAGAAGCCGCTGCTGCTGATCCTCGACGGCGTGCAGGATCCGCACAACCTCGGCGCCTGCCTGCGCTCGGCCGAGGCCGCTGGCGTCGACGCGGTGATCGTCCCGCGTGACCGCGCCGTCGGCATCACCCCGGTGGTGCGCAAGATCGCCTCCGGCGCCGCCGACCGCGTCCCGCTGATCCGGGTGACCAATCTCGCCCGCACCATGAAGACCCTGCAAGAGGCCGGCGTCTGGATCGTCGGCCTTGCCGGTGAGGCCGAGCAGTCGCTGTACCAGGTCGACCTCTCCGGCCCCATCGCCATCGCCATGGGCGGCGAAGGAGACGGCCTGCGCCGGCTCTCGCGCGAGCACTGCGACTACCTGGCCAAGATCCCGATGCGTGGGCAGGTCGAGAGCCTCAATGTCTCTGTCGCCACCGGCGTCGCCGTGTTCGAGGCCCTGCGCCAGCGCGGAGGGTAGGCAACCGCTCCCGTCGCTGCGCGGCGTCGCGGCAGGTAGTTCGGGCTTCGATACCTCAGCCCGAACGGGTGAGCTGGTGGTCCAGCCCAGCGCGCGCCGTGCCCGGTCGCGGTCAGCGCTCCCGCCACTCCCGCGGGTCGCGGCCGCACGCGACGGTCTCCTCCCTTTGCGCACGCGCAGGGGGCGGAGGGGGCGGCGGGGAGAGGCGACGCCGGGGCGCGCCGTCGTTCCGAAAAGCACTGAAGCCATCGCCGACGCGGGCGCGCGCTTGACTGCCCATGCACGCGCAATTGCGGGATACTCCGGGGCCGTCCACCGGAGACCCGCGCATGCTTACCGTCGGCGACAAGGCCCCCGCGTTTGCCCTGCAGGATGACCAGGGAAAAACGCGTCGTTCCAGCGAACTTAAGGGCAAGCCCTACGTGCTGTTCTTCTATCCCAAGGACAATACGCCCGGTTGCACCACCGAAGCCTGCAGCTTCCGCGATCACCGCGCCGCTTTCGACAAGGCGGGTATCGCCGTATTCGGCGTCTCGGCCGACAGCAGCGCCTCGCATGCCAAGTTCGTCGCCAAGTACGGTCTCAACCTCCCGCTGCTGGCCGACCCCGAGCACAAGCTGCTCGAGGCCTATGGCGTCTGGACCGAGAAGAGCCTGTACGGGCGCAAGTTCATGGGCATCGTGCGCAGCACCTTCGCGGTGGGGGCCGACGGTCGGGTCAGCCATGCCTGGCCCAAGGTCAAGCCGGCCGGTCATGCCGAGGAAGTGCTGGCCGCCCTGAGCGGCAAGCCGGCCAAGGCCGAGGCCAAGCCCACGGCGACCAGGTCCAGGGCCGCGAGCGGATCGGCCACCAAGGCCCCCGCGAAGAAGACCGCCGGTTCGGCATCGGCGAGCAAGGCCGTAGCCAAGAAGTCGCCGAGCAAGAAGGCGCCGGTCAAGCAGCCGCCGGCCAGGAAGGCACCGGCGAAGAAGGCACCGGCCCGGAAGGCCCCGGCGAAAAAGGCGGCCGTGAAGTCGGCGCCGGGCAAGCGCTGAGTTCGCGGTGAACCCGGCTACGACATCGATGCAGCGGGCGGTGCCCTGGCTGACCCTGGCCGGGGCACTGCCTTTTGCCGCCTGCGTGCTGGCTGCCCTGCTCTGGCCGCAGCGCGGCGGCATGGCGCTCAATCTGTTCATCGCCTACGGCGCCCTGATCCTGAGCTTTATCGGCGGCACGAGATGGGGCGCGGCACTGCTCTCGGGCGCCGGGCCCTGGCGCTTCGTCGAGGCCGTGCTGCCCAGCCTGCTTGGCCTTGCCGCACTGGCCACCCACTTCCGCCCCTCGATCGCGCTCGGCCTGCTGGCCGGCGGATTCCTGGTCTGGTGGTGGCTGGACCGCGCCGACCCCCGCTGGCCCCCCGCCTACCGCACCTTGCGCGGCGTCGTGACCTCGATCGTGGTGCTGCTGCACCTCAGCTGGTGGGTGCTGCCGCGCTGAGCGGCCGAGGCGCCCGGACACCATTCGCGAAGAGGATTCCGACCACAAGGGGCGGTTTGCGGCGGCGCCCGGCGTCGATCCCACCGCCGGCACGCCAAGGTGGCGAAGCGGCGTAGGGCCCGGGAAACGCACGTTCGTCCGGCTCCGCATGTCCCGTGCGGGGGAACGGTGCTGCGACGTCAGCAGTGGTGCTACAGGCCGTGCGCGCCTCTCGCCTGCGTCAAGGCGGCAAGCGTCGACTCAGCCCGTGCCTTGCCGGGAACCCGGCGCCGGTCCCTTGATCAAGGTAGGGCATCGCCGCCTGAGGGTAGGCCTCGTGTCCAGTTGCACCTACCATACGCGCCCGAGGCGACGTCCAAGACCGCCTCACGGCGGCCGGCCTTTCGGCACCTGCCCACCCCCACACCTGGCCGATCAAGGCCTTCACGTTCAACCAGGAGAAGGCCAGCATCCGGTGGCCTGGCAGCGAGGGAATGCATGTACGTTAGTCGTTGGTCGTCGCGGATCGGTCGCCTGCTCGACCGCCTGCCGCCGTTTTCCTGGATCAATCGCGCGCTCTACAAGCGTGCGTTCGCGCGCAACCGCCACGAGAACCTGTTTCTCGGCGTCTATGGCAGCTTCGCCGAGGCGGCCGCGGCGGCCCCGCAGGTCAAGCCGGTGGGCTATGACAACGAGGGCTCGGTGGCCCTCTACGGCGACGAGCTGCGCCCGCGCGATTACCCGGCGGTGTTCTGGATCGACCGGCTGGTCGCCGCGGGTGCGCGTCGGGTCTTCGACCTCGGCGGTTACACCGGGATCAAGCACTACGGTTTTTCGCGCCTGATCGACTACCCGGAGGACCTGGTGTGGACGGTCGGCGACGTGCCGGCGGTGGTCGAGGAGGGGCGTCGTGTTGCCGAGGCGCGCGGCCTCGAGTCGAGGCTGAAGTTCACCACCGACATGGCCGACATGGTGACCGCCGACCTGCTGTTCGCCTCGGGCAGCGTGCAGTTCCTCGAGGAGTCGCCGGGCGCGATCCTGCAGCGGACCGGTGCGCGTCCGCGCTGGATCGTGCTGAATACCTCGGCCATCCACCCGAAGCTCAGCTACATCACCCTCAACAGCATCGGCACGGCCTTCTGTCCCTACCGCGTGCAATCGCGGGACTCGCTGGTGGCCGAGCTCGAGGCGCTGGGTTATCGATTGGTGGATGAATGGCGCAACCCGGGCAAGGGCATCACCGTGCCCTTCCACCGCGAGTGCGACCTTGAGGAGTACCGCGGATTCTGCTTCGAGCGCGCGAACGCCGGCTAGAAACCTGTTCTTTCACGCCCCGATCCTGCACGAAGGGTGTCATGAGCGCCCGCTTCGAAGCAGGACGGTGGCGAGGGCGCGGATGAATCCGCCGCCGACGTGAGAGAAGGAGCGCCGAGCCGATCATCCGGTGTCGTGCTGGTGAGCCACGACGCGGCCGGGCAGATTCGAAAGCAGGGGCTACTCAGGCTTGGGCGCAAGGCACCGGTTCCGGCCCCGGTTCGGGCGCAGAGCGGACGTTCGCCACCGCCCCGGATCGGGCGGGCTCTTCGTAGGAGCGGACATGGCCGCGATCGCGGAGATTCGCTCTGGCCGCGGTCGGTGGAGAATACGCCGCGCCGCGGTCGCGCCCATGTGCGCTACGGTCGGGCTTCGTTGGGCGTCAGCGAAGCCCCATAGGGTGCGTCCTGGACGCACCGATACGGGCGTTCGGACGGTACGCCCGGTGCGGCCAGCCGCACCCTATGAATGTCTTCTTTATGAATGTCTGCTTCGCGCCCGGATTGATCCTTACCGCTCCCGTCTGACACGGGCGCGGCGCAGGTCGGCGAGGAGGGTCTTTTCCGCCTCAGCGCGGCGGGGTGGGGCATAGGCCCACGTGCTGTAGCGCTGGCAGAGCCGCTGCAGCTCTGGTTGCGCGGACAGAAGCCCGGCGGTTTCCCCCGGCGACATGTGTACGGCGACCGGATAGCCGGCGCGGCGCAGTCGCGCACGCAGCCGGTGCCAGGCGCGATCGATCGGGTGCTCGCCATCCGGCGGCCGGCGCAGCAACAGGACCAGGGTGGCGGTCAGCGCGAGGCCTGCCGCGATCACCAGCGCGATGCCGAGCTGCCCCCAGTCGGCCTTGTCGATGCCGAAGGGGCGCAGCAGCTGCTGCTGGCGGGCGGCGCCGAAACCGAGCACCCAGTCGTTCCAGCCGCGCCGCAGCCAGTCGACGGCGTTCAGCAGCGGGGCGCCGGCCTCGCGCCAGGCGGTCTCCTCGCGAAGCGCCTGGGTGCCCTGTTCGATGCGTTCGGGGGAGACGGCATTGGTCGGGTCGACACGCAGCCATCCGCGCCCCTCGATCCAGATCTCGGACCAGGCATGGGCATCCGACTGGCGGACGATCAGGTAGTTGCCGATCGGGTTGACGAAGCCGCCCTGGTAGCCGGTCACCACCCGGGCCGGGATGCCCGCTGCGCGCATCAGCACGGTGAAGGCTGAACTGAAATGTTCGCAATAGCCGCGGCGCGTTTCGAAGAGGAAGTCGTCGACGCTGTCGCGACCCAGGAGCGGTGGTTCCAGGGTGTAGGTGAATTCCTCGCTGAACCAGCGCAGCGCTGCCTGGGCAATCGCCTCGGCGCTGCCGTGCTGCTCACGCCATTGGCGGGCCAGCGCGACCGCGCGCGGATTGAAGCCATCCGGCAGATGGCTCAAGCCGCGCTGCAGCGTTCGCATCATCACCGGTTCGAAGCGGTAGTCGAGGGTTGACCGGTAGGTTTCGCGGCGCAGGCTGCTCAGGGGCCGTTCGACGCGCAGGGCCCGGCCATGGTCGAAGCGGGCGTCGGGCGGCGCCGCCTGCGCCAGGTCAAGGGCGAACAGGTAGCGGCGGTCGGTGGGCTCCTGTTCGACCGTGTAGTTCACCACCGACTCGCCCTCAACGACCGGGGCCGGCCCGACGTTGGCGATGTAGCCCCGGGTCCAGCGCCGCCCGTCGAAGCTGCTCAGCACCGGGCCGCGGAAGTAGCGCTGCGGCGAGGGCGGGATCTCGCCCTCGAAGTTCACCCGCATGACCGGGGTGTCGTCGACGAAAAGGCTGGAGATGTCGCCCGGGCTCATGTCCTCCGCCAGACCGGTGCGACTTGCCTCGGTGTTCTGCGGCAGCCCCCACAGCGGCTGGGCGAGGCGCGGAAAGAGGAAGAACCCGGCCATGGCCAGCGGAAGCGAGCAGGCCAGCATCCATCCGGCCGTGCGCAGCCTGCGCCGCGGGCGCTCGTCCTCGACCAGGGCGCCCTGTCCGCCGGGGCACTCCTCGGCGGACAGGCGTGCCAGCGTTGCCACCGAGAGCAGGCCGGAGAACAGCGCGAGCAGCAGGGTGACCGGGCCCTGGTCCTGCAGGAAGGCCGCCATCAGCGCGAACAGGCCGAAGACCGCGCAGCTGCGCGCATCGCGCAGGGTACTGGTCTCCATCAGCTTCATGCCGAGCATGACGGCAAGAAGGGCCGAGCCGGCGTCGCGGCCAAAGGCGCCGACCGCGGTGATCTGGAATAGCCAGACCACCGCCGCCAGGGCCAGGAAGGTCAGCAGGACCCGGAGGGCGCGTGGGAGCAGGCGCCCGCCGAGTGCGCAGGTGCCGCCCAATACGAAGCAGACCAGCAGCGGGCCCTGCACGCCGGGCGGCATGACCAGGCCAAGCGGGAGCACCGCACTCGCCGCGGTGAGGACGATCCAGCGGCGCGCGCCGGGGGTCAGGGAGGCGCTCATGCCGGCAGCAGCGCCAGCTCGCGCAGGCAGCGATGGCGATGCAGCGGACCGCGGTCGGGGCCGATCTGTCGACCCGGCAGGCGCAGCTCGCTGCGCAGACCCTGCCGCTCGGCCTCGAGCAGCCAGCGGGTCAGACGTGCGATGCGCTGCTCGGCGCCGAGGCCAGCCAGCGTATGCCAGTCGAGTACGGCGTCGCGCCCGCCGGGGGTGTCGAACTCACGGACCAGCAGCCGCCCGGCCTGGGCACTGCGTTTCCAGGCCACCGTGCGCAGGGCATCGCCGCGCCGGTAGTCGCGCAGTCCGTGGATCTCCTCATCCGGACCGCGCCGGCGCTGGGGCGCGCCATTCCGGCTGGGCTTGGGCAGGGGTGGGGCGTGGGCCTCCGGCCGGGGGTAGACCAGCACCCGCGCCTGCGGATGCAGCCAGCTCCAGACCACGAACAGGCCGAGCGGCCGGCGCGTGCGAAGGCTGAGGCGCCCGACGCTCAGCCAACCTCTATGTTCAGCGGGTACGGTCAGGGTCACCACGGACTCGCCTTCGCTCGGCATGCTGAAGAAGCTGGACTGCGCGCCGCGCACCAGCTCGATGCCATGCCGCGGGCGCGATTCGGCGGCATCGAAGTGACACTGCAGCTGCAGCGTCTCGCCGGCGTGCACCGGCTCGGCGTGGACGGCGACCAGACGCAGACCGCGCAGGGCGAGGTAGCCCTGCAGCAGGCTGGTGTGGGCGGTCGAGGCGAGCAGGAAGGCGAGGATCAGGGCCGGGTTGTTGTCGTAGTTCAGCGCGCCCAGCCCCATCAGGGCGAGCAGGCCGCCCAGCGCGACGCCGAAGGCGGTGGGCAGGACGTAGAGCCTGCGCCGATGGAGCAGGATCGGCAGGGCCTCGGGCTGCTTCAGCCGGGTCAGGGCGGGCAATCGCCGTTCGGCGATGGCCAGCGCTCTCGCCCGCAGACGGCCGATGCGTTCGCGCATTGCGCTAGCTCACCGGTACCGCCCGCAGGATGGCGCGGGCCACGTCCTCGGCGCCCGGTCCCTCGGCGTCGACGCCGAGCCGGTGCGCGGCGACCTCGACAAAGGCTTCCTGCAGCAGCTCGGGCACCACGTGATCCTGACCACGCAGCACGGCCAGCGCCTTGCCCACGCGGAGCAGGGCGAGGCCTGCACGCGGTGACAGGCCGACGCGCACGCCCTGATGACGCCGGCTCTCGGCGAGCAGGGCCTGCAGGTAGGCGATCAGGCGTTCGCTGGCGTGGACCCCGAGCGCGGCCTCGCGCAGGGCCAGCACCTCGGCGGCGTCGAGCAGCGGGGTGGCGCGCGCGATCAGCCGCTGGCGCGTCTCGCCGGCCAGCATGTCGCGCTCGGCCGCAGCGTCGGGGTAACCGAGGACGATCCGCATCAGGAACCGGTCGAGCTGCGAGTCGGGCAGGGGGAAGGTGCCGGCAAGATCGACCGGGTTCTGGGTGGCGATGACGAAGAAGGGCGAGGGCAGCTCATGGCTCGAGCCGTCGACCGTCACCTGCTGTTCGGCCATGGCTTCGAGCAGGGCGCTCTGGGTGCGCGGCGGCGCGCGGTTGATCTCGTCGGCCAGCAGCAGCTGGGTGAACACCGGGCCGGGATGGAAGGCGAAGCGCCGGGCCTCCTGGTCGAAGATGGATACGCCGAGGATGTCGGAAGGCAGCAGGTCGGCGGTGAACTGCATGCGCTGGAAGTCGAGGCCGAGCGTCGCCGCCAGCGAGCGGGCAAGGGTGGTCTTGCCAAGGCCTGGGAGATCCTCAATCAGCAGGTGTCCCCCGGCCAGCAGGCAGGCAAAGGCCAGCTCCACCTGGCGCGCCTTGCCCAGGACCAGCGCGTTCACCTGGGCGATCGCCCGCTGCAGGGACTCGCGGCGCTGGTCGGTTAGGATCGCGGCGTCGGACATCGGCGAAGCTTCCTGCGCAGAAGGAGTTGGCAGTGTACCCAGCCACGGGTGAGGGCGGGATTCGCGGTCTGCCGCCCACGGCCATTGCGGTGCTGGCGCTGCAGGCGCTGAAACTGCTGTTGGCCTGGCAGCTGCCGCTGTTCGGCGACGAGGCCTTCTACTGGCTGGAATCCCGTCATCCGGCGCCGGCCTACGACGACGTGCCCGGCCTGACGCCCTGGCTGATCGCCCTGTCGACCGCGCTGCTTGGAGATGCCGCGATGGCGATCCGCCTGCCCGGCCTGCTCATGTCCTGGGCCACGCTGTGGCTGCTCTACCGGGTCGCCGTGCGCGAGGCCGGGCCGGAGACCGGATGGCGCGTGCTGCTGCTGGCCTCGCTGCCGCCGATGATGGGGTTGTCTGGGGTGATGATGCTGCCCGACGTTGGCATCAACCTCGCCGTGCTGCTCTGCCTGTATGGCGCCGGGCTTGCCCTGCGCGGGGATCGATTCGGGCCGCTCTGGCTGGCCGGCGGCCTGCTGCTCGGCACGCTCGCCCATTACCGGTTCGTGTTGCCACTGGCTGCGGCCGCTCTCGCCGTGCTGGCGCTGCCCGGCCTGCGCGGCCTGCTGCACGGGCGCGTGCTCGCATCGGCCTGCCTTGGCCTGGCGCTCGGACTTGCGCCCGTGCTCTGGCAGATGCTGGCCGGCGATGGCCAGACCCTGCGCTTCCAGTTCGCCGAGCGTCACGCCTTCGACTTCCAGCCACATCTGCTGGCCGACCCCCTGTTGCAGGCGGTCGTGGTCAGTCCTCTGCTCTACGCCCTGCTGCTCTGGGCGGGCTGGCGCTCTCGCCGGGCCACGCCGACGGTTGCGGTGTTTGGCGCCTGGGGCATTGCACTGCTCGTGCTGATCTGGCTGATCGGCCCGTGGGCGGACAGCCAGCGCAGCCGACTGCACTGGCCTGCGCCGGCCTACCTCGCCCTGGCCTTGCCGCTGGGCCTTGCCTGGACGTCGCTGGGCGCCCGTCTGCGCGCTTGGACGCTGGGGCTGGGCGCGCTGGTGTGCACGCTCGGTGCCGTCTACCTGACGGTGGTGTCCTTTGCCGCCTCCAGCCTGGCCGGCAGCCGTCTCTACCCGGACAACTTCGTTGGCGCGGGCGAGCTCGCCGCCGCACTGGCGCCGCGGCTGGAACAGCTGCCGCCCGGCGCACCGCTGGCGGTCGACCATTTCCTGCTCGCCGCCCAGCTGGAGCAGCGCTACGCCGCAGAGGGCTCGCCGCGGCCGGTCTTTGTGCTGGACCATCCGCACAATTTCAAGCACGGCAGGCAGCGCGAGCTCTCCCGGATGGGCCGCGATGCCCGGGCGCTGGACGCGGTGGGTGCCAGCGATGGCCTGGTGGTGATCGAACCGGCTGCGCTGACCCTGCGTGATCGCCCCGCCTGGCTGTGGACGTTCTGCCTCCGACATCCCCATGCGCGCTGGAGCGATGAGCTGTGGTCGGATCGCGGTGACCAGCGTCTTGCGCTGTTTCGACTGCAGGCGGGTACGCCGGGCCGCTGCGAGCCGCCGGTGGTCGGCTATATCGATCTGGTGGAAGGGGCCCGCGTTCGGCCGGGGCAGACCATAGGCGGCTGGGCCATCGCTGGCGGCAGCGGCGTCAGTGGCCTTCGCCTGCGGGTGTCGGGCGCAGCGCCGAGCGTGCCGGAGTGGCCCATGTCGCTGCCTTCGTTGGCCGGGATCCTCGGCGAGACCGGCGACCCCTCCATGCCCGACGTGGGCTGGCAGCTGCGGCTGCCGGACAGCCTGCCCCACGGCCGCTTCTGGCTGCAGCTGGAGGCGCGCACCGACAGTCGCGACTGGCATCCGGTGATCGCGACTCCGGTGGAGCGGTCGGATTAGTCCGGCGAGGCGGGAAAGGCCCCCGACACCGGCGCTCAGGGAAGCTCGACGCCGGCGCGCCGAAGCAGCTTGCACAGCGCGATCAGCGGCAGGCCGACCAGGGCGGTCGGGTCCTCGCTGTCGAGTCCCTCGAAGAGGCAGATCCCCAGCCCTTCGCACTTGAAGCTGCCGGCGCAGTCGAACGGCTGCTCGGCCTCCACATAGCGGGCAATCGCTTCGGCCTCGAGTGTGCGAAAGCGCACCCGCGTGGTGTCCATGGCCGCGAACTCCAGGCCGCCGGGGCCGAGCAGGCAGACCGCGGTGTGGAACTCGACCGGTCGCCCCGAGCACTGCATCAGCTGCTCGATGGCCCGGTCCCGCCCGCCGGGCTTGCCCAGCGCGCGACCGCCGAGGCTGGCTGCCTGGTCGGAGCCGATCACCAGCGCCTCGGGATGACGTGATGCGACCTCCGCGGCTTTGGCCCGGGCCAGTCGCGCCACCATCGATTCCACGGTTTCATTCGCCTGCTGGGCCTCCTCCACCTGCGGCCGCTCGCAGCGGAACGGCAATCGAAGACGCTGCAGCAGCTCGCGGCGATAGGAGGAGGTTGAGGCGAGGATCAGCGGAGGATGCTGCGGCGCTTCGTTCATGGCTCGTGGCGGCGCAGCGACGAAGGCTCACGGGCCTCCTGCTCCTCGACGGCGCGGGCCGCCTCCTCGAGCTCGGCCCCGGCGCCCTCCAGCTGTTCAAGGCGCTGGGCGATCTGGTTGTGCGATCTTTGCAAAGCCGCCACCGCGCGCTGCAGCTCGTGCAGCGATGCAGAGTCGGCATTCTTGGCGATCCACAGCCGGTGCTCAAGTACGTTGCGCAGGCCCTGCTGCACAGGACCGTCCGCCTCGAGGGACGCCTGGGCGACCGCCCCGATGTCCGGGGCCACCCGGCCAACCACGGCGCGCATGTCGGTCATCCGCTTGCGGGCCTGATGAAGCACTTCCTCCAGCGCATCCGCGTTGTCCAGCAGGCGGCGCAGCTCGTTGTGCCGGCGCCGGTCGCGCCAGGCCTGCAGTCCGAGCACGATGCAGGCGATCGTGAGCAGTCCGGTGATGATCAGCAGGGTAGTCACGGTGGGCGTCTCGGTCGGTCCAGCCTTCGAAGTCTGCTACAGCGTGGGGGCGGGGTAAACCTGAGGGGGCCGGTAGGGCCGACGGGCGCATTCGGGCGCTTGTTTGCCGTTCGCCGCGGCCTCGGATGGGCAGGCTTTTCGTAGGAGCGGACATGGCCGCGACCGCGGAGGTTCGTCCTGGCCTCGGTCTGTGGAGAACACGCCACGCCGCGGCCGCGCCCATGTGAGCTCCTACAGTCGGGCTTCGTTGGGCGTCAGCGAAGCCCCATAGGGTGCGCCTTGGGCGCACCGATACGGGCGTTCGGACGCTACGCCCGGTGCGGCCAGCCGCACCCTATGAACGTCTGCTTTTCGCCCGAACCTGCCGACCAGCCCGTCACCCCTCGGCCACGGTCCTGACCGGCAGCGGCACATTGCAGACCTCGAGGCGGCCGACGGGATTGACAAACCATTCTTCGCGGCGATGGCGGCGGGCCTCGATCAGCAGGCGGAAGCTGCGGCTGTGGGTGTCGAGGCGCTCGCGGCGGGGCCGCTCGGATTCGGGCAGGTCGGCGGCAAGCCGGATGCGGCGGATGGGCACGTGCTGCTCCGGACTCTCGTAGAAGCCCAGCGGCCCGGTGCCGCGGGGCAGGCTGCTGAGATGCTCGATGCCCTCGATGACCCGGCCGACGGTGGTGATGTTGCGGTCGAGGTGGCGCGGCGCGTGTCCGGTCACCACATACAGTTCCGCCCCGGTGCTGCTGTCGGCCGCCATGTCGCGGCCGGCGCCGAGGGTGGCGTAGCAGTGCAGCAGCCAGGTGCGCTGGTTGTCGGCGTCGCGGCCGACCGGGAAGCCCAGCGAGAACCCGGTCCGCGCGGCGTAGGCGTCGGGGTCGAGCAGGGCCTCGAAGGGCAGGCCGTCGACCGGACGATCGAACTCCGCCGGCAGCCTCTCTTTCGCCTGGCGCAGGGCGCGCCGCGCCTCGGGTTTCTCGGCATTGGGATCGCCCCACTGGACCACGTAGTTGTCCTGCGAGCGCAGGATGGCAAGCCCGTCCCAGTGTCCCTGGCCGGCCAGGATGCGGATATTGGCGACGTGCTCGGGAGCGAACTCCGGCGCCAGCTCGAGGAGGATCTGGCCCCGTTCGATATCCATCACGAGCAGGCGGTCGGCAGGGATCTCCTTCCATTCTTGCGGCGCGCTCTGCGCCAGCACCTCGGCCGTGGTCAGCGTGGTCGCGCTGCCCGGCAGGGCGGCGGCGAGGGCGATCAGGGCGGCGGTCAGTCGGGCATGTCCCACGGCGAGTGCTCCTGGAGTTCGGCAAGTTGTTCCTGCAGCTGTTGCAGCAGGCGCTCCCAGTGTCGGCGCTCGCCGAACCAGGGGAAAGCAGCGGGGAAGGCGGGATCGTCCCAGCGCTGGCAGACCCAGGCGTGGAAATGCAGCAGGCGCAGCGAGCGCAGGGCCTCGATCAGGCCCAGTTCGTGGGCGTCGAATTCGCGGAAGGTGCGGTAGCCCTCCAGCACCCAGTCCATCTGCTCGCGTTGTTCTTCGGCGCTGCCGGAGACCAGCATCCAAAGGTCCTGGACGGCAGGGCCCATCAGGCAGTCATCGAGGTCGACGAACTGCGGCGCGTCGTCCAGCCACAGCACGTTGCCGGCGTGGCAGTCGCCGTGGAGGCGGATCATCGGCGGATCGATGCGTTCAAGGCGCTCCTCGACGCGGTCGAGTACGGCGTCGCCCAGCGCGGCGAGGTTGTCGGCCAGCTCGGTCGGCAGCAACGGTGAGTCGAGCAGGGCATCCAGCGCGGTATCTCCGTAGCGCTCGATGTCCAGGCTGATCCGCTGGCTGAATGGCCGCCGCGCGCCAACGCTGTGCAGCAGGCCGAGGAAGCGGCCGAGCGAAGTCAGCGTCGCCCGGTCACCCATCTCCGGGGCGCGCCCTCCGCGCACCGGAAACAGGGCGATGCGATGGATGCCGTGCGGGTGCAGGCTGCGCCCGTGCGTCGAGAGCGGCGGCACGACCGGGACATTGGCGGCGGCCAGTTCCGCCGCGAAGGCCTGTTCCTCGGCGATGGCGGCGTCGGTCCAGCGCCCGGGGCGGTAGAACTTGGCGATCAGCGGCGCGGCGTCCTCGATGCCGACCCTGAAAACCCGGTTCTCGTAGCTGTTTAGGGCCAGCACCCGGCCATCGCAGGGCAGGCCCAGCGCCTCCAGCGCCTCCACCACAGCCTGCGGATCGAGCCCGGAGAAGGGATGGTCTGGTGTGGCCGTGTCATCGGCGGGCAGGGCAGGGAGCATCGCGCGATGTTAGCCCGGAGCGGTCGCGAAGTCGCCGCGCCAAGCGAGACACAGGTTTGGGCGCAGAGTGCGCATTCGCCACGGTTCATCAAATGGGCCGATATTCTGTGGGAGTGCCCTTGGGCGCGACCGAGGAGTTCCGCTCTGGCCGCGGTCTGTGGTGAATCCGTAGCGCTGCGGTCGCGCCCGAGGGCACTCCCACAATTTGACTGCGGCAAGGCCTGCTTTGCAGCGCAAACCGGACCTGGCAGCGACGTTGCGTGTAGGAGCCAGCTTGCTGGCGATCGTTCCGTCCGGGACGCCTATCGCCAGCAAGCTGGCTCCTACAGCGGGGCCGGGGCGAATGCGAACTTCGCGCCCGAAGCGCGCATCCTGCCGGCCGCTTCGATCGCGGGCTCAGCCCAGCCCCGACTGCTCCAGACGAGCGATCGATTGCTGGTATGCCGGCAGCAGGTAGCAATGGGTGCCGACCGGGCGCAGGCCGATGGCGGCGAACTGCCGGGCGTAGAACAGGGCGCTGCGGGCGAAGAAACCCTCGTGGTCGCCCTCGGCGTCATCGCCGCGGCAGAACAGGTCGATGAAGGCCATGCCGTGGGCCAGTTCGGGAAAGCCCGACAGCCCGCGCTTGATCTCCGTCGCCGGCAGGTAGTGCAGGACGTCCGAGCAGACGATCAGGTCGACGCTGCGGTCGAAGCGCAGCGATTCCAGCTGGCCGAAGCGCACCAGCCGAAGATTGCGACTGCGGCCGTAGCGCGATACCGCGTACTCGCTGCCGTCGAGGCCCAGGTAGTCGAGCTTGGGGCGAAGCTTGAGCAGCGGTGCCCGCCAGTGGCCTTCGCCGCAGCCGATATCGAGCACGCTGCGCAGCGGCCGGCCGAGGTAGTACTCGCAGGTCGCCACCGCCACCGCGGCCTTGCGCGCGGTGTGCGCCCGGCGCTCGGCGCCGACCGCGCCGCGATACCAGCGGTCGTAGTAGTCGCGATCGTACTGTTTGGCCACCGCCTCAGCGCTTGCCGCGCGCCGGGCCGGCGTGGGCGCGGATGAACTCGCGGACCTGCGGATAGACCACCTGGCGCCAGCGCCGGCCGCTGAAGATGCCGTAGTGTCCGGCGCCCTCGACGGTGATGTGCCGGGCCTTGGCCTTGGGCACGCCGCGGCACAGGTCATGCGCGGCCTGGGTCTGGCCGAGCCCGGAGATGTCGTCCAGTTCGCCTTCGATGGTCAGCAGGGCACTGTCGCGGATAGCCTCCGGCTGCACCTTCTCGCCGCGCACCTCCCAGGCGCCGCGGGGCAGCAGGTGTTCCTGGAAGACGATGCGGATGGTGTCGAGGTAGTACTCGGCGGCCATGTCGAGTACCGCGTTGTATTCATCGTAGAAGCGGCGGTGGGCCTCGGCGTCCTCGAGGTCGCCGCGCACCAGGTCGCGGTAGAAGTCCCAGTGCGAGGTGGCATGGCGGCTGGGATTCATGGCGACGAAGCCGGCATGCTGGAGAAATCCGGGATAGACCTTGCGACCCATGCCCGGGTAGTTCTCGGGCACCTCGTGGATGACGTTGTTCTGGAACCAGGACAGCGGCTTGGTGGTGGCGAGGTTGTTGACCGCGGTCGGACTGCGCCGTGCATCGATCGGCCCGCCCATGAAGGTCAGGCTGCGAGGAGTCGCCTCGCCGCGCGAGGCCATCAGAGACACGGCTGCCAGCACCGGAACGGTGGGCTGGCAGACCGAGATCACGTGCAGGTCCTTCGCGCCGATCTTGCGGATGAAGGCCTGTACATACTCGATGTAGTCATCGAGATGGAACGGCCCGTCCGACAGCGGCACCATGCGCGCGTCGATCCAGTCGGTGATCCACACCTTGTGGTCCTGTAGCAAGGTGCGCACGGTGTCGCGGAGCAGGGTCGAGTGGTGGCCGGAAAGTGGCGCGACCACCAGCACCTTGGGGTCGTCATGCAGGTCGTCGATGACCTGTGAGTCGTCGCTGTAGCGCTTGAAGCGCAGCAGGCGGCAGAACGGCTTGCGTTCGGCTTCGATCTCGACCACCGGCAGCGCGTGGCCGTGGGCCTCGATGCTGTGGATGCCGAACTCGGGCTTCTCGTAGCCCTTGCCGATCCGGTACAGCAGCTCGTTGGTGGCGGCGATGCGCTCGGCGCCCGGCAGCCGCGACAGCCAGCTGTCCGGCGAGGAAAACATCTTGGCAGCGGCCTCCGCGCCGTACACCCAGGGGCTCATCAGCGCCCGCGACAGCTCATGCATGCGATAGAGCATCGGTCCTCCCGACGGTTCTTGCTGCGCCGCATCATCGCATGCCCGGCGCGGCTCCGTCCCCACCCGGTTCACGATTCGTCGGTCGTTCGCGGCGGCTGGGCTATGCTTGCGGGAATTCCCCTAAGGCGGAGCCCGCATGGCCAGCATCTACGACTTCAGCGTCCAGGATATCGACGGCGAGACCCGCAAGCTCGACGAGTATCGCGGCAAGGTCCTGCTGATCGTCAACACGGCCTCGAAATGCGGTTTCACCCCCCAGTACACCGGCCTGCAGGCGCTGCACGACAAGTACGCTGACAAGGGCCTGGCCGTGCTTGGTTTTCCCTGCGACCAGTTCGGGCACCAGGAGCCCGGCGACGAGAACGAGATCAAGAATTTCTGCTCGCTCAACTACGAGGTCGACTTCCCGATGTTCTCCAAGATCGAGGTCAACGGCGACGGCGCGCATCCGCTGTTCAAGTTCCTCAAGAAGCAGGCCAAGGGCCTGCTGGGCAGCGAGATGATCAAGTGGAACTTCACCAAGTTCCTGGTCGACAAGAACGGCAAGGTCGTGCGCCGCTACGCGCCGACGGATACACCCGAGAGCATCGAGAAGGATTTGAAGGCAGTGCTTTAACAGCCGGGATTCGGGATTCGTTTCAAGCGAAGAGCCGCTCGTCTTGGCGGACTGGAGGGTGGTCGCACGTTTGGCCGCCGAACAGCGTTGCAAGTCAGGAGCGGCCGGACCCGGCGAAGACGCCTCGCGCTGCCGGCTCCTAACGAATCACGAATCACGAATCACCGCTTCGCGGTGCCGCACCTGCCCCTCGCCCTCGACCACCCACTTGCGGCAGGTGAGGGACTCGAGGCCCATGGGGCCGTAGGCGTGGAGTTTGCTGGTGGAGATGCCGATCTCGGCGCCGAGGCCGAGTTCGCCGCCATCATTGAAGCGCGATGAGGCGTTGACCATGACCGCCGAGGCGTCGACCTCGTTGATGAAGCGGGCCGCGCGGTCGGGGTCGCGGGTGGCGATCACCTCGGTGTGGTGTGAACCGTGTTGGCGGATGTGGGCCAGGGCGGCATCAAGGCCGTCGACCACGCGCACGGCCAGGACCCGATCGAGAAACTCCTGGCCCCAGTCCTCTTCGACAGCCGCGCTGGCGTCGGGCAGGGCGGGCAGGGCGCGCGGGCAGGCGCGAACGGCCACCGCATGACGTTTCATCGCCTCTCCGACCCGGGGCAGGAAGTCCCCGGCGATCCCGGCATCCACCAGCAGGCACTCGAGGGCGTTGCACACGCCTGGACGCATCGCCTTGCCGTCGACGAGAAGACGAATGGCCGATTCCGGGTCGGCGTCGCGGTCGACGAACAGATGGCAGACACCCTTGTAATGCTGGATGACCGGTATGCGGCTATGGGCCACCACGTGGCGTATCAGTGCCTCGCCGCCGCGCGGGATGACCAGGTCGATGAGGTCGTCGCGCTCGAGCAGGGCGTGCAGCATCGAGCGGTCAGGGTCGTCCAGCACGCTGACGCAGGCCGGGTCGATGCCGTGCTGGGCAAGGGCCAGATGCAGGGCCCCGGCCACCGCGGCATTGCTGTGCCGGGCCTCGCTGCCGCCGCGCAGCACGCAGGCGTTGCCGGCCTTGAAGCAGAGCGCGGCGGCGTCGGCGGTCACGTTGGGGCGGGACTCGTAGACCATCGCGATGACCCCGATCGGCGCGGGGCGGCGGCGGATGCGCAGGCCGTCGGCGCGCAGGCTGGGCGCGCTGTCGTCGCGCAGCGGATCGGGCAGGATGGCGATCGCCTCCAGCGCCTGGGCCAGGCTCTCGATGCGCGGGGCGTCAAGGCGCAGTCGGTCGATCAGCGCGGCGCTCCGCCCGGCGGCTTCGGCAGCCTCCAGGTCTCGCTGGTTGGCCTGTTCGATGTGGGCGGCCTGTCCGCGCAGGCGCGCTGCCATGCTCTCCAGCACCGCATTGCGTTGCAGGGCGTCGAGCGCCACCAGTGAGGGCAGGGTGTCCCGGGCGGCGCGCAGGCGGGAGTCGAGGTCGGGATGGCTCACAGCAGCACCAGGTCGTCGCGGTGGATCACCGATTCGGAGGGGCACTCGCCGAGCAGCTCGACGATCTCGCGGCTGTGCCGGCCGCGGATCTTGCTCAGCTCGGTCGCGCGGTACTGGACGATGCCCTTGGCGACGGTCTGCTCGCCGGCATGCACCTCCACCGCATCGCCGACGTCGAACTGGCCCTCGCAGTCGAGAACGCCGCGCGGCAGCAGGGACGCGCCGCGCCCCGCCAGCGCCTCGGCGGCGCCCGGGTCGATGCGCAGCACGCCGCTGGTCGGCAGGGCGTGCAGCATCCAGTGCTTGCGCGCCGCGCGCCGCTGCACCGCCGGGCGCACGTAGCTGCCCTCGCAGCGGCCTTGCAGCAGGCGCATCAGGGTGTCCCCGTTGCGGCCATCGCAGATCACGGTGCCGATGCCGGCCTCGGCGCAGCGTCGGGCCGCCAGCAGCTTGGTGCGCATGCCGCCGGTGCCGACCAGGCTGCCCGCGCCCCCGGCCAGGGCCAGGATCTCCTCGGTCACCGCATCGACTTCCACCAGTTTGCGTGCGTCGGCGACCTTGCGCGGGTCGGCGTCGTAGAGGCCGTCGATGTCGGTGACCAGGACCATCAGGTCGGCTTCGGCAAGCACGGCGACATGGCCGGCCAGGCTGTCGTTGTCGCCGACGCGAAGCTCGTCAACGGCCACCGAATCGTTCTCGTTAATCACGGGCAGCACGCCCAGTCCGCGCAGGGAGCGCAACGTGTTGCGGGCGTTGAGGTAGCGCCGGCGGTGCGCCAGATCATCCTGGGTCAGCAGCAGTTGCGCGACGGGAAAATCGAAGAAGCGCGCCCAGAAGCGCATCAGTTCGGCCTGGCCGATGGCCGCCAGGGCCTGCTTGCCGCTGATGCCGGCGGGCGCATCGGCGGCGCGCTGGGCCATCGCGGCGCGCCCGGCGGCGACCGCGCCGGAGGACACCAGCAGCACCTCGCGATCCTGGCTGCGCGCTACCTGCACGAAGCGGGCGATGTCCAGCACGTGACGGGTCGACAGCGCCTGGCCGCCAGGAGCGATCAGGTTGCTGCCGATCTTCAGGACCAGGCGGCGCCAGGGGGGGAGGGTCATGGGTGGGGCTTCGGGAGTCGGGAATCCGGAGTCGCCATTGTAGGAGCCAGCTTGCTGGCGACCGCGCGCCAGGAAAGGCAATCGCCAGCAAGCTGGCTCCTACAGATGGAGGCGGAGACGCCAGCGGGCTGGCGCCCGCTGCAATCAGCCCAGCGCGTCCCAGCCGGGGCGCGGCTCGAAGCGCGGGCCGTGGCGCTTGGCCAGGGTCTCGAGGCGCGCCTTCAGCTTGGCCGGGCCGGCGGTCTTGATGTACTCGATCGGGCCACCGCGGAAGGGGGCGAAGCCGGTGCCGAAGATCACACCGGCGTCGAGCAGGTCGGCGTCGGCGACGACGCCCTCGTGCAGGCAGGCCACGGCCTCGTTGAGCAGGGCCAGAACCAGGCGGTCCTGCAGGTCCTCCGGGGCGGTGTAGCCCTCGGGCAGCTCGGGCTTCTTCGCCTTGCCGTCTTCCCAGACATAGAAGCCTTCGCCATCCTTGCGCCCGCGCTTGCCTGCCTCGAGCTTGCTCTCCAGGCCGTTGGGAATCGGCAGGTTGAGGAAGTCGGCGAGGATCTTGCCCACCGAGGCGGCGACGTCGAGGCCGACCGTGTCGGCGAGTTCGATCGGGCCCATCGGCATGCCGAAGCTGACCGCGGCCTTGTCGATGGCCGGGCCCGGAATGCCCTCGCTGTAGCAGGTCATCGCCTCCAGCAGGTAGGGCATCAGGATGCGGTTGACCAGGAACCCGGGCGTCCCGGCCACCGGCACCGGCAGCTTGTCGATGGCGCGACAGAAGGCGGCGAGGCGGCGCTCGGTCTCGGCGTCCATGTCGGCATGGCGGACGATCTCGACCAGGGGCATCATCGCCACCGGGTTGAAATAGTGCAGACCGGCGAAGCGCGCCTTGTCGGAGAGCTCCGCGGCGAGGTCGGACAGCGGAATCGACGAGGTGTTCGAGGTCAGCAGGGCATCGTCCTTGAGCGACTTCTCGGCATTGGCGTAGAGCGACTTCTTGGCCTCGAGGTTCTCGAAGATCGCCTCGATGACCAGATCGGACTTCGCCACGCCCTCGCCCTCGACATCGGCCTTCAGGCGGGCCTTGGCGGCGCTGACCTTGTCGGATTTCTTCAGCTTCTTCTCGAACAGGGTGCCCGCGCGCTCGAGCGCCGGCGAGATGTACTTCATCTCGCGGTCCTGCAGGGTCACGTCGAAGCCGCGCAGGGCACACCAGGCGGCGATATCGCCGCCCATCACCCCGGCGCCGACCACGTGGACGTGCTGGATGCCGTGCTCCTTGCCGCCGAGGTTCTTCAGCCGGTCCATCAGGAAGAACACGCGGATCAGGTTGCGGGCGGTCGGTGTCTGGGCCAGCTTGGCCACGCTGCGCGCCTCGGCCTTGAGCCGCTTGCGCACCGGGCCGCCGGCGCGGCGCCAGGTCTCGATCAGCGCGTAGGGCGCCGGATAGTGGTCCTTCTTTGCCTTGCGTGCGACCTGCTTGGCCAGCATCGGCGCCAGGGCCTGCCGCACCGGCCACAGGTTGGTCGCCCAGGCGGTGGCGCGCTGCTTGAGCGGTCGGGTCGTGCCGCGTTTGGCCAGCTCGATCGCGCTGTCCAGCAGCAGGGCGGGCTCCACCACCTTGTCGACCAGGCCGATGGCCCGCGCCGCCGAGGCCGACAGGGTGCGGCCGGTAAGCATCATGTCCATGGCCGCCGGGGTGCCGACCAGATGCGGCAGGCGCACGCTGCCGCCCCAGCCCGGATAGATGCCGAGCTTGACCTCGGGCAGGCCGATGCGGGTCGATTCGCTGCTGCTGGCGATCCGGTAGCGGCAGGCGAGCGCCAGCTCGGTGCCGCCGCCCATGCAGTGGCCGTCGATGGCCGCCACGGTCGGCACCGAGAGCTCGGCCAGCGACTGGAACACCTTCTGGCCATACTCGATCGCTTCCAGCACGACGCCGCGCTGGTCGAACTCGACGAATTCCTTGATGTCGGCGCCGGCGACGAAGCCGGCCTTCTTGGCCGAGGCGATGACCACCGCCTTGGGCTTCTCGATGGCGATGCGCTCGACGATCTGTTCCAACTCGGCGAGGACCTCCTGGGCGAGCGTGTTGACGCTGCTCTCTGCGCGGTCGAACTGGAGCAGGAGCACCCGTCCGTCGCGCAGCTCGGGACGCCAGTGTCGGAATCGCAGACCATCGAACATGGGAGTTCTCCGTCAAATCGGGCCCGGAGGCGGGCTGAGTCCTGCATGATCCCGGCAGGGTGGGGCCAAGGTCAACGCGTGGGCGCGTGAACTTTCCTTGAAAGTGGCGGTCTTCTCACCAGCGGGCCGGGACAGGCCCAACGGGCCCGCGGGCCGGACAACACGGAGCAACGGCCCGGATGGGCGAGAACGAACTGGACCAGTCGCTGGTGCAGCGGGTGCAGAAGGGCGACAAGCGCGCCTTCGATCTGCTTGTCGCCCGCTACCAGCACCGCATCATCAGCGTGATCACCCGATACGTGCACGACTGGGCCGATGCCCAGGACGTGGCCCAGGACACTTTCATCCGCGCCTACCGGGCGCTGGGCAATTTCCGCGGCGACAGCCAGTTCTATACCTGGCTGTACAAGATCGCGATCAATACGGCCAAGAACTGGCTGGTGTCGCAGGGTCGGCGACCGCCGACCGACGACATCGACGCGGCCGACGCCGTGCAGTACGAGGCCGGCTCGAGGCTGCGCGACGTCGACACCCCGGAACATGAACTGATGCGTCGGGAGATTGAACAAACCGTGGCCCACACGGTCGAAGCACTGCCGGATGAATTGAGAATGGCGATCACGCTGCGCGAAGTGGACGGGCTCAGCTACGAAGAGATCGCCGAAACCATGGGATGCCCGATCGGAACCGTCCGCTCGCGCATTTTCAGGGCGCGTGACGCCATCGACCAGAAACTCCGCCCACTGCTGGACAATCAACAACGGGTACGCCCATGAACGAGCAGATCAAGGAACAGCTCTCCGCCCTGATGGACGGTGAGCTTGGCAAGGACCAGGCGCGTTTCCTGCACAAGCGGCTGGAGAGCGACGCCGAGCTGCGCGCCGACTGGTCGCGCTGGCACCTCGCCCGGGAAAGCCTGCAGGGGCGCGTCAGCACGCTGTGTGATGCTTCCTTCCTGGAGCGCGTTTCCGCCGGCATCGCTGGTGAGTCCACGCCACGTGCCGGCATGTTGCCCACGGCCCTGCGCTGGGCGGCGGGCGCGGCGGTCGCGGCCTCGGTCGCCGTGGCGGCGCTGGTCGCGTTGCCGCAGCTGGGGCAGGCACCGGGTTCGCCGGGCCCGGTCGCGGCCCGGCCTGCCGGCATCGAAGCGCCGATCCACGTGGTCGATTCCGGCGTCCGCGAGGCCGACCTTCGGCCCTCGCTGGGCGCGGTGACGCAGTCGGTGGCGGCCACCCAGGGCACGCCGCGGATGCCCACCGTGCAGCTCGATCCACGGGTCGATGGCTGGCTGCTGCGGCACAACGCGGCCACCCTGCAGCCGCTGCATGACAGCTTCGTTCCCTACATTCCCGTGGTCAGCCCGTACCGGCCGCCGCAGGGGCAGGTGGTTCTGGAGACCGGAGGTCGCACGCCTTGAGGCGCCTGCTTCTGGTCCTGCTGCTGGGCAGCGCGGCCGCGGCCCAGGCCCAGGCCCCGTCGGGGCCCCGGCAGCTTGACCCCTCGGCCACGCTTGACCGGCTGGGCATTGCGCTGCAGGAGCACAGTTTCGAGGGCGTCGTGGTCTATGCCCGCGACGGTCAGCTCGATGCGCTGAGGGTGCGTCACCTTGCCGGGATCGGCACCGACCTGGTCGACCGCCTGACGGGGCCCGAGCTTCCGCTGCGGCGCGGCGCCGGCGTGGCCCAGCTCGGCAGCGGCACGCCGCTGGGTTTCGAGGCCGCGGCCGCGGGCGCCGTCGCCAAGCTCGAGCCACAGAATCACTACCGATTCGAGCAGGTGGGCGAGGATCGAGTGGCCGGGCGACCGTCCGAGGTGGTCGACCTCCGCGCCGGCGACGGACTGCGCTACTCCCGTCGCTACTGGATTGATCGCGATACCGGGCTGCTGCTGCGGGCCGCGGTGTATGGCGCTGATGGCAGCCTGGTCGAGCAGTGGATGTTCTCCAGTCTCGAGCTTGGCATCGAGCCTTCCTCGCCTGGCGCGGCCCCGTCCCCGGCGCAGACGCTGCGCGCGCCTAGTGCCACGGACATTCCGCGTACGCGAATCCAGGTGGTTGACCTGCCGGCTGGCTTTGCCCTGGTTTCGGCCGCGGTCGATGAGGAGCAGGAACACCTGGTCTTCAGCGATGGGCTGGCCCGGGTGTCGCTGTTCGCGCAGCCGCTCCCTGACCAGGCCGCGGTGCTTTCGGGTCACCAGCGACGCGGCGCGCTGTCGGTGTTCGGCCGGTTGTTTCGCGGGTTGCAGATCGTCGTGGTCGGCGAGGTGCCGGCCGCCACCGCCGAGCGCTTCGCACAGTCGGTCGAACCCGTGCGTGGCGGTTGAGACGCCGGTCGAGGTCGTCTCGGCCGATGCCTCGGGCGTGCTGCTGCGTGCCCGGGGCGGCTGCACGGGCTGCACCGGCTGCGCCGGCCGCTGCGGGCTCGGCTGGCAATCCGGGCGTCCGCTGCGCCTGCCGCGCGAACAGTTCGATCCACCGCCCCGGCCGGGCGAGCACCTGATCCTGCGCTGCGAGGCGGTCGAGCTTCGCGATCGAGTCCTGATCGGCTACGGGCTGCCGCTGGCCGGGCTGCTTGCCGGCGGTCTGCTGGGCGCCGGGGTCGCCTCATTCGGCGATCTCCCGGCGAACCTCGTGGTTGCGTTCGGGGCCGTGGCGGGAACTTTGTCCGGCCTCGCGGTTTCCAAGCATGTCCTGCGGCCGATGCCATCGCTTCGGTTGCTCGGGGTGCGCCGCGAACCTGATCCCCAGCGGATCCGCGACGGGCGCGACCCCGATCCATCCACGACATAGGAGGTTGTTTCCGTGAAGAAGGCAGTCACCTGGGTAAGCCTTGTGCTGTTCGCCCTGGCGCTCTCCGCGCCGGCCCTGGCCCAGCTTCCCGATTTCACCGGCCTGGTCGAGCGGGTCAGCCCGGCCGTGGTCAACATCTCCGCCCAGCGGTCCAGCGAGCGCGGCGCACGCCGTGGTGCTCAGGAGCCCAGCCCGGAGGAGATGCCCGAGTTCTTCCGCCGCTTCTTCGGCCAGCCCGGCGCCCCTCAGATGCCCCAGCAGCGGACCTCGATGGGCACCGGGTTCCTGATCAGTGCCGATGGCTATGTCATCACCAACCACCATGTCGTGGACGGTGCCAACGAGATCTACGTGCGCCTGACGGATCGCCGTGAGCTCAAGGCCGAACTGGTCGGCAGCGACGCCCAGACCGACATCGCCGTGCTCAAGGTCGAAGGTCGCGGGCTGCCGTACCTGCGCACGGGCAATTCGCGCGAGCTCAAGCCCGGCCAGTGGGTGGTCGCGATCGGTTCCCCGTTCGGCTTCGAGAACTCGGTGACCGCCGGCATCGTCAGCGCCGTGGGCCGGGCCAGTTTCGATCCGAGCCAGCAGTACGTGCCCTTCATCCAGACCGATGTCGCCATCAACCGTGGCAATTCGGGTGGGCCGCTCCTGAACACCGATGGCGAGGTGATCGGCGTCAACTCGCAGATCTACTCCAACACCGGCGGCTTCATGGGCGTGAGCTTCTCGATCCCGGTCGAGATCGCCATGCGTTCTGCCGATCAGCTCAAGGAAAAGGGCTACGTATCCCGAGGCCTGCTCGGGGTGAATATCCAGGAGGTCAACCGCGATGCCGCCCGCGCGCTCGGGATGGAACGCCCGATGGGCGCCGCCGTGACCGGCTTCAGCGAGGGTAGCGCCGCCGAGAAGGCCGGCATCCAGATCCAGGACGTCATCGTCGCCTTCGAGGGCGAGGAGATCCGCAGCGCCTCCGATCTGCCGCCCCTGGTCGGCCTGACCGAACCGGGCAGCAAGGCGACCGTGACCGTGATCCGCGACGGCAAGCGTCGGAACTTCGAGGTCGTGATCGGTGAGGCGCCGCGTCCGGACTCGCAGGCCAGCACCGCGGGCGGCGCTCCGGCGGCGGGCAATCCACTCGGCATCGTCGTCGAGGACCTCAGTGCCGAGCAGCGCGAGGCTCTCGGCATCGAGGCGGGCCAGGGTGTCCTGGTCCGCGACCTCGAGCCCCAGGTCGCCATGGCTTCCGGCCTTCGGATGGGCGACGTGATCCTGATGGTCGGCCGGAGCAAGGTCGGCAGCGCCATGGCGTTCGCCGAGCTGACCCGGGAGCTGCCGGCAGGCGAGCCGGTGCTTCTGCTGGTACGCCGAGGCGAGGCAACCCAGTTCATCACGGTCACGCCGGACGGCGAATGAGTCACGCGTGCCCCGGCCGGCCACGGCGGGCCGGGGCACGGTGGGTTTCACGCCCCCGTAATGGCCCGGCTGTGCGACAATAGCGAGTTTTTAGCCCGCCGGCGCCCTAGCTGCATGGACCGTATCCGAAACTTCTCCATCATCGCCCATGTCGACCACGGCAAGTCGACCCTGGCCGACCGCATCATCCAGCTATGCGGAGGCTTGGCCGATCGCGAGATGGAAGCCCAGGTGCTCGACTCGAATCCCATCGAGCGCGAGCGTGGCATCACCATCAAGGCGCAGTCGGTCTCGCTGCCCTACGTGGCGCTTGATGGCCAAACCTACCAGCTGAATTTCATCGATACCCCCGGCCATGTCGACTTCAGCTACGAGGTCAGCCGCTCGCTGGCCGCCTGCGAGGGCGCGTTGCTGGTGGTCGATGCGGCGCAGGGCGTCGAGGCGCAGTCGGTGGCCAACTGCTACACCGCGGTCGAAATGGGTCTCGAGGTGGTGCCGATTCTGAACAAGATCGATCTGCCGACTGCCGACATCGACCGCGCCAAGGGCGAGATCGAGGCGGTGATCGGCATCGGTGCGGCAGACGCCGTGGCGATCAGCGCCAAGACCGGGCTGAACGTGCGCGATGTGCTGGAAGCCATCGTACATCGCATCCCGCCCCCCAAACCGCGCGGCAGTGACCAGCTGCAGGCGCTCATCATCGACTCCTGGTTCGACAACTATCTCGGCGTGGTTTCGCTGGTTCGCGTCATGCAGGGCGAGATCAAGCCGGGCGACAAGATTCTTGTAATGTCGACCGGGCGCTCCCACCAGGTCGACAAGGTCGGCGTGTTCACGCCCAAGCGCACCTTCCGCGAGCGCCTGGCTCCGGGCGAGGTGGGCTGGATCACGGCATCGATCAAGGACGTCCACGGGGCGCCAGTGGGCGACACCCTGACCCTGGCGGGCAACCCCGCCAAGGCGCCGCTTCCCGGCTTCCAGGAGATGCAGCCGCGCGTCTTCGCCGGCCTGTTCCCGGTCGAGGCCGACGACTATCCGGACCTGCGCGAGGCGTTGGAGAAGCTGCGCCTCAACGATGCCGCGCTGCGCTTCGAGCCGGAGAGCTCCGAGGCGATGGGCTTCGGTTTCCGCTGCGGCTTCCTTGGCATGCTGCACATGGAGATCGTCCAGGAGCGCCTTGAGCGCGAGTACGACCTCGACCTTGTCACCACGGCGCCGACCGTGATCTACGAGGTGCTGACCACCGACGGCGAGACCCTCTCCCTCGACAATCCGGCCAAGCTGCCGCCCTCACCCAAGGTCGACGAGATCCGCGAACCGATCATCGTGGCCAATGTGCTGACCCCGCCGGACTACGTCGGCAACGTCATCAAGCTCTGCGAGGAAAAGCGCGGTACCCAGCGCGGCATCCAGTACCTCGGCAGCCAGGTGCAGATCAGCTACGAGCTGCCGATGGCCGAGGTCGTGCTCGACTTCTTCGATCGCCTGAAGTCGGTCTCGCGTGGCTATGCCTCGCTCGACTACCACTTCGAGCGCTTCCAGGCCGGCCCCTTCGTGCGCGTCGACACCCTGATCAACGGCGACCGCGTGGACGCCCTGTCGGTCATTACCCACCGCAGTCAGGCCGACCGGCGTGGCCGCGAGATCTGCGAGAAGATGCGCGAGCTGATCCCGAGGCAGATGTTCGACGTCGCCATCCAGGCGGCCGTCGGCTCGCAGATCATCTCCCGCTCCACGGTCAAGGCGCTGCGCAAGAATGTGCTGGCGAAGTGCTACGGCGGTGATGCCAGCCGCAAGCGCAAGCTGCTGGAGAAGCAGAAGGAAGGCAAGAAGCGCATGAAGCAGGTGGGCAGCGTGGAGATCCCGCAGGAGGCCTTCCTGGCGGTGCTGCAGATGGACAAGTAGTCTCCGGGTGATTCGTGATTGGTGATTGGTGAAAGGCAAGAGGATATCCGGACCGTGAAGAGCAATGGCAACGCAGGGGCTGAATCGATGTGGAGCGGCGATTTCCTCGCGAACCGCTGTCTTGAAGACGAATCACGAATCACGAATCACGGATCACGGCTCCGCAAGGAGCCGAAATGAGCGTCGACTTCGCGGCAATCCTGGTTGCGCTGTCGGCGCTGACCGGGCTGATCTGGGCGGCCGACGCGCTGTTCTTCGCCAGGAAGCGGGCCGAGCGCGCCGGTGGCGCCGAGGTGGCCGAGCCGGTGGTGGTCGAGTACGCGCGCTCCTTCTTTCCGGTGATCTTCATTGTCCTGCTGATCCGCTCCTTCCTTGCCGAGCCGTTCCGCATCCCCTCCAGTTCGATGATGCCGACCCTGCTGATCGGCGATTTCATCCTGGTCAACAAGTTCGCCTATGGGCTCAAGGTGCCGGTGCTTGACTACAAGTTCGTCGAGATCGGCGAGCCGGATCGGGGCGATATCGTTGTGTTCCGCTATCCGGTCGACCCCCGTCAGGACTACATCAAGCGCGTCGTCGGCCTGCCGGGTGACGAGGTGATCTACCGCAGCAAGCGGCTTTTCATCAACGGCGAGGAAGTCGCTGCCGACTCGACCGGCCGCTACGTCGGCACGGGCAGCGGTGCCGACATGACCGGTGCCCAGGTGCTGGAGGAAAAGCTCGGCGAGCAGATGCACCAGATCCTTCAGCGTCCGGAAGCCTTCCGGCGGGGAGACGGCGAGGGTCGCTGGGTGGTCCCCGAGGGCCACTACTTCGTGATGGGTGACAACCGCGACAATAGTCTCGACAGTCGTTACTGGGCCTTCGTCCCCGAGAAGAACCTGGTCGGCCGGGCCTTCCTGATCTGGATGAACTGGGACAGCCGCAACGGCGGCGTGGATTTCAGTCGCATTGGAACCGTCATACACTGAGTCCCGCCGCGGCCAGGCGGGCCGCCGACCATGATGGCTCAACAACGGGGGTTCTCCATGACCACGCGCAAGGCTCAGCAAGGCATCACCCTGATGGGCATGATCATCACCCTCGCGGTGCTGGGCATCTTCGGCTACTGCGGGATGAAGATCTTTCCGATGTACCAGGAGTACTGGAGCGTGAAGGATTCGATGGAGGAGGTGGCCAAGACGCCGGGGATCGCCAACGCCGGGCGCGCCAAGGTTGTCGACCTGCTCTTTCGCCGCTTCAATATCTCCTACGTCGAAAGCGTTAAGAACGAACACATCACGCTTGATACCAAGCGCGGCGCCGTGCTGACCATCAAGTACGAGGTCCGCCGCCACGTTGCCTACAATCTCGACGTGGTCGGCAAGTTCGAACACTCGGTCGAACTCTCCAACTAAGCCCCTGTGGCCTGGCCCCGTGCCTTCCGCGACCCGGAGCTGGAGCGTCTTGCGCTGGTGCATCGCAGCGCCGGCCGGCGCAACAACGAGCGCCTGGAGTTCTTCGGCGACGCCCTGATCGGTGCGGTGGTCTCCGAGATGCTGATCGAGCGTTTTCCCCGTGCGGACGAGGGGGCGCTGACCCGGATGCGTTCCTCCCTGGTGCGCGAGTCGGCGCTGGCGGCGATCGCCCGGCGCTACGGATTCGGTGATCGGCTGGAACTCGGCCCCGGGGAGCTGAAGACCGGCGGGCATCGGCGCGATTCGATCCTTGCCGACGCAGTCGAGGCGATGGCCGCGGCGGTGTACCTGGACGGCGGTTTCGAGGCGCTTCGCGAGGTGTTGCGGGTCTGGTTCTCGCCCCCGCTGGCCGAGCTCGACCTGCATGCGGGAAAGGACGCCAAAACACGGCTGCAGGAGTGGCTTCAGGCGCGCCAGCTACCCTTGCCGGAGTACGCCGTGCTGGAGGAACTGGGTGAGGAGCACTGCCGCGAGTTCCGCGTGCGCTGCACGCTGAACGAGCCGGCGCTGGCTCGTGAGGGGCTGGGTAGCAGCCGCCGCGGCGCCGAACAGGCCGCAGCGGAGTCGATACTGGAAGCATTGGACGGGCAGGGATGATGAGCGATCAGGAGTCGAGCAGTCAGCAGGGCGCGCCCTCGGGCGGGCCCTTCCGCGCCGGGACCGTGGCGGTGGTGGGGCGGCCCAATGTCGGCAAGTCGACGCTGGTGAATGCCGTGGTGGGCTTCCGGGTCAGCATCGTCTCGCGTCGGCCGCAGACGACCCGGCACCGGATCCTCGGCATCAGCACCGAGGCGGACGGGCAGATCGTGTTCGCCGATACCCCGGGGCTGCACGCCTCAGGCAAGCGCGCGATCAACCGCTACATGAACCGCACCGCCAGCGGCGCGCTGCTGGGTGTCGACCTCGCGGTGCTGGTGGTCGAGGCGGCGGGCTGGCGCGAGGACGACCAGCGTGCCCTGGCGGCCATCCGCGAGGCCGAGGTGCCCTGCGTCCTCGTGATCAACAAGGTTGACCGGATCAAGGACAAGTCCAGCCTGCTGCCGCTGATCGCCGAGCTGTCGGGCAAGCACTCGTTCGCCGCCGTGGTGCCGATCTCGGCCCAGCGTGGCGTAGGCGTGGCCGACCTGCGGCGCAGCCTGCTGGCCTTGCTGCCCGAGCGCGAGGCGCTGTATGGCGAGGACGAGGTCACCGACAAGTCCGAGCGCTTCCTCGCCGCGGAGCTGATCCGTGAGCAGCTGATGCGCCAGCTCGGCGACGAGTTGCCCTATGCGACCACCGTGGAGATCGAGGGCTATCGTGAGGACGGCCGCCTGCTGCGGATCGACGCCGTGATCTGGGTCGAACGGGACGGCCAGAAGGCGATCGTCATCGGTGCAGGGGGTTCGCAGATGCGCACCATCGGGCAGGGTGCCCGACTGGCCATGGAGCGCCTGCTCGATCGCAAGGTCTTCCTGCAGCTTTGGTGCAAGGTGCGCGAGAACTGGAGTGATGACGAAGCCCAGCTCAAGCGCTTCGGCTACACCGACTGAGCCTTTCTCCCGCAGGAGGGCGATCGGGCAGCGATGAGCCGCAATGATCCGGGAATGCACGCCGCCTACGTGCTGCACGCGCGGCCGTATCGCGAGTCGAGCCTGCTGCTGGAACTGCTGGTTCACGGCATGGGCCGTGTCGGTGCGGTGGCCCGCGGAGTGCGCGGGGCGAAGTCCGGCGCCCGGCGCGCCGCATTGCAGCCCCTGCAACCCCTGCACGTCGGCCTGCAGTGCCGGGGTGAACTGGCCCTGCTGACCCATTGCGAGGCCGCCTCGCAGCCGCTGGCGATCCGCGGCGACGCGCTTCTGGCCGCGCTCTACGTCAACGAGCTCTGTCAGCGCCTCCTGCCCCGTGACGAGCCGGTCGACGAGCTGTTCCTGCGCTATGCCAGCTGCCTCGCCGAACTGGCCGAGGGCGGCGTGCTGGCCGCGCCGCTGCGGCGCATCGAATGGGCTTTGCTGGAGGCCACCGGATACGGCATCGATGTCTCCCGCGATGCCGCCGGCAGCGCGCTGCAGGAGGACGCGCGCTACTGGCTGGATGAGCACGGTGCGCTGCTTCGGCGGCCGGTCGAGGCCCGTCCCACGGTGGCCGGCGCGACCCTGCTCGCCCTGGTCGCGGGCGAAACGCTGCCTGCCGGCTCCGAGGCGCTGGCCCTGCGCCGTCTGCTCCGCGACCGGCTCTCGGCCGTGCTCGGGCCGCGTCCCCTGCGCTGCTGGGGAGTGCTCGACGAACTGGCCGAGCTGCGCCGGGTCGATCCTGCTCAGTCGGGCGCGCCACGGGCGAGCAGCGCCGCACAGGCTGCATCGAAGGACTGAAGCACCGCGGCCTCGGGTCGACCGGCGAGCGCAGTCGCGGCAGCCGACAGCCCGGCTGCCCCGCAGAACCCGCAGGCCGCACGCAGCCGGTGAAGCTCCTCGCCAAGCCGTACCCGGTCGGCCTCGGCCACCGCCCGGCCGACCCGCTCGCGCACGGCCGGCAGGTCGGCCAGCAGCAGGTCGCGCAGCGCCCGACGCGATCGACGGTCCGCGCCCAGCGCACGTTCGGCCGCCTGCTCGTCCCAGGCCGGAAGCAGGTCGGGCGCCATCATCGCCAGCACCTGCCACAGGGACTCGGCCGTCATCGGCTTGGCCAGGCAGGCATCGGCGCCCTGCTGCCGGCGCTGCTCGCCGAGCTCGGCCGGCAGATCGGCGCTGACCAGCAGGACGGGCAGGGCAGGGCCATGCCGCTCACGGACCCAGCCCAGCATCGCGTCGCCCCGGTCGGCACCCAGGCGGTCATCGAGAACCAGCAGGTCGGGCGCTTCGGCTTCGAGCACCTCGCGCAGGGCGCTGGCTGTCGAGACCAGGCGGACCTGACCCAGCGGCGCCAGTGCACCGCAGAGGAATTCGGCGCTGACCCGGTCATCCTCGGCGACCATCACCCGCCGTTCCATCATCCGCTCCCGTTACACTGGCGATCCCGATGGTGCGAGGCGATGTCCTGATGCGCAAGCGCTCGACAATCCGGTTCGCCGCCGGCTGGCTGGCCTGCGCACTGCTGAGCGCCGGCACCGCGCTGGCCGACAGCGAACTGGGGCTCCGGCGGATGGCCGGCGACGGCTTCGAGATCAGCGGACTTCGCATCGTGCTGCGCGATGCAGCGGACGCCGCGGCGCCGCGCCTGCGGCTCGACATCGAGCGCGCCCGCGTCGCCGGCACCGAGTTCCGGTCGCTGGTCTGGGAGTGTTCACTGGGCCGCGAGGGCGACGCGCTTCGCTGCGCCGGCCCGCTGCGCTGGCGAGGCGGGCCGCGCGGCACCCTGCGGCTGGTCCGCGAGGACGGCTGGCAGCTGCGCTGGCGCGACGGCGAGCGGCGGGTGGACGCGCGCCTCGACGCCGCGTTGCAGGCGGTGAGCCTGTCCTGGCGCCAGCTGCCGCTCAGCGCGCTGGAGGCCTGGGTCGCAACGGCCCTGCCCGAGGGCGTTTCGATCACCGGGGGACAGCTGACCGGCAAGGCCGACGGTGATGTCGGCCTGAGCGCTTGGAAAATGGAGTCAGGTTTCGATGCGCTGGCCCTGGACAGCGAGGACGGCCTGACCGCGGCGGCGGACGTGGCCGGTTCGCTGCAGCTGCGCTGGCGTGGCGGGGATAGCCCCTCGGTCGACGTCAACGCCGAATTCTCCGCAGGAGAATGGCTCAGCGGGCAGTGGTACATACGCGTGCTGCCTGGTTCCTCCCTGGCGCTGGGGGCGCGGCAAGGCGCAGCGGGCTGGGTCCTCGATGGGCCGCTGCGCTTCTCCGATCCCCGGGGCGCGGACGTCCGCCTGGCCCTGCCCGCGACCGCCGGCAACTCCGATACGTGGCGGGTCGAGGCCGCCCTGCCCAACCTCGCCGACGCCGGGCCGCGCTATCTCGATGGACCCCTCGCCGCGTTGGGCTTCGGCGGGGCGGGGTTCGCCGGCGCACTCCGTGCGGAGTTGGAAGGTGGCCCGGAGGGCGTGCAGCGGATCGCCCTGCAGGCCGATGGGCTGACCTTTGCCGATCCCAAGGGGGTGATCGTGCTCAGCGGCGCTGATGGCGACTGGCGCTGGCAGCGGGAGGGCGAGTCGGAAACCTCTTCGCTGCGCTGGCAGGCGTTGTCGATCCAGGGCATCGCGCTGGGGCCCGCCGAACTGCGCGGGCGAAGTCGAAACGGCCTGTTCGAGGCCGAGGCACCGCTCGACTTTGCGCCCTTTGGCGGAAGCCTGCGGCTGCATCCGCTGCGCTTCCAGCCGCTGCAGGCCAGCGCCGAGTTCGATGCGGAGATGGCCGATATCCGCCTTGCCGCCCTGAGTGCGCAGCTGGGCTGGCCGGAGTTCGAGGGCGTGGTGTCCGGCAGCCTTCCCGCGGCCTCCTACCGCGACGAGGTGCTGGCCAGCGACGGCACCCTCCGGATCGGCGTCTTCGACGGGACGGTGACCGTCGGCAGCCTGCGCTGGGAGCGGCCGTTCGGCATCGCGCCCAGCCTCTCGGCCGAGGTCGAATTCGACGGGCTCGACCTCAAGCCGCTGACCGGCGCCTTCGGCTTTGGCGAAATCACTGGACGGCTGGACGGCCATGTTCGCGGCCTGCGCATGCTGGACGGCTCGCCGGTGGCGTTTGACGCCATGCTTCGCACCGACGACGAATGGAAAGGCCGTCGGCGGATCAGCCAGCGCGCGGTCAACAATATCGGCTCGGTCGGGGGCGGTGCGGCGACCGCCGGACTCCAGGCCACCGTGCTCAAGCTGTTCGATACCTTCGGCTATCGCCGCATCGGGATCTCCTGCCGGCTTTCCAACAATGTCTGCGAAATGGGCGGCGTCGAAGATCTCGACCAGGGCTACGTGCTGATCGAAGGGGCCGGGATCCCCCGGGTCATGGTCAATGGCTACCGGCGCCGCGTCGACTGGCCGGTGCTGCTGGCAAGGCTCGAGGCGGCGGCCAGCGGCGGTGGCATTAGCGTCGACTGAATGCCCCGCGCAGGGCACGGCGTGGATCGTGCGACACTCGCCCAGGTCATCGATACGGAGTTCCGAACATGCCGTCCCTGCGAAAGCTCGGGTTCGCCCTGCTCACCGGCTCCCTGCTGGTGCTCTCCGCCTGCGTCACCATCAATGTCTATTTCCCCGCGGCCGAGGCCGAACAGGCTGCCCGCGAATTCGTCGACAAGGTGATCGGTCCGAACGAGGCCGAGCGCAAGGCGCCGCCGCCCGCCGACTCCGGCAAGCCGCCCTCGCTGGGCCTGCTGTCCTTCCTGATCTCCGACGCGCATGCGCAGTCGGCCGACATCAATCTCAAGACGCCGGCCATCCAGGCCATCCAGCAGCGCATGGCCACGCGCTTCCAGAGCCAGCTGGCCCCGGCCTTCGAGGCCGGAGCGCTGGGCTTCGGCAACGACGGCCTGATCGTTCTGCGCGACGCCTCCCAGGTCGGCCTGCGCGAGCGCGCCGCGCTCAATCAGGCGCTCGCCGAGGACAACCGCGACCGCAACGCGCTGTACCGCGAGGTTGCCGTCGCCAATGGCCATCCGGAGTGGGAGCAGCAGATCCGCGAGACCTTCGCCCGACAGTGGATCGAAGGCGCACGCAGCGGCTGGTGGTACCAGGATCCGCAGGGCAACTGGAAGCAGAAATAGCCATCGTTCTGGAGTGTCTGGAACGGGCGCATATTTGCCGTTCGCCCTGGCCGGCGAATGGGGCCTGTTTTGCGGCTAGAGCAGGATCAAAAGCTTTCAGACCGACCTGCGGTCGGCCCGAGTCACTTTCTCTTGATCGGCAAGAGAAAGTAACCAAAGAGAAGCCGACCCGACTTCCGCGCCGTCATTGCTGCGCAATGCCGGTTCCCTGCGT